>NZ_CP087590.1:1212328-2424656 GCF_015594925.2 Vibrio sp. VB16
TTTTGAATGTGTGGAAGCGATGGAAGAAGGGATAGCGTTTCACTGGCTCCGAACCATCAATAGCATCGATGGTTCAACCTTTACGCTAGAAAAAATGAATATAGTTGATGGGCGGCCGAAGCCAACGGGTGAATATGAAACCATACAAGCCGACTCCCTTATTCTCGCCCTTGGACAGAATATCGATACCAAATTGACTCGAAATGTACCGGGTGTTGAGCACAAGGATGATGGAACTGTCGTCGTAAATAATCAAATGATGACAGGGTATCCTGGCCTATTTGCTGGTGGTGATATGGTACCAAGTGATCGAACTGTGACGATTGCTGTTGGACATGGTAAGAAAGCAGCCGCGCATATAAATGGATTCCTTTGCGGCAGAGCATTTTCCAAAGTATCGAAGCAACCACTGATTAAATATGATCAATTGCATCTCTGGTATAAAACCGATGCAGATAAGCGGGAACAACCTGCCGTAGCACCGGAAATCCGTACCTCATCTTTTGAAGAAGTAGTAGGGGGCTTAACGTTACAAGAAGCCTTGTTTGAAGCCCAACGTTGTTATTCTTGTGGTAACTGTTTTGAGTGTGATGGTTGCTTGGGCGCTTGTCCCTATGGTGCGATTACATCAAAAGGTAAGGGTAAAGGGTACAAGGTGGATTACGATAAATGCACGGGTTGCGAAGCTTGCTATACCCAATGCCCATGTCACGCGATCGAAATGGTCGCAGCTGAAGTGAAGTAGGAGGCGCTAAATGAGTCAATTTAATCATGTCATGCATACCTGTGATGGTAATGAAGCTACAGCACATATCGCGTATCGCGTGAGTGAAGTTTGTGCTATTTATCCTATAACGCCTTCTTCAACAATGGCTGAATTTGCTGATCAATGGGCAGCAGAAGACAAACGAAATATCTGGGGGAATATCCCTTTAATTGCTGAGATGCAAAGTGAAGGAGGAGCCGCAGGAACGGTACACGGGGCGCTTCAAAGTGGGGCATTAACCACCACATTTACTGCCTCTCAAGGCTTGATGTTGATGCTGCCAAATATGTATAAGATTGCTGGAGAGTTAACGCCCGCGGTCTTCCATGTGGCGGCGCGATCGCTGGCAGCACAAGGGTTATCAATATTTGGTGATCACCAAGATATTATGGCGGCTCGCGGTACTGGCTTTGCTTTGTTGGCGGCATCTTCGGTACAAGAGGCGCACGATATGGCGCTTATCGCTCATACTGCGACATTGTCTGCGCGAATACCGTTTATCCATTTTTTCGATGGTTTTCGCACTTCACACGAAGTGAACAAAATAAATCTAATCTCTGATGAAGTAATAAGAGAAATGATTTCGGACGAGCTTGTGCGAGCACATAGACTTAGAGGACTTAGCCCCGATACACCTTTTATTCGCGGCACGGCGCAAAACCCAGATGTCTATTTTCAAGCGAGAGAGACTGTAAACCCGTATTATGCAGCAACACCAAGTATTGTTCAGGGGTGTATGGATAAGCTAGCAGAGCTAACTGGTCGACATTACAAACTTATCGAATTCCATGGTGCAGAAGATGCCGAACATGTCGTTATTGCGATGGGGTCGGGGGTTGAAACCCTAACTGAAACGGTTGATTATCTTGTCGAAAAGGGCGAGAAAGTAGGGGTGTTAAAAGTGCGCCTTTATCGCCCATTGTCGACCGAACACCTTTTAGCTGAATTACCGGATAATGTAAAATTCATTACTGTGCTTGATCGCACCAAAGAGCCAAGTGCAACGGCGGATCCCCTTTATCAAGATATTATTACTGCGTTAATGGAAGACGGAAGTAAATTCGAATCGATGCCAAGAGTGTTGGCAGGAAGATATGGTCTATCGAGCAAAGAATTTACCCCTGCAATGGCAAAAGCGGTGTTTGATAATGTTAAAGGCGAAACTAAGCGGCATTTTACTGTTGGCATTATTGATGATGTAGGTTTGTCACATCTTGAGGTTGATGAAAGCTTTGATATCGAACCGAATGAAGTAGTTCGAGCCATGTTTTATGGCTTGGGTGCCGATGGTACCGTTGGTGCAAACAAGAATACGATAAAGATTATAGGGGACGACCCTGACTATTTTGCACAGGGTTATTTTGTCTATGATTCTAAGAAATCAGGCTCGCAAACTGAATCACACCTTAGATTTGGTCACCATGAAATTAACAGTCCGTATCTGATTCAGTCTGCAAATTTTATTGCTTGTCACCAACAAACCTTTGTCGAAAAAACAGATATGCTGGCTAAGGCGGCATTGCATGCCACCTTCTTGCTTAACTCATCTGTTGATAATGAGTTGGTGTGGGATTCTTTGCCTGCAAGGATGCAAAAACAGCTCATCGAAAAACAGATGAAGCTCTATGTTATTGATGGCTATAAGGTGGCGCGTGAAACAGGTATGGGCAACAGAACCAATACCATCATGCAGACCTGCTTTTTTGCCCTGTCGGGTGTGATTGAGAAAGACCAAGCGATAGAGAAAATTAAGAAAGCGATTGAAAAAACGTATTCGAAAAAAGGACCAGCACTCGTTGAGAAAAACTTCTTAGCGGTGGATCAAGCTCTAGCGAACCTCTATCAAATCGATATTCCTAAACAGGTAACCGCAAATATTGAAGAGATCAAATTTGTCTCTGATAAAGCGCCTGATTTTGTAAAAGAAGTGACCGCGATGATGATGGCAGGCAAGGGTGATTTGATTCCTGTTTCCCAGTTGCCGGTTGATGGCACCTATCCTTCTGGTACAACGCAGTGGGAAAAGCGAAACATCGCACAGCGTATCCCTATCTGGGATTTTGATGCGTGTATTCAATGTGGTAATTGCAGTATTGTTTGCCCTCATGCCGCGATTCGAGCCAAGTTTTATGACAAATCGATGCTGGACTCTGCACCTGATGGGTTCAAAACAGCGCATATCTCGGCGAGAGGGTTCCCGGAGATTCGCTACACATTGCAGGTGTATGCTGAAGATTGCACAGGATGTAGTTTATGTGTAGATGCGTGCCCAGCAGTAGTAAGCGCTAACTCAAATGAGGGTGAGACGCGTAAAGCGATTAATATGGAGCTTAAAGAACCTTACCTTGAACAAGAAATTAGTAATCTGGCGTTCTTTGAAAAGTTAGATTACAACGACCGATCTCGAGTGGACTTCTCACACGTTCGAGGTGTTCAGTTCCTTCAACCTCTGTTTGAGTTTTCCGGTGCGTGTTCAGGATGCGGTGAAACCCCGTATCTAAAATTGATGTCACAGCTTTTCGGTGACCGATTAATGATAGCGAATGCGACAGGTTGTTCCTCAATTTACGGTGGTAACCTACCCACAACGCCTTGGTCAGTGAATAGTGATGGCAGAGGCCCATCTTGGTCCAATTCGCTGTTTGAAGACAATGCAGAATTCGGTTTTGGCTTTAGGCTAGCGGCCGTTAAGCAGCGCGAATTAGCGGAACAACTGTTGTTAGAAAATCGCGAACACTTTGATCCGTTATTAGTTGACCAACTACTTAATGCAAAACAAATAACGGAGTCTGAAATCCAGGCGCAGATCAAACGTGTCGATACGCTCAAGGAACGTCTTGAACAGATAGATACAGAATCGACACGTAATCTCACTTCCGTTGCGGAGCAGCTCGTTCGTCGTTCAATATGGATTGTTGGTGGTGATGGCTGGGCTTATGATATTGATTCAGGTGGGTTAGACCACGTGTTAGCTAGTGGTGCGGATGTAAACGTGTTGGTTATGGATACTGAGGTGTATTCAAATACTGGTGGTCAGATGTCGAAATCAACGCCTCTAGGTGCGGTAGCGAAATTTGCTTCGGCGGGGAAGCAGGCGACCAAAAAAGATCTCGCAATGCAAGCCATTGCTTATAATAATGTTTATGTTGCTCGTATCGCCCTTGGAGGGGACCCACAACAATCACTATTGGCAATGCGTGAGGCTGAAATGTACCGCGGACCTTCTATCGTTATTGCGTATAGCCACTGTATTGCGCATGGCATCAATATGGAAGATGGTTTACGACAGCAACAACTTGCGGTTCAATCGGGTCACTGGCCTCTGTTCCGATATAATCCATCGCTTAGAGAGGTGGATATTAATCCCTTTTCTCTAGACTCATTAAGACCAAGTATTTCTCTTAAAGAGTATCGAATGAATGAGGATAGATATCGAATTTTACAACGAAGCGATCCGGAAATGGCGGAGAAAATTACGGAAGAAGCCCAACAGGTTGCCCATAGGAAATGGCAATTATACGAAGAATTAGCGACTCGAAGTACAGGGACTATTGCCCCGCATGTTGAGTTGACCGCTCAAAAGTAAAACCAATCAATAACTCATCTTAACTCCCCCTCTTATCAGTGGGGGGAGAATGGGTTTACGATTAAAATAGACCTATCTTTAGTGCAAACATATAAATTAACTCTGGTAATATAGCGGCGTATACTGCAAGCCAATATACCGCGAATAGAATGACGCTGGATTTTAGAATAGCGGATAGATTCGGATTCATATCGTGACCAATTTGCAAGGTTATTCTCTTGGTGTAGCAGTATCTGTGCCAGTTATTAACTGTTTGATATAACATAATTAAATATACTAAACAGCAACTTGAACTGTCTTTAAGACACTTATTGTGTCAAGTTGACACTTTTTGATTGTCTTTATGACTCTTGATGTGTGCTTTATTTTTTGAAAGACACCTTTAATAGACTGATATTTAAGGGTTGTTGGTATTTTCTATTGATCAATATTATCGGCATATTTCCTGCATTTCGAGGTCAATTGCTCTATTTTACTAAGGTCCAACATTGTTAAACATTACTGACAAAAGCAAAGAAGACAAAATTACCCCACTTTTAAGGCTTGGCTTCCGTCCATTCTTTCTTTTTGGCTCGTTATACGCGGTTTTATCGATTCTCGTTTGGGTGTATTCATTTCAATACGGTCAACCCAGTGCCCTTAACGTTCCTGCTCTTTGGTGGCATGTCCACGAAATGTTGTTTGGCTTCGCAATGGCCATCGTTGCCGGCTTTGTATTAACGGCGGTGCAAACATGGACTGGAATTAACGGTACTAAGGGTTTTCGACTCGGGCTTATTGTGTCGTTGTGGGCATTACCTAGATTACTTTTTTGGACACAAACACCTTTGTGGCTCATCTCTATAGTCGAGGCACTATTTTTGGCCGCCATAACGTATGAGGTGGGTTTCCGAGTGGTTAAGTCAAAAGGGTGGAAAAATCTATTTTTTGTCCCTCTTTTTGTTCTTGCGTTAATCGCGAATTTTGCCAGCTACGCAACAATCAAAGGTTTACCGCCATTCCCTTCTCTTGCTGTGTGGCAGGCGATGCTTTGGTGGTTTATGTTACTTTTGTCCGTAATGGGTGGACGAGTGATACCATTTTTTACCGCTCGAAAATTTAACTTCGAAAAAGCTCAGCCGCAATTGTGGCTTGATGTTGGTGCTAACTTGCCATTAGTGATGTTGTTTGTGCTCAGTTTTTTTCCTTTAGCGAATCAACAACTGTCACAGGCCTTTTTACTCGTTGGTGCGCTATTTCAATTTATTCGTTTTGCACGTTGGAAGCCGTGGCTCACATTAAGCGAACCACTTGTATGGTCGCTGCATAGTGCCTATCTTTGTATACCATTGGGTTTGCTTGCAAGCGGTCTTAGTGAAGGTTTTTTCAAACACTCTATGATTCATTTATTCGCGATTGGTGCATTGAGTGGGGTAATTTTAGCGATGATCTCTCGAGTAACGATGGGACATACCGGTCATGCTATTTATGAAGGGCCTAGAATGTGGCCTGCCTTTTTGGCCCTGTTTATCGCGGCTTTGATAAGAAGTTTTGCTGTCGCGTTATTTCCTGAACATCTGATGTTGTTAGTGAACAGCGCTGCCGTGTTATGGACGATTGCGTTTGTTATGTTTCTATATAATTTTGCTATTATGCTTATGACGCCTAGAGTGGATGGACATCCAGGTTAATAAGTGGTGAATATATTAACCAGATAAAAACCGTATCTAATGTTATTTAGATGCGGTTTTTTATTATTGCTTTAGGGTGAATTATATATGATGGAACATTGTCTTATACGAGCAAGTTACATAATTAATCTAGTTCTAATTGATGAAAATTGAATGATAAAAAATATAAATAAAAGCGGTTATTCATTCGAGCCTAAACAGGCCAGAGTCATCATATCAGAGGCCACAGCACCGGTAGTGATTGACAGACCTGCGAGCAAGATAACAACAGCATATTTACTCACAATTATCGCTAAACCTAGTGTGTTTATTATTTTATTCATCTATGTTTCCTTTTTTAAACTGATCAAATTTATTTAATTTTAATTGTGTTTTAAATATTAAGTTGAGACATAGGTTGTCTAGATGAATTGATGTTTTTCTTTGTTATAAAAAAAACGAAAATGATCATTTTTTACAATTCGATACAAATATTAACTGAGTCAATGTAATACTTAATACATAAGAGTGTTTGTTGTTTATATACAATAAATATATTGGTGCGGGTTATTGATTAAGATGGGTGATGTCAGTCGCTTTATCTCATTCCTGTTGCTAAGTTATTTTCAGGTGTATTGATTTGCTTGTTAATCATAAGTCGCATTGGTCACTATTGTCCCAGTGTACTATGAGGTTGTGCAGTTGGCCCTAATTGCAGTGTAGTTGAGCCGTTAACTGCTGCTCTAATCTGTCTGGTTGTTTCAGTATACTCTGTTATTAGGTGACGATAGACGAGTTTTTTGCATAGTGACTCAAAAACATAGCGGCCGTTTCATCGGTGATCTTTTTGAGTTTGTCTAACTCTATCACGCTGCCTATATTGAGCAATAAGGGCCAGAAACAGTGCCCCTTAATCATGTTATGTAATTGGCTATTAGCAAACTCAAAATCCATTGGTTTAAGCCTGTTGTCAGCGACCGCTGCTTCTAACCATTTAAAAAGGGTGGTTTCTCGAGCAGAGAATTTGCCCATCTCTTTTTGTAGTGCCTCAGGATTGTAAAAAAAGTGCCCAAATGCGACGCGTGAAAGATCAAGATTTTCTTTAGCAGAGAACATCTTTGCTTCAGCCAGTAATATAGCGCTTAATTGCTCATGAAGAGGGGTATCTGTTAGGTACTCAAAATCAGGCTGAATGGTTGATTTTCGCCACATCTCCGCCATGATTTGCATGACAAGCATCTCTTTGGTTTCAAAATGGTTGTAAACCGTTCTTTTTGAAACTTGAGCTAATTCGGATACCTTGTCCATGCTGGTACTCTGCACGCCATCTTTTATAAAGGCTTTCTTAGCGGCATTAAGAATTGCTTCACGTTTTAGTTCACTTCTTGTTCTTTTTACTTCAGACATTTAAAAATCGACTCATTGATAGGCTGCCAATTATTTTACACTGAGTAGTTTACTTTTCAATGTATAAATGTAAACTACCCAGTGTAGTTTACAAGTTTGAGTACTCGAATGAAGAAATTTAAAATATTTGGTTTAGGAGCTTTATTTATGACAGTTGTAACGATTGGCGCGTGTGTAACCGGTACTGGTGCGACTCAAAATGAAGGAAAGTTCGTAAATACGGAAATCAAATACAACCCGTCTCTAGGGAACATCTGGGACATCATAGTTGAACGTTTTAATACAAAACGGACCGCAGCGGAGCCAGCAGGTGAGATTCCATTGAAAACAATATCGCAGGCTCAACTACAGATCATTGATGAGGATGCCATTTATCGCTTGGGGCACTCAACCATCTTAATGAGCCTAAATGGTGAGTATGTCATGACTGATCCGGTATTCAGCGAAAGAGCATCACCAGTGCAATGGGCGGGGCCTAAGCGGTTTCATCCAACCCCCATTTCTATTGAAGATCTACCAAATATTAAAGTGGTGATTATCAGTCATGATCATTATGACCATTTGGACAAAGCGGCAATCAAAAAATTAGCGAACAAGGTCGAGCATTTTGTTACCCCTCTAAAAGTGGGAGACTACCTTATCGATTGGGGTGTTGACGAATCCAAAGTAACCCAATTGGACTGGTGGCAAGACGTGCAGATTGGCAATATTCATCTTGTTGCGACACCTGCTCAACACTTCTCTGGTCGAAGTCTGTTTGATCGGGATGAAACATTGTGGGCAAGTTGGGTAATCCAAAGCGACAAACACAATTTATTCTTTAGTGGAGATGGCGGTTATTTTAATGGTTTCAAAGAGATTGGTGAAAAATACGGTCCGTTTGATATCACTATGATAGAGACGGGAGCTTATAATGACTTGTGGGCAGATATTCATATGCTGCCTGAACATAGCATGCAGGCACACCTGGATCTCAAAGGCAAAGCGATGTTGCCAATCCACAATGGCACCTTTGATCTCTCAATGCATGACTGGTTTGAACCGTTTGAGCGAATTACAAGATTAGCGAAGAAAAATAACGTTAACCTATTAACGCCCGTGTTTGGTGATGCTATTGAGCTCGACAATCCGGTTAGCAACTATGCATGGTGGCGTGAAGCCCAAGAGACGAGAGAGTCCGCGTTAGCGCTACAAGAGTAATAAAATACGTGGGTCGCTGCTTTGCCAGACTCTATAGCTAAGCAAAGCAGTGATTGCTGTATCAGGATCGCTATTAACGACGATGACGCGTTAATTCGAATTGATGGTTATTCGACATTTTATTCGATAGAAAGTGTATAGATTGTCGATGTTATTGCTAAGGCGATCATCAGTATCACCAAGGCTCTTCTATTTGAAGCTAAATTTATTTTGGTTACCATGTTTTCCTGATAGCCAGTAAACATTGCTTTGAGGAGGGGTTTTTTACGCCATTTATAAATAATAATGGCCAGCACGTGTAGCCCTACAAGCAAAAATATTCCATTAACGAGGTTTTCATGTATGAGAACGCATACGTCAAATATGTCATCGTTAAGCCAGATTTCTGAACCGGGTAAGGGGTCCAACATCCCAGATAGAGCAAGACCAGTCAGCGCTTGAATCAATAGTGTACCAATCATGGCGATGACCATATAACCACCCGCAGGGTTATGGCCTGGTTGTTCTGAATGTTGTCCGTTTAGGTATTGAACGACCGTTTTTGGCGATCGGATAAATCGTGAGAAACGACTTGTATCACTTCCGAAAAAGCCCCAAATAATACGCCATATGAGCAGAGTAAAAAGGGCTAAACCAAAGTAAACGTGTGGACCTTGTTCCGTGAGACCGCTAAAGGCCAACCCAGCGAATAGTAGCGCCTGAATCCAATGGTATAAACGTGTCGGTAAGTCCCAAACTTTCATGTCCCGTCCTTGTAGGTAGTTTGCCATTCCTCATTATACAATCTGATTCACCGAAGAGTAATGGGTATTGCAACTATTTACATAACAAACACTACTTACGTAATAACCACTATTTACTTAAGCCTTATTATTGTGTAACTATGCTCAAATAATAAACAGCTCTCATATGAGCGACATGGAGGAAGTAAAATGAAAAAGCAATTAGTAAGCCTATTTATGCTCATTTCGGTTTCGGCTAGTGCAGCAACGTTTGAAGCGGAAATAGAGGCTCGTCAGGATGCATATTCAGGTATCAAAGACAATGTCGAAGCGGTTGGCGGCATGCTCGAAAGTGGTCAATTTGATTACGCTGAGTTTGAGAGACTGGGAGAGGCACTAACCAAGCACTCATCAAGCTTAAAAACGTTGTTTCCAGAAGGAAGCCAGGAAGGTAGTAATGCCAAAAAGGCGGTATGGAAGAATTTTGAGAAATTCTCAACGAATCTAGATAAACTGGATCAAGGCTTTCAAGATTTCTATGCGGCAGCGAAGGTACAAGATCAGGCCGCTCTCGTAGCTGGATTTAAAGATGCGACGGGCACCTGTAAAGGCTGTCATCGTAAGTTCCGCAATAAGAAATAAAGTTAAATAGGGTTCTACTCATAGACTGAGATAAATCTGTCTGAGTTGTGCAATAAGTGGTTCAATTTTATTACTTTGTACATTGCCATAGCCGAGAACCAGAGCATTCCAGTCGCGCTGATTGGTGTGTTTTTCATAATAAGATAGGGGTCTAACCGTGATCCCTTTTTTCGCTGCCGCTTCAACCACTTGATTTTCGCTAGGTGAACCCTGCCAACGAACGGTGGTGTGTAGCCCAGCCTCCTGACTGATCACTTGCCATTCTCGCCCAAAATGTTGCGTGAGTGCGTCTCGTAATAAAATAGATTTTTGTTGATAGATTTTTCGCATTCGTCTTAGATGACGAAGAAAATGCCCTTCAGAGATAAAGTCTGCCAAAGCGGCCTGGCTATGTATTGCGGTATTGCCTGCCATCGCATCTTTTATCTTTAAACATACCTCGACTAAACCTTCCGGTACCACCATGTAGCCAATCCTTAAGCCGTTAAACATTGTTTTACTCAACGACCCGACGTAAATACAACGATCTGAAAACCCAGATTGTGCAGACAACCCTTGAAGTGACGTATAGGGTCTATGAGCAAATTGGAACTCGCTATCATAATCGTCTTCGATAACCCAAGCTTGGTTCACCTCTGCCCACTGCAATATTTGTAATCGTTGCTCTGTATTTAGACTTGTTCCCATTGGGTATTGGTTGCTGGGCGTTAAGTAAACGGCCGCCGCCTTGTGTTTTAACAATGAGGCAATATTGAGTCCCAATAGTGGGTCGACTGATACTGAAACCGTTTTAATACGATAAAGGTTCAGCACTTTACGCATCTGTGAGTATCCTGGTTCTTCCATTAACACCGTTTGATTTGGCTCTAGAGTCGCTAGCGTTGCGATGGACAGTGCTTGCTGCGCGCCTGAGGTGACGATGATTCGGTTAGGATGACAAGAAACAGAGCGGCTTGATTGTAGATAATGGCTGAGTGCTTCACGCAACGGGAAATAACCTTGTATATCACCCATTCCTGACAATGAATCTCGGTGAATATGCCTCTGTAGCAATCTTTGCCATTTGGTATATGGGAATTCAGCGAGGTCAGGTATACCGGGAGAAAATGGTCGATTTAGATAAAGTGATCGTTGTGTATCGAATGGGGGCACAACAGTGCTTTCTTTATTGATTACGTCGGATCTGTCTGGTCGTTCGGATTGGCTGACAACGATCTTCAGAAAATGCTCGGGGATAGATACCGCTACGAAAAACCCTGAACCTTTTCGGCTTTGCAAGTATCCCTCTGCAACAAGCTGTTCGTATGCACTGGTGACCGTATTTCGACTCAGTGTAAGCTCTTCTGCCATCTTTCTGGTAGAGGGTAACTTTTGTTCTCTTTTCCAATGCCCATTGATTATTTTTTGCTGAATGGCGTCAAATAATGTTTGTTGAAGTGAAGAACTTTGCTTAGACAGGAAAAGGTCGCCGACGTCGATCAAATTCATAACTGGCCCTTTGGTTTATTTAAAATTGGCTCTAATTAAGATACCAGTTTGATTGTATATTGTAAAAACACCAGATAAAAAGATTAAACTAGGAGCCAAATAATGCTTTCAAAAACAGAACGAACAGCGATCAAAAAGGGCGCGCATAAAGCGTGCGATGACGAAACTAAGTTGCATCAAATAATTGATGAAAGTTTGCTCGCTCATGTCGCTATTGTGGAGAAGGGAGTGCCTATCGTTATTCCTATGTTGGCTTGGAGAGTCGATGATCATATCTATATCCACGGTGCGAACAATAGCCGTCTACTCAGGGCGTTGAAAAATGGCGTAGAAACGAGTTTGACCTTTACACTGTTTGATGGCTGGGTACTGGCTCGATCGGCAATGCATCATAGCGCACACTATCGAAGTGCGGTGGTATTTGGTCGGTTTGAACAGATAAGTGAAAATGGCGAAAAAGACCGTATATTGAACCACTTTGTTGAACAAATAGCCCCTAATCGTACCTGTGAAGTCCGTTTAGGTAATCAAAAAGAGTTGTCTGCGACACTGCTATTGAGAATGCCATTATCAGAAACCTCAGTAAAAATTGGTAACCATGGTGTTAACGATGATATGGCGGACTTGGATAGACCAGTATGGGCGGGTGTTTTGCCTTATAGAACAGTTATCGGGCCTCTTGAACCTGTGGCCGATCTCGGCGAAGGCATTGCGACGCCTGATTATTCTTCAGCTTACGGTGACCGTTGGTGCCGTTCAAATGAGTAAGTGATTGTTCGAGAACAGTTGCTATCTATGTTTAATACGATACATTTAACGGCATAAAATGTTTTTTAGTCGAATTAAATCTGTAAACAATAGATAGAAATCAAGGAAGATAATGAGCACAATTCTCGATTGTATACGAACCGTAGGTAAAGGTGAAAGGGGACGAAAACCTCTTAATTTTGAGCAAGCTTATCAAGTCATGGATGAGTATCTCGATGGCAAAATTGGTGACGACCAGATGGCTATGTTGATGATGCTTATTCGAGTTCAAAATGAAACTCATGACGAAATTGCTGGATTTGTTAAGGCGTTCCAAACGAGGATGCCAGATATTGGTGCTGATATCGACTGGCCTTGCTATGCTGGAAAAAGAGCAAGCGCAGGAAAACCTTGGCACATTATCGCCGCTAAAATACTCGCCGAGAATGGTTACAAAGTGTTAGTGCATGGACACTTAGAAGAAACTTCGATTCGTGAACACGCTCGTTATTACATTGATGCGCTTGATATTCCAATGGCACATGATGTGAAGCAAGCAAAAGAGATGATTGAGCAGCACAATATTGTTTATCTACCTCTAGCCAGTTTTGCTCCTCAAGTGGTGACTATGTTGGATTGGAAAAATCGGTATGGTTTACGAACACCAATCAATACGGTAGTTAGAGCGCTTAATCCTGGCAACGCAAGATACGGTATTAGGGGTAGCTTTCACCCAGGGTTCCAAAAACTGCATGCAGAAGTAGAGCACGCGGTAGGTCTGAGTAAGCACGCGGTCATCTCTTTTAAAGGTCAGTCCGGTGAGTCAGAATACAATCCTAAGGTGAGCCAAACGGTTTGGAGAAGTGATAGCAAAGGAGTGACTTCGCACTACTGGCCAGAAACAATGGCCTCAGATCTCCCCTTACCTAAAGAGCCACTGTTAGGGACGGATTTAAGCGATCACAATATGATGGCAAATACGGTTGTCGCGACGTTATGTGCCGTATTGTTCGCGAAGGTAAATGATAGAGAGAAAGCCTATGAACTCGCCTACGCATTATGGAGTGACTGGGTAGTGAATAGCCCATACAGTACTGGCATTCGTTGACCTGGTTGCTTTTAAACCTAAAAATAATGAAATTCTAATTATCCGCTTTCTGTGATTCGATGAAACCTCTCTGTTTATGTAATACGTGATGCCGTATATAAACAGAGGGTTCCTACACAATTCTCATTTTCTACTCTATTTTTCTCTGTTCTGTTAAGCATGCCTACTTCTATGTAGGGCTATTCCTAAACGTCCTTTGATGCCTATTTTCAATGATATTATTTTTCTCGTAAAAAGAGTCTATATATCATTTTAAATTAACATTGAAGACACCTATTATTATGCTGAATACTTTAAATGAACGGACTAAACCGCACAACGATACGGCTGTCGACTCTCCTATTGCCTTAATCGGCGATGACGTATTGTTAGTCTTGGCATTGTTACCGTTAATCATTTCGTTTTTTTATGCGATGTATAGGCATACCAATAAACCGCGAGAGGTTGCACAACGTGAACTTGCCTTGACGAAGACAAAACAGGAGATATTTGATCTACAAAAAAATATATTAACCATGATGGGGAAAGCCATTGAGTGTCGATCGGGAGAAACAGGAAGCCATGTTAAACGAGTCGCTCAACTGTCTTGTTACGTCGGCAAGCTTTATGGATTAAATGACGCTGAATGCGAGGTATTAAAAGTCATTAGCCCTATGCATGATATTGGAAAAATATCGATCAGCGAAAAGATATTGGATAAACCCGGTAAGCTCAATCATGACGAGTTTGAAGAGATGAAACGTCATACTACAGAGGGCTATAAGCTCCTTTCTTCAGGTCGTGGCTACTTAATGGAGATGGCTGCTATAGTGGCTCATGAGCACCATGAGAAATGGGATGGTTCTGGGTACCCTAATGGAAAGGTGGCTGAAGAAATACATATATATGGACGAGTTACCGCCATCGTAGATGTTATTGACGCACTGTTGAGTCAACGCCCTTACAAAGAGCCATGGTCTGTGGATCAAGTTAAAAAATTACTTAGAAACGAGTCAGGTAAACATTTTCAGCCTGAATTGGTTGATCTAATATTGGCGCATTTCTCAATTATTATTGATCTAAGAAATGCCGCAATGACGAAAAACGAACTGCGACAGAATAACATGTCAGAACTTGACGGAAATGGTTGATGGCTATTTAGTGTTGCTGCCAAATTCGCTATCCTGCGAGAAAAGTAATACAACAGATATTTTGATGATGCACCCCATAGAATCAACCTAAACTGTTAAATTATATTGATGGATCAATTATGCTAGTCGAAGGGTTTTTACAGACGATTCGTTGATTCAATTTAGGGTTAAGGGCAGGGATGCAAAATAGAGTTAAAGTTTTTCTACTGTTAGGATTGTTGGTAATACTCCCGAAAACGGCCGTTAGCTCAAATGAAATAATGCCTTCACCATGGAAGGTGGATATTCCGAGCGTACCAATTAAATACGATTGGGTTCTTCTAAGGAAAGGAGAGTTATTTGCAGGTGACTTGATTGCTATGTACCAAGAAGAGATTGAGTTTGATAGCGATGAAGTGGGGTTTGTTGATATCGAGATGAAAGATATTAGGGAGCTACGAACCAAGCAAAAGATGAGAGTGCGTTTTAAAGATGGAATCATTAGAGATGGTCAGCTATGGCTAACGGATTCCACTTTGACCTTTATCGACCTTCCCGACAAAGCCTACCCAAGAGATATGATTCTCTCTATATCCCCTTCCGAGAATAGCGAACAAAGCCTTTGGGATGGAGAGCTTGGTGCTGGACTAAAATACAAAAGCGGCAATTCAGAAAGCCTAGATTATAGTTTTAGTGCGAAAGCTCGGTATCTCTCAGCTCATGGCCGTTTTCTATTTAATTATCGAGGGGTTGTGTCAGAAAGTGCAAATAATGATTCTGATAGTAGAGAAAAAACAGAAGACAATCACAGGTTAAATGGATCCTTTGATCTGTATTACTCCGAGCAAGTTTATTTTCGGCTTCCGACTTATGAACTCTATATCGATGAATTTAAGAACATAGACGCGCAGACGACACTCGGTGTCTCAATGGGCTACGAAGTGTTCGATACAAGTGATGTAGAATTGGTTGTTTACGCAGGGTTTAGCGTATTACATACAAAATACAACAGTGTTGAGGTGGGTGAAAAGAAGAACAATCTTTCACCAGTGTTTGCGTTTGGAATGGACTACGAATTAGATATCACTAAAGATCTTGAATACTTTTTTATCTACGACGGTAAGGTGGTAAATCAAGAATCAGGGCGATTTATACAACACCTAGAGACCGGTATCGAAATAGAGTTAATCGATGACATCGATCTAGAAATCGCCGCCATTATAGACAATACCTATAGCCCTGTTGCGAACGAAGAGGGGCGTAAACCTGAAAACACCGACCTGTTGATGGTAATAGAGATCGAATACAATTTCTAGAATCAGTTCTTTCTAGCGATGCCATCCCAAAATAGAGTAAAGGTAGCAACCGTTAACTCATCAAATTGAGACGGAGGTTGGCTCGTCAGATAGCGTGCACTTGATAGAAATTGGCTGTGGCACCAGTCAGTAAGAAGTTCCTCTGAATAGGGTTTAAATATCGACTGCTGCACACCTGCTTCAATTAATTGATATAGGAAGCTGAGTAGGCTTCTAACCTTTGTTTGTCCAAGGAGCTTGTTGACTTGCTGCAGTTGAGAGAAGGCTAAGAATAACTGTAATTTATCAGGGTGATTTACTGCCCATTCTAGACCTGCAAACCAGATAGCTTTTGCTTGGTTTTTTATATCCGCTTCCAAAGCAGTGGTGAGGACGGCTTTGTTTTGTAATACAGAATCGGCAAATTCTTGCTTCACGGTGATGAGAAGTTCTTCTAACAACGCGTTTTTTGTAGCGAAATGATGAAAAAGCGTGCCAGTGGCAACGCCAGCTTGTTTAGCAATACTCGCTGTAGATACAGAATAGAACCCGCGCTCTACAAAGAGTGATAACGCGGTATCAAGTATTTTTTGGCGTTTGTCAGGTTTCATAATCACCCTACCTTAAAAAGAATTTGAGCATCATTTTTTGCACCAGATTACCGTAAGGTGGATGTATCAATTTACCGGTATTAAATGTGCCTCTTTGTAAAATGGTCTTAGCGTGACTTAGTGTTCTGAAACCTTCGGTACCGTGATAGTGTCCAATTCCAGATTGACCAATACCACCAAAAGGGGCATCTTCAGCTGCGACGTGAAATACCGTTTCATTGATACAGACTCCGCCTGAGTGTGTTTGCTCAAGTACTTGGCGTTGTACTGCTTCGTCATGACTCATCAAATAGAGCGCAAGTGGCCTTGGATTGCTCTTCACAAATTCAATCGCTTCTTGTAGAGACTGATACGGAACAATAGGCAAAAGTGGGCCGAAAATTTCTTCCTGCATAACTCGCATAGTGTTGCTTACGTTAGTAATAATTTGAGTCGGCCACTTTTTTGATTCAGTATCAAGTACTGTTTTGTTCTCACTGCTTAATTGAGTACTGGCTTCGTTATTTGTGTCAGCGGAGTAAACAATCGCGCCCTTGGCTAAAGCGTCCTGCAACACGGAATCGATTCTTTGCGCCTGACGTGTATTAATTATCTGGCTGTAATCTTTGTTGTTATCGAAGTCTGGATAAAGCGCTTGAAATTTCGCTCTATATAGAGAAATAAAGTCGTCTATCTTCTCTTTAGGGCAAAGTATGTAGTCGGGCGAAACACAAATTTGTCCTGCATTTAAACACTTACCATAGATGATTCGTTCGACGGCTGTTTCTATTGGCATATCATCGCCAATGATCACTGGAGACTTGCCTCCTAGCTCCAATGTTACGGGTGTGAGGTTATCCGCGGCGGCGCGCATAACATGTTTACCAACTGGAGTCGAACCCGTGAAAAGGATATGGTCGAACGGCAATGAAGAAAACTCGCTTGCGATGTCGACTTCACCTTCTATTATCGCGACTTCTCGGTTAGAGAATATAGAGCCTAACAACATGGTTAGTACTTTGTTGGTTTCCGGCGTAAACTCAGACACCTTTATCATGGTGCGATTACCCGCGGCTAAAGACGTCACAAGTGGACTAAGTGACAGCATGATCGGGAAGTTCCACGGAGCGATTATGCCAACCACACCTTTTGGTTGGTACTCAACTCGAACGGATGCAGGAGCAAGCAACAAGCCGGCATGCCTTTTACTCGGTTTCATCCATTTCTTCAGTTTTTTAAGTGTGTAGTTAATTTGACTAACGACAGGCAGAATGTCTCCGATAAGACTATCGTGCTCAGAACGGTAACCAAAATCGGCACTCATTGCCGAGACGAGTTCTTGTTTATAATTTAGAATCGCACTCTTTAGCTCTTTTAACTGACGTACGCGTTCCTGATAAGTAGACAAAGGATGTTGAGCGTATTGCTGTCTTTGTTGCGTGAATAGTTCAAATAATGGTGAGGGAGCACTATCTGATGGTTGCGCAGAGGAATGTGTTGTCATTAAAGTCACCTTTACATTATAAACAAACCGACTAATCAGTCGGTAAGATGATAGTTGAAATAAGCATCGATTGCAATCAAGGTTAATCGGCTGTCATTGCCGTGCTAAATATGTGTGTACTTGTTGTTTGAGGTCTTCTTTGTGTTGAATAGGAATAAAAGAAGCTTCAATAGCATTGAGTGATAGCTGAGCTAACTCTCGCTTGGAAAATGGTAATGCCGAAGCAACGGCCAGAAAATTGTCAGACATGTAACCACCAAAGTATGCGGGATCATCAGAGTTAATGGTAACGTGCAGCCCTTTTCTCATCAATTCGAGGATATTGTGTTGTGCCATAGACTCAAACACTTTGAGTTTAATGTTTGATAAAGGACATATTGTTAGAGGCACCTTAGAGTGAGCCAGCGACAACATGAGGTTTTCGTCGTCAATACATCGAACACCATGGTCAATTCTATCGACCTTTAGATTTTCGATAGCATCAATGATATTTTGGGCTGGCCCTTCTTCACCTGCGTGGGCAACGGCGAGAAATCCTTGCTCACGAGCTTTCTGAAAGACGCGTTCAAATTTCTTAGGTGGATGCCCTTGCTCTGATGAATCGAGTCCAACGGCGACGATTTTGTCTTTGTGTTCAAGTGCAAGTTCAAGAGTAGAGAATGCCTCATCTTCACTCAAGTGGCGCAGAAAGCACATAATCAAATTAGTGCTAATACCTAACTCGTGTTCTGCTCTTTTAAGGGCTTTATGAATGCCTCCGACTATTATATCGAATGATATATCGCGCTCTGTGTGTGTCTGCGGATCGAAGAAAATTTCAGAGTGAATGACATTATCTTTCTTGCACCGGAGCAGATAAGCCCATGTGAGGTCATAAAAGTCTTGCTCATGCAATAAAACGTGAGCACCTTGATAATAGATATTCAAAAAAGATTGAAGGTTGTCAAACTGATAAGCAGCACGAATCTCTTCAGTCGATTTATAAGGCAGTTCAATTTGATTTCTTTTAGCCAACTCAAACATGAGCTCTGGTTCTAACGAGCCTTCAATATGAAGGTGCAGTTCAACCTTAGGTAACTTCTGAATAAAGGTCCCCATGTCTTCTTTGTTATCAATAAAATCTTTATTGCTCATAGGGCTACCTCTATATTTTTGTTATCTACTAAAGGTATATGAGTTACGGAAAAGCTGCAAATGAGAAGCCGAAATATTCGTTGAATATTTGACTATACTTATATCAATAGCAAAGCATAGGTGAGGTGAAGTATGGTCGATTTTGTAGAAAAGCTTCGCTTAAAGGGCAAAGCCGAAGAAGATCTCTATTTTGCAAAGCACGACAGAGAACTTATAGAAGCCATGCATAGGCGTGCTGATGAACTCGCTTTGGAAGCTAATTTTTCGTTAAGTGATGAAGAGATAAATATGGGTTCTAACACGGCACGAGAGAAATAAATGGTAAGCAATAAAAAAGGCTAACCTAGTTAGCCTTTAGCTCTGATTATCTTAGGAAAGTTATCTTCTTCGATGTCTCTTTCCAAAAACGACCGCGACAGCGTTTTAGCTGTGCTCGTCTAGTTCTTCTAATCATAACTTTCCTCTTCTTAATTATTGTAGATGTAGCCTATTTGAAGGTACGTCAAGTCACGTTTTCAAAGATACTAACAATTAGTTTACATTTATAAAGAGACATCTATCACATTATAGTGTTGATTAGGCGAGCGGATAGAATATTGACGTAAACCCCAATGTACGTATCCCTCGTAATATCGCCATTTTTCACTACCTCTTTAGGGTTATAACATTTTGATAACAATGGTGCGCGATGCACTAACAAAATGCGTCAATGGATGTGGAAGAGGACAGATTCTACCATTACTTACTGATATTAAAGAAAAAATCTAATTGGCACGCTACTTGATATACATCAATAAGTAACAAAAAATTTGATAAGGTTTTTAACTCGATAACTTGCAAATGGAATGATGACATCACGACGATGAAGACATGACAGCAACGGCGCCACTACTTGAAATAAGCAGAGTGTTTTTAAATGCCAATTTTTGAGAAAAAAACCACTAATAAATTATAGCAGCGATGAAATGGAGAATTCGGATGCAGAATAAATCAGCGATAAGAAGGGCAGTAATTGTAGCGACTGGATTTGCGTTATCTGCCTCGTGTTTAGTGAGTAATGCGTGGGCAGAGGTGGGAGAGCCAGAAATTGATGAGCTAAGATTCGGTTTTATCAAGCTAACTGATATGGCACCTTTAGCGGTTGCGTATGAAAAAGGCTTCTTCGAAGACGAAGGCCTGTACGTTACGTTGGAAGCGCAAGCGAACTGGAAAGTACTTTTAGACCGTGTCATCGATGGTGAATTAGACGGAGCACACATGCTAGCTGGACAGCCACTTGGTGCAACGATTGGGATAGGTACGCAGGCTGAAATTATTACTGCGTTCAGTATGGATCTCAATGGGAACGCGATTACTGTATCTAACGATACATGGGAGGAGATGAAACCTCACTTAGAAATGCAGGCAGACGGATGGCCGGTACATCCAATCAAAGCAGACGCGTTAAAGCCCGTGGTTACCCGTTACCAAGACCAAGGTAAACCCTTCAATATGGGCATGGTTTTCCCTGTTTCAACGCACAATTATGAGCTTCGCTATTGGCTAGCTGCTGGTGGTATTCATCCCGGTTATTATGCTCCTATAGCAGGCGACAACAGTGGGCAGATAAGTGCGGATGTTCTTTTATCGGTAACTCCTCCACCGCAAATGCCAGCAACAATGGAAGCAGGTACTATAAAGGGTTACTGCGTAGGTGAACCGTGGAATCAACAAGCGGTATTCAAAAATATCGGTGTTCCAGTTGTCACCGATTACGAGATCTGGAAGAACAACCCGGAAAAAGTGTTTGGTGTCTCTAAGGCGTGGGCAGATAGATACCCAAATACCCATATTAGGGTGGTTAAGGCATTGATTAGAGCCGCGGCTTGGCTAGATGAGAACGAGAATACTAACCGCGAAGAAGCGGTGAAAATGTTGGCAAAAAGTGACTATGTAGGCGCTGATGCTGATGTCATCGCGAACAGTATGACGGGGACATTCGAGTATGAAAAAGGCGATAAAAGAGAAGTGCCTGACTTCAATGTTTTCTTCCGTTATAACGCAACATTTCCTTACTACAGCGACGCAATTTGGTATCTGACTCAGATGCGTCGTTGGGGGCAAATACCAGAGGAGCAAGTGGATGATTGGTATATGGATATTGCAAAGAAAGTGTATCGCCCTGACATCTACCAACAAGCGGCAGAAGCATTAGTTGAAGAAGGCGTACTGAAGACGAATGATTTCCCTACATTTGAGTCCGAAGATGGATTTAAAGACCCACAAACGCACTTTATTGATGACGTGGTATATGACGGTCGAAAACCAAATGATTATCTACGGCAGTTTTCTATTGGCCTAAAAGGCGCCGAAAAAGTGTAATTTAACTTGGTTAAAGTTTAGATAGTTGACGTGAACATGGTGTAAGTGAGATGGATTACTTCCCCTTTTCTCCATGTTCAGTTTCAGTGAATTGGCTAAGGAGTCGTTATGTCTAACAATGTTATTTCCATCCTGCCAGCTACCAGGTTAGTAGCAAATCAATCAAAAATGTTTGTCTATCCCTTTTTGGGTTTTGTGTTGTTCTTATTGATTTGGCACATGTCCGCGAAACAAGTTCAAACGTCACTAGGCACCCTTCCGGGACCAGTGCAAACCTATACTCAGTTCGTCAATCTGATTGAAGAACATGTTGGAGAACGAGATAAAAGTGACGCATTCTTTGAAAGGCAAGAAAAACGCAACGCAGCGAAATTAGCCAAGAACCCTGAGGCAAAGGTAAAGGTTCGATCGTATACAGGCAAGCCTACATATTTTGATCAGATAGGGACGAGCTTGATTACGGTCGCGGCCGGTTTCCTGCTGGCTTCGGTTATAGCGATCCCTCTTGGAATTATCCTTGGATTGAATCAGGGGCTTTACCAAGCATTTAACCCGGTTATTCAGTTATTAAAGCCAGTTTCTCCTTTGGCATGGTTGCCAATAGTGACCATGGTCGTGAGCGCCAGTTATGTGAGTAGCGATCCACTAGTACCCAAATCTTTTGTTACTTCACTCATTACCGTTGCATTGTGTAGTTTGTGGCCTACGTTAATCAACACGGCGGTTGGTGTAACAAGCGTAGATAAAGATTTGATTAATGTGAGTAAGGTGCTTCGACTTTCTTGGTGGCAAAACATTCGTACTATCGTACTACCGTCTGCAATACCGATGATATTCACGGGTCTGCGTCTTTCTTTAGGCATCGCATGGATGGTGCTTATTGCTGCTGAGATGCTCGCGCAAAACCCAGGGTTAGGTAAGTTTGTTTGGGATGAATTTCAAAATGGTAGTTCAGCGTCATTAGGCCGAATAATGGTCGCGGTTATAACGATTGGATTTATTGGGCTGCTTTTAGATCGAGGCATGTTGACACTACAGAAGAAACTCTCTTGGAATAAATCGCAAGAGCTTAGATAACTGGGAAAAGGAATAAATTATGTCAAAAGTATTATTGGATTTAACCCAGTTAGGAATGCGCTTTCCAACGGCCAAAGGTGAGTTTGTCGCGCTTAAAGATGTCAATCTCAATATCAAGCAGGGCGAGTTTATCTCACTGATTGGTCATTCTGGTTGTGGCAAGTCGACCGTTCTTAACTTGGTTGCTGGTCTTCTAGAAGCAACCGATGGTGGGGTGATACTCGATGGTAAAGAAGTCGTTGAACCTGGTCCAGAAAGGGCGGTAGTGTTTCAAAATCATTCATTATTGCCTTGGTTGACGGTGTATCAAAACGTAGAACTTGCCGTAAAACAAGTGGCTAAAGGGAAATCTAAAGCGTGGATAAAACAGCAAGTAGAACATTATCTAGAGCTTATTCAAATGCAACATGCATCTGACAAAAAGCCGGACGAGATATCCGGTGGGATGAAGCAGCGTGTGGGTATTGCAAGGGCGTTGGCATTAAAGCCTAAAGTATTGCTCATGGATGAGCCCTTTGGTGCCCTTGATGCGTTGACTCGTGCCCATCTTCAAGACTCGTTGATGAAAATTCAAGCGGATCTAAACAATACGGTTATTATGATTACCCACGATGTAGATGAAGCCGTTTTGTTGTCAGACAAAATTGTCATGATGACCAATGGGCCTAGCGCAACAATAGGTGAAGTTCTCGATATTGAACTTGAAAGACCGCGTAATCGCGTCGCGTTAGCGGATAATGCGACCTATCAAAAATACCGACAATCAGTATTAAGATTCCTATACGAAAAACAGGTGAAGGTTGAACCTTTACCAACGTGTGAATCTGTCAATGAGTCGAATACGGGCGCAGACTTTCAGCCGCTAGAGAAAGCAGCAAAAATCGCTTGATGTAAGGGAGACACTTTCCTGTCACACCATTGCCCTCGAAAGAGGGCCTTTTACGCGTGGTTTAGGCTCTATCCGCCTCTTCAAATTTCCTATTATTCATTTTGATTCTTCTTGCTAGCATAAATATTTTTATTTACATAAAGGCGCACTAGGTGTTTTTGTAACTTTGGTTAATCTAAACATGGCTTATTAATTAAAACTTAGTGAAACCCCTTTTTTTATCGTTATAAAAGACAAATAAAGGGCCCTTAATGGACCCTTTATTTTAATCATTATAGAGCGTAAAACTTAGCCAATGTGTATTCAATTGAATGACAAAGTACGTCTAAACTTGACGATTTTTACCACCATGCCTCGAACATTGCGCCGAAGCTAACGGTATCGGTAGTTGTATTAGCCGATCCTTGTGGGGCAACATCTTTTTCACCAACAGTGGCATAGAAGCGAAGCATTGGACGGCTCCCAGGTAGGCCACCTATAGACATGTTTTGAGAAAGTGTTACTTTCCAACCATCCGTTTCGTTGCCGCTGTCTTCATCAACTAATGCATAGCCAGTTTCAATCCATGTGGAGTGAATGTCGTTCCAACGATATTGAGGGCGAACGATTAGGCTATATTCATTCTGATCAGTCGCGTCATCACCAGATTGGTTATAATAAGCGGCTAGGTAGTTGATATCCCAATTTTCGCTAGCACTAAATCCACCTTCATAACTGACAAATAGACTTTGGAAATCGCCTTTAAGGCCCATTACTGAGTTATTTGCACCGTCACCATATCGAACATGCAAGCTAGAAGAATCAAACTTAATTTGAGTACCGACTAACCACGCTGTCTCGCTATCTAATCCCGAAGTTTCAATCTCTTCATCTTCTGATGTAAAACCAAAGTGTGCATATGCGTCAATTTTTGCAAATCCAGCATCGATGCCTTTAATCTTAGAGGTCGCAGCATATTTACCGTTGTCGTTGCCAAGGGAGCCTTCATTATCGTCGACACCACCGACAAAACCGAAGTCCAATTTTGCACCACCTAAGTCAAAGTTTTTGAAACCACCCCCTTGACCATCTTCGATAGTTACATAGTAATCGTTTAAGCCTTGTTGCAAGCGAGCATGGAAATCACGACCTGCCCAAACATACAAACCTGGTTGCGATTCAAAAATGTTGGTTACACCTGAGTAAAATCGTTTAAGGTTTACACCACCGTAGGATTCATCACCCCATTCGTCATTTGACCAATGTTCTACCATTACAGCAAGGTCCCAAACCGCGCCATTTTCAGCGGTGTACTTTTTAGCAATACCAAACTCACCACCATTGGCTTCGTTACCCAAACGACCAACAGTTTGTCCCGTACTACCAATACCGTTTACATATCGGGTATCACCATTCTGATATTGCGCACCATATCGAGCATAACCAAAGAAGATTACGTCATTTTCTTTTTTTGCCATAAGCGCTTGTAAGTCATCAATCTGCGCCTGCATGTTGATAGTTTCGTTAGCGACAGCACCAAAAGTTGTTAGAGAAGAGGCCACTGCTAGGGCGAGAGATAAAACCTTAAAGTTTTTCATGTACGGTCCTTAATTTATTGTAGGTTTTGTTATTTCGGGAGAAATATTAAGGAATGAAACGTTTGAAAAAACACTACGGGCTCACACGTTTTAGAGGCATAAATTACATGAAACAAAATAAAACAATTAACAATTGAATGGCACAATATTTACATGTTAAATATCAATTGGTTATCTGAAATTTTGTGACGACTTACGTACTCTGCAATCGCTTTCATTTCACAGGATATACGTGTTTTCGTCACATTTGTAATGGACTATATGGACCGTTTATTGGTAAGAGCCATGAAATGTTTCATATATTTGAGATCTTTCATGAATTCTATGATTTTTTAAATATAAAATGAGCAATCAAATTTGTATAGAATATACAAGATCCATATTTAAATGTGCTGTAATTGAATTTTTAATGAAGAGAGAGGGAAGAATTATAGCGCCACTAATTAGATGTACTGTGTGTTTAAATAGAATGTTCAGATTTTCATTGTGCTGAAAAAGAGAACTTAACTTATAATGAGGGTGTTTTTAAATTAATTTATTCTTTAGATATAATGGGTTGCGTTGGTTCATCATATTTCATGAAACAAAGAGAAATAAAAGCCATCAGATGGTAAAGGTATTTATCACAGAGTTATTGTTATATCTATGGATTTTCAATGTTATCGGTTGTCTTATAAAGTCGAACTTGTTTCATTAGTGTATTTATATTTATTATTCGTGATTCTAATCTATGTCTTAATGTGCATCTATTATTATTATGGTTTCTCCAGCGCCTGTTTAAATTCCTATTGACGACATATAACAGGAACGAATCAAATCATGAGCAATGTCGGGTTTGGTGAGCTTTAGTTGTACCTCGTCGAAAAAACAGTGTTGGATTGCAGTACAAAGTAAATCTCAAGCCTTTTCTAGCAATGATTTGCATATCTCTGGGCGGCAGAACCAGCAGCATATGCTTTGTGAACTCCACACAGTTAAGGGGCACTTTAGTGCCCCATTTTTTGTGCTTCCGAAAGTGAAATCTCTCCGTATTTCTCATGAAACAGAATGATTATCTAATTTTCATTTCTACTTTTTATATGTTAATTGTTTGTTTTTAAGGGGTTTTGTCTATTTTTCGTAAGTTTTATTCGGTGTGAACTCCATGAAACAGTTTCATAGGGGCATGGTTTCCTGTCGGTGTTTTCAAGATTTTGAACCTCCAATTCATCACCTTAATTTCAACGTGACCCAGTTCACGAATTCTCATTTTTATTGCTCTATCATCCGTTACATGAAAGCGGTTTCCAATATGAATACATGACATAAGGAGGGACAAAATGATGGCAACAATTAGAGACGTATCTGAGTTCGCTGGTGTCTCTCAAGCAACAGTATCAAGAGTGGTCAACGGTTCTACCAGAGTAAGCCATGATAAAAAAATGTCGGTAGAAAAAGCGATTAAGAAACTTGGTTATCGCCCAAATTCTATCGCACAGGCATTGGCGTCTAGTCGTACGGGCAGCATTGGAGTCGTCGTTCCTGAACTGGCAGGTTTCTACTCCGGAATGCTTCAAGCAATAGAGGATCAACTGCGTCGTTTTGGTTATCACTTAGTGGTGACGGCAGGTTCCAATGACGAAGAGGGTCAAAAACAAGCGATAGACTTTTTGCTAAGCCGACGTGTCGATGCGCTCATTCTACATACTCAGGATGTTTCTGACGACTATCTAATTGACCTAGAAACTCAGGGTATTCAGTTTGCCCTTGTGAACCGTCTTGTACCAGAACTCAATAATAGCTGTATAGAACTCGATAACGAGCTGGGTGCTAATATTGCGACAAAATACCTTATTGATATGGGGCATCGTGAAATTGCGTGTATTACAGGCCCTCTGTCTAAATCTGATGCGCGAGGTCGTTTACAAGGCTACCGCGATGCACTAGAAGATGCGGGTATTGAATACAGTGAATCACGAGTAGTTGAAGCGGGATTTACCGAAGAAACAGGCGCTAGCGCCATGAATAAGCTTCTTAACCGTGACTGCCGTTTTAGCGCGGTCTTTGCGGCAAATGACCATATGGCTTTTGGCGCTTTTGGAGAGATGAAAAAAGCCAATTTATTGGTCCCTGAAGATGTTTCCCTCATTGGTTTCGACAATATTTTATTTGCTCGTTATCTGACTCCAGGGCTTACAACGATCGATTTTCCAATAGAACAGATGAGTACTGAAGCGGTGCAGTTAATCCTTCAAAAACTCATTAAAAAGAAAACAGAAGTAGATTTTAAACTTTCCCCCTCTTTAGTGATTAGAGAGTCGGTGAAAAAACTCACAGCTAATTTATAATAATGAAGGACTATAAGATGAACCTTAAGACTCTTACCCTATCCAGTGCAGTTGCTTTAGGACTCGCAGCAACAGCAAATGCCTCTGATGCTGATATTCGTTTTGATGGATTTCCAGATTTCGATAGCAGCTTGAAGGTTATCCTTCCTGACTTTGAAAAGCAGACGGGTATCAAAGTAGATTATTTGATGAATAATCACGGCGATCACCACACTAAGTTAACCACTAACTTGGCAACGGGTTCAGGTGCGGGTGATGTTATTGTTGTTGATGTAGAAAAAATCGGTCCTTTCGTTGCTTCTGGCGGGCTTGTTAACCTCTCTGAACAGTATGGTGCAGACAAATATGCTGATAGCTTTGCTCCTTACGCATGGACTCAAGGTAAAGGTGGTGACGGTAATGTTTACGGCATTCCGGTCGACTTAGGTCCTGGTGTGATGTACTACCGCACCGACATTCTTGATAAAGAAGGCGTGAAGCAAGACGCAGTAATTAAAGATTGGGATTCTTACATTGAATACGGTAAGAAATTAAAGCAAGACAATATCTATCTTATCGCTTCAGCGGCAGACGTAGCACAAGCGATTATTTTCACTACTGTTCCTGAAGGTGAAGGTCTTTACTTTGATAAAGATGGTAAACCCGTCGTAACCTCAGAGCGTTTTGTTCACGCATTTGAAGTCGCTAAGCAGATCCGCGACAACGGCTTGGACGCACGTATTACCGCATGGTCAAACGAATGGTATGAGGGCTTCCGCAACGGTACGTTTGCGACCCAGCTTTCTGGCGCATGGCTTCTAGGCCATCTACAAAACTGGATTGCACCAGAAACCAAAGGTAAGTGGGGTGTATCAAACCTTCCCGATGGAATCTATGGTAGTTGGGGTGGTTCATTCTTATCAATTCCGAAGCAATCCGAGAAGCAAGATGAAGCTTGGAAGCTTATTGAATACATGACAACTAATCGTGATGTTCAGCTTAAGCACTTCGAAACAATTACTGCATTCCCTGCAAACATCACAACCTATGATGATGAACTATTTAATGAAGAAGTTGAATTCCTAGGTGGTCAAAAGGCTCGTCAATTGTTTGCTGAAGTTGCGAAGAATATCAAGCCAGTAGAGCCAGGCCGTGGTGACCACGTTGCTCGTTCAATTATCTTAGAAAATGCATTAATGGAAGTACTTGATGAAGGTAAAGACATCAAAACGGCGCTTAGCGAAGCCGAACGTCTAATCCTACGTCGTACCCGTAACCTTAAGTAATTATTAGTAAATTTAAGAGGCGCATTGTCCATTAGAGACAGGCGCCTCTACCTAGTGAGGTCGTTATTATGAGTCAGACAATGAAAGAAACAGTATTGTCGAATCAGGAGGAACTTTCTGAGAAGGAAGGGTTTCTTTCACGGTTAAACGTGAAAGCGCTTACACCGTATGGTTTTCTTCTGCCTTTTTTAATAATTTTTTCTGTTTTTGGTATTTTTCCGCTGCTCTTTTCTGTTTTTCTGTCGTTCCATGCATGGAATCCAGTAGAAGGGATAGCCGCAATGGAATTTGTGGGTTTCGAGAACTACAGCATTGCATTAACAGACCCGTGGCTATGGCGTTCTCTTAAGAATACTTTCTGGCTAGCAATTACCTCTGGTGTTGCACAACATCTTGTTGCGATTCCGGTGGCTTACATCTTAGTTTCTCTAGGGGATAGGTTACGCCACTGGCTGACGTCAGCCTATTTCTTACCGTACATTACGTCAACCGTCGCGGCGTCTCTGATCTTCTTTAACATGTATTCACCGAACTCAGGCGTAATCAACCAAGCATTGATGGGTTTGGCTGACAGTACATTGTTAGGTTGGGCGTTTGCGTGGGTAAACGACTACCAACCAATCCGTTGGTTGGATGATGCCTCATTTATCAAACCATCTATCGCTATCGTTGTATTCTGGAAATATACCGGTTTCAATATCGTGCTTTATACGACAGGGTTAATGACCATACCAAAAGATATCTTAGAGGCAGCAAGAATGGATGGTGCAAATGCACTGCATCGATTTTGGTATGTTTCATTACCGATGATTCGTCCGTTTGTTTTCTTTGCCGTCACGATGACTATCATTGGTAATTTGCAGCTGTTTGAAGAACCGTTTGTATTGACGAAAGGTCTTGGTGGTACAGGGCAAGCTGGCTTAACAATATCTATGTATTTATACAAAGTCGGTTGGGAGTGGCTAGAGATGGGAACGGCATCTGCAATTTCATGGTTGTTATTCGCACTCATTGCATTCTTCACAACGATTCAGTTTGTATTATTTGGTAAAAAAGGCTTAGGGGAGCAATAAAATGAAATTAAGTGCACTAAAGCCAAGTTCTGATGTTTCAGAGCTAATCACAAAAGTTTTATTGGCCGCGCTAGCCACCATTCTTATCGTGTCTGCGTTGATAACTGTATTCCCGTTTTTGTGGTCTGCATTGTTGTCTACTCGTGACCGTTCCGAAATATTTGGCTCTGGCATAAGTCTAATGATGGGCGACAGCCTTGCGATTAACTACGATAAATTATTGGAAATAATGCCATTTTGGCAGGCAATGTTTAACAGTATCTATGTTGCCTTTCTAGGAACGACTATTTCGCTGCTGTTTTGTAGTATGGGTGGGTATGCGTTTGCCGTGTTTAAGTTTAAAGGCAAGAATGTTCTATTTGGTATGTTAGTTGGGTCAATGATGATCCCACCGGTGTTAAGCCTTATACCTTATTTCATGATCGTGAAATTCCTCGGCTTAATGGATAACCATATGGCGGTGTGGTTACCGTTTACTACAACCCCGTTTGGCATCTTCCTAATGCGACAGCATGTTATTGCGTCTATTCCTAAAGAGCTATTGGAAGCCTCTAAGTTGGACGGCGCAGGCGAATTTAGAACCTATTGGAGTGTTGTGCTTCCGTTGATGAGATCGGCGCTTGCGACATTGGCCATCGTTCAGTTTGTATTTTTCTGGAACTCATTCATGCAACCACTTGTTGTGCTTACATCGCCAGAAAATTACGTAATCACGCAGGCATTGCGGAGTGTGCAAGGGATACCAAACACCCCTTGGGGAGCGGTAATGTTAGGTACCACAATCTCGATACTGCCGCTTGTCACCGCTTATCTGTTTGCATCCAAACAGATGATAAGTGGGTTAACTTCTGGCGCAGTGAAAGGGTAATTCTTTACGAATTGAACCCGGACAATGACTAATTAATGCAAGGCGAGTGCAAAGCTCATAGAGAGTGGCACTCGCAGGCGGAGAAATAAAATTATGGCAAATGTAGAATTTAGAAATATCAAAAAATCCTTCGGCGATGTAGAAGTAGTAAAACAGTTTGATTTTGAAGTAGAAGATGGTGAGTTTGTTGTATTTTTAGGGCCATCTGGTTGTGGTAAATCAACCACGCTACGCATGCTTGCGGGCTTAGAGAGCATCACCTCCGGCGAGATTTACGTTGGTGGTAAGTTGATGAACAAGATAGATGCTAAAGATCGTGATTTAGCGATGGTATTTCAAAGCTACGCACTCTACCCACATATGACGGTTTATGAAAATATTGCCTTTGCCCTCAAGCTAAAAGGAATGGCAAAAGCCGATATAGATACGGAGGTTCGCAAAGCAACGAAAATGCTTGAACTTGATCCGCTTTTAGACCGGAAACCAAAAGAACTTTCTGGTGGTCAACGTCAACGTGTGGCAATGGGACGTGCAATGGTACGCACGCCGAAAGTATTCTTGTTTGATGAGCCTTTATCTAACCTAGACGCAAAACTCCGTGGTGTAATGCGTGAAGAAATCAAACATCTTCATCGTGAACTCAAAACAACAACGATATATGTAACGCACGATCAGATTGAAGCAATGACGTTGGCGGATCGTATTGTCATTCTGAAAGATGGTTATGTTGAGCAAGTCGGTACTCCGACAGACGTATTTAAGCGTCCTGCCAATAAGTTTGTGGCTCAATTTATCGGCAACCCATCGATGAACATGTTAGATGCCAATCTTGTTGATACCGATGGCGAATGGGCTATCCAATTAGGTGATATTGTTATCCCGCTGCCTGAGCGATTTAAAACGTTGGCGACCAAGAACCTTGCGTTACACATGGGGATTCGTCCTACCGACCTTCATTTGCGTAGCGAGCAAGTAGAGCATGATCGTGTATTGCCTGTGCCCGTAGTTATTCAAGATAAAGAATTACTTGGCGCAAGCATCTTACTTAAGACGCAGGTTGCGAACCAACAAATGATGGTAGAAACGCAAGCGGCAGCTGTTGATGTGGCAAGTGCTACACTTTACATCGATTTAGATGCGATTCATCTATTCGATGCATTAAGTGGTAAATCACTAGCGGTATAATCTAACTGATACAAAATAATAAAATTAATAAAGGTTTAATAGTGCTGTTGTTTAGGGCAGCACCTAAGGATTTAAAATGAAATTTGGTTTTTTTGACGACAAGAAAAAAGAATATGTAGCCACAACGCCAGTGACGCCGATTAAATGGAGTAACTACGTTGGCACACTAAATTTTGGCGGCATCGTTGATAGCAACGGTGGCGTGCTTCTATGTAAAGGCGATCCTGCTCTAAATCGTATTACCAAATACGTCGCACAGATGCCTAACTCTGACTTTAAGGGCTCCACCTTATATCTAAAAGTTCGTAATAAAGCGGGCGATGTAGAGATCTTCTCGCCGTTTTTTACGCCAACACTAAAGCCGTTAGATAGATTCGAAAATCACACAGGGCTTTCCTATACCACGATCGTCTCTGAAGCGTTCGGTGTACGTAGTGAAGTGACCTTCTTCGTACCGAAAAACGATGAAGTACTCCTGCAAGATATAAAAATAACCAATATCTCTGATGAAGAGTTACATGTTGACGTTGTGCCTGTATTTGAATTTACGCATTTTGATGCACTTAAGCAGTTGCTCAATGCCGATTGGGTTCCTCAAACTATGACGTTGAATGCACACACACAAGATTCTGGTCACGTGGTGCTTGAACAGTATGCCTTCATGAAGCGTGATTACGCCGTTAACTTAATGACTGCAGACCGTGTGGCTACATCATTTGATGGAGATCGCCAGCAGTTTCTCGGTGACTTTGGTTATGGAAGTTGGGCAGCGCCAATGGCTCTGAAAAACGATGAATTAGGAAATACAGAGTGTCTACGCGGCGACAATATTGGCGCGTTAAATCTAAGATTAGGTTGGATTAGCAAGGGTTCAACAGAAAGAACGGTGGTGCAGTTGACTCAAAAAGCGACGCTAAGTGAAGCGACGGAAATGATGGCAAAATATCGCAATCACAGTAATGTCGATAACGCTTTGTCTGAGCTCTCTTCTGATTGGGACGTTTATTTAGATACTCTTCAGGTTAGTACGCCAGATGAGTCGATGAACTCGATGTTAAATATCCACAACCCACGTCAGTGTCATACCACTAAAAATTGGTCTCGTTACCTGTCGTTGTATCAACTTGGTTATGGAGCACGTGGTATTGGCTTCCGTGATTCATCTCAAGACACCCTTGGTGTGATTGCGCATATGCCGGAAGAAGCCCGTGAATTCATCGAACGTTTGCTCTCGGTCCAAAAGCGAAATGGGTCGGCGATGCACCAGTTTTTCCCTTCTACGATGGAAGCCAACGAAGGCGATTCAAGAGAAGAAGAAGACCGTCCTAGTTACTATGGTGATGACCATTTATGGATCATCTACGCGGTAACGCAGTATGTAAAAGAGACGGGGAATAGTGAGTTCTTGAATAAGGTTATCCCTTTCTATGAGAAAGACAGTAAGAATGCGCCTCTAGAGAAAGGAACCGTGTGGAACCATCTATGTCGATCCATTGAATTTACTCGTACCAATACGGGTTCACATGGTTTGCCTTTGCTTGGTTTTGCGGATTGGAACGACACAGTTAACCTACCAACGGGTGCGGAATCACTTATGGTGGCAAACATGTACGGTAAAGCGTTGCTCGATATGCTTGACCTTTGCAAATTGCGACATGAAATACAACTCAGTGAAGAGTTTTCCGCACAATATAAACATATGCAAAAAGTGGTCAATGATCACGGTTGGGATGGCGAATGGTATGTCCGTTATTATGATGAGAATAGCGAGCCGATTGGTTCACATAGTAATGAACAAGGTCAAATATATACAAATGGGCAGAGCTGGCCGGTTATCTCTGAATTTGCTACAGATGAGAGAGCAGAGCAGGCGCTTGATTCTGTTAACAGGAAGCTAAATACGATCAATGGAATTAAGCTCTCTACGCCGGGTTATAATGGGTTCGAACCTCGCTTAGGTGGTGTATCAACCTATCCTCCAGGAGCAAAAGAGAACGGTGGTATTTTCCTACACTCCAACCCTTGGGTGATGATTGCTGAAGCAAAAATGGGCAATGGCGAGCGTGCGTATGAATACTACCGACAGATTAACCCAGCATCAAAAAACGATGATTTGAATACATTTGAAACCGAACCATATTGCTATCCACAAAATATATTAGGTGACGAGCACAAGCAATTTGGTTTAGGTCGAAATGCGTGGCTATCAGGTACCTCAGCGTGGACATATGTTGCAGGTACTCAATGGATACTTGGTGTAAGACCGGAGGTGGATGGTTTGCTTGTCGATCCATGCATTCCAGCTAATTGGCCTGAGTTTACGATGAAACGTAAATTTAGAGGCGCAACGTATTGTATTCATGTATCTAACCCTGATTCTGTTTGTAAAGGTGTTCGCGAAATGCGTGTCGATGGTGAACGAATTGAAGGTAATAAAGCGCCTGTATTCACCACGGGTGAACACAAAATTGACGTAATACTTGGCTAAATAAAATAGGCGCACTTTGTTTTCATTGACCGTGTTTACAATGAACAAAGAGTGCGCTTATCAAATCTAAATTAGGTTTTGATGATGAGAAATACGATTCCATACACAAGTTTTACTGGTGTTTCAGAACAGATTTGTGCACAGGGTAATGCGGTAGAATTTATTCAGCCGTGGTATTCGCCAATTTCGACCACACCGAACAATACTGGTATGGCTGTTGGTGGTATAGGGAGTACCTTTACATTAACCCCTTTAGGTAATACGCCGAGCTTTGCTTTTATCCCCGGCATCTATATTGATAACAACGATAACCAGTTTAACTTTAACGATTTTTTTGTCTCGGTTGCAGATGAACTTAGCACAGACAAACTCGCTATTGCACACCTAGAAAAACTTGCGCAACATCTTCATTTTTATCCCGCCCTTTTCCAGGGGAAGATACTTGACACTTCCACGTCAGAGCGCGCATTAAGCGGGTTAATACAGGCTGTAAAATCGGGTCATTTTTATGCAGAAAACCAACCTCAGTTCGTAAAGTGGGCCATTGAGTTCACCACGAAAACTCAAGCAGAAATAACAGCAGATCCCCACTCTACGAGGACCCAGTTATTGGTTGTCTTAGACTTTTTCAACGGTTTAGTTATCAATAACAGTGCAAAAAGAGTGTCGCTTACTGCTCAGTCGGACCGAAAGGGAATTGACGCTATAGCAGAACGTGAGATTGAGTATCAGGTTCTGTATCCTATGGCTCAGTATCGTTACTCTGCGTTCAGTGAGATTGGCATTCAACGAAAGGTGGTATCACCGATTGTTCGTGGTGATAAAAGACTGTGCTCTTTGCCTATCCACTGGAATGAATTTGAAGTGACGAACTTGTCGGATAAACCTAAGACGGTTACCTTAGTTCAGTCGCTAAAAAACCTTATCGGTTCAACCTATGCCAAGCAGCGGCCAGGTGTTCAGGATTCGGCTTGCACGCTTACGCAAAATCCTGTGAAGCAATCTCATACTGGTTATGAAGTTCAGGTTGGAGAAACGCACGGTTTTTTTGGTGTGAAGCTAGCCAATCAATCACCCTATCAATCCGATGTTGATGGTGAAGTGTTATTTGGCGCTCAGACAGAGCGGTCATTACTGAAAAACCAATCGATTACGGTATCAACAAAGCCATCGGTATATACGGTCAATGAAAACGAAGCTGTAATCGATGCCTTAAATACTGGTCGAGTTAACGCGCATTTCGACAGCGGAATCTACAGTGGACGCGAGGCGCTTTCGGCTTTGGTAACGGTTCAGCTAGATCTGGAACCTAATCAGTCGTTAAGTGTTCGATTTGTTCAAGTAATGGACCACAATAAAATATTGTTGCAAGACTGGCAAAGCGAAAAAGCCTATTGTCAGTTCTATCAAAAAGAGCGCCGTTCTGTTGCTATTATGGAAGAGGTGCTACCAAGTATAGATGCCATTGAACAGCGCATAATCACAGAACAAAGCCATTACCTAGATCAGGCTAAAAAAGCGATAGGGGATAACGCTTCTGCGGTAAGTTTTGCGACCATGGCGATGAATACGTTGTCATTTCTTGCTGAATCGACGGTATGGGATGTGACAGATAAATTCCTAGTGAAAGAGTGTGTAGATTATCCATTTTTCAATTCTCTGGATGTCTATTTTTATGGTTCGTTTTCGCTGCTTTATCTATTACCAGAGCTCGACGGTTGTGTAATGAAAGAGTTTTCCAACGCGATTCTTGCTGAAGATGTAACCAAGCGTCGTTTTTGGGAGTATGAAGACAAACCACATGCAGAGCTTATCGATGCCAAATATGAAGGGGTAAGGGCAATACGTGGTGCGGTGATACATGATCTTGGTAGTCCTTTTGACATTCAACCAGACGCTTATACTTGGCACAATGTAAAAGAGTGGAAGGACCTAGCGCCAAAATATGTGTTAATGGTTTATCGTCATTTCAAGCAAACGAATGATTTTTCTGTTGTTGAATCTTGTTGGCAAGCGGTAAGAGAGAGCATTGAATATCTGACCAATCTGATTGAAGAAGGGGATGTACTGCCACTAACAAGAGGAACAGACGACACCTTTGATAACCTAGCCTCGCATGGCATATCGGTATATTGCGCGAGTCTTTGGGTTGCCGGTCTTTATGCGGGAGCGGAGTTAGCTAAGTTGATGGGCCGAGAAGAACTTGAGATCGAACATAGCGATCTCGCTGACAAAGCGTTGTCAGTTCTAGAGCAAGGGCTATGGGATGAGCAAAAAGGGTATTTTCACTTTTATATTACTCCAATTCAAACTAAACACTTAACGGGAACAGGTTTTCAAGAACTGGCGACGATTGGATTACATCTAACAGGAAACCGTGTAGTAGATAAAGATATACTAAATGAGTATCTTGATGGTGTACAAGCGAACCTAAATGAGAGCAAAGTACAATCGAGATACCAAGCTAAACGGCTTCTGGTAGACATCGCTCCGCTCGCGTTTAGTAGTGAATATAATACCATTATCGAGATGGACTCGGATAATAGTTTTGGGGACGCGTTACTTGCGGACAGTTACCTCAAGTTATTGGGTCTAAATGGTTTGTTTAGTCAAGATAAAGTCGAACGAGCCTTAGATTATGTTTACGAGACGAACTATAAAATAAACAGCCCTAAACTTGGTATCGCCAATATGACCTTGGAAAACGGCATGCCGCATGACGCATTTCAGGCTCAAGACGTCTGGATAGGAGTGCAGTTTAGTGTCGCTTCAGCTCTAAGACTTAGCGGTAAAAATGATCAAGCCGTTGAATTGATGGATACTGTCTATGACGCTCTATATCATCAATCAAAAATTCCATTTGCCGCACCAGAAGGATTTAATTGTTCTGTGACTGTATCAGCAGATGATTTGGTTTCTGAGTTTTCAATTTCTAGTACAGTGGCGAATGAGTGGCACACCCAGTTATGTAAAACGGAATGCTTGCTAACGGATCGACGAGTAAATCCATTTATTACTTCTGAAATAGAGACATTTACTAAGTTGGTCGCCCCAATCATTGACTCGGGACATGTGGCGAGTTTGCATGTTTGGTTACAGAATACGGGATTGAAATATACAGCAGGGCGTTACTTCAGACCGGGGATGATATTTGCGTATTTACCAGAAGCATTGCAACAAAGATAAACGACGTAAGTATCTAAGTTTTTGTTAAGTGAAAGCAAATTCTGTTGATTAAAATACCACCAAATATGGTGTAATACCGCTCACTGAAAGCTGCCAAATCTCGTCATTCCCATGAAAACCAACGTCATCCCCATGAAAATGGGGATCTAAAATCACCAAGATTCCCGTTTTTACGGGAATGGCGGCGAATTACTGAATACCTTGTCTTAATTGACCAGCATTACCGATTAAGGTGGTGCTTTTTTAATACAAATCTGGGAAGTTAGCGTTAGCGAGTCACAAACTTGCTAGCGCTAACATTTGCTCGTTTAACTTCTTAAGGACCGAGTTGTCTGACGTACAATCAAATCTATCGGTGGCAACCTATCTTCATGCCGATCCCCGCTTAAGAAATTTAAGATTGAGTTGGCAGAAACGGTGCCAATCTCTTCTATTGGTTGCCTTAATGTGGTTAAGCCCGGCGTGAAGTATTGCGAGGTAGGTAAATCATCCAAACCAATCACTGAGATATCATCAGGTACGCTAAGACCGTGATCATGGATGGCTTTAATTACACCATATGCACTGAGATCATTCGCGGCGAATATTGCCGTGACTTTGGCTTTATCATCGTTGAGTAATTCAACCGTTTGCTTATAAGCGAGAGCCGAACTAAAATCTCCTTGTTTGATTAGCCTTTGGTTCGGTCTTAGTCCGGCTTCTTTCAAGGCTCTTTTATACCCATCAAATCGATGCAATGAGTCAGGTTGAGACGCCAGTCCCTTTATGTGTCCAATGTTTGAATGACCAAGCTGAAGCAGGTGAAGTGTTGCCATATATCCTGCTAACTCGTTATCAATATTAATACAGCGTATTTTGCTTGCTTTTACATCATAACCTACGGCAACGATAGGTATTTCATTTGAAAATTCAATAAGTTGGTTGTTTGTTAAGTTACCAGTGACGATAATAAGACCATCAATATTTTGCTGTTTTAAGCTTGCTAATGCATAGGTTTCAAGTTTCTTATCCCAGTGACCAGAGGCAATAGTTAACTGATATCCCTGCGAAATAAGTACTTTTTCCATATCGTTTAAAATTTGGCTGGTGAACGGACTATCGGGATGCTGAACGAGAGCCCCAATCGTCATCGAACGACGATTGCCTGTAATTGCAGGTTGATAAACGGGTTTGTAATCTAATGCGTTGATGGCATCTTCAATCTTGTGGCTTTTTTCATCTGAAACAAACGTCGTTCTATTTAAAAATCGAGAAACAGTGGCAGGCGATACGCCGGCAAGTTTAGCTACATCGTATACGGTAGCGGTTTCTTTTTTCTTTCTCATAATAAATAACCTAATTAAAGTGTTCACTTATGAATTACCGTTGATTATTTTATCATAAAGCATTCAAAATTGGGAAAAAATACATTGAACAAACGTTCATTTTTGGAGTGCTAGGCTTAACAAATTTTTGCGTTATGTGACGTGTTCATATTTTTTATCACCCCATTATGAAACCGTTTTCTTAGCGAGTGTTAGCATGTGTGCTTAATTTTTTAACCTTATGTATTTAAGCTGTTTTTTTCTATATCTTACGTGTGTAGTCTTGAGGTATGACAGTTTTGTTTCATAGATTTTTTGAGTGACCATTCTGTGAGCATTGATATGGAAAGTAGACGTGGTTTTATGGGGTAATAGTGTAAATATTTATCGTCGAGTTATAAAAGTGAAAAGTTTATCTATTGTATCTAGGATATATCTAGGGTTCGTATTATTGATATCAATTATGGTATTAATATCGTGGTTTAGTTTGGGTTTAATCAAAGGGTCAGCGGACAGAATGGAGATGATTAATAATGAATCCACGCCTTTAGTCGTACATTCAAGCCAATTGAAAGTGGCCTTGCTCAATATTAATCGCAGTTTAACGCCTTACTTATTCATTTCTTATATTGATGAATTAGAGCAAGCGAATAAAGCGATTGAATCGTCGGTTAGCAATTATCACAATGAATTGCAATGGTTCATTCAGCATGCTGATGTAAATAGTGAACTTAATCAATATGTTGATGCTATTTCATCGAGTAGTAAATGGGTTGTTGAACAACTTAATGATGTAACGACGACTCACGCTCAATTTATCGATATCAACGAACAAAGCCTGTATGCACAATCTGATGCGGCAATGCTATTACAGCAGGTGAGCAATGAATTACAAGCCCAATCATCTCGTTCAGGGGCAGACAAGACAGTAATAGAACAATTGCAGAGCCAAGTAAGCTTGATTGAATCTCAATCGAAGGTTATTTTTTCGTTAAAAGACCCAATAGAACTTAAACCTGAGACGAAAAATTTTAAACGAAGAGAACAGGTATACTCAGAATTGTTACGGAAGGTTCAAGATAATAACCCTGAGATGTATTCAAATCTTAAAGGGGGGTTGAATGCAGTTCAATCATTGGTTTTCTCTGATACTGGCGCGGTTACCCTCTATCTTCAGTCGATGGAGTTGAATAATCATACTCATTCTCTACGGTTAGAACTAGAAACAGAGTTAGATAATCAATTAAAGGAAATTGAAACAATGGCAATATTTGCCACAAATAACGCCAATTCTTTGTTTGAAATATCGAAGCGCCAACTTAAGCAGTCGACTATCTCCATTATTGCGGCAGTGTTGACCGCGACATCGTTAGCGTGTGCTATCGGTTGGATTGTCGCGCGGTCAATCAAGGTGCCGAGTAAACAAATAAACGGTGCTTTGGATGACGTAGCCAATAAAAACCTTGCAGTACGAGTGCATTATCACGCTCACAATGAGTTAGGGCAGGTCGCTAGCAAGGTTAATTTGATGATTGAGCAACTATCAATGGTTATAAATCAATTGAGTTTGTCATCGAATAATCTCAATGGGGCATCGATAGAAAACCAGACAACGAGTGACAGCCTTAGCTCTGCGATCGAAGAGCAAACGGCGCAAATCTTACAAGTGGCTTCCGCAATGGAAGAGATAGAACACGCGGTAGTTGAGATTGCAAACGCTTCGAATGACTCTTTTAACTTGGTAACCAATGCGGTTGCCTGTTCGGATAAAGGTAAGGCGTTAATGGACGTTAACGTTCAACTAATTGAGCAACTTTCGGTTCAATTAGCGAGTTCGGCAGAAAGCATCCAACAATTGGAAATGGAGAGTGCAAGTATAGGTTCGATACTTGATGTCATTTCAAATATTTCAGAGCAGACCAATTTATTGGCTTTGAACGCGGCGATAGAGGCGGCAAGAGCGGGGGAACAAGGACGAGGCTTTGCGGTTGTGGCTGACGAGGTGCGAGTACTTGCCTCGAAGACGACAAGCTCGACGGTAGAAATAAAACGAAAAATAGATTCTTTAAAGAAAAGTGCCGAGATCACTGTATCCAAAATTGCGGCGTGTAGTGATTATATGAACGAGTACAGTGGACATGCCGATGGGGTAAATTTGGCGCTATCTGAGGTGCATCAATTTCTAGGTAAAATAGAAGAGAGTAGTCATCAGATCGCGGCCGCGACGAACCAACATAAACTCGCCGCGACAGAGGTTACTACAAACGTTGCTCATATCCACGGATTAGCACAAGACACGACCCAGAGTGCACATAGTTTAGTTTTATTAAGTGAGAAATTAGAAAACATGGCTGAACAGCAATCTAATTTAACAAAATCGTTTCACTTATAGCGAAGTTTTCATTTTTATTGGGCTTAGATAAAGCGTAAAAACCCCGATTTTTAAAGGGTTACAAGTACGTTATAACCAAGTAGTACCTCTTAATAGTTATTTCTTATTGAATAAATTGGTGTTATCTATTTGTAAAATCAGTAAATTAGGTAACAATATAGTTTATAGGTTGAAAGATGTTATTCGCTAGTTTCGGTTAATCAATACGAGCTTCCGGATAGATACATGCTAGATAGGTTTGAGGAGATAAGTAATGGAAACACTAAAAGTTAAAGACTACATGGATAATCACGCGGTTAAATTTAGCCCTGAAATGTCTCTTTCTGCCGCGCTAGATAAAGTCATGAAATCAAACCATATGGGTGGTCCTGTTGTAGACGCCGATGGAAAGGTTATAGGATTCATTTCAGAGCAGGATTTATTAGCGAATTTGATGAAGGTAGCGTATACCAGCCAAGAAACGCATATTGTTAGTGATTGCATGTACAAAGAGGTTCTTTCTGTTAGTCCAGATCTCGGTATATTTGAATTGGCGGCGATGATGAAAGTCGGAAAACCGAAAGTTTATCCTGTTGTAGACAAAGGGAAGTTACTCGGAATTATTACGCGGCGCGATGTGTTAACCGCGATTGGTAAGGCGTTAGAGACGAGTTTCAAAAATCAGCTTTAAAGGTATAAAAAAACAAAAGGCGCATTAAGCGCCTTTTGTTTTTTTGATATGAACGTAAAAAGGAAGACGAATGAGTACACAAACCGCGAAATTTGTTGAAGGTTCAACGATGAGACATATTTTGGTGATGTCTGGAACCGCTTCAATAGGTTTAATGGCGTTGTTTGTGGTTGACCTGATGGATATGTTGTTTATCAGTATGTTAGGTCAGGTAGAGTTGGCGGCAGCGGTAGGGTTTGCGGGCACATTAACCTTTTTCTCTACCTCGGTTTCTATTGGTTCTTCTATTGCTATGGGGGCGCTCGTCTCTAAAGCGTTAGGGGCCAAAAAACGGCAATATGCCAGGCAGATAGCCGCGAGCACGCTGGTGGTCGCTTTTGTCATAAGCGTTGTCGTAACCAGTATTATGTTCGTTAATATATCTGAATTGTTGGCTGCCATCGGGGCGACAGGCTTTGCGGCAGAACGTGCAGAAGCTTACTTGCAGATTCTGTTGCCGAGTAGTCCATTTATAGCATTGGCTATGGTTGCAGGCGCCGGGCTGCGTGCCGTCGGAGACGCAAAGCGCTCGATGTGGGCAACGTTAGCTGGTGGGATAATCAACGCCATTTTAGATCCTTTGTTTATCTTCGGTTTCGGTTGGAATGTAGAGGGCGCTGCCGCCGCGTCAGTAGTGGCACGTTTTACTGTGCTTGTTTTTTCGATGGTTCCTTTGGTTCGAATTCATGATCTCGTTGGGCGACCTCAGTTTGGGATAGTGAAAGAGCATCTACCGACAATATTGGCTATCGCTTTACCTGCTATTATAACCAATACGGCAACCCCCATTGGTAACGCGATTGTCACCACAAACATTGCCCAATTTGGCGAGAACTTCGTAGCAGGCTTTGCCGTAATCGGCCGCATAATGCCGGTTGCGTTTGCTGTGATCTTTGCGCTTTCAGGCGCGGTAGGGCCCATTATTGGTCAAAATTACGGTGCAGGGCGTTTAGATAGAGTGAAAGAGACGCTTTATAACGCCCTTATTTTTGTCACTATTTATTGTATATCGGTTACCGCTATTCTTTATATGGCCCAGGGCTTGATTATTTCAAGTTTTTCTTTAACTGGAGATGCAGCGATATTGGTTTCTGCATTCTGTTCCTTTGTTGCCTTAACGTTCGTATTCAATGGGGCGTTATTTGTCGCTAACGCGTCGTTCAATAATTTGGGTAAACCTTTCTATTCAACCAGTTTAAATCTAGGTAAAGCGACCTTAGGTACGTTGCCGTTTGTGTACTTTGGCGCGCAGTGGTTTGGCGCTCTTGGGGTCATTTATGGCCAAGCCGCAGGGAGTATTTTATTTGGTATTATCGGAATCATCGTTTTACGTAAACATATTGGTGATTTGATGACCGATGTTATCGTCGATGTTGATGTGATCGACCCCGCAGTGAAGTGCGTTACAATGACGCCATTTAGCTCGACGGATGTGGTCGCTGCTGAAGAACTTCCTGTCCAACAGTTTGATTTAGTGTCAAGAAATCAAAATGTAAACTGACGTGTGTCATGATATATATGTTTTTTAATGATTTTTATTGTTGAATTGTAGGAAGTTTGATCTACGACTACAAATTGAGTTGAGGAATTGCCACATAATGAACACAGATTGATCGGCGCCAGCCGGTCTTAATTTTTGGAATCTGTAAGATGGAATTGTAACCACTCTATGCGACAATATATGAAGTATCTCATCCCCTTGATCATCCCTCTATTTATTTTAGTTTTACCTTTATCAGCATTTCCTTTTGACGGTATGACAATCATTCAACAGCGTGTAATTGCGATCTTTTTACTTGCTGCTTTGTGCTGGGTTTTCGAACCAATCCCTATCTACGCAACCTCGGTTGTGATTATTGTTCTAGAGTTATTGTTGCTTTCAAATAAGGGCATTATCTTTTTTCGTCTTGGAGAAGGAACACCAGAGTTTGGAACACTACTGAGCTACAAAGACATTATGGCTACGTTTGCTAGCCCAATAATTATGCTCTTTTTAGGTGGTTTTTTTCTCGCTATGGCCGCCACCAAATATCGTCTAGATGTCAACCTAGCTCGTGTGTTGCTTAAGCCGTTTGGCTCAGATCCTAAGTATGTAATGCTTGGTCTGATGCTTATAACTGGCATCTTCTCCATGTTCATGTCTAATACGGCGACCACGGCGATGATGTTATCTATTCTAACGCCTGTTATTGCTGTTTTTAGTCGAAATGACCCAGGTCGAATCGCCTTTGCACTTTGTATTCCGGTTGCCGCTAATATCGGTGGTATCGGTACGCCTATTGGTACCCCACCTAACGCTATTGCACTTAAATACTTGGTCGGTGACAACCTGATCACATTTGGCGAATGGATGACATTTGGTGTACCGTTCGTCATCATTATGATGGCACTGGCTTGGTTCTTAATTAATAAACTTTATGGTGCGGATACCAAGTCGATCGATTTGAATATCAAAGGTAAATTCCTTAAAACACCAAAAGCGATCACGGTATATATTACGTTTGGTACAACAATTGTGCTTTGGTTAATGGGCTCTTCTCACGGAATGAACTCTTATACTGTTGCCTTGATTCCCGTCGCGATTTTCTCGATTACCGGCATTATCAATAAAGAAGATCTTAAGAAAATTTCATGGGATGTTTTATGGTTGGTATCCGGTGGTATTGCATTAGGTCTTGCCTTAGATAAGACGGGTCTTGCTAGGCTTATGGTGCACAGTATTCCGTTTGATGAATACTCACCATATATTGTCCTATTCGGCGCGGCATTCCTCTGTTTGACTATGGCAAACTTCATGTCACATACGGCAACTGCTAACTTGTTGATGCCAATCATGGCAGCACTGGGTGCTTCAATGACTTCTCTCGCACCATTGGGTGGACAGATGACATTGATCCTCGTCGTCACGTTTGCGGCTTCGTTAGGGATGTCTTTACCTATTAGTACTCCACCAAACGCATTAGCTCATGCAACGGGTAACGTTGAAAGTGGCCAGATGGCGAAAGTGGGCGTGATAATGGGTGTGATTGGTGTCCTGGGCAGCTTTGTTTTGGTCTGGATACTCAACGTCGTTGGTTTTATCGGATAACCTATATGGATACAGAAAAGCTCACCCGTTTGGTCAGATGTTACTTTAGCCAACCTGAAAGGAGGCTAACGGTCGCTGCGGGTCGATCCATCATATTGCAAGGTGGTGATAATGAGCGACTGTATTATGTCTGGAAAGGAGAGATTGAAGGCTACATTGTTGATGAAGAGAGCGAAAGAGAAACGAAGATCTTTAATGGAACCGAAGGTGCCTTTTTAGGGGTCCACAGTTTTTTCTCTGAAACACTCATTGCTTCTTCAACGGTTGTCGCTAAAACCGATGTCGAACTTGCTTGGATAGATGGGCAGACGCGGGCGGTAGAGCCAGAATATTATGGTCCGTTAGCGGCTCAATTTACGCCCGTTATTGTGAGTGAATTATCGCGTCGACAGATGAGAGCAATACGGGAATCTATCGCCAAAGAAGAGGCATTGCAAAAGCTATATACCGCTGAGCAAATGACCACATTAGGACAGCTTGCGGCAGGTATCGCGCATGAGCTTAATAATGCCGTCGGCGTATTGAGCAGTAAGACCGAGCGGATGCAGTCGGTGATCTCTCAGTTGATGGAAGAACTTCACCCTGAGGCGAGCGTCTTTTTGGAGCAAGGGTTATTGCAAGGGCAGGTCGCGAGTTCTTCGGAGATCCGTAAACGTGCTAGAGAACTTGAATCAGAATTGGGTTTATCCCGTGATCTCTCCAAATCTTTAGCTCGAGCGGTACCGAGAGGTGAAATACCCAAACAGTGGCTAGAGAACCCGAACGAAGCCATACGTTATTGGAAAGTCGGTCGCGACTTACACGATATGCGATTAGCCGCAAGGCACTCAGTGGGTATAGTTAAGTCGGTGAAGCAACTCGGTCGCTCGGATATTGATACCGATGAGTGGTTGGATGTAAACGAGTCGATTAACAAAGCTATCGCTTTATTACAAAGCGATTTACGGAGAGTGTCAGTGCATCTAAGTCCTGCCAATCTTCCGAAATTTAAAGGTTCGTCTACTGAATTGGTTCAGATTTGGGCGAATATTATGAAAAATGCCTGTGATGCAATGGAAGATACGGCGGAGCCAGCTATTGAGATTGCCACACGGTATACAAACAAACGGATTCTTGTCACGATTTCCAATAATGGCCCTGAAATTGATGAATTAACGCGACGTCAGATTTTTCAGCCAAACTTCACTACCAAGAAAGGTGGACTCTCTTTTGGCTTAGGGCTTGGACTTTCAATCGTGAAAAGAATAGTAAGTGGTTATGGTGGAACTATTGCTGTGAAAAGCGGTTCGGAAAAAACCATTTTTAGAATTAAATTGCCAGTCGAGGAATAATATGGAGAAGTTAAACCTGATCTGTGTAGATGACCAACGTGAAGTATTGAGCGCGGTACTACAAGATCTAGAACCACTTAGTACTTGGTTAAACATAGAAGATTGCGAATCAGCAGCTGAAGCTCTCGAATTGATGGATGATTTTGACGCGGAAGGCGAATTTGTCGCCTTGATTATCTCTGATCACGTTATGCCGGGTAAAACCGGGGTGGAGTTGTTGACTGAAATCTCCCAAGACGGTCGTTTTTCAACAACAAAAAAAATCTTGCTGACCGGACAAGCGACGCATCAAGATACCATCACTGCTATTAATCTTGCTCGTATCGAGAGTTATTTTGAAAAGCCTTGGAATGCGGAAGTTTTACGCGAACGCGCAAGAACACTGGTCACAGAGTTTATATTTGACCAAGGATTGGACTACACCGACTATCAGGGTAATTTAGACCAAAATGTGGTTTTAGCTCGCCTTCGTTAAATTTATGAAATCAAAGCTTGACCTTGGAGTTAACTCCAAGGTTTATGCTTGTTGGTATCTTAACAAAAGTCATTTACACCAAATGGTGATAAAGGAGATACCATGTGTACTAAACACAAAGGCTGCCAATCAAAGGCAACCGCTCAGAATATCAGTAGCACTAGCTGCTCTACTCCAATGATTACCCAGATAAAAGCCATCGGTGGCGAAAATGAAGGCTGCTGTAGCGGTGAATCTGGTACTTGCAGTAGTGGTTCTGACCCTTCAGAGGAAAGTGACCCCTCAGGTTTACAAGCCCTTTTTACTCAAAGCTGGAAAATTGCAGGGATGGACTGCCCATCCTGTGCTCGAAAAATTGAAATGGCGGTTAGCAATATTTCCGGTGTTAGCGATGTTAAAGTACTATTTGCTACTGAAAAACTCGTCGTTAAATACGATAATGCGGCGCTGGCTCAAACCATCGAATCTGTCGCGCTAAAGACCGGTTTCCCGTTAAATCTATATACCTCTCAACCTACTACAGACGATGATTTCAGTCTGCGCGGCCTATTCAAACAAAATATCAAAGTTATCTCTCTTGCGATCGCGATGCTTATCTCTTTTGCATTACAACCACTTCTACCTCAATTCAGTGAGTGGTCTTTTGTTGCAATTTGTTTGTTAGGGTTGGTACCTATCGGTAAAAAAGCGATGATACTAGCGAGATCTGGTACTCCGTTTTCAATTGAAACGCTGATGAGTGTCGCTGCAATTGGGGCTCTGTATCTAGGTGAAACGATTGAAGCGGCAATGGTTTTACTGTTGTTTTTACTTGGAGAAAAACTCGAAGCCTACGCCTCTTCAAGGGCAAGAAGTGGGGTAAAGTCTTTAATGGCTTTGGTTCCTGAAGACGCGGTAAAGATTGTGGAAGGAGAACGGGTTCACGTCTCAGTTAGTGAATTAAATCCCGAAGACATTATTGAGGTCTCTCCTGGCTCTCGGCTTCCTGCTGATGGGGTGATCCTAACCTCGGCCAGTTTCGATGAAAGTGCGTTAACGGGGGAGTCACTTCCGGTAGAACATCTAGTAGACGACCAGGTTCTTGCTGGCTCTGTCGTCGTCGATAAAGTGGTTCGCTTGCGGGTTACCTCTAAGCAAGGTGAAAACGCCATTGATCGCATACTGCACCTAATCGAACAAGCAGAGTCGCACAAAGCGCCACTTGAACGTTTTCTCGATAGATTCAGTCGTTGGTATACCCCTGCCATGATGGCTTTAGCATTATTGGTCATTATTACTCCTCCGCTTCTGCTTGAGCAGCCTTGGGAGACATGGGTATACCGAGGCCTTGCTTTACTGCTTATAGCTTGTCCTTGTGCGTTGGTTATCTCTACGCCTGCTGCCATAACTTCTGGGTTAGCGGTTGCCGCTAAACGTGGGGCGTTAATAAAAGGTGGAGCAGCACTCGAGCAACTAGGACGCATAGAAACAGTCGCTTTTGACAAAACGGGTACACTGACCAAAGGTAAACCGAAAGTGACGGACGTTTTGCCGTTAGGGAATATAACGAAAGAACGCTTGCTCGCGCTAACCGCATCCATCGAATTAGGTTCAAGCCACCCATTAGCGAAGTCGTTAGTGGCTTACGTTAAGAGTCAACATATCACCATATCGGAAGCGACCGAGAAAACGGCTATTGCGGGTATTGGTGTTTCTGGAATCATTGCGGGCGTTAACTATAGTATAAGCGCGCCAAGCAAAGTTAACGTGCCGATATCGACGGAGATAGAGCAACACGTTGCTCGTCTAGAGAGTGTAGGTAAAACAACGGTTCTAGTCTTGGAGGCGTCGAAGGTGATTGGCATTCTTGCATGGCAAGATACCCTGCGTGAGGATGCGAAAGACGCGATAGATAAGCTACACAAACTAGGTATCAGTACGTTAATGCTTACAGGCGACAATGCGCGAAGTGCAAAAGGTATTGCTGACAAGATTGGTGTTGTATACGAGGCGGGTCTGCTTCCTGAAGATAAAGTGGATTTTGTTCAGCAGCTTGCGAAAACGAAGCATGTTGCGATGGTTGGCGATGGTATCAATGACGCGCCAGCCATGAAAGCGGCGTCAATCGGTATTGCGATGGGCAGCGGCACCGATGTTGCTCTGGAAGCGGCAGATTCGGCCTTGACCCATAACCGTCTGACGGATGTAGCAGAAATCATTATTCTTTCGAAAGCAACATTGGCAAATATTCGTCAAAATATCGCTTTGGCATTAGGGTTAAAAGCTGTGTTTTTGGTGACGAGCCTTCTGGGTATTACTGGATTATGGTTGGCGGTATTGGCAGACAGTGGTGCGACATTATTAGTAACAGCAAATGCTTTAAGATTGTTGAGGTTGAAATAGTGGCATTTGGACAGGATAAATTTCAGATGCTTGCTATTCTTTTAATTGAACGAATTCCATTCAAAAGCGTAGAAAAACGTGATGCCAATCGGTTTTCTATGTAATGGATAGTGTAATGTAAGTTTATATTGTGATTGCGATCACTCTATGGGTGGCATTTGTTCGCTACAGTTTGTCTGTCAACTTCACCCATATTCTGGATTAGCAAAATGCTGAGTCCACATTAAGGAGCCATCTATGTCTCAACCTGTTTTTCACCTTGGTATTACTGCGGCCGATCTTAAAGGCGCAACTGTCGCTATTATTCCTGGTGATCCAGATCGCGTGCCAAAAATTGCCGCTGAAATGGATAATGCAGTACAACTTTCAAGCCACCGTGAATACAATGTTTACTTGGCAGAATTAGATGGCACACCTGTTGTAGTTTGTTCTACGGGTATTGGCGGTCCTTCTACTTCTATTGCAGTTGAAGAACTTGCGCAATGTGGTGTACGTACATTCTTACGCGTGGGTACGACTGGTGCTATTCAATCAGATGTAAACGTCGGAGATATGATTGTTTCTACTGGTTCCGTTCGTTTAGATGGCGCTAGTTTGCATTTTGCTCCGCTAGAGTTTCCAGCCGTTGCAAACTTTGAAGTTGCAACTGCAATGAAAGAAGCGGTAGAAGAGTCGGGCGCGAAAGTGCACATGGGCGTAACGGCGTCGAGTGATACTTTCTATCCAGGACAAGAGCGTTACGATACGTTCTCTGGTCGTGTTGTTAAGCGTTTCCAAGGTTCAATGCAAGAGTGGCAAGACATGGGGGTTCTAAATTTCGAAATGGAATCTGCAACACTATTTACAATGTGTGCGAGCTCTGGTCTTAAAGCTGGCTGTGTTGCGGGTGTTATAATCAACCGTACTCAGAAAGAGATTCCTGATCATGCAACGCTTAAAGAAACTGAGACTCGTTCTATTCAGGTCGTTATTGCTGCTGCGCGTAAAATGCTTTAATTATTGATCGGTTGCTCTTGTCATTTTAGGAGCAACGTTGCTTAATAATAAAAATCCCGAATACATTCAGTATTCGGGATTTTTTGTTGTCAGTCTTATCTAAAATTGCAGCCCAACATCACAATTCATCGTGACCACCTGCATCAGCGAACCAGAGAGTTAGGTGTTTTTTCAGGTCCTTCAGTTCATCAGGACCGATAAGTGCTAACCCTAAGTCTTCCGCACGAGTGATATCGTTGTGTCTTAGTGGACGGAAGCTAACTAACATCGCTCGAGCTTGTAAGCCACCCAATAAATCTCTCAAGGACTCGAGTTTGTAAAGAGTATCGTCACCGTCGTCGCGCATGCCCTTTGTTTTGCACTCTATTATATGCAGTTTGTTGTTCACAACAGTAGCTACATCGAGCTCATTTCGGACTTCACGTTCACCTAACTGGCGATACACCTGAACATTGAGAGAATGGTCTTGAATGGTTGGTAGTTCATCTTGAATTTGCTTAACGGTGCTATGGACCAGTGTTTCAAGCCACTCTCCATTAGAAAATCGCCTTGCGTCTTCGCTCGCAAATTTGAGAATTCCATTTTGATAGGTTGCAAGCTGTGTGTCCACAAGGTCGGAGAGAAGCATATTCACTTCGCGATAGCTTTGCTGTTTTTCGGTTAAACTCACCTCTAATTTTTGCTCTTTACGACACGTTGTTGCCAAGTAGTTGAGTGTCGCGAGTCCAGGGCCAAGTTCGAGGGCATTGCCTGCCCACCTTTGTCCGAGTTCATAGAGTTGTTGATCGAGTTGATCCGGCAAGTCATGTTCGTTAAATTCAGCCCGCGCACCAAAAATAGTTAGATAGTCAGCAATCGTGATATGGTCTTCTAGTTGAGCATCTTTGTTTTCTTCCGGATAAATCCAGCAAATCTTATCGCTGTTTGGTTCAACAACGAAGATCTCCCAAGCATTGCGTCGAAACATCTCATAAACAGGCAATAGGCGATGACGCAAACCACAACTGGCGTTGAGCTTTAGCTCTTTGCCACGTTGACGAAGATTTGTTTCTAGTTGATGTATCGCTTGTCTAATCAAAGGTGTGTCAGCGATTGATGTTATTTCAAAAAATTCGGTTTCAATATTTCGTTTGTCTAAAACGTATTTGAGCCTCTGAAACATTGTCTTTTGGTTTTTGTCCCCAATAAAGATGATGTGCTCGCAGATTGCTCTATTATCAAAAAGCGGCGTGATTAAGCGGATGGGATCTCGATCAATAATACCAACGTGAATGGCCATTTAACGTCCTTACTAATTATAAGTATTGGCCGGCATTAAAATTTTGTGGGAAGGGTTCGCTGGCCTTACATTTTATATTGTAGTAACTATATAAAAAACAAGGGTGAATTGATAACAATTCACCCTTGTTAAAGTAAAAATTGACCTTAACATGACCTAGAGTTTGAATTTAGAGCTTAAATCGGCTCACCAAGCTCTCTTGCTCCTGCGCGATAGTGCTTAAGTTCTCGCTTACAGAGGCAATTTCTGACATCGCGTGATAACTTTCATCGGCAATCTGATTAATGCCTTCTAAACTTTGCGCTATGTCGCCAGTGGTTGTGCTTTGTTCCGCAGCCGCTTCAGATATATGTGTACTCATTTGACTAATTTCGAGTATTAACGCCTGAATTTCTTCCATAGAGCTGTTTGCATTTGACGCCTGAGCAACGGAGTTCTCCATATCACCCATGCAGCTTTCAATGATCTGATTGGCTGATTTTGAACTCGATTGAAGGTTTGCGATCATGCTCTCGATTTCAGTGGTCGACTCCGTCGTCTTCTGAGCCAACACTCTGACTTCGTCCGCGACGACAGCGAACCCTCTACCTTGTTCGCCTGCTCTCGCGGCTTCTATCGCGGCGTTGAGTGCAAGTAGGTTAGTTTGTTCGGCTATGCCTCGAATAACATCTAAGATCGATCCAATTTCGCTGCTCATTTTTTGTAGCTCGGATACGGCACTTACCGAATCGGTTAATCGACTTTCGAGCTGGTTGATTGTGGTGATGTTCTGACTCATTACTTGTCGACCACTATCAGAAGCGCTTTCTACTTGATGTACCTTGTCTAACGAGCTTAGTGCGCTTTGTGATACCTCTGCGACAGAATGGGCCATCTCTGTCATTGCCGTGGCCACATTAGCGGTTTGTTCTCGCTGACTACTAAGTTGGGTTTGTGCATTGTTTGAGGTGGATTGATTGGTTGTAGATGCATTCGTCAGGTTGTGCGACGCGCTACTGAGCTGTTGCAGAATGTTATGTAGGTTATCTGCTAGGGTATTAATATGACCACTCACACGGCCAAACTCGTTGTTGTAGCGAATCTCAATACGCTTGGTCATGTCACCGTCTGCGAGGCTTTCTAGCGTATCAAAGATGCGGGTAAGAGGTTCTCTTACGCTATGGGCCAGACGATAACCGATCACGATCGCAATGATTGCCACCACGATACCTATAATGATGGCCTGTAAACGACCATCTTTATAGATGTTCTCAGCCTCCGTAAGTGTGCCATTGAGTTCTTCTGTTGCAACACGATTAAATCCACCAAGCAGATTCATGGTTTTGTCAACTTCTGCGGCTAGGTTCTCAACGTTCATGTATAGGCTAGAACGCGCTTCCAAAAAGGCCGAATGTTGATCCAGAACGCCGCCTTTTTTGCCTATATCTTTAGTAAATTGTTTCACTGGGTTATCGAAAGAGAATTTGATCGATGGAAGCTGAGTCGTTAAACCTTCATATGCATAGACGAGCTGCGCGACCGATTTTTTATTATCAGCGAACGATTTTGCTACAAACTCAAGGTCATCACTCGCAAGCGCGTCTGAGGTGACGATTTCGGCTTTTTTAAGCTTCAAGAAATAACTTTTGGCCAATAGTTTAATAGAAATGCTGCTTTGATCATCTACAAAATCTTTCATGCCGACGGTCAATTCGGAATGAAGTCGTTGGTAATTACGCGTTGATTTTCGAACCTGTTCTTGAGCAACAGACATATCCTGGTAATTACCCATTGCATCTTGTGCAACGGAAAAGTACGTTGTTTCTAGGTCTTTTAACTGGAGTATATCCTTCTGCAAGGATGGGTAGTTTGAGCTTGCCGTTTCGAGCTGGCTAAATACTTGTTCAAAGCTATCTTGAGCCTGTTGAAAATTACTCTTATTTTGCTCCATCCGTTCCACATCTTGTGTGGTTAGAAAGTCTTTAAATGCTTTATCAGCAGAAAGCAGTTTAACGCTTGTCTGATTTGAAAGCGACACGAGTGGCAATGACTTCTCGGTTACCGTGCTGAACATAGCGTGAATATTACTCATGCCATTCAGCATGATAGTGACAGTGGCGATAAACATGACCACCAAAATGGTAAATCCGGTGTACATACGCCTGATTACAGACCCTTTCATTTTCTCTCCCCGTTAGAAAAATAAGGTATAAATAAAGACACGGTATTGCACAATAATTATTGTTTTTAATGTCAGAATATAGCTGACCAATAATACGTATTTCATACGCTACAAACCGAGATTTGAACCTCAGTTTGAATTATCGGCAGCGCTTCTAGAAAATGAAGTGTTGAACGCTGTTTTTTATTGTGATTTGGTGATCCATAACGCATACTCAACAAAAATTACCGTTAAACATGGAGCAGCGTAATGGCGGAAGAAACAATATTCAGCAAAATTATTCGAAAAGAAATCCCCACGGATATCGTCTACCAAGATGATTTGGTTACCGCATTCAGAGATATCAGCCCACGAGCTCCAAGTCACATTCTAATTATCCCAAACAAACTGATCCCTACAGTGAATGATGTAGAAGAAGAGGATGAGTTAATGTTAGGTAGAATGTTTACTGCCGCAAGAAAAATAGCGAAAGATGAAGGCATTGATAAAGACGGTTATCGTTTGATAATTAACTGTAATGCTCATGGTGGACAAGAGGTATATCATATTCATATGCACCTTCTTGGTGGTCGTCCGTTAGGTCCACTACTACTTGGTTAATTTAGGAATAATCTCTTTGTAAGCTTATGTTGAATAAAACGTGCCGATTACTATTTATTATCACTGTGTCAGCAACAGTGACTGCTTGTTCTACCCTATCTGCTGGTAACCTGTTTAGTCACTATAGTGCTCAAAATCGTGACGTCTATACAGCAGTAGAATCTGGGCAGTATGAAAAAGCCGTCGATCTATTACCAGATTACATAGCGGGTGACATACTAGACAATATGGAAAAGGGTAGAGTTAATCTACTCAATCAGACCTATGAAGAGAGTAAAGCTTTCTTAGAGAGCAGTGAATATGCTGTGCGTGAACAACAAGATCAGGCGGTTGTTTCTATTAGTGAAAGCGCGTCTAGCATAGGATCTTTGGCTGTAAATGATAACTTGAATAGTTATTACCCTGCCGATTATGAATTGGGTTTTTTGCACCTTTATTTGGCACTTAACTATCTCAGTGAAAATTCACTAGAAGGTGCGTTAGTCGAGGTACGTAAAGCCAATCAGGTTCAGGAAAAAGCGAAGAAAACACGAGAAGCCGATCTGGCCTCTGCTGAATCAGATATGAGGAAAGACGGTTTGAGTCCTAATTTGGGCTCAGTTTTGTCCAAATATCCTGACGCGGGTAAACAATTACAGGCGGTTCAAAATGGTTACTTACTCTTCCTGTCAGGGCTGCTTTATGAAACGTCAGGGGAACTAAATAACGCGTATGTTGACTATAGACGAGCGTTAGCAGTCATGCCCAGCAACTCAGAGATAATCGATAGCACGATTAGAGTGGCAAGAAAGTTAGGCATGCAAGAAGACTTGAGCAAGCTAGTTAAGCAATATGGTGACAGAAAACCTTTGGCAAAAAACAAAGCAAGGTTAATCGTTATAGATGAACAAGGCGTGGTCTTTTCAAAGCAAGGCTGGAAACAGCCGCTTCCTATCTATACGAAGGGACAGTGGGCTTATTTTACCATGTCGCTTCCATATTATCCTTCACAGGTTTCTCGCCAGTTTGCTACGCTTAAGATAAATGGTAAATCGGTATCTAAGTCTAAACTTGTCGACGTAAACTTGATGGCGCAACAAGATCTGACGGAAAGAATGCCGACAATCTTGCTAAGACAGGCTTTACGAGTGGTCGCAAAAGAACAGATTCGTCGAGAGACAGCAAATGGTGATGATATCGGAAACCTTTTGGTTAACGTATGGAATGTGTTTACAGAGCAACCCGATACTCGCAGTTGGCAAACATTGCCTGCCAATGTTTATAGCAGCAGTGAAGTTGTCGACCCCGGTAATTACACGATAGATGTTGGAAATCAGAATTACGATGTCACTGTAGGTGAAGGGAGAACAGTTTTGGTTTGGGTTTCTAGACAGGGTTCGAATGCAACAATTTGGCACAAACAACTTGGGAGTTTGTAATGAAAAAAATAGGGATAGCATTAGTTATGGCCTTGGCTTTAATCGGTTGTTCTAAAAATACAGCGGGTCTTCGAGTTGATGGCCAATCGCAAAATGTGATGTTTGGTGACAATGTTCTCGGGGGACGGTTATTAATAGACAACATAGCGACCGTAGATCAGGAGGGGCATGCAAGAGGTATCGTTACGCTTACCAGCCAGTTTAAAGGTGATCAAAATATTCAGTATCGTTTCTATTGGTACGATAATGAAGGACTAGAAGTAAATTCGAAGCAAGCGGCGTGGAAACAACAGATTGTTAGAGGTTTTGAAACGCTTTCTATTTCGGAAGTGTCTATTAATCCAAACGGCAAACAATTCCGTGTTCAAATACGCGAAGCAAATAAATAAGGGTGAGAGATGAATAAAGGTGTTATAGCGTTAATTGGACTAGCAGTTATTTTAGGCGGCTGTTCTAATAAAGTAAATTATGGCGATGCGCAAGAAGCTGAGACCACAACGATTGACTTTGGCTCTACAGATCTACAAAAGATCGCGAGCGAAATGGTAGATAGCATGCTTATGTCAGGCTCGGTAGCGGCGATTACTAGAGACAGTCGTCCAATAGCATTTGTTGAGACCATCAAGAATAAGACGAGTGAACATATAGATACAGAATCAATTACCGATTCTATTAGCACTAAGATGCTGAACTCTGGTAAGTTCCGTTTTGTTGATATGGACCGAGTTGAATCAGTACGTAAACAACTTAACTTCCAGAACAACGACGAGCTAGCGGACCAAAGCAGTGCTATTCAGTTTGGTAAAATGGTTGGCGCTCAATATATGCTGTATGGCAACCTGTCGAGTATTGTGAAGCAAGCGGGCAGCAAAAAAGACGTATACTATAAAATGACGATGCGATTAATGGACTTGGAAACGGGTCTCATTGAGTGGGCTGATGAAACAGAGATTCGTAAAAATGAATCGAAGAGTTTATTAGGCCTTTAAACTCAATCTTAGACCAGCGTCGTTTAACAACGAACGTTTGATTACAAGAGGGTATCCTGTGAGAATGACCTGGAGTGAAGCAACGTCGCTTGACCAGTCGTTATTGTCGCTGGAACCCTTTTTTCGTGTGCCACCTCAAATTGCCGAAATTCTTGCTGGTGGCTTAACGAATCGATGTTGGAAGATTACGTCACATTCTGGTGTCCCTTATGTCTGGCGACCTAACTCTACTCATTTGTTTCAATTTGGTATTTCTCGGATCCGAGAGAACCAATTATTGGAGTCACTGAGAGAATGCCAATTTGCCCCAATGCCGGTGCATTTAAACGACAAAGGTTTGTTGGTTGAGTGGTTAGAGGGCAGTGTAGGCGACGTACCGTTAAGTGAACTAGAACTACTTGCGACTCTGATTAAAATTCACACGGTAAACATACATAATAAGCCCGTGCCTTTGTTCGCTTTTACAGCAAAAGTTGATGGTTATTGGCATAAGTTAGACCCCAGCCTAAAATCAATACAGCGCGAAGCGCTCTATAATCGCTATAGAGGGCTACCAAATATACCTCAGATCGAGCCAGCACTATGTCATTTTGATCTGGGAGACTACAATATAGTGAGAACCGATCAGGGCATAAAGGTCATTGACTGGGAGTATGCGGGTGTAAGTGACCCTAGGATGGATTTAGCCATGACGTTAGAACTCAGTGGGCTTAATGTACTTAAAAGCGTAGTAGCGTACTGTAAGCTGAGGGAGCTAGAGGATATCGATAGCTGGTTATTAGGCGTTAATAAGTGGACACCTCGCAACCAAATGATGGCAATGCTGTGGTATTTACTCGGCTATCAGTTGTGGAATGATGAACATTACTTGTTAGAAGCCAATCGTTTAGAGGTTTTGCTCTCACATTAACGCTGGTTTATTGAAGGTGTTTTTTTTGGAAACTTATCTTTTTCAATAAATTAGCTGTTCTGCAAACTTAACTTTCGAATCGAATAAGATTTTTTTTTATGCTATAAAACAAATAATGCATAAAAAATCAGGCAATTAAGTTAAAATTAATTAGTAGTAGATGTAAAGTTATACCAAAAAGGATAGTGGGAGGTACCATGATAATTTATTTACACGGCTTTGATTCAACAAGTCCAGGGAATCACGAGAAGGTACTTCAGCTTCAATTTATAGACGACGATGTTCGTTTTATTAACTACAGTACTCTTCATCCAAAACATGATATGGCACACCTGTTAAAAGAGGTGCACAAGGCAATTGAGCAATCAGATGACCGTCATCCCGTTATTTGTGGTGTAGGGCTTGGTGGCTACTGGTCTGAACGAATTGGTTTTTTGTGTGGTATTAAGCAAGTGATTTTTAATCCGAACTTGTTCCCAGAATCTAATATGAGTGGGAAGATAGATCGCCCTGAAGAGTACGATGATATAGCAACGAAGTGTGTTGCTCAGTACCGAATTAAAAATAAAGAGCGCTGTTTAGTTATCTTATCTAAAGCCGATGATGCTATTGACCATAGCCTTACGGTTGAGGCGTTAGAGGATTACTATCGGATTATTTGGGATGAAACGGAAACCCATAAATTCAAGAAAATATCGCAACATCTACAAACCATTAAGGCTTTTAAAGAAGCTTGATCAAGACAAAATATTTTCGTGAAACGACCTCAATAAGAGGTCGTTTTTTTTTGTTCAATTTTTGAAATACCTGGCTTAAGGTTAACCAAAAAGAGTGAAAATGTGATGAGGATTAAATAATTTCTTGCGGTCCTCATTTACCTATATATAATGAAAATTCAACTTTTTTTGATTTATATCAATTAAAGTTGAATTAAAAGAGTGAGCAAACCTTCAAGAAGCTGACCAAAACAAAGCGTGAATATTGGCCCATATACAGAATCTCATAGCTTGACACATTCAGGCTATTTAAAATTGTAGACTAAAAGGAGTGCCAACATGACTCGAATCATTGTTGTCGGCGGTGGAGCTGGAGGTTTAGAGCTTGCGACTAAACTGGGAAATACACTTGGACGTAAAAACAGAGCGGAAATCACATTAGTAGACCGAAAAGGAAGTCATTTGTGGAAGCCGTTACTTCATGAGGTCGCTACGGGCTCACTCGATGAAGGTGTTGATGCTATAAGCTATCGTGCTCACGCAAAGAATCACCATTTCAATTTTGGATTAGGCACTCTTAAAGCGATAGATCGCGATCGCAAAGTCATTTTATTAGCGGAGTTAAAAGACGATGATGGTGAACTATTATTGCCTCAGCGCGAATTTGAGTATGACATTCTGGTGATGGCCATTGGTTCAACCTCCAACGACTTTAATACACCGGGGGTTCGTGACAATTGCATCTTTTTGGACAGTCCTGAGCAGGCACATCGCTTCCGAAGCTTAATGAACAACGAATTCTTGAAGCTTCACGCGAAAGCTGGCCAAGGAACCGTAGATATCGCGATTGTTGGTGCTGGTGCAACTGGTGTTGAGTTATCAGCTGAACTGCATAATGCAATCAAAGAGTTGAGAACCTATGGATTTGGCGATCTTGACTCAAGCAAACTTAATGTGAACCTGATCGAAGCCGGCGAGCGTATTCTTCCTGCGTTACCACCAAGGATCTCCACTTCTGCTCATCAGGAACTAACGAAATTAGGTGTAACAGTAAGAACAGGGACGCTGGTGACAAAAGCGGAAACCGATGGTTTAACCACCAAAAGCGGTGACAAAATTCATGCCCATATCATGGTGTGGGCGGCGGGTATTAAAGCGCCAGATTTCATCAAAGATATTGCGGGCTTAGAGACGAACCGCATCAACCAATTGGTGGTGAATGACACCCTACAATCCACCCGTGATGACGATATCTTCGTTATTGGTGACTTAGCCCAATGTACACAAGCTGACGGCTCATTTGTCCCTCCACGTGCACAAGCAGCGCATCAGATGTCGAGTCAAGCGTATACAAATATAATAGCGAAGTTAAATGGCAAGGCGCTTAAACCGTATGTTTATAAAGATCACGGATCATTGGTTTCTCTCAGCCGTTTTTCGACGGTCGGCAGTTTAATGGGTAACCTAACCAAAGGCTCAATGATGATAGAAGGGCGCATTGCACGCGTTGTCTATATCTCTTTGTATCGTATGCATCAAATGGCGTTGCATGGCATGGTTAAGACGGCACTAATGATGCTAGTTGGCCGTATAAACAGGGTGTTAAGACCAAACCTTAAATTGCACTAAGATTAAAGGTTGACGTTATAAGTTAAAGCCATGCAATTGCATGGCATGACCAAAACAGCGTGAAGTAGGGGATGAGTTATCCGCTGTGTTTATCTATTTGTGTTCTATTGCGAATCGCTATGATATCGACCTGGAAACTGCATTTTTAAACAAAGAAGAGAAAAAAAAGAACCTGGGTTTAGTTTCAAAGATCGGGAGTGATGCAAAAGACTAACCCGTCTCTCGGTCTGTCATTATAAATAAATCGATTTCGGTTGATTCCTTCATTTATGCCACCGCAAGCTAATGCAACGTTATGGCTAGGTACGTTGTCAGGGTCGCAGATTATTTCTATTCGTGTTAGTTGCAGTTTTTCGAAACAGAAACTGATAAGGGAATTAAGGGCTTCTTTTGCGTAGCCTTTTTGCTGGTGTTTATCGGCTATCCAGTAACCAAGGCTTGCAGAGTTAGAGATGAGATGGATCTCAGTGATAGCCGCCATACCAATAAACTCTTGGCTTTCTTTGCGAAATACCCCAAAACCATATGAGCTCCCTTTCACCCAGTTCAATCGGTTAGCTCGTATAAAGTCTTGCGCATCCATTTCGCTAAACCTAGGATGGCACCAATCCATCCAGTCATGCAAAGATAATGAATCAGAGATTCTATTGGCAAATGCATGGCTATGTTCTTGGCGAATGATTTTAAGCTGCAATCGCTTGGTGAATATTTCTAAATTAGTGACCAAATTGAACAGTCCAAGGGTGTAAAATGCCCCCCAATGGGGAAGCAATGTTAGTCGGTTTAGGGCAAACAGGGTTGAGTTAAATGGTCGCGTTAAGGCACCCGACGTATCTGAACAATAATACCCATTAATGGGTGGTCGAGGTAGTGCGTTTCACTGCTTCGTATGCGCCGTTTTTGATCCATTCTGTAGCTCTTTAAGAAACGTTCCTCTTGAACCGTTGGCGACACTTCTCTCATATCACCGAATTGTACCGTCTCATCAGAATCCGATTCTGTTAGAACCAATCGTTTATCTTCTAAGATGACGTCACGAACCCCGGGCGCTTTAAGATCTAAGGTGGTTTCTAAAAATAGATAATGTTGGACATATACCTGTAACTCTCCATCTAATTCATAAAGCGGATTATCGATGGTTTGTTCTTGGATTGCCCCTTCGCTATTGTCAGTAAAAGTGACTTTTTGGCTACCATCTGGATTATAAGATTTGGAATAATCTTTACCCGCGCGAATTCGAAATTTAGGGGCAGAGGCTTTACCGTTATCACCTTGACGCCATACTTTATGCATCAAAACCTGAAAACCAGCGTGCTTTTTGAGTCGCTCTACTTGGTTAAGAAGTTGAAACTCGTCGTAACCACGTATTGAAACGCCTTTTCTTTGTCTATATTCGCTGTTTTCAAAGGTTCCCACATTGGTGAAGTCGATCGGTGGCAATGTACTTGGCCAAGATTCACTGAGTTTGTCCGGATCGATAGAACGTTTAAATACAATAAGCTCTATATCAAATTGACGATCGGCCGCGAATGACGGCGACGCCATGATAAAGAGTAGTAGAAAGACCAGTTTTTTCATTTCGACTCCGCAAAAATGGTGCTGTTAACGTTGAGCATCGTATTTCTTATTGGTTCATTATTGCTTATCACGCGCTTTTAGGCATTCTATTTTGTTGAAATTGTTCAAGCAAATCAGAGATAAAGCGAATTCTTTCGCGTCTATCAGCCAAAGGCAGTGTGAATTTAAGCTTAGTAGGCCCTTCCATCTTATAATTTTGAGCCTGACCTTGTAATAGTTTAACTAGAAACATTGGGTTAATGTCAGCATTTGGATAAAACTCGATGTAACCACCTTTATCGTGCGCTTCAATTTTTTTGACGTTGATAGCGGCGGCGTCCAATTTCACTTCATTGACTGAGAGTAAGTTTTTAGCTGCATCCGGTAAGGTACCAAATCGATCGATGAGTTCTACCTTCATCTCCATCAGTTGATTGAGATTTTGAACACTCGCGATTCTTTTGTACATAGATAAACGGGTATTAATATCTGGAATGTAGTCATCTGGTAACAGCGCGGGTAGCCTAAGCTCAACCTCTGTTTGTTCTCTTAATAGGTCGTCTAGTGAAGGCTCTTTACCTTCTTTAAGCGCCTCTACTGCTTGCTCTAGCATTTCCATATACAAGGTAAAGCCTACCGATTGTATCTGGCCGCTCTGTTCGTCACCAAGTAGCTCACCTGCCCCACGTATCTCTAAATCATGTGTTGCCAGCGTAAATCCAGCACCTAAATCTTCCAAAGAAGCGATAGCTTCGAGTCGTTTTACCGCGTCCTTAGAAAGAGCTTTTGGATGTGGCGTCAACAGATATGCATAAGCTTGATGATGTGAACGACCAACACGGCCACGCAGTTGATGGAGCTGCGCCAAACCCAGCTTATCGGCTCTGTCCATCAGTATGGTATTGGCAGTAGGCACATCGATACCGGTCTCAATAATGGTGGTACAGACCAACACATTGAAACGTTGATGGTAGAAGTCATTCATAATGCGTTCAAGTTCTCTTTCGCGCATCTGGCCATGTGCCGTTGTAACTCGAGCTTCCGGAATGAGTTTGGCTAAGTCTTCGGCCACTTTATCGATGGATTCGACTTGGTTATGTAGATAGTAAACCTGTCCGCCACGCATGATTTCACGAAGAATTGCTTCACGAATGACGCTGTCATCATTTTCCCGGACGAATGTTTTTATCGCTAAACGACGGGCAGGGGGGGTCGCAATAATAGAAAGATCACGCATACCACTCATCGCCATATTTAACGTTCGCGGGATGGGTGTCGCAGTTAGTGTTAGGATATCTACATCAGCACGCATCGCCTTAACTTTTTCTTTTTGTCTTACCCCAAAGCGATGTTCTTCGTCGACGATGAGTAGGCCTAAGTCCCGGAATTTAATACTATCTTGTAGTAGCTTATGGGTCCCTATCAGTATGTCGACTTTGCCTTCGGCGGTATCGGCTAGAATCTGCTTCTGTTCTTTCGCGGACTTGAATCGGGAGAGAACTTCAACCCGTATTGGTAGGTTAGCAAATCGGTCCCTGAAGTTTTCGAAATGCTGCTGTGCCAAGAGAGTTGTCGGTACAAGAACCGCAACTTGTTTGTCGTTATCAGTACAGATGAAGGTTGCACGCATGGCAACTTCAGTCTTACCAAAGCCTACGTCGCCACAGACAAGTCTATCCATCGCCTTTGCTTGGCACATGTCTGACATGACGGCATCTATTGAGGTAATTTGGTCGTCAGTTTCTTCAAACGGGAAACCAGCTTTAAATGTGGCGTATTGGCCTCTATCGAGTTTGAATTTGTGGCCTGGCTTTAGCTCGCGTTTGGCATAAACATCAAGCAGTTCAGCGGCTACATCACGTACTTTTTCTGCGGCCCGTCGTCGGGCTTTCCCCCAGGCTTCTCCACCAAGTTTATGTATCGGTGCTCCATCTTCAGCGCTACCAGAATATCGGCTTATGAGGTTTAAGGACGCAACTGGAACGTAGAGCTTGGCATCATTCTGATATTCAAGTGTTACGTATTCGGTCGTTAAGCCACCCGCTTCAAGTATTTGAAGGCCAATATAGCGACCAATACCGTGTTCTAAATGAACAACGGGCTGCCCGGGTTTTAGCTCAGCGAGGTGGCGAATTATCGTGTCGCTATTAACGGCTTTTTTATCTTTTCGGCGTCTCTGTATGACGCGGTCACCAAGTAAATCACTTTCACAGATCAGGGCGAAATCGGGTCCAGAATGGACGAAACCGTGTTCAGCGGCGCCAAGTATCATGGTGAACTTGCGTTTACTTTCTACCGCTCCGTTGAGAGAGTCCATCTCGGTAGGTTTAAGTTTGATACGTCGAAGTAGTTCTAATAACGCCTCTCTTCGGCCCTCAGACTCAACGGAAAAGACTATGTTTCCGCTATAGCTCTCACTAAATTGCCTTAACTCAGCTAAGGGCTCTTTGTTTTGCTGCTTGGCGTGTAAATCTGGCAGTTTTTCCAATTTAGGATTGGTTCTGCCTGCTCTTGCTTGGATTTTCTCTATCGATAGCTGCGCAATAGGTTTTTGTTTGAAATACGAAAACAATTCGTCTTTTTTCAGCCAGAGTTCTTTGGGGTCGAGTAATGGGCGTAAAGGGTCGATCTTGCGTTGGTCATAGCGATAATCAACATCGGTTAGAAAGGTATCTATCGCGGTTTCAAGATCGCCAACATTGACCAACAAGGTATCGTCAGAGATATAATCAAACAGCGTTTCCGTGTTATCAAAAAACAGAGGTTGCCAATATTCGATACCAGCAGGCCATGTTCCTTTGGTTACCTGCATATAGATTGATTCTGGTTCACGTTTGGCTTCAAACTTTTGACGCCACCGACCACGAAACTCTTCTATCGCCTCTTTAGAAGTTGGAAATTCATGAGCGGGTAACAGACGAATGGTCTCAATGTTCTCGACGGTACGTTGAGTTTCAGGGTCGAACGTTCGAATGGTGTCTATTTCATCGTCGAAGAAGTCGATTCGATATGGGTCCACGCTGCCCATCGGGAATAGATCGATGATAGAGCCTCGGCTCGCATATTCGCCTGGACCAAATACTTGGTCTACATGGCGGTAGCCAGACTTCTCAAGCTGCATTCTCAATCTATCTAATGAATAAAGATCACCTGCTTTAACCATCAAAGTATGCTGCATTAAGAAATCTCTAGGGGATTGTCTTTGCAGTAAGGTACTTATTGGTACGATGGTGATGCCGCTGGATTGAGTCGGCAACTGATAGAGTTTCGCGATCCGATCCGAGATAATATCTTGATGAGGTGAGAAATTATCGTAGGGCAGCGTTTCCCAATCGGGGAATAGGCTGACCTCTTCATTAGAGAACTGTTCTATTTCCGCTAACAGCTTTAACGCTAACTGAGGGTCCGGAACCACTAACAGTGTGTGGCCTTGGTGTTGCTCAGAAATTTCAGCAATAGCGATAGGAAGGGCTGCACCGACAAGGTTGCCCACAAACTTTTTGTCACCGGCCTTCTCAGGGGTAACAATGGAAAAAAGTGATGTTTTATTCGACATTATTTATCTGTTCTGACGGTCAATTGAACGTTGGCGTAATAATTTTTGTTGTTGATAGAGCGCCGCTTTAATCAACAAATCCTGATCGATTTCTCGAAGCAATTTATAGGTTAACGTTACTTCATAACCTAGTTCATCCTGATTACACTCAATGACTTCAGCGTAGCAGTATATTGCAGCAGGAGGATGGTCTAGGAAAAGCTTCACTCGTGCAAGCGATTCGACCGCGAACTCGTGCTCACTTTTAAAAGTGAACTGACTTGCACCAAAACTGGATGTATAGAACCGATGCTCTTCTTTATCTTGTTGCGCCAGCATAAAGGTGAGTAGCAGATTCAGTTTGCCGTTTTGATGGTCGAGAAGCTGAATAACATGTTTGAAATCGCTATTTTTTAGTTCACTCATTGCGCTTTCCGTCAAACTGTCAAGTTGACTAAATTCACTCGCGACGATGAATGGCGCTGGGATTTCTAAGATAAATGCACTTTGGCTAGGCAAGGTAAAGCCACTCTCAAGAGGCTCGACATTGGCAGTCAATTTGTGGTGGACAGTAAAAAATTCTTGTTGATCCATGCCTTAATTCCTTTTCTCTAACCTTTTGATTATCGTCATGTATGGCAACATAGCAAGAGCTGTAGTGTTTTCATTGCTGAAATCGTCGGTTTTTGTCTATTTGTATCAAATAGCGCTACAAACAGAGCCAATTAATCGTTACATTAATCCTATCCACAATCTTTGGTCTTCTTATCTATGTTTCATCCTGTTTCGGCTTTTATTGGTCTGCGTTATTTAATCGGTCGCTCTGGTGATCGATTTAGTCGTTTTGTTTCCATTATGTCGACCGTTGGTATCACTATCGGGGTGATGTCTTTAGTCACGGTTTTATCTGTGATGAATGGTTTTGAATCTCAGTTGAAGAACCGAATTCTCGGTGTACTACCACAAGCTGTGGTACACCAACAAGATGAAAAAACAGTCAATAGCGATCAACCGCCAGCATTTTTACAAGCGATACCCTATGTCACAAATATTGCGCCGATCGTCAGAAGTGAGGCTGTTATACAAAGCCCTGCTCAGCTTTCGGCAGGATTACTAATTGGGATTACGCCACTTGAACACGATCCAATTGGCGAGTATTTGATGGGGGGAAGTTTACGTGATCTTGAAGCCGGTAAATATCAACTATTCTTGGGCCATACGTTAGCAAGAAACATGAAGGTTTCGATTGGCGATAAGGTTCGTCTAATGGTGACTAGTGCCAGCCAGTTCACGCCATTAGGACGGATTCCAAGCCAGCGTAACTTTACGGTGTCTGGCGTGTTCAATACCGGTTCTGACGTAGATGGTCAGTTGATGATCGGTAATATTGAAGATGTTGGTAAACTGATGAAGTTCAAAACAGACACGATTTCAGGTTGGCGGCTATTTTTTGATGACCCGTTTGTCGTTTCGGAACTCTCCAATACCGCTTTCCCTGAAGGTTGGATGTGGAGCGATTGGCGAGAACAGCGAGGCGAACTGTTTCAAGCGGTAAGAATGGAAAAAAACATGATGGGTTTGATGCTGGGTCTGATTGTTGGTGTCGCTGCATTTAATATCATTTCAGCGCTTATCATGGTAGTGATGGAGAAGCAGTCTGAAGTCGCGATATTAAAAACCCAAGGGATGACTAATGGCCAAATCTTGGCGGTATTTATGGTGCAAGGTGCAAGCAGTGGCATTATTGGCGCATTGGTCGGGGGTGGGTTGGGTGTATTACTTGCCAGTAATCTAAACCAGATTCTAGGCGCGATGGGGGTGGCTTTGTTCGCGGCTGGCGGTCAGTTGCCAATCAGTATTGAACCTGTTCAAATTGCCGTGGTGATAGTACTGGCCATTTTACTGAGTCTACTCGCGACACTATTTCCATCATATAAGGCATCGTCAGTAAATCCTGCTGAAGCGTTAAGATATGAGTAGTTATTACCTACCTTTATGAAGAATAGTTGTGACAACTAAAAAGCACCACCGGCTAACAACTCGATGGTGCTTTTTAGTTTATGCTTCCGTTTAGGCGGTTTTTAGCGATTTCGATTTCTTTACATTGATCATTACCATAAAGCCTAATCCGATGATGCATGTAAACGTCACTATAGTACTTCCCAACGCAATACCAACTGCGATTGCTAGCCAAATCAGACGCTCTACTTTGGTTAGATACTCTACAAAAAAACCTTCGATACTGCCCGCAAAAGCGACAACCAATGCGATGGTACTTATGGTCGCAATACCAAATTCAACCATTTGACTGCTGTCAAAAATTAGCCCTGAAAACGCCATCATTAGCGGTATGAGGAAGAAACCTTGTGCCAGCTTAAATGCCTGAACCGCGGATTTCATCGGTGATGCTTTTGCAATACCTGCACCAGCAAATGCGGCTAACGCAATCGGTGGTGTTACATTGGAGGTCTGAGATAACCAAAACACAATCATATGAGCGGCCAACATGCTGATACCGAAATCGAGCAGTGTCGGAACGGCCATGATGGACAAGACAATGTAGGCCGCAGTAACGGGTAACCCCATACCCAAAATGACAGCCGCTAGCGCTATCAAAGCCATGGCTGCAAAGAGATGACCACCAGAAAGTGCGATTAAGAACTGGGTAAATTGAAGCCCAATGCCCGTTTGGCCAACCACGCCGACGACGATGCCAGCAGTACCACAGGCAAGCGAGATAGGTAACGCGAGAAAAGCGCCTTGTTTCATTCCTTCAAAGAATGTCGCTAAGGTGATCCGGCTGTGTTTTCTACACAGTGATGCGACCAATATGGCGGCACAACCTGCGATACCCACCAATACTGGCGAATAACTCATTAACAGCAGTGCCGTGATCAGTATTAACGGGACAAGAAAATGCCAACCTCTCTCCATGACTACTTTTATCTGTTCGACGCTGTCCATTCCTTTTAGACCCAGTTTACACGCCATGATGTGCACGTATAACAGGGTACAAGCGAAGTAAAGGATTGCAGGCATGATAGATACTAGTAAAATTTCGCTATAAGGAATACCCGTAAACTGAGCCATTACAAATGCACCGGCACCCATAACTGGTGGCATTATCTGTCCACCAGTAGAGGCTGCGGCTTCAATACCTGCAGCCTGTTCAGGTTTATAACCCAACTTCTTCATCATAGGAATAGTCAGGGAACCCGTTGTAACAGTATTGGCGATTGCCGACCCAGATATGGACCCTAATGCCGCAGACGCAATAACACTTGCTTTAGCTGGACCACCTCGGTATTTACCTGCAACAGCAAAGGCACTGTCTATGAAGAACTTACCGGCACCAGTTACCTGCAAGAAAGCCCCAAAGAGTACAAAAATAAATACCACGCCAGCGGCAATAGCAAGAGGTGCTCCAAATACACCGTTAGTAGAATAAATGTGGAATCGAATGATATCTTCTAGTGGAAAACCATTACTGGCGAACTGGTCGGGTAAATAGTTGCCATACATTGCATAAGCAAGAAAAATTAACGCAATGGCAACCATCACGAACCCAACGGTTCTGCGAGTGGCTTCCAATAACAAAACTATCGTGATACAACCTGCGAGCTTGTCATAGCCAACGATACCTTCTAATAAAAAGGTGATGTCGTCATAATCAAATACCGCGATTTGCCACGTGGCCCAAAATGCTAATACACAAAAAATAAGGTCTAACCCTCGTCCCGCTAAATAGAGAACAGGGTTATGTTTGTTAGAAATGATTGGGTGAGTAAGGAAAACTAAAATCATCACCCAACTAAGATGTATTGGTCGAAATATTGGCGCTGAAATATCAGCAGAGATCCCTTGCCAGATCTGAAATACAGATAAAGCGATAGCCGCGATAGCGGCTATTTTCATTAAAAGTTGGATAAGAGATTGCTGAATGGATAAAGCCTGCCGCATAAAAAAACTCCATTCTTTTGTACTACAAAACCGTCTCTATATAGCCAACTAATGGGTTGATATCGTTAGTTATATAGGTGATGTCACTATTTAAAGTTATTTCGATTGTTCATCAAAATATTTTTGTGCACCAGCGTGGATAGGTACACCACCAAGTCGATGCATGTTTTCTAATGTTGTATATTGAGTCACTTTAATGGCTTGGCGAACTTGGTCAATATTTTCGAACATAGATTTGGTCATATCATAAACCAATTTTTCATCGGCATTTTTATTAACGACAAGTACATTCCAGACCGCTGGAGTATTGAATGCGGCAACGTTATGGTAACTGTCAGCTGGAATGTCTAATGGCTGGAATGATGGTATTGCTTCTGAAATTGCGGCAAGCTGCTCAGGTGTAAATGAAAGCATGCGAATATCACGGGTTAGCGCTAACTCGGTAACTGCACCCACACCTAAACTACCAACAATTACGCCTGCATCTATCTGTCCGTTAGCAAGTGCTGACGTTGTCGCGGTGTAATTTAAGCTTTGAGATTTTAGTTCACTTTCATTGATTCCAAGTGCAGATAGAATGCCAATCGCACTCGTACGGGTACCAGAGCCCGGTGCGCCGAGAGAGACTTTCTTACCTTTTAAATCTTCGATGTTAGAAATATCTGAATCTGCTGGAACCATGAAATGAACAACGTTCGGGTACAGTGCCGATATAACGGCTACGTCCATTTTCTTCGGGAAAGGTTTAACACCTTCGTGTGCTTTTTGTACCACACTTCCCATAGCAATGCCGGCTAGCTGCTTGGAAGTTGCCACTTTGATACTGTTTTCTACAGAGCCTGCAGTTACTTCCGCTCTCATATTGAAATCTGGGATTGTCTCCCCCCAAATTTTCGCTAATGTTCCACCCAATGGATAATACGTGCCGCTTTGGCTACCTGTGCCAATAGTGTAATTTTCTGCTAATGCAGAGAATGAAAGAATCCCTGACGCGACGAGGGTAAGAACCTTTTTATTGATTGTTATCATTTAACATTTCCTTTTGTTTAAATAACGTATAGAAAAACGTACATCGAACAGCTTATACCGAGCAAGGCAATTTACCTTATTCGACTTTAGTCTATATGTGTATGAGTGCGTATTGTGTAGGCAAGCATCAGATATACGTTTTCGTTCCTCCAATTTGATGGTGAATATTGATAGTTGGAAGTTGCTATCGTCTTTCACACTTGGTCCGTTTGGCTTACACTAGACATTCTTCTATACGTGCACTCATGCTATTAAAGTGATTAATTATCTGCCCGTGCTATTATATTTCGTAACGTGTTGTTTTAACTGGATCAACTATGCCTGAATCAGATGTGAATTATCTTTTAAAATGTGAGTCAATTAGCAAAACCTATCGTGAAGGATCGATGGAGACTGAAGTCCTGAAAGGGGTAAGTTTCTCTATGCAGAAGGGAGAGTTAGTTTCCATCATCGGCACGTCAGGATCTGGAAAAAGCACACTTCTGCATATATTGGGGGCACTTGATGATGCGACTCAAGGTTCAGTGGAATTTTTAAGTCACAACTTGGCAGGCTTGAGCGCAAATAAACAGGCAAAGATACGTAATCGACATATTGGTTTTGTATACCAATTTCATCATCTTCTATCTGATTTTTCAGCGCTTGAGAATGTGGCAATGCCGTTATTAATCGGGGGTGAAAAGGCAGACGTTGCCAAAGGTAAAGCGGCCGAATTATTAGATAAAGTTGGTTTGTCTCATCGGCTTCAACATCGACCGTCCGAGCTTTCTGGTGGGGAACGACAACGTGTTGCGATTGCAAGGGCGTTGGTTAATAAACCCGATTTGGTATTGGCGGATGAACCTACAGGTAACCTCGATTATAAAACCGCAGTGGCAATTTATGACTTGATGCGCCAGCTTAACCAAGAGTCGGGAACCGCATTCTTAGTTGTCACTCACGACGGTGAGTTAGCGAGTAAAATGGATAGAAAATTGAATATGCAAGATGGCCTGTTGCTTAATAATCACCCTGTAGAATTGTCGGCGGAGGTGTAACTTGTTTCGTTCACTTTCTTTCTTTATTGGTCGTCGTTTTAGTGGTGGTAAGCAACGAAACAAAATGGTCTCCTTTATTTCTGTCTCTTCAACCATTGGTATTGCTGTTGGTGTTGCGGTCATTATTATTGGTCTTTCCGCAATGAATGGCTTTGAACGAGAGTTAAAGAATCGCGTTCTGTCCGTTGTCGCTCATGGTGAGTTTGAAGGTGTAAAGGGTGAAATCGTAGAATGGCGGAAGGTGATGGAACAAGCCAACGCGCATGAGAAAGTGAGTGCGGCGGCACCTTACGTTCGTTTTACCGCTTTGGCCGAACGAGGTCAGAATATTAAAGCCATTGAGGTTCGTGGTGTCGACCCGAAGTTAGAGTCTGCGGTCTCAAATCTGACGGATTTTATTCCTGCAGACGTATGGGCAGGGTTTCGAGCAGGCGAGAAACAAGTGGTCTTAGGGAAAGGAATCGCGGATAACCTTGGTTTAAAGAAAGGTGACTCGGTTACCTTGTTGATTCCTGTATTAAATGCATCGATTAATAAAGTACAAGCCCCAAGACGAGTGAGAGTGAAGGTGGCGGGTCTGTTGACGCTTGGTGGGCAGATTGACCACGCTTTAGCGCTTATTCCACTCAAAGATGCGCAAGAATATGCAAGATTAGGTGAGGCGGTAACAGGGGTTTCTATTAGAACGACCGATGTGTTTAATGCGCCATTGTATGTTAGGCAAATCGGCAATCAATTAGAAAGCTACGTCTATCTTAAGAGTTGGAAGCAGAAATACGGATATCTCTACAGAGATATCCAGTTAGTACGCACCATTATGTATTTGGTTATGGTGCTCGTGATAGGCGTTGCCTGCTTTAATATTGTGTCCACCTTGATGATGGCAGTGAAGGAAAGAGCATCAGAGATCGCAATTTTGCGAACAATGGGGGCATCAGATGGATTGGTTCGCCGAATCTTTGTTTGGCTTGGGGTTTTGTCTGGTGTTTTGGGAAGTATTGTTGGCAGTGTAGTAGGGGTAGTTGCGGCGCTAAACCTAACCTCTTTGATAAAGGGGCTGGAAACTGTATTAGGTCATCAGTTTCTCTCTGGTGATATCTATTTCGTTGATTTTTTGCCTTCTCAGGTTGAAAGCATGGACGTATTGATTGTTTCTGGTACCGCTATTATTCTTAGTTTATTGGCAACATGGTACCCCGCGACAAAAGCGAGCCAAATGAACCCAGCAAGAGTGCTGAGCTCTAAATAGGACCGCTGTAAAATAAAAAATCATGCCTAATCTTTTGTATGAATAACCATCATTTCAATGAAGTCACTCTTAAGAGTGACTTCATCTCCCCTGCGTAATTACGTCATCGCCATAAAGAATGGAAACGACACGTCATACGGATATACTTTAGAAAATAACGACGTCATAGACGTCTTTAAACAAACCGTCTTGTTTGCTTGAGATGGGCATCTCTATTTTATTTCGGCTAGCATGTGGTTTGCAAAATATAATGACACCTGCGTCGAAAGGTCAACGTTAAGTAGGGATGTTTTACGTACGAACGGTTATCTTGATTTTCTCTGCTGCCAACTTCTAACGACTGAGTATCGCCATAAACCTCGAATACCAAAATACCCTACGGATGCGGCTAATAAGCCACAAACCAAGCAACCTAAAAGAAAGGGCGGGCCTATGGTACTCATTTGGTTTATTAGAAAATCCCAAGAAAGTTCGAAGTGGAACCCTTGAGAAGGGATATGCAAGATGTGCGCGCCTACCTTATAACAAAAGTAAAACATGATCGGCATAGTGATTGGGTTGCTCACCCAAACTAGAGCGACAGATAGCGGTAGGTTGACGCCTAACATGATGGCCATTCCAGCTGACATGATCATCTGGCTTGGTAATGGAACAAAAGCCATAAATAAACCCAAAGCGAATGCGCCGGATGCAGAACGCCGGTTTAGACACCATAAATTAGGATTATAAAGCACATTGCCAAATATTTTGAGCGCCTTTTGACGCTTAATTAATTCGTGATCTGGCATAAAGCGCTGTATGAACTTTCTAGGCATTGTGACGAATGACTCTCTATTGCTACTACTGGAATATTATCGTTTTTATCGCGACCACTTTAACTTTTCCTTATTGGCCATATCCTTTAGCCATTAAAAGTGTCGTCGCTTTTCTTATCATCATTATAGTCAGTTACCAGATGCCTGCCTTTGGTTGGGCAAGAGGCTTTTTGTTGGCACTAAGTTTGATTTCTCTTCACAGTCATCTATTTCAGGTGAAGGTTGAATCTGTATTTCGCTTTGGAAATGATACTACTATAACGGCTCGCGTTGACAGCTTTTTTAAGAAAATAACGAGAGGTAATGAATACTTGCTTAGATTAGAGTCAGTTAATGGTGAAAAAATGCCATATTATTTCCAACCAAAGATCAAGTTAATTGCACCTGAAGAGGTAGAATTCAATCTAGGCGAACGCTGGGAGCTTGCGGTTAGCGTGAAACCAGTCATTGGTCGGCTTAACGAGGCCGGATTTGACCAAGAGAAGTATTATATCAGCCAAGGTTGGCATGCCAAGGCAAAATTAACTGATATTCGTTCAGCGAAAATGATGGAACCATCCCATTCCTTAAGGCTGAGATTCTACCGAATCGTTATACGCCATATAGAAGCGCTACCAAATAAAGCAATATTGTTGGCGTTGAGCTTTGGTGACCGCAATGATATATCCGCAGAACAATGGCAACAGCTTAAGGCAAGCGGCCTGATTCACCTTGTTGCTATTTCTGGGCTGCATATTGGTATTGCATACTTTATTGGTTGGAAAGTCGGATTTCTAGTGAGGTTGATTTTTCGGCACTGGTACAGCGCTCCATTGATCATTGCACTGTTATTTTCCGCCATTTATTCATGGCTGGCAGGTTTTAGTGTCCCGACAGTACGCGCCTTAATTATGTGTTGTATGTTAGGGGTGTTCTCGTATAAAAGGTTGCACTTCAGTTCTTGGCAGATACTTATTTTTACTATGGCTGGATTGTTGGTATTTGATCCTTTTTCGATACTTTCGGTGAGTTTTGGGCTTACATTTTTCGCTGTTGCTTGCATCTATGTCGTAATAAGTGTCAAGTTTTCCTCTCAATCTGATTGGTTTAAAGTGCTGATTTTTATGCCTTTAGCGCTGAGTGCGATCATGGTGCCTGTGACAAGTTACTATTTTTCTGGTTTTAGTTTGTCATCGAGTGTTTATAACTTCTTTTTTGTCCCCTTGTTTAGCTTCGCTATTGTTCCATTGTTGTTTGTGGCACTTTTGACCTCAATTACCATTCCAACGGTCGCGCCATATGTGTGGAAGATTGTTGATAGATTACTGGACGTGGTTAACTGGAGTATTCCGTTTGCGATGGACAGTTGGGTACATGTCCATCGAATGGCTTTAGTATCATTGACGGCTTTAGTGGTTTTTATATGCATTCGACCATTAATGAGAAGAGAGCATCAGATCGCGGTCTTCATAACGGTTTTCTTTGTTATCCAAAGTATGACGTTTAAGTCAAAAGCGATTTGGGAGGTTTCTGTTCTCGATGTGGGTCATGGTTTAGCGGTTCTGATAGAAAAAGGTAATCGGTATTTTTTGTATGATACGGGTGCTAAGTGGGAGACGGGTAGTATTGCTGAAATGATTATTGCCCCAGTGTTGAGGCGTCGAGGCGTAACCCGCCTAGATCTGCTGGCTATCAGTCATTTTGATTCGGATCATGCTGGTGGACGAGAGTATATTGAGAAGCAGTTTTCACCTAAGCAGAAGCTTAGTAGCCAGCATCTCGATGGCTATTTACCCTGTATCGATAAAACAGAGATGGAATGGAATGGTTTAACGCTCACGGTGGTTTGGCCTCCTAAAAGAGTTAAAAGAGCCTATAACCCCCATTCTTGTGTGATTAAGGTGACCGATGGGACAACGAGCGTACTACTCACCGGGGACATAGAAGCGGTAGGGGAGTTACTCTTAGCCCAACAAAAGGAAAGAATACGCTCGGATATTTTACTGGTGCCTCACCATGGCAGTAAAACCTCGTCAACCAACTATTTTTTGGATGCAGTTGGAGCAAAAGTTGGATTGGCATCCGTTGCTAAAGGCAATCAATGGGGCCTACCCGACAATAGAGTGGTGACTCGATATATAGATCGTGGTGCAATTTGGCTGGATACGGGAGAAAGCGGACAGATATCAATAGTGTTTTCTCGTGAAGGCTGGAAAATAATGACTAAACGAAGTAGACAATCACTGACTTGGTATAGGCAGATACTGCGTAAGGGGGTAGAATAAGAGGTTAATTAACTTAAAAATAACGTGTTCCTATGTCTGTTGATACCCATGATGAGACGACACTACAAACGTTTAAGCGTTTGTGGACGTATATTCGAAATTATAAGTCTGGTCTTATCGTTGCTGTTTTTGCGTTAGCAATAAACGCCGTCTCTGATACCTATATGATCTCATTGTTAAAGCCTCTCCTTGATGAAGGTTTTGGTGATGCTGAGTCTGATTTTCTAAAAGTATTGCCGTTTATTATTTTAGGTGTAATGGTTATTCGTGGATCCAGCGGTTTTGTGTCTGATTATTGTATGAGCTGGGTCTCAGGCAATGTTGTGATGACTATTCGTCGCAAATTGTTTAACCATTTCATGCATATGCCCGTTGCGTTTTTTGATCGTGAGTCTACGGGGGCCCTTCTATCTCGTATTACCTATGACTCTGAACAAGTATCGGCAGCAACCAGCAAAGCGCTTGTCAGCATTGTCCGCGAAGGTGTCAGTATCATTGGTTTGCTTTTCCTTATGTTTTGGAACAGCTGGCAGCTTTCTATTGTATTACTGGTTGTCGCTCCAGTTGTTGCGTTGGCGATAGGTGTGGTATCGAAACGTTTTCGTAAGATATCTAAGAATATGCAGACTGCAATGGGTGTCGTTTCAACCTCTTCCGAACAGATGCTTAAAGGGCATAAGGTAGTACTAAGTTATGGCGGACAAGCGATAGAAGAACAGCGCTTTGATAAAGTCAGTAATTCTATGCGCCAACAAACCATGAAGCTAGTTGCCGCACAAGCTATGGCGAATCCGATTATTCAGCTAATTGCTTCTTTTGCTATTGTGGTCGTACTCTACTTAGCGAGCATTGATTCTATTCGCAGTGAACTGACACCTGGTACGTTTGGTGTCGTATTTACTGCTATGTTTGGCATGATGAGGCCTTTAAAAGCGTTGACCAACGTTACGTCACAGTTTCAACGTGGTATGGCAGCATGTCAGACCCTTTTCGCTTTAATGGATCTTGAACCAGAGAAAGATAAAGGCACGCATAGTGTTGATAGAGCGGACGGAAAAATTGCGGTAGAAAACGTAACATTTACCTATCAAAGCAAGGACAAGCCGGCGCTAAATAAGGTTAGCTTTGATATCCCGGTGGGTAAAACTGTTGCACTAGTTGGACGTTCAGGTTCGGGGAAAAGCACGATCGCAAACCTGTTTACGCGTTTTTATGATGTGGACAGCGGTTCAATAAAACTTGATGGGTATGAGATCCAAGATTATACCTTAAAGAACCTACGCTCTCAGTTTGCTCTCGTGTCTCAAAATGTACACCTGTTCAACGATAGCATTGCAAACAATATTGCCTACGCAGCAGAATCGGAATATAGCCGGGAAGAGATCGTTAAGGCAGCCAAACTCGCTCACGCTATGGATTTTGTCGAGACAATGAAAGACGGCTTAGATACTGTGATCGGCGAGAATGGTGCTAGTCTGTCTGGAGGACAGAGACAGAGAATCGCGATTGCAAGAGCGCTTTTACGTGATGCACCGGTGCTGATCTTAGATGAAGCAACATCAGCTTTGGATACAGAATCTGAAAAAGCCATTCAGGCGGCATTAGATGAGCTGCAAAAGGACAAAACGGTACTGGTGATTGCGCATCGATTATCCACCATTGAGGGCGCAGACCAGATTCTTGTCGTTGATGAAGGGGAGATCATAGAGCGTGGGTCACATGCTGAATTAATAGCGCGAGATGGTGCCTATGCACAACTTCATCGTATACAGTTTGGCGAATAGCCTTCATGATTGAAAAGATATGGTTTGAGAATCATTTTTTAGGCTTGCTTTTGTGGCCCTTCCTATGGCCACTAAGTAAGATCTTTAAATGGGTTGCAAGCTCCCGTAGAGACCGTTTTCTTCAGAATAATGCTCAAAGCTATCGGGCGCCATTACCCGTTGTAGTGGTTGGCAATATTACCGCGGGTGGTAATGGTAAAACGCCGGTTGTAATCTGGTTGGTGGAAAAGCTACAAGAATTAGGGTTAAAGCCTGCTGTAGTTTCTCGCGGGTATGGAGGCAAAACCAGTCAATATCCACTTATTGTCAATGAGAAAACATCGACCAAAGAAAGTGGTGATGAACCAAAGCTGATATTTAAACGCACAGGTGCTCCCGTCGTTGTCGACCCTGTACGTTCAAACGCTGTGAAGGCTCTGCTTAATAGCGATGTCGACATCATCATTACCGACGATGGTTTACAACATTACGCATTGGCTCGTGATATTGAATTTGTCGTTATTGATGGCCAACGTCGTTTTGGTAATGAGTCATTTATACCACTTGGCCCCTTACGTGAAGGGCTTGATAGATTAAATAATGTGGATTTTATAGTGAACAATGGTGGGATGACTCGCGAAGGTGAAATCGCCATGACGCTCTATCCGGGTTTTGCTAAAAATTTGGTAACAGGTGAAGAAAAAATGGTAAGCGAGCTAGATAGATTGGTTGCATTTGCTGCTATTGGCAATCCTAATCGTTTTTTCAAAACACTCGATTCGCTTGGCGCCGACATTGTGAAAACACAGGGTTTTACTGACCATCAAGATTTTAAGCAGTCTGAGTTGTTTGAACTGCAACAACTTGGCTTGAATATGATTATGACCGAAAAAGACGCAGTTAAGTGTTCTTCGTATGCGAAAGAGAATTGGTGGTACCTACCAGTAACCGCGAGTTTCTCTCAGCAAGAAGAAAAGCAAATACTAGACAAAATATTGAATGTTAGGAATGAGTATGGATCACCGTCTGCTTGAGATTGTTGCTTGCCCAGTGTGCAAAGGTAAGCTGTTTTATGATGCTGAAAATCAAGAATTAATTTGCAAATTTGATCGTTTGGCTTATCCAATAAAAGAAGGTATTCCAGTTTTATTGGAACCAGAAGCGCGCACAATGGAAGTAGAAGAGGGTAGATAATGTCATTTACTGTTGTTATTCCGGCTCGGTATCAATCAAGTCGTTTACCCGGTAAACCGCTCGCCGATATTGGTGGTAAACCGATGATCCAATGGGTTTATGAACAGTCACTAAAGTCTGGAGCAGAACAGGTTATTATTGCTACGGATGATGAACGTGTCGAGGCCAAAGCGAGAGAGTTTGGTGCTCAAGTGTGCATGACCTCTCCTAATCATGAATCGGGTACAGAGCGTCTAGCAGAAGTTGTCGATAAGATGGGGATAAATAAAAATCAAATTATCGTTAATGTTCAAGGTGACGAGCCACTGATTCCGCCAAGTATTATTAGACAAGTTGCAGAAAATCTCGCTAAAAATAGCGTTGCTCCTATGGCAACGTTAGCGGTTGAAATTGCTGACGAAGATGAAGTATTTAATTCTAATGCAGTAAAAGTGGTGAGAGACGACAAGGGATTTGCGCTCTATTTTAGCCGAGCGTCCATTCCTTGGGATAGGGATAATTTTGCTAAAGATCCTAAAGCCATCAAACAGTCATTACTAAGACATATTGGCATCTACGCTTACCGAGCTGGGTTTATTGATACCTATATAAACTGGCAACCTAGTGTGCTAGAAAAAATTGAAAGTTTAGAGCAGCTTCGAGTACTTTGGTACGGTGAAAAAATTCACGTAGATGTGGCAATCGAATCTCCACCGGCTGGTGTGGATACACCAGAAGATTTACAAAAGGTGCGGGATATCGTTGCTAAGATGTAGTTATTAACACCCGATAGTTTTAGAAAAAGCCATCGGGTATTAATATTCTATTTTACTCTGTCAAGACTCAGCCTTATTCGGGCACGCACTAATTATGTTTCTACGGCCAGTTTCGGTTAACTCTTCTAGTACAATATCAAATCCCCATAATCGATACATATGTTTCAATACTTCATCGTGCCCATCGGCTAGAGGGACTCTATCATGAGGGATATATTGGAGCGTCATCGAGCGATCGCCTCTTACGTCCACATTCCAGACCTGAATGTTAGGTTCTATATTGCTTAAATTATATTGTGCCGCCAATTTTTCTCTTATTTTTCTGTAACCAGGATCATCATGAATATGACTGACCTCTATGAAATTTTGTCTGTCATCGTCCAAAACAGAAAACAGTTTGAAATCTCGAATCATTTTGGGAGAAAGATATTGGCTGATAAAACTCTCGTCTTTAAAGTTGTGCATTGCAAAGTGTAACGAATCTAACCAATTGGAACCGGCCAGATCAGGGAACCACTCCTTATCTTCATCGGTAGGGGACTCGCAGATACGTCGGATATCTTGAAACATCGCAAAACCAAGCGCGTATGGGTTTATTCCGCTGTAATACTGACTGTTGTAAGGGGGTTGTGCGATGACGTTGGTGTGGCTGTGAAGGAACTCAAGAATAAATTTGTCGGAGACAAGACCTTCATCGTAAAGGTGATTTAAAATCGTATAATGCCAGAAAGTTGCCCAACCTTCGTTCATGACTTGTGTTTGCTTTTGTGGATAAAAATATTGGCTTATTTTCCTTACTATACGAACGACCTCTCGTTGCCACGATTCCAATAGAGGTGCGTTTTTTTCGATGAAATAGAGTAAATTTTCTTGAGGTTCAGAAGGGAAACGTCGCTTCTCTTCTTCTGATATATCTTTGGATTTTGGAACAGTACGCCAAAGGTCATTCACCTGAGATTGCAAGTAAGCCTCGCGCTCTTCTTGGCGAATGGTTTCTTCTGCAATGGAAATTTTCTCCGGGCGTTTGTATCGGTCTACACCAAAATTCATCAGTGCATGACAAGAATCAAGTGTTTTCTCTACCTCATCAACGCCGTGCTTTTCTTCACATTCGGTTATATAGTTTCTGGCGAACAATAGGTAATCAATAATGGAACTGGCGTCTGTCCATGTTTGAAATAGGTAATTGCCTTTAAAAAAAGAGTTATGTCCGTAGCAGGCATGTGCCATGACGAGCGCTTGCATAGTGACGCTGTTTTCTTCCATCAGGTAGGCGATACAAGGGTCAGAGTTAATGACTATCTCATAGGCTAAACCCATCTGACCATGTTTATAATTTTGTTCGGTTTGGATGAATTTTTTACCAAATGACCAGTGGTGATAATTTATCGGCATACCAATACTTGAGTAGGCATCCATCATCTGTTCAGAAGTAATCACTTCAATTTGGTTTGGGTAAGTATCTAAACGGTAGTGCTCGGCGACTCGTTTTATCTCTTGGTGATACACCTCAAGCATATCAAATGTCCAATCTGGTCCGTCTGGTAACATTTTGCTGCTGTTCTTTTTTATCATTGCAATACTCCCTAAGCTGTTTCTTTTTTAAACAGCTCCCTAAATACAGGGAAGATATCTTCCACAGAGCGAATGTTTTTCATCGCGAAGTTATTCGATGTTTCTTTAATCTTCTCATATTCATGCCACAGAGTTTGGTGGCTCCTTTTAGTAATTTCAATGTACGAAAAGTATTGACAGGTAGGAAGTAAGCTATCTCGCAATAGCTCCTTACATTTTGGAGAATCATCCGCCCAGTTGTCTCCGTCAGACGCTTGCGCGGCATAAATATTCCATTCTCCTTGTGGATATCGTTCTTTAATGATCTTGTCCATCAGCTTTAGAGCACTGGACACGATAGTGCCTCCAGTCTCTTGCGAATAGAAGAATTCGTGTTCATCCACCTCTTTTGCTTGGGTATGATGTCGAATAAATATCACCTCTACATTTTCATAGGTTCGAGTTAAGAACATATACAACAAAACATAAAAGCGCTTGGCGATATCTTTTGTCGCCTGGTCCATTGAACCAGAAACATCCATTATACAGAACATGACGGCCTGGCTAGATGGGATCGGTCGTCTGTCGAAATTTTTGAATCGCAGGTCAAAACTATCAATAAATGGGACACTTGAAATTCGTCGTCTAAGCTCTGCTATTTCTGCTTCGATTCGTGACTCTTCGAGTGGTTGTGCGGGTTCATGTTTTCCAATTCGGTCTAACTCAAGCTCTAGTTCTTTGAGTAGACGTCGCTTGCCAGCTGTCATGGCCGTTCTGCGCGCAAGAGATTGTTGTAAAGAACGGACGATAGCAATATTAGAAGGAACCCCGGAAGTTTTGTATCCAGCGCGGGAGGTTTTCCATTCAATAATTTTATTTATCTGATTTTTTTCTAGATTAGGGAGCGCGAGGTCTTCAAACAATAAATCCAGATATTCATCCTTAGATATCTGGAAAACGAATTCGTCTTCACCTTCACCATCAGGACTGGCATTACCTTCTCCAGCACCACCACCGGAGTTACCTCCTTTTGGGCGCTCCATTTTGTCACCCTTGATGAACTGATCGTTTCCCGGATGGATACGTTCTCGTTTGCCGCCTTGTCCCTGATGAAAGGTCGGCTCTTTAATATCTTTATGAGGGATAGCAATATCCTCTCCACTCTCAATATCTGTAATGGAGCGGCGATTCACCGCATCGGCTATTGACTCTTTGATCCGCTCCTTATAACGACGCAAGAATCTTTGCCGATTGACAGTGCTTTTGTTTTTACCGTTGAGCCTTCTATCGATAAACTGCCCCATGAGTTACTCCTTGTAAACGCCATAGCGTAAGTATTCGCTCATCAATGAATGCATACAATGTGACGAGAACACTCCTTTCACTTGAAATAAATGCACTCGAGCGATGGTCAATCTACACATAGGCATTGGTTAAGGTCTAAGTAATTAAGAGGATTTACGAACGCGTAAATACCACTCAGACAGCAATCTTACTTGTTTCTTGGTGTAACCTTTCTCCATCATTCGAGCGACAAAATCATCATGTTTTTTCTGATCATCTGTCGATGTTTTTGCATTAAACGAGATAACGGGCAATAGCTCTTCTGTATTAGAGAACATTTTCTTTTCTATTACAGTGCGAAGTTTTTCGTAACTGGTCCAAACTGGGTTCGATCCTTTATTACTGGCGCGGGCACGCAATACAAAATTCACTATTTCGTTACGGAAATCTTTCGGGTTGCTGATGCCTGCTGGTTTTTCAATTTTTTCTAACTCACTGTTAAGCGCTGACCTGTCAAATAATTGGCCGGTTTCCGGGTCGCGATACTCCTGATCTTGTATCCAAAAGTCTGCATAAGTGACGTAACGGTCAAAAATATTCTGGCCATACTCTGAATAGGACTCTAAATAAGCGGTCTGTATCTCTTTTCCGATGAACTCAATATATTTAGGTACCAAATATCCTTTTAAAAACTCTGTGTATTTTTCTGCTAACTCCGCTGGGAATTGCTCGCGTTCAACTTGTTGCTCTATGACGTAGAAGAGGTGTACCGGATTGGCTGCGACTTCTGTTTGGTCAAAGTTAAACACTCGAGACAGGATCTTAAATGCAAAGCGTGTCGATAACCCTGACATACCTTCATCGACACCAGCAAAGTCTCGATACTCCTGATAACTTTTTGCCTTTGGATCGGTATCCTTGAGCGTTTCACCATCGTAAACCCGCATTTTGGAGAATAGAGATGAATTTTCTGGATCTTTAACTCGAGAGAGGATACTGAATTGCGCCAGCATTTCTAAGGTACTTGGTGAACACGGTGCTTTGTAGAGTTCACTGTGTTCTAACAGTTTTTTGTAGATTTTAATTTCTTCAGAAACTCTTAAGCAATATGGTACTTTGACAATATAAACGCGATCTAGGAACGCCTCATTATTCTTATTGTTTCTAAAGGTTTGCCATTCAGATTCGTTGGAGTGGGCGAGTATCATGCCATCGAAGGGTAGTGCTGAAAGCCCCTCGGTACCATTGTAGTTTCCTTCTTGTGTTGCAGTTAGTAGTGGGTGCAACACCTTGATTGGTGCTTTGAACATTTCCACAAACTCCATTAAGCCTTGGTTGGCTTTACAAAGTGCACCTGAATAACTGTACGCATCTGGGTCATCTTGTGAATAGTGCTCCAACTGTCGGATATCGACTTTACCAACCAGCGATGAGATATCTTGGTTGTTTTCATCACCCGGCTCAGTCTTTGCAACACCCACTTGGTCCAAAATAGAAGGACGTAATTTAATTACGGTGAACTTACTGATGTCTCCACCAAATTCGTGCAGTCTTTTCGCCGCCCATGGTGACATAATTGATCGTAGGTATCGTTTTTCAATACCGTAGTCTTTCTTTAGTAATGTGGCGTCTTCTTCAGCATTAAATAAACAGAAAGGATGGTCGTTAACCGGGCTACGTACTCCGTTTGCGGCAAGTATATAAATTGGGCACTGTTCCATTAGCGCTTTGAGTTTTTCAGCCAATGAGGATTTACCCCCACCAACGGGTCCCAATAGATATAGAATTTGTTTTCGTTCTTCTAAACCCTGAGCGGAATGCTTTAAGTAAGAAACGATCTGCTCAATCGCGTCTTCCATACCGTAGAAGTCCTCAAAGGTTTTGTATCGAGAAATGACACGATTAGAGAAAATGCGGCTCAATCGTGGATCGTGAGCGGTATCAATAACTTCTGGTTCGCCTATCGCAAGTAAAAGGCGTTCGGCTGCATTCGCGTAAGCACTTTTATCTTTTTGACAAAGTGATAAAAAATCCTGTAATGAAAGCTTCTCGTCCTTGGCCGCTTCATAACGCGCCTGATAATGGTCAAAAATACTCATGCTTTACCCCTCCAAAACCGTCAAACAGACAACAGCAAAATAGTAATCCTTCATTAACTAAGACTAGTCGTTGTTTTGAGATAATGTTTAACAATTATGTATTTATTTATACTTTTTTCGAATAATGGTGTTGATTGATAACCCAAAAGTATGGGTTATATGAGTCACATTTTAGATGTCTATTTCTAGTAGAAAATATGTAAAATTTCTGGTCAGTAGCATTGGTAGTAGTTATGATTTGCAAGCTTGTTGTTAGATGAAGTTATTCGGATATAAACAAGCATTTAAATGCTAGGTTGATTCTAATGATAAGGTTGAGCCGTGAGAAATTTTAATAAAATAGCAATATTGAGTGTAATTGCACTAAATAGTTCTTTTGCAATGGCTAGTCCGTCGCCATGGTCAGTTGGTGTTGGTGCTGCCTATTCTCCTAAGGTCTATAAAGGAACACCAACCAATAAAACCGTCATTCCTATTCTTGGTTACGAAGGCGAGAACTTTTTTTTTAGAGGGTTTAACGCGGGATATCGATTCAATCCGAGAGGGTCGACTCATAACTTCATACTAAGAGCGATTTACGACCCGAGGACTTTTAAGCCGGGTGATTCTGATATTGCCAATATGAGGTTACTCGATGAAAGAGAAGACACCGTTTTAGCGGGTGCTAGTTATCAGTATTTGACACCTGTTGGGCTGTTTGAAGCCGCGTTAGGCGCAGACATACTTGGTGTGCACAATGGACTATATGGCGAGTTAGCGTGGCGATTTCCTCTCCGGTTTAGCGGCGGTGGTATCACTCCTGCCATAGGTTACTCATACAATGACAACAAAATGAATCAACACTTATATGGTGTCTCACAGCAAGAGTCAGATAAGACGGGTGGGGATATAAGTGAGTTTGATATTAACGGAAGCGGGCAGTATTTCGTCGGTGTTAGTGGTTACGTTTTCTTGAGCAGAAGTGTGATGGTTCGGGGCGGTGTAAGGTACACCAATCTAGAAGGTGATATAGAAAAAAGCCCACTCTTAGATTCTACGGATTCTACCACCGCGAATATTGGAATTACCTATTCCTTCTAAATCTATTGTTAATGAAATCAGAATAACAATGATCTACATCAATAAATATATTTAATAGATTTGTTGATGTAGACCTTTCCAAATATACAATGTGCTCATGTAATAGTACGTATTATATGGGGATGTATAAACATATATTTTACTGTTCGAATTAAATGAGTGTTGGGTTGAAATATTTTTACATAAATTAGCTTAATTTTTCTTTATATTGCCTAGTCTTATTCCTTATTGTGATTTCTATCTCTTAATTTAACTTTCGAAATAATAACAAATAATTATTTGAGATAAGTATCACATCTAATATAGAAGATTGGCGTTATTGTAAAAAAAACAAACAGATAGTGAGTGGTTTAAATGAACCATGAATTTGGTGACCCAATAGATAGGGTTGTACAAGAATATGTGCCCGGAAAGCAGATAACGCTAGCGCATATGGTTGCAAACCCAACAGAAGAACTTTGTGAACGGATTGGAGTTGTCCATAACGAAGCTATTGGGATACTAACGTTGACTCCGGGTGAAACAGCTATCATTGCTGGTGATATCGCCACCAAATCGGCAAACGTGGGCATAGGTTTCTTAGATAGATTCTCAGGTTCACTTGTCATTACAGGCTCTGTAGGGTCAGTGGAGGTCGCTCTTGAAGAGGTACTGAGGACTCTGGCTGGTGATTTGTGCTATACAACCTGCAAGGCAACTCGCACATGAGTGAGCTCCTTCATGAAGGTGCTAGTACATTACCTACTAATTTTGCCGTAATCGGGGAAGTCGATGCTGGCAAGTCAGCATTGATTACACGTTTGGTTAATCCGCAAGGAAACCAAAGGAAAACACAAACGCCAATTTATTATTCTGGTTGCGCGATAGATACCCCAGGTGAATATGTAGATAACCGAGCATGGAATGGTCCTTTGCTGTCAACGATCTCGTCAGTAAATACAATTGTCTATTTGCAACCAGCAAATGCAAAAAGATTTTCTGTGCCTGAAGGTTTATTAAGGGTTTACCCTAATAAACGTATTGTTGGTGTTATCAGTAAGGTGGATATGGATAATGCTGACGTAGATAAAGCTGAGCGATTTTTGATAAGAAATGATATTGAAGGTCCTTATTTTCATATATCTATTTTCGATGAAGAATCTGTAAATAAATTAAGAATTTTTTTGTGCAGTTTAAATAAATAAAGCCTTATATAATAAGGCTGTCAAGGTGAAGTTGATGAAAAAATTAATTACTGCTAATGATGTACGCGACGCTAATGCAAAAAGTATAAAAGAGATCGCTACAAAAGCAGGGTTTACTATTGTTACGCCGGAAGCCTATGACGTTGCGAAAACATTCGGGATATCTCTAATCGAAGAGGGGTCCAATGCTATACCGACGAAGCCGAATGAAATAACTGTACAAAAGGACTCATCACTAACTCCTCCCTCTCCTAAGCAACAAACATTACACAAAATTAAGGATGAAATTCAATCGAGAGTCGGTGGCAATGTGGAAAGCGACTTGATTGAGTCATTGATCAAAAAAGCAATGGCAGATTTCAATGTAAAAGCACCGACATGCCCACGCCAGATCAATGATGATGGTATTGTTTTAGTACGTGGTAATTCGGTAGAGCTTGATGTATTTGATGGTGCGCCAGGTAAAAATATAGGGTTAACCGATGTGATCGGAACCGCACAAAATAGTACGTTAGGTGTTGGTTACATGGGATGGGAGAAAGCGTTTTTTCCTTGGACACTCAACTACGATGAGGTCGATGTGGTACTTGAAGGTGAATTGCATGTCAAAACGCCATCTGGCACAACGATAGGTAAGCCTGGTGATGTTATTTTCATTCCGAAAGGAAGCAGTATTGAATTTGGCACACCGACGCATGTTCGTTTTGTTTATGTCGCATATCCTGCAGACTGGTCAGAGCAATAGGTGGCGTAATGAATACCTTCATTACTGAGGATTTTCTGCGAGCCGAGTTTGGCTTAGCATATGGAAGTGAAGTGCATCTTTCAAAGGGATCTCGCTTTACGCCTTCTGCTGCAGCATTACTATCAGAGCGTAAGATAACGATTCGTTATGTGAACGAACAAGGTGAAGTCTTTGTTCCTCAGCATGACGGTTCAGGTATTGAAAAAGTACACCCATTAAAAGTAAATAACCAAAAGCCACAGAATGATTGTTGGGCGTGCGGAAGTGATATCACTGACAAACCGTCATATATGACGCATCTAGATGACCAAGTTCTTGTACCAAAAAATCATCCCCGTATAGCGCTTAGAGGAAAGATAGATACCACTATTTGTTTGTGTGTTGAAGCGCAGTGTGTTTTGCAAGAGCAACCACTCTTCATCACTCATGCAATGTCCGATATTCGCTCCTACCTTGGACAGCTATTGAAATCTGAGGTTACTGGTGAACCACTATCTCTTCCTTCTTTTGGCGATATTGATTCTGAAATCATCCATAAGTGGTCACACAATCCATTAAAATATTTAGGCTACGACCACATGTTACCGGAAGAAAGATTTGGTTTGGATGTCGCTAAGCTCAATACATTGAGAGCCTCTATTCGAGAACTAGAATTGCAAGCGAGTCGAGTATTTATTGATATAAGTATGCGCTTGGAAAGGGAAGATATTGTTGCGGGGCTAAACCGTCTATCCAGTGCTGTTTATGTGGTGATGATATTGGTATGGCAATGTAAGAATGGTAACGAAAGCGTCTTAGAGAGATTGAAATAACATGGAAATTCTAGAGCAATGTAGACACAAATGTCGTCAAGCTCCTAAGAGAATCGTCTTTCCCGATACGGACGATGTGAGGCTTCTTCATGCTGCAAATGAACTGAAGTTAAATGGGTTAGCTGAGCCAATTATTCTTGGTAATCCGTTTATGCTTCGTGACCGATCTTATAAGGCAGGCATAGCAATGCCTTGTTTAACAACGTTGGCACCAGAAACCGCGGGCTGTTTTGATGAAATGGTTCAAATATTCGTCGATAAGCAACGCAAACCGATAACGATAGATGAAGCTCGAAAGCAGGTATCTAATCCCTTACAGTTTTCGGCACTTATGGTTGATCAAGGTTATGCCGATATATGTATAGCGGGTAATTTGTCGACAACTGGCGATGTAATTCGCAGCGCAATTCGAGGTATCGGTGTCGCTCCTGGTAGCAAAACAGTATCGAGTTTTTTCTTAATGTTGTCCCCCGATGGTACGAAGACCCATGCCTTTGCTGATGCTGGAGTTATTCCTTTACCTACAACGGAACAGCTTGCGGATATCGCAGTTGATACGGCTAATAACTTTCAACGATTAACCGGTATCGAACCTCGTGTTGCGATGCTGTCATTTTCTACTAAAGGTAGTGCTTCACACCCCGCAGCAAGTAAAATTTCTGAAGCAACAGAATTAGTTAGGCAACGCTGCCCTAATCTCATCATTGACGGTGAAGTTCAATTTGATGCCGCTATAGAGCCTTTAGTCGCCGCCCAAAAAATGCCAAATAGTCCACTAGGTGGAATGGCAAATGTATTTATTTTCCCTTCTTTAAGTGCTGGCAACATTGCTTATAAAGTTGCACAGCGTTTAGGGGGGTATATTGCTCTGGGACCGATGTTGCAAGGGTTAGCAAAACCCATGCATGATCTGTCTCGGGGTTGCAGTTCCGACGATATCGTCGATATATCAGTACTTACGTCATGTATGTAATTAATGTGAATAAACGTTAGGAGAATTCAAATGGAAGCTCTAGGCATTATAGAAACAAAAGGTCTAACCGCACTTATCGAAGCATCTGATGCAATGGTAAAAGCGGCACGTGTTGAGTTAGTTGGCTACAAGCAAATTGGCTCAGGTTTAGTAACGGCAATGGTGCGAGGTGATGTGGCGGCTTGTAAAGCAGCAACAGATGCAGGTGCAGCAGCAGCGCAACGTCTAGGCGAAGTCGTAGCGGTTCACGTTATTCCTCGTCCACATGGTGATTTGGAAGCTATTTTCCCAATAACTCAGGCGCCAGCACCAACACCGGCAGCTAAAAAATAAACTATTTTACGAAAAACAATGAATTTATGAGGAAATGCTAATGGATGCGTTAGGCATTATAGAAACAAAAGGGCTTACCTCCTTAATCGAAGCTTCTGATGCGATGGTAAAAGCGGCTCGTGTTGAGTTGGTTGGTTATGAGCAAATAGGCTCCGGTTATGTAACGGCGTTGGTACGTGGCGATGTTGCTTCTTGTAAAGCGGCTACAGACGCAGGTGCTGTCGTTGCACAAAAATTGGGCGAACTCGTTGCGGTTCATGTCATTCCAAGGCCTCACCAAGATCTTGAGAATGTGTTCCCTATTTCTTTGAAAAAATAAGTTGCGCGTCGCCTCCTTGCTAGGTAGGCGTTAGAAGACAAGGGGGAGACATGCGTGTAGCAAAAGTAGTAGGGCAAGTAGTGGCTACAATTCGTAGCCCGGATATGAGAGCGGACAAACTCTGTTTAGTCGAGTTTGTTGATAAGAAAGGTAATTCGACGAGTGAAGTCCATGTAGCTATGGATCAACTTGGTGCTGGTGAAGGCGAATGGGTGTTAGTTGTTGCTGGAAGCTCAGCTCGAATGGCCTACGGGACAAGTGGCGAGCACTCGCCAATTGATCTTTGCGTCGTTGGAATTATTGATGAGATCACATCAGATAAAAGTGTCCAATACCACAAAAGCTGATAAGTACCTGGATTAGGGGAAAATAGAATGGATCAGAGCGAAATTGAAGATATTGTCCGTCGGGTTGTTGTTCAACTAAAGTCTGACGACCAACCGACGGGCAGTGATCATGGTGTATTTGAGTCGTTAGATGATGCGGTTGCTGCCGCTCGAGATGCGCAAAAACAGATCCGCAGCTTAGCGGTTCGAGATAATATCATCACCGAAATTCGTCGCATGACAAAGAAACATGCAAAAGAGCTTTCTGAATTGGCAGTCGAAGAGACTGGATTCGGTCGTGTGGAAGATAAAATTCGTAAACATTTACTCGTTGCTTCAAGGACACCTGGTACCGAAATTCTTACTCCTCAGGCGGTGTCAGGTGACAGTGGATTGAGTCTGATAGAGAACGCTCCATGGGGTGTGATTGCATCGGTAACACCAAGCACAAATCCAACTTGTACTGTCATCAATAACTCTATCAGTATGATTGCCGCGGGTAATTCTGTTGTATTTGCACCGCATCCAGCAGCAAAAAAAGTATCGCAACGTGCTATTCAGTTGGTTAATCAGGCCTCAGTTCGAGCGGGTGGCCCACCTAATATATGCACCACGGTAAAAGTTCCTTCATTAGATAATGCGAGAAAACTTTTTACTTATCCTGGCATCAAGCTGTTAGTGGTGACTGGTGGTGATGCGGTTGTTGATGCCGCAAAAGAGATTACGGATAAACGTTTAATTGCCGCGGGTCCAGGTAATCCTCCCGTGGTGGTTGATGAGACTGCCGATATTGATCGTGCTGCAATCTCGATCGTTGAAGGCGCGTCTTTTGATAACAATATCGTGTGTGCAAGTGAAAAAGAAATTATTGCAGTAGAGGCTATTGCTGACAATCTAATGCATGCGATGACTCAGCATGGAGCGTATGAAATTAGCGCTAGCCAAGCAGATGAAATCGCCAAAAAAGTATTGAAAGGTTATCCAGGTGATTCGCCTAGTGCAAACCCTCAATGGGTTGGGAGAGATGCAAGTAAAATTGCCGCCACCATCGGATTAGATATACCAGAGTCTACTCGATTACTCGTCTTTCATGCCACCAAAGACAATGTCTTTGCGACCACAGAACAGATGATGCCAATTTTACCTGTAATTAAAGCCGCTAATGCAGATCAGGCCATTGATTGGGCAGTAGAGCTTGAATCAGGCAATCATCACACCGCAGCAATTCATTCAAAAAATATCGATGTGCTGACGCGAATGGCTTATGAAATAGACAGCAGTCTTCTTGCTAAAAATGGTCCTTGTATTGCTGCAATTGGTGCCGGTGGAGAAGGCTGGACAACCATGACCATCTCTACTCCAACCGGTGAAGGTGTGACTAACTCGTTGACCTTTACACGTAAACGTCGTTGTACGGCGGTTGATTCGTTTAGGATTATTTAGTCGATGAACCAGCTAGAAATTGTCACTCAACGTCTCGCGGTCATTAACGATATTGTTAATGATGATACGCCAACAGATACGCCGGAAAACTGGATCATAGGCGTAGATCTTGGCACCGCAGATATTCAAACGGTGGTTCTTGATGGAGAAGGTGCGCCAATCGCCGCCTTCTTAGACTGGGCAAATGTCGTCAATGATGGCGTAGTTGTTGATTATATGGGGGCGTGTCGGATTGTGCGTTCTCAAATAAAACGAGTTGAAGATAAGTTATCTATTACCGTTGAGAGCGCGATTACGTCGTATCCCCCGGGTACTGATCCAAGAATATCTATTAACGTGGTTGAGTCGGCGGGTATTGAAGTGACGAAGGTGATTGACGAACCGTCAAGCGTCGCAGACCTACTGAATATAGAAAATGGCGCGGTAGTCGATATTGGCGGTGGAACAACAGGTACTGCGGTAATCAAAAATGGGAAGCAGCTTTATTCGCTAGATGATCCTAGTGGTGGTAGACATGTTTCTTTAGTTATCGCAGGTAGCCTAAAAGTTGATGATGATGAAGCGGAACGCTTGAAGAGAACAAGCTTTGAAAAGAATGATATTGCCATCATTGTAAGGCCTGTAATCGAAAAAATGGCGGATATTGTTAAGCATCATATTAAAGAAGAGACACCTTCTCATATGTACTTAACGGGTGGTGGAACTCTGGTTAACGGCGTGAACAAAATCTTTAGCGCCACGTTTCCAGAAACGGAAATTGTAACCTTCGAGCACGCTCTGTATTTAACACCGCTCGCGATTGCAAATTATGGCTTAAATCCTGTCATTCATAGAATTGTGGAGTAACTGACAATGTCGTTTTCTCGTGAAGAATTAGTCCAAGTTGTCACTAATAGTATTCAGCAGTCGAAACTCTACAAAGGCTTTTTCTTCCGTTCACCTGCTATTACTTTAACGGGTGGATATAGCGTCAATCAAATTGGTGATGTGCTGATTGAGTTAGGTGTAACCAAAGTGTTTATCGTTGTAGATAAAATGGTATATCAACTTGGTTTACTTGAGGGTTGTCAGCATTCTCTGACCTTTGCTGGAATTGAATACACTATTTTTAGCGGAGTAGTTGGTGAACCAGATTCAGACATTATCAACAAATGCATACAAAAGATGAAAACCGCTGATGCTGACTTTGTTCTTGGTATTGGTGGCGGCTCTGCTTTAGACGTAGCAAAAGCCGTGGCTGTTATGGTCGATTATACAGGCAGTATCAGTGATTTTAAGGTCGGAGGACTGGCATCTCGTCGGGTTGGCTTAGGTGCTATTCCGACAACAGCTGGTACGGGCTCGGAAGTCACCGATATTACGGTGGTTAAAGATCTTGCCACTGGGGTAAAACTACCTATTAAAGGACCAGCACTTGTTCCTGACTTAGCCATTATTGATCCCGCATTGATGTTAGGTGTTCCACCGGAAGTGACCGCGGCAACGGGTGTAGATACATTAACGCATGCGATTGAAGCGTATGTTTCAAGAGGGTCTAACCCATTATCTAAAGCTTATGCCTATCACGCAGTGGAAGCTGTCGCCCGTTCGTTACGTAGAGCCGTTGGTTGTGGTGATAACTTGGATGATCGATACGACATGGCTGTTGCTGCTTACAAAGCGGGGCTTGCTTTCAGCAATGCGGGTCTTGGCTTAACCCACGCAATATCACATCAAATCGGCTCTCAGTTTCACATCCCTCATGGGACGGCTAATGCCATTTTGCTACCTTATGTCATGGCATTTAATGCCCTTGTCAGTGAGTCAGAATATGCAGAGTTAGCCGTCGCTTTAGGTGTGGCTAGAGAAAATATGACTCAAAGAGAGTGCTGCTGGGCGGCAATTAAAGCTGTCAGCCAACTCGTTCAGGATCTAGGGCTACCCACGTCGTTAGCTCATGTAGATATACATCTCGAGTCCATGCTGTCGCTTGCTGAAGATGCATTAGAAGATATTTGCTTAGGCGGCAATCCCCGCACAGTGACAGCAAAGCAGATCATTTCGTTACTGCAAGATGTTGTTAGCGGGTCGATTTCTGGTGAGGTTATTGTATGAATACCAAGTTAATCACTAGCGTAGGCATTGATGTTGGTACCACCACAACTCAAGTCATATTCTCGCGATTAACATTAGTTAACCGTGCACCAGCATCGCAAGTGCCTGTCTATGAGTTCATTGATAGAAAAGTAATCTATCAAAGTCCCGTCATATTTACGCCAATCAACTTTGATGGCGTGATTGATAACGAAAAAATCAAACAGTTTATAGAGGAACAAGTATCCCTTGCAGGCATCACGCATGATGACATTGAGAGCGGGGCGATTATTATCACGGGTGAAACCGCGAAAGCGAAAAATGCACGTTCTTCTCTTCTCCACCTTTCACAAGAAATGGGTGACTTTGTTGTTGCCACTGCGGGTCCGCATTTAGAGTCTATTATTGCTGGTCGGGGTAGTGGTGCTCAACAGGTGTCTGAATCGAATCATCGCCGTGTTATGAACATTGATATCGGTGGTGGCACCGCCAACTTTGTTGTTTTTGATTGTGGTCGAGTAGTCGATACCGCGTGTATCAATATAGGTGGCAGACTCATTCAGTTGGGAGAGCAGGGACAAGTGACCTATCTATCCGAAGCTGGAGCCATGTTGGTAAAAGAAGTCTTTGGGGAGCAGATCAGTCCCAACGCATTAACGAAAGACCATATTAAACGTATTAGTAACAAAATGGCCGATATTCTGTTCGGGTTAATAAGAGGCGAGAACACCCAAATTACCGCTCGACTATTACAAACGGCAGAGCTTAAGCAATTTGATGATATTGATTCCATTTATATCAGTGGCGGTGTGGGTAAGTGCTTGTTCCAAGAACGGGTGAACCCCGTTGATGACCTGAAATTTGGTGATATGGGTCCGATGCTCGCTCGATCTATGCTAAGACACACTGAGTTTGAAAGATTGCCATTTGTCGAACCAAAACAGACAGTGAGAGCAACCGTAATTGGTGCAGGAGCACATTCACTTTCTCTTTCTGGTTCAACTATATGGCTCGAATTAGAAAGCTTACCGATAAAGAATGTTCCGGTTATCCACCCAACGATTGATTGGAACAACCCAGAATTTGATGTTAGCAAGGAAATATGTATCTGTGCTGAACGGATGGATATTGCCCTTGCTACGGACCAATATGCTATTGCATTAGATAGTAGCATGCCAACTAAATACCGCGCGGTGCTCCAAGCTGTCAAAGGACTCGAGCAGTTTTATCGTTTACATGGTAATCACAACGATTCAGCACTAATAATTTCTCATAATGATATAGGCAAAGCACTCGGAATGGAGTTACAACCGTTGCTTTTACCTCAACCGCTTGCGGTTATTGATGAAGTTGCTACCCGAGAAGGGGACTACATCGATATTGGTAAAAGTTATTTTGGAGGGGAGATTGTTCCCCTCACGGTGAAATCTCTCGCGTTTCCGTCATAAAGGAGTGGCTAATGATTTTGAAAACCCGTCTGTTTGGTCAGACATATCAATTCTCAGACGTGAAAGAAGTGATGGCGAAAGCGTCCGATCTTCGTTCGGGAGATGTACTCGCTGGTATTGCAGCCTCTAGCTCTCAAGAGAGGGTTGCTGCGAAACAGGTGTTGTCTGAATTGACACTTAGAGATTTACGTGAAAACCCTTCGGTTCCATATGAACTCGACGTGATCACGAGGATAAATCAGGACAGCTTGAATCGAGCTGTTTATGAGAAAATCCAGAACTGGACGGTAAGTGAACTACGAGAGTATGTGCTTTCTAATACGCCGAGCAGGGAAGAATTCCAGAGGCTCAGCAAAGGGCTAACGGCTGAAATGATTTCTGCAACAGCAAAGCTTTGTTCGAATGCCGACCTAATGTTTGGCGCGAAAAAGTTACCCGTTGTGACTAAAGCAAATAGTACCTTAGGTATTCCCGGCCACTTTAGTTGTCGATTACAACCAAATGACACGCGTGACAATATAAATTCAATTTTAGCACAAACCTACGAAGGTCTTACGTATGGGTGTGGCGACGCAGTAATCGGTATAAACCCTGTAACCGACAGTGTCGAAAATACCACTCAAATGCTTAACGCAATACAAGATGTCATTAACAAATTTGAAATTCCGACACAGCCTTGTGTGCTGGCACATATCACCACTCAAATGGAAGCGGTTCGTAAAGGCGCTCCAGGAGGCCTTTTATTCCAGAGTATTTCTGGCTCTGAAAAAGGGTTGTCTGAGTTTGGCGTCTCTGTAGCGATGCTTGACGAAGCCTATGAAATAGGCAAACAGTATTGTCATTTAGCTGGCGATAATATGATGTATTTTGAAACAGGCCAAGGTTCTGCGCTATCTGCTGATGCTCACTATGGGGCAGACCAGATGACAATGGAAGCGCGTTGTTATGGATTGGCTCGCCGTTATAAGCCGCATCTAGTTAATACTGTGGTTGGATTTATTGGCCCTGAATATCTCTATAATCACCAACAGATTATCCGTGCAGGTTTAGAAGACCACTTTATGGGCAAACTGTCTGGTCTGCCTATGGGTTGTGATGCTTGTTATACAAACCATGCCGATACCGATCAGAACTCAAATGAGAACTTAGTAACGTTGTTAGCGGCATCAGGTATCAACTTTGTTATTGGTATGCCTATGGGGGACGACATTATGCTGAACTATCAGACAAATGCCTTCCACGATACTGCGACGGTTCGTCAATTATTAGGGCTGAGACCTGCTCCAGAATTTGAAAAATGGATGGAGAAAATGGGGCTGCTAGAAAACGGGCTATTAACCTCAAAAGCTGGTGACCCTTCAATTTTCTTTAATCGATAAGCGGAGATAACAATGAACGACAAAAATATACAAGATATTGTCTCAGCTGTTTTACAACAGCTTGGAGAAAAAGATGTATCCGCTTCAACGGTTAAGAGAGTGGTTAGTGAAGAGATCACGCCTGTTGTAAGTGATGGCTCATTGCCTGATTTAGGCGACGATGAGTTCAAAAACTGGAACGGTGTGGTTAATGCTCAAGATCCTAAAATAGTTGAGGATCTGATGACTCAAACAGGGGCCCGGGTTGGAAATGGTTGTGCTGGCCCTCGTCCTAGAACGACGGCATTGATGCGTTTCTGGGCCGATCACTCCCGCTCGAAAGACACAGTAATTAAGAACATCAGTGAGCAGTGGTTGAAAGACCATGATTTAGTAGAGGCTAAAAGCCAGGCTAAAGATAAAGATGAATACCTAACGCGTCCAGATCTGGGTCGAAAACTTTGCCCTGATAGTCGAGATATTATCACTAAAAACTGTGAGCAGTCACCGCAGGTTCAGGTGGTTCTGTCTGATGGATTGAGTATGGATGCTATCACAAGCAATCTGGATGAAATTCTCCCTCCGTTGATGAATGGTATAAAAAATGCTGGGCTTAAAACAAACGCGCCTTTTTTCCTTAGATACGGTCGTGTAAAAGCTCAGGATGAAATCGGTGAACTACTCAATGCAGAAGTGAATATTCTGTTGATTGGTGAGAGGCCAGGGCTTGGACAGTCGGAATCGTTGAGCTGTTACGCGATCTATAAACCGACTAAAGATACCGTGGAATCTGATCGTACCGTTATTTCGAACATTCATAGCGGTGGAACTCCACCGGTGGAAGCGGCTGCCGTAATAGTCGATTTAATTAAAACGATGCTGGAGCAAAAAACCAGCGGCATCAATTTAAAAAGATAGAGGTGAACGATGGCTATTCAAGACAAAATTCCAGCATCTGTATTAGCAACCAGAGTGATTGCATCGGTTGAATCAGAATATGCTAAAGCACTTAAGTTAAAGCCGAATCAAGTCAGTATTGGTTTGATTACGAGTGATTGTGATGATGTTACGTATTGTGCTCTAGATGAAGCAACAAAAGCCGCAAACGTAGAAGTCGTATACGCTCGTTCGTTCTATGCTGGTGCGGCACACTCATCTGGACCTACATCTGGTGAAGTCATCGGTATCATTGCTGGTGAATGCCCGGCAGATGTCATTGCAGGTTTAGATCGTTGCAAAGAAGTAATAGAAAATGAGGCCGCGTTCCAGACAGCAAATGAAGCAGGAGATATCGCTTATTTTGCACACTTAGTCACTTCAACAGGTAGTTACCTTTCTGCGGAAGCGGATGTCGAACAAGGTGATGCATTGGCGTATCTAATTGCGCCACCGTTGGAAGCCATGTTTGCTATTGACGCCGCTCTAAAATCCGCTGATGTTCAATTAAAAAACCTGTTTGAACCACCATCAGAAACAAACTTTGCTGGCGCTCATTTAGTTGGTTCTCAAGCGGCTTGCCGTGCTGCGTGCGAAGCGTTTGCTGAAGCAGTAATCAGCATTGCTAGCAACCCAATCTCTCACTAAGGCACGTTAACATGAGCTCATTTTTAGATAAAGTCAGAGATGCTGGGGTCGTTGGTGCTGGAGGGGCTGGTTTTCCTACCTACGTAAAGCTAGATTGCAAAGTCGATCTGGTTCTTGCGAACGGTGCTGAATGCGAACCTTTGCTAAATAAAGATCAAGTTGTTATGCAGATCTGGGCAGATGAAATGCTCGGAGGCATGTTACTCGCGATGAAACAAACGGGGGCATCGCAAGCTATTATCGGTATCAAAGACAAACATCAAGATACTATCGAGATAATAGAAAGCGCAATTCAAAAACTAGCAAAACCTGAAGAATTTTCGGTATTGCAAATGCGTGACGTCTACCCAGCAGGCGATGAAGTTGAGCTGATTTACGAGGCGACAGGGAAGCGAGTGCCTTCAGGTGGTCTTCCGAAAGATATTGGCGTTTTGGTGCAAAATTCTGAGTCATATATAAATATATTTAGAGCGGCGATAGATCAACCTGTCACACATACAATGCTGACCGTTCATGGTGAGGTGCAATCGCCCTATACAGCATGGCTGCCTGTCGGTATTTCGATCTCTGACGCTCTGGACATTGCTGGTGGGACAACCTGTGATGACTTCATCATTATTGATGGGGGACCAATGATGGGTGGCGTGGTCAGTTCTCTTGACCAGCCGATAACACGGCTTTCAAGTGGTTTTATTGTTATTCCTACATCATCGTCATTGGCAGTTAAAAAGACGATGCCAGAATCGACGTATCGACGTATTGGTAAAGCGGCTTGTGACCAATGTAGTTTGTGTACCTCTATGTGTCCACGAAACATGTTGGGGTACCCCATAAAACCTCACTTGGTCATGCGAGCATTACAGACATCAGGACCTAATAGTGAAACGTATGCCTTATCGGCTCAAGCGTGCAGTGAATGTAACCTATGTTCAATGTGGTCTTGTCCTGAAGGTTTAGACCCAAGGAATATGTGTGTAACCACGAAACGTGATTTACGTGAATCGGGAAGGCTGATGACTCCTGAACAATTGCAAGGACAAACCGTAGATGTACACCCAATGCGTGATTATCGAGGTGTACCAACTAAGCGGTTGATTCAGCGTTTGGGCTTGGTGCAATACAGCAAAATAGAAGCCAAAAATCTAGAAGGTGAATTTGACTTTAAACACGTCAACATTCCACTAAAACAGCATATCGGAGCGCCTGCTCAAGCGTGTGTCAAAGTGGGTGAAAATGTGACGGTTGGTCAAGTGATTGGTTTGGCATTAGACGATGCTTTGAGCGTCAACATTCATGCAAGCATCGCTGGTAAAGTGACCTCTGTCACCGAGCAGCATGTCGTGATAACGAAATAGATGAGTAAAAATATGATTAATGCAATTGGATGTATCGAGCTTAATTCTATCGCACGTGGTTTTTTTGTTGCTGATGTAATGTTAAAAGCGGCGCAAGTTGAAATAATTTTTAACCGTAGTATCTGTCCGGGGAAATTCATGGTGATGATATGCGGTGATGTTGCCGCGGTAAACGCATCAGTAGAAGCCGGTATGATCGCAGGTGGTCCAGAGATTGTAGACGACCTAATAATTTCAAATGTTCATGAAGATGTATTCCCTGCGATCTCAGGTACGCGAGTCGTTGAGCGTACAGACGCGCTTGGAATTATCGAGACATTTTCAGTCGCTTCTATCGTTGAAGCTGCAGATGCTGCCGTAAAAGCGGCTAACGTTGAATTGCTTGAAGTCCATATGGCAATGGCCATTGGAGGCAAGGGATACGTCACTTTAACCGGAGACGTCGCTTCAGTCACTGCTGCTGTAGAAGCGGGTGCGGAGTGTATTAAACATAAAGGATTGCTCGTGGATAAGGTTGTGATTGCCCAACCACGTAAGGAAATATTGGCTGACAAAGTATAAAAATAAGGAGCATTAGCTAGTAAATAGATAGAAAAAATTAAACAGAAAATAAACTAGAACAAACAGTATGTTAACTAAAAAATTATAGGGATGCATCAATCCGTACCCTACAAGAAGGATTGATCCGTCATATCACTTGGTAGTCAGACGATGATTACTGGGTCAAAAAATTAAATCATACGGGTGGCTTATGTCTGAAAATAAAGCAAGTGATTTTGGTTCCTCCGAGTTTATGCATGAACGACAGCTTAAGAAAGGTGTAGCTGGTTGGTTTTTGCTCGCGACGCTAGGGGTATCTTACGTAATATCGGGAGACTATGCAGGGTGGAACTTCGGTATCGCTACTGCTGGTTGGGGCGGCATGTTAATCGCATCGGTGTTGATGGGAATAATGTACCTAACATTGGTGTTGTCATTGGCAGAAATGTCGGCAGCGATACCAACAGCAGGTGGTGGTTATAGCTTCGCGAGGAAAGTAATGGGGCCGATCGGTGGCTACGCCACGGGTTTAGCGGTATTAATAGAGTATGCAATAGCACCCGCTGCCATTGTTATCTTTATTGGTGGCTACCTTGAAGCATTAGTTGGGTGGAACGGACCAACGGTGTATGCGGTCTTTTATGCAATATTTATTGGTATCCATTTGATTGGTGCCGGTGAAGCACTGCGTATTATGCTTGTTATTACAGCACTGGCTGTTGTCGCAATCATTGCAACTGCTTTTGGGTTGATCCCCTATTTTGAAGTGGCTAACCTTTTTGATATACCAGCCAACCCAGCAATAGCAGGAGCAACGACGTTCTTACCACAAGGTTGGAATGGTGTTTGGGCTGCACTACCGTTTGGTATGTGGTTATTCCTAGCAGTAGAAGGTGTTCCTTTGGCTGCGGAAGAGGCAAAAGATCCGGCGAAAGATATGCCTAAAGGCATCATCGCGGCAATGATATTCCTATTAATCACGGCTGTTGGGGTAATGTTATTAGTTCCTGGCGCTGCTGGTGCTCAAGCTACCGCAGGGTATGCTGCACCATTAGTCGATGCGTTGCGTGCTGTTCATGGTGAAGATTCCATGTTAGCGAACTTCGTGAACGTGGTTGGTTTGACTGGTCTTATTGCGTCATTCTTCTCAATTATTTATGGTTATAGTCGTTTAGTATTCGCACTTTCGAGAGCGGGTTACCTACCAGCGTTCTTATCATTAACTGGTAAGCGTAAAGTTCCAGCTTGGGCATTGATCATTCCTGGGATTGTAGGTTTCTTAGCATCATTAACCGGCGAAGGTGATCGCATGATCATGATCGCGGTGTTTGGTGCAACTATATCTTATGCTCTACAAGCTTATAGTCATATCTTGTTGAGAAAAAATGAACCTGATTTAGAACGTCCTTATAAAACACCAGGTGGCATCATTACACCTTGGATCACGATAGTTCTTTCGTTACTTGCTCTATCATCATGTTTTGTATATGACGCAACAGCGGCATTCTGGGCTGTAGGTTTATATGCGATTGGTATGGCTTACTACTTTATCTTTAAGCATAAAGAAGTATCTAAGCATACTGCGGAAGAAGAATTTGAAGCAATCTTTAAAGCAGAAGCGGAACTGGATGATTAATCTAGTCTTGTAAATACGTAAAAAGGAGGTCAATTGACCTCCTTTTTTTATTTAAAATGGTGTACCTATTATGCGTTAAATATCTGAGTAAACTCAGTAGAAGATAGGTGATATTGACGTGGGCAGTTGCGCCAAGTTGTTAGCATACGAGCATATTTTTCTAACATAGGCATTTGGGCATTAAAGTGGTGGTCACTTTTCTCAAATTGAGGGTAAAGCCCTTCAGAATCAACGAGGAAACGAACATAATTGACGAGTTGATGTTCACTTGCGATGTCAAACCCTAAGAATTGTAGTCTACGTTGATCAACGTTGTTTCTATCCGCTTCACTTAACATTTTATTTGACTCTTGCATCGCGTGGTACATCTCCATGATGTTGATCACTTCGCGACATTCTTCTTCGGTTATCTTACCGAAATGTTTATCCAATTCACGCATTTGTAACTCATAGCCTCTCTCCACAATCGTTTGTAAACGGCTATATTTAGCTTCATTTTCAGGTCGGAGCTTAGACATTAGATAGTACTGATTTGAAAGGATCAAGCGTTGAGCGTTCGTCATTTCCATTGTGAGGCCTCGAAGTAATTATTATCTGTTTGTTGTTAATTTATAATCAAAGTACTAATATTTCACATTGTCGACATACTGTTCGAGTATACCCACCATTTTATCCATGGTTTCTTTACTTGGCGGATTGACCCCTTCTAGAGGGTAATCATAGCCGAGTGCTTCCCATTTATGAGCCCCTAATTTGTGATAAGGCAGCAGCTCAACTTTTTCGATGTTATCCATATCTTTAATGAACGCACCGAGCAGATGTGCCGACTCTTCATCATCGGTATATCCGGGTACAATGACATAACGAATCCAGGTTGTTTTACCTATCTTTTGTAGGTAACGCGCAAAGTCCAGAGTGCGCCTGTTCGACACACCAATAAAGTCGTGATGAATTTCATCCTTCATATGCTTGATATCAAGCATGACTAAATCGGATGCCTCTAATACTTCATCGACTACATCGGTATGTTTACGAATATAGCCGTTGGTATCAAGGCACGTATGCATCCCTTCCTTTTGCGCTGCACGGAAAAAATCACGAACAAATTCTGGTTGAAGCATCGCCTCGCCACCGGAACAGGTAATTCCGCCGCCGGATGCCTTCATGAAGTGTCGGTACGACTTAGCTTCGTTGATTATTTCATCTACGGTAACTTCTTTACCACCATGTGTATCCCACGTATCACGGTTATGGCAATACATACAGCGCATTAAGCAACCTTGTAGAAATACGATAAAACGAATACCAGGTCCGTCTACGGTACCGCAAGATTCGAATGAATGGATACGACCAGATGTTGACATAGGTTCTTCTCAGAGAGTTTTTCTTATTTGTTATTTTATTACATTTAGGTGCCATAACCTAGTCTAACTTTCTGCTAATACGTATGTTCTTTGATTAATGAATTGCTTTGATGGTGGTTTTTTCCATTCGCGTTATAATTGTTATGATATTGTTAAATTTATCGTAGGGCGCATTTTGGTTGCGCTATTATTACTGGTGTGTCTAAGGAAAATACATGGAACGTTTTTTATTCTCACAAAAAGAAAAAATATGGATTGTATTAGGGGTATTGATTGTCGGTTTTATCGGGTTGGCTGCTTACACAAGCAGTAGCTTTAAAGCAATGAATTCAGAATATCGCCTGAGTATAGATGTCACCAATGGCTCCAATGAGATTGAACAGACTCAGGTGAATCTGTTTAAGTTAGCTAACAGTTTAATGACCATGAACTCAGAGAAAGTAGAGGCCGTTAAGCAATCTTTATCTGCCATTCAAAATAAGGGTCAGATTAATAGAGAATACCTAAATAATGTCGGCATGGAAAATCGAGCAAATGAGCTGATGAACTTAATTGACCGCTACCAGAATACCGTCGACCCCTGGTTAACTCTTAGACGTGAACTGGGTTTTAATGCAGATGATGGGAAGTTAGGTAGGCTGAAAGAAATCGCTGTGATTATAGAACAAAAAATCGCAGAAACCGGAATGGTAACGCTCAACTCTGATTTTCAAACGATGATAAAAGCGCAGCAAAACTATCTACTTACTCCAAGTGAACAGAACCTAAAGCTTTTTAATCGCGCAAAAGCAGGTTTTAAGAATATGTCCAATACCTATGCGATGCTTGACCTATATGAAGAAGAGTTGGAAGCATTTTCAGTTACTTTTGAGCAGGTATCCGTGCTTTCTGGACAGCTGAGTGATATTGAAGCTGATCTTTACGTCAATCAAGATGTGTTGTTAACGGCTGTGGAGCAGATTACAACTGAACTTGCTGCTATTAGTGAGCGTTATCAAGATTCCGCATCCGCAACAGCAGACGTCTCACTTTGGTCGGTGCTTATCGCCTGCATTGTCCTCGCGGTGATAACCATTGTGATATTTATTACGCTCTCATTATCTATAACACGCTCGCTTAATCAAACCAATACGGCACTTCATTCGATTTCGAAAGGAAACCTAAGTGTGCGGCTACCGGTGACCCTTAACAATAAGGATGAATTTAACCAATTGTCGATGGCAATTAACCAAACCTGTGAGAACTTAACGGAGTTAGTTAGCGAAGTGCAAAGTAATAGTGACGCGCTTTCACTTAACGCGAAAGAACTTAATCGAGGTATTGAAAGAGTGGTCATGGGGCAATCGGAGGCCATTGAACAGACGCATATACTTGCTTCTGCGACAGAAGAAGTGAGCGTAACCACGCAAGAGGTTTCAAACAGCTTAGAGCGAGTTTCAGCAGTAAGTAAGTCGTCGGCTCAGTCTGCCGATGATGGAGGTAAGATTATTACGCTTGCGATTGAGTCGATTGAACAGGTAGGCAGTATTTTAACTCTGGCAGCGACGCATATTCAGCAATTAGAGGCGGCGTCGAATAAGATAGACTCAGTAATGGACATTATTAACGGTATCGCCGAACAAACCAATTTATTAGCACTGAATGCGGCAATAGAGGCGGCTCGAGCGGGTGAACAGGGTAGAGGTTTTGCCGTTGTCGCTGACGAGGTTAGAAACTTGGCGGTTCGGACGGTGGAAGCCGTTTCTGAGATTTCTGGCACTATCGAGACGCTACAGACCGAGAGTGGTGAAGTTATTCAGTACATCAACAAGTCTCAAAAATCGATGGAAGCCGGTAGACAAAATGGCCATGATGCTGTTCAAGCGTTATCTGAAATAACGGATAAGGCCGAAGAGGCGAGTCAACAGACGGATATGATATTTTCGTCAATTCGTGAGTTGGCAATAACAAGTCAGTCAATGGCTGATAGTATGTCTCAGATTTCGACCTCGATGAGCTCTATCGCCCTTAGTAATAATGAACTTAAACAGACGAGTCAACGAGTGGATAAACGTTCAACAACCCTAAATGAAAAATGCTTAAAGTTTACCTTGTAAAACATGAATTGTAGAATCAAGGCGTGGTATTGGGTCGCTTAAAACATCCAAAAAAGTGACATAGATAGATTTGCTGAGTAGCCGTTTAGGTCCTGTTCAAAGTCTTCTGATTTGAATGCTAATGTCGCGCTACCACCTATAGACTCGCCATACACTGCACCACCAAACACGGCCGTGGCCTGAAGGTGCTCTACGTCGGTAGGGTATACTTCATCTGGGCGGTCGCCGTCTATTGTTATGTCATTAAATCGATATCGTGCTTCAGCACCGGCGAATAGAAAAGCCCCGGTTGTTTTACCCTGTACCATATAGGACTTAAAGCTCATTTCATTCTCTGTTTTGGTGCTGCCAGTACTGTCTTGCAAGTTCAACCCCCACCGCCATAAAAGCCCGGTCGCGATTTCGCTTCGATAATTGCCCGCTAATATTCTAATCGGCGCGCTGATCTCATGGGATAGACCCGCTGACATATCAATGGCGTATAATTGGTAATTACTATCATAGGAAAGGTTCGCAATGAAGGTACCTTCTATCTGATAATCCCATCCTTGAGGAGTGTCGGAGCCGACAATTTCATGCACAATTCTCTGAGCGCCTTCGGCAAAAGATTTCGGGCCGGTTACTCCAATCATCAAACCAAAAGCCTGGGTGTATTTATCTGAAATTGTGATGAGTTCTCCTTGTGTATATAAGAGACCTGCATAAGCTCGCTCATTTGGTTCTGGTTGTTCTTTTTTGATGTCCGAAGGTGTCCACATTTTCTGACCAATATTTACGTGCCATTTATGTGTATTGAGTTCGTGCTTTTCAAGCAATGATAGAGGTGAGTAGGCGACTAAAGCATGGTCCAAATCTAAAAGTGATGTCGAATAATCGATTTGGATTCCGTTCGTATAATTTTGATCAGTACCAAATGGCCCGTCATTATCGAAGGAGATAGCAATCATGCTATCGTTGGCGTTTGCTGTAAATGGCAACAAGAAGATAGATGAGATAAATAGATGTTTTAATTGGATAATATCAGCCTTAAACAACTTTTATTATAATTACACTTAGTGTAGCCTTTTTTTTATAAAAAACAAAAAGCCCCGCATAAATGCGAGGCTTTAATCAATGTTCGCTATGACTAGCGAGATTGAATGATGTTTACTGGATTACATAGTCTCAGTAAACGTACGCGCGATTACGTCAGCTTGCTGCTCTGTAGTCAGAGAGTTAAAGCGAACAGCATAACCAGATACACGAATCGTTAGCTGAGGATAATTCTCAGGATGCTTAACGGCGTCTTCTAGCGTTTCACGGTTAAGAACGTTAACGTTAAGGTGTTGACCACCTTCAATGCCAGTCTCGTGGTGGAAATAACCATCCATCAGACCTGCAAGGTTTGCTTTCTGAGAGTTATCATCTTTACCTAGTGCGTTAGGTACGATAGAGAACGTATACGAGATACCATCTTTCGCATCAGCAAACGGCAGTTTACCGACTGATGTTAGTGATGCTACAGCGCCTTTCTCATCACGTCCGTGCATTGGGTTAGCACCAGGAGCAAATGGAGCACCTGCACGGCGACCGTCTGGTGTATTACCCGTTTTCTTACCATATACCACGTTTGAAGTGATAGTAAGAATAGACTGAGTAGGTACCGAGTTACGGTAGGTTTTCAGTTTACGGATTTTACCCATAAATACGGATACTAATTCACAAGCGATATCATCTACACGAGAATCGTTGTTACCAAATTTAGGATAGTCACCTTCGATTTCAAAATCGATAGCGATGCCGTCTTCATCACGTACTGGTTTAACTGTCGCGTATTTGATAGCAGACAATGAATCAGCCGCAACAGAAAGGCCAGCAATACCACATGCCATTGTGCGGTAAACGTCACGGTCATGTAGAGCCATTAATGATGCTTCGTAGCTGTACTTGTCATGCATGTAGTGAATGCTGTTTAGAGCCGTCACGTATTGCTTAGCAAGCCAATCCATGAAGTGGTCCATCTTGTCCCAAAGTTCGTCGTATGAAAGCACTTCAGAAGTGATTTTATCCATAACAGGACCAACTTGAGCTTTAGACTTCTCATCAACACCACCGTTGATTGTGTAAAGCATGGTTTTAGCAAGGTTAGCACGAGCTCCAAAGAACTGCATTTGCTTGCCAACAATCATTGGTGATACACAACATGCGATAGAGTAGTCATCAGACGCCATATCTGGACGCATTAGATCATCGTTTTCGTACTGGATAGAAGAAGTATCGATAGATACTTTCGCACAGAAACGTTTAAATCCGTCAGGTAGTTGCTCAGACCAAAGAACCGTGATGTTCGGCTCTGGGCTTGGACCCATTGTGTATAGGCTGTTTAGGAAACGGAAGTTACTACGTGACACTAAAGTACGTCCGTCAAGACCCATGCCGCCCATTGATTCTGTAGCCCAAATTGGGTCACCAGAGAACAACTCGTCATACTCAGGAGTACGTAGGAAACGAACCATACGTAGTTTCATTACGAAATGATCGATCATCTCTTGAGCTTGTGCTTCAGTGATAGTGCCAGCAGCGATATCACGTTCGATGTAAACGTCTAGGAAAGTCGAAGTACGACCTAAAGACATTGCAGCGCCGTTTTGAGATTTAACTGCGGCTAGGTAACCGAAGTAAGTCCACTGTACCGCTTCTTGAGCCGTCGTTGCAGGACCAGAGATATCACAGCCGTATTTAGCTGCCATTTCTTTGATTTGCTTAAGTGCACGATGTTGCTCAGCAATTTCTTCGCGTAGTTGCATTGTTGCTTCTAAATCTTCGCCATTCTCAAATCTCTCTTGAAGAGAATTGAATTGAGCTAGCTTGTCCTTCATCAAGAAGTTAATGCCGTATAGAGCAACACGACGGTAATCACCAATGATACGACCACGGCCATAAGCATCAGGAAGACCAGTTAGGACACCAGACTTACGACACGCCATAATATCAGGCGTATAGATATCAAAAACACCCGCGTTATGTGTCTTACGGTATTCTGAATAGATTTTGCTAACCATAGGATCAAGTTCGCGATCGTATGCTTTTGCAGAACCTTCAACCATGCGAATACCACCGTTAGGGATGATAGCGCGTTTCAATGGAGCGTCAGTTTGCAAACCAACAATGGTTTCTAGATCTTTGTTTATATAGCCAGCATCGTGCGCAGTGATGGTAGAAATAATAGAAGTATCGAAATCCACAGGAGCATGAGTGCTGTTTTCCTGCTTGATGCCTTCCATTACTTTAGCCCAAAGCGAATTAGTTGCTTCAGTACCTTCAGAAACTAGGAAAGATTCGTCACCTTCATAAGGCGTATAGTTCTTTTGAATAAAATCACGAACGTTTACTTCGTTTTGCCAATCTCCGTTCGCAAAACCTTCCCAAGCTTTAGCAAATTGCTCTGCCATGATATACCTACCTTTTTCGTAGAAAAATTACGTACTGTTTTTACTGATATTAGCTAGTGCCGAAGCACACAGTACACTTTTTAATTAATAACAATATTTATGACCAAATGATACGTCATTAAACCATAGATATTGTAACCAAAATTGTCATTCGATTTTGTGATTCAAATTATATTGTAAAATTTAAAAAAAATATACAAAAAAATGGGCAGCATTTCTGCTGCCCAATTTTTATCTATTTATAGGAAGCCTGGAATGCCATATTTTCCTTCAAACATACCGACTGAAAGCATTGCAATTAAGCAGATGACGAGCACAGAAGCAGGGATAACGACTTTATCAATGATGGATAATTTTTGAGCACGTTCTTTATTACCGATCAAACCATTGTTATCAAGCAACATCGTTAAGGCCCAAGCCAATACAGGGTTCGCTACAGCAGATGCGAAAATACAGATACCGGCTGCATGGGAGTCTTTCGTATCTTTAACCATTTGCATGCCCGCTTCCAATAGTGGAAGGAAAACACCCACTAGAAGAGCAATACGCATAACAGGAGGCCATACTGCTACATCCATAGGGAAACCTAAGATTGCAATAATCATGACCAAAAGACCAAGCAGGATCGCACCACCCGGGATAGGACGCTTAGCAATCGCCGCTGGGATCATATAAGTACCCCAAGATGATGTAATGTTACCACCACCCACTGCGGTACCAACCATCTGACGGATAGAACACATTGTCATCGTATCGTCTACATCCATAAGTACTTTTTCAGTACGCTTAGGATAGTTAAGCTCTTGGAAAATACGGTGACCAAGGAAGTCTGGCGACCACATTGCAACCGCCAGAATAGCAAACGGCAAAGAGGCGATGAAATGTTGCAGATTTGGTAAACCTAACATCCATCCTTCTTGTGTATTACCCTACCAGTAAACTGGGTTTAGGTTAGGAAGACCCATCTCTGTTTCAAAGGTCAGGTCAAAACCAGCACCAAATATCAACGCGATAAGTAGTCCAGTTACTGCACAAGCTGGGATAGCTAACCAACGCTTATTTATCTTCGCAAGGAATGCATAAAGAACAATGTTGACGCCTAACACAACCAGACCGATGTAGCCCATGCTGCCTTTCGCAATCTCAGCGGACTCAAGACCTACCGCCCAGCTTTGAATCTGGCCAATCTGACTCATGGTTCCGGTGAAACCGAGGAAAACAAGCAAACCACCTGCGACCCCTTCACTGGTCAAGTTGACTAACTTAGACCCACCTTTGAAGTAACTAAGTAGAAGACCAAATACGCCGAGTAATATAGCAAGCGCTAGAGGGTGAGCACCGGCAAGTGCAATCGTACCGATAAGCGGAATCATCGGACCGTGGTTGCCTGCAAGGTTGGCACGTGGGTTAATAAAACCAGAAGCAAGAACACAGAAAAGTAGAGCAGGAATAAGCATTTCTACGCGAGCAACTTCAATCGCAAAATCTTTTCCTAAATTGATGTGGTCCCATGCTTGAGTTAGGCCATCAGCCCAAGACATCATCACAGCCGAGTACATCGCGATTATACCAATAGTACCCGCAATGGCAGGTACTAGATCTTCAATTTCGAATCGGAAATCACGGCCCGGAAGGTTTAAAGCATAACGGCGTGGTTTCATTATTTGAAGTTCGTGGTCCAGATATTCAGAACGACTAGAGAACTCAGAAGCAGGGCGATGTAGCTCTGAATAGCTTTTCTCGTCGATTTCTGAGTGGTCTGTGTTGACTACGTCTGACATAGATTCCTCATTTAGTATTGTTAGTGATTTGAATTTTAAGTAGCTGTATAGCCATCATAATTGTGTTTTGTCATCGACATACTGTGCCACATGAATGTCGTGTTTTAATCATACTTCATATTAAAGTGACAAAGGACTAAAATTTGCCCCATATTTGCTGACGGAGTCTAACAAGCTACCTATTTTGGGTGATTGATCCTGATCATTTTATGAAAAATAGTGAAATAAAACTACGGGAAAATTGGTGGAATTGTGAGTTGGTAATCAGTTTCTGTAACTGCCTTTCAATAACTCAAGCATAAGAATATCTACTTTCACCACTGTCAACATGAATTCGGTAAGATAACTAAGAAATAAATAACCAATTATGAGGGGTTACAGTTGGGGTGAAGAGTTCGAAAAGTTCAATGGTTTAAACGGATGTTTAGGTCATTAATAAATGCCGTATATTTGTTCACAGTGGCATTGTGAAATTAAATATTTGATTGAAAATATCATAAGACCTTAATTATTTAGGGGATTAATCTGGGTGTGAAAGAGTTTGTGACAGTTATCACTAACTTTGCTACTAATATCGGAATTAATTAACTTTATATTTACAAGTTGCGGTATTTGTTTTTCTCGGGTTTTGCTGTTTTATGCGCTCATGGCTAGATTTATAGTCTGTATTTGAATAAAAATGCAGCACTATCGCTTGTGTATTGCTATCTTGTCAGTTAATGATTTGTTGCATGTTTCTAGGATGAATGCTAATTTGTAGCGACTAAAGAGGTCGGATAACCTCTCGATATTGCACAGGGAGTAGTGGCGCATGAATGATGTACCAGCGCTGGACATTAAAGATCTACATAAGACATTTGGTCAAAATGAAGTACTCAAAGGTATTTCGCTTCAGGCGCGTAAAGGTGACGTGATTTCGATTATTGGGTCATCTGGTTCAGGTAAGAGTACCTTTCTCCGCTGTATTAATCTTTTAGAGACACCAACCGCAGGTCAAATCTGGGTAGATGGTGAGCTCATCGAAATGAAAAATAACCGTCAAGGTGAATCTGTCCCTGTCAACGAAAAACAGGTGCAACGAATTCGTTCGCGTTTAGCTATGGTTTTTCAAGGTTTTAATCTCTGGTCCCATCTCACTGTACTAGGAAATGTAATTGAAGCACCTATTCACGTTCTTGGCGTGCCAAAAGCTGAAGCGATAGAAAAAGGCGAGGCGCTTCTTGATAAAGTCGGACTATTGGAAAGAAAAGATTATTACCCAGGACATTTATCTGGTGGTCAGCAGCAACGTGCGGCTATTGCAAGAGCGCTAGCCGTTGATCCGGAAGTGATGCTTTTTGATGAACCAACTTCTGCGCTCGATCCAGAGCTCGTTGGTGAAGTACTTGGCGTTATGCGCGATCTAGCAGATGAAGGACGAACCATGCTTGTGGTCACGCATGAAATGGCATTCGCCCGTGATGTATCAAATCATCTTATGTTTTTACATCAAGGTTTAGTTGAAGAACAGGGTGATCCTGCAAAGTTATTTACTGATCCGAAATCAGATAGGTTAAGGCAGTTTATATCGTCTATATACTAACAATATTTCAAAAAGTAGAGGTGGTGCAAATACCTATCTTTACAAGAAATATAACAACATGGAAAAGGTTTCATTAAGAGTTGGTTAGATTAGGAAAGCGAAGTCAATTTCCTTATTAATATAACCAAAACTTAGAAACCGAATTGCAAACACACAGGAGTATGGAAATGAAAAAGTGGTTATTAGCGGCAACATTGGCTGCTACAGCAGTAACAGGCGTAGCTCAAGCAAAGGATTGGAAGGTTGTGCGTTTCGGTATCGAAGGAGCCTATCCTCCTTTTAGTAAAACAGAAGCAGATGGCTCACTTAGTGGGTTTGATGTAGACATGGCTAACGCATTATGTACGGAAATGAAGGTAGAGTGTAAGCTCGTTGCTCAAGATTGGGACGGTATTATTCCTTCTCTATTATCTCGTAAATACGATGCGATAATCGCGGCTATGTCGATTACTGAAGAGCGTAAAAAGAAGATTGATTTCACAGGTAAGTACGCTTTAATCCCAAATAAATTTATTGCCAAAAAAGACGCTGCTCTCGATTTCTCAAATCTTGATGGTGTGAAAATTGGTGTTCAGCGCGCAACAACCCATGACAAATACCTGACGGACAACTTTAAAAATGTTGAAGTTGTACGCTACGGTTCATTTGATGAAGCGTATCTCGACTTAGGTAATGGCCGTGTTGCCGCCGTTTTAGGTGATGCATCTGCTCTAGAAGAGGGTGTGTTAAACCAACAAGGTGGTGAAGCTTATGAGTTTGTTGGTCCTTCATTAACCGATCCTAAATGGTTTGGCGACGGGTTCGGCATTGCTGTTCGCAAGCAAGACAAAGATTTAACAAAGACGCTTGATGCAGCGATACTTTCTTTACGTGAAAAAGGTATTTATCAAGAGATTCAAGCTAAATACTTTGACTACGATGTCTACGGTGACTAAGTAGTAAAATGAAGAGGTGGCGGTTACTGCCACCTCTTATCTAAAAGGAGTGTCCATTCAACACGTAATTTCGCCAGAGCTATAAGACATGAGGCGGAGTAATATGTTGAATGGTCATAACTTCGGCCTAGCTGGTTTGCTGAATAATGGACTAACGACGATGTTCGACTTACAAGGTTACGAAGCCTCTATATTATCTGGTGCACTATTAACGATACAGGTTGCTGTATTGTCACTGCTTCTTGCCGTTGTGTTAGGAATGGCCGGAGCGTTAGCAAAAATGGCGCCATACCGATTTGCAAGATCGATTGCTACCTTGTACACAACCATAATCCGCGGTATCCCTGATCTCGTGCTCATGATGCTGATTTTCTTCGGTGGGCAAATTCTTCTTAACAATAGTCTTTACGCTGTGAATGAATGGATAAATGAATGGATGGTATCTTCTGATCCTGCCCATGAATGGACAGCTTATCTGCCTGACTATATCGATATCAGTCCGTTTGTTGCCGGTGTATTAACCATTGGATTTATATTCGGTGCCTACATGGCGGAAACCTTCCGTGGTGCCATTATGGCGGTCGACAAAGGTGAACTGGAAGCGGCGAAAGCGTATGGGATGAGTGGTCCAATGGCATTTAAACGTGTTCTGCTACCTCAAATGATTCGTCATGCTTTACCTGGTTTTGGTAATAACTGGTTGGTGCTATTAAAAACCACGGCGTTGGTGTCCATTATTGGACTAGAAGACATGGTTCGAGTTGGTTCATTAGCCGCAGGGTCAACAAAAATGCCATTCACTTTCTATATGACAATTTCGATTATTTTCCTATTTTTCACCAGCGTTTCGACGGGCTTACTTAAGCTTGCAGAGCGAAAATTCAGTATTCACACGAGGTAGATGATATGGATTTCTCATTGATAATCGAAAGCCTGCCTATCTATTTCGAAGGGTTATGGACGACGCTTTGGCTAGTATCGGTTTCTCTTTTCTTGGGTTTATGTATTGCGATTCCATTAGCGGTCGCAAGAAACAGTCGCAATCCGTTGATTAGTTTTCCCTCATGGGCATACACCTACTTTTTTCGTGGAACACCGTTGTTGGTCCAGTTATATCTGATTTACTATGGTATGGACCAATTTGTACCGGTCAAAGATACGTTGTGGGAAAATGCTTGGTTCTGTGCTTTGGTGGCTTTTGTATTAAATACTTCGGCTTACAGTGCAGAGATTATACGCGGCTCTATTAACGGCTTGCCGAAAGGTGAAGTTGAAGCCGCTAAAGCCTACGGTATGAGTACGTGGAAAACGTATAAACGGATTATATTACCAAGTGCTTTGCGCCGCTCTTTACCGGCTTATAGTAATGAAGCGATATTCATGCTGCATGGTTCTGCGGTTGCGGGTATCGTGACTATATTGGATCTAACAGGTGCGGCTCGATTAGTTAACTCCCGCTATTATGCGCCATTTGAATCGTTCTTGACGGCAGGGTTATTCTATATGTGCTTAACGTTTTGCATCCTATGGTTCTTCAAATGGGCAGAGAAGAAGTATTTGGCTTATCTAAGGCCACTGAGCTAACGGTCAATCACTAGGAACAAAAAAGCAGCTTTATGGGGTCACTTCATAAGCTGCTTTTTTATTTATGGCGTAACCTAAATCACTTTCTGTTCAGGTGGGTTTGTACGTTGAACAGTTCAATTAGTATCAGCTAAACACAGACCAAATAGGTGCGTGATCAGACGGTTTTTCTATGCCTCGCAGTTCGTAATCGATGCCAGCTTCGACACATTTAGCCGCTAACTTAGGTGTTGCAAGAACGACGTCGATTCGCAAACCACGATTATCATCAAATCCACGTGAGCGATAGTCGAACCAAGAGTATTGATCTTGGACCTCAGGATACAAGTTCCTAAACGTATCTTCAAAACCCCAATCGAGTAGTGTTTTTAGCCATTCTCTCTCTTCTGGTTGGAACGAACATTTACCTGTTTTTAGCCAACGCTTACGATTTGCTTCACCGATACCGATATCTAAATCAATCGGGCTAATATTGATATCGCCCATAACTACGAGGTTGTCTTCGTTGGTGTGATGACCGCTTAAGTATGCCATTAAATCTTTGTAAAACTGGCGTTTATATGGATACTTTATCTCGTGTTCGATATTGTCGCCTTGAGGGAAATAGCCATTTAATACGGTGGTTTTTTCACCTTCTGCATTTTCAAAGGTTGCCATTATCATACGCTTTTGATGATCTTCGTCGTCAGTCGGAAAACCGTATTGAACAGATATTGGCTCTTGTTTACACATCATGGCAACGCCGTAGTGAGCTTTCTGTCCATGAAAGTAGACCTTGTAGCCCATTGCTTCAACATCTTCTAAAGGAAAAGCGTCGTTATGCACTTTAATCTCTTGTAGGCCAATCACGTCAGGTTGATGCTTATCGATGATCGCTTGAAGTTGATGCAGTCGAGCACGGAGTCCATTTATATTAAAACTGATTACTTTCATTAGTTTTTAACCTTATGATTTTACAAATATTTCTTATTTTGTAATGACTTATATTTATTGAGCACTGTATATATAAACATATAAATGGCAATGTTGGTACTTTTTTGAGTCATTTTGTCGTCATTTTTTGGTTACAATGCAGAGAGTTAATTCAATCACATCACTTAATTTGTCTGGCGAGAAATGGGCGTAAATCATGGTGTGTTTAATATTCATATGTCCAAGTATTTTCTGCAATACAATGATATTACCCCCGTTCGTTATGAAGTGTGAAGCAAAAGAATGTCGAAGTACATGAGTCGCTTGTCCTTTCGGCAAATCGGGAAAAGTATTCTATGCGTGACAACATATCTACAAGTAAATAGCCAGCCTCAATTATACTTTCGCCGGTCGATAAGCTTATTCTAAATGTAGTCAATAACTGATCTTTATTAGGACGCTTTTGCATGTTTTCAAATAGTGTTTCAATTATTGGCAACTTAGAAACGACAATTTGTGTTCGTTGATGATGTCCACACGACGTTTTTCACGCACGCTCGATTTAAGGTGTTTACCATGAACCTAGAACCAGACATCAACAAGCTTAAACAATGTTCTGTTCTCTAATTTTTCACCCAACCACGACTTACTATATATACGCTTCATTTAAAACAAACTTCTCGTAGGTCAGGACTTCGATCTTGCGGTTTAACGTCACATAACCATAGTTTGTAACTGTCGTCGTCAAATTTTTAAATGCTCATAAAAATCTGTGTATAAAAAAATATATTTATTTGTGGAGAAACTCAATGTTTTATACCAGCGGACAACTAACGGGACGGGTTATAGAAGCGAAATATAAGATAGCAATATTGTTCGTTCACTAGTCTAATTCTAATGCTCAATAATTTGTCTAGTCTACCTGAAATAGTAGTGTGTTGGTATACCGTCTATATTGACTATGAAATATCAACTATATTGTCTAATCCCAACGAATAGCATCTTCGAAACATCTACGAAGAGTCTCCGTTTCCACATTCATAAATTCAGCCATCTTATCCACAGTGTTCCATTCGCCATATTCATATGATTTTGCTAAAATTAATAAATTACTTAACGCACAGTCATTTTGAGTAAGCGCCTTTTTAATTGTATGGTCGATTGGAATTGACGAAACAACGTCCGCCATAGGTGCATCGAAAATTACATCCAATAGAGAGAATAACCCAACTAAGAAAGCAGATTCGCTATCAATTACGTTATCCATCGTTAGAGCAATTAATTCGCAAAACCTTGCCCTCTGTACCGATAAATTATTAATAATTGGAGGCTTAGAACTAGACAAATTGGTCATAATTGAAAAAGATATAAAGTACCTTAGTCTGTCCTCTCCTAAATATGACAACGCGTGGCTAAAAGAGCTTATCGAGCTCGTTATTTTGTCTGTATTCACATACTTCAAAAGCTCATAGGATAGAATTACATCAGACGAAAAAATAGATTCAATTTTTTTGAAATCAATACTCTTACGAGAAACTTCTTTAGCTAATTCTATTGCCGTCATTTGGCTTTTAGATATTCTCTTCTTCTTAATTATTTCTGGTTTGCTAAAAAAATATCCTTGGAAGTAATGAAAACCTGCTTCCAGTGAGTTTTGGTACTCTTCATGCGTTTCAACTTTTTCAGCAATGAATTTGATTTTTGAACCAGATATTTTCTTAATGAAATTCTTGACTTTATTGGCGGGAGTTATTCTTATGTCAAACTTTATTATGTCTACGTATGGAAGGAAAGGGATCCAGTCTGGAGAAGGAATGAAATCATCTAGGGCTAATTTATAACCAAGATTTTTTAGTTTAACCATAGCAAAAAATAATTCTTTTGTAGGGAGGCAGTCTTCCAATACCTCAATTACTATTTGATCTTTAGATAACAATGTGGGTAGAAGGTTTATGATGGAATTGTACGAAAAATTAATAAATGCCAACTTTCCTTCGATAATATCAGCATGAGTGGAAAAAAATTGTTCCGCCAAAATTCTATTAGTAGCATGGTCTGAATTTACGTCAGGGAATTTATTATCAAGACTATCTCGAAATAATATTTCATATCCAAATATGTCACCATTTTCGTCTAGAATTGGCTGTCTTGCCGCGTATGTATATGCCATATGTGTGTCATTAAGTAAATGTTACAACAATCCTATCATCACGTCCCAATGAAAAAATAGACATTTTACGCAACTTTATCTAAGTTATGACCGTCATCAAGATAAAGTTTGTTTGTAAAATTCCCAATAAGTTTTATGAAAGTTAAATATGTACATTATTCGCAAAAATAACTTTTTTCTATATAAATACGTATTAATTCTTGTCATTTACATTTAACTTATAGTTTTATTATCAAGATTAGTTAGTCTAATGTTATATGTTTGGTGTTGAATTTATGAAATTAATGAGAATGGCATTTAATGCTCTAGGGTTGAATAAAATAAAGTTTCAACTGTTGCTGCTTATTTCTGTACTTATAGTATTCGGTTTGATCGCGATGAGCCTAATTTATTTTGGTATGAAAGCTGACGCATCAACTATTAATTTGGCAGGAAAACAAAGAATGTTGTCTCAACGAGTGGCAAAGGAAGTGTTATTTATTAACTCGGGTATGGGAGATGTAGCCGAAGTTAACACTACCTTGACCATTTTCGAATCGTCAATGCAATCTCTAATGTATGGCGAGGATAATAGAAATATATCACCTCCGCTCACCGTTGAAATATTGTCACAGCTTAAAAAAGTAGAACGACTATGGTCCAATTACAAGAGTGATATTTTGAGTTTAGTTGAAGAAAAAATGAACTCGCCTGAAATGAAAAATAAAATAATAAATAATATTTTTATAAACTCTCCTGTAATACTCAGAGAGATGAATATCGCAGTATTATTGATGGAAGATGCTAGTAATAGACGCGTCAAAAATAACATGTTAATAACATTATCTATTATTTCTATTTTATTATTTTTGTCCATTGTATTGTATTTATACGTAGACAGATTTTTGACTAAACCATTATTACCAATTGGTGAAGCTTTGAGAGAACTTAAAAACGGTAATCTTACTAGGTATCTTCCTCAGTTCGAAATAAAAGATGAAGTCACAGTTCTTTATACAGACTATAATGAAGTATTATCAAGTATTAATAATATACTTAACGATGTTGTTATTTCAAGCGAACAATTAACTGATGCTAGTTTGCATTTAAAAGATCGAAGTAAAGAAAATACAGAGTCAATGGAGGCTCAATATCAAGAAATAGAGCTGATATCCACAGCAATGAATGAATTTAGGTCAACAGTGGGGGAGATAGCCAAGCGTAGTGCTTCAACTTTAGATAGTACTAATGTAGCATCTATTAAATCAACAGATGCGAGTGACATGATGAAAGGTGCACTACACAGTTTTGAATTGCTCCATACAAATATTCAAAATGCAAGTAGCTCAGTAGATGAATTAAACAAAGATACCTTGAATATAAATAAAGTACTAAAAGTAATAAAAGATATTGCTGAACAGACAAACTTATTGGCTCTAAATGCAACTATTGAAGCCGCCAGAGCTGGTGAATATGGTCGCGGGTTTTCTGTCGTAGCAGACGAAATTAGAGGATTAGCAAGTAGGACTGCAAATTCTACTAGTGATATACAAAATATGGTGAGACAGTTGCAAGACCAAGCTTCACTTTCTGTACAAGCTATGATTGTAAGTAATGAACAAGCTGAAATAGGAATAGGGCATATTAACCGTGCCTATACTCAACTCGAAGATACTGTCCTTTCGATGTATACAATTAATGGAATGAATCTCGATATAGCTACAACAACGAAAGAGCAAAGTATAATTACAGATGATATTAATCAAAGGATTACGACCGTTACTGAAAGTTTAAAAAAGTTAAGAATGAACGTAGGTAAGAATCAAGAACTATCAGAACATCTGTTATTGCTTGGAAGCACTCTAACTTCCAATACTGCACGGTTTTCAAATCATCCTACAAGATTTTGAACAATGTATTGCAGGCTTGTACCATTGAATCGTAGTCCAAATACACAGCGATTGTATGTAGGTCAAATCTTCAAATCTGAATTTTTAAGTCATGGATGCAACTACAGAAGAGTAACTGAATGGGAACTTTCTATTTTACCTTTATGAAATCCGTTAAATTGTACATTTTTCGCAAGTCTTACATTACTAATGAGAATAGTTATTTAAATTTATATCATTTAGAATTATAGTTGTATTCGTTAAGAGGATCTGACTTTGCATAATTGGTTTGGTCTTAATCATGCGAACCTGCTAATTAAATATTAGCTAGGAGTTGATGGTGGATAAAATAAGACATATAAAAACTGACATAGACGATTTCGCTACTTCATTGGGGCACCTAGATCAAGATGTTAAACAGCTTTCAGGAAAAACTTTTAATTTTTCGAGTGATTTAGTGATATTGCCAAAACTTTCATTATCAAAAATTGAAATAGGTCGTTCGGCTATGTTTCATGGGGCATGTAATCCTAATTATGTGTCATTCACTATCCCTGTTGATAGAAAACCAATAAGGGTTAACGGCATAACAGTTTATTCAACTAATCTCTATATCATGCCTCCAACTGAAGAGATTATTGCTCTGTTTGAATACGGCCTTATAGGTTATCATTTTGCAATTGATATGGAATATTTAAAAGAATTTATAGAACGTAAAACTTATGATGAATTTATAAAAAATGCAGAGAAAATAAGGTCTGGCAAGGTCATCATTAAAGACCTAGAGCTAATTAAGGATGATATCATAAAAGTTATTAATTTTACTGTAAGTCAACATAAATACTTATCTGGTGTCGTCATTGAAGATATCCAAGATAGAATATCCAATTCCATACGATTATTTTTTGAAAATAGTCATAGGACACCAGAAATAAACATCTCCTATAACAAAAGGAGGGCTATTGTAATAAGAGCTTTAGATTTCATAAAACAAAGTGATAGCGTTTATGCCTCTATACCAGAAATTGCCAAATACTGTTTTTGTAGTGTGAGAACATTGGAGTATGCCTTTAAAAAAGTATTATCATTAACGCCTAAACAGTATCTGATATCACGTAGATTTAATATGATAAATAGAGATCTAATCTTGAATGAAAATATTAGCATTGGTGAGATAGTCGAAAAATACGGAATAGTAAACAAAGGAAGATTTAGTCGAGAATACTTTGATTTCTATGGAGAGTACCCAAAAGACACAAGAAAAAAAAAGAACATTATCTCCGGTTTATTTTGATGATATTCTAATTACTGATTTTGTTATAATGTTATCACTGTTTTAAGTTTATTATATTTTCGGATTGTCTATTTGCCATCTGTTTAGGTTAAGTTATTATAATGATTATTAAGCTGGTAAGGAAATTTAAATATATTGCGGGTAATCTATTGTTTTTTGATTTTATTGGTGGCTTTATTAATAATAGATTAAGGGGGTTTTGTAATTATCTTTACTCCTTGGAACTTTTAAAGTATGAGAGAAATAGGTTGCTTTCGAGTGTATGTTTAAGGTATAATAGTGAGCTTATGAGTGAACTTTCTAATCTATTTTCTCACTCAGTTGACTGTGTGTATATTATTGCTCTTCCTACTTTGACTGTTCACGGATTTAATAAAAATTTTTGTAAACAATTAAATTATACATATTTAGAAACGTCTAAATTGACTGTATATGATATTATGCCATCAATACTAACATATGACGACTGGCATAAATTGGAAGATTTAGTAGACTCTGTTCATAGCCTGACTTATGAGGGATATCATATGGACAGTGATGATAACTTGATACCAATCGAATTTAATATATCCAAAGTGAATGAATGTCATTGTGAAGAATGCTATGAGAAATGTTATATCGTTGTTGCTAGGGATATCAGAGAAAGACGATTGAATGAGGAAGCTTTGTGGTTTAAAGCAAATATAGATTATTTAACTAAAGTCCCCAATCGTAGACTTTTTGATCATAAAGTGAAAAATTCAATTGAACGACATGGAAACAATGATACTTTTTCAGCAGTATTGTACGTTGATCTAGATGGATTTGGCATGATTAACGAACGATATGGACATTCAATTGGTGATTTTGTTTTGACTACAGTAGCAAATCGACTAGAGAATTGTATTGAGATTTCTGATTGTATTTCAAGGTATGGCGGTGATGAATTTGTTATAGCACTTTTCGGACTGGATAGTGAGATAGCCCTAAAAAATATACTGAAAAAAATAATATTTGAATTTGAAAGGGATATATCGACTGATAATAATACGATTCAAATTAGCGTAAGCATTGGTGTTTATTATGCTCCGGTGAAAAAATTTAGCTTAGAAAGTTTTGTCAGTAAAGCCGATTCAGCAATGTATGATGCAAAAAATTCAGTTGGAATTTCTATTTCATATTTCAAGCATGATTAAACTATTAACACTGACCATTCATAAGCTTACTTTGGTGAACTGACGGCGCCTTATTATCAATTGTCCATCAAAACAGTAATATAGCCGAGAGTGGTTCTCCAATGAGTCGATATAGTCTTGGTAACAATGGATCTGAATTGTAGTTGCTGATAAATATATAAATACGATTAGCCCTTAGGGTTTACGTTGATAACTTCCGACCAAAATCGTATATCGTTTATACCCCTTACTTTTCTTTCGTGATCGCTAACCCTGATTTCTTTCTATTTTCTCAGCAGGTCAAATGACATGTTGACATAAAAGTGCTGTTTCTTCGATTGTCTATCGTCTGGCTCATAGAATAGATAACATGCTCGTTTCAAACGTGAAAACTGTGATCGATAAGTGCTAGTGGAAACGTTTTCATTCAAAAAGGAACAATTCTGTGGTTAATTTGTATAGGAACAAATAGTGACCAGATTGTCATTATTCTATTAGGTTTATAGTCGATAACGACGTCGGTAATAGATTTGATGAGTTAAATTTATAGGGCATAAATATGAAAAAGTTATCCGTTCAATGGAAGATCACCTTTCTTTCTGGGCTTTGTCTGATACTTACTTCCATCGCACTTATTAGCTTTTCAGTTTATAACGCCAAACAGAATCAAAATATCATTAAAGAAAGTAGTGCTGAGTCGGTGATCAAGAAGTCGACTAAGATCTTAGAAAGTGAGTCTCAACTTAATTCTGTAGAGATACAAAAATACCTATCTGAAGCCTTTTACCGCGCCGAAATGATGGTAGAAACGGCTCTGCTCATGAAAGAGAATGCCGAATTTAATGAGACTTCGAGTGAAGAACTTAGGATGGCGCAAGACGAACAGATCAGACGTTCAGTTGAGCGATTTGATACCCTACAAAGTGCATTCCTCGTTTTCAATAAGAATGCATTGGACGGAAGAGATGACGAGTTCATGGGTGCCGATTATGCTGGTTCAAACGAGATAGGTCGATTTGCCACGTACTGGGCAATAAACGTTGAAGGGACGAAGGCTCTCTCTAATATCCTTTATGAATCACTATTAGTTGAAGAGAGCAATCGCGAGCGTTTTACCTGTGCTTTGGAATCCAAGAGTAGCTGCTTGAGCACACCGAGGTTTAGTGACTATGGTGATATCAGTACATTAACAACGACGATATCTATGCCAATACTTGCTGATAACGAAGTTATAGGGTTTATGGGGATTGATCTTAAGTTAGACAACCTAATTGCAATGGCAAAGCAGACAGACAAAAACCTCTTTGATGCAAAAGGCTCGGTGTCGATTCTAACTGACCAGACAATGGTTATCGCCAGCGATAACCCAGATATAAAGATTGGCGAAACCTATCACAGTACGCATATCTCAGATTCTGATATGAACGGATTAATCCGCCAGAAAACGGTTGAGACACAATGGTCGCAAGACGGTGATTGGCTAGTGGCCTATGCGCCAATCAATATCGCGAACAAGACATGGGCTGTTTTATTAGAGATGCCAAAGTCTAGTGTGATTGCGGATGCAGAACACCTAGATCGCATAATTGAACAACAAATTGATAAAGGTATCGTTGCTGAATTGGTGGCGGGAATCGTCTTCATTGTGGTTGGTTTTGTCATTATCGCCATCGCGGCATTAAAACTGGTCGCTCCCATCAGAACGGTAGTGGCGAGCTTAAAAGATATCGCTTCTGGCGAAGGTGATCTGACGCAGCGGTTAGAAGTAAAATCCGAAGATGAAATTGGTCAGTTGGCGAATAACTTCAACCTATTCCTAGAAAAACTACAAGGAACAATTAAAGAAGTTATTCAAACGTCCAATCAAGTGGCAGATACTACCGCTAAAGCCGAACAGGCTGCGACTCAGATTAAAAATAGCAGTGACTCACAGTTTAAAGAGGTTGATTTGGTCGCTACGGCTTCAGAAGAGATGACTCAAACTGCGGGACTTGTTTTTCAAAATGCGGATATGGCGGTCAATTCGGCGACTAAGGCCAATAAGGCGGCGACGGAGAGCCAACAGGTCATCGAAAACTGCGCCGTTGAAATGAGTCGTCTGGTTGAGCAGATGAGTAATGCAGTACCAATTGTTGAAGAATTAGCGAAATATAATTTGAGTATTACCGAGATCCTTGCCGTCATCGAAGGTATTTCCGAACAAACAAATTTACTTGCCTTAAATGCGGCCATTGAAGCGGCGAGAGCAGGTGAGCAGGGCAGAGGGTTTGCGGTGGTTGCAGACGAAGTAAGAAACCTAGCAAGTCGTACAAAAGATTCATTGAGCGAAATAGGTAGTGTGATTGATAATATTCAATCCGGAACTAAACAGGTCGTTGCTGTTATTCATAGCGGAAATGAGTTGGCAAATAATACCTCGACTCAGGTAGTACAAGCAGTAAGTGAGCTGGGCTCTGTGTTTGAAGCAATTTCTGAAATAACAGATATGAATACTCAGATAGTCCGAGCAGCAGAAGAGCAGCAAGCGGTATCTACGGAGGTCAATCAGAGCGTTTCTAATATTCGCGATCTAAGTGCTGAAATTTTAGGGCAAGCGAGCTCTGCAGAAAAAGTTGGCAAGGAAATCGCCCATATTTCTATAGAACAACAAACTATATTGAATCAATTTAAAGTGTAGTATTCACAAGTGTTATACAAATAAAGCGCAGGAAACTACTTTCTGCGCTTTTTTGTTTTTAATAGTTTGAAACAAAAGCAAATGTAATTAAACTTATCGATCAAAGTGTCGATAACTATTTACTCTCTGTATTAACGCTCATTCGCTACGTAAAAGGATTTAACATGCGGTCAATGTCTGTTCAATGGAAAATTTCCCTGCTCTCAGGGTTGTGCCTTGTTTTGACTTCCATATCCCTCATAGGTTTTTCTGTTTTCAATGCATATGAAAACCAAAAAACGATAAAAACGTACAGTACCGAATCAGTCATCTCTAAATCAGAGAAACTGCTCGAAGCTCAATCACAACAAAATGCGACAGAAGCGATCAAGTATCTTGATGAGGCTTTGAATCGTGCAGAAATGTTGGCCAAAACAACACTATTTTTGCAACAGAATGCAGAGGATAACTTTACCTCTAGTGAGGTATTAAGAACCTCATTGCAAGATATGTTACGTCAATCTGTAGAAAGTTTTGACGCAATTAAAAGCATCTATTTAGTGTTTGAGCAAGACGCCTTAGACAGTGAAGATAGCAACTATCATGGTGCAGATTATGTTGGATCCAATGAAATTGGACGGTTTTCGACACATTGGCGCCAGATGGAACCCGGAGGTGATGCGGTTTCTAGTGTATTGTCTGAACAGGAATTAACCGATCAAGCCAATGCAGAAAAATTTGTCTGTCCGAAGAAAACGGCACAGAGTTGTATCTCGACACCTTCTTTCACTGATTTTTCTGGTACACGTGTATTTACGTCCTCAATCTCGTATCCACTAATTAAAGATGATGAAGTTGTCGGCGTATTAGGGATCGTTTTAAACCTGAGTGATCTACAAAATATTGCACTTCATACGGATAAAAAACTCTTTGATGCAAAGGGGAAAGTCTCCATTTTAAGCGCAAATGGGACACTGGTTGCCAGCGATGAAATGGAGAGTGAAATAGGAAAGAGTTTTTCTGCTACGAGTATTTCTAACGATGAACTCAAGCGCTTTCTTAGCGCTGCGGTTCTACAGACAACGTGGAGCCAAGATGACAACTGGTTGATTGTGTTTGCCCCTGCAGAGATTGCAAACCAAAACTGGGGCGTTCTGCTTGAGATACCCGCTGAGAGTGTATTGTCAGATGCGAATCAATTAGATGATGCAATTACCAAGAGTATTAGCAATAGTGTTAGCTCTGAAATAATGGTCGGCGTTTTTCTAGTGGTTATTGGGTTGAGTATTATCGCCATCAGTGCACGTGCCTTAGTTAAGCCGATAAAAGAAGTGGTCACTCGCTTAGAAGATATTGCTTCTGGTGAAGGCGATTTAACCCAGAGAATTGAGGTTAAGAGCCGGGATGAAATTGGTCAGCTCGCCGACGGATTTAATCATTTTTTAGGGAAGCTACAAACGACAATTAAGCAGGTCGTCGACACCAGTTCTCAAGTCGCGACGATGACCACGGAAGCGCAAGATGCGGCGATCTTCACTCGCAATAACAGTGGTTCACTATTTAAAGAAGTAGACTTAGTGGCGACGGCTTCGGAAGAGATGACACAAACTGCTGGGCTTGTCTTCCAAAATGCGGATGTGGCCGTCGTCGCGGCGACGAAAGCCAATGAAGCGGCCACCCTCGGACAAGATGTTATTTCTCGCTCCTCGGTGGAGATGGATAGGTTGGTTAGCCGCATGAGTGCAGCCGTACCAGTGGTAGAAGAGTTAGCGTCGAATAATGTTAGCATTACAGAAATTTTAGGTGTGATAGAAGCGATCTCTCAACAGACAAATTTACTCGCTCTAAACGCTGCAATTGAGGCGGCGAGGGCAGGCGAATATGGTCGTGGATTTGCGGTAGTTGCTGATGAAGTTCGCAATTTAGCAAGTAATACCCAATCGTCAGTGGATGAAATCAAACAGATGATTGAGAGGGTTCAGTTGGGCACTAAGGACGTTGTTAACGCTATTCAAGAGGGTAATGACCTCGCGATGAATACATCGACAGAGGTACAAAATGCTGTTGAGAAGCTAAATGCCGTATTTGAAGCTATTGCAGAAATTAGTGAGATGAATAGTCAGATAGTGCGGGCGGCGGAAGAACAACAATTGGTATCGACGGAAGTAAACCAGAGTGTTTCTAATATCAGAGATCTTAGCGGGCAGATATTGAGCCAAACGGAGTCTTCGGAATCTATTGGTAGGCAAATTGCTGAGCTTTCCGCTGAACAGCAAACACTAGTAGGACAATTCAAAGTCTAGTTTGATGTGTTCGATAACGCCTCATAATAAAAAGAGGAACTCAACTAGTCGACGCTTTAAAAAGGAGCGCCTTCAAGTTTAACCGGTTCTTTCGGCCAGTGGGATGTGATACCGCACGCCATTGCTTTGACTGGTTTCCATTGCCCGTCTAAAAATATAATTAGGTTGGTGACATCTTGGTACCCGTTTGAGTTATAGATGCAGTAATCACCAAACAGTATTGAAAAATGAATGCCTTTTTTTTCTAGCTGTTTGTGAATATGGTCCAACATGTTATGGACTAAACCTTGCTTGCGATAACGGGGTAGAACGCATACTTCAGCAATCCCAGCGACGGGTAGTTCAACATCATCGATGATAACGTTTTTTTCATGTACAGCGATGTGGGCGACGATGTTTTCAGAATTGTCGAGAACAAAATAGCGATGCGGCGGCATTTCGTTGAAAAATCGTTGTTGGCTAAATATCGCCGCGTCTTCTGCAAAACAGGTGCTCAAAATATACCGGAGTTGTGCATCGATAACGGGAGTCACATCCTTATCGGCGATGTATTGAATGTTCATTTAAGTCACATAGTTAATTGGATTGAAAATAAAAAAGGTTGCTAACCATCAGCAACCTTTCTAATTCGTTACGCTTTAAGATTATAGCTTATCTGTTAATTCGATAGCTTGGCCAATGTAATTAGCGGGTGTCATCTCTTTGAGGCGTACTTTCTCGTCCTCAGGTATTTCTAAGCCGTCGATAAAGCGACGCATCGCTTCGCCATCCACACGTTTACCACGGGTTAACTCTTTTAGTTTTTCGTAGGGCTTTTCAATACCGTAGCGGCGCATGACAGTTTGAACTGGTTCGGCTAACACTTCCCAGTTTTTGTCTAGTTCCGCAAGAAGTGCAGCGCGGTTAATTTCCAACTTGCTAATGCCTTTAAGCGTAGAAGTGTAAGCGATAATGGCATATCCACAACCCACGCCGAGGTTTCTAAGTACCGTCGAGTCGGTAAGATCCCGTTGCCAGCGAGAGATAGGTAGTTTTTGGGCAAGATGACCAAAAACAGCGTTAGCAAGTCCCAGATTACCCTCTGAGTTTTCAAAATCGATCGGGTTTACTTTATGTGGCATTGTAGAAGAACCGATTTCACCTGCAATCGTTTTTTGTTTGAAGTGACCTAAAGCAATATAACCCCAAACATCACGATCAAAATCGATAAGAATAGTATTAAAGCGAGCGATAGCATCAAACAATTCAGCTATATAGTCATGCGGTTCAATTTGAGTAGTATAAGGATTCCACGTTACACCTAATGACTCAGTGATAAACGTTTCACTAAACTCATGCCAGTCAACGTCAGGATAAGCCGATAGATGGGCGTTATAGTTACCTACAGCACCATTGGTTTTTGCCAGAATCTCGACATTTTGTATCTGCTTATATTGACGCTCCATGCGATAAGCAACGTTTGCCATCTCTTTACCCATGGTAGAAGGAGACGCAGGTTGACCATGGGTACGTGATAGAAGAGGAATATCTCTGTACTCTACGGACAGGGCTTTTATCGCATCAATAATGTTGCGAAGTTCTGGCAGAATAACCGTCTCACGCGCTTCTTTAAGCATTAATGCATGTGAGGTGTTATTGATATCCTCAGAGGTACATGCAAAGTGGATAAACTCATTTACCGCATGCAGCTCAGGTACGTCCGCTACCTTCTCTTTTAAGAAATATTCAACGGCTTTAACATCATGGTTTGTTGTGCGCTCAATGTCTTTGATACGTTGAGCATCGGCTTCGCTGAAATTTGCGGCGAGTTCATCAAGGAACTGGTTTGCTTCGGCACTGAATGCTGGTACTTCTTTTATTGCATCCGTTGCAGAAAGCTTCTGTAACCAACGAATTTCAACGATAGCACGATACTTTAGTAGACCGTACTCGCTGAAGATACTGCGTAACGCAATCGTTTTACTTCCGTAACGTCCGTCTACGGGTGAAACAGCAGTCAATGCTGACAGTTCCATGGTGATTCTCCTGAATAAAGTGGGTGTTAGATGTTAAAGTCGAGCTAAAAGTATTTGTGCCTGTTCGACCATTTTTTTACGGCCAAATACCATATGGCGACGCTTACCACCAACCTGTCTCCAAAGTACAGTACTACGGATGCCAGATAGCAAAAGAGCGCGAACTTTGTGTTGGTTAGTGGTTTGCTGTAATACGGATGGGGTGCCAGTTACTTGAATACGAGGACCAATGGGGCTGATTACCTCGAGGTAAATACTTGCTATGTTGCTTATCATCTGCTCATCGAAAAGGTCAAAATGATTCACCTGGCGTTCAATCATTTGAATGCGTTCACCTAACTGTGCCATCGCTTCATTCTTTTCATTTAGCTTGCGTTCTAATGCCATCAAACTGATGATGTAGCGAGTGACTTCACTTCCGGCTGGTGTACTGTCAATGCCTTTTACCATGCACTCAAGTCCGATCTTTAAGTCAGACTCTCGACCGTAAACCTCCAGTGTGTTGGAAGGATTAGTATTGATAATAGCTTTAACAGAAGCTTCAAACGCGTCAGTATCACAATAACCGTCTTTTGCTACCTGTTGGACTAGTGCAACAGCTTGGCATATGCCAGCAAAAGCAATCGTACGATCATAAAGTGTATTTGCCACGTAGAGCTCCTAATAAGGTGTTAAATTCGTTTTGAATTAAATTCTTTGTTCAATGATACCACCACCAAGGCAAATATCATTTCTATAAAATACCGCAGATTGCCCCGGTGTCACAGCAACTTGTGGCTCGTCAAAGATTACTTTGATATTTTCGTCGTCGACAGGGATGATTGTACATGGAATATCTTGTTGACGATAACGTGTTTTTACTGTGCAACTCATTGGTTCTGAAATTACACCTTTGTCTACCCAATGTAACTGTGATGCGAGCAATCCAGTTGATTTTAGAAGCGGATGGTCAGCCCCTTGAACTGCAATCAGCACATTTCGCTTTAAGTCTTTGTCAGCAACATACCACGGATCTTCATTACCGCCACCACCTTTCTGGCCACCGATATGTAAGCCTTTACGCTGGCCTAGCGTGTGGTACATCAGCCCTTGGTGCTCGCCAATTACTTTTCCATCAGACGTTTCTATCTGACCCGGTTGTGCGGGCAAATAGCGACCAAGGAAATCGGTGAACTTTCGTTCACCGATAAAGCAGATACCTGTAGAGTCTTTTTTCTCAGCCGTAATCAGGCCTTGCTCTTCCGCGATACGGCGGACCTCTGGTTTTTCTAGCTCACCCACGGGGAAAAGGCTTCGTTCAACCTGTTCGTGGCTCAGTGTATACAGGAAGTAACTCTGGTCTTTGTTGCCATCAATACCACGCAACATCTGTGGTTTCTTCCCTTGTTGTGGGAAGGTTCGACGGACGTAATGTCCCATGGCAATATAGTCAGCATCAAGGACTTCATCGGCAAACTCTAGAAATGCTTTGAACTTAATCTCTTTATTACAAAGAATGTCAGGGTTTGGCGTACGTCCTGCTTTATATTCGGCTAAAAAGTATTCAAATACGTTATCCCAATACTCGGCTGCGAAATTAATGGTATGAAGATAGATACCTAGCTTGTCACAAACCGATTGGGCATCAGCAAGGTCTTCAGCTGCAGTGCAGTACTCTTCACCATCATCTTCTTCCCAGTTCTTCATAAACAGGCCTTCTACTTGGTAACCCTGTTGTTGGAGAAGATAGGCAGATACGGATGAATCTACACCGCCGGACATTCCGACAATGACTTTCTTTTCGCTGTTATCAGACATTGTTTTTTACCACTAAGATCATACGGGCGATGATTCTACCAGAAAGATTTTAAAGGATACAGTTTAGCGACGCTGTTCACAGTTTTTGAGCTTCCAAGAAGAGTAAAAATTGAATTGATGTGGAATTATTTTCGAGTTTTAGCAATTATCTGTCATAGTTTAATCAGAATTTTAGAAGAGACAACAAAATGACCGAACAAAATGAATTTATGGGTGAAGCTGAATTGCTCGAAACGATAGACAATCAGTTGGCAGATGGACAACCAAAAAAAGTCACTGAGACTTTAATGAGGTTAATGATGACTGGGTCATCAAAGGAAGATGCTAAAGCGATGATGGCCTGTGCATTAACGATAGAGATATTTGATGTGATGAAAAACGATGGTAAGTTCGATGAGAAACGCTACGCACAACACCTTGATATGCTGCCTGACTTAAGCTTCATGCAAGGGGAGTAGAGTCGCCACAAACGGTTCAATCACATCGTTAATATCGTGTTATTGCATGTCAATGACTCGGAACTCACCGGGTTTCAGATCTTGAAGATTTTGGTTTGCCATTGAATAACGGATAAGTCGTAAAGTAGGGTGGCCAATATTTGCGGTCATTCTACGCACTTGGCGATTCCTCCCTTCATAAATCGTAATCGATAGCCAAGTCGTCGGGATTGCGGCTCTAAAACGAACCGGCGGATTTCGCGGCCATATATTCGGTTCGTCCATCACTTCGATGATCGCTGGAAGCGTTAAACCATCTTTTAATTCGACCCCCTTTCTAAGTTTATCTATGTCCGACTCTTTTGGCGCTCCTTCGATCTGGACCCAATAGGTCTTAGGTGATTTTGAGCTCGGTTGAGTTAACTTTGCTTGCAAGATGCCGTCATTAGTTAAGATCATCAATCCTTCGCTATCTCTATCTAACCTGCCTGCCGCGTAAATATCTTTAATGGGTATATAATCCGCTAAGGTTTTTCTTCCTTCTCCGTCGGTAAACTGGCTTAAAGTATCGTAAGGTTTGTTGAACACGATCACTTTTCTTTCTTCCGGCGAGATAGTTGGCTTAGTCCTGCGACTCTTGGCTCTGCTTTTACTCGAAGAAACAGGGAGTGCGTGTTTAAAATGCGAAGAACTCGACTTATTGAATTGTTTGGATTTAGTGCATTTTAACTGCGAAGACATGTTAACTACCTTACATTTATGTAAACAAATTGTGTGTAAAAGTTTGAATATTAGGAAAACTAAGCTATTATTTTTGCGCCGAAAATATGGATTGCTGCACGTTATGATAAACTAACTTACGTTGATTGTTTAATTATAACGATGTAACTGCTTATGGAGTGGTCAAGCTCATTAAACTTGATCGTAAAGAGCAAACAAGCACAGTTGAATCTTGAGGATGTTTTATAGTCAATTGTGTTAATTAAATTCGGGCTTTCTTCTCATCCAATTAGCCTGCAAAATTATAGGGAAATTTCATGCCTACAGAAAAACCGACCATCATTTATACCATTACAGATGAAGCTCCAGCTTTGGCAACGCACTCATTGCTGCCAATTATTCGAGCGTTTACAGCATCTTCTGGTATTGACGTTGATACTCGTGATATTTCGTTAGCGGGACGTGTAATAGCGAACTTCCCAGAGTATTTAAAAGAAGACCAACGCATTGACGATGCATTAGCAGAGCTAGGCGAATTAGCTACAACCCCAGAAGCAAATATTATCAAGCTTCCCAATGTTTCTGCGTCTGTTCCACAGCTACAAGCGGTAGTTAAGGAACTTCAGTCTAAAGGATACGCGTTACCTAACTATCCTGAAGAAGCGACAAACGATGAGCAGAAAGCGGTAAAAGCTGTCTATGACAAGATTAAAGGTAGCGCAGTCAATCCTGTGTTACGTGAAGGTAATTCAGACCGCCGAGCGCCAACATCAGTGAAAAATTATGCCAAGAAAAACCCACATTCAATGGGCGCTTGGGCTAAAGATTCCAATACTGATGTTGTTAGCATGTCAGACAATGATTTCTTTGGTAGCGAAACCTCCGTCACTATTGACGGTGAGGATGAAGTAAGCATTCAGCTTGTTAAAGCAAGTGGTGATACGGTTATCTTTAAAGAAAAAATAGCATTGAAAGATAAAGAAATTATCGATGCCTCAGTAATGAACAAAAAAGCACTTGTTGCATTTTTTGAAGCAGAAACGGCAAAAGCAAAACAAGAAGATGTATTGTTGTCGCTTCATCTAAAAGCGACAATGATGAAGGTATCTGACCCGGTCATCTTTGGCTACGCGGTTAAGGTATATTTCAAAACGGTATTCGAAAAATATGGCCAGCTTTTCGATGAGCTAGGTGTAGACGTTAATAACGGTATTGGTGATGTTTACGCGAAAATCCAAGATCTACCACAAGCTCAGAAAGAAGAAATTGAAGCATCGATACAAAGTGTATACGACACTCAACCTCCTTTGGCTATGGTTGATTCAGATCGCGGTATCACAAACCTGCATGTACCGAGCGATGTAATTGTGGATGCTTCGATGCCTGCAATGATACGAGCTTCTGGTCAAATGTGGGGTCCAGATGGTAAGCAAAAAGATACCAAAGCAATGATCCCAGATCGCTGCTATGCAGGTGTATACCAAACCGTTATCGATTTCTGTAAAGAAAATGGTGCTTTTGACCCGACAACGATGGGAAGCGTACCAAATGTTGGTTTGATGGCGCAAAAAGCAGAAGAATATGGTTCGCACGATAAAACATTTGTTATTCAAGAAGCGGGCACCGTTAAGGTTGTCAATGCGTCTGGTGTCGTGTTACTGGAACAGGCGGTAGAGGAAGGCGATATCTTCCGAATGTGCCAAGTAAAAGATGCGCCAATCCAAGACTGGGTAAAACTTGCTGTTACTCGTGCTCGTGCAACGGGAGTCCCTGCGATCTTTTGGTTAGACGAAGCGCGTGCTCATGACGTTCAGTTAATCAAAAAAGTGGAACAGTATCTACCTGATTATGATACCTCTGGATTAGAGATTAAGATTCTGTCTCCAGTTGAAGCGACAAAGTTCTCTTTGGTTAGAATAAAAGCGGGTTTAGATACCATTTCAGTTACAGGTAATGTTCTTCGAGATTACCTGACTGACTTATTCCCAATTTTAGAACTCGGTACATCCGCTAAGATGCTTTCGATAGTACCACTAATGAATGGTGGTGGATTGTTTGAAACAGGTGCAGGAGGCTCAGCACCAAAGCACGTACAACAAGTAGAAAAAGAAAACCATTTGCGCTGGGACTCGCTAGGTGAGTTCTTAGCACTGGCCGCTTCTTTAGAGCATTTAAGTGTTGTCACTGGTAATGCAAAAGCGAAGGTTCTTGCTGATACGTTAGATAAGGCAACAGGTAAATTCTTAGATACTAACAAGTCGCCTTCTCGTCGAGTTGGTGAGTTAGATAACCGAGGAAGCCATTTCTATTTAGCAATGTATTGGGCTGAGGCGTTAAAAGAGCAGACACAGGATGCACAACTTGCGAAAGAGTTTGCACCGGTTGCCGCGCAATTTAATGCTAACGAAAATGTCATTGTGAATGAATTAAATCAAGTGCAAGGTGTTAAAGGTGAGTTGGGTGGCTATTATGCCCCTGTTGATGCTTTGGTATCAGCGTTGATGCGACCTAGTGCTACGTTAAATCAATTGATAGATAACTTGTAATGTAAATCAAAAAATAAAAAAACCCGCTTAATTTGGCGGGTTTTTTGTTTTCTCTACTACATCATTTAAGGCAGCATTGTTATTATTTTGCTTGTTGACCTTCAACGGGAACAACTGAACTAGCGTGGGAACCTTTAGGTCCGTCTTCAACTTCGTAAGATACCTGCTGACCCGCTTTCAATGTACGGTATCCGTCCATTTTTATCGTCGAGTAATGAGCAAAGATATCTCCGTCTTCACCTTCTGGGCAGATAAATCCAAATCCTTTGGCGTTGTTGAACCACTTAACTGTACCTGTAGCCATGCTTTACATCCCTCATGCATTTTGTAACTGAAGTTGTTTCATCATATTTACGTCTAAAATGCGTAAATTGTAGTGAGTAAACCATTTTGCTGCCTAATTCACTGTCACTACAGAACATAATTTAGCCAATCAGAGAGGACAGTCAATACTAAAACACCACAAAAACGTAAAAAATATGCAACAACTCAGATTTGAGATTAACAATTTACTAACTTTGTGATCTATTGTGCAAACTGGTACGTATTTGTTCATTAAATGCGAAGTTGCTTAGGTTTTGTTCGATCAGGCGTAGAAAGTTCAAAGATGACAAAGTTTTATTTGCAGGTACACCGATGGTGAATTAGGCTCTAAGTTAAGGAAAAGTTATGTTTTAACTTTTCAACAACTCGATGTAGAAATGAGCAAACAATACGAATGGGTCACTCCAGATTCAGACCTACTGGAGAAAGAACTAACTAAGGTCACAGCGCCATCTTTGTACCATGTCATTTTAAATAATGATGACTATACACCGATGGATTTTGTCATAGATATACTGGCGAGATTCTTTTCCATGGATTTGGAGAAGGCAACTCAGATAATGCTTCAAATTCATTACGAAGGTAAGGCTATTTGTGGCACTTATACTGCTGAAATTGCCGAAACAAAAGTGGCTCAGGTCACTGTGTATTCGAGGGAAAACGAGCACCCGCTTTTGTGTACGATGGAACAAGCGTAGTTTAGTCGCTATTCACCGGACACTGGTTGCTCTTTGCGGAGGTACTTATGCTTAACAAAGAATTAGAAACAAGTCTTAACGGCGCTTTTGCCCGTGCTCGAGATAAACGGCATGAGTTTATGACGGTCGAACACCTGTTACTCGCTCTACTGGACAACAACGCAGCAAGGGAAACACTCAAAGCCTGTAAGGCTGATATTGAGGTGTTGAAAATTGAGCTAGATACCTTCATTGATCAAACTACACCACTTATCCCTGAAAATGATGAAAGCAGAGAGACGCAACCAACACTGAGTTTTCAGCGCGTATTGCAAAGAGCGGTTTTTCACGTTCAGTCATCTGGTCGCAACGAAGTGTCAGGTGCAAATGTTCTGGTCGCCATCTTTAGTGAGCAGGAATCCCACGCGGCTTACTTGTTGAAAAAACATGATGTGAGTCGATTGGATATTGTTAACTATATCTCCCATGGTATTTCTAAGTCATCCGATAAGGATGATGAATCGTCACCTGATGTTTTTGGTAGCAGCCCACAACAAGAAGATATCCCAGCAGATGAACGCTTAGAAGCTTTTGCGACCAATCTAAATAATGTTGCGAAGAACGGCGACATAGATCCGTTGATTGGTCGAGATAAGGAACTGGAGCGAACTATCCAGGTTCTGTGTCGTAGACGCAAAAATAACCCATTGTTAGTTGGTGAAGCTGGTGTCGGAAAAACGGCCATCGCAGAAGGCCTCGCTTGGCGTATTGTTGAAGGCTTAGTACCAGAGGTTATTCAAGACAGCATAATCTATTCTCTTGATATCGGCTCTTTATTGGCGGGTACAAAATATCGTGGTGATTTCGAGAAGCGATTTAAAGGGATACTTAAGCAACTAGAAAACGAAAAAGATGCCATTCTTTTTATAGACGAGATCCACACCATTATTGGTGCTGGCGCAGCGTCAGGTGGTCAGGTAGATGCGGCGAACCTAATTAAACCACTACTGAGTAGCGGTAAATTGCGTTGTATTGGCTCAACTACCTATCAAGAGTACAGCAGTATTTTCGAAAAAGAACGTGCGCTTTCTCGACGGTTCCAAAAGATAGATGTTATCGAACCGTCGTTAGACGATACCACTAAGATTCTGATTGGTCTCAAATCAAAATACGAGGCACATCATGAAGTCCGCTATACCAATAAAGCGCTTAGAGCCGCGGTTGAGTTATCAGCAAAGTACATCAATGAACGTCATCTACCAGATAAAGCGATTGACGTGATTGATGAAGCTGGTGCTCGCAGTCGACTGATGCCAGCGAATCGCCGTAAAAAAACGGTGAGCGTCGCGGATATCGAGTCGATGGTCGCGAAAATGGCTCGCATACCTGAAAAATCTGTCTCATCTTCAGACAAAGACACGTTACAAGAACTTGAAAAACGGATGAAGATGCTCGTGTTTGGTCAGGATCCTGCTATTGGAGTACTTAGTGAAGCGATAAAGCTGACAAGGGCTGGATTAGGTGCAGACAACAAGCCTGTCGGTTCATTCTTATTTGCCGGTCCTACCGGTGTTGGTAAAACAGAAGTTACCTTGCAGCTGGCGAAACTGCTTGGCATCGAACTGCTTCGTTTTGATATGTCTGAGTATGGTGAACGTCATTCTGTTAGCCGATTAATTGGTGCGCCTCCAGGTTATGTAGGTTATGACCAAGGTGGCTTACTAACGGATGCGGTTATAAAGAACCCACATGCCGTTGTGCTGTTAGATGAGATTGAAAAAGCGCATCCAGATATCTTCAACCTGTTGTTGCAAGTAATGGATAACGGCACCCTGACGGACAATAATGGTCGGAAAGCTGATTTTCGAAATGTCATTCTAGTTATGACAACGAATGCCGGGGTTTCGGAAACAGAGAAAAAATCGATGGGTCTGATTCAACAAGACAATACCACCGATGCGATGGCTGAAATAAAGAAAGTCTTTACGCCAGAGTTTAGAAACCGTTTAGACAGTATTATTTGGTTTAATAGCTTGAGCGAAGACGTTATTCATCAAGTAGTAGATAAGTTTATTGTTGAATTACAGGCGCTCTTAGACGCTCGTGGTGTCTCTTTAGAAGTTTCTGAAGATGCAAGGTGCTGGTTAGCCACTAAAGGCTATGATAAGACGATGGGCGCTCGTCCAATGGGACGTGTCATTCAAGATAGACTAAAGAAACCGCTCGCAAATGAATTGTTGTTTGGTTCGCTAGTGAATGGTGGCACAGTAAAAGTTGATCTGACGGATGGTGAGCTGGAATTCCATTATTTCAATGCACAGGAAGAACCCGTTCATTAGTTAACGTATAACAGCATGGGTGTGGTGACGCAGTTTGCGTAATTACATCCATCTTGTTTATCGTTAAAGCGGACTTAATGATTCAATTTTATGTAATAAAAAACGGAGCACTATGCTCCGTTTTTTTATAGGTACGTAATCGTTGAGCGATTAACGAGCACGGAAAACAATACGTCCTTTCGAAAGGTCGTATGGCGTCATCTCAACAGTTACCTTATCGCCAGTAAGAATACGAATGTAGTTTTTACGCATTTTACCAGAGATATGAGCTGTCACAACGTGACCATTTTCAAGCTCAACACGGAACATAGTGTTAGGCAAAGTATCAAGAACAGTGCCTTGCAATTCAATTACGTCTTCTTTAGCCATTTAATCCTCTTTAGAAATCAGGCGATTATTAACGACGCGATGGTCATTAATTGTATATATAGTAAAGTTGGGCAGTATTCTACCCTTGCCATCGTTGATTTACTAGCTTTTGATGGCGATGAAAACGCACTTTATAATTCATTGCTGGGCATTCGTCTATTTGGTAGCCCAAATATAGCCACTGTTTATTGGTTTGACTGCAATATTCTATTTGCATCAATACACCAACAGTACCAAGGGATAGCGGGTAGTCAGGGTCGAAGAAAGTGTAGAAGGCGCTCGCGCTAAGATGCATGTCATCGGTGACTGCAATAGCGACCAGATTCTTTCCGTCATAAATGTGTAGATACTGGGTATTTAACCAATCACACTGGGAAAACTGAGCGAAAACATCTTTTTGAGGTGGGTACATGCTGCCATTTGTATGCCTTTTGTTGATGTATCGGCTATATAGCTCGAACCAATTCTCGTCCATCTCATTCTTCATCTGCCAATTCAGCGTCTGTGCTTTATTTTTCAATCTTTTTTGGCTTTTAGTGAGCACGACGTCCGGGATGAATATCCTGATTGCCTGACAAGCATTACAGTTGTCACAATGCGGGGTGTATATTGTATTGCCGCTACGTCTAAAACCATTTGCCAGAAGCATTTCATAATTGCTTTCAGTATGCAGTTCGTCATCCATCGCAACCGCGACTCTTTCCATTCGGTCTTCTAGGTAATTGCAGTGATTTTGACTAGACAAGCCAATCTTAATCTGTCGAGATTCAGCGGGCATTACACTTCTCCATTTACAGCTTATTCGAAGGTGGAATATTGAGCCACTGCGGTTGATAACAAGCGCTATCGAGTCTCTCTGATTTTAAAACCTCAAGCTTTTCTAAGAACTCGGCACGAGATAACTCAATCGCCCCTAAAGAATGAGTGTGTGGGTTAAGCACTTGGCAGTCGATTAATTCACCACCATAGGAATGGAAGTGTTCGCAGAAGGCCCATAATGCAATTTTTGATGCGTTTGTTTTGGTGCTAAACATGGACTCACCACAAAACAGTTTACCAACCTGGATACCATATAACCCACCAATGAGTTCGCGATCTTGCCAAACCTCAACCGAATGGCAGTGCCCTGTTGAAGCGAGTTGACTATATGCAACCTGCATCTCTGGGTTCAACCACATTTCGGTTTCATCCCTTAATGAACCGCATAATTCAATGACTCTTTTCGTGTTCACGTTGATGCTGATAGTGTAGTTCGATTGACGATAAAACTTCTTCAGGCTACGAGAGGGCTTAAAATCACTAGGAACAATAACGGCTCTAGGTGAGGGGCTCCACCAAAGTATAGGCTCACTAGAGCTATACCATGGAAATATGCCATGGTTATAGGCCTCAACTAGTCGTTCGACTTTTAGGTCTCCTCCTAAAGCAAGCAATCCATTGGGCTCCTTCAACGCTTCTTCAGGTGAAGGGAATAAGAGTAAGTCTGAATCTAGTTCTGGTAAATAAATGGTCATGGAGGGAGGTCTATTATCCAACTAGTAATGTGAGTTAATCAATTTCGGCCATTTGTATATCATAAATGAATGATTCGTCATTTTCACTAGCCAACCTAAACAAATTTCGCTAGTCTGCTAACACGAAGAATTTATCGACAATCTATTCAATGGAATCCCTTACGCTACAACCTATTCATCAAGTAAATGGTGAAGTAAACCTTCCTGGTTCAAAAAGTGTTTCAAACCGAGCATTGTTACTTGCTGCTCTTGCCAAAGGCACGACCTGTCTTACCAATCTGTTGGATAGTGATGATATCCGTCATATGCTCAACGCATTATCACTTTTGGGTGTGCAATATACACTTTCAGATGATAAAACGATTTGTGAAGTAGAAGGTCTAGGGAGATCATTTCAAAGCAGCAGTGTATTAGAACTCTTTCTTGGTAATGCAGGAACCGCTATGCGTCCACTAGCCGCCGCTTTATGCTTAGGTGAAGGCGACTACGTATTAACTGGCGAACCTCGCATGAAAGAGCGTCCGATAGGACATTTAGTTAATGCATTACGCAGTGCTGGTGCTCAAATTGAGTATCTAGAAAATGAAAACTATCCCCCATTAAAAATCCAAGGGACCGGATTAAAAGGAGGGAGCGTTTCGATTGATGGCTCAATATCAAGTCAATTTTTAACGGCTTTTTTGATGTCGGCTCCCCTTGCTGAGGGTGAAGTAACCATAAATATTGATGGTGAACTAGTTTCTAAACCATATATCGATATTACGTTACACATAATGAAGCAGTTTGGCGTTGATGTTATCAATAATAATTACGCACAATTTGTTATTCCTGCTGGGCAAAATTACACCTCACCCGGCGATTTTCTCGTTGAAGGGGATGCTTCCTCTGCTTCGTATTTCTTGGCCGCAGCTGCTATAAAAGGTGGTGAGGTTAAGGTCACGGGTATAGGGAAGAACAGCATTCAAGGCGATATTAAATTTGCGGATGCGCTAGAGAAAATGGGTGCAGAAATAGAGTGGGGGGACGATTATGTCATCTCACGGGTTGGCGAATTAAACGCGATAGATATGGACTTTAACCACATTCCGGATGCGGCAATGACCATCGCGACAACCGCTCTATTTGCAAAAGGTACCACGGTTATTCGTAATGTTTACAACTGGCGAGTTAAAGAGACCGATCGTTTAGCCGCGATGGCGACAGAACTACGTAAAGTTGGTGCGGAAGTAGAAGAAGGTGAAGATTATATTACTATTACGCCGACCAATAAACTTAACCATGCTGTAATCGATACCTACGATGACCATAGAATGGCAATGTGCTTCTCTCTTGTTGCATTAAGTGATACACCCGTTACGATCAATGATCCGGCATGTACATCCAAAACGTTCCCGGACTACTTTGACAAGTTAAAAGGTCTCAGTAGGACACAGTAGATGGATGTATTGTTGCCGAACTCTTGAGATTCCCGTGAAAGCGGGAATCTCACACTATCTAAGGATAGTAATGCGAGTTATATACGCCAAAGCGGTGGATATTCTCTCTCATGTAAATAGGTTATTGAAGCGTAAATTCTTTAGATAGGTTAATCGCGAGGTATTTGAACATGTTGAAAACAGCTGTAGTATCCGCTGTTGGTAAGCCGTTTGCGTCTAGGAAATATTGGCCCTTAAATACAAAAATGTCATCCTTTTCTATCACGGAATCTGCGTGCATTCCCTCTATATAACCATCACTATCTTGGATTATCTGGTTTGCAATCAATAGAAGATCAAATTCGGAAACACTTTTTTTATCGCTCATAATTATTTTGCCTAGGTAAAAATTGATTTTTTGACAGTTTATGCATTCAAAGATCAAAATCAACGCTTAAATTACCTTTAATCGTAGTTAAAGCATAAAGAAACTGTGAGCTGCGACATAAATCCTTCGTTTTATAAGGGAAATAAATTTGTAGCTGATTACTATGTGCGTCGTCTAGTTTAGAGCGTCGAATTATTGTCTATAAGTCGACCAGATAGAATTAAAATGAAAAATATTTGTTGATCTTCTGGCGCTCTCGCTCAATAGTAAAAATAGAAACTTAAAATTTGGTATAGGTTTTGATAGTGAATATTAACGCTATCAATCGAATTATAGCCATCGCAATGATTGAGGATGTCAGAGTCTATTATGGGTAAATCACTTGTTATAGTGGAGTCACCTGCCAAGGCAAAAACCATCAACAAATATCTTGGTAAAGACTTTATTGTTAAGTCGAGTGTCGGTCATGTAAGAGACCTTCCTACGGCAGGCCAGAGTAGTGGCCAAAAAGCGGCGGCGATTTCGACGAAAGGTATGAGCCCGGAAGATAAAGCTCGTATTAAGAATGAGAAAGAGCGTAAATCACTAATCAAAAAAATGGGTATTGACCCATTTAATGACTGGGAAGCCAACTATCAAGTGCTACCTGGTAAAGAAAAAGTGGTAGCCGAGTTACAGAAACTAGCGAAAGATGCAGATACCGTCTATCTCGCAACCGATTTAGACCGCGAAGGAGAAGCCATTGCTTGGCACCTTCGTGAGATCATCGGTGGTGATGAAAAGCGATATAAGCGAGTTGTTTTTAACGAAATTACTAAAAATGCAATCCAACAGGCTTTTGAAACTCCTGGTGAGTTAAGCATGGATGGTGTTAACGCACAGCAAGCACGTCGCTTTATGGATCGTGTCGTTGGCTTTATGGTTTCTCCGTTACTTTGGAAGAAAGTTGCGAGAGGGCTTTCCGCTGGCCGTGTACAGTCCGTTGCCGTTAAGCTACTGGTAGAACGTGAACGCGAAATCAACGCGTTTATCCCTGAAGAGTTTTGGGATATCCACGCGAATACCAAAACGGCGGATAAAACCGATTTCCGTTTGATGGTTGCACAAAGAAGCGGCTCAAATTTTAGGCCAAGTGCTGAAGCGGAAGCGATGTCGGCCGTTGCTACCCTTGATAACGCAAGTTATGAAGTGTGTAAACGTGAAGATAGACCCACTCAAAGTAAGCCATCGGCTCCTTATATTACTTCAACGCTGCAACAAGCCGCGAGTACCCGTATGGGGTATGGAGTTAAGAAGACCATGATGTTAGCTCAGCGACTTTATGAAGCGGGCTATATCACCTACATGCGTACTGACTCTACAAATTTAAGCGCGGAAGCGGTAGAGACACTTCGTGGCTATATCTCGTCTGAGTTTGGTGATAAATATCTGCCAGATGCCGCCATTCGCTATGGTAGTAAAGCGGGTGCGCAAGAAGCGCACGAAGCTATTCGTCCATCAAGCGTAGAAGTTAAGGCGGATGATCTGCAAGGTATGGAAGCCGATGCGGTCAAGCTTTACTCACTTATCTGGAATCAGTTTGTTTCTTGCCAGATGACACCAGCGAAATATGATTCTACTACCGTCAGTGTTAAGGCCGCCGAATTCACCCTAAAAGCGAAAGGTCGTATCCTTAAGTTTGATGGTTGGACTCGCGTTCAAAGACCAATGGGAAAAAATGAAGACCAAATATTACCGGCAGTTCAAGTCGGGGATAAACTGGATCTGCAAGACCTAGAACCTAAACAGCATTTTACTAAACCGCCTGCGCGATTCACTGAAGCGGCATTGGTTAAAGAGTTAGAAAAACGTGGCATAGGCCGTCCATCTACTTATGCGTCGATTATATCCACGATTCAAGATCGTGGTTATGTGAAAGTGGCTCAGCGTCGTTTCTATGCTGAGAAGATGGGAGAGATTGTTACTGACCGTCTTGATGGCAGCTTTGATGACCTTATGAACTACGACTTTACCGCTCGTATGGAACAGAAACTTGACCAAGTTGCTGAAGGTGAAACGAATTGGAAAGGCGTGTTAGATAACTTCTTTAGCGATTTTTCAAGCCATCTTAAGAAAGCGGAACTGGATGAAGACGATGGGGGTATGAAGCCCAACCACATCGTAGAAACAGATATTGAATGTCCCACCTGTAGCCGTACTATGGGAATTCGTACTGCGTCAACAGGCGTGTTCCTAGGTTGTTCTGGTTATGCGCTGCCACCAAAAGAACGTTGTAAGACAACGATTAATTTGGGGGATGAAGAAGGCGTTATTAACGTCTTGGAAGAAGACGTCGAAACGGCAGCATTGCGAGCGAAGAAACGTTGTCCAATTTGTGAAACGGCAATGGACGCTTATCTGATCGATGATACGCGTAAGCTTCATGTTTGTGGTAATAATCCGAACTGCGAAGGCTATGTAATCGAAAAAGGTGAGTTTAAGCTGAAAGGCTATGATGGCCCTATTGTTGAGTGTGATAAATGTAGCTCTGATATGGTCCTCAAAAATGGTCGCTTTGGTAAGTATATGGGTTGTACTAGCGAGGAGTGTAAGAATACTCGTAAGATACTTAGGAATGGTGATGTCGCGCCACCTAAAGAAGACCCAGTACACCTGCCAGAATTACCGTGTGAAAACTCAGATGCTTACTTTGTATTGCGTGATGGGGCTTCGGGCCTATTTATGGCGGCAAGTAATTTCCCTAAATCTCGTGAAACTCGTGCGCCATTGGTAGAGGAATTGGTTCTTTATAAAGATAGAATTTCGCCAAAATTCCAATACCTAACCACCGCACCTGTTGCTGACCCAGACGGACGTCCGACTGTTGTTCGATTCAGCCGTAAGGCGAAAGAAAACTATGTTCGTACCGAAGTAGATGGTAAACCTTCTGGATGGACGGGTTTATACATTGATGGTAAATGGGAAATCACGGATAAGCGCAAAAAGCCGAAAGCATAAGCGGTTTATTTGATACTAAGAGGCGGCCGAAAGGGCGCCTTTTTTATTGCTGATTAACGAGCAAATACCTGATATTAAGCGAGGTAAGTTTGTGATCAATATGAACCTGTGTTTCTCGATCGAAGATTGTTCAGCCGAACGTCCTATTATCAAGCCCAAATTGGATTTAAACGAGACTTCGATTCAGGGTTGTAGTATACCTAACGCGTAGAAATACGGTGTTCACGCGTGCGAATAAATCAATGGCATCGTAATTATTTATCTTAAGTGGTTTTAGAATGGAACAATTTAACATTTGGTATGTAGTCTCTGAAGCAGAGGGTTTGGTTAAGAGCGGTGGTTTAGCTGATGTGGCAAAAGCGTTGCCTAAGGCACTCAAAACGCTTGGGCATGATGTGGCTTTAGTTATTCCTTGTTACAGCCTTCTGCCTGATTATGATAGCGCTGAGGTTGTCTTATCGACAGAACTAGAATGTTGGCCGCGGATTGCTTATAAGGTAAAAAAAATGGACCTTGATGGGGTCCCGGTTTACGCCATTGATTGTCCGCATTATTTTGACAGGTCGCAGCTCTATGCCGAAAATAATCAAGCCTATAGCGACAATGCTGAGAGATTTGCTTTTTTCTCTTCTGCTTCTTTGGACTGCTTACCCAAGTTGGGAATTCAGCCTGATATTATACATTGCAATGATTGGCATACCGGTTTGGTGCCACTCTTGATTAAGACTCGATACGGACATGATCGTTATTTTGATAATGTGCGCAGCGTACTGACCGTACATAACGCGCTATTTCAAGGGGTCTACTCCTACAACGAATTGAACATTATTCCTGAGATTAAACTTGATGGTATGGAGCACATTAGGTACAACCATAACCATGTGGGGTTACTTAGGGCGGGCCTAGCATTTGCAGACAAGATTAACGCAGTGAGTCCAAATTACGCCAAGGAGTTGTTAACACCACTAGGTTCTCATGGACTGTATATGGACTTTAATCAGCGGTCACAAGACTTGGTCGGTATACTCAATGGCTGCGATTATGATACATGGAACCCAAATGCAGACCGATATATTCCATTCCAGTACCGCTCTACCCAAGCAAGTTTAAAAAAAGGTAAGTCTGCAGCAAAAGCGTGTTTGCAACATGAAAACGGTCTTGAACATAGAGAAGTGCCTATGTTTGGTATGGTGTGTCGTCTATCGCATCAAAAAGGGTTTGATTATCTTCTGCCTATCTTAGAGACTTTTTTGCGCAACGATGTTCAACTTGTATTTATGGGAACGGGCGATGCCAACATAGCTGCTCAGTTACGAGAGATATCAGACAGGTATCCAACTAAATTTGTTTTTATTCAACAATACAGTGAACGGTTGGCTCATTTGATCGAGGCTGGGTCAGATTTTTTCCTTATGCCGTCTGAATTTGAGGCATGCGGTTTAAATCAGATTTATAGCATGGCTTACGGTACATTACCGATAGTGCGGCAAGTTGGTGGATTAAAAGATACGGTCATTGACTGTGATGAAAACCCGGATAGTGCAACGGGTTTTGTATTTAAGCAACCAGATGCACAGGCATTATTGGTAACAATGCAACGGGCATTGATTTTCTATCTCCAGTCGCCTAAACAGATGAAGCAGGTGCAGATTAGGGGCATGAAGAAAGACTTTAACTGGCAACATTCAGCTAAAGAGTATCTCAAGATGTATTCTTCTGCGTTTTGAGGATAATACGAAGTAGAGTGAATTCGGTGAACAGGCATTCAACTTTAGTAGCAAATTAAATAAATTTATACAATTTTATGTAAATAACCGCTAATCTTGTATTTAGCAGATGTGATAAGCTGAATAGCTTGTTAAAGTTTCTATAAATTAAACGGACTGTAAGTTACGCCCTATGTCAGAAGCACTTTTATTCCATAAGACCTATACACACCCCACCAGTTCGGAGTGGGTCGTTTTTGTGCATGGTGCTGGCGGCAGCTCTTCTATCTGGTTTAAGCAGATCAAGGCATACAAAGCACATTTCAATTTGTTGCTTGTCGATTTGAGAGGACATGGTCGTTCCAATAATTTATTGAAAGGCTTCATCACCAATCAATATACATTTAAAGAAGTCACGCTCGATATTTTGACAGTATTGGACCACCTTAAGATACAATCGGCTCATTTTGTTGGTATGTCCTTGGGTACTATCATTGTTCGAAATATTGCAGAGTTGGCCTCGGAAAGAGTGAGGTCAATGGTGTTAGGTGGAGCGGTGACTCGTTTAAATATTCGCTCCCAAATATTGGTAAAGCTTGGCGATATAAGTAAACACATTGTTCCGTATATGTGGCTATATGGTCTGTTTGCCTATATCGTCATGCCGCAGAGAAGTCAGAAAGAATCACGCCATATATTCGTTCGCGAAGCCAAAAAGCTCTGCCAAAAAGAGTTTAAACGTTGGGTTAGGCTTACCTCAGAGGTAAACCCTATGATGCGTTATTTCCGAGATAAAGATCTGGTCATTCCAACACTCTATTTAATGGGCGATAAAGACTACATGTTTATCACCCCAGTAAAAGAGATGGTCGCGAGACATAGCGAAAGTACGCTACAAGAAATAGTAAATTGTGGTCACGTGTGTAATGTAGAAAAACCAGATGAATTTAACGCCAAATCAATAGACTTTATTCACCAACAAATAAAGTAACGTTTATTACTGATGACTGCAGTTCCAACAGAGTCCAAATTGGCCCTCGTTCACTTGCCCGCATCCGGTACAAGTCCAATCCACAAGATTTTCTTGCTGGTGCTGATAATCTGAGATCAACTGCTTTACTACTTCAACTTTATTGGGCTGTAGTAGCCACACATACGGATCTGTATCTTCAGTTAGCGGTAGTTCACCCTTGAGACCGAAAATACCTTCTCCGCGCACCTCTGCGCGAATAGAATGCTGGTGTAAAAGCCCACAGACAATATGAGCTTCGGTAGGATTGGATGCGAAAAACACTTTCATAGGTTAAACCGCGTCATTCGGACGTAGTTTGGCCATGACCCATTTTGTAATCACAGGGAAAAGGCCTAATAGAACAAACGAAGCTAATACACTAGGAGATACGATACCAGAAAGGCTATCAATATTGGCTAGTTGGGTACCGGCATTTAGGTAAACCATGGTACCTGGTAGCATGCCAAGTTGGCTTACTAGGTAAAACCTTGCTGTTGATATTGGTGTTAGCCCCATCAATAAGTTGATAAGAAAGAAGGGAAACACAGGGATCAGTCTTAGTGAAAACAGATAAAATGCCCCATCTTTTTCAATGCCTTGATTTAAGGTCTCAAGTTTTGTACCAAATTTTGATTGTACCCAGTCCCTAAGCAGATATCGGCTGCTCAAAAAAGCTAACGTTGCCCCTATAGTGCTCGCAAATGATACTAGGAATATGCTGGTAATAAATCCAAACAATGCCGCTCCTAATAAGGTAACCACTGCCGCCCCAGGGATAGAAAAAGCCGTCACCGCAACATAAGTAAAGAAGTAGATTAACGCCGCTGTCGCAAAGTTGTTTTCAATGTATTCAGCGAGTAGTGCTTGTTGCTGTTTGGCGTTTTCTAACGTGAAATACTGACCAAACTGAGTAGCAAGTAAAATAATTGTAGCAACCAAGACTAGGCCGATAATGAGTTTTTTGTTCATTTAGATAATTCCAGTAAAATGATATTACTTATTATGACAGGCTAAGTTAGGAAAAACTTTCATATAGATGTAAAAAAACCGCTAAGTGTCGCTCAGCGGTTTTTTAATATTAGAAGTTGCAAAAAATGAAGACTATTTATTGTAATGAGTCGATGAGTTCGCTTCTGCGTGCTTGAGAAATAACAGACCAGTGTTCGCCATTTAAAGCGCCTTCAAGTGCCCACAGTAATTCGATATTAAGTTGGTCTTCTTGAGAAGCTTGAATGGCTTTGAAAGCTTGCACAGAGCCCATCGTTCTCAACGCGGTAACCGAATTAATCCCCGCCTTTTTTAACATGCGTTCTGTACCTAAACGAAGGTTAGGCAGGTCTTTTAGTCTAGTGGGTTTTTCTTCCGCGTTCGATTCTTTCTCTTTATGAGCGGCTTTTAAAGCAAGCTCTGCTATCTTGAGTATCTGATCGCTGTCATCCCAGTGTGAATTGGGTAGAGCAAAATACTTGGTAACAACAGGAAATCCACGTTTCTTGTATACATAAGGTTGGTAGTTCGCTTGCTTAAACTGTTTTTCAAGAGATTCGCAACAGCGAATATGAAGTGAATCATTCACGACGAGAGCGAACATGACGTCATCAACAAAGATGCCAAATCCACCAAACATCGAACGAGATTTTATCTTGCCAAATAATTCAAACAGTTTTAATGAGTTTTTAAGTACTGGTTTATCCATTTTTATAAATCTCAGGTTAAAAATTGTATCAACCAATTCAGAACCGAGAAATTAACAAATATATTACTTGAGATGTCAGAGGAAAGTTAGAACTCATGACTAATTTGTTAACCGGTCTTCGGTAACCCCGCTACCTTTTCAATTCTGCCAAATTGGCAAAATTAACGTGAGGCCGGAAGCTTTGCGTCCCAACTTTTCAATTGGTTTGCCCTGATCGTGACTCTATTAATATAGGTAAAGTTTGAACAAAGATCACCAATAGAATTTTCTAGCGTGATATTGGTCACAATTATTCAGTGTAATTATGCATTTGTAATCAATATTTAGTCAGCTTAAGCTAAGTGTTTAAAATTAAACATTAATTTTTGATGTTTTTTACGCTTTCACGGACCATGAGCTCCGGATGCATTTCGAAAATACGCCTTTCATGTTCTTTGTCTTTAATTCTGCTCAATAAGATCTCGAATGCGGTTTTACCGACGCGTCGTTTCGGTTGATGGATTGTCGTTAATGGAGGTGAAAAATATTCTGCTAAATCAATGTTATCGTAACCGATAATGGAGATATCCTCAGGTATACGAATCCCATTTTGCTGAAGTCTACTCATCATGCCGAGGGCCATAGTGTCGTTAAAGCAGAAAATGGCGGTGGGTTTTTTATCCATAGCCAAAATTTTATCTGCTGTTTCGACGGCAGTATCGCATTCAAAGTTGCCCTCAAACACGTTAGCTTCATTAAATGTAATGTTGTTTTCTGTCAACGCTCTTTTATACCCGTCGAGTCGCTCAATACACAGTGTCTTATCTAAATGGCCACTCAAGCAAACGATATCAGTATGACCGTTATCAATAAGAAACTTCGTCGCTAGGTAACCCCCTTCCTCGGAGTTATCGATGATTTTGTCTTTTGATTGCTCTGATAACGACTCACCTTGTCCCCAGTCCATGAATACTTTTGGAATGTCAGCGTGAGAGTCGAGCATCTGCTGAAGTTCATGGGTTAGGTCAGAACACATGACAAAAATACCGTCAACGCGTTTCTCTGCAAGCATGCGGATATAATCGCGTTGTTTTTCGTAGATACCACCAGTATTACAGAGCACGAGAGTATAGCCTTGGCGATAACAATAGCTCTCGACACCGTTAATCACTTCTGCAAGAAATGGGTTGGTGGATTGAGTAACAAGCATACCGATGGTTTTTGTGGTATTACATTTTAGACTACGAGCAACGGCACTGGGGGCATAGTTCAACTCTTTTACCGCTTCGTTAACCCTTTGTTGAGTCGTTTCTGCAACAAAGCGAGTTTTATTAATAACGTGAGACACAGTGGTTGTGGATACACCGGCTATGCGGGCGACATCTTTAATCGTTGCCATTATGGTTGTCCTATTCTGCGAAGGCTGAGTTTTTAGTGCGTATTATATCATACAGACATTGAAAGCGATTTCGTCAGCTAATGTCGAGAAAACACAAAAGCCGCTATTAAACATAGCGGCTATCAGTAATCTTTACTCGTAAATATGGGAACGATTTTATAGGCAAATAGCTCAGTAAACAATGATAGAAATTTGGTATTAAGACCTAGTACTCAGATTTAATACTTAGTATCCATATTTACCAAGGCTTACTCGCCAGTCAAGTAGATGCAATCTAGTTGACAGAAGCTAACAAGCAGCTCAGTAATGCTGCCATAGAAACCAAAGTCATCTAACTTGGCACACTTTTCGCTGAACTGCGGGATCCAGCTCATCAAATAAGTTTCAATAAAATCTTTTTGTTCGATCAAAGCATCGTTTATGTGCTGGAGTTTTTCTAGTTCATTGGAACGAATGATCATATTACCCAAAAAATCGAGTTCAATGGCAACGTGATCTGCGGGCTCATTAAAGCTTTCCTTTACATCAATGCCTTTGCTTTGCATCAACGCTTCCATCTCTCTAGCAGGCTTATCGTTGAGTAATTTTGCTTTACCAATGTACATAGATGCATAGGGAAGTGCTCCAGCAGAATCAGTGGTTAAGAAGAGTTCACAATAATCAGCGGCCAGCTCTAAATGTGCATCTTCTCTATCTTGTAGGCGGTTGAGAGCGTCGATGAGTTTGTTTACCGGTGCTTTTAAGTTTTCGTTCTCTCCCAATCCGGTTAAAAAAGAACGGATTTCAGGAGATTGGTATGTTTCAATTTCTTCTGGTGTTAGTTCACGCGCAAACAGGCTTGAGAGCCACCAGTATATTTCAGCTCGTTTCTCGTTAAATGCTTTTGTCTCTTCCATCACGATATTTCCTAAACTAATGAGGTCTCTATTAGTGTAAGCAAAAAATGTGAATAGAACTAATCCAAAATATGAATAAATATGACAGAAAATGTAAGGAAATTAACCCAAAGTCAATAAGTTGCCTTTAATCAATAAAGTGACAAATTTTGCGCGTTTTTCAAAACTATTGCTAGAATTGTTAATAGATATGAATAAGATGCTATCAATCAAACAAGATATAAGCGGCGATTATGAGCAGTCATGTATTAGTTGTAGAAGATGATGTTGTCACTAGAAGTAAACTTGTCGGTTACTTTCAAAAAGAAGGTTATCAAGTTAGTGAAGCAGAAGATGGTCAGCAAATGCGTGGGATACTCGCTGAAAAAGAGATTGATCTCATCATGTTGGATGTCAATCTTCCGGGCGAAGATGGATTGATGTTAACGAGAGAGCTGCGTAGCCAGTCTACAATCGGTATCATTCTGGTGACTGGTCGAACCGATAGCATTGATAAAATCGTAGGGCTCGAAATGGGAGCGGATGACTATGTGACCAAGCCGTTTGAATTACGAGAGCTTCTTGTTCGGGTCAAAAACCTTCTCTGGCGAATCTCTCTGGTAAATCAAATCCCAGAAGATAAAGAGCTTGTGGATATCTCTGGAAATACGGTTTATTTTGGTGATTGGGTATTTGATATTCAGCGCAGAGCCTTATGCAAAGATGGCGAACCGGTGAAGCTAACTAAAGCTGAATATGAATTATTGGTTGCGCTAACGACGCATACCAATAAAGTGCTGAGCCGCGAGAGAATACTGAGCCTAATTAGTCATCGAGTCGATGCACCGAATGACAGAACGATTGATGTGTTAATAAGACGTTTACGTTCGAAGATGGAATATGATCCTAAGAATCCTCAAATATTCGTAACGGTACATGGAGAGGGTTACATGTTTGCCGGCGAATAAAATAAACGGAATGATTAAAATAAAGAAAGGCCGAGGAATATCCTCGGCCTTTTTTATTCTGGTTGGGTAACCTTCAATTCCGTTTCTTCCGCAGTGAGAAGCGTATCTCGAACGTATGTCCACCAAAGGCCCAATTGTTCATGCCAATAGCGTTCAGTTTGTTCTAGATAGGCGGATTGAGGGGTGTATTTTTGCCAGTATTGTTCAATATTCGATTGCGCCAAATAGTTAGTTGGTGCAGGCGTTGGATTAAGACCCGCAGAATTAAACTCCATCAGCGCTCTTTTCATATGGCTTGCAGAGGTGACTAAGACCAGTTTGCTCTGATTTACGAAAGCGGCGGCTTGCCTTGCTTCTTCCCACGTATCTTTTGCGGTTTCGAGAAGAATAATATCAGGCTTTGCGACACCAAGTGCTAACGCGACTCTTGCCATCATTTTTGCATGGCTGAATTCGGTACCACCTGCGTAACCAGACAGGATTAATTTTGACCCTGGATACATTCGGATAATTCGAATCCCTTCAGTTAATCGCATCAACGCGGTCCGACTGAGTTCTGAAGTCGGTGGAATTTGATCATCTACAACATGGCCAGCACCTAGTACCATTACATAATCGATATTTTCATCCACCGGTAAAAAAGCGGTAATCTCTCTTTCCATTGGCATCAATAGACGAGTAGAGACAGGTTGGAAAGAAACGAGAAAAATGCCAGTTAACGATAAAAACACAAATAGTACGCCAAACTTGTGTCTCTGGGTAAACATAATAAATAGCAAACCGATGAACCCGATAATTAATAGAGCGGGTAAGGGCATTGCTAGAGAAGAAACTATCTTTTTCAGCTCAAACATACTTAATTAGTCCGAAAAACCATCACTTAGAAGTAAAAAAGCAGCATACCCCTTTATTCTTATTATTCCTATGACAGAATAGCGGGCTCATTTAAAAAATGATGTTCCAATCATAAAAATGGAAAGTATTGAGTGTGAAAATGATGGCCTAGCGCAAATATCTCAACGATTAGCGGGGCTACGCCATCGATTCTCTTTGTGTGATATCCCTTCAGATATGTACAACTTAGGGAAGCAAGACATTGTCAAAAACGGCTTACTTGGAGACTATTCGCTAATTTACTCTCTGGTTCAATATAGACCGGAGAAAGTGAAATAGTTTGCCTATACATTTAAGCGTAACAATTAATAGGAACAACGATGAGTGAAATAACTCAAGCGCTTTCACAGCAACCGATAGAAGAATTGGTTAGTTGGGTGAAAAAACATGACTTCTCATTGAATCTCTCTAGCGAACGGTTGGCTTTTCTAATCTCAATAGCCGTTTTAGGGGATACAAAATTTGATGATGAGTTGGGTGAAGGAGAGCTGCATGATGCGTTCAAGATTGTCACTCAGCTATTTGAAAGTACCGGTGACGCGACCAGTTTCAGGGCAAACAACGCGATAAATGAATTAGTGAATCAAAAGCTAATCAGCCGTTTCACTAGTGAAAGCACTGATGGGTCAAGTATCTATAGGCTCTCGTCTTTAGCCATTGGTATTACGGGTTATTACCTTAGGCATCGTCAGTTTTCAGAGCTTAAGCTCTCGATTCAGTTAGCGATGGTCTCCGATGAGATGGAGAAAGCAATGGCGGCGGCCCTTGAAGGTGGTGATATCGCTTACTGGCACAAGAAAGTGTATGGGGTACTGAAATACTCGGTTGGCGAAATATTCGACCAAATAGATCTAAATCAACGGGTAATGGATGATCAACAACAGGAAGTTAAACAGCAAATTGCTGAACTACTAAACAAAGATTGGCAGGAAGCCATCAGTAACTGTGAATCTCTACTATCTGCTACCTCTAATACACTGCGAGAGTTGCAAGATACGTTACAAACAGTAGGCGATGAGCTGCAGACTAGAATTCTTGATATTCAAGAGCAAATACGCGGTGAAGAAGCGTTAGATTTTGTGGACCAAATTTTGTTTAGTCTGCAGGTCAAACTAGACCGAATTGTTAGTTGGGGTCAACAGGCGATCGACCTCTGGATAGGGTACGACAGGCATGTGCACAAGTTTATTCGCACGGCGATAGACATGGATAAAAACCGAGCATTCAGTCAAAGGCTTCGTGAATCGGTGAAAGGCTACTTTGATGCGCCTTGGTACCTCACTTTTGCTGATGCAGAAAAACTGACCGATCTTCGAGATGAAGCAATGGTTTTACGAGACGATGAGGTCACAGGTCATCTTCCCATGGAAGTTGAATTCGAAGAACTGCAACAAGTGAACGACGAGTTAACTACGCAGGTAGCGTCGATGTTGGCGTTACATAAAGAACAGGGTAAGGCGATAGATCTTGGTTCTGTGCTGAAAAATTATCTCGCACAACACCCGCAGACTCATCATTTTGATCTCGCTCGAATTGTGATTGATCAAGCCGTTAGGCTTGGATATTCCGAATCTGACTATCAGGCTATTCAGCCAGATTGGCAATCTATTAACGATTTTGGCGCAAAGGTACAAGCAAATGTCATCAATAAATACTGACGAATATATGCCAGACAAACTGGTAAAGGCGATAGCCAATCCACTGTTTCCGGCTTTAGACAGCATACTAAGAGCAGGCAGACACATATCAACCGATGATATGGATAATCACGCACTACTTTCTGACTTTGAAACGGAATTAGCGCTGTTTTATCAAAGATATAATACTGAACTGGTTAAGGCTCCAGAAGGATTTTTCTATTTGCGACCGCGTTCAACAGCTTTGATCGGTCGCAGTGTCCTGTCAGAGCTCGACATGCTCGTGGGGAAGGTGCTTTGTTTTCTTTACCTTAGCCCTGAGCGTTTGGCCCATGAAGGTATTTTCACTAATCAGGAATTATATGAAGAGTTGTTAGCGTTAGCGGACGAGCAAAAGTTAATGCGCATCGTTACCCACCGCTCTACGGGATCGGATCTTGATAAAGAGAAGTTATTTGAGAAAGTGAGAACCTCGTTAAGACGTTTAAAGCGGCTTGGTATGGTTATCGCGATAGGAGAAGACGGAAAATTTCGCATCAGTGAGGCGGTGTTCCGTTTTGGCGCTGATGTTCGTTTAGGGGACGAATTGAAAGAAGCTCAATTGAGATTGATACGTGATGGAGAGGCCGTGATAGCTCAACAACTCGGTAACGCACCCACAGAAATCCAACGGCAGAATGATAACCATGAACACGGCGAAGAAATAGAGGACGAAGCATGATTGAAAGAGGTAAATATCAATCACTCACCATGATTAACTGGAATGGGTTTTTTGCTCGTACTTTTGATATCGATGATTTGGTTACAACACTATCTGGTGGTAACGGCGCAGGAAAATCGACAGCTATGGCGGCATTCATTACCGCACTTATACCCGATCAAACCTTGTTGCATTTCAGAAATACCACCGAGGCAGGTAGCTCGCAAACGTCAAGAGACAAAGGGTTATTCGGTAAGCTACAACCTGGAGTCTGCTATGCGGCGTTGGATGTCATTAATTCAAGAAAGCAACGCGTCCTTTTTGGTGTTAGGTTGCAACAAGTCGCCGGCCGAGACAAAAAAGTTGATATTAAGCCGTTTGTTATTCAAGGGCTGCCAAGCCAAATGAAACCGACTGACGTGTTGATTGAAGCGTTATCTAACAATAGTGCTCGCGTCAGAAATATCAACGAACTTAAACAAGTGGTTGGTGAGACAGAAGGAGTTTTGTTTAAAGGGTTCAATTCAGTTACCGATTATCATTCGCAAATGTTTGAATTTGGTGTGTTGCCGAAAAAATTGAGAAACAGTAGTGACCGTTCAAAATTCTACCGTCTGATTGAAGCTTCCCTTTACGGGGGGATCTCTAGCGCGATCACGCGTTCGTTAAGGGATTATTTATTGCCTCAAAATGGCGGGGTTAAAAAAGCGTTTCAAGATATGGAATCAGCGCTGCGTGAAAATCGAATCACACTCGATGCAATTAAAGCGACGCAGATTGACCGGGACTTATTTAAGCATCTGCTCACTGAGTCCACTAATTATGTTGCCTCTGACTACATGCGTCATACGAACGATCGGAAAAATCGACTCGATAAATCGCTATCACTGCGTAGTGAACTGTTCAGTTCACGGCGTCAGCTAACGGAACAGCATCAACTGCTTAATTCTATTCAAGAAGAGTTAGAACGCCTAACAGAGCAGGAACTCGATCTTGAATTAGACCACCAAGCCGCATCCGATCATCTTCAATTAGTTCAGAATGCATTGAGACAGAAAGAGAAAATTGAACGTTACATCGATGACCTAGCTGCGTTGAACGAGCGGTTAGAAGAACAGATGATGGTGGTGGAAGAGTCACAAGAATGCGTTTTGCATCACGAAGAGCAAGCGGCATTAGCAGAGCAAGAAGTCGATAGTTTACAGAGGCAACTGGCAGACTACCAGCAAGCACTCGATGTTCAACAAACACGTGCATTGCAATATCAACAAGCAGTGGAGTCTTTGCAACAAGCGCGCGTGGTATTCGAAGACCCAGCGCTTTGTCTTGAAGATATTGATCCTCTATCAGCAAAGCTTAAGCAGCAAGAACAAGAGCAGACGCAAACTTTGTTGGCGCTTAAACATAAACTCGATATTTCGTCGGCAGCGGCTGAACAGTTTGAGACGGGTTTAAGTTTGGTGCAAAGCATCTATGTTGATGTAGAGAGACCGAACGTACTGAAGTACGCAAAACAAGCGATAATGACACTAAAAGATGGGGAGTTATTGCTGGCGAATGAGTCGCAGTGGCTGTCTCAATTTAAGGAGATCGAGCGCCAACTCAACCAACAGAAGCAGGCAATAGATCTTGCCGAGAGATACAAGAACGCCAATCAGTTCGACCTCAATGACGAGAGTGATGTGGGTCAAGAATCCCTACGTCATCAAGCATTGATTGAGGAGATAGAGTGTTCATTAGAGCTTGGCCGAGACCAAAGAATTCAGCTTACTCAACAGGTACAAAGCTTTCAGTTAGCCTTAAAGCAACTCGAAGCTCACGCTCCCGCATGGATAGAGGCAAACAATGCGCTTGAACAGCTGGTTACACAGACTGAAGAGCCGTTGAATAGCCGCCAAGCGGTTATGTCTCATATGCAAAGAATATTGGAAACAGAAAAGCAGACCAACCAAGAGAAAGAGCGATTAGCAATACGTCGGGATCAGTTAAATCAGCAGATAGAACAGCTTGCCTCATCAGGGGGAGCAAACGACGCACGATTAAAAGACGTCGCTGTAACTTTGGGTGGTGTCTTGTTATCAGAAATATATGACGATATTACTCTAGAGGATGCGCCCTATTTTAGTGCCATGTATGGCCCAGCCCGTCATGCTATTGTTGTTTCAGATTTGAGTGGTGTGAAAGAAAAACTGCATCAAATGACTGACTGCCCAGAAGATGTTTATGTTATAGAGGGCAATGTTGACGCGTTTGATGACAGTACATTCGATGCAAGTGAATTGGAAGGTGCTGTTTGCGTCCAATACAATGAAAGGCAATTACGATATTCTCGTTTCCCACCGATACCTCTATTCGGCCGAGCGGCACGCGAGCAAAGGCTAGATATCTTGCGAAAAGAGAGAGACGATGTTCTTGAATTGCACTCTATAGCGGCGTTTGATTCGCAAAAAATTCTGCGTTTGTACCAAAAATTTAGCCAGTTTGTGTCGATTTATATTCAAGATGCGTTTGAGACGGATCCTGAAAAAGAGATGCAAAAGATTAGGGCTAGGCTAACAGAGACTCAGCGTGAGTTAAGCCGCGTAGAGTCGGCGACTAAGCAACAACAGTCTCGATTGCTACTAAGTAAACAAGCGATTAATTTACTGGATAAAACCTTGCCTGTTATCGGTTATTTAGCTGACGATTCAACCATAGAGGAAAGACGTTCAGAGGTGGCACGACAACTGAATAACGTGGCGGAAAGTAAGGTATTTATTAGCCGACATAAAGCCAGAATCAACGTGCTTGAAGGGTATCTTTCGGCGTTGGCGAATGACCCCGAACAATCTGTCTCAATTGAATTGGAATACAAGCAGGTTGATCAAAGCCTACAAGCATTGAAACGTAATCAATTTTCTCTAGCCGATCTAAAAGAGCGCCGCACCTATTTCGCTTACAAAGATTCTGTCTCAATGTTAGATGAGAGCAGTGAGCTAAGTGAGCAACTAAAACAGAAACTGCTTGAAGCTGAATCGCTCCGAGTAAGTTATAGGGCGTCGCTAAAGCTGGTAAATCAAGAGTTTAATCAGACAAATCAGATATTAGTATCACTTAAAAGCGCTTACCAAGCCAAATCTGAGACGGTTCAAGAGTTTAAAGACGATTTGCAAGAATTAGGAGTTAGTACCTCTGAAGGTTCAGACGATCGTGCTCGTAGTCGCAAAGAATCACTGTTCGATCAACTGCATTCTAGCCGAAGTCGCCGGAACGAACATTCGCGCACTATGACTGCGACTGAACTAGAAATGAAATCGGTAGCACAAACGCTGAAACGTTCAGAAAAAGAATATAAAGAGATTCGAAATATCGCGGTACTGGCAAAATCAAGTTGGTGTGAGGTGCTACGCCTTGCGAAACAACATGACGTAGAAAGACGTCTCTATCGCCGTGAACTCGCATATTTAAGTGCGAGGGAACTGCGTTCCATGTCAGACAAGTCTTTGGGTGCACTTCGTTTAGCGGTTGCTGATAATGAAGAGCTTCGTGATACATTACGGGCTTCGGAAGAAAACGCGTACCCTGAACGCAAAGTGCTGTTTTACATTGCTGTTTATCAGCACTTAAAACAGCGTATCCGACAAGATATTATTCGCACTGATGACCCGGTCGAAGCGATAGAAGAGATGGAAGTCGAGTTAGCAAGATTGAGTGAGGAACTGACGTTACGTGAAAATCGTTTAGCGATCAGCTCTGATTCCGCAGCATCGATAATCAAGAAAACAATCCAACGAGAACAAAACCGTATTCGACTGCTAAACCAAGGTTTATCGAATATTAATTTTGGGCAGGTGAAGGGTGTTCGCTTGAACGTCAATATTCGTGAAAGTCACGAGACACTTTTAAAAGGTTTAGCTCATCAACAGGATACGCATAGAGACCTATTTGAAACCTCTCGTTTTACTTTTTCAGAAGCGATGGCTAAGTTGTTTCATCGTGTGAATCCGCATATCGATATGGGGCAGCGCTCTCCTCAAATATTGGGAGAGGAGTTACTCGATTATCGCAACTACCTTGAATTAGGCGTGGAAGTGAATCGAGGAACAGATGGTTGGTTACAAGCCGAATCAGGTGCGCTTTCTACTGGTGAAGCAATCGGAACGGGTCAGTCAATATTGTTGATGGTGGTTCAAAGCTGGGAAGAAGAATCTCGTCGGTTGCGTAGCAAAGATATCGTACCATGCCGTTTACTCTTCTTAGATGAAGCCGCTCGACTAGACAGTAAATCGATTAATACATTATTTGAGCTATGTGATCGCTTAGATATGCAGTTACTTATCGCAGCACCGGAGAACATCAGTCCAGAGCAAGGGACGACTTATAAACTCGTTCGAAAGATATTCAAAGATCACGAACATGTGCATGTTGTAGGACTGAAAGGGTTTAGTAACAAGCAAAATCGCAATCAAGGATTGCAGGGAGAATTACTAGAAAATTAATAGCGTAAAATTTAAAAGCCAACCGCAATCATAGGGTTGGCTTTTTATGTGTTATTTTTTCATTAACTTAGCAAGATCCGCAAACGGGTTGTGTGTTGCACTTTCGTGCTCATCTTGTCCTGGTTTAATCTCAGTACCATATTGGTCATGGTCGGTATATTTTGAATGCTCATGATCATGACAATAAATACACAGTAACTCCCAATTGCTACCGTCATTAGGGTTGTTAGTATGATCATGGTCTTTGTGGTGGACCGTTAGCTCCCGTAGATTTGAATATACAAACTCACGCGCACAATTTCCGCACACCCATGGATACATTTTTAATGCCCTATCGCGGTAATCACTTTCTTTGCGAGCATATGCTGCACTACTACCATAAAAATCTGATGCCATGTTAACTCCTAACTTTTTACCACCTAAAAATCTGCCTTAGCGTAACACAATACGAGCCAATATATAAAAGCAAAAAGCGGATTTAAACGATGCATGCTACTATAAAAAGCGTGTATCTATAAATGAAAAAAATATCATGACAGCAACCAGTTACCTCAATAAATTGAATCAAAAATATCTCGCTATCCATAAAGAGAAAGAAGACTTTTTTTGGGAAACGTACATGGGAATCAGTGATGACCATGAAGGATCGACTAAGGCGCAAACTCAATGGACTCAATACCTAAGTAATCCACTGAAGATTAATGAGTTAAAAGCGCAATTAGATGTAGCCAGTAGTATAAAAGACCCTGAAGAAAAACGACAAACCATCGTTGGTCTGTCTGGATGGCTTGCAATGTTTCAGGCGCATTCTATCGAGTCGAGAGAAGCGCAACAATTAAAAGACAAACTGATTCAGTTTGAAGCGGATTTGTTCGAGAAAAAACAGAATCATATTATGCATTACACCGATGAAAATGGTGTGAGACTTGAAGGTTCGCTCCCGACGATAGGGGCAGTGATTCGTACTCATGATAATGAGAAAGTGAGAGAGTCGGCGCATCATGCTCTTCTCGACCTAGAGCAATGGTTACTCGAAAATGGGCTTTTGGAATTAGTGAAGCTGAGAAACCAGTTTGCTCGTTCATTGGGATATAAGACATTTTTTGACTATTCGATAGAGAAAACGGAGCAAATGACCACGGCTCAACTATTCTCTATTTTAGATGATTTCGAGCAACAAACTCAAAAAGGTCATTTAGGCAGCTTAAAGAACCTAGTTAATGAGAAAGGCGTTCAGGCACTGTCAGCGCATAACTTTGTGTTCTCTTTTGCAGGTGACGCGATGAGGGATCTAGATCAGTACGTTCCTTTTTCTCAATCTTTGCGACGTTGGATTGAATCGTTCGGGCGCTTGAACATTGACTATTCAGGGGCGGAGCTTACGCTTGATTTGTTGGATAGAAAGGGCAAATACCCAAATGGTTTTTGTCATGGTCCTATTCCTTCTTTTTATGACCAAGGAAACTGGGTAGCGGCAAAGGTCAATTTTACGAGTAACGCTAAGCCAGACCAAATGGGCAGTGGGTACGACGGTATCAATACGCTTTTCCATGAAGGCGGTCACGCCGCACATTTTGCCAATGTTAAAATGAATGCACCTTGTTTTTCTCAAGAATTTGCACCTACCTCAATGGCCTATGCTGAAACGCAATCGATGTTTTGTGACAGCCTACTCACGGACGGAGATTGGTTGAAACAATATGCATTAAATGCAAGTGGTGAGTCGGTTACTCAAGAAGTGATAAAGGGGATGATAGATAGTAAGCAACCATTTAAAGCCTATGAAGAACGAAGTATTTTGGTGGTGCCTTATTTTGAACGGGATTTATATCTATTAAGTGATGAAGAATTGTCGCCAGAGCAGGTGACTGAGCTAGCGCGTAAATCTGAGAAAAAGATACTTGGTTTAGAATGCAGCCCTAGGCCACTCATGGCGATTCCGCACCTTCTTTCTGATGAGTCAGCTTGTGCTTATCAAGGTTATTTATTGGCACATATGGCTGTCTATCAAACGCGGGCGTATTTTACGGAAAAATTTGGCTATCTAACCGACAATCCTAACATTGGCCCGTTAATGGCGAAGCATTACTGGGCGGCAGGAAACAGTGCCTCACACACACAATCGATACAAGCTTTAACAGGAGAAGGCTTCAATGCGAAATATCTCGCTGATGAGTGTAACTTGACCTCGGATGAAGCGTGGCAAATAGAAAAGGATAAGATATCTGCGCTAGTATCGCGTGAACGCACGGCGGTAAAAGCACTCAATGCGAAGATCAAGATTGTTGATGGGTCGACAATCTTAGCGTTGAATGAACAGTCGGATGATGCGATGTGTGAAGCGTTTGAGTGTTATATAGATCAGGTATACAGCAATTGATTATGACGGATTTCCGTGTTCATTTGATCTAAATGACCGGAAATTACTCTGAGAATAAGCGTCGACATTGCTTTATAGTCCCCACTTTCGTGGGGACTATGTTGAATGCGATACATTCACTAACTTAACAGTGGCTTAAGCCATCGACAACGTTCTCATATTGAAACTGAAAACCTAACTGGACAATTTTCTCTGCACTGATTCTTTTTGCAGGTATGTTGTTCAATTCTGGCATCTGCGATTCCTCGTCGCTGTTCAGTATTGCCTGATTGTAAAATTCGTATTTTGTCACCGTATTAGGCGATGTAACATTAACGACTTGATTGGTGATATTGCTTAAGCTAAATATCACTGCATTGATGACGTCTTCTAAGTGCACCATATTAACGGGTGCGACGTTACTAATACTGGTCATTTTACTGACAAAGCGGGCGGGATGACGGTTTGGACCGAATAATCCCGAGCATCGCAATATCACATAATCGATCCCTGAATCGATCAGCGATTGCTCGGCAATCAACATGGTGCGTGCATTTTCAGAGAATAGGTCATTATTTTCTGCTAAAGACAAACAGGCGTCATGTTCAAACATCGTTTGGTTAGCATTAGAGTAAGCCGATGTGGAGCTGATCATAACGATTTTCTTCACTCCGGCTTTTAACGCGCTATTAACCAGGGCCTGCCATTGATTGGCATACGCTTTTCCTTGACCTTTTTTGAACCCAGGAGGGAAGGCGCCGACAAGGGTTTGCACATTACGAGATTGCAATTGGTTTATGACTAGTGGGTTTGCTACCGAGTGTTCTGAATCTAGGTTCAGCGCAAAGCAAGGAAGGGATAATTTTTCCAATTCTTCGAGCCTTTCTGATGTAGTCCTTGTGCCGAAAACGGATTGTCCTTCAGAATGTAGACGTTGTGTTAGCGGAAGGCCAAGCCAACCTGCTCCAACGATAGCAATGTTAGTCATTAACTGCTCTCAATTACACAGAAAGGATGCGCAATACTTTGTCAGCATGCTCAGCCACTTCAATACCTTCATTCGTCAAATAACCACCATCTGACATGGTACATAGATTTTTTGCATATAAACGTTTCACTGCCGCTTGTAGTTCTTCTGATGCGTCATTGTGAACTTTGATCCCCTTTGCTGCGCTGCTTATATCGAACTGAAGAAGTAGATTAAGTTCGGTGATGTTTTCTTCTGTATATTTCATGTTTAATTCCTTAACAATTTATCTTATCTGCCACCAACATTAAATTGCATTGCGCTTGGGAACAAGAATCCGTGCAAAAAACTGTTAGCTATGATGGAAATGGTTAGTTTTAGAGCAATATACAGCGTTATTGTAGGGAAAGCACTTGCCTTAGGATATAGCTAAAAACAATAAAAAACATCACCTTTATAGCGTGAAGGAAGTGACAAGAAAAATAAGTGTAATGAAGCTTTAACTTGGTTTAAAAAGTGAGCGAAATAATAGAAATATCTACGTTTTATCTGCAAGGCCAGCATGAGAATGCTGGCTTTTTTATGTCAAATGGGTATAAAAAAATGACCAATAGAACTCAATCATACAAGTGTTTATCCACAATATCTGTGGATAAAATGTGAAACACTAATGAGAGTGAGCTTTTCATAAGCGCAAGCTATTTTTAAAGAAATTTTACCCTCACTCTACCTTCTTTAGTAAGGGTCTTTTTTAAGCTCAATTGAAGCGTAATTGTTACTGAAATGGACATCATGACAAAGATAGCGATCAAAATTATCATCTGGTATTTGATGGCAATCATTGGGCTAGTACCGCCTAATATTTGCCCTGTCATCATCCCTGGTAGTGTAACTACCCCTGTTGTTGCCATAGAGGCAAGGATTGGTGCTAGGGATTTTTGCATCGCGACACGAACAAAAGGAATAGATGCGTACTGTGGTGAGGCACCTAAAGAGATAGCCGCTTCGTATTCAGATTTACGTTGTTCAAACGAGTCATACAGATTTTGCAGTGCGACGATATTCCCACTCAAACTATTGCCAAGTAGCATTCCAGACAGAGGAATAATGTATTGGGCACTATATAAAGGGGTCGGTTGAATGACGAAGAAAGTTAGAATGAGAAGTAGGGGAGTAAGCCCTATCAATAAACCCGTTAAAACCGGTATAAATAACAGCTTTGCGGGCAGTTTGGCTTTAGCGATTATCGTTTTACTTCCGACAACGACCATGACGCCTAACCATAATAAATTGAGCAATAGGTTGTTGGTCTGAAAAACGAATTCCAAATAGATGCCTACTAATACAAGTTGGACGGCCATTCTAATGGTGGCGGACACCATATCCTTCATCAGTTCCAGTTGATATCGATAATTAATATACAAAGGAACAAGAAGCACAAGAGAGAAGAGCGAAAGCTGTATCCAAGAAATATCTAAGGCTGTCTGCATGATTGTTTTTATCAAATAGGAGGTAATGATTAGCATACCGCATTTTGAAATGAACGGTGATTATTTACTGTGTACTCTTGAAGTGACTTTACAAATTGATAACATTTCCGGCGTCAAAATAAGTGGGGTCAGACCTTTATATTACCGCCAATATCTGTCGAGTTTAGGCAAAAACCACTAAAAAATGATGATTTTTCACTCGAGTTAACCTCTTTTTATCACAAAATAAACCAGTATTATTTTTACATATCCGTTTACATCTATTCACATAAAATATTAATAAAACACATCTTCGTTTCACATCAAAAAAGCCGTGAATAACTTGGTACATAAGGCCTAAGGTTATTGAAGCAAACATTTTAATGGGATTAAAATTTACAATAACAAATGAATTGTTGTTCGATAACCTCGGACATTGATTGGCTGATATTAGTTACATAGCGAGTAAATGTATGAAAAATGTTAACAAAAGCATGGATGGCGAAACCAGATCTCTGGAGTGGAAATCTTTTCTTATTATATCCGTGGTTCTGTTTCCTGTTTTAAGCGTTGCCTTAGTCGGCGGTTACGGATTTTTAATTTGGTTTATGCAAGTCTTTTTCATGGGGCCTCCGGGCATTCACGGTTAATACTTTTCTCCTTTTAAACACTCAATTTTTAGAGAACCAAATATGATTGCCTTAATTAAAAAACTTTGGACAACCATGACGCGACCAGCGTTGCATATTAGCTTGGGCGTATTAACGCTAGGTGGCTTTATCGCCGGCGTGATTTTTTGGGGTGGTTTCAATACTGCTCTAGAAGCAACCAATACTGAAGAGTTCTGCATCAGTTGCCACACGATGGAGGAAAATGTGTACAAGGAGCTTCAAGAAACCGTTCACTGGAAAAATAACTCTGGTGTACGTGCTACCTGCCCAGATTGCCATGTTCCTCACGAGTGGACAGATAAGATTGCGCGCAAAATGCAGGCGTCTAAAGAAGTATTCGCTCAGGTATTTGGTAATTATGACGAGCCTGGCGTATTTGAAGAGCGTCGAAAAGCACTGGCACAGCACGAATGGGACAGATTCTCAGCAAATGGCTCTCTAGAGTGTAAAAACTGCCATAACTATGACTCGATGGATTTTGACTCAATGTCCCCGGCTGCGCAAACACAGATGAAATTAGCGGCAGAAAAAGATCAAAGTTGTATTGATTGTCATAAAGGTATTGCACATAAATTGCCAGAAGGAATGAACGGCGCAGGCGATATGATGGAAGCGTTGGAAGAAATCGCAACTGAGACCAACTATGACATTGGTCAAAGTATCACCACGTTAAGATATTTGGCGCTTTTTGAAGATTCGGCAATGACCGTTGATGCAGGAAAAATCATGCCCGCATCGAGCGCTACTATCATCGGCCAAGAAGGTGATGCGATTCAAATTCAATTAGAAGGTTGGCGTAAAGCTCGTGGATTTGCGCGTGTAATCCAAGAAGAATTTGGTATGAATATTGGTGTTGCTTCATTAACGAAAGCAGCGGCAAAAAATAAGAAAATTATTAAGAAACACGAAAAGAAAGTGGATGAGTTAACGGGCCTGCCTTGGCAACGAGTCACGGCAAAACTCTGGATGAAGAAAGAAACCGCAATCAATAGCATTGATCCAATTTGGGAAAAAGCCAAAGTCGCGTATCAATCAAACTGCTCTACTTGTCATTCACAACCAGAAGAGGGTCATTTCGATACGAATACTTGGCCTGGCATGTTCAACGGGATGCTGGCATTCGTAAATTTCGATACGGATACCGAAGCCCTCATCTTAAAATATTTACAAAAACACTCTTCAGATTTCTCTGAAGATAGCCATTAAGCTTTAAGGAGTAACCCTATGACTATAACAAGAAGAAGCTTTCTTAAGGGTGCAGCAGCAACGAGCGCTGTATCTGTAATTGGTCCTAGTTTGTTAATGTCAGCAAAAGCAAGCGCTGCGGATGCTGGTACATGGAAAACAACTGGGTCACACTGGGGTGCATTTCGCGCGCTAGTACAAGACGGTAAAGTGCAGGAGATCAAGCCACTTGAGCTAGACAAGCACCCAACCGAAATGCTCAACGGCATAAAAGGGATCATTTATAGCCCTTCACGTGTACGTTACCCAATGATACGTTTAGATTGGCTTAAGAAACACAAATATGCAGCCGACACACGTGGTAACAACCGTTTTGTTCGTGTTAGCTGGGATGAGGCTATCGACCACTTCTACAATGAGTTAGAACGCGTTCAGAAAGACTACGGTCCTTGGGCTCTTCATGCTGGTCAAACTGGCTGGCGTCAAACTGGTCAGGTTCACTCTTCTGGTAACCACATGCAACGCGCGGTTGCAATGCACGGCAACTTTATTAAGAAAGTTGGTGACTACTCGACGGGTGCTGGTCAAACTATCCTACCGTATGTTTTAGGTTCAACAGAGGTGTACGCTCAAGGTACTTCTTGGTCAGAGATCTTAGAGAACAGTGACAACATTATTCTTTGGGCGAACGACCCAGTTAAAAATCTTCAAGTCGGTTGGAACTGTGAAACTCACGAATCATTTGAGTATCTCGATCAGCTGAAAGAGAAAGTAGCGAAGGGTGATATCAACCTGATATCGGTTGACCCAGTTAAGAACAAATCACAACGTTTCTTCAACAACGATCACATGTACATTCATCCGCAAACAGATGTTCCATTTATGTTAGCGCTTGCACATACTTTGTATAAAGAAGAGTTGTACGACGAAGATTTTGTCGACACGTACTGCTTAGGCTTTGAAGAGTTCATCGCTTATGTAAACGGTGAAACAAAAGACAAAGTAGAAAAAACGCCAGAATGGGCGGCGGAAATATGTGGTATCAGTGCAGACAAGATTCGTGAGTTCGCACGTATGCTGACAAATGGTCGCACGCAGCTTCTATTTGGTTGGTCAATCCAACGTCAGCAACACGGTGAGCAACCATATTGGATGGGCGCGGTTTTAGCGGCAATGCTTGGTCAAGTTGGTCTGCCTGGTGGTGGTGTTTCTTATGGTCACCATTACAGTTCTATTGGTGTTCCTTCAACTGAATTTGCAAGTCCGGGTAGTTTCCCTCGTAACCCAGAACAAGGCACTAAGCCTAAATGGGATAATAACGATTTTAACGGCTACAGCAATGTCATTCCGGTGGCTCGTTGGATTGATTGCTTAACCGATCCGGGTAAAGAGATTCGCCACAACGGTAATACGGTTAAACTGCCGGGTTACAAGATGATGGTTATCTCAGGTTGCAACCCATGGCATCACCATCAAGACCGAAACAATATGAAGAAAGCGTTCCAAAATCTTCAAACGGTTGTAACGGTAGATTTTGCGTGGACAGCAAGTTGTCGTTTCTCCGATATCGTTCTTCCCGCTTGTACTCAATGGGAACGTAATGATTTAGATGGATACGGTTCATATTCTAAGCGTGGATTAGTCGCCATGCATAAATTGGTTGAACCACTGTTCGAATCGAAGTCTGATTTCGATATCATGACAGAGCTGACCAAACGCTTTGGCCGTGATAAAGAATATACTCGCGGCATGAATGAGATGCAGTGGGTGCAACATCTATATAGCGAATGTCGTAAGGCGAATACGGGTAAATTTGAGCTGCCTGAATTTGATGCGTTCTGGGAAAAAGGGTATTTCGACGCGGGCAAAGGCAAACCTTGGGTTCGCCATGCTGCATTCCGTGATGACCCCGAAACCAATGCATTAGGTACACCTTCCGGTTTCTTAGAAATTTCTAGCCGTAAGATTGGTCGTTTTGGGTATGAAGAGTGTCAAGAACACCCGATGTGGTTCGAGAAAAGTGAACGTTCACATGGTGGTCCGGGATCAGATAAACATCCGTACTGGCTACAGTCTTGTCACCCTGATAAACGTCTTCACTCGCAAATGTGTGAGTCAGAAGAGATAAGATCAACCTACGCAGTAAATGGTCGAGAGCCAATCTACCTTAACCCTGAAGATGCAAAAGCTAAAGGCATCAAAGACGGTGATATGGTAAGGGTATTTAACGACCGTGGTCAGCTTCTTGCTGGTGCTGTGTTGATGGACTCTTATGCTCAAGGCGTGGTTCGTATCGAAGAGGGAGCATGGTATGGTCCTGCTAACGAAAAGGTGGGTTCTATCGATACCTATGGCGATCCAAATACGTTGACTCAGGATATTCCTGCATCAGAATTATCTCAAGCGACGTCAGCGAACACATGTTTGGTTGATTTCGAGAAATTTGTCGGTGAGTTACCGCCTGTAACTTCGTTTGGTGGTCCAATCGAGATGAAAGCGTAAGTAAGTCATTCATTGCTTAGGTAACATATAAATACCGACCTTTTATAGGTCGGTATTTTTTTAGTAAATTTGTGGTTCCATAATCAAAGCGTTTATTGATTGATATAGGCTTTAAAGCGCGCCTTGGTTTCCGGTGTCGCTTTGTCATACCAAAAATGGAGCATCTCTTCTGCAGTGTTCGCGCTCGATGTGTGGTTAGTCACTGAAGCATTATTCTTCGAAATCGAAGCTGGTCCACCTGAAGCGTTGTAATCTTGTGTCTCCTTTACGTAGTTTCGACCTATCTGCATGCCATCAATTCGCAGGTTGTCCTCAGTTTTTTTAATCGCTTGTTGGTTCTCGGTATCGACAAGAGCCCAGGTGATACCATCGATGTTTTTTTCTGCTTCTGTGGCACTTCTGAATTCCGGGAACAGGAAGGTGAGTTTGGCATCTTGTGCGGTAAATTTTGCGATAATAACCGGTGTATCAACGCGCGTATAGTTGTCACCTCGGGTATAAGTATAACTGTATCTAAAGGCAATTTGATTTTCCCCGCTAGGCAGTATCGTTGTTTGTTTGGACGAAAAGAGGCGGCTATCTACCTTTGCTTTCGCTCCATTAACAACCAAAAAATCTAGGTTCGAGTTTGCGATCAATTCAATAGTAGAAAATGCAGGTAAACTGACACAACTCATTAACGCGGACAGAATAATGGCTATATGCTTCATTTGGTCTGTTTCCCAATGGTTTAGGGTCGATGGATTTAAACTTAATATCGTTAATAATAGTCATAATACCGTGTGCTTGTTTCACCTGAATTAGAATTTGTATAAAATGAGTAACAAGAAGTAAGAATTATTTACAATCAACCCAATGACAAATTCTAAAATTCAGGTAAAGTATTCGTCATTAAAGGAAGGTCAAATAAGACTTTAATCCTCATTTATAAACTTGTATAGGATATAACATGATTCAAGTTGTCGGTCATAAGAACCCAGATAGTGATAGCATTTGTAGTGCATTAGTTGCCACCGAGTTACTAAGAGCTCGTGGGCTAGAAGCAAACCCAATTCGTTTAGGTGAGCTCAATCGCGAAACTCAATACATTCTTGAGCAAGCAGGCGTAGAAGCACCAGAATTGCGTACAAGTGTTGCGGGCGAAAAAGTATGGCTGGTCGATTACACTGATGTTTCTCAAGCACCAGACGACATCAATGAAGCCGAGATCATAGGCATTGTTGACCACCACCGTTTAGGTGATGTTATGACGATAAACCCGTTAGAAGCTTGGATTTGGCCAGTAGGTTGTACCTGTACTATCCTATATAATCTTCTAAAAATGGAAGAAGTAACGATCACTCGTGAAATGGCAACGCTCATGATGTCAGCAATCTTGTCCGATACTGTGGGTTTCGCTTCACCAACCTGTACGCAAAAAGATAAAGATGCTGTTGAGGCACTTGCTGTCTACGCGGAAGTGACAGATTTAGATACATTTATTAAGAACCTATTGATAGCAAAAACAGATATCAAAGGCCTTAGTGCATCTCAATTGGTTGAAAAAGATCTTAAAGCGTATCCGTTTTTAGGAAAAAATGTCGTTGTTGGTCAGATTGAGCTAGCAACACTTGAGCAAGTTGACGGGATGATTACCGCAATTGAAGATGACCTTCAACGTCGATGCGATGAAGAAGGTTTGTCATTTGCAGCGGTAATGCTTACTGACATCACTTCCGCTACGACACGCTTATTATTCAAAGGTGAGTGGGCCGAGAAACTGGTTAAGCATGAAAAAGATGGCATGCTGATGATGGAAAATACATTGAGTCGTAAGAAGCAAGGTTGGCCTTGGCTTCAGAACGAGCTTTTATAACGGCGTTAATAAAAAGCGATGTAAAGGCGAGGGTGGTAAACCTTCGCTTTTTTTGATCGTAAACCCTAAAAATATCTAAGGTATGTATGACTGATAAACTTGATAGCGGTATGTTGAAAGAAATAAACAATATGGACGCTGATCAGCGAATGAAATATTGCATTAAAGAGATCGCTTCTAGTCGTTGCGTGTGGATTCTTAAAGATGAACACGGATGTGTCATGCTAAATACAGATGATGAAGATTGTGTACCTGTATGGCCAAATGAAGAGTTTGCGACAGAATGGGCGACGGGTGAATGGGAAGATTGTACTGCTGAAAGTATTTCTATCAACAAGTGGCATAGTCGTTGGACGCGTGGATTAGAAGAGGACGAGTTGGCTATTGTCGTCTTCCCTAATATCAATGAAGAAGGCGTTGTGCTTTATCCGGATGAGTTTGACTCAGAACTGAGAAAGCAAGCCCAGAAACTCGATAGAAAATAATACCAAAGGCTATTCTATTTCTTAACTCTACAACCCAAATAAAAAAATTGTAGAGTTAACTTTGTGCTTGTTCTTCTTCGCATTTACTATGCTTTATAGAAGACGTTTCAATAGAACAATGATGCTGTGTTACGAACATCTCTTATAGTTCGGGGCTTTATAAAAGTGACTCTCAACTAACCGCTGAGTAACCGGATGTTCTGGATGAGTTAGAACCTGACTACTTTCACCATATTCCACCACATCACCTTCGTGCATCACCATTACTTTATCAGTTATGTGTTTGATGATGCCAATATGTTGTGATGCATAAACAAATGAAACCCCCATCTCATCTTGAAGCTCGAGAAAAAGGTTGATGATTTGAGAGCGCATTGCCATATCTAAACCATTTAGCGCTTCATCAGCGATAATAATGGAAGGCTGCAAGATTAAAGCGCGCGCAAGGCATACACGTTGTTTTTGTCCGGCTGCCAACATCTGAGGATAGAAATAGGCGTGTTCTGGGAGTAATCCAACACGAACCAAGGTATTTTTGACTCGGCTCATACGTGCTTCTGGTGGCATCTCCGTATTACGTCGTAGCGGTCCTTCTAAGATTCTGCCAATTTGAATCCTTGGATTGAGAGAGCTATTAGGATCTTGAAATATCATGCGGATAAGTTTACAGCGTGTAGAGTAGTCTCCATGTTCTAGCTTATCGCCATTCACTCTAATCTCACCACTCGTTGGTTCGCAAACCCCTGCCAGCATCTTTGCTAGAGTTGACTTGCCAGAACCATTTTGACCAATTAGTCCGAGGGTTTGCCCTGCCTCTAAGGTAAAGCTCAACGGCTTTACCGATTGCTGGATTTTCTTGGTAAATAACCCAGATCGCGTGACAAATTGCTTGGACAGACCGTTAACCTCAAGAAGGGATTCGTTCATTATTTGGTCTCCGTATTAAGCGGGAAATGGCATGAGTATTTATGACCCTTTATTTTTTTAGAATACGGAATCTCGACACATTGCCTCTGTGCGTACGGGCAACGTGGGCCGAGTCGGCAACCAATAGGAAGATGCTGGAGTGCCGGAATAGAACCCGGTAAAGATTGTAGCTTCTGCTTATGAGGTATCCAATTACTAAAGTCCGGCATCGCTTTCAGTAGTGCAATGGTATAGGGATGCTTTGGTGCTTTTAGGATCTGTTCGGTAGCGGCGGATTCGACAGATTGTCCACAGTACATTACGGTGATTCTGGTTGCCCACTGCGTTATTGTTGTCAAGTCGTGCCCAATGAGCAATATGGTCGTGTTGTGCACCTGATTCATGCGACTTAGTAAGCGCAATATTTGCGATTGAGTAATGGGATCCAAGTCATTGGTTGGCTCATCGGCAATCAACAGTCGAGGCTTCGCCGCAATAGCCATCGCTATCATTACTTTCTGGCATTCTCCATCGGTAAGCTCATATGGGTAGCTACTCATAACACGCTTATGATCCTTGATACCCACTTTATGAAGCAAAGCTGTTGCCTGTTTCTTGCGCCATTTTAAGCGCTGCCACCATCGACCCTGAAAGGTTTTAGAAGGGATAGATTCGGCGAGTTGGCTGCCCACTGCTTCTGATGGGTCAAGACAGGTAGAGGGTTCTTGAAAGATCATCGCGACATCTTTGGCAATGACCTTACGCCGTTCTTTTGGCGTCAATTGTAGCAAGTCGACATCACCAAATCGCATCCGATCAGCGCTTACACGCCAATTGTCCTTGCAGATACCGACGATAGCTTTCGCGACTAAACTTTTTCCGGAACCTGATTCACCGACTAAACCGCGTATATCACCTTCTTGGATTGTAAGACTCATTCTATCCACAGCCTTGACGAGCCCGTGCGGTGTTTCAATCTCTATAGTTAGGTGCCTGAAATCAAGTAATGGCATTATTCAACCCCTGCATTTAACGCTTGTCGAATACCTTCGCCAACTAAATTAATGACGATAACTGTAAACATAATGGCCAGTCCCGGAAGTGTTACCGTCCAAGGTGCTAGATAAATCAACTCGACTGAGTCTCCTAATATTGCTCCCCACTCCGTACTAGGGGCTTGCGCGCCTAATCCCAAAAACCCGAGGGCAGTGATATCCATAATGGCCAGTGTTAATGCCATCGTCACTTCTGCGGCAATGATGGCAAGGATGTTTGGAAAGACAGAATTGAGTAACAGATATAAGTCATTGGCCCCATCAAGGCGAGCCGCCATGATGTAATCTTTTTCAAGTTCAGCGTGAATCGCAGTGTAAATGGAACGGATAAATCTAGGGATCAGTGCCAAGCCAATCGCGAGCATAATATTGAACTCACCAAACCCTAGAAATGCCACAAATATAATGGCTAATAAAAGTGAAGGGATGGACATGACGGTATCAAGCAGGTGGTTGAGGGTGCTAGACAACAAACCACGAGTCATACCGGCCAAAATACCGATACTGCTGCCAATAAGGCCAGCAATGATTGTCACTAGAATTGAAGCACCAAATGTAAACTGAGAACCCGTCAAAATTCGGGAAAGTATATCTCGTCCTAAATCATCGGTACCTAAGAAGTATTCAATACTGCCTTCTGTCGCCCAAGAAGGAGGGACCAGTAAATGCCCTGTTTGGAGATTTGGGTCATGTGGAGCAATCCACTGTGCAGTGAGTGTGATTAACACTACTAGGATAAGGCACCACATTCCAAACATCGCTAAACTATTGCTTCGATAGCTTTTAGCAAAGCGTTCAAACTGAGTTGGAATATGCTCTTCTTGATAGATGCTATTGGTTAACATACCACTCTTTCCTTACCAATGGGTTCGATAGCGTACCAAGTAAATCAGACAATATATTGGCAGATAAAACAAAGGAAGCGACCACCATTACACCCGCTTGAATGGAAGCGTAGTCTTGATTAGCTAATGCGTTTAGCAACCATCGACCAATTCCCGGCCAGTTAAAAATCGACTCAGTGATAATGGCAAATGTAATCATACTAGAGAGTTGCACACCGAGTGTTGGAAAAATGGGGGGTAGTGCATTTCTAAAAACGTGTTCGGTGATAATTTCACGTTTCGACAAACCTTTAATTCTAGCTGCGCGAATGTAGTTTTGCGTCATCACTTCCGCAACAGAGGCGCGCATTATCTGCACTATTTGCGTGGTTGGTGCGAGTGCGAGGACCAAACAGGGTAACACCAGATGTTCCAATACGCTTTGTAGTGCTTCTGCCTTGTAATGATGATCAGATAAGAAAGCATCTATAATGGCAAATCCGGTGACATGCTTGATCTCATACAGCAGGTCATATCGACCTGAGACGGGAAGCAATCCCAAGTCTAATGAGAAGAACATAATCAACAACAGTGCTACCCAGAATAGAGGCGCAGAATAGCCAGACATGGAAATGAACGAGATTATCGTATCGATCATTTTGCCTTGTCGCATTCCGGCAATGGTCCCAAAAGGGATACCGATAAAGAGCGCGAGCATAAAGGAGATAAATACAAGTTCCAATGTAGCAGGAAATACCACCACGATATCGTCAATGATAGGATAACCTTGCTTATTTAAGCCGAAGTTGAGATTCCACAGCTCCTGAACATAGTGCGACCATCCTTGCAGATAACTCAAGTGAGCCCAAGGTGATTCTGCGTCTAAGCGAAGAATACTAAAACCAACAAAGGTCAGCATAATTAAGGTTATCGCAAAGAGATTAAAGCGGCGAATAGTATAACGAAACATCTACTTGACTCTCCTTACTTTATGGAAGCTCTGAGAACTGAATGGGCTGGAACCAAATCCAGTTAACGATTGGTGATAAGCTAAAAACTGAGCACCATGCGCAAGTGGAATGACGGGCACTGCTTCATTCATCATATATTGTGCTTCTTTGTATAAGTTTAGTCTGTATCTCTCTTGATTGGTTTCTTTTGCTAAATCCAATAAAAAATCAAAGTCTGGATTACACCACATCGACACATTTAGTCCCGACTCTTCTGCACGACACGACAGCAGTGGGCGCAAGAAGTTATCGGGGTCACCAGTACTGGCGTTCCATCCGGTGAGAATCAAATCAATATCGGTATGCTCTGCCAGTTCCGTACGGTTAAAGCGGTCACTGGTGAACAGGTTTAGCTCAATCCCAATGTCGGCATAATTCGCCTGAATCAACTCTGCTGTTTTTCTGGGACTCGGATTATATGGGCTTGCTTCTAACGGAACCCACATTGAAAGCTGAAGACCTTGTAAGTAACCGGCTTCTCTAAGCAATCCGACAGCGTAATTTTTGTCGTATCTTATCTGCGTCGCGTCTTTTTGATACGCCCAAGAGCTGGGTGGTAATAGTGAATAAGCTTGTTCACCCGTTCCAAAATAAACAGCATCTAAGATGCTCTTTCGGTTGATAGATAAACTCAACGCCTTTCTTACTCTCTGATCACTGAGCGCAGGATGGTCGGTATTAATGGCAATAAATGAGACATTCATGGATGGCTTGGCTTCTAGTATCAAATCATCATGTTGCTTGATAATGGGGATCTGACTAGAGAGTGGTGTATAAAGAACATCACATTCTCTGCGTAATAGCTTCGCAAGAGGGCCAGTTCCACGGGATGAAATATCAAACACTACTTGCTCAAGTTCTGGTTCACCCTGCCAGTATTTATTGTGCTTTTTAAGTCGAACGAGATCGCCGACTTGATACTCGGCCAAGTAAAATGGGCCCGTTCCGACTGGGAATTCATCTATACGGTTTTTTTCGTCTTTGATCTCTAATTGCTGCGCATATTCACGGGAAAGAATAACGGAGTGAGTGGTCGAAATGTTAGAAAGAAAGGTATTGTCCGCTTTTGTTAAAGTAAATTTTACCGTTAGAGGGTCTATGGCCTCAACGCTTTTAACGAGATTACTGAAGCCAATACTTTCGAACCATGGGTAGCTTGCATTACCAACAAAATGAAATGAATGGCTTGGATCGATTAATCGGTTAAAACTGAACACGACATCAGAGGCGTTTAGGGCTCTTGTAGGGGTGAACCAATCCGTATGCTGAAATTCGACACTGTCTTTGAGCTTGAACGTATATTCTGTGCCGTCATCGTTGATATGCCAAGAAGAGGCAATGCTGGCCGTCGGCTTCAGAGTGACAGGGTCTAACGTTAATAATGAATCGTAGATTTGTGGGCTTAGCGAATCAGCGGTAATACCACCTTCAACGAGTTGTGGATTGAAGGCGTTTGGTGCGCTATGTCCACAAGAGACAAAACCATGTTTGCGAATTTCTTCGTGATCAATATTGTCGCTACACCCAACCAGTAATCCTATACTGACGAATCCTGTGGTGAACTTTAAAAATGCTTTCATAGAAAGAGCTATCATTGATTGAGAACGGGCAAACAAAAGATGCCTAAAGATCTGCATAATTTAACACCTTTTCTTTAGGCAGACCAATTCTTTGGGTACGTAAATAGCAAACAGGAAAAAATTCGAGTCAGTTATTTCGATAGAATGAGATGAGATTAATTTTTATCATAAGTTTGAACGTATTCTATTCAGCTGGACTGTCATTTGACTGACCGACCATGTTGTACTTCCTCAGCATACCGCGCAACTGATGGTAGCTAAGATTAAGCAGTTCAGCTGCGGTACGTTGGTTGTGTTTAGCTTTGTCCATAACGTGGTTGAGCAGCTGTATATCTTGTTGTTCTTGCCATTCTTTATAATCAATGGGCACATTGTAATCAATAGGCTCAGGAAGCAGAGTTTGTTGGCTAGGCGTTGGTTCGTCCTGTTCAGTATCGTTGTTATTGGTCGTATTTTCACTTGCCCATTCACATTTGAAGGGATCAAGGACTAGGTCATCAATAGGTAATTCAGACTTACCATGTTGATAGACCGCGCGTTCAATGACATTCTTTAACTCACGAACATTCCCCGGCCAAGGGTACTCCGACATCATACGAAATACATTATCGGTAAAACCAACGAAGAGCGAAAGCGACAATTCACGGCACATTCTCATGGCGTAATGCTGAGCGAGCAATGGGATATCTTCTTGGCGTTCTCGTAGTGGAGGAAGATGAACAACATCGAAGGCGAGCCGATCCAGCAAGTCAGCTCTAAAGGTCTCGTTTTTTGCCATCTTAGGTAGATTTGCGTTGGTGGCACATACGAGTCTGACATTGGCATTGAGTGTTTTGCTGCCACCAACTCTCTCATACTGACCATATTCGATTACACGCAACAGTTTTTCTTGTACCGAAAGGGGTGAGGTTGCCAACTCATCTAAGAATAAGGTCCCTCCTTCTGCACGTTCAAAGCGGCCTTGATGCCGACCTTTTGAACCCGTAAATGCCCCGGCTTCATGACCGAAGAGTTCGGTATCTATGAGTCCTTCACTTAAGCTTGAGCAATTGAGCATCACTAATGGTTGGTCCCACCGTTTTGAAAGGTAGTGGAGTCGTTGAGCGATCAACTCTTTACCTGTTCCTCTTTCACCAATGATTAGAACTGGTCTCTCGATGGGGGCAAGGCGCGACACTTTGTCTAAAACGGACAAAAAAAGTGGTGATTCTCCAATCAAGGTTTGCTGTTCCATACATCTCTCACTGTCGAGTGGTTTTTTTTACCAATAGTTGGTTTAATTCATCATAGCACAATGACCTTAAAAACCCACTAGCATCTAAATCTTTGTAATTACTAATAAAAAATATTGGCATGGATATTGAATTATAATTCGTAAACCTCGAGCTATTTGTGAATGACAAGCAGGTTAAGGTTAACTACTGTTACTATTAAGGAGACATATCATGGGTATTTTTTCGCGTTTCGCTGATATCATCAATTCTAATGTGAGTTCACTTCTGGACAAAGCTGAAGATCCTGAAAAGATGATTCGACTCATTTTACAAGAGATGGAAGATACGTTAGTTGAAGTTCGCACTAATTCCGCAAAAGCTATTGCGGACAAAAAAGAACTTTTTCGTCGTGTAGACTCCATGGAATCGCACATTGAAGAGTGGCAAAACAAAGCGACATTGGCGTTAACAAAAAGCCGAGAAGATCTTGCTAGAGCAGCATTGATAGAAAAACAGAAGCTCATTGAAATTGTGAAAAGTTTGCATCATGAGCAAACCTTAGTTGAAGATACCATTGATAAGTTAACGGGCGAAATCAGTAAGCTTGAGACAAAAATCAATGAAACTCGTGCTAAGCAACAGGCGCTTGTGATTCGTCGTGAAGCCGCGGGAAGTCGTAGAGATGTACAAAAACATCTTCATACTAGTCGCACAAATGAAGCTTTTTCAAAGTTTGAGCAGTACGAGCGTAAGATTGATCAGCTTGAAGCTGAAGCTGATACCTATGAAATGTCGGGTAAAGCGAAGTCTCTTGATCAGGAGTTTGCTGAACTACAAGCCAATGATGAGATAGAAAAAGAGCTGCAAAAACTAAAAGCACAGATGAATAAAGACTAATAATTAGGAGTAATGTATATGACAGCGGCCATTGTTACCGGACCTATTATAGTATTTTTGATTTTTGTCGCGCCGCTTTGGTTGTTTTTACACTATCGCGGTAAGAGAAAGTCAGAACATGGCTTAACAACGGAAGATTACGAGCGTTTAGAGTCTCTAACGTCTAAAGCAGAATCATTGCAAAAAAGGGTCGATACGTTAGAGCGGATCTTGGATTCTGAGTCACCAAGCTGGAGGCAGAATAATGAGAGATAGGCAACTTTATCGTGATCCCGTCAACGCTAAGTTATCAGGTGTTTGTGCGGGTATTGCAAACTACTTCGGTGTAGAGACCTGGTTGGTTAGAATCTTGGTGGTGTCTGCTGCGTTATTGGGTGGCAGTTTTTTGGTTGTTGTCGCCTATGTCGCATTTACTTTGATGTTGGAAAAACAGCCTTACGAGTATCAAGAGAACATCAAAACTAAACAGGACCACAAAATCAAAGATAAGGCTTGGCAGGCTGGGCAAACGCCTGAAAACCTGCTCAATAATATTGAAAATGAGCTAGGACGAGTGGATAACGGGGTGAGAGCAATGGAAGCTTATGTTACGTCCGAATCATTTAAAGTTAATCGAGAATTCAGCAAATTGTAATAACAAAGGTGATCTTGGCTAGAATCACACTTAATTATCAGTGAGTTATGATTAAATTGACTGGCAAATTCCCTTTCCATCATCTATGTTAATAGTTAGCGCTGTAAAGCTATTACATGGATGATGTTTTATGTTTAAACCCCAAGTGTTTTCACTGTTGTTTTTTGCGGTTCTGCTTATTGGATGTAAAGAGCAGCCCCCCGTTCCTGAACCAGAATCTCGACCCGCTAAATTATTTGCCGTGTCCGTTGGTAATAATGATCTGAGTCGTACATTTCCTGCAATAGCCCAAGCCGGCGATAAAGCTGTCCTTGCTTTCCGTGTCCCGGGTCAGCTTGAACTGCTTAAAGTCAATTCTGGTGATCTTGTGAAACGTGGCGATATACTCGCAGCGCTTAATCCTGATGAGTATAAATTGCTCGAAAAACAGGCCCGAGCTAATTTTGAACTGGCTAATGTTCAATATAAACGGATGAAAAAACTGCGCAAGGATCAAGTTGTATCAGAACAAGACTATGATCGAGCTCTTGCCAACTACAAATCTGCAAACGCTTCCCTCGAACAAGCCTCCTCAAACCTAAGCTACACGGGGTTAGTCGCTCCGTATGACGGCACCGTTTCTATTGTTAACATAGAAAATTACGAATACATCAACGCCGGTCAAGCGGTGATGAATGTACAAACAACGGCTGTCTTAAAAATCGAATTTCAACTTCCGGGCTATCTGTTAAACCGATTTCGCGGGGGAATGAATAAAAAAGCGACCATGACCTTTGACTCTTTTCCACAAGAGTCATTTTCTGTTCAGTTGCTCGAGATAGACACCGAAGCCGATTCAAAAACGAACAGCTATAAAACAACCATGGTAATGGATAAACCTGATGATGTTGGGGCGCTTCCGGGAATGTCAGGGCAATTAAGGGTTTCTATTCCTAAAGTTGATACAACAGAGGTCCCTAAAAGTGCGTTGTTCACTGAAAATGACAAACAGTATGTATGGAGAGTCACTGAAGAAGGATTAACAGAGAAAGTGGAATTAACATTAAGTGAAGCTGGCAAGGTTCAGTCGGGATTGTCTGATGGCGATTTGGTGGTTATTTCTGGAGTGGCAGGTATTGAAGAGGGAATAAAAGTCAGAGAGTGGGTTAAGGAGAGAGGGCTGTAATATGAAAAAAATAATTTATATCATAGTATTAAGTTCTCTTGTTGCGATGGTAGGTTGTGGTAAAAAACCTGTCGACGTTGAAAAAGAGACCCCACGAGTTCGTATTTTAGATCTCTCAAAGCAATCTGATGAGGTTTACGATGGTCGCATGTTTTTCCCGGCTATCGCGGCGGCCGCTGACCGTTCTCATCTCAGCTTTCGGCTTTCTGGAGAGATAATCAAACTTGATGTCAATGAAGGAGACTTAGTGAGTAAAGGACAGGTGCTCGCTGAGATTGACCCCAATGACTTTAAGCTAGAAGTAGAAAATAAAAGAGCGTCATTCAATGTGGCGGATAGTCAATATAGACGCTCGGCGCCATTAGTGAAAAAAGGGTTGCTCGCACAATCACAATTCGATGAACTGGCTGCTCAACGCATGATAGCAAAAGCTGAATATGATTTGGCGACACTTAGACTCTCTTTTACCCAACTGAAAGCACCTTTCGATGGAATTATATCACGCGTTAATGTTGAGAAATTTGAAAATGTTCAAGCGGGCCAGCAGATAGTTAATATCCATAATCCAGCCTTTGTCGATATTGTTATTCAGGTAGCAGATAAGCTGTTCGCTAATTCACCTCAAATGGAGGAGTTTAGATCAGTTGAAGCGGATGTTAAAGTCGCTAATGGACTCATTTATTCAGCGAAGCTAAAGGAATATACCACTGAACAAGACCAAGACACGGCAACCTATAACGTTACCCTAACCATGCCTATGCCGAAGGAAATATTGATTTTAGATGGTATGGCTGTAGAGGTTGCACCGAAGAAAGGCCATGTAGGCGATATACAAACCGTTGCCTTGTCGATACCGATAGAAGCGATATTTAATCCAGATGGGGACACGCTAGATAGGGCGAACAAGTTTGTTTGGGTATTACAACCAGATAATACAGTTAAGCGCACCAAAGTCATGACAGGACGAGTGAGCTATAAGGAAATTCAAGTGTTGGATGGATTAACAGCTGAAGACAAGATAGTTATTGCCGGCATAACACGCTTGCGAGATGGATTAAAAGTAGAGCCAAGCATGCAGGAGGTAAACTAATGAGCGATCAAAAAAATGCGCCCATATTAAATGCTGAAACGCCTGCGGAAGAGAAGGGCATCGCGGCCTACTTTATCAAGAATAAAGTAATAAGTTGGATGCTTTCGCTGATATTTTTGATTGGCGGTACATCGGCCTTTTTTGACTTAGGTCGACTTGAAGACCCTGCATTTACGATCAAAGACGCCATGGTAGTGACAAGCTATCCCGGTGCAACACCGGTCCAGGTCGAAGAAGAAGTGACTTACCCAATAGAGAAGGCGATACAACAGCTTATCTATGTTGATGAGGTTAACTCAATCTCCAGTCGAGGCCTGTCTCAGATAACCGTGACCATGAAAAATAACTATGGTCCTGATGACCTTCCACAAATATGGGATGAATTAAGACGAAAGGTTAACGATCTCGCGCCAACTCTTCCGCCGGGGGTACATAGCCCTCAAGTCATCGATGATTTTGGTGATGTGTACGGTATATTACTGGCTATATCAGGTGAAGGGTACAGCTATAAAGAGCTTCTGGATTATGTTGATTACCTGCGACGAGACCTAGAGTTAATCGATGGCATTGGCAAAATCAGCGTATCTGGCGAGCAGCAAGAGCAAGTCTTCATTGAGATATCGATGAAGCGCTTAAGTAGCTTGGGTATTGCGCCATCCACGATATTTAATCTGCTTGATACTCAGAATACAGTGAACGATGCGGGTGCAGTACGTATTGGTGAAGAGTACATTCGAATTCAACCGACCGGTGAGTTTAAAGACGTTTCTCAACTGGGCGACCTAATCTTAACCGAAGGGGGAGCGCAAGGGCTTATCTTCCTAAAAGATGTGGCGACGATCAAGCGAGGTTATGTCGAGGTCCCCTCTAATATCATTAACTTTAATGGCAGACTATCTCTCAATATGGGCGTGTCGTTTAACTCTGGGGTCAATGTTGTTGAAGTAGGTAAGCGATTCGACAGACGACTGGCAGAGCTTAAGTTTCAGCAGCCTATTGGTATCGATATTTCTGAGGTATATAGCCAACCAAAAGAAGTCGATAAATCCGTCAGTGGGTTTGTTATTAGCTTAGCGCAAGCGGTTGGTATCGTTATCATCGTATTGCTTTTCTTTATGGGCCTGAGATCTGGCCTTCTCATTGGTTTAATACTGTTAGTGACAGTATTAGGTACCTTCATCTTTATGCAGTATATGGGCATCGAACTGCAACGTATTTCACTTGGTGCTTTGGTCATTGCACTCGGGATGTTGGTAGATAATGCCATCGTGGTGGTCGAAGGGATACTGATAGGAACCAAGCAAGGGCGAACGAGGTTGCAGGCGGCTACTGATATTGTAACGCAAACAATTTGGCCACTATTTGGTGCAACTGTTATTGCCGTTACAGCATTTGCGCCAATCGGTTTGTCTGACGATGCAACCGGTGAGTATTGCGGCACACTATTCACAGTACTGCTCATTTCGCTCATGTTGAGCTGGTTTACTGCCATCTCTTTAACCCCTTTCTTCGCTGATCTATTTTTCAAGGAAACCTCAGCTGATAGCAAAGATGATGAAGGTTCGGACCCATATAACGGAATGATTTTCGTGATATATCGAAACTTCTTAGAGTTTTGTATGAAACGGGCATGGACGACCGTCATTGTGTTGATAGTGATGCTAGTTATAAGCATTTATGGATTTACCAAAGTAAAACAATCCTTCTTTCCATCGTCCACTACTCCATTGTTTATGGTTGATGTATGGATGCCAGAAGGAACCGATATTCGTGCGACCAATACTAAGTTACAGGTATTGCAAGGTTGGTTATCAGAGCAAGATGGTGTCGAGCACGTTACGACAACGGCTGGTAAAGGGTTGCAACGCTTTATGCTGACTTATTCACCAGAAAAGAGTTACTCCGCCTATGGTGAGATAGCCACGCGCGTTACATCCGCAGAGGTGATGGATCCGTTAATGGCTAAGTTCCGCTCTCATATTCAACTTAACTTTCCAGAGATAAACTATAAGCTGAAGAAAATTGAGTTAGGACCAGGAGGGGGTGCGAAGATAGAAGCTCGTCTGGTGGGTTCTGATCCGACAATATTGAGGGCTTTGGCTACGCAGGTTATGGATCTTATGTACGTCGATAATGGGACGACGAACATAAGACATGATTGGCGGGAAAGAACTAAGGTACTGGAACCAATATTTAATGAAAGTCAGGCTAGACGTTACGGCATCACAAAATCAGATGTGGATGAATTCCTAAGCATGTCATTTTCTGGGAAAAGCGTTGGGGTCTATCGTGATGGCACAACGTTAATGCCAATTGTTGCTCGGTTACCTGAAGATGAAAGAGAGAATATAAATAACATCGAAAGTATGAAGATATGGAGTCCAGGTTTAAGCGAATATATACCACTACAACAGGTCACTCTTGGATATGAAACTCGCTGGGAAGATCCGCTTATCATTCGTAAAAATCGTAAACGTATGCTGACTATTTTTGCCGACCCAGATTTACTTGGTGACGAGACGGCGGCGACGTTACAAAAGCGGTTAATGACGCAAATTGACGCAATAGAGATGCCTCCGGGATATTCGTTGGAATGGGGGGGAGAGTATGAGTCTTCGGCTGATGCTCAAGAGTCCTTATTTACCACGATGCCACTGGGCTATCTCTTTATGTTCTTGGTTACGGTGTTCTTATTTAACTCGGTTAAAGAACCTCTGATTGTTTGGTTTACGGTGCCTTTGGCCATTATTGGTGTCTCTACAGGCTTATTGTTGCTTGATACTCCGTTTGGTTTCATGGCGCTACTCGGGTTTCTGAGTTTGTCTGGCATGCTGCTGAAGAATGGTATTGTGTTGCTCGATCAGATCAATATTGAGATGACGTCTGGAAAAGAACCTTATCTAGCCGTAGTAGATGCGGCACTGAGTCGTGTTCGACCCGTCTGTATGGCAGCAATCACGACTATTTTAGGTATGGTGCCACTTCTACCGGATAGTTTCTTTAAACCAATGGCAGTGACGATTATGTTTGGCTTAGGTTTCGCGACTATACTGACCTTAATCGTTGTGCCTGTGCTCTATCGTATTTTGCATAAGATACAGATAGTTGCCATAGACGATTCAAAAGGGTAACTCAACTTCAAACCGGCGCTTTGTTTTTAGGTTGGAGCAAAGCGCAATCAAGGATAACGATGAACAGATGTAAGTGGGCTGATGAAACTAAACTGGATTACCTTGAATACCATGATAATGAGTGGGGAGTACCTATTTATGAAGATAACGTATTCTTTGAGTTTCTAGTCCTGGAATCAGCACAAGCAGGGTTAAGTTGGTACACCATTCTAAAAAGACGAGATGGTTATAGAGATGCGTTTGCTGGTTTTGACCCACTGAAAGTGTCTCAGTTTGACGGTTCGATGGTTGAAGCGTTATTGCAGAACAGTCGGATAATCCGGCATAGAGCAAAGATAGAAGCAGCAATAAATAACGCGCAGCGATTTCTTGAGATTCAAAAGGAATTTGGCAGCTTCAGTGACTATGTTTGGGCGTTTGTAGGCAAGCAACCAATCTCTAATCGAACGGAGGGTGACTCTCCTCCAGCGACGACATCTGAATCGGATCGGTTGTTCAAAGACCTTAAGAAACGAGGGTTTAAGTTTTTAGGCAGCACAACGGTTTATGCGTTTATGCAAGCGACGGGGCTAGTTGATGACCATGATATAGATTGTTTTAAGAGAGAAAACTAATACGCGTGGCTCCGGTACCGATTACTTTTTACTATCAAAAGTGGTCATTTTTGTCTTTCTAGAACTAAAATCTAAGGAGGATATGATTAATTTGTAAATACGTAAGTATTTTCATATGGATTAACGAAATGCTTTGTTAGGTGCTGAGTTATGAACTCGTTAAAAGAAACTAAACAGTCTGTTCATTCACGCTCTGGGCATAGTGATTCTTTGCGTCAGGAACTAAAAGACATTCATCAACGTATTTTGGTTGAAATACCTGATGTAGTTCGAATAGCGATAGTATCTTATGATCCTAAGAGTACACAATTATATACCTATGTTGAAAGTAACACGGGGTTGAATAACTTTACTAACTACTCCTTCCCATTAAGCTCTTGTCCTAAATTAAAAGTCTGTGCGGAGCAAAGGTGCACACGTATTGTCGATGATTTGCCGGGGACGATTGAAGGTGGTAACAAGCATTCTGAATGGTTACTACAGCAAGGCTATAACTCTTCTTATACCGTTCCTATTTATAATGGACAAAATTTTATCGGTTTCATATTTTTTGACTCTTATCGAAAAGCCGTCTTTACTGACGAAATTCAACAAAATCTGTCCCCGTTTTGTGATCTTATTAACTTTGCGGTTAACACCGAGTATTCATTGCTTAATGCGATTCTTACATCAGCAGAGATAACGAAAGCGCTTTCTGCCGGCTATAAAAATGAATCGAAAGAACATATGGAGAGGATGAGCCGCTATGCGCATCTTATTGCCAAAGGGGTGGCCGATATCTATCATCTCGATGATGAATTGATAGAGAGTGTGCATATATTTTCTCGCCTACATGATATTGGCAAGTCAGCGTTATCCATTGAGATATTGCTGAAACCTTCGCCTTTGGCCGTCGATGAGCGTGAGAAAATGAGGGATTACATTTCTAGTGGGGTTAAGGAAGTAGATAAAATTATCGAAAATCTAGGTTTTCCTTCACACCGTTGTATCGAGGTGCTTAAGAGCATTGTCTCTTGTCATCAGGAGTTTTTAGATGGGACAGGTTACCCAAATGGACTGTCTGATGGAGAGATAGCCGCCCCAGCTCGTATAGTTACTGTGGCGAATGTTTTTGATGCGTTGACCAGTCATCGCCCGTATAAACAGGCTTGCTCAGTCTCAGCCGCACTATTAGAGCTCGAAAAAATGGTATATAGTGGCAAATTAGATGGACATTGTGTAAATGCATTAAGAGAACATCAAGATTACCTAGCTGATATTATCAGGCGATATCCGGAATCTGATCCCAGCTTATAGCAGTGCCAATATCGCTGTATTGTCGGTTCTCCACCAATCAGAATGTGTACATGTGCTTTTTCGACATAGAGCAAACTAATTGTTGTGAGAATCGATTATCCTGTAAAGTTAATGAATAACAATGAGTTTCATATCCGTTTATGTTTAGAAGTCTATTGATACTATGAGTATTGAACCAACTAAAGTCACCGACCTTAAAAAATTCCTTCAGTTTGGCATGAAACTTTCTTCGGTAATTAATTTTGGGCCGACTAATCAATATACCTTTACGGGTACGTTTATTGGCCTTAAAGAGCATAATTACCTTATTTTTGAGCTTAGTACCAAAGCAACAGAAGATCTTGTGACTAGGAATATAAACGGTTCGGAGATTGTTCTTAGGGGCGTAACCAATACAGATGAAGGTCACGTTATTGCCTTTCGATCTCGTATTTTAGGCGTCAAGATGATGGGCTCTTCATGGCTAATATTTCTGTCGTATCCAAATAAGTTTGAAACCAAACCAATCCGAGCGACAAAACGTTATAAAGTAAATATTGGTGCAATGGTTGAGATCGGCGGTCAAGAGTACAAAGCTCAGCTTTTAGATATTTCAGTGGCCGGTTGTGGATTGCTTATAAAACAAAGAATTATTGTCAAGCCCGGTGAAGAAGTCATTGTAGTCCCTGATCTTAAGAATATTCCTAAACATTATCCCAAAGCTTATGTTGTTAATTCACGTGTGCAATCTGACAGTACGATAGTTGGGGTTGAGTTAGTAGAAGATCTAGATTGGAGTGATGAGTTGAGGCTAGAGATATTGCAGTTAGTGGTATAATTTAAACGCTGTAGTGGGCTAAATAGAAGTCGAGTATTATTGACTCGACTTCTAAGAGATAACTAAAACAGACGATGTGTCACCGGCTAATCAAGATAACGTTTGTTGGTATCTTTCTAAGCCTTTATCAAGGTCATCGATCAATTCATCGACGTTTTCTAGCCCTATATGTAAACGTACTAGCGTTCCTTTGAAATTAGGATTAGCTACTGTACGTAAACTATTAAATGAGCTGGGCTCATTAGCAAGAATCAAGCTTTCAAATCCGCCCCACGAATACCCCATACTAAAATGTTTCATACCGTCGAGTAATTCCGTTGTCGCTTTGGAATCTGCTGTTTTAAGGATAAAAGAGAATAGACCATTACAACCGGTAAAATCTCGCTTATAAAACGCATGTCCCGGGCAAGTTTCTAATGCAGGGTGACGAACATGGTCCACGAGCGGATGCTCGGCTAACCAATTTGCTACCTTAATACTGTTTTCTTCGTGTTGACGTAATCTCACATCCAGTGTTCTTAGTCCTCGAAGCGCGAGGTATGCATCGTCGGGTGAGATACATTGGCCCATGAGATAACTTTGTTCACGTAATTGGTCCCAACATTTCTGATTCGACACCGCGGTACCGATCATAACGTCTGAATGGCCAACGATATACTTCGTTGCTGCTTGCACCGAAATATCAACCCCGAAATCAAAAGGGGAGAAGTTAACACCGGCACCCCAAGTATTATCAAGGATGGTGATCATGTCCGCTTCTTTGGCTATTTTTGTTAGGGTTGGAACATCTTGCACTTCCATTGTTACTGAACCTGGAGACTCAAGGAACAATATTTTGGTATTGGCTCTAATGAGTTCGCGGATACCTTCGCCTATCATAGGGTCATAATAGGTTGTCTCAACACCCATTTTTTTTAGTATTACATCGCAAAAATTTCGGGTAGGTTCATAACATGTATCGACCATCAGAATATGGTCACCAGTCTCTACGAAGCAGAGAATAGCATTGGAAATCGCCGCCGTACCACAAGGATAAAGTGCACAGCCAACCCCACCTTCAATTTGATTCATTGCATCTTGAAATGCAAAATGTGTATTGGTACCACGACGACCATAAAATAAGGTCTTATTTGCCCGGTCTTTTGTTGCCTGATTTTTTTGTGCGACGGTTTCAAAAACAACGGTTGAAGCACGTTGAACGGGTGGGTTAACCACACCGTTTGTCCATTTTTTATCTCGGCCAGCAGTGACCAGCTTGGTTTGTTTATGTTCGGACATCCCATTTCCCTACATGATGTTTTAATCTGATTTGGTTAATTTAAAACATGATAGAAGATATTAAGCAACTGAAATTCGCTGAAGAAGAATGAGAAACCGTTATAACAATGGGCTAAACAGATAGAAAACACGTTCGAGAAATCGGTATCGCATACTTCTTCCGTTCCATTGTGCTTTATCAACTCTGGTTGACAATGCTTTATAAGACTCCAATAGATCAACCATTTCCAACGTGAAATCTCGATTATCTATCGCGAGCGTGAGCTCAAAATTAAGCCATAAACTGCGCATATCAATATTGACCGTACCGACCAAACAATAAAGGCCATCAACAACGACCGATTTCGTGTGCAGCAGTCCTCCATCAAATTCATATATCCTTACGCCAGCATCGAGCAATTCGTCGTAGTAGGCGCGAGAAGCCCACTGAACCATAAGAGAATCGTTCTTTTTAGGGATGATGAGTTCCACGGTAACGCCTCGTTGGGCGGTCATGCGAAACTCTTCTAATAATTCATCACTAGGAACAAAATAGGGTGTTGTTATACTGACGGATTTCGTTGCCTGGTTTACCGCTAGGGTGAGTACTTGTTGAATCAGGTTTTCTGGCATCCCGGGTCCGGATGGTACCACTTGAATTGGTAAAGCTTTGTCGTCGCTTGCAATAATACATTCTGGCAAGGTAGGCAGTTGTCTATCACCGGTTTCAACCTCCCAATCCCATGCGTGAATAGCAGACAGAATATTAACCGTCGGTCCAGTAATACGGACCATCACATCTACCCATTGACCAATGCCCGCATTCTGTTTGAAAAAAGCAGGATCGACCATATTCATAGAACCGGTATAGGCGACATTATCGTCGATCACGATAATCTTTCGGTGTTGTCGTAGGTCAAGACGTCTTAAAAAAAGACGCCAAGGGCTAACACCAAGTGCTTGGATCACCCGGATACCTTCTTGCTCCATCATCTGTATCCAATGACTCTTGAAGAAGCGATAACTGCCAGCGGAGTCAAGTAAGATTTGTATTTCTACTCCCCTTTTTGCGGCTCGAATTAAGGCATTGCTTACCGCATCGACTAAACCGCCGTTGTGCCAAATGTAAAAAACGGCGCGGATGTGGTGGTTAGAGTTATCGATGTCTTTAATGATGGAACGAAGTATCTCATTCGGAAAACGTTGGAGTGATAAGGTATTGCCGCAGAGTGCTGGAATACTCATGCGGTGGTTGCATAAGTCATCTATCTTCGTGATCTGTGGGCTCATCAGTTCAGGTAAATGAGCTTGGCAGTCGTGTAACTGATCGAACCATTCCCCATAAGGTGTGAACATCTGTTTAGCTCTTTCCGCCCGCTTTTTTCCTAGATTTAGTTCGCCAAAAAGAAAATAACAGATTATGCCAAATACAGGGATGATATAGATAATCATCAACCAAGCTAAAGAAACGCTCACCGCTCGTCTTTTCAGTACGACGCGCAGCGTTACACCGGCGACAAGAACCCAGTAAAAGCCAATACTTACGAGTGTCATTATGTGATAAAACTTTTCCATCTAACCTCGTTGAAAAGAAGAATAGTTAACAAATTGATAATAAAGCCTTTTAAAAAATATTGTTGAGCTTAATTGTTAATTAGCGTCACAGGCTTGTTTATTTAATGCGCAGCCATCCTTCTAACAAACAGAATGGTACAGGCTAATAGGAGTTTAGTTGAGTATGCGGGCAATGGAATAACAGGAAATAGATAACAGTAGATAATCGGGCGGTTTGTTTACTTAATAGGAAGATAACGAGCAATTGTATAAAATAGCAACATTTGTTCGCGTAAATGGCAGCTTAATCCACAATTTACACCAGAGGGTCTTCCAATTCTACTCGCAAACTGTTTTACTTGCCACGCTTGATGCATTGATAGTCTACGGGTCTGACTGTTCAGATTTGTTTACACAATTTCTCTGTATTTTTACAGTACATAATTACATATTTGGTAAATACAATGGCAACGAATTCTAGAGCCCAATTTTCGTCTAAATTTGGCTTCATAATGGCCGCAGCGGGTTCTGCTGTCGGTTTAGGAAATATTTGGGGATTCCCAACTCAGGCAGCGAGCAATGGTGGTGCTGTTTTTTTAATTGTCTATCTTTTGATGGTTTGCGTACTTGCATTCCCCATGTTAGTCGCAGAGTTAACCATAGGTCGGTATGGCCAATCTAACCCTATTGGTTCAATTAAGGCGATTTGGCCAAATGGCAAAATAGGTGCTGCACTTCTAGGCTTAGCTGCGATGACGTGTGCGTCATTAATCCTTGCTTTTTACTCGATCGTTGCCGGCTGGTTGGTTGGTGGTTTTGCTGGTAGTGTTTTTGATTTGGTTGGATTGACAGCTGCGTCAGATTGGATAAATGGCTTCGGTTCAGCACGTAATCTATTGCTGATGGTTGCCTTTATGGCATTAACTATGTATGTAGTAAGAAATGGTGTGGCAGACGGTATCGAACGTTGGTCTACTCGCCTGATGCCTATGTTGTTTACTCTGTTTACGGTTCTAATTATTTACATTTTGACTCAGGACGGCGCGTCTGAAGGCCTAAAAATGTATCTGATTCCTGATTTCTCGCACTTCACACCTAAGTTGCTAGTTAGCGCAATGGGGCAGGCATTCTTTTCTCTATCATTGGGAGTGGGCTCCATAATGGTTTATGGTTCATATCTTCAAAAAGATGTGAACATTCCTAAAACTGCGGCACAAGTTGCGGCCATTGATACTGGCGTTGCCGTTGGTGCTGGTCTTCTCATACTACCAGCAATGTTTGTAGCTAAAGAGCACGGTGTACAGATATTCTCTGAATCGGGTGCGTTATTAAGCTCGGATACACTAGTATTTACTGTACTCCCTGCATTGTTCGATTCAATGGGTTCTGTTGGTCTATTGGTTAGCTTGGTGTTTTTCTTGCTGATGATTATCGCTGCGCTTACGTCGTCCATCTCTTTACTCGAAGTTCCAGTTGCCTGTGCAATTGAAGAACTAAAGCAAAAACGCTCTACTGCTGTACTTTGGATTGGTGGTTTGATCACGGTATTCTCGGCAGTTATTGTATTTAATTTCGGCGCAATGTTCGGAACGGTTATCGAAATATCGACGGTGTACGGTCAGCCAATATTGGGCCTTTGTTGGGCGCTATTAGTCGGTTGGGTTTGGAAGCGCGATAAAGTACTGCAAGAGATCAAACAAGGCTTTCCAGAAGTAGAACAAGGATTGTTTTGGAAAATTTGGCCTTGGTATGTACGCGTCGTTTGTCCCGTCTTTATGCTTTTGGTCTTCTTCGCATAAAACCAAAAATCATCCAAGTTGTTCAAAGGCTCTGCAATTGCAGAGCCTTTTTGATCTCGCTACTCGCATTTTTCTATCAAAGCAGTTAATCTGCGCCAAAGTATGGAGTAACGATTATGTTTGATATTCTTCAACTACAAGAAGACTTTATTGTAATAAACAAGTTTCACAATGTTAGCGTTCATAAAGATGACGGTGACACTATGCTGCTGCAAGAAGTCGCAAAGGTAACCAAAGACAACCAGCTATACCTTGTTCATCGGCTAGACAAAATGACCTCAGGTATCTTGCTTTTGGCCAGAAATAAGCAGGCGGCTCGGGAGTTGTCGACCTTATTCGCGCAGCGAAGCATTGAAAAGTATTATGTTGCGATAGGTAGTAAAAAACCAAAGAAGAAGCAAGGCTTAATTAGCGGTGACATGGAACGTTCGCGTCGTTCAAGTTGGAAGCTTATCAACAGCAAAAATAATCCAGCAGTAACCCAATTTTTTTCCTTGGCTGGTGAAGCGGGTGAACGTATTTTTCTGTGTAAGCCTTATACTGGCAAAACGCACCAGATACGAGTTGCTTTAAAATCAGTTGGTTCTTCTATTGTGGGTGATCGGATATATAACCCGTCTTGCATTAGTGACCGAGGTTATTTACACGCATTTGCGATTCGGTTTAAGTTTCAAAATGAGATAGTTAGTCTAATTGCACCACCCTCTATGGGTGAAAAATGGCAATCTACAGAAATGCTGATGGCATTGGAACAATGGGACACGCCTTGGGATCTGCCATGGCCAACGATTAAATAGATTATGAATAAAGAAAATTTAAATCAGTTTTTTGTACACCTTTCAGACGAAATTGCGACGGCGCCTAATGAAGTCCGCCGCCTATTTCATGGGCGAGGAAGGAAATGGCAAGGGTTAGAACAACTCACTTGTGATTGGTTGCAGGGTCAACTTATCGTCAGTTTATTTAAAGAAGTCGACCAAGAGTTTCTGGATAGCTTACGAAAGGGTTTATTACTTTTTTCTCAGCAAAGCCTTTGGGAAGAAAAAAAGGGGACGGCAATTTTACTTCAACATCGATATCAAAATGGTGCCCCTGCTGAGGTAATTTTAGGTCATTTAGAGGTTCACCCCGTAGTAGTAGAAAGTGGCCTTAGATTCAAGCTCGATCTTGGTAGAAATCAAAACTCTGGCTTATTTCTAGACATGCGATATGGTCGAAATTGGGTTCAACAAAACGCGAAAGAAAAACGCATCCTTAACCTCTTTGCGTACACCTGTGGTTTTTCTGTCGCAGCGATTGAAGGCGGTGCTGAAAAAGTGGTGAATGTTGATATGGCTAAAGCGTCCTTGAGTAAAGGGCGAGATAATCATAGGCTCAATAACCATGATTTGAGCAAGGTGAGTTTCTTAGCCCACGATATTTTTAAATCCTGGGGCAAGATCCGTAAAAATGGCCCTTATGACCTGATTGTCATTGACCCACCTTCATTTCAAAAAGGAAGCTTTGCTCTTACCAAAGACTATAAAAAAATCTTGAGAAGACTACCAGAATTGCTTGCTGATAACGGTGAAGTATTAGCCTGCGTGAACTCACCGTCTGTAACGCCAGAATTTTTGATAGAGAGCATGAATGAAGAAGCGCCTCAATTTGAGTTTATAGAGCGCTTAGAAAACCCACCTGAATTTTCTGATGTGGATGAACTATCCAGTTTAAAAGCACTGCTATTCAAATAGAGAACAGAATGATATTGGGTTTATTAAGTTGAAAATTTTTAAAAAAATAGAGAGTTAAAATGAATAAAGTACTAGATAGATTCTTGCATTATGTTGCATTTGATACCCAGTCCAATGGCGATAACAGTGCTTGTCCAAGTACCCCAGGACAGTTGGTGCTAGCGGAACAGATCAAGCTAGAGATGGAGCAGATAGGTTTAGAGAGTGTCACCTTAGATAGCCACGGTTACTTAATGGCGTCATTGTCCTCGAATGTTAGCCATGATGTGGCCCCTATTGGGTTTATCGCACACATGGATACGGCGCCTGATGAATCTGGTAAAGATGTAAAACCACAGCTAATTAAAAATTATCAGGGTGGTGATATAAAACTAGGAACCAGCGATGAAAAACTTTCACCGGCACAATACCCAGACATGGAAAACCTTATTGGTCATGACTTTGTTACTACTGATGGCACGACATTATTAGGCGCTGATAACAAAGCTGGTATAGCTGAAATTCTTACAGCGATGGAAGTATTGATAAACCACCCTGAGATCAAACATGGTGATATTAAAATTGGTTTCACCCCAGATGAAGAGATAGGCCGTGGTGCTAATCTCTTCGATGTAGAGAAATTTGGAGCCAAATGGGCTTATACCATTGACGGTGGATACATTGGCGAACTTGAGTATGAAAACTTTAACGCCAGCACTGCGAATGTTATTTGTCACGGTGTGAGCGTGCACCCAGGAACAGCAAAAGACAAACTGGTTAACTCTATGAACATCGCGGCTCAGTTCCAAATGAGTATGCCAGCGGATGAGACTCCGGAATGCACAGATGGATATGACGGCTTCTATCATTTAGGTTCGATCAAATCTAGCATCGCGCGTACCGAGTTAAAATATATTGTAAGAGACTTTGACCGAGCTGGTTTAGAGTCGCGTAAAGCGTACATAAAATCTAAAGTAGAGCAATTGAATGACGCCTTGCCGAAAGGTCGCGTATCCCTAGAGTTAGTGGATAGTTACTTTAATATGAAGGAGATGGTAGAGCCTCATCCTCATATTATTGATATTGCCAAGCAGTCGATGATCGATTGCGATGTTGTCCCTCATATATGTCCTATTAGAGGTGGTACCGATGGTGCCCGTCTCTCTTTTATGGGCCTGCCTTGTCCAAATGTCTTCACTGGTGGTTATAACTTCCACGGAATTCATGAGTTCGTCACCGTGCAAGGCATGAATAAGGCTGTCGAAGTTATTGTTAAAATTGCAGAAAATACTGCAAAAAAATAGTGTTAAACGCCCCGTAGGTTCTTATATAAATAGAATACTGTTCGGTTAACGTCATCTAAATTTGTCATCCTGACGAAGTATTTAGCTCTAATCGAACAGCATTACACATAAATAGGGATTTACGAGGTAGTAGAAACGGTCGTTTGGTCAAAACCTCAGGACTCAAGACCTTCGTGTCTTTTCAGTGTGGTATATCCAGCCCAAATTCGGTTTGTGGTGGTAATCCAACAGAGTGTGCCAAATACATACGCTATTTGAGCAAAGTAATCTGGGAATAGACAAAAAATCACAAAGCATGCGATGGTTTCGGTACCTTCTGTTAGTCCCGCCATGTAATAAAGAGATTTGTTTTTGTAAACTGGATTTTCTATATCTCTTTTTCCTGCCATTACGGCGAATGCGAGAAAACTCGACCCTGTCCCAATAAATGAAAAGATAAGAAATGCACCTGCGATTGCGTTTTGTTCTGCGTTAGCTAATACAAACCCAAAGGGGACAAGCGAGTAAAACAGGAAATCTAAGCTGATATCTAAGAAACCACCGGAATCACTAATGCCTTGGATTCGAGCAAGTGCACCATCTAATCCATCACAAAGACGATTCAAAATCACGAAAACTAGCGCAAGATCGTATTGCTGAAATATAAGACTAGGTAAGACCAAACAACCTAACATAAATCCAAATAGAGTGGTTTGGTCTGCAGTAACATTAAACTTGTGTAGCCCTTTGGCGGTTAGTTCCAATGGCATTTTTAAAATCTTGATACTGAATCTATCTAACATGCTTATTGACTCCAGGGCCAGCGTAAACACTGACTATTTGATGGTACATCCGATTCGTCATGGGTAACGAGTAGGGCAGGTACCTTCGCACGAGCAAGCTGTTCAAACACCCAATCTCGAAATTGCTCTCTAAGCTCTTTATCTAATTTACTAAATGGTTCATCCAGCAAAACGAGCTTCGGTTTTGCAAGTAGCATGCGAACGAGACTTATCCTTGCTCTCTGTCCGCCAGAGATTTGTTGTGGCATTGAGTTTGCCAGTGAAAATAATCCAACATTTTCAAGCGCGGCGTAAGCCTGCTGGCGTCTATTTTCTGACTTTACTGAGTTTGGCAAAGCAAAAGCAAGGTTTTCCCAAACGGAGAGGTGAGGGAATAGTAGATCGTCTTGAAAGAGAATACCGACCTCTCTTTGATGAGCAGGGAGTTTGCTGATACAAATGCCATTTAGTGTGAGGTTGCCATCGAAAGAAAACTCTTCGGTTAGGTGACCGGCTATCATATTCAGTAGAGTCGACTTACCACATCCACTTGGACCCATAAGAGTTAATACTTCACCGGGTTTTACTTCTATGTTTAAGGGGGTAAATAGAGCCACCTTATTTCTGTTAGAGATGGTGAGGTTTTTTAGACAAAGGCTCATTAAATATACGTTTCCTAATTGGTGTTAGCCCCTTTCTTTGAAGGCGGTTGAGTACGAATGCACAAGTGAAAAATAGTAGTGGTAATATAGCTTGCCACAGCGCATAGATCGCCATGACTCGTCTATCTGACCCGCTTGATAGAGCAACAGCTTCCGTTGTTATCGTAATTACTCGTCCCGAACCGAGCATCAATGTAGGTAGATATTGGGCTAGACTGACACCAGCACCAACAGCCCACGCAAAACTTATTGCAGGAAATAATATGGGCATTTTAACTTTAAACCAAACCTGCCAAGGTGTCTTCCCTAGGCTCAACGCGGTTTGGCTATAGCCGTCATTATAGCTGCGCCACGGACCATCTAATGCGAGATAAACGTACGGGAAAGCAAAAAATATGTGCGACCAGACGACCCAAAATAGTGGCATACTCACATTGATATACAAGGTAGAGACTTGAAGCCCGAATAGTAGCGATAGCTGAGGTACTAGCATAGGCGTTGCTATAATGAGATTGGGAATGCGTAGTCGATATCTTTTTTTATATTCGTGCGCGATTAATGCAAATACCAACGCCAAAGAAGCCGATACCAATGCAATAAAAAGACTGGTATTTATTGTTGCAATCACACTATCCCATTCTTGTTGCCAAAAACGGTGACTAAATTGAGACGGAAGAAGATCGGGGAAACGCCATCGTTGGGCAACAGACCATAGAAGCGTGATCGGCAGTATCAGTATATTAATCAACACAACTACTAAAAATAATGTCATACCGCGCAATTGAAAACCAGCCCTACCGGAAATCTGCCATGTTCGTCGTTTCCGCACGATTAGATGCTCTAACCACTTTGTCAAAAGAATTAAAACGGTGCAAACAATAAACAAAATGACCGCACCTGCAGCGGCTCTAGGGAAAAGCGATAAATCGGGATCTGAGAACCACTGCCAAACCAATACCGCGAATGTAGGGGGATTCGTTGGACCCAAAATTAAACTCATATCTACCACTGAGGCACTGTAGGCGATAATAGCCAAAAGAGAAAAACGAATTTTAGTTAACCACTGAGGTAATACACACTTCCACCAGAACTGGGCTTGAGAGTAACCTAAACTGGTTGCAACCTTATAGGATTCTTCCAGCTTTAACTGCTGAGTAATTGGGATACTCATTAACAATAAGAAAGGCAGTTCTTTTAGCGCTAAAGCGAGAGCTAACCCTATACCATTTTGGTCATTAACGAGGTAAGAAAAATCGCTATTGCCCAGTATAGGTGACAGAATTCGAGCGGCTAACCCTGTCGGCGAGAATAAGAACGCAAAACCAATAGCAAAAGCTATATGAGGAACCGCAAGCAGAGGGGCCAAGCTACTCGTTACCCACTTCCAAGCGCGCGTATTCCAAGTTGTTTGTAATACGGCAAAGGTTATAAAGCAGGCTAGATAACTACTGGTTAAAGAGGTGAATACCGTGAGGTATAGGGACCGTGTTACACCACTCCATGCGAATACGTCTGCAAACCCTTTCAAAGAGACTTCAGAGAGCCCGAGCGAAGGAATATAGCTAAGTGCAGACAGAACGACTCCCAACACACCAGGTATGATGGGAGCAATACAGATAAGAATCACAAAGCTATAGAATAGGCGTAACATAATCAGTTACTGGTTTCCGTAACGTTTTAACCACTCAGCTTCAAGCGCTGTTTGCCAACTTGGGTGTGGTTCATCAATTGATTTAAAGAGCTTGGTATTTTTTGCGGAGCCTGTAAGGTATTGATTGGACAACACAGAAGGATCCCCCCAGACTTTCAAATCGCCTTTACGTGACTGAGCCTCTGGGCTGAGCAAAAAGTTAATTGCAATCAGAGCACCTTCCTTCGCAGTAGCATTCCACGGAATAGCTAGAAAGTGGATATTAGATAACGCACCAGCATCCAGTGCGTACGTTTTGGTCGTTTCGGCAAGTGTACCATTCGCCTGTGCAGAAAAAACGGCATTTGGGTTAAACGTTATCGCGAGATCTAATTGTCGATCATCGAGTAGCTGCATGGTTTCAGATGAACCTGCAGGAAACTGTTTGCCTTCCCGCCAGGCCGTTTTATGAAACTCATCAAGGTATTGCCATAGAGGTTGGGTAACGATGGTAAAGTCAGCTTCGTTCACTGGTTGAGAAAGTGATTTATCCCCATTTGTTAGCTCGATAAGAAGTGCCTTTAGAAAGCTGGTTCCATGAAACGAAGGTGGTTTCGGATAGCTAACTCGATTAGGAAAAGCTTTGCTGTAGCTAAGCAGTTCGGCAAATGAGGCGGGTGGATTATTCAACGTGGTACTGTCGTGAATAAAGACGAGTTGTCCGACACCCCAAGGTGCTTCTAGGCCATTGGTTGGTTCGGAAAAGTCAAAATCAATAGGTAAGGATTTATCAACGAACTCCCAACTTGGCAGTGTTTGAGTAAAAGGTCCATATAAAAGATCACTGTTCTTCATGGACTTAAAGTTTTCACCATTTATCCAAACCATATCAACACTGCCACCGCTATTCTTATCGGCGGTTTTTTCGGCTAACAAAAGAGAGGTAGTCTTAGATATATCGGTCACTTTTACGTGATTGAAATTAATACCGTAACGGCTTTTAAGTTCTTTTCCTGTCCATTTGAGGTAGGCATTTATTTCCTGACTGCCACCCCAAGCATGAAAGTAGACATCTTGACCTTTGGCTTTTGTTTCGATGTCTTGCCATGATGATGAAGCAGAATAAGCGGTTGAGCTTATTAAAGCAGTGGTAATAAAGAGAGCAGTAGTCTTCATTGGATTCCTTTCTTTGAGCGTCGGTCTATACGGCTATTTAACTTATTTTATTAAAATAGACGCGTTACATTAACAATATAGCTGAGTAGACCGGAGGTTTATTACTTTTCATTCATTATGAAGTAAAAAGAATGATTTCGCTAAAGAAATAAGTGGTTAAACATGGGGTTAACTGACGGTGTTGCAATAGGTTTAGGCAAGGCTACCCTCTCAAATTTCCTTTATAAAGAGGAGCTAGAGAGGGATAAATACGAAGAGTTTGTTACTATTACACTTTTGTTTCTTCAGATAAGGCAGTACACGTATCGATTGAAATTATCTGCTCGACAAGAAGTTGACCTCGTTCGCTGCGTATTTTGATATTATAAATTACGCCATGTACTAAGTTTGCTTTTACTTCACTATTTGAGCAGTAGTAGCTAACACTCTTTTCTATAAGCTGTTGTGGAGGGATTGAGCCTTCACTGTTATAAATCATCATTAACTCAACGACGCTGCCTTTGGCTTTCGCTTGCATAACCGTCAATGGCCCATGTTCAATTGGCAGATTGTTAGAAAGAATAGAGGCTCTATGGGCTGCAATGGCTTCCACTTGACGTTCTTTATCCGCAGTCGCACTACAGGCTGCTAGGGTCATGATAAACAAGCCACTTATCACTAATTTAGAAAATTTATCTTTCATAGCTAAAGTACTTTTTTGAATGGTTTGACGATGACTTTTTCATAGACACCTGCGTCGATATATGGGTCTGTATCAGCCCATTGTTGAGCGTCTTGCAATGACGGGAAGTCAGCGATAACGGTTGAACCAGTAAAACCCGCTTCTCCCGGGTTCTCTGAGTCAATGGCTGGCATTGGTCCTGCAGTTAACAAACGACCTTCATCTCTAAGAGCCTGTAAGCGAGCCAAATGCATCTCCCTTGCTGACATGCGTTTTTCTAATGAATTTTCAATATCTTGAGAAAAAATAACATACCACATATAAAACGTCTCCTTGTTGACATGAATAAGGACCACTGTACTAAATCAATTGGGTCTGTGTGAAATTTAACGAAAAGAATGTGAATTAATATCTACTATTTGTCTATTTTCTTTACTGGTCTAGGGCGGCCGTTGCTGTCGATAGCAACATAGTTAAAGGTCGCTTCACAAACCTGATATCGATCACCTATCCCATCGACATTGACTGGTTTTACCCAAACCTGCAGATTAATCGACATTGATGTACGGCCTATTTTCGTACACTCACCGTGGCAACAGACCACATCGCCTACCGCGACAGGGGCTTTAAATGTGATGCTAGAAACAGAGACAGTAACGACACGGCCAAACGAAATTTCTTTTGCTAATATGGCGCCGGCCAGATCAAGTTGGGACATAATCCAACCACCAAATATATCACCATTGGCGTTAGTATCTGCTGGCATCGCAAGGGTTCGAAGTAGCATCTGCCCTCGAGGGTTTTCATCAGTTTTGTTACTCATTTATGACTTCCAATATAACGCCCTCGCATTTGAGATACGAGGGGATAATGATTTATTTCGACTCTTCTTTCGGAAGGTGCTTATAGATATAGATACCCGTTAAGAGGGTAAAGCCAAATGTGGCGGCAAGCAAACCAAATACTTTAAAATTCACCCAAACATCAAGGGGTAAACTGAAAGCCACATAGATATTTAACAGCGCACAAAGTGCGAAAAATACCATCCAAGCCCAGTTGATTTTTGCCCAAACGGCGTCAGGCAATGCTATCTCTTTACCGAGCATCCCTTTGATTACTGGTTTTCCCATTAGGTGCGTGACGAGCAATCCTAGAGAAAATAAAGAGTAAACAATGGTTACCTTCCACTTGATGAAGTTGTCGTCGTGGAAAAAGAGTGTCATACCGCCAAACACAGCCACTATTGCAAACGTAATTAATTGCATTTTTTCTACTTTTTTATAAAGAAAGTAGGTCAATACGATTTGAATCGCCGTAGCCACTATCAATGCACCTGTAGCGACATAGATGTCGTACATTTTGTAGAGCGCGAAAAATATAATTAATGGAATAAAATCAATAAGTTGTTTCATTTAATACTAATATGTCACATAAAGATGACTCATAGTCTACCCAATTTATTGCCAATGCTAAATAGCGACGTAAGATCTGGATACAAAAATGACCGCTAATGCGGCCATTTTACAGAACTAAATCATTGTAACGAGCTTAGCGCTCGATAGGCATTACTGTTCAACCATCGCCTTTCATCTGAATTTTTAGATGAAGGGTAACTATTGTATTGTCGCCGCTTTCATCGGCGTAATAAATGCGGTCAGTTCAGCGAGCATTTTATCCGGATTGTCTACATTGGTTTCAATGATTTTCACAACAGCAGACCCAGAAATAGCACCGGCGGCACCGGCGGCAACTGCCTCTTTAACCTGCTCTGGTTGAGATATACCAAAACCAAGTAGAGCAGGCGGGGCATCGTATTGATTAAGACGTTCCATCAGATGGGATACGGGCATGTTTGCTTTTGTTTCAGCGCCTGTTACACCAGAACGAGACAGTAGATAGGTATATCCGCCACCAAGCTCTGCCACAGCTTGAAGTGTCTCGTTACTTGCAGTCGGTGGCGCGATAAAGATAGGTTTCACACCGTATTTTTTTGCCGCTTCGGTAAACTCGGCACTCTCATTAGTTGGCACGTCTGCAATGAGTACAGAGTCGATACCCGCTTCCGAGCAATGTTTGTAAAAACTGTCTATGCCTCGGGAAAAAACCAAGTTAGCGTACATCAGTAACCCGATAGGTAATTCAGGGTGTTTGGCGCGTATCTTGCCAATTAACTCAAAACAGATACTGGGTGTCACTCCAGATTCCAGTGCGCGCATATTCGCACCCTGAATGGTTGGCCCATCCGCTAAAGGATCCGAAAAAGGGATGCCTAATTCTAACGCATCAGCGCCTGCATCTACGAGGTTTTCCATTATCTGTAGAGACAGTTCAGGGTTTGGGTCGCCAACGGTGACGAATGGGACAAAAGCCCCTTCATTCTTATCGGCTAAGCGCTGGAAAAGTAATTGATAGCGATCCATTACAGAGCTCCTTTTGATTCTAATATGTCGTGAACAGTGAAGATGTCTTTGTCACCTCGACCGGACAAATTGACTACTAATAACTGTTCTTTCTCTGGGTTGTCCCTCACCATTTTTAATGCGTGAGCAAGGGCATGGGCCGATTCAAGGGCCGGGATAATACCTTCGCTCCTTGCCAGCTCCTGGAACGCTTCCAATGCTTCGTCATCCGTAACGGAATCATATTCAGCACGACCTGTTGCGTGGAGATGCGCGTGTTGTGGTCCTACTGATGGGAAATCCAAGCCTGCTGAAACGGAGTAAGACTCTTCTATTTGGCCGTTTTCATCTTGCATTAATGGCGATTTCATACCGAAGTAGATACCGGTTTTTCCATGTTTCAGTGGGGCACCATGTTGGTTTGTATCGATGCCTTTGCCTGCGGGTTCTACACCAATCAACCTTACATTCGGTTCTTCGATGAAATCTGCAAACATACCGATAGCATTTGAGCCACCGCCAACGCATGCGATCAGCGCATCAGGTAATCGGCCTTCGCGAGCCAAAATTTGGTTCTTAGTCTCTTCACCGATAATGCGTTGGAATTCACGCACAATAGTTGGAAAAGGATGAGGTCCAGCAGCGGTACCTAACAGGTAGTGTGCATCTTCATAGGTAGCAGACCAGTCACGTAGCGCTTCATTACACGCGTCTTTTAAAGTAGATGAACCTGAGTGGACAGGGATGACGGTTGCCCCCATGAGTTTCATTCTGAACACATTGGGACTTTGACGCTCAATGTCCTTTGCGCCCATATAAACGCGACACTTTAGGTTAAGCAGCGCACAAGCCAGAGCCGTGGCGACGCCGTGTTGGCCTGCACCTGTTTCTGCGATTATCTCTTTTTTACCCATACGTTTGGCAAGCAGTGCCTGACCAAGAACTTGGTTGGTTTTGTGCGCACCACCGTGCAATAAATCTTCACGTTTTAGGTAGAGTTTAGACTTGGTTCCTTTCGTCAGGTTACGTGTCAGGGTCAATGCCGTTGGTCGGCCAGCATACTCCTGAAGTAACGTCATAAATTCCGCCTGAAACTCGGGGTCATTCTGTGATTTGATAAACTCGTCTTCTAGCTGATCCAGAGCGGGTACCAAGATTTGTGGTACGTATTGCCCACCATACTCACCAAAATAGGCGTCTAATTTAGCCATGATTATTCCTCACAATCTTAATAATTTTTAATTTCTGTAAATGCTTGCTTAACGAGTTCTGGATCTTTTTTCCCGGGTGCGGATTCAACGCCAGAATTAAGGTCTAAACCAAGGCAACCTAACGCGGCCGCTTGTTTAACATTTTGCGGTGAAAGGCCACCCGCTAGCATGATGTCATTGGTTGTGCTAATCAACGACCAGTCAAAGCTTTGTCCTGTACCACCAGACTGCGTGCCTACCTTGCTATCGAGCAAGTGACGTGACACGTCTGACGTTATTAGTTCTGGTATAGAGTCAGTGACACCATACGCCTTCCAAATAGCACAGTCATCGGATAATTTTTCTCTAATCGCCGATATGTAGGCTTGGTTTTCGTCGCCATGTAGCTGAACGGCTGTTAGCTTGAGTGTATTCGCAATATCGACAACGAAGTCTTGCGATTGGTTTTGAAATACACCGACGTAATTGAGCGGTGCACCACTCATGACTAACCGTGCGGCTTCCAAGTCAACCTTGCGCTTCGATTTTTCGGCAAAGATAAGCCCGCCATATACTGCTCCAGCTTGATAAACGATGGCAGCATCATTGGCATGGGTTAATCCGCACACTTTATTATCTCCAAGCAACACGCTGCGTACGGTAAGTTCAAGGTTATCTTTTGCCATCAGTGAACTGCCGATTAAAAAACCATTGGCGTATTGCTTCAGCGCTCTAACTTGCTGGTTGGTATAGATACCAGACTCAGAAATAATCGTTGTTCCTTTTGGCAATAACGGCGCGAGCTCGCGAGTCCGGTTTAGGTCGGTAGAGAGATCTCTTAGATTTCGATTATTGATACCAACCACTTTTGCTTTTAAGGCAATAGCGCGGTTTACTTCTTCCTCATTACTGGTTTCCGTTAAGATTCCAAGGCCAAGAGAATGGGCAACATCAGCAAGCTCTACATACTCTTCGTCGTTAAGAACAGAAAGCATCAGCAATATGGCATCGGCATTGTAATGACGGGCGAGATAGACTTGATAGGTGTCTATCATAAAATCTTTACACAAGATGGGTTGTGGTGCCTGTGAGCGGACCTGAGGTAGAAAATCAAAGCTTCCTTGAAAATATTTCTCATCGGTCAACACTGAAATCGCGCTGGCATGGTTAGCATAGACCGAGGCAATATAGTCGAGGTCAAAGTCGTCTCTAATGAGCCCTTTTGACGGCGAAGCCTTCTTACATTCAAGAATAAATGCCGTCTTGTCCTTTGATAGCGCAGCATAAAAATCACGATCAGAAGGGATAAGCTGATCCTTGAATGTCGATAAGGGTTGAGATGCTTTTCTTTCCTTAACCCACACTCGTTTATCTCGAACTATGTTGGCGAGTACTTCTGCCATTTCACGATTCTGTTTAGTGATATGTTCAGACATATTTAGCCTCTTTCTGCCAATTGTTTAACAAGTTCGTAAGCCTTTCCTGAGTTCATTGCTTCGATTGCTTTTTGTGTATTTACTTTTAAATCCTCTTGACCAAAAAGTCGGAGCAACAATGCGACGTTTACAGCAACCGCAGAAACCTGTGCTTCAGTGCCTTTGCCCGTAAGTATGTCGGTAATAATGGCTCGATTCTCTTCTGGTTCGCCACCTTTGATGGCGTCTAGTGGGTGTGTATTTACACCAAAATCTGATGGTGACAACGTGTATTCGGTTATTTTCCCATTGATGATCTCTGCGACCATGGTTTCGCCATGAATGGCTACTTCGTCTAGGCCACTACCGTGTACAACGGCAGCGCGTTTTAGCCCCATCTTAGCGATAGTTTCTGCGATTGGACGAACCAGCGCTGCGTCGTAAACACCCATTAATTCAATGGGTGGACGAGCAGGGTTAATGAGGGGACCAAGGATATTAAATATTGTGCGTGTTTTCATCGCTTGCCTAACTGGCATCGCATGGCGGACGCCACCGTGATATTGGGGAGCAAACAAGAAGGCAACGCCTAAATCATCAACGGCTTTAGCGGTATCTTCTGCACTCATCGCTAGATTTATGCCAAACGAGTCGAGTAAATCTGACGAACCTGATTTACTTGATACACCACGGTTGCCGTGTTTTGCGACCTTTACACCACAAGCTGCGGCGACAAACGCCGCTGTCGTTGAGATATTAATGGTATTTGAACCATCTCCACCGGTACCAACAATATCAGCAAAATCGTATTCTGGCCTTGGAAATGGGCTAGCATTAGCGAGTAATGCGGACGCCGCACCAGCAATTTCGTCTGGTGTTTCCCCTTTGATTTTTAAAGCCGTCAGTACTGCGGCGAGCAACATTGGATCCATTTCACCCTTGATGATGGAATCGAACAGGCTGTGGCTTTCGTCTTGAGTCAAGGAAACTTGATCGTATAGTTTGTTAATTATCGCTTGCATGGTTATTCCTTCAAAATTCTTCAATATTGTTGCCGTTTCGATGCTCTACTAATCTAAAGCCCATTGGATTGTGTTGGCTAACAAGGTGGCGCCGTAAGTCGTCATAATTGATTCAGGATGAAATTGGTACCCACATACTCTGTCTTGCTCGTGAACCACCGACATGACCAAACCATTTGCATGGGCGGTAATCGTTAGATCTTCTGGTACGGACGTCGCAACCAAAGAGTGGTATCGAGCGACGGCAAGTGGTGATGGTAACTCCTGATAAACCTTGTGACTTTGGTGTTCCATCATTGATACTTTTCCATGGACAATCTCGCCAGCGCCTTCAACTGTGCCTCCGTATGCTTCTACGATTGCTTGATGCCCTAGGCAGATCCCTATGATGGGCACTTTACCTTTCATTAACTGAAGTAACTCGGGCATACTCCCTGCGTCGGAAGGTGCACCGGGGCCGGGAGACAGAATAATGACAGGGTTGTTTAATTGAGCGATGGCAATTTCAATGGTTGTGGCAGCGATATTATTACGATATATCGTCACGTTATGTCCGAGAGAACGGAATTGATCCACTAGGTTGTAAGTGAAGGAATCAAAGTTGTCGATGAACACTAAATTCGCCATGTCACTTACTCCGTATGTGCGAGTTGGATAGCGGAAATAACCGCCTGCGCTTTACCGCGAGTCTCGTCGGCTTCGGCTTGAGGGTCTGAATCGTAGACTACGCCTGCACCCGCCTGTACTTGTGCAATACCATCTTCTACATAAGCGGCTCGGATAACAATACAGGTGTCTAGGTCGCCTTGTCCGGTGAAATAACCAACGGCGCCTCCGTAGCTGCCACGTCGCACTTTTTCAACGTCCCGGATAAGCTGCATTGCGCGAATTTTTGGTGCGCCAGTTAGCGTACCCATGTTCATGCAGGCTTGGTAAGCATGCAGCGCGTCTAAGTCATCGCGAAGTTGACCAACGACGCGAGAGACCAAGTGCATGACATGGCTGTATCTATCCACCTTTAAAAGGTCCGCCACGTGGCGTGTACCTGCAGTACTAATACGAGCAACATCATTCCTTGCTAAATCTACCAACATCATATGTTCAGCGTTTTCTTTCATATCACTACGGAGGTCGAGTTCAATACGGCCATCTAAATCTAAGTTAATGGAACCATCCGGATTTTTGCCGCGACGTCGAGTCCCAGCAATGGGATATATTTCCACTTGATTGGTTTCAGAGGAATATTTTAGTGCACTTTCTGGTGACGCGCCGAAAAGGGTAAACAGCTCGTCATGCATGTAGAACATATAAGGGCTAGGATTGCTTTTTTTGAGCCCTTTATAGGAGCCCAAAGGCGAGGGGCAGGGCAATGTGAATCTTCTCGAAGGGACGACCTGAAAAACATCACCTTTAATCACATATTGTTTTAGATCGCGAACCGTTTGACAAAAGTCTTCGTCTAATACACTCGGGGTCGCTTCGCACGCCTTTAATTTAACGGTATCTCGCAAAGGTGCGGGGTCTTCACTGTGGTCACAGATTTCCGTTAACCGTTGTTGTATTTGGTTAGTGGATGCTTCTGTACCATCAAATACAGATCCCTGAACCAAACAGGTCTGCGATTGGTGGTCTATAACCATCAGTGTTTCGGCTAAGTAAAAGACATAATCTGGACAGCTGTTCGTTTGTTCAGCATGGCCTAGAGGTTCGAAGTTCGCAACCAAATCGTACGAGAAAAGCCCACCAATAAATAAAGCGAAGGTGTCCTTATTCTCGGTATCAAAGCTGTGTTGAATAATACGCAAAGCATCGAATGAAGACGCCTCTTTTAAACGGCTGTCTTCATCTATATTTGTGTCAGCTTGAGGAAAATCTAGTTGTAGGTTTTCACCCTCTTTATTGATGGCAACATTTGCGGTGACATGTGAAGCAATTCGCGCTAAGGCGTTAATGCCATTTAGAGACAGTGGTTGCATCTCAACATGGTGCCCATTGCAAACCACGCGCACAGCCGCATCTATCAACAACATGCTCTTTAGATCTTCTTTTGAATCGATATCCGCTGATTCTAAAAGGAGGCTATTTGTTTTGTCCGCACACAGCACTTGAAAAAGGCGAGTTGGGTCTTCGGAATAAGGAACAGATAGAGAGATAACATCTAATTTGCCCTTTTGTGTAATTTGAATCGCCTTATTCATAAGACATCCTCTGATAATGCTAAATTTGGAGCGGTTGCCCCCAGTTTCTCATAAACACTTACGCTACCCAATAATTAATGAAATCAAACTGTTGCTATTTTGTTCAGTTAACAAGTTATCTCTGTAAAATAAATTGTCATCAACGTTAGGTTCAAAAATGAGTAAGTGGAAGCAATAAAAAAACCCGTCGTATAGACGGGTTTTAAACTAAATTCTGTATATCAAACAGTATCGTTACCCCGTCAAGTCCCAAAACCGATACGCCACCAACGAAGCTCAGACACAATGTCTGCTCTTTTATCGCTAGGCTTTTGGTTAGATTCTTGTAACATAGTGTATTATTCCTATTTGAAAGTTGTACTAGTAAACTAGTACTAGAGACTAAAGTCAAGTATTAAATGAAAATTGATCTACACTGCCATACAACCGCCTCTGATGGACGATTAACTCCGACGGAAATCGTCGATAGGGCAATTGAATTTGACGTACGCGTTCTAGCGATTACTGACCATGATACGATAGATGGCTTAGCGCCTGCCTTTGAATATGTTGATAATAACAAACTGAATATTAAGCTGATTCGTGGCATTGAGATTTCGACGGTCTGGCAAAATAAAGATATCCACGTAGTCGGATTAAATATAGATGAATGCAACCTTGAACTACTGACTCTTATACAAGAGCAAAAGCAGAGAAGAGCAGAACGCTCTGAACTGATGGCACTAAGGCTTGCGAAGGTCACTAAAGAAACGGTGTTAGCCGAGGTAAAAGAAATCGCATCAGGTGCCCCCCTTACGCGATCTCACTTTGCAAAGTGGCTTGTGGATAATGGTTATGCGAAAACCATGCAGCAGGTTTTTAAAAAATACTTAACGCGAGACAAGCCCGGTTATGTACCGCCGAACTGGTGTTCTATAGCAGAGGCGGTTGCGGCTATTCATGCCGCTGGAGGTGATGCAGTTCTGGCGCATCCGGGACGATATCAGTTAACCGCTAAGTGGACCAAACGCTTGATATCAGCCTTTGTGGAAGCAGGTGGAAACGGAATGGAAATCGCGTTGCCTCAACAAGGTCAACAAGAAAGGCGAAACCTTGCCGATTATGCTATACAATACAACCTATTAGCGTCCCAAGGGTCCGATTTTCATTATCCATCCCCTTGGACGGAGCTGGGACGTAATCTTTGGTTACCTTCTGGTGTAGATCCAATATGGAAAGATTGGGGTATAAACCCAACCTAAGATACCGATGCGTCGGTAGTGAGGAATTATCATGAGTCAATTTTTTTATGTACACCCAGACAATCCGCAAGCTCGGTTGATTAGCCAAGCGGTTGCGATTATTCGAACTGGTGGTGTTGTTGTCTACCCAACCGATTCTGGTTACGCACTTGGGTGTCAGCTAGAAAATAAACAAGCATTAGACACTATTTGTCGTATTCGTAAACTGGATGACAAACACAATTTTACGCTTCTCTGCCGAGATCTTTCTGAATTGTCAATATATGCACGCGTTGATAACACCGCATTCCGTTTGCTAAAAAATAATACGCCTGGTGCCTATACTTTTATTTTTAAAGGGACTAAAGAAGTTCCACGCAGACTGATGAATGCGAAGCGTAAAACAATTGGTATAAGGGTTCCTGACAACCGTATTGCTCTTGATTTATTAGAAGCCTTGGGTGAACCATTAATGTCGACCACCCTGATTTTGCCAGGAAGTGATGTTGCGGAATCAGATCCAGAAGATATCAGAGATAAACTAGAGCACACGGTTGATCTGATAATGAATGGTGGTTATCTGGGAGAGCAGCCAACAACGGTCATTGATTTTAGTGATGATGAACCTGTGGTACTGAGATTGGGTGCAGGTGACCCATCTCCATTCAAATAGAACCAAATAAAGGAGCTTCGGCTCCTTTTTCTTTATTGAAATCGGTCAAATCGCTATCTAATTCTTATGAAAATAATGTATAATCGCCGACCGCATTTTTATTGCAGTTTTGTTTGTTCGATGCAAGTCGTGCAAGAGACAATTTTTTAAATTACTGACGTCTGTGAAGACGACAACAACAGGTATATTGATGAGCGAAAAACTACAGAAAATTTTAGCCAGAGCCGGTCACGGTTCAAGGCGTGAACTAGAAACATTAATCAAATCAGGCCGTGTAAGTGTTAACGGTAAAGTTGCGAAGCTCGGTGAGCGCCTAGAAGACGATAATTCAGTTATCCGTATGGACGGACATGTTATCTCTATTAAAGAAGATGACGATGAGGTATGTCGTGTATTGGCGTATTACAAACCTGAAGGCGAGTTATGTACTCGTTCTGATCCTGAAGGTCGTAGAACTGTATTTGATCGCTTGCCTAAAATTCGTGGTGCACGCTGGATCTCTGTAGGGCGTCTGGATGCAAATACATCTGGTTTACTGTTATTTACTACAGACGGTGAGTTAGCCAACCGCTTGATGCACCCTAGCCGTCAGGTAGAGCGTGAATATCTAGTCCGCGTATTTGGTGAAATAGACGAGAAAAAGGTTCGCAATGTTGTTCAGGGTGTGAAACTTGAAGACGGCATGGCACGATTCGAAGATGTTGTTTATGCCGGTGGTGAAGGTATGAACCATACTTTCTACGTGGTGATTAACGAAGGACGTAACCGTGAAGTTCGTCGCTTATGGGAGTCACAAAACACAACAGTAAGTCGATTAAAGCGTGTTCGTTATGGTGATATTTACCTAGAGAAAACGCTACCACGTGGTGGTTGGATGGAACTTGAACTGAAAGAAGTTAACTACTTGCGTGAGTTAGTTGAATTGAAGCCAGAAAAGAATACAGTGATAGATCTAGATAAAAACAATACATCTCGTAAACGCGAACGTTCACGTCATCAGAAAATTCGCCGCGCAGTTAGACGTCATGAAGAAAGAGTGACAGCCCCTAAAGGTCGTGGAAATAGAAATCGTAAAGTAAGAAAATAACGTAAACGATAAATAATAGATGAATAATAAAAAACGGGTTATACATGGTGTAACCCGTTTTTGCGTTTAATTAAAGTTTACTCTCTTTTCCAAAAAACATGACAGAACTTATGCTCTGGAGTACGGCTAACGAGCATTCTGGCAAACACATCATCAAGTACATCCGATTCTTCATCCACTAAGCCAATGCGAACCTCAGCATAGACTTCTTTGTCTACTTCAAAGCCGACTTCTGCTGCCCAATCATCACCAGTTTCAACCAACTCTGCTGCGCCTCGGTCTTCGAACTGTGCGGTGAATAGAATCACATCTGCAGGTTCTAGGTTATCAGGTGCCATTTCTAAGAAGATATCGTATGCGACGTCAATAACATCATCATATGAAATCAGTTCTTCTTGGGCGTTTTGATTACCTTCGTTGTTATCTACCATATGCTTGTTCCTAATCTGCTCTGCTCGTGTATTTGCTTTCGGCGGTGTTGATTTTCACTTTGTCGCCAGACCCAATGTATTCAGGTACCTGAATAGTGAGTCCCGTCGCGAAGCGAGCAGGCTTAGAACGCGCAGAAGCAGAAGCGCCCTTGATAGAAGGGTCCGTCTCTTCGATGACCATTTCAACGGAAGCGGGCAGCTCAATAGCAACAGATTTGTCATTGATCAATACAACCTGTATTCCTTGTGTCTCTTCGTTGATAAATAGTAATTCTTCTTTGATGTCATCGCCGTTGAAGTTGTACTGAGTGTAATCTTCGTTATCCATAAAGACATACTCATCACCGTCAATGTAAGAGAACATCACATTGCGCTTTGTCATATCAACGGTTTCTAAAAGCTCATCACTCTTAAACCCTTCTTCTACCTTGCCGCCTGTCATTAAATCTTTGAAGCGAAATTTATAGATTTTCGCTCCGCCACGGCCACCGGGAGTGGTGATGTCGAAATCTTTAACAAGTAAAATTTTACCGTTTAGGCTTACCGCAAAGCCTTTTTTTATATCACTAGCCTTTGTCATCGTTCTGACCTTTAAATGTATAAGTTGACCAATAAATTGGGGCACAAGGAATAGAATACAACCTCTGGTTTTAAATCCAATATTTACAAGGCATAATTGAGCTCAAAATAAGGTTTATATTCGGTTTTTACCATTTTAGGTTTTTTTTTAATCATTAACGACCAATAGCGAGTAACTTTGTGCCATTACCAGTGATAGATCCGAGCGCCCCTTGGCAAGAAGAATATCGTAGAGTCATTCAAGAATTAATTCCAGCGCTTGAAAGCGGGTTAGGTAGTAACCTCCATAGTATCTACCTTTATGGCAGCGTGGCGAGAAAGTGCGCCGTGCCTGGTAAATCTAACCTTGATTTGGTGGTGGTAACAAGACGTCAACCGGATGCAAGGTTTCAGACGTTATTGAGCACGATAAAATGGCGATATAAAAAAGCCTTTCCGTTGATCACTGACTTATCTTTTCAGTTCCCTTTGGTCAAAAATATTTTAGCGATAGAAAGTGTTATCACTTGGGGTTTCATGCTGAAACACTGCTGTGTTTGTGTTTCCGGCGATGACTTGTCAACTCGTTACGGCGAATTTGAGCCGAGTTGGGAGATCGCTAAGTTTTGGAATATGGATGTCGATGAGTGGATTGCAACTTATCGGAAAAAAATCGCACAAGCAACAAACAGAGAGGAGCAGATTAAACTCCAAGTAATCATCGCCAAAAAATTACTCAGAGCAAGTTACTCAGTGATCATGAATAAAGACAAAGGTTGGTATGACGATCCAGCCGAATGCGGTGAGAAGTTTCTAAATTACTATCCAAACAAGCATATAGAGATTGAGCGGCTCAATATTCTACTTTCTGGTCGATATATACCTAAACGCTCCATTATTGGGATCTTGGATAGCTATGGTAGCTGGTTGGTTAAAGCTTATAAGAAAACAGAGTTTAGGATTGGTTAGTGTCAATCCAATGAACATTAAAACGGTTCACTGAGATCAAAATAGGCCCAACTGTGGCGCGTTTATGCTCTCAAAGTCAAGCCCGATAAAGGGCAATATTGCATCGGCAACGGGCAATAGTTGCTTATCAATGTAATGCTGATAATCAATGGCACTCTGTCTGTATTCTTCTGGTTCCGGCCCGTTTAACGTTATTACGTATTCGATACGACCTCGGTTTTGATATTGAAGAGGTCTGCCTAATTTTGCATTAATTTCATCTGCCATACGAGCCGCTTTAACTTGAGGTGGTACGTTTTTTTGATACTCGCTGAGCTTACGCCTCAACCTTTTCTGGTAGGTAAGTTTATCGTCATATTCACCATTGAGTGTTGCTTCTACATAACGACGAATATAGTCAGTTGGATCAATATCATGAAAAATCATTTCGTAGAGTTCTTGCTGGAACTGCTGAGATAATACCGTCCAGTCGGTGCGCACACTTTCTAGCCCTTTGAATACAATATGTTCCGCCTTACCCTCGCCAATAAGTCCGGCATAACGTTTCTTAGAACCTGTTTCGGAACCTCGAATCGTTGGCATCAAAAATTTTCGGTAATGGGTTTCATACTCGAGCTCTAAACAAGAGCTGAGACCATATTTCTGCTGTATATGGTTGGTCCACCAATCGTTTATATGATCGATTAATTCTTTGCCTATTTCGTCTGCTTCAGATGTCGGTAAGGCGCGGGTCAGGGAGACAAAGGTTGAGTCAGTATCACCATAAATAACAATGTACCCTTTTTGTTCGATTAACTGCTTTGTGCGCTTCATTATTTCATGTCCGCGCATGGTTATAGAGGAAGCAAGGCGGACATCGAAAAAACGACATCCAGACGAGCCGAGTACACCGTAAAAAGAATTCATAATGATTTTTATGGCTTGCGAAAAAGCTTTCTCATTGTTTTTCTTGGCATTATCTCTCGCTGACCATAAATCTTCTATCATTTTTGGGAGAAAGTGCTTGGTTCGGTGAAACTGCCCACCAACAAATCCTTCTACCGCTTGGTCTTGTTTATTCCCTGCTGTCAGTTTGAGGCCTTCTACTAACCCTAGAGGGTCAATTAAGAACGAACGGATGATAGAAGGATAAAGGCTCTTAAAATCCAGTACCAAAACAGAATCGTACAATCCCGGTAAAGAATCCATCACGTAACCACCAGGACTGGCCTGCCAGTTTTCGCTCTGAAGGCTAGGGGCTACGTAGCCAGCCCGGTGAAGCTGTGGCAAATATAGATTAGTGAATGCGGCGACTGATCCACCCATGCGGTCTAGTTCTATACCAGTTAACCTTGAACGTTCAATGACAAATTCTATTAGATGAGTATGTTGGAAAATTCGATTTACTAACACACAGTCTTGCAAATTGTATTTTGCTAATGCCGGTTTGTTATGGCGGAACATGTTGTTTATTTCTGCCATTCTGTCGTGGACGTTATGTATTGCCTTACCTTCGGAAAGCAGTTCTTGAGAAACGGACTCTAAAGACCAAGAACGGAACGAATAGGTGGCGGTTTTAAGCGTATCAATACCATCCAATACCACTCTACCAGGAATAGAAATGAACCCCTGTTGCGTTTGGTTGGATTGCCTGAAATAAGCATTTTGATTTCCTCTACCAATGGCGAGTTTAAGTCCATGCCATTCGGCCCGTTTGACTAATAACCTGAAATCAAAATCCACCACCATCCAACCAAGAATGAGGTCTGGGTCGTAGTGTTTAAACCAATCTATGAGTGCGACTAACAACATCTTTTCATTTTCAACCCATTGAACTGGAGTTTCGCAAGGTTCTGGTGAGCCAATCATAATCACACGATTATCAAGAGGTGAAGCCAATCCGACGGAATATAGAATGCCATTTTCTGAACATTCAATATCCAATGAGACATAGCTTAGGTTTGGGTGGTACGCACCCTTACGGCATTTCGCTTGCGTTATCTGGGTGTAGCCATTCTTTGCTGTTTTATAACCGGTAAACTCAATGCCCCCTTGAATAAATCGTTCCATCAAATATCGATCTGCTAGGCGAACGTCGGATTCGATTGTTTCGATATCATTAGAGGTGAGCAGAGTTAAGATTTGGGTTTTTAGGTATTGGTTTTCGCTGTAACAAGCGACGACCGCGTTTTGTAGAAAGTCTTTTAATTCAAGCGGCTTAAATTCTAATTTCTGTCTGTGTTCCAAGCAAAGGCTTTGGACTTTTGACAAGTCAGTGGCTTTTATGAAAAAAAGGCTTTTTTCAGATTGAATCTTTAGTTGAGTTGGCCCCTCAGGTGTATTTAGCCACAGCTCAATCAAAGTTGACCCTTTGATATCTCGGGCGTGGCGTGTAAGGATAAACCCTTTTTGTAGATTCAATTTGTAGCCTTAGGTACTGAACATGCTTGGATAGTAGCAATTATTGTTGGCAAATAGCCAGTTGGTAGCGTAGTGTTGTATCGAATAATTAACGATTGATATAAAAATCGGCGTTAAATTAATTAGTTGATAAATAGTCACTATAAAAAATAATGAAAGTTTGTGCTACGACTCATATGTAGTTAAGCATTCTTGTCTAAAATAGGTTAAAATCGTTATAGTATTGCGTACCATTTCTCAAATTGAGATTCGGTTAGCAGAGGTTGGTAGTGTGGAGATACAAGTTTGATAAATGTTTTCCTTGTAGATGATCACGAGCTAGTTCGCACAGGGATAAGACGTATAATTGAAGACGTCCGTGGAATGAACGTAGCAGGGGAAGCTGAAAGCGGTGAAAATTCTGTAAAATGGTGTCGCAACAATCATGCGGACGTCATACTCATGGACATGAATATGCCGGGTATTGGCGGTTTGGAAGCGACAAAAAAAATATTACGGTTTAATCCTGATGTAAAAATCATTGTATTGACGGTACATACTGAAAATCCATTTCCGACAAAGGTAATGCAAGCAGGGGCTGCTGGTTATCTTACAAAGGGGGCTGCCCCAGACGAAATGGTGAACGCGATTCGAATGGTCCATAGCGGACAACGCTATATTTCCCCGGAAATTGCTCAACAGATGGCATTAAGTCAGTTTTCTTCAGCATCTGAAAATCCGTTTAAAGATCTTTCGGAGCGTGAGTTACAGATCATGCTGATGATTACGAAAGGACAAAGAGTAACGGATATTTCAGAGCAACTAAATCTGAGCCCTAAAACAGTCAACAGCTATCGCTATAGATTGTTCAGTAAATTAGATATCAATGGTGATGTGGAGTTAACTCATTTGGCCATTCGTCATGGAATGCTAGATACTGAGACATTGTAGTGTCGAACAGTTTTGATTCATCCTCTTTTCTAAATACTGTCACAAATCAGCCCGGCGTATACAGAATGTATAACGCCGAGTCTGATATTATTTATGTGGGTAAAGCAAAAGACCTTAAAAAAAGGCTTTCTAGTTACTTTCGTAAAAATGTTGACGGTGAAAAAACGCGCGCTTTAGTTAGCCATATCGTAAAGATTGACGTTACTGTTACCCATACGGAAACGGAAGCTCTGATTCTTGAGCACAACTATATTAAGCAGTATTTGCCGAAATATAATGTGTTGTTACGAGATGATAAATCCTACCCCTATATTTTCATAAGCGCCCATAAGCATCCCCGTTTGTCCTCTCACCGAGGTGCCAAAAAACGTAAGGGTGAGTATTTTGGTCCGTATCCCGACTCAGGGGCTGTTAGAGAAACATTGCATTTGATACAAAAAATATTCCCAGTAAGACAATGTGAAGATACCGTTTATGGTAATCGCACTCGGCCTTGCTTAATGTATCAAATCGGACGTTGTGCGGCGCCATGTGTGTCTAATCTCATTAGCGATGATGAGTACTCAGAACTCGTTGGTATGGTTCGGCTGTTTTTGCAAGGCAAAGACAAGCAGGTTATCTCTGAACTTGTCGACAAGATGGAGCAAGCTAGTATAGCGCTTCGATTTGAAGATGCAGCAAAACTAAGAGATCAAATCCAGGCAATAAGAAGAGTGCAAGAACAACAGTTTGTCTCTGAAGATAGTATGGATGACTTAGATATTTTAGGATTCGCGCAAGAAAACGGGCTAGCGTGTATTCATATATTGATGGTTAGACAAGGCAAAATATTAGGCAGCCGAAGCCACTTTCCCAAGATACCTAATAACACGGAAAGAGAAGAAGTGTTTTATAGCTTTTTGAGTCAGTATTATCTTGGACACAATGAAGCGCGTACCATACCTACTCGTATTGTGCTAAATAAAGGGCTGTTTACCGAAGGTGAACCATTGCAAGAAGCGCTCACTAAGCTAGCAGGGCGGAAAGTATCATTCCATCAAGATCCAACAGGGACCCGTGGGCAGTACTTAAAACTTGCCAATACCAATGCGTTGACCGCCATTACAACCAAAATAAATCACAAGATGACGATTAACCAGCGCGTATCGGCTCTACAAGATGAACTAGGCATCGAATCAATTCGTCGCATGGAGTGTTTTGATATAAGCCACACGATGGGTGAAAGTACCATCGCTTCTTGCGTTGTATTTAACCATGAAGGGCCAGTCAAGTCAGAGTATAGACGTTATAACATAACGGGTATCACGGGTGGGGATGATTATGCGGCGATGGGACAAGTTCTGGATAGACGGTATAGTAAACAGCTGGATGTGGAGAAAATCCCTGATATTGTTTTCGTTGACGGTGGTAAAGGCCAACTCAATCGCGCGCATCAGATTCTTTCTTCCCATTGGGAAGATTGGCCCAAACGTCCAAGGCTTATTGGTATTGCAAAAGGTGTAACGAGAAAGCCCGGCCTAGAAACATTGATTACGATTGAAGGCGATGAGTTTAATCTGCCAAGTGACGCGCCTGCTTTACATTTAATTCAACATATTAGAGACGAAAGTCATAATCATGCAATTGCCGGGCATAGAGCAAAACGTGCGAAGACGAGAAGAACCAGTTCTTTAGAAGGCATTGAGGGTATCGGGCCCAAAAGACGCCAATCATTGCTCAAATTTATGGGTGGGCTTCAGGAACTCAAGCGAGCAAGTGTAGAAGATATAAGCAAAATACCGGGAATTAGTCTTTCTTTAGCAGAAAAGATACATCAGTCATTGAAAGAATAGTATTTTTCCCGCACCATTACCTCGCGGTTTACAAGAGCTAACTATAATGCGTTTTACCATACCAAATATACTTACTTTATTACGATTGGCGTTAATACCAGTTTTGGTCATTGTTTTTTATCTTCCCTACAGTTGGGCTCCTTTTGCTGCGGCAATGGTCTTTTGGTTTGCTGCTGTCACAGATTATTTCGATGGCATGCTCGCCCGTAAACTGGGTCAAACTTCTCGCTTCGGTGCTTTTCTTGATCCTGTTGCCGATAAGGTAATGGTCGCAACAGCTCTTATTTTAATTACCGAGCATTACGAGACTATCTGGATAACCATTCCAGCTGTCACCATGATTTCACGAGAGATCATTATATCTGCATTGCGAGAATGGATGGCAGAAATTGGCAAGCGAGCTAGTGTGGCGGTTTCATGGGTTGGGAAAGTCAAAACCGTGGCGCAGATGTTTGCTTTATGGGTGTTAATATGGCGTTATGATGATTGGATGGTTTGGGTTGGTTATGCGGCACTTTATATTGCAACGATACTAACTTATTGGTCTATGATTCAATATCTAGCGGCAGCGAAGGGTGACCTGTTAGATAAGAAACACCAATAAGTTTGAGAGTGATTTAAAGGCGAGCAGTGGCTCGCTTTTTTTGTCTCTAAAGAAGGTAAGTAGGGTATTGGGTACGAGAACTGGCAAGTTATCTTACGGATTTATAGCGAATTTATGCTACTAAAGTAATCAATCTTAGCAGAACTGATCGCAAAGTAACCAAACGATACAAAAAAATAAAAATAGTGTTGACTCACCTCGGTGAATCCGTAAAATGCCTCCCGTACTCAAGAGGAACTGAATAAGTTTCTCTGGCAAGAAGAGATACAACGGCGCGTTGGCAGAGAGGCTATGCAGCGGATTGCAAATCCGTGGACCTCGGTTCGATTCCGGGACGCGCCTCCATTTCTTTATGGAATGAATTGCGATACTAGCTCAGTTGGTAGAGCGCAACCTTGCCAAGGTTGAGGTCATCGGTTCGAACCCGATGTATCGCTCCAATTTGTAATAAAGCCTTAGCAGAAATGCTAGGGCTTTTTTACGTCTGGATATTGATGAAACAATAGCGATCAATACCAAACAGTAGAATCAAAAAAGGAAGCACAAGTGCTTCCTTTTGGAATATGATTGTTTCCGCCTACTATGCAGCTTCTACTGTCGAAATTAGACTGTTGTCAGTGCCAAAGCTATTTCTTACATAGTCATCTGCAGCTTGATCGTTCTCCCAGCTTTCACCATCGATTAGATAGCGAAATTGGAACGTGTCGCCTTTTGGCAAACGAAGCTTTAGAGTGAATGCTTTGTTCTTTTTGTTCAATTTCATTGGAGTCGCTTCCCAACTATTGAAATCACCTGCGATTGCGACACTGGTTTCTTCACTTTGAGGCCACTCGAATGTTACTTCTACTTCGTCTTTAGTTTTAAAAAAGCGCTTCTTCAACATTTATTTTTCCTATAGATACCAAACATAATGCCTAATTTGTAGACGATTTTGTGACGCAGTTCAAGTCTTTTTAGCATTACTGTGGTTTCTGAAGTTGGCGATTATGGTAGTACAACGCATGATTTTTGGGACGAACATATGTAACCCTATGCTGCGTAAGGATTAATTGATAATTAACCAATTGATATTATGTGTAAAAATAAAAATGATATTTTTAGAAAGTATTTGTGTCAGCCGTGTGAATTACGTTTCCTGCTGGATTAATGTGATTAGAAGACTATGCGTTTATGTCTGAATAAAGCCACCAATTAACACAATCATTGTTTATGTGCTGTAATTGTTAATACATGTTACAGGTATTAACCTGTTATCTTTATATACCGGAAAAACAATTGCCTAAAGAAAGTACAGCCGAACGATTATTCACGAATAAACGGTACAACACCGAAGCTGAGAGTGTCGCTAGAAAAATAGCTGAGCAGACTTTAATTCGACATGCTCAATGGCTTGTTAGTATGCGATATTTGGTAGATCAAGCTGATGTAGACACCATATTAAGCGCTCAAGGTGAGTATTGTGAATCGGTTATTTTTGAAGAAAAAGAACGTATCACGGAAAATCAAAGGGTGCTTTTGCAGTGCGAAAAATTAAAAGTAATTGAAAGGCAAGAGCGATTAGAAGAGCGACAATTCATTTTAGATAAAGTGGTAACACGTGTAGCAATGAAAACAGAGAGGTTGATGATAGAGAAGCTTTCTACATTATCGGTTGATAGACTTATTTGGGGCTTTCCGCAGTTTGACCATTTCAGTTCATTTGCTTATTCAGCTTCATTAAATTTTTCAAAGCTGGGTTCATTAACAGCGTTAAGCCAGTCGCTTAAATCTAATGTACTTGATCTGGTTGGTAATTCGAAGTTTTGTGAGTTACTTGGTAAATCCCCCAAACACACGAACGACCCTAACATTGCCATTGGTTATATCGGTATAAATAACTGCCGTAGGCTATTTCCAGTACTCATGGCGAAACCGTTACTCAGATGGTCAGATAAAAATACTAAAATAATGTCACCTAAGTTATGGCAGCAACTGATTGTTACCGCGAACGTCACGAGACTACGCTTAGTAAAAGCAGGGTATAAGGAGCCAGACGAAGGTATTCTTCTCGGAACCATCCGTTCTTTAGCGCAAATCGCCATTTGTAATTATTTTTCGCAATTCTTTGAAGACGCGCTTGTCAGCGTAATGAAAGAGTGCAGAGAGAATGAAGACATGGAATCTTATTTTGCGTGCGCAGAAGTAAAACCAACATTAGCTGTATTGCCTAATGTTATTTATAAACTAGATAGGCTATTGACCGAAAGGATAGTTCAGCATATTGAATGGGATCAACGAGTCTTGCACCTACGGGGTGCTTTGCTGGAAGACGTATCTGATACACCTATATTGAAGAGAAGCCTGCATGGTGTTGCACTAGGGCAGGCTAGGGCATTTGCTATCTATGACATGCTAGGCAGAAGTTCAGCGTTTGTAGATAAACACGCACCTTATTGGTTTGCAAATGTCCAACTAGATGGTGAAGCGCTTAACGCATTAAAAAATAGTAACCCCGGTAAGTTGACGCTTTCTATGTAGTTTTAATTCTAAATGACTATTTTTTCCTCTTTGAGATTAAAAAATAGTCATACGGTTAAAAAGTTAATAATTTTTGGTTGACTCATTTTCTGAATCCAGTAAAGTACAGCCCTGTTCTGGAAGCGAAGTTAAACGCTTTATAGAAACGAAATTTGCGATATTGACTCGTCAGTATCAAGATGGTGTCTAACTAAAATCAGTTAGTAGCATAGCAAGAAAGAATTGCGTGCCCTGGTGGTGGAATTGGTAGACACAAGGGATTTAAAATCCCTCGGCGTTCGCGCTGTGCCGGTTCAAGTCCGGCCCGGGGCACCATCTAATAAAGTCTGTATTCTATGAATACAGCACTGCGACACTAGCTCAGTTGGTAGAGCGCAACCTTGCCAAGGTTGAGGTCATCGGTTCGAACCCGATGTGTCGCTCCAATTTGTAAAAGCCTTAGCAGAAATGCTAGGGCTTTTTTACGTCTAAGCCTCAACGCCATCAACGTTCGTCATTCTCTTCCTCCGCCCAGCGAATAATGGGGCACAAGGATATAATGAAGTGCATAACATGGTAGAGGAGAAACGCTTGCCAAGGTTGAGGTCATCGGTTCGAACCCGATGTGTCGCTCCAATTTGTAAAAGCCTTAGCAGAAATGCTAGGGCTTTTTTACGTCTAGGCCTCAACGCCATCAACGTTCGTCATTCTCTTCCTCCGCCCAGCGAATAATGGGGCACAAGGATATAATGAAGTGCATAACATGGTAGAGGAGAAACGCTTGCCAAGGTTGAGGTCATCGGTTCGAACCCGATGTGTCGCTCCAATTTGTAAAAGCCTTAGCAGAAATGCTAGGGCTTTTTTACGTCTAGGCCTCAACGCCATCAACGTTCGTCATTCTCTTCCTCCGCCCAGCGAATAATGGGGCACAAGGATATAATGAAGTGCATAACATGGTAGAGAAGAAACGCTTGCCAAGGTTGAGGTCATCGGTTCGAACCCGATGTGTCGCTCCAATTTGTAAAAGCCTTAGCAGAAATGCTAGGGCTTTTTTACGTCTAGGCCTTAATGCCATCAACGTTCGTCATTCCTAAATTAAACCGCGTGGGCTTGAGTGGCTCCGGGTGAATAGTTGAAATGGCGCTTAAACTCACGGCTAAATTGCGAAGCACTATTGTAGCCAACAATACGTGCGGCTTCAGATGCGCGGCATCCATCAAGCATGATCAAATCGCGAGCCTTGCTTAATCGGACTTTCTTCAGGTATTGAAGAGGGGACTCCGTTGTCACCTGCTTAAATACACGATGAAAGGCGGGGACACTCATAAAGGCCTCAGCAGCGAGTTCATCGACCGTGAGTGGTGACGCATAATCTGAATGCAATCGGTCCAAAACTTTTGCAAGCTTTGCATAATTACCTTCAGTATTCGCCCGTTCATATAAGATATGTCCCATCGGACCTTTGAGCACTCGATAGATGATTTCTTTTACGATGTCTTCCCCAAGAAATTCGGCTTCTGAATCATGCTGTAAAACCTTCATAAGCCTCGAAAAGGCATCTTCTAATGGATCAGACATTGACATGCAGTTCATACCAAGGCAGCTGCGGCTTAAGGGGGCAATAATTTCGGAGTCGTATTGGTCAATATGGTTTATTATCGAATGGAGTTGTTTTGGTGCTATATCGATCTTAAGGCCCATTATTGGTTTGTTATTTTCTGCTTCGGATTCACATTCAAGTGGCAGTGGGACACCGAACACAACAAAATCGCCTTGGCCATATGTCATTTTGTGTTCACCGAGATAAATGTTCTTGATACCTTGACCGATAACGACTATTCCTGACTCATAGACAAGGGGCTCTCTTGGACGTGATCTACCTGATCGATAAAATTTGACACCCGGTATCACCGTGTTAACTAAGCCTTCGAGCTGACCCAATTGTTTGTTATCAACGTATGAATCCATATAACGGACGAATTGCTTCATGGTGAACCTTTTCATTAATATCTGTTCAAAATAACAAAAATGATACTTTTGGGCAACTATTTGACATAAATAGGTATTCATCTACAGTATGATTGTCAGTAATATGCAATGCAAGAGTCGAGTGTTCGCTCACTGCTACCTATATAATCAGAATTAAACGATGGAGAAAATCATGGAATTTACCTATGGGAACTCAACAACGATAATGTTTGGCCAAGGTCAGATAGCCGCAATAAAACAACAGATACCAACAGACAAAAAAGTATTGGTTATCTACGGCGGTGGCTCGATTAAGAGCAATGGCGTTTATGATCAAGTTGTGGCGGCATTGTCTGAGCACCAGTGGCAAGAGTTTTCAGGTGTTGAGCCTAACCCAACAGTAGAAACGATGGATAAAGCGGTTGCAATAATTAAAGAACAGGCAATAGATTTCGTTCTCGCTGTTGGCGGGGGCTCGGTTATTGATGGTTCTAAATACGCCGTTGCAGCGGCAAAATATGATGGTGATGGTTGGGATATCCTATTAGGTAAACATAAAGTTACAGAAGCGGTGCCTCTTGCTGCGGTATTAACTCTCCCTGCAACAGGTTCAGAATCGAACGCAGGCGCGGTATTAACTAAAGCGGCGACTAAAACGAAACTTCCGTTTGGTTCACCAGCGGTTCAGCCTATTTTTGCCGTATTAGACCCAGATACCATGAAGTCGCTTCCTGAACGCCAACTGAGAAATGGATTGGTAGACGCGTGGGTACATACGTGTGAGTTGTATGTCTCGACGCAAAAAGAGGGTGCAATGGTTCAAGATGGTTACTCAGAAGTGCTTTTACGTAACCTAATGACCTTAGCAAAAGACTATAACAATCGTGACAATGATGGTTGGCGTAGTAACCTAATGTGGACAGCAAATCAGGCACTATCAGGTTTAATCGGTGCTGGTGTGGACCAGGACTGGGCAACGCATATGATCGGCCATGAATTAACCGCGTTATATGGCGTTGATCACGCTCGTTCACTTGCTATCATTCAACCTGCATTGTATCGCAACCAGATTGAAGTAAAACGAGCAAAACTAGAGCAAATGGGTACAAATGTGTTCGCTCTAGAATCAGGCAGCGATTTAGCGGAAAGAACGATAGAAGCAATCGAAGCCTTCTATCACAGTTTAGATGTCGCAACGCAGCTGTCTGAGCATGGATCAGATAAAGCAACCACGATTCAAAGTGTTCTTGCGAACCTTGAAGCGCACGGTATGGTTGCACTTGGTGAGCATCGAGCAATTACGCTTGAAGAAAGTCGTATAATACTCGAAGCATCGGTCGCCTAATCATTTAGATTTCAAATAACAAAAACCTCTTGAGAGCGTATCTCAGGAGGTTTTTTTGTTAACACAGGGAATATAAGTAGATAAATAGGTGAAGACACACCTTCGATACTTTTCGCAATGAACTCAAAATGAATGAATCACTCAGCCTCGGTTCAATATCAACGTGTTTTAATAACACCATCAAAACAGAGAGTGAACTGAGGAAATAGAATGAAAAAGACAATTGTAACCGTAGCGGCTTCGCTAATTCTAATGCCAGCAATCGTAATGGCGGGCAACGACCATCAGAATAAAATGATTAATTTCAACGGCCCGGTGGACCTCACATCGGTAAAATCCCTATTAAGTGATTCAAGTATGTTCACAGAAAAAGAGGTCATTGTGGAAGGCTACTTGATACGACAGACGCGAAAAGATACGTATATTTTTTCAGATGGAGAAGCAGAGATAGAAGTTGAACTGGATGATGACATTAATCTAGCCGCTCCTATTACTGCGGAAACTAAATTGCGAATATATGGCGAGTTCGAAGGTGGAAGCACGCCAGAGATTGAAGCTGAACAGATTCAGATACTATAATATTATTGTTCATGGCAACGAAATGCCTGCTGCTGGAGTGACCTAATAAAGTTTGGCGCTTTATTTGCAGGCGTATTGTCATCTTTCTCTTCGAAGAGGAAGAGATTATTATGGTGTTTTGTCGGTGGCGTTGACCTTTTTATGGGGCAAGGGCTAACTTGAGTATGACCCTCAACCCACCAAGATTACTTCTATCAAATGACAGATCCCCGCGGTAACTATGGATCATTTCAGACACAATGTTGAGGCCTAAACCGGACCCTGGTGTTGATTCATCTAACCTATACCCTCTTTTTACAATGTCATTGAGTTGATTCTGGGCAATGCCTATTCCGTCATCATCAATAAAAAGTGTCAGCGAGTCTTGCTCTACTACCGCGTGAATACGTATAAGCGTAGTGGCCCATTTGTACGCATTCTCAACCACGTTACCTAATATCTCATCGAGATCGGTTTGTTCAATAGCTACCTCGAAGTCATGGTCTAGTTCATTCACTAGTACTAGATTGCGAGACGAATATACTTTATCAAATGCGCTCGATATTGCGTCTATGCGTTCAGAAGGATTTGATTTAACTGACAAGATGTTCATAGAACCAGCCATTCGCGCCTTACTGAGATGATAATCGATCTGCGATTGAACCTGCTTTATCGAATGCATTAAATCTTCACGTGACGGATCGGATAACTCGGCAACTTGATTATTTAATACTGATAGAGGTGTTTTGATTGAATGAGAAAGATTACCGGCATGGTTTCGCGCTCTATGCAGTAACTCTTGGTAGTGAAAGAGCAGTGCATTAAGGTCAGCAACTAATGGTGAAACTTCGGCAGGATAGTCACCTGTAATGGTGTCGATCTTACCTTTTTCTAGAGACTTCAGCTCGTCTTGGAGTGTGTTTAATGGTCGTAACGACCAAGAAACCTGGAGTAAAATAAAAATAAGAATGCCAACAAAAAGAAGCAACAAAATTAACCAAAGCTGGCCGATAACCATTTCTAGCGTATCATCAAGTGGATTTTGATCTACCCCAACAATTACGTTCAATGGCTCGGTTATGTCAGGTATATAGATTGTTTTAGAAATAAAGAGTAATTTTTCGCCCTTGGCGCCAAACAGTTCAAAAGAGTGTTGATTGTCTCTTGATTCTATATTTTTGTCCCACAGAGATCGAGAACGTAGCGTATGACTAAAACCAGTTACATTCCAATAGACGCCACTGTACGGTTGTTTAAATCTAGGGTCCGACAAACTGTCTGTAAGTGTGAGTTGACCACTGCTGTTTACTATCAGATTGCCGGCAATCTCGTCCATAGCCAAATCTAGCTGAGAAATCACCTCAGTACGGAGGTAATCATTAATTAATTTGGGTATTACAACACCAGCAGATACAATCATTCCACCTAGCCAAAAGCAGGCCGCTAAAACGAGCCGGCCTCGAATGCTTAAGCGTTTAAAGCTGATCAACTTACTTTGCATTGAGTTGATATCCCAACCCACGAACCGTTTTGATTATATCTGGTGCAATCTTTTTGCGTATACGTCCGACAAACACCTCAATAGTATTGGAGTCGCGGTCAAAATCTTGTTTGTAGATATGTTCAACGAGTTCGGTACGAGAGATTACTTTTTCACGATTGTGCATAAAATAGGCAATAACCTTGTACTCAAGGGCCGTTAATTCAACAGCCTGACTGAGCCACATAACCTTTGATGATCGCGTATCCAGACTCAGATCACCGATCTGAAGAATAGGTGAGGCTTGGCCTGAAGAGCGACGAAACTGAGCTCGAACCCTAGCCACCAGTTCAACCATCTCGAACGGCTTTGTTAAGTAGTCATCTGCGCCAGCGTTAAGGCCTTCAACACGGTGCGATAGGCTGTTTCTTGCGCTGAGGATGATGATAGGGGTGTTGATATTTTCATCTCGTATCCCTTTTAAAACAGTGAGCCCATCTAATTTTGGCAAACCTAGGTCAAGCACTATTGCGTCCCAATCTTCAGACGTACCTCTATACAGTGCATCAATGCCATCTTGCGCCAACTCTGCTACCCATCCTGCGCATTCGAGAGTTGAAACAATTTGTTCACCTAACTGTGGATTATCTTCGACAACTAAAATTTTCATATGATGGCTCTATTTCTTTATGACGTTCAGTAAGTTACGGCCTTTTATCTCTATTATTTCAAGTGTTGTCGCATTGTACTCGACCTTAATGACATTATCTTCGTGAATTATTTTTAATTCGTAAACCCATTCATCGTCGTCTTCATCGAGTTCAACCTTTATCAATCTGCCGTTTAACTGTTGATCGACAGCGCTATATAACTCGGAAAAAGGCTTAATCAATCCTCTCTTAACCGCATCATATACCTCATCTTGATCCTCATCGAATTCGATACTGGTGCCAGTACGAAATTCATCTTGAATCAACATATGGCCGTTCTCCTCTGAATTAGAGGCGGAAACAGAGCAAGAAAGTAGCGATATTAAGAGTAAGTTGAATACTTTAAGTTTGGGCATAACGTCATCGGCTCAGTAAATTTCTTTAAGTATATCTGAGACTAAATGAATAGAAAGTGAATGGAGTCATAACTAAAAAATGAGAAGAGAAATAGCACGATTGAAATTTGCGGTCAAAACGTTATTTAAGATAACAAATCATGCGGAAAATTGACCAAGATTTGGACCTGAATAGACCTCAATTTTTCTACTACCTTAGGATTATAGATGCACTTTACTAGCATATGCCAATAACAATACTGTAATTATAACTGATTGTTATTAATGAATAAATAGAGAATCATTGATAGGGATCAATTTTTGGAAATGAGAATTATCGCCACAGTATGTGATCTAGTTATAAGGTTTCGCTGAACTTTTAAAAAACCATGGATAAGTTATGGACATTAGTATTATATTAGTAATACGTATATAAGCTTTAAGTGTTTTAGTTTTTTCTTATTGTTTGGTGTTCAATTTATTTATTTTGGTCATTAGTTGTTTCAAGCGATAGTTCTAAATTATAAATATAAGCATTACATATAACACTACATTAGCTTTAAAGGATTTAAGCCCGAGCTGTTCTATTAAATGGGAATATGCTGACCAAGAGGTAACGTTTTAAATGAAAAAATTAATCATGCTGGTGGTCGTACTCTATTCTTGGGCTGGTTTATCCATGGCATCAGGGGTAGCGGAGAGCACGACGCAAAAACGAGAAATAAGCTCGATAACGAGTACGGCAGATCACTCTACGTTTGAGGTGCTAAAGCAAGAGTTTGATTACGCTCCTGACGTGACTGAGGCGTGCTTAGAATGTCATACCGAAGCGTCTAAACAACTACACCAGACATTTCACTGGACCTGGTCCAAAGAGGTTGACGGTGTAAAAGTCGGTAAGGCTCAGAATGGCTTTAATAACTATTGTGTATCGGCAAAAGGAAACGAAAGCTGTACGCAATGTCACATCGGTTTTGGATGGCGTAATGAAGACTTTGATTTAGAAGCAGAAGAGAACGTTGATTGCCTTGTATGCCATGATACAACCGGTACCTACAAAAAATCAGCGGCATCATCGGGTCATCCATATTATGAAGACCAGATAATTGGTGGCAAGTTGCAAAAAGCGGTAGACCTGTCTTATGTGGCGACACATGTGGGTAATCCAGAGCGAGAAAATTGCTTAGCATGTCATGCGAACGGTGGCGGTGGTAACGGCGTTAAACACGGCGATACTGATATGTCTCTCGTTCAACCTGAGTTTGCATTAGATGTACATATGAGCCCAGAGAAACTCGACTTTGCATGTCAGGACTGCCATACCACAAGCGACCATAAGATTTCAGGTCGCTACAATGACCGCAAAGCCTTTGTGGATCATGACCTAAATATGGGGCGCGACGACCGAGACGGAAATAACGTCTCTTGTGAATCATGTCATAGCGCAACGCCACACCAAGATAGAGATATTGACAATCATACAGCGAAAGTGGCGTGTACGTCGTGTCATATACCAGAGATGGCTCGTGGGGCTTACTTAACCAAACTTTCGTGGGATTGGTCGACAGCAGGAAAAACAAAAGACGGTAAACCGTATGTAGAAGATCAGGTTTTTGATGGCGTGGAAAACCACTCTTATATGAGTAAAAAAGGAACATTTACATGGGGTAAAAATGTCGTTCCTGAATACCGTTGGTACAAAGGTGAACTCAAGCAGATGACTCTGCTCGATACCATCGACCCTAATAATGCACCTATTGATATCAATCCTCCCTCTGGTAGTTATGACGATCCTGAAGCACGTATCTGGCCATTTAAGATTCACAAAGGTAACCAACCTTACGACACCGAACTGAACAGAATATTGCCGATTAAACTTTACGGTAAAGCATCATCGGGCGCACTTTGGACAACATTGGATTGGGATAAGGCACTCGAGGCCGGCGCAAAACTGAACCACGTCGAATTCAGCGGCAATTACGACTTCGTTGAAACTAACGGCTATTGGCCTATCAAACACATGGTTGCACCAGCGGATCAAGCCGTGAAATGTTCAGCTTGCCATAGCAATGAAAGTCGACTGAACGGACTGAATGATTTTTATCTTGTCGGCCGCGACAGCAATACTCTAGTCGAATGGTTTGGAGTTATCGCAATTTGGGGTGGGCTAGCCGGTGTGATTTTACACACGCTAGGAAGAATACTCACTATTCGTCGCCGTAAACAACAGACTAACCAGAAGTAACTATTACAGGAATTTATGATGAACAAAACAGTTGTAATATTTAAACGGTTTGAACGTTTCTGGCATTGGGGTCAAGCGGCATTAGTATTGCTGCTGATTGTGACCGGTCTAGAGCTTCACGGAACTATCGATCTATTAGGGTTTGGAAAGAGTTCTCATTTCCACCACTTTGCGGGGTTTATCTGGGCCGCGCTCGTCGTGCTTATCTTTACTTGGGTATTTACTACTGGCGAGTGGAAGCAATTTGTACCAGATATGAAAGGAATCGACGGAGTCTTGCGATTCTACTTATATGGTGTGTTTGTTGGTGAACCACATCCTCATCATATGTCACCAGAAAACAAATTTAATCCACTACAAAGAATGGCCTATCTTGGCGTGCTATTTGTCCTGATACCATTGCAGATAGTGACTGGACTGATTTTCTTTTTCTTCCCGGAACTGCGAGCCGCAGGTTTTATTGATCACATAGGCACAGTGGCGATAATCCACACGTTTTGTGCTTATTCGGTTATCGCTTTCCTCGTTGTGCATTTGTATTTAATTACACTTGGCCAAAAGCTATCAAGCCATATGAAAGCGATGTTGTCGGGTAAAGAGTAAAAAGAGTAATAAAGAATTTTAAAATAAAAAAGCAGAGGGTTTTACCATGAAAAAAATAATTTTGGGTCTGTTAGTCTCAATGATGTCATTTGGTGCATTTGCTGATGCAGCCAAGGGACAACAATATTACTTAAAATATTTGCGTCCCTATTTTAGCTATAACGGACAGGATTTTGCGGAGCAACATCTAAAAGTGGAATGGAAACGTTATTTCAAAAAAGATGCAAAGAGGTTTATCAAGACATATAGCAAAAAACATCCAGAATCCGCTGAATTTTTAGCCAGCGAAGATTTTCAAAAAATCGCACCGCATATTGCTGATTTTGCTATTAAATACGCGGCAGATAGTGGAGAACTCGCTAGCTGCAACTAATTAGATCAGTTATCAGGAAAGAGATAACGATAGAAATTTATTCATAATTTGTCATTGAATGCGCTTTATGGTGGAGAACGACTTAACAAAATAATCTTAGTGCATTCAGTTCCTACCAAATAGATATGAGAATATTATTATGAAACTATTACCACTTTCAGCAGCGGTGATGCTGGTTCTTGCACCCTCCGTTCAGGCTGAAGAGGACCTTCAGGTACAAATTGATGAGCTAAAAGCTCAAGTACGAGAAATGAAAATTGAGAATGCGGGTCAAAATCTCAAGTTTGGTGTTGATTATCGCGTCACTATGGACTCAATTGAGTACAAAATGGCTGATGGGAGCACCGCAAAAAACAGCGATCTTTTGACCAACAGGTTATGGATCAATATGGGTTACCAATACAACGATAACCTGTCGTTCATTGGTCAATTATCCTATAACAAAGCGTTTGGCGAATCCTTTACACAAAGTGGTTACGCTGATTTTGACTGGGTCGTTAATGAAAACCCGACGAATGATAATTCGTTAAATGTGCGTCAAGCTTACTTCCTCTATTTAGGTGAACAGTTTATGGGAGTAGACGACATGGGATGGTCATTTAGTTTAGGGAGAAGGCCTTCAACAGATGGTTTTCTAGTGAATCGTCGCGAAGGGTTTGACGAAGCACAATCTCCATTGGGCCATTCTATAAACGTTGAATTTGATGGACTTAGTCTAAATACAAAATGGGACGAGCTAACTGGTATCCCGGGAGCGGCAATCAAGTTATGTGCGGGACGAGGCTTATCTAATACTACAACACGTTTCACAATGTCTGGCACCGATTACGCCACGAGCGAAGATGCAACAGATAACATCGATTTCGTCGGTTTCATTTTCACCCCATACGATGACGGCCAATATGATCTAAAAGCTATGGTCTATACGGCGTCAAACTTGATAGGCTATGACGCTCAAAAAATCGGAATGGGTGAGGCGCCAACGTTTTACGATTTCGGTAATCTAAATAACGCGACAGTTTCATTTGAAATGAACGGTATCGGCGAATTGATTAATGATTTCCTAGACAATACTCGTATTTTTGCTTCTTACGCGGTATCTCAAACCGATCCTTCTGCAGGCATGGCAATGCTAGGTTCTACAGAGAAAGAGACAGGTTACTCGTATTGGTTAGGCGTTAACGTTCCCGGCTTTATGGAAGATGACTCCTTCGGAGTCGAGTTCAACCATGGGTCTGAGTACTGGCGTTCATTCACCTATGGTGAAGACACGGTTATTGGGTCAAAGCTTGCTGCAAGAGGGGATGCAATAGAGTTTTATTACAATCTGCCTATTATTGACGATGCTTGGGTAGCGCAAGTCAGGTATACCAAGATCAAATATGATTACAGTGGAAGCAACGGATTTTTTGGCAGCGCGTCTGCACCATACGACATGCAGACTGCCATGTCTTACGGTATGAATCCGGTAGAAGAGGCTGAAGATATTAGGCTGTTGCTAAGATACAAATATTAAAAATAAGGGCCGTTTAGTGATAAACGGCCCTTATTTTTTCAGATAAACCATATTAAGTGTGTGGTCTATCAAAAATACAGAATTTAGCTAATAAGAATATTAGAATATAGTGATCTATTGCACACCACAATCGCCATTTTTCTTTGATTATTATTGATAGAAGTCCAAGTTAAGAAAGACACGTCTTTTCTTTTAAACTGCTAGATTACAGATGACAATTTGGAGGAACCAAATGTTTAAACATTCCCTGATTATTACATCCTTGCTGTTAGCGCCAATGTCGCTAATGGCCGAAGAAGTGGTCGGTAAAATTCAGTCCATTTCTACCAATGCGAAAGTTATTCAATACTTAAATCCTAAAACGAAAGAAGTCACGGTCATCAAATTTACCGACCAAACTAAATTAGTAGACGCTGAGTCGTTTAAAGAACTTACTAAAAACACCAAATTTAAAGCGACACTAGACGACAATGGTGTTGCCACCAAGATTAAGAGAATACTGGTTAAGTTACCACCAGAACAGGTAATTGATACCGACACTTTATCTGAATTGCTTGATGAAGGAGCACCGGTATTTATCGGTGATGCTCGCCCACCAAATGTCTATAATGTAGGCCATCTTCCTACGTCTAAATCGACTCCATCTAATAAACTTAAGGAAAACCTTAATTGGCTACCTAAAAATAAGGATGCATTGATTGTATTCTACTGTGGTGGTGTTACTTGTCCGCTAAGCCCTGCGGCTCTTAAGATTGCTATGGAAAATGGTTACACCAACGTAAAAGCCTATGTAGAAGGTTTTCCTGCATGGAAAGGTGAGGTTTATCCTTCTCACGTGAACGCTGACTGGGTTAAAAAGAACCTAGATAAGCACCATGTTATTTTAGACGTGCGTTCTAACCCTGCATCTTCGATTAAAGGGGCTGTTACGCTTCCTTCTGAAGAACTCGTCGCAATGCATGACAAAATGAACAAGGAAAAGGTGGCAACAAACAAGCGTACTATTTTTAATCTTAGGGACAAAAAAGCACCTATCATCATAGTTGCAGATACAGCGGATGCAGATGAAGCCATTGAAGCCTATGAGATATTAACGTTTTGGAAATTTAAAAATGTCGTTATCTTAAAAGAAGGTATGGAAGGGTGGATGGCGGCGAATCTACCACAAGATAATGTCGCGACAGAATTGGTTTATGAGAAAAAACTGGCTAAAGGCGCAATAGAAGAAACGGCGTTTGTGAAGGCAGCCAAAGAAGGTACAGCTATGATTATTGATGTCCGCGATACGGCTGAAGTTAGCCACGGTGCAGTATTAGGTTCCATCAATATTCCATTAGGTGAACTCGACCAAAACTTAGCGAAGATCCCGAAAGACAAACTGGTTATTCTACACTGCGTTGGTGGAGCTCGTGCGTCTCTTGGTTATACACTATTAACGAAGAAAGGTTATACAAACGTCAAGTTCTTGAATGATACCTTTGCCGACGTTGCGAAAGACAATGGCATCGAATTGATATAACACCAATGTCAGGTTAGTCACATCATTAATATGATTGGTAAAGTAGGACATAAAGCTGATCAATTAATCTAATAAAGCCCACTAGAAAGTGGGCTTTATACTATAATTTTCATCATGTGAGAAAGTAGTGTAAGAGGTCTCGAAGAGTATCTAAAACACATGGATAATTGAGTGGTATTTATCTCTAATGTGCTCGATGAGTAATTGTATTTTTTTGGGGACCTGTTTGGTGTAAGGATATACGGCATAGATGCCTAGTTTTTTTGCAACTAAGTCAGGAAAGATATCGACCAAATTTCCAGCAACGATGTCGTCATAGACTAGGACCGATGGCATGTAAGCAATGCCTCGTCCACCTAGCGTAGCCCTGCGGAGTGCTGAAGCATCATCGGTTGAAAAGTTACCGGTAATGGTAACAATATAATCGCCATTTTTGCCTTTGAATTCCCACTCGGTCGCACCACTTGTTTGATAGGTATATTTAAGGCAGTTATGCTTAACAAGATCATTTGGAATAAAAGGACGGCCTTTAGCTTGAATGTATTCAGGAGAAGCACAAACAACCCATTGCGAATCAGTAATGTGCCGTGCTATTAAGCTCGAGTCTTCCAAATGGCCAGTACGTATGACCAAATCGTAACCTTCTCCAACAAGATCAACAAACCGGTTGTTGAGGTTCATCTCAATGTTAATGCCGGGATAAAGATTACAAAATTCTGCGATGGTGTCGGCTAAAACAAGTCGACCGGAAATAGTAGGAACAGACATTTTTATATTACCGCTGATTTTTTCGCCATAACCTGAAAGTGCATCTTGGCCGTCGAACACCGCTTGTTTCACAGTTTGCGCATGTTCTAACAAGGTTGATCCCGCTTCAGTGAGAGTCAGTTTCCTAGTGGTACGGTATAACAAAGCAACGCCAAGTTCTTTCTCCAATCGGGTGATTCTTTTACTAACTACCGAGTTTGTAAGGTTATTTTTCTCTGCGGCTTTGCTAAAACTGTTGAGTTCAACGACTTGGGCAAAGAGTAATAAATCGTCTGCATTCATACATTATGTTCAATTTAGAAATAATTATTTTCATTATTTCTCTATATCGCAAAAAAGGAAAGCGTTATCGTAGAAAAAGTGAACACAACAATAATTAAATCAAGACAAATGCAATGAGGTATTAGTACATGCGTATCTACCCGATGAAGCCAAATAAAGTCTATTTTTACGCCACTTGTCTAGTGGATATGTTTGACCCAGATGCAGGATTAGATGCGATACGCCTTATGGAAAAAGAGGGGCTAGAGGTTATCTTTGTTGAAAAGCAGACGTGTTGCGGACAGCCAGCTTATACCTCTGGTTATGATGATGAAGCGAAGCGTGTGGCGTTGAGTCAAATCGCATTATTTCCAGAGCAATATCCCGTCGTGGTTTTGTCCGGCTCTTGTGGTGGAATGATGCATCATCACTACAGCCGCCTGTTTAAGGGGGATGAACAAGAACAAAAGGTAAACCAGTTTTGCGAACGAGTATTTGAACTGACAGAGTTCCTCGTCAATGTATGCAGGACAAAGTTAATTGATCAAGGAGAACCAAGCAGCGTCGTGATGCACACCTCTTGCGCGGCAAGACGGGAAATGAACGTGCATGTCACATCGACCCAGCTATTAGATCAGTTAAAGAATGTTGAGCTGAAGATGCAAGATTATGAAGAGGAATGTTGTGGGTTTGGTGGCACCTTTTCAGTTAGGCATCCAGATATAAGTCAATCCATGGTTGAGGACAAAACCAAGCACATAGAAGCGACGAACGCAGATAGATTGGTGAGTGCTGATTGGGGTTGTTTGCTCAATATTAATGGAGCGTATGAATACCAAGGGAAAGCGATTCGTGGACAACACATCGCGAGTTTCTTGATCGAAAGAATAAGGGGAGCGAATTAATGTCACAAACTCCACAGAATTTTCATCAGCAAGCCCACGTAGCACTTCAAGATAAACAACTACGTGCCAACTTTCGTGGCGCGATGGATTACCTGCGAGACAAGCGAAAAACGGCCTTTTCGGATTTGGACGAAGAGAAAGCGATTCGTGACCTTTCAGAGGCGATAAGGCAGCGCTGTTTAAGTAAACTACCGACATTGCTTGAACAATTGGAGCGCAATTGCATCAGCAATGGCATACTAGTTCATTGGGCAGAAGACGCAGAGCAAGCCAACGATATTATTGCAGGCATTGCCAATAATGTGCAGGGGAAATTCATCATCAAGGGTAAGTCGATGGTGAGTGAAGAGATAGAACTCAACCATGAAATGGCAAAGCTGGGTATAGAGTGTTTAGAAAGCGATATGGGAGAATATATCGTACAACTTGATGGCGATAAGCCTTCTCATATTATCATGCCAGCGATACATAAAAATAAGCAGGAAGTCAGCGATACCTTCGAACAAAACCTAGATAATTTTACACCTACTGTTGATGTTGACGAGCTGATTCAAACGGGCCGTACTCGATTACGCCGTAAGTTTCATGATGCGGATATTGGACTTTCAGGTGTTAATTTCGCGGTGGCAGAAACGGGAACCTTATGCTTGGTTGAGAATGAAGGTAATGGTCGGATGACGACGACGGTGCCTAATGTCCATATCGCCATAACAGGAATAGAAAAGGTCGTTGAGTTTTTATCTGATGTGCCTCCGCTTTATAGTGCGTTAACTCGCTCGGCTACCGGGCAGGCTATTAGCACCTATTTTAATATGATTACATCCCCGAGAAAGCGGGGTGAAAAAGATGGCCCAGAACAGGTTCATCTTGTGCTGTTAGATAACGGGAGAACTCAGGCTTACCGAGACGAAGAGTTAAGAAAAACGCTTCAATGTATTCGTTGTGGTGCGTGTATGAATCATTGCCCTGTCTACACAAAAATAGGCGGTCACGCTTATGGTACCGTTTATCCGGGGCCGATCGGAAAAATTATTTCGCCACATCTATTAGGTTTAGATAAAACCAAGGACCTTGTGACCGCGTCTAGTCTTTGTGGAGCGTGTGGTGAGGTGTGTCCAGTCCGAATACCTATTCCTGAAATGCTACAGCGCTTAAGGCGAGAAGCGAAGAATTCGGAACAAGAAGGGACGTTTCCACTTAAAGGACAACAATCGGCCAAAAGCAAAACAGAAGCACTGGCCATAAAAAGCTTTGCATATGCGGCAACGCATCCAACCATGTATCATTTTGGCACCCGTTCGGCGACGACATTTCGCTTTCTGATGCCGAAGAAATTGGGACCTTGGACGCAATGTAGAACGGCACCTAAACCGGCTGAAAAAACATTACATCAAAGAATGAAAGAGCATAAAAGGGATAAAAAATGAACAGTGATAACGTAAAAATGCGCTCTCAGTCGGCGAGAAACAGTATCTTAGAAAAGCTAAATCAAGCACAGGTAACACCAATGGGTAAAGAAACGTTGGAATATCAACCTTGGGGTCATGTAGAACCACCTACTCAGGTTGAAAAAACAGAACGTTTTATTGCCTGCATGGAAGCAAATCATACAGAGATCAAGCGAATCCTAAAAAGTGAACTAGACGTTACAATTCAAGCTATTGTTGCGGACAAGGCGTTTAAAACGGCCGCTATCGGTACCGCAGGAGAATATCATCAGAGTTTTGTTCGTGGCTTAGATAAATTAGAGACAACGCTATTCGATAAGGCTATCGAAGAGTGGAAGACTGAGTTATTTGAAAACGTCGACGTAGGTGTAACGCACGTTTTAGCGGGAATTGCGGATACGGGTGCATTGGTACTGTGGCCGAGCATTGAAGAACCAAGGACTTTGTCTCTTGTGCCGCCATGTCATATTGCGGTGATTGAAGAGTCGATGATAATGAGCAATTTTTCTGAAGTGATGGCCACACAGAATTGGACGAATTCAATACCAACCAACGCACTATTGATCTCTGGCCCTTCGAAAACGGCAGACATTCAACAAACTCTTGCCTATGGTGCTCATGGGCCAAGTGAGCTTGTGGTGTTAATTATAAAAGACGTATTGTAATGACGAAATAGCGTGAAAATGAAGCGAACAAGTCAATTTTTGTTCGGTTGAACACCTAATCAAAGAATTATACTTGACGTAATTCTAAAAGTGGGTAAATTAGCCGCCACACGAGAGAACAATCTCGTATAGAAACAAGTTTTAGTTATTGAATTTGCTTCAATAACATAGATGGTGTCAACTCAATACAGTTAGACGCATCGCAATCCAGAATTGCGTGCCCTGGTGGTGGAATTGGTAGACACAAGGGATTTAAAATCCCTCGGCGTTCGCGCTGTGCCGGTTCAAGTCCGGCCCGGGGCACCATCTTTTAAAGCCTCCGCAGAAATGCGGGGGCTTTTTTACGAATAGAAACGAATGATTTTATGTTGTCTATTTACGAAAAAACAAGCATACGCATTTGTGTATGCTTGTTCATGTCTTTATTGATGGGTAGCAAGTTTTCTAGCTCGGTATTCATTTAGTCTTACTTTCACTCTGGTTTCCATTCCTGTAATGCCATTTGATATTCTTTCATCATTTGATCGCAAGGCTTCTCAGAAAGATCCAAAGATTCGATGATGTCTTGGTCTAAATCTTGTCGAACATCAATCGTCGCTTGATAGCTTTCGCGACGATAGCTGTTATTGAGTACTAATGCTTTAAATTGAGTGAGTTCGTCCTCACTAAACCCGCTGTCGTACCAGCATTGAATAGCATGATTCTCTTCGTGAAAGATAGAATACTGCCTTGAGATCCGTCCTCTACCTCTTTCTTTTGCCATTTTGTCTACAATGCTGACCATCTGCACGTAGACCGCTCTCTTTTTAGGCTGGTAAGGAAACTTGTATCCAATATAGACTTCAAGGTCGTCACGTATACCGTTACCATTACTGTCCACTTCAGCAGGGTCTTTGGGTAGAGCCTGAATAAAAGGAGGCAAAATACTGATCTGTTCTGAGGTTAATGCCGCTTTAATTTCATCTGGTTTGATTGTCTCTAGAACGATAGCATTTGGTTCGGTCGGTTCTGCAACGATGCTAGCATTTGAATTAGAGGTTCTAACTTTGGGTTGGGAATCTGGTCTTAATGCCTGAGATTGTTCTGGTTGAATGATCAACACAATCAGGCTTACCACGATAATGGCGATAAATGCGTAAATTATATATTTAAATAGCTTCATATTTTACAGTCTGAATACTTATTATCTAATTCTTCTCGATTGATTTTATAGTACGTAGGAGAATTTTTCTAGTTGATAAAATTATAGGTAATAACATAAATGTGACGAAACCTTAAGTCTGCAAAAAGATAATTCAAATTAGATGATTTCCTAAGTTATTCTTCTCAGATGATAGGGTGAAAGCTGAGCAATAAACACATAAGGTCAAAATAAAAAGCTGCCAAAAAAAGCAGCTTTGTTGAATATGAGCTTAGTCACTAATGATAAGCGAAGGCCGTTATTTACTTAACCAGGCTAGCATGCCTTGTCTTAGTTCGTCTGATGCTTTACCAAAGATAGCCTGTACATTTTTATCCAGTACAACGACGCCTTTAGCGCCTAAGTCTTTAAGTTTTTTCTGATCAACAGCAGAGAGCGTATTCACTGAAACTCTTAGGCGTGTTAAGCAGGCATCGATATCAGTTATGTTTTCTTTGCCTCCGAATGCCGTAACAAGTTCACTAGAAATACCTTCTTCTGGATGCGTGTCAATCCATGTTTGCATATCAACTTTATACTTGTCAGCATTCTTACCAAAGATAGCTTGTGCTACTCGACCAACCGTTACTACTCCCATTGCTCCGAGTTCTTTGAGTTTTGCTTGATCGACTGCAGAGAACGCTTTAACGGTAATGCGTAACCTCGTAAGGCAGGCGTCTAACTTAACGATGTTTTGTTTGCCACCATAGGCGGCAACAAGGGCCCTTGCCATCTCTGAGTCTGAAAAATTAGTCGACATAAAATACTCCTGATACCTAAAAAATAGTGTTCAAATATTACTCGTTACTGCATAGTATATAATGAAAATATGGAAACGTTTACAATAATATTAAGTTTTGTTTATATTCACCTCAATGAGTCGATATAAACAATTTAACGGAGAATTTATGATTTTAATAACCGGTGCGAGTAGTGGGTTAGGGGCGGCTCTGGCGAAGTTGCATAGTGTTGAAGAAGAATCGTTGACTATCATTGGCCGAGACAAGGCAAAGCTCGCCAATGTTTGTCAAGGTCTACCTTCCAACGTAAAAGCCCTATCTGTGGATCTCGCTGATGCAGCCCAAGTCTCATCGTTGTTTGATTCTATTCAACGGCCTAATATGGTTATTCATTGCGCAGGTAGTGGGTATTTTGGGGCAATTGAACATCAAGAACCCAATCAAATACGCCATTTAATAGACAATAATTTATTAACTACCATTCATCTGCTTCAGGAATTGGTAAAGCGTTACAAAGACGAGAGCGTTCGAGTCGTTATTGTTATGTCTACTGCTGCGCAAGCCGCGAAAGCGGGGGAGTCAACCTACTGTGCGGTGAAATGGGGCGTGAAAGGTTTGGTAGAATCCGTTCGACTGGAACTAAAAGGTAAAAAGATGAAATTGATTGGTGTTTATCCAGGAGGAATGGCGACGGAATTTTGGCAAACAAGTGGAAAAGAACTCGATACATCTTCATTTATGTCGGCTGATGAAGCGGCGAGTATGATCAAAGATAGCCTGCATTCTACAAAGAACGGTTACATTTCGGATATTAGTGTTAATCGAACATAGTGGCAATCGATTACCTTTGGTCATAAGTCTTAGTTTTGCGAAAACAGATCGGGTTATCGGTTAAAATTATCCGTTATCAGATATTGAGTCTTATGTTTATTGTTAAAACTGTTAACATGCCACAATCGTTAAATATGAATTTAGTAATATTGTTTAGAGTTGTATAAATTCTCTAATCAGAATTGGGTTAATAATTTAAAATGCCGCACCACGAAAATAGCCGCTTCATCAGCATGTTTGACTCTGCTGTTGAAGGTCTTTGGATTATGGCCACAGATGGAAACGTCTCTTTTTATAATCACACCTTTTACCAGCAATTTGAGCTTAATCTAGATGATACTCATCTAGATGACTGGCTTGCGTTGATCCACCCTATGGATAAAAAACAATTCTCCAGTCGTGTAGACCATCATGTTGAAGATGAGTCGTCCAATGAACGGGTTAAAAGCCAATATCGAGTTCGTAAAAAAGACGGCAGTTACTGCTGGATTGAAGCAACAGGTGTGATGAAGCAGGATGATTCGGGTAGCTATATGGTGGGGAATCATAGAGATATTTCTGAACAAAAATTATTAGAATCCTATATACGTCAACTGGCTTATTTTGACAAAATATCAGGCCTACCTAATAACGATAAGTTAAAGCAGGATATCTCAGAATTACCCCATAATTATATATTGGTTCATATCCATTTGGATAAGATTAAATCCTATATCAATCAATATGGTGAAGAGTTAATAGTGGAAATGCTGGAGCGAGTCATCTCTTGTATGAACTCGTTTAAGAGGCAGCGTTGTGAATTCTACCGAAACTCTCTCGATACATTTTCAATTTTGATACACAGCGCCATTATGGAACAAGATTTGGCTAAAATGTGTCAGCAATTCGTCACTGATTTCCGCAATATGTCGAGGGCTGACGGTAAGCTATTTGCGGGGGAGGTTTTTGTAGGTGCTTATCCATGTATCGATAAAAGTAAATCTGCAGAAGAGGTGATTAGTTGGGCTGCACAAACCTGTGAGTATGCGCAGAGACATGAGCCTGCTCATTGGGCTATCTGTAATCCACAGGTACAGAAAAAAGTTGAGCGTTTCTTCTATATTGAAAGCCAGATAAAAAGTGTAATAGAAAATGGTGATATCTCCATCCGTTTGCAACCCATTGTCAGTGCGAAAACCTATCAACCGATCAGTTTTGAGGCATTAGCAAGATGGGAAAATGGGGAGAAAGGCGAGATATACCCAGACGAGTTTATACCTGTCGCCGAACGCAAAGGCTTCATAGAAACGCTGGGTGAAGCGGTTTTAGAACAAGCATGCATGTTCATAAATAGCTACAATGTTAAATGGAAAAGCAACCTAACTATCAATGTAAACGTGTCGGTATTGCAGCTTTTAGATGGGAACTTCCCTCAGCGAGCATCAGAGATTGCGCTACGCTGTGGTGTAAATGCGTCCAATGTCATGCTCGAGCTTACAGAATCAGTGCTGCTGGATGATAAGTATCAGGCGATGGGTCAAATCAGGCAATTAAAGGCGTTTGGTTTCAATCTTGCAATGGATGATTTTGGTTCGGGTCATAGCTCTTTAACGGGCTTTTTCCGGCTTCCTTTTAAACAGTTAAAGATCGATAGAGAGTTTGCACTTGAAGCGACCAAATCTGAGGAACCTTTCTCTTATCTTAAATTTCTAAATGAGATGAATCAGGAGCGAGGCGTCGCGGTGACCGTTGAAGGTATTGAGTCGCAAGAAATGCTGACAATATTTGAGTCGGCAAATGTGAGCTCTTATCAAGGCTACCTTTTTGCAAGGCCAATGAAGCCGAACGACGCTTTGATGTTGGATGATAAATGGAATCTGCTCAAGTTTGAATAAATGTACCCAATCTCACTGTCGTGAGGATGGATACATTTACCCTAACACTGTCACCTTACTATTAACGAAGCTTAAACTTGCTCACTATACCCACTAACTGTTGATTTGAATCGGTAAGTTGATGGGTACTGTTTGCGGTTTCGCTTCCGTTACTGTTTAGTGTTTCTATCATTTGTTGAATCGCAACCATGTTGCGGTTTATCTCTTCGGTTACGGAGCTCTGTTCTTCAGCAGACGTTGCTATCTGCGCCGCGAGATCGTTTATTTCGACGACAGAATCGGTCATAAGGTCGAGAGAGGTCATTACCTGAGACGTTGTATCAGCGGTTTGTTGGCAGCTTTCTTTGGTTGAGTTCATGCTCGAAACAACGGCGGAAGAGCCACTGCTGAGTTTATCAAGCATTTCATTTATTTCGGTCGTACTCTGTCGAGTTCTGGCGGCCAATGCACGCACCTCGTCAGCGACGACAGCAAATCCACGACCATGCTCTCCAGCTCGCGCGGCTTCAATGGCTGCGTTAAGTGCCAAGAGGTTAGTTTGTTCCGCGATTTCACCAATCACATTCAATACCTGACCAATCTGAGCGGTATCTTCATTCATCAATATAATTGTTTGAGACGTGTGTTCAACTTCATCAACCAACGCAGTAACGCTATTGACGGCTTGTTGAACGATAACCTTAGACTGCTCAGCTTCTTTATTGGTTGACTCTGTCTGTTTGGCTGCTGTCGCTGCACTTTCTGCAACGGCGTCTGCGGTTGAACTCATCTCGTTAATCGAAGTAACCGCCATTTCCATTTCTGCAGTGTGCGCTTTGAGTAGATTTTGATTAGAATCAGCTTGTCCTTCTAGGAGTTCGATTTCATCGTTAATCTTTTCACTTGAAGAGGAAACATCTATCATCATTCGTTGCAGATTTTCAATGAACTTATTAATACCATCCGCAATCTTGCCGAGGTCGTCTTTGGTGTAAACTTGTAACCTGTGGGTCAAGTCACCACTACCATTTGCCAAATCTGTAATAACATCTCTGAGCGCAACAATCGGTTTAAAGGCAATATTAAGAGCAACAATACTCAAAGGGATAATGATGGCTGCTGCGATGAGTAGCGCAATAGTAATGGATCCATTTAGGCTGTCGGTATTGGATTGAATAAACCCTTTGTCTATATAGCCCGTGAGTGTCCAATTCTTGCCACCCACATCAAAGATATTTTCTACAGGAATTAAATCACCATCCACCTTGTTTGAGAACAAAATGTTACCAACAGAATCTTTTAACTCAACGTAGCTACCTTTGACTGAAGAAGAGGAAAGTAACTCTTGAATGCTGGTGAGATCGATGATGAATAAGTCACGCCCTTCGCCACCGCGTGGGACTAGGATGGAAAGGTGGGGGACGTTGTTCTCAAAGTAGATATCACTAATAACGGCTTCAGTGCCTGCTGTCGTCATCTGGCTTTTGTATTTTTCAACCAATTCTGGCGCGTCAATGCTGCCATCTTTATTAAACATCAAGTCATAAGATAGCTTGATAATGTCTTTGAAACCTGTCGCGTCCAAGGTGCTTGAAATTTCCATAATGCTGAAATTAGAACTTTTCGCTAATTTCACATCATTCGCTATATCGCCGACCAACTTGTCCTTTACTAAAACTAGTTGTGTTTGGATATTCTTCGTATCAGATTGAGCGATATATTGGCTAATATAGTAATTCGCACTTAAGAAAGAAGTTAGCACCGATATAGAAATTATCGAAATGAGCAAAGCGAGGACTTTTGCTTTAAAGGATAGATTTTTCATAATAATTTTTTTCGTCTTCTTAGTTGGCAACAATTCTAGATAGAGTTTATTGATATTATGATTATAGGTCGGAAAATATCTTGAAAACTTGAGTGCAATGTTAGCTTACCGCTTGTTTATACGTAATAAAGTGTGTTTGTTCGATCAAGCTCACACTATTATGATAACTGATTGATATATTGCATTGTCAGTCAGGTTAATATTTCTCGTGATTATTCTTAATAAACGCTTGTCTGGTTTGCATGAGTTGGGTAGACTCGCGCGCAATCTCGGTAGTACCTTACTGGGGGATACTCGAAACATCCTCTTAAATTGATGATGTTTTGTAGGGTAGGTATTAGTTAGCCATAGCTAATAGACGGGATACTGTAGAAAGGAAACCCAACAATGTTATCTAATTTAAATCAGTTCAAATTCAGCCTAGTTCTACCAAACTGCAGTGTAATAACTGAACCTTGATCCACTCGTAAACAATATTTTCTATCGGCTAATTTGCCGAGTTTGTTGCTGCACGCAAAGTCGTGCAGTGGGTAGTGATCCATAAGGTATTTGGTAATGAGCACAGTTATAAATTTAGATTCGTATCAATCTAACTCCCCATTTGGAATTGAAATACCAGAGGTCTCTGGTATTTATAGTCTAGCGTTAGATCAACTGCTGATCGATCAACAAGAGAACGAATCCGATGTTCGTTCTTATCCACGACGTTTGCCTATAGCAATCAAGCGGGCCTATGGCGTATTGGTTGAAGACACACGCGGACAAATGTTTTTAGATTGTCTTGCGGGAGCAGGAACGTTAGCGCTTGGATACAATCATGCAGAAATCAATCAATCTCTAAAGGACCAGCTCGATTCCGGTCTTCCCTATCAAACGCTTGATATTACCACTGAAGTAAAAGACCACTTTATTAAACAGGTCAAAAATTTTCTACCAGAATACTTTTCGAAGGACTCAGTAATACAGTTTTGTGGCCCGTCAGGTGCGGATGCAGTAGAAGCCGCCATTAAGCTGGTTAAGCAGACGACAGGTAGAAATACCATGTTTGCTTTTCGAGGTGCTTACCATGGTATGACGAATGGGACGATGGGGTTGATGGGCAATTTAGGTACAAAAGCACGACGTACTGGATTGATGTCGGATGTTCACTTTATGCCATTCCCATACAACCTACGCTGTCCGTTTGGTCTAGGAGGTGACGCGGGTGCAAAACAGAGCATTCGTTATATCGAGCGGCTACTTAATGATGATGAAGCTGGTATCCAAAAACCTGCGGCGATTATCGTCGAACCAGTACAAGGTGAAGGTGGCGTTATCCCTGCGCCAGTTGAGTGGTTAAGAGAGTTACGCCGTATCACCACAGAACACGGGATTTTACTCATTTTAGACGAGATCCAGTGTGGGGTAGGGAAGTCGGGTTATCGATTTGCGTTTGAAGAATCGGGGATAACCCCAGATATTCTGTGTCTGTCTAAAGCGATTGGTGGTGGACTCCCTATGTCTATTCTCGTCTTCAATAAGCAAATCGATACCTGGAAAGCCGGTGAACATACCGGTACATTCCGTGGAAACCAACTCGCGATGGTATCTGGTGCTAAGACGATGGAGATTATCGAGCGCGATAATCTCGTCGAGCACGCCAATATTGCGGGTAATTATTTTCGACTTGGACTTGAAGAAATTCAGACGCGTGTCGATTGTATTGCAGAGGTTCGTGGTAAAGGTTTGATGCTCGGTATAGAGATAGTGACACCGAGCGGCAGTAAGAATAAGTTTGACGAGCGTGAAGCTGATTCCGAGCTGACGTTATCTATTCAAAGGGCGTCCTTAGAGCGTGGATTGATTGTAGAAAAAGGAGGACGCGATGGTTCAGTTATTCGTTTCCTACCGCCTCTAATCATCACATTTGAACAGATTGATTTTGCCCTAAGGACTTTAGAAGCGGCAATTATCACTTCTGGTGGTCTGTTGACTAAAGAGGAGGTGAGTTAATGTCATTAAATTCGTCTCAAGTGAGCTGGAAGAAGCACTTTGTTCATACCGGGTCGAAGGGAGCGGAAGAATTTTCCCTCGTCCTCGCGAATACCAATAAACATCTGAAAACCATGTTCGAGACCGCGAGCAAACCGTACTCGGGGCTCTCGCCTGATCTATTATTAGAGCAGATTAATCGAGTTGACCTTACCAATGGTGGAGCGGATCTATCGGATATTGTAAGGAAATCCGTTGAATTGATTGGTAAGAACTCAATCTTGGTTCAGCACCCTAATTGTATCGCTCATTTGCATACTCCCCCATTGATCTCATCTATCGCAGCGGAGTCGATTATCGCGGCGTTAAATCAGTCGATGGATTCGTGGGATCAGGCTTCTGCAGCCACATTTGTTGAGCAAAAAGTCGTTGATTGGTTGTGTGGTATCTACCGACTCGGTCACGAATCTGATGGTGTATTCACCAGTGGTGGAACTCAATCTAACCAGATGGGGTTGCTACTTGCGCGCGATTGGATTGCAGAAAAGATAAGCAATCACTCAATTCAGAAGATGGGTCTGCCAGATTACTGGAATAAGTTACGAATCATCTGTTCTAAGAATACGCACTTTACTGTTCAAAAATCGGCTTCAATGATGGGATTGGGTGAGCAAGCGGTTATTGCTGTCGATACCAATAGTGCGGGTGAGTTAGATATTGCCGCATTGCAAATTGCAATTAAGGAATCAAAGCAAGCTGATTTGATTCCTTTCGCTGTTGTCGCAACCGCGGGTACTACGGATCACGGTGCGATTGATGATATCGACGCCATTTCTTCCATCGCCCAAACCGAATCGCTTTGGCTTCATGTCGATGGTGCCTATGGTGGTGCTCTGATTTTAAGTGGTCATAAAGAAAGGCTGAATGGTATAGAAAAAGCGGACTCAGTCAGTGTGGATTTCCATAAGCTTTTTTACCAAACCATTAGTTGTGGTGCAATTTTATTAAAGGACCGTCGCCACTTTAAGTACCTACTTCATCACGCCGATTATCTGAATCGTGAACACGATGAACTGCCAAATTTGGTGGATAAAACCATTGCAACCACCAAGCGTTTTGACGCGTTAAAAGTGTTTGTTTCCATGCAGAGCGTTGGTGCGAAAACCTTGGGTCAGATGGTCGATCATCTATTAGTCCAGACGCAACAAGTGGCCGATAAAGTGGCGCAAACAACAAACCTGCAATTACTGGCAACGCCGTCTTTATCTACCGTGCTATTCAGGCTGAATCATCATGGGGTGGAGAACCTAGATGCATTGAATCAAAAGGTACGTATCGAAGCATTAACAAGAGGCGTTGCCGTATTAGGTGAGACGACCATTGACGGTCAATCTGCCCTGAAGTTCACAATACTGAATCCGTGTTTGTCGATGTCAGATTTCGACAAATTACTAAATCAAATTAACCAATTAGCTCAAGAGCTGATTGATACCAGTTCACTGGTATAAAGAAGGAAACAATATGTCTATATTACAAATTGGTGCGGGTGGCGTGGGTTGGGTAATTGCACACAAAGCGGCGCAAAATAATGACGTGTTAGGTGATATTACCTTAGCATCGAGAACCATCGCAAAATGCGACAAAATTATTGACTCTATCAAGGGTAAAAATAATCTAAAGGATGTGACGAGAAAACTAGAATCCAAAGCGGTCGATGCTGACGATGTAGACGCTCTTGTTGCGCTAATCAAGGAAGTTAAGCCAACGCTGGTGATTAACGCGGGTCCTCCATGGATAAATATCGCCATTATGGAAGCTTGCCTACAAACTAAGGTCTCTTACCTAGACACCTCCGTTGCTGTCGATCTCTGTTCTGAAGGCCAACAAGTTCCTCAAGCCTATGACGGGCAATGGGCGTTCAGAGACAAATTCAAACAAGCTGGTATCACTGGTATATTGGGTGCGGGCTTTGATCCAGGAGTAGTCAGTGTCTTTGCAGCCTACGCAGTTAAGCATCTATTTGATGATATCGATACCATCGATGTTATGGACGTGAACGATGGCGATCATGGCAAAAAGTTTGCAACTAACTTTGATCCAGAAACCAATATGTTAGAGATTCAAGGCGACTCATTTTATTGGGAAGAAGGTAATTGGAAGCAGGTACCTTGTCACACGCGTATGTTTGAGTTTGAATTTCCGTTAGTAGGAAAACATAAAGTGTATTCAATGGCTCACGATGAAGTTCGTTCTATGCAGGAGTTTATCCCGGCAAAACGAATAGAATTCTGGATGGGTTTTGGTGACGCCTATTTAAATTACTTCAACTGCATGCGAGATATTGGCCTACTGAGCCCGGACCCTGTCACGCTGCAAGATGGAACGGTTGTTGAGCCGCTTAAGGTATTGAAAGCAATATTACCAGACCCAACCTCTTTAGCTCCTGGGTATACAGGTAAAACCTGCATAGGCACCTGGGTGCAAGGTAATAAGGATGGCAAGCCACGTAGCGTGTTTATCTATAACAATGCTGACCATGAAGTAGCGTATGAAGATGTAGAGCATCAGGCCATCTCATATACGACGGGTGTACCAGCCATTACGGCTGCATTGCAATATTTTCGTGGTCATTGGGCCGAAGCGGGTGTATTTAATATGGAGCAACTCGATCCAGACCCATTCTTAGAAACCATGCCAGAACTTGGATTAGATTGGCATGTACAGGAACTTGAGGTCGAGCAACCTAATATCCAGATTCTAAAATAAGGGCAGAGAATCTTAAAGCGAATTGGATTTATAGAGTTTTCGTGCTTTAAATCTGATGGAACAAAGATGCAACACCCACTTACTGAAAATATTGACTAAAGCTGGAACGAATGAAGACAGAACAACTTCCGACACCGTATTTCATGATCAATGAAGAAGCGTTGATAGAGAACCTAGAGAAAGCTCGTTATTTAAAAGAGCAGTCTGGCGTAAAACTGGTCTTGGCACTCAAGTGTTTCTCTACGTGGGGGGTGTTTGACCTAATCAAGCCTTATCTCGATGGGACGACGAGCAGTGGACCTTATGAGGTAAAGCTTGGTTACGAGACCTTCGGTGGTGAAACCCACGCCTATAGTGTTGGTTATAGCGAAGAAGATATGAAAGAAGTGGTGCCGATATGCGACAAATTAATATTTAACTCTCAATCCCAGTTAGCGGCTTATCGTCATATAGCAGAAGGTAAAGTGTCAATAGGGCTTAGACTAAACCCCGGCGTGAGCTATGCAGGACAAGATTTGGCAAACCCTTCACGGCGTTTTTCCCGTTTAGGGGTTCAGATCGATCAATTAACCGAAGAGGTTTTCGATTGTCTTGATGGGGCAATGTTCCATATGAACTGCGAAAACAAAAACGTTGATGCTTTTATTACATTGTTGGATGTAATATCTTCTCGATTTGGTCACTATCTCGATAAACTGGCGTGGGTGAGTTTGGGTGGCGGCATCTTCTTTACATGGCCGGGTTATGACATCGACAAATTGGCCAAAGCTCTGAAACAATTTTCAGACAAGCATGCGGTTCAGCTTTATCTGGAACCGGGCGAAGCCATTATTACCAAAACGACAGATTTGGTGGTATCAGTAGTGGATATTATTGAGAATGAAAAGCAGACGGCTATTGTCGACTCCGCAGCAGAAGCGCATAGACTCGATACGTTGATTTATGATGAGCCTGCGTCGATATTCGAAGCAGATAAAAATGGACAGCATAAATACATTATCGGTTCTTGTTCATGCCTTGCTGGTGACCAATTCTGTGAATCTACATTTTCGCAGCCGTTAAAAATAGGTCAAAGGTTACGTATTATGGACAGTGCTGGCTATACCATGGTAAAGCTAAATTGGTTTAATGGACTAAAAATGCCATCAATTTACTGCCAGCGCTCAAATGGTGAAATTGATAAATTGAATGAGTTCAATTATGCCGATTTCAAGCGTTCTCTTTCACAATGGAAGATTAACTAGTATTTAGATGCACACTTTGTGGAAGATGATAAGAACGGCGTCATTTAAACCAAAAAAACACCCTAAAAGAGGGTGTTTTTTTATCGTCATTTATTCAGATGTGGAATCAGATAATCACGTACTAAGAATAACTCTTGTATCCTCGCTCAAAGATTCAAGCTCATGAGTCACATCCTCAATGGCCATCTCTTTTGGTAAGCGAATAGACAAGTTTGCGGTAAATAAACTAGAGCTTACGCCGCCTCCACCAGCAATAAAGACGCGTTGGCAGTCCATATCTAGGATGTTGATACCTTGCCCGTCGAGTACATTGGTAATCTCATTTACAATGCCAGCTCTATCGTTAGAATCTAACCGCAGTTGGAAGATCTCCTCTACATTGTGTGATGCGGTATCACTGTCGGTAAATTTCACGAGTAAATTAGGATCTTTCCTAATGGCGTCTTTAACTTTGTCTTCATTTTCTACCGGCAAGTCAATTTTAATGACCGCAGCAACTTGGTCTTCTATAAAATTAACTTTACTGATTAGCCATTTTCCCCCGTGTTCATGAGTGGCGGCCGCAAACGATTTAATAGTAGACGGTGTCGCTTTACCAACGAAATTGACAATAAACGTTTTATTCATAGAAAACCCTCCATGTATGACGCAGACCTAACTATATGAATTGAAATGTTATATTTAGTGTAGGCCTAATCTGGTGAGAAAGCTTGACTGGGGTCTATATTTCAAGTTTGAATTCGGAGGAATATCATGTTTTGTAATTAAAACTTTATTTTTAATTCTGCGCCAACAAACTGATAGTCGTACGAAGCTCCAGCGTCCATTGCGAAACTGGCGGCATCTTGATTACCGAACCAAGGTGTAGAAACAAAATTGAATTCTGCTTCGCCACCCCATGCATCCGTCACCCAATAATGAATATGTCCTACAGGGTTTAGGAAAAAAAGAGAAAAGCTACCCATTGACTCTGAGCCCATAACTTCGCCACCGTTAGCAACGATATCCTGTTCGGCTTCAAACATTATTTCGCCGACCATAGCGCCGAAAAATGGAGTAATAAACAGATCCTGCCAAGATGGGATTTCTGCAAATGCCTCTACACCATACTCCCAGAAAAATGTCGACATGGTCCAAGAATAGATAAACGATTCAAATTCGTCGAAACCAGAATGGCGTGCAGCTGTATAGTAAACACCACCAAAATAGGGGTGCATAATGTAGTTTAATATATGCTCATCTTTATCCCAGACAGGGCCAGCCTTTACATTGTCTTTCCATTTTTGGCCAAGGTTGCTTACGCTTTTGGAATCATCATCCCATTTGGTGATTGATTCTGGCAAAAGAGTCATTAATCCAACGGTAGCCACACTTAGTCCCAATATGGTGTATGTCTGTTCTTTTAGGTATTGCCAGTCTTTTTCTTGACTGATAGTAAGGTAAAGAGGTCGTTCTTCATTTTCTGTTATCGTTGAAGACTTTGCCGCGTCGGCATCTAATGAAAAGATCGAATGAGCAACAAAAGGGTCTTTTTCTATACAGTAGCTAAGTTGGTTGTCACAATCTATAGTGTAAGAAAATTCGATATGCTGATTGATATCGTACTGAGCTGAGTATGCACTAGAGACCATAAGAAGCGTAGTAGAGGCAGCAAATAGACGGCTCATTGATGACGTTGTACTTTCCATTGTGGTTTCTGGTTTCAATGTGCGTTCCTTGAAAATATGAATGTCCATATACATAGATTGTCCATGAGGCTAGTTTACAATAATACCTATTGTTGCCGAGTAAGTGGACCCACAGACTAGACAACCTAATTTAGGTTAGCTGAAAATCTTTGAATTCTCATACTTTTATAATCATTTCTCGACATCACATCATAATCTGACGTAACTTATACTCTGTGTAATCACATAACATCGCTTTAACAATAAAATAGGTCAATACAATGCTCAATATTGCTATGCTTAGCACCGGTGAAGAAGTTCTTCACGGTGATATCGTTGACACCAATGCTGCCTGGTTGTCGCGTCGGTTTTATGAAGAGGGCTTTTCCCTTTCTAAAAGAAGCACCGTTGGTGACCAAAAAAAAGCGCTTGTTAATGAACTTATTTCTCTCAGCCTTAATCACGATATCGTTATTGTAAATGGGGGGCTTGGCCCCACGACCGACGATCTTACAGCAGAAGCAGTGGCAGTTGCTGCGGAACAAGAGTTGAGGTTATTCCCTGAATGGGTTGAGGTCATGCAAGCGATGTTTGCGCGTCTTGGTAGAAAGATGCACGACAGCAATCTGAAGCAAGCGATGCTGCCTGAAAAGGCGCAGATTGTGGATAATCCGGTTGGTACTGCTTGTGGTTTTACCTTGATGATCAATGATGCTCGATTTTTCTTTACGCCAGGAGTTCCAAACGAATTAAAACACATGGTCGATGGTGAAATATTGCCGTATTTAAAAACGACGTACCCAGATACGTCACCATTCGAAGTAAGCCGTATGTATACATTTGGCTTAGGTGAATCGGGAATCGCAACACATCTGGATAAAATAGTGCTACCTGAGGGGTTTGAATTGGGTTATCGCTCTTATATTCCCTATATTGAAGTGAAACTCTTTGGGCCTGCAAGTCAGCCCGAAGTCCGATTGAGCTTATTAAAGATAATCTATGCTCACCTTGGCGAGAATGTGGTGAGTGTTGATGAAACAATGTTGGATAACATTGGCGACCTTTTGGCTGAGTCTCAACGACGAGTCTCTGTGGCTGAATCTGCAACCGGTGGCTATCTATCTAGTTCGTTACAGATTAACAAGAAAACGCATGACTATTTTAAACAGGCATGGGTACTAAACAAAATTGATTCTTTTGATAGCCACGAACAAGATCCTATTGCCGCTGCGTTAGCTTTAGCGGCTTCAATTCGTGAAAAAACAGGAAGTGAGATTGGACTGGCCGTTGGGGGAATTAGCGAAAATAAGGTCGCTGTTTCGCTGTCTACTTCCTCTGGAGAGTGGGGCCAATGGGTAGAATTGAGTCGTAACTATAATCCTCAAGATCAAGCGAAAGTGATCGCTGCGATCTTGCTTGACATGCTTCGCAGACATGAAGAGAATAAACCAATCTTCGGCAATTATGGTTTTATTCATCGCCTACGAGAACTCTTTGTCCCTGTAGCATTGCTTTAATTTTTAAGTGGAATGACGAGGCGTCTACATTGGGATAAACGGACAGGATTTTAAAAGGAGATGGTTTATATTTTTGTTTTATGGAAAAATAAGAATTTTTCACCATTACCTTATAACAATAAGATATAAGTATTATTTTTTTTAAAAACAATGAGTTATTGTCAGCCAAGGGTTTGTCTCAATAATGCATCTAGCTTAAATTTAGAAATGTCGTAAACTGAATTATGATGTTCGAAATGAACACCGTTCGTTGTGACATAGGCGAACTCCCCATGGATGGCAGGAGGTTTGAGCAATGTTGAGTCAATCAAAAATCGAAGTTTGGTATAAAGTTTCTGGCCAGAGAATTCTGTTAGGCGAGACGTGCAGCACACGGCAAAAGGATGTCATTTCTCTCTGGGTGGATCTTCCAAATGATCAAAGATCGTCAAAAAATGAAGGCTATCGTCTATCCTTGTTTGACGATGATGGGAGGCACATTGCAGATAAAAGTGTTAGTCAATCGTATGCTGAGAGTATTCTAAGTCATCGGCCGATATTGGATGTTTGCCAGGCGGTAAATCAACTCTGTTTTTCTGTCGATAATCATCTTGAGTCAAACAGAAAGTCTAAAGATGATCAGGCTGATTTAGCCTTTATCTGATAGTTTACCTTGGTCAATACAAGATTCGATTTTGCCTTGCTTATGCAGGGCAAAATTTCTTTAGCACTCGTATAAGCCATCTTGAATCGAACCTCTTCTACTTCCCCTTCCATTAATTCACATCGACATGCACCGCAGTGCCCATCTCGACAATGGTACTCGGGTTGCAAACCTGCAGATTCCATCGCTTCTAGAACAGTTTGCTCCGTTGTGGACAGGATAGGGGACAGAGAGTTGATATTAAGTTTAAACATTTTGACACTTATCGGTGATAGTAAATTTGCATTGAGCCTTTAACTCGCTTCCGTAAACAGGTTAAAGGCCTATTTGAACAATTTTTCAGTAACAAACTACAGTTCAAAATCTCCGAAATCGTCCGCATCGACTTCATTATCGATTTGGCCGACTAGATAGGAGCTGATTTCAGCTTCTTGCGGTGCGACCTGAACATTGTCAGATGATAACCAGGCGTTGATCCAAGGAATAGGATTAGATGTCGCTTCTGGGTACGCAATATCAAGGCCGACGGCTTGCATACGGGTATTGGTAATGTATTCCACGTATTGTGACAAAATATCCTTGTTTAAACCAATCATAGACCCATCTTTAAATAGATATTCCGCCCACTCTTTTTCCTGCTCTGCTGCCGCTTTAAATAGGTCGAAACAATCTTGTTTACACTCCTCTGCAATCTGAACGAAGGCAAAGTCATCTTGACCATTCCGAAGCAGGTTAATCATATACTGAGTACCAGTAAGATGCAGAGCTTCATCGCGTGCAATTAATTTGATGATCTTGGCATTACCTTCCATCAATTCACGTTCGGCGAACGCGAAAGAGCAGGCAAAGCTTACGTAAAAGCGAATCGCTTCTAGTGCGTTAACCGACATCAAACAAAGGTACAGTTTTGTCTTTAACGTGTGTAAATCAACCACAACGGTTTCGCCGTTGATGGTGTGTTTACCTTCTCCGTAGCGATGGTAGTCGTTGGTCAAGACGATGAGGTCGTCGTAATAGCGTGAGATATCTTTGGCACGATTTTGAATGTATTCATTTTCGACGATGTCATCAAAAACCTCACTAGGATTATTGACGATATTGCGAATGATATGCGTATACGAACGAGAGTGAATCGTTTCTGAGAATGACCATGTTTCAATCCACGTCTCAACTTCTGGCAGAGAGACAAGGGGCAATAACGCCACATTAGGGCTACGACCTTGTATTGAATCAAGTAATGTCTGATATTTTAGGTTACTGATGAATATGTGTTTTTCATGTTCAGGTAACTTGTTGTAATCAATACGATCGCTGGATACATCAACTTCTTCAGGACGCCAGAAAAATGAAAGTTGCTTTTCAATCAACTTTTCGAAAATTTCAAATTTTTGTTGATCGTAACGTGCAACATTTACCGGTTGACCCAGAAACATAGGTTCCTTTAATTGGTCATTCTTAATTTGCGTAAAAGTACTGTAAGCCATGGTCGCTTGTTTCCCTTCTTGCTCTAGTTCGTTAGGATTTTAGAGCATAGTATTTTTCTGATTTAGTCTCGAGACACTGACTTGTGAATCGAGACATCTTAATTGAGACTTTAATAAGGTAATAGCGTTAAATCTTGCAACCGCCGCCTTCGCAATCTTCATCTTCTTTTACGATTACATCTTTACCTTGGTCGTCACTCGCACCGTCTCGGGTGTTGTGATAATACAGCGTTTTCACACCGAATTTATAGGCGGTGAGTAGATCTTTAAGCAGAAGTTTCATCGGTACTTTGCCGTTGGAATGTGCTGCCGGATCGTAGTTCGTGTTGGCAGAAATTGCTTGGTCAACAAATTTTTGCATGATACCAACTAGATGAAGGTATCCGTCATTTTGAGGGATAGTCCACAACAGTTCGTAGTTGTTTTTGAGCGCTTGATACTCAGGTACAACTTGCTTAAGAATACCATCCTTCGACGCTTTAACTGAAACGTAACCACGTGGTGGTTCTATACCGTTGGTTGCGTTTGAGATTTGCGAAGAAGTCTCAGATGGCATCAATGCCGTCAACGTTGAGTTACGTAGGCCGTGAGTTTTTATCTCTTCTCGTAGCGTTTCCCAGTCGTAATGAAGGGCTTCATCACAGATCTGATCGATATCTTTTTTATAGGTATCAATTGGGAGAATGCCTTGCGAATAACGTGTCTCGTTAAAAGAAGGACAAGGTCCTTGTTCTTTCGCCAACTTAACCGATGCTTTTAATAGGTAGTATTGAATAGCTTCAAAGGTTTTGTGGGTTAGGCTGTTCGCACTGCCGTCGGAATAACGCACACCATTTTTTGCAAGGTAGTAAGCGTAGTTAATCACGCCTACCCCTAAGGTACGACGATTCATAGTCGATTTGTATGCTGCTGGCAGCGGATAGTCTTGATAGTCGAGCAGAGCGTCTAACGCCCTCACTACAAGCTCGGACAACTCTTCGAAGTCGTCTAATGACTTGATGGCGCCCAAGTTAAATGCAGACAAGGTACAGAGTGCTATCTCGCCGCTGTCGTCTTCAACATTGTTAAGTGGTTTGGTTGGCAGCGCAATCTCAAGACATAGGTTTGACTGGCGTATAGGCGCAACATTTGGATCAAAAGGACTGTGAGTATTACAGTGATCGACGTTTTGAACGTAGATACGACCCGTTGATGCTCTTTCCTGCATGAGCAATGAGAACAGATCAAGTGCCTTTACTGTCTCGCGCTTAATGTTCATGTCCGCTTCGTATTGAACATAGAGTTGTTCAAACTTGTCTTGGTCTTCGAAGAACGCGTCGTATAAACCGGGAACATCTGAAGGGGAAAATAAGCTAATGTTGGCGCCTTTAACCAAGCGCGAATACATTGTTTTATTGATTTGTACACCGTAATCCATATGGCGAACACGATTTTCTTCCACACCCCGGTTGTTCTTCAGAACTAATAAAGACTGTACTTCGCCGTGCCATATTGGATAGAACACTGTTGCAGCGCCACCACGGACGCCACCTTGAGAACAACATTTCACGGCAGTTTGGAAATATTTGTAGAATGGAATACAACCCGTGTGGAAGGCTTCTCCACCACGAATCTCCGAACCTAAGGCTCGAATTCTACCAGCGTTAATACCAATACCAGCACGCTGAGACACGTAACGTACTATTGAGCTTGACGTCGCGTTGATTGAATTAAGGCTATCGTCACATTCAATAAGAACACAAGAGCTAAATTGACGAGTTGGCGTACGAACACCAGACATAATTGGTGTAGGTAAAGAAATTTTAAAGGTAGAGACGGCGTCGTAGAAACGCTTTACGTAATCGAGTCGTGTATCTCGTGGATACTTAGCGAATAGGCAAGCTGCAACAAGGATATATAAAAACTGAGCACTTTCATATATCTCTTTTGTTACACGATTTTGCACAAAATACTTACCTTCGAGTTGTTTTACCGCGGCGTATGAGAAGTCCAAATCACGCTTGTGGTCAATAAATTCGTCCATTTGAACGAACTCTTGTTCTGAGTAATCTTCTAGAAGATGTTTGTCGTATTTACCGTTACCAACGAGCTTAGAAACTTGATTGTAAAGAGTGGGTGGCTCGTATTGACCATAAGCTTTTTTGCGCAAGTGAAAGACAGAAAGTCGTGCGGCCAGATATTGATAATCTGGCGTCTCTTCTGAGATAAGGTCAGCAGCCGACTTTATGATGGTTTCGTGAATATCACTAGTGGTAATGCCATCATAGAACTGGATGTGAGATTTGATTTCAACTTGAGAGACGGAAACATTGTCTAGGCCCTCTGCGGCCCATGTGATCACGCGATGGATCTTTTCTAGATCAATGGTTTCTTTACGGCCATTACGTTTAGTAACGGTGAGTTGCTGGTTCATTATTGTCGATATCCCTAATAAGACTGACTAAAGCCCTTTTTTTGTAATTTTTGTAAAAGCAATAGGGGCTTGTGTGATCAATACCCCCTAAATGAAAAATGGAAAAACACTACATGTAGGGGTGTTGTGTGGAGCGACTTACAAGATAGTGCGTTTTTAAGAAATTTTCAAGATTCAGGTTGTGGGTTAGTTTGTGGATAACTTGGAAAATGTCGGCAATCAGTTAGTAGGCACTTACTGAGCAAATAAGACGAGGATTAGTAGCAATAAAAAGGAAGCTAATTGAATACTGTTTTGAAAAGAAAATAAAAATATTTTCCTTGATCTTTGACGAGTTTTACATTTAAAGATCTTGATCTAATTATTATGCAAAACCCGTCTAATTTGTCGTCAAATTAGTAGACGCTAAGCGGGAAGTTGAGTATGAACAATATAATTTACATCGACTCGTGGGCCCAAGCGATAAGAATCAAATAATGGGTTGTAATGTAGCCCTGTAATCCCTAATTCTAACAGGTTGGTTTTGTCTACCATCGTTAGCAACTCTGAAGGTTTGATGAATTTATCATGGTGATGCGTACCTTGAGGAACAATCTTTAAAATCTTCTCTGCACCTACGATGGCAAACAGGTAAGACTTGAAATTTCGGTTCAGTGTTGAAAAGAATACATGGCCACCTGGCCTAATTAGTTTTTCACACGCACGGATAATAGAAAGTGGATCAGGCACGTGCTCCAACATCTCCATGCAAGTGATGACATCATAGCTATCTGGATTTTGTTCTGCGTGTTCCTCTATTGTGCTTTGTATGTAGGTTAGGCTGGTTTTTGTCTCCAATGCATGCAACCTCGCGACCTCCAATGGCTCCTTGCCCATATCTAAACCTGTCACCTGTGCGCCCTGCTTAGCCATGCTTTCAGATAAGATTCCGCCCCCACAGCCAACGTCTAATACCTTTTTATCAAATAAACCATTGGCCTTATCTAATACAAAGTTTAACCGTAGCGGATTGATTTGATGTAACGGTTTAAATTCCCCATCAAGGTCCCACCATCTTGATGCCATATCTTCAAATTTTTTGATCTCTTCTGGATCGACGTTCACTGTTGGTGACATTGCTAATTCTTCATTGACGGTATTCATAATGGATTATAAACAGATATTGCAGCGACTTGAAAGGAACGGCCTCAATAAAGCGGTTCGCTAATGCAGGTTTTTGATGAGATAAGAAGATAGAGTGTTTTAACCAGTATGAAATTTATCTCTGCCAGAAGAGGTCTCATTATTAGGCTTAAAATAAGGAGTCGAGTATGAACAAGAGCACCTTTTTTACTGTTATGTTATTAATCACATCTGGTTCTCATTCATCGCTAACATTTGCTAGCGATCAGATTTGGTCACATGAAGGGCAACCTGCGCAATTAATAGAGCTGTTTACATCTGAAGGATGTTCTAGTTGTCCGCCTGCTGATAAGTATTTGAGTCAGTTCCAACAACATTCTGGTTTATGGACTGAGTTTATTCCGCTCGCTTTTCATGTGGATTATTGAAACTACCTTGGCTGGAAAGATGAATTCTCACATCCTTCTTTTACTCAACGCCAACGCCTGTATAAAAGCTATGGTGCTTCATCTTCAGTTTATACACCGGGTTTCTTTGTTGATGGCAAAGAATGGAGAGGTTATTTTTCGAGAGACCAATTGCCTTTTAATTCGGCTTCTGTGGCCGGAAAACTCATGGTTAGGCGTTCAGGGAATCAATTTGTTCTTTCGTATAGCGCAAAAGGTGAATATATCGCGCACCTTGTCTTGCTCGCCATGGATGAGAGCACAGAAATTAAAGCAGGCGAAAATAGAGGTAAAAAATTGAAGCACGATTTTGTTGTTTTAGATAAACAACAATTACTAGCAGAGCAGAACTGGCGCTTTGAGTTATCAGCGTGGCCAGAAAAAGCGGACGCAATGGCGGTATGGTTAACGAAACGAGATAGCTTTCAACCGATACAAACGGTAGGTGGCTTGTTGGTTTCATCACAATAAAACTATTAACTCTGAAGTCAGAGCAATAAAATAAGTTAGGCGGGAGAAGGTAAACGCATAACACCAATATAAAACCGTATAGAGAAATAACCAGCACGGCTCTGTTACGTCTTTTAGCAAGAAATAGACAATGTCATCTCCTTGTTGTCTATTTCTTGCTACGAGCTTTACATACGTCTTATTTTCTCGACAACAAACGCGAATAGCGTATTTTTCTGCTCACAAAATCATCACTATTCAATAAATTAGCACACAGAAACGCGTCTTTCATGGGATTTGCAACTTTTTGATGCCACAACATCATAAAAGGTGATGGAAAGTGGTGCGGATACGATAAGTTTTGTGTTATATTTTGCGACCTTGTACGTATCGAATATACGATCAAAATATAGAGGGAAAATGGCTCTATGAGCGATCTAGCTAAAGAGATCACGCCCATAAACATTGAAGATGAGCTGAGAAGTTCTTACTTAGACTACGCGATGTCTGTCATCGTTGGTCGTGCTCTTCCTGATGTGCGTGATGGCCTAAAACCAGTACACCGCCGCGTTTTATTCGCGATGAATGTGCTTGGTAATGATTGGAACAAAGCATATAAAAAATCTGCCCGTGTTGTGGGTGATGTAATCGGTAAATATCACCCTCACGGTGATAGTGCTGTATACGACACGATAGTTCGTATGGCACAACCGTTTTCTTTACGTTACATGCTGGTCGATGGCCAGGGTAACTTTGGTTCTATTGATGGGGACTCAGCAGCAGCGATGCGTTATACGGAAGTCCGTATGTCGAAGATCGCTCATGAACTTCTTGCTGACCTTGATAAAGAAACAGTAGATTACGTCCCTAACTACGACGGAACAGAATTTATTCCAGCGGTTTTACCAACGAAGGTACCAACATTGTTGGTTAATGGTTCGTCTGGTATTGCGGTTGGTATGGCGACAAATATCCCTCCTCATAACTTGAATGAGGTTATTGCTGGTTGCCTAGCGTTTATCGATAATGAAGAAATCACTATCGAAGAGCTTATGGACTTTATTCCAGGTCCTGACTTTCCAACGGCTGCTTTAATCAGTGGGCGTAAAGGGATAGTCGAAGCTTATAATACCGGACGCGGTAAAGTTTACATGCGTTCAAAAGCGCATATCGAATCTGAAAAGAACGGTAAAGAAACAATCATTGTTACTGAAATACCTTATCAGGTTAATAAGGCGCGCGTAATCGAAAAGATTGCCGAGCTTGTTAAAGATAAAAAGGTAGAAGGTATCAGTGCCCTACGTGATGAGTCTGATAAAGACGGCATGCGTATTGTTATCGAATGTAAGCGTGATGCGGTTGCGGAAGTGGTTTTAAATAACCTCTACTCATTGACACAGCTTCAAACTACGTTCGGTATCAACATGGTCGCGCTAGATAACGGCCAACCTAAACTATTCAACCTTAAAGAAATGTTGAAGTGTTTTGTTGATCACCGTCGTGAGGTTGTTACACGCCGTACTATCTTCGAACTTCGTAAAGCGCGTGATCGTGCACATATCTTAGAAAGTCTTGCGTTAGCACTGGCGAATATCGACGAAATCATCGAATTGATTCGTAACGCATCGACGCCTGCAGAAGCGAAAGCTGGCTTAGTTGCTCGCGGTTGGGACCTTGGTAATGTTGCGGGGATGCTTGAACGAGCTGGTACTGATGCTGCTCGTCCAGAGTGGCTAGAAGACCAGTTTGGTATTCGTGATGGCCAATACTATCTAACAGAACAACAAGCTCAAGCTATTCTAGAGCTTCGTTTACACAGATTGACTGGTTTAGAGCACGAGAAAATTCTTGAAGAGTATAAAGCACTTCTTGAAGAAATTGCCGAGTTAATGCTTATTCTTTCTAGTACTGATCGCTTGATGGAAGTGATTCGTGAAGAGCTAGAAATTGTCCGTGACAATTTTGGTGATGAGCGTCGTACGGAAATTATTGCCGCTGTCCATGATATGGATATGGAAGAACTCATTGCACAAGAAGATGTTGTAGTTACTTTGTCTCATGCAGGTTACGTTAAGTATCAAATCCTGAATGACTACGAAGCACAGCGTCGAGGTGGTAAGGGTAAGAGCGCGACTAAGATGAAAGACGAAGATTATATCGAGCGTCTATTAGTTGCCAATACTCACGACAACATTCTCTGTTTCTCTACGAGAGGCAAGGCGTATCGCTTGAAAGTATTCCAACTTCCTCAAGCAAGTCGAAATGCACGTGGTAAACCTATCGTTAATATTCTGCCTCTAGAAGAAAACGAAAGAATCACGGCTATTTTACCAGTAACGGAATACTCTGAAGATAAATTTATCTTTATGGCGACTGGTGATGGTACGGTGAAGAAAACATCATTAGCAAGTTTTGCTAATGTACGTTCAAACGGTCTTATCGCTGTGAACCTGAGAGATGATGATTCTCTTATTGGTGTTGATATTACCGATGGTAATAGCGATATCATGCTGTTCTCTAAAACGGGTAAAGTGGTTCGCTTTAAAGAAGAACTTGTTCGAGGAATGGGTCGTACAGCGGCTGGTGTTCGCGGTATGAAGCTGGTTAATGGTGATCAAGTTGTTTCGTTAATTGTTCCTGCCAACGAAGGTAATATATTAACGGTGACACAAAATGGTTACGGTAAACAAACTTCATTAGAAGAATACCCAACGAAAGGTCGTGCTACACAAGGCGTGGTTTCGATTAAGGTTTCTGAGCGTAACGGACAAGTTATCGGTGCTGTGCAGGTTGTAGATGGTGATGAGTTTATGATGATCACCGACGCTGGCACATTGGTACGTACTCGTGTTTCTGAAGTTAATCAGGTTGGACGTAATACACTAGGTGTCACGCTAATCAAAACGTCTGAAGATGAAAATGTTGTTGCACTGCAAAGAATTGACGAGATAGAGGAAGCCGAAATAGAAGAATTAGAAGGGGAAGAAATTGACCCAACTAATGAATCTGAATCAGTGACTGATACTCAAGATTCTGAAAAGAGCGATGACGACATTGAAGATGATGCTGACGTTGACTCTGAAGAGTAATTAACGGCTAAAATTAATAAAAAAACCGGGCCGAAAGCCCGGTTTTTTTATGCTTGAAATGCTATCGTATTGCGACAATTCTCATTTTCTATATCTATCCATATGCCTGTTTTAATTCTCTGTTTGTTACTCACGCTCATCATTTTTCTATTTCATTTTAGATATCAAAAAAAGAGCAGCTTATTAACTCCGCTTGTCATATCTGTCACTTTATCTTCGATTTGCACGCTTTCTTGGTTCTATATTGTGTCTCCAGGTAAGGAGCAAACCAAGGTTGTAAAACTTGCTGTCCCATTAACTATCGATGAAATTATTGTCGAGATTCAAGACAAACTAAGAGAAGACAAAAATAATGCGGATTTGTGGTTTCAATTGGGGCAAGGATATTTTGCAAATGGAGAATTTACCAATGCAGACACTTGCTTTGGGTACGTGTTGCGATTGACTGATGAACCTTCATCGACCATTTATGCCGCAAAAGCCACGGCCTTATATTATTTAAGCTCACAGCGCATGACTAAAGAAGTAAATGAATTACTGGATATCGCTTTGTCAAAGGACCAACTAAACGATACTGCCTTAATGCTCATCGCTAATGACCACTTCATTAGTTTTAGATATGATGACGCGATTAAGACTTGGCAAAAAGTGTTAGATTCAGAACGCCAGGGTATAGACAGAGTAGCAATCATTAATTCTATAAACAGAACCCAAGCACTACAAACTAAGTAGTTCTCAGTTTCTTGATATTGAGTGCTTGTTCTGTATGTTGGGTGTTGTTTCAGCAGGCTAGTTGTCTTGCTCTCATCTTTTCAATTGAACAGGTTACTTGCTGCCAACTAACGGGTGACATTTTTAAATTTTTCGTCTCATTTTAGCCATTTCCTTTCTATCTATACAAGAGTTTGCGGTGTATATCCGTTTCGACACTGCTTACTCTTGTCGCGTATATCGCTCCAATTGATTAGTCCGATTGCAACTAACAATTTATTACTGTTAGTGAGTAATCTGCACCTATATCTGAATTGAATAGCGTGGTCTATCTTCAGTTCTCTGCAATCAACCATAGCCAAGATTGAATCGTTTAATTCCTTTAAAAACCAATCAATGTTGGTGAAGAGATGACGCCAGAGCGCAACTAAATCGGTGGTTTGTTTGATGGTCAAGAGTGGGCAAGTTTATTTTCTAGCAAATCTATAGTCAGCCGGGGTGACTCGTGATTCAAAAACCAGTGAAACACACCATCACGATCAGACAATATTTTATATTCAGGTTGTCTACCTGAGTAACTGATTGATATTGAGTGCTCTCTATTACGTTCGTATATACGCCAACGAAAGACACTAACACGCCGGAACCATTCGTTTCCAAGATGATGTTTGAAGAAAAATTAGGAATACAAAAAAGAAAAATGCCAGCAAAAGCTGGCATTTAATTTAAAGTCAACGGGGAGGTGTTGACCTCACTTATCTATTAATAAGTGTACTTGTCTTGACGTGCTTTGGCTTTCGCTTCCCACTCAGGAACGAGAGTCTTAAGGAACTCTTGTTTCTCAGCATTCATCTTATCCATATCCATACCTAGTGCTTTTTGTGCAGCAGCTTTAGTAGAGATGTCTGGGATTTGAATTGGGTCAGTGATGCCTTTCTTAGCAAGTAGACGAATAATCTTAGTACGAGCGTCCGCCGCTCTGTCTACTGCAGTACCTAGAATTTCTAATGCAACTTCAGGAGCATGCATATGGACACCGTGAGATGCAATTGCATAGTCCCAACGCCATTGTGCGTGACGGATATCCATTAAGATATCTTTCATTTCTTCTTCAGTAGCACCAGCTTTCCAAGCTTCACCCGCTTCGAAGTGAGCCGCAACAATCTGTTTCTCAGCGATAAGCTTCATGTTAGTAACTTGAGCTTTACGTGTAGAAACAACGCCTTGGAAGTATTCTTTTTCTTGTGTGTGACACTGTGCACAAGTGTTGTCAAATGCGTCAAGTGGGTTACCCACTTTATGGTCTGTATAAACAGTACCATCGTCTTTTTCAACTTTAGGCATGTGACAATCAGCACAAACTACACCGTTCTTACCGTGTATGCCCACTCTCCAAGTTTCAAAACCTGGGTGTTGAGCTTTCAGCATCGGTGCTTTAGATACTTTATGAGTCCAGTCTTTGAAGTTAAGAGCATCGTAATACTGCTCCATGTCATCGACGGTAGTACCTTGGTCCCAAGGGAATTTAACAGACTTATTTGGACCTGTGAAATAGTATTCAACGTGACACTGAGCACAAACTGTTGCTTGTTTTTCGATATCAGATTGCTGATCAAATGGCATACCAATAGACTCAAACGCGCGCTCAACATATGGACGAGTGATCATTAGATCAGGTTCACCATTTTTGAATGCTTCGCTCTTAGTATTGTGACAATCAGAACAACCGATAGGGTTAACTATCTCGTGGCCTAAACGTGCCCATTTACCTTCAAAATAACCGTCTTCACCTTTTTCTTCAATAACACGAGCCACGTCAGGGCCTTTACAGCTCCAACATGCCATAGGCATAGGCCCAGTTTTTTCGTCTTTAGGTGCGCCAGTACGAAGTGTTGCTCGTAAATCGTCTATAGCGTAAAAGTGGCCACGTGCTTTGTTATAGTCTTTAGAGAAACCGTAACCAGCCCACATAATGACCATGTTCGGATCGCCAGCTAAAGCATCCGTTTTTTCAGTGCTCTCAGAAGTCGCTTTCCAAGTTTCGTATTGTTGTGAATGACTGCTCTCGAATGATTCGTTACGAGGGTCGCCAATCTTACCGTCTGCAGCTACAACAACAGAAGCGCTTAACAAGCCCGCCGCTAGAATTGCTACTGATTTAGATACCCAGTGCTTATTCATGGTGTTATCTCCATGTTTATATGATTATTCAATTTATTACTCCGTTTATTTTTATACCTAGCGTTGTGGACTGGTATCCTAAATAAGAATAGGAGGTACCCGTATATATTAGACGGAAAAAATAAATAAGGTATATAGCTGGCTTAATAAATTGTTTTAGATCAAATAAATAAGGTGATCACGGACACGCTTTGTTTCATATACCCATAAAGGGGTAGTCGACATGTTCAATAATTCTTCTTATTCAAGAAGTTACATCTCTACACCTCAGAAATAATAAGGTGAAATTGGTCACTATGTGATATTAAAATTAGGTAATATTAATATAGTTATTTATAATACTTTTAATAGCGTTGTGGCTGTTCAATAATAAGAATTATTATCGTTTAGGATTGCTGTAAATTAATCCTGTAGAGTTTTTATACTTATTCAGAAATATCATTCATTAATACATTAGAGTATTCTGAATTAAGGGAAGGAAAAAATGGCCAATATCAAGTTGACCATAGCCATAATGCTGAAGTCACTTCTTATATTATGTCTCTATGGTTTCTCTATAAATGTTTATGCGGAAACTGCAAGTGATACCACCGCTACCGCAGAACCGGAAAGAAAAAAACTGGTGATTTCACGTAAAGATAAGCAATGTGCAAAGTGTCACAAGAAATCTTATTCTTCTTTGCATGAGTCTCATGGTTACAATGCGGTTGATATACTAGGTAAACAAGTCAAGTGTGCTGATTGTCACAATAAGATTGGCTCGAAGCATCGTAATGGCGCTCCAAAGGTAACCAAGTATTTTGAAGCTCAATCTCAGCCGGGTATTGAAAAGCAGGTGCTGGCGCAAAGCGAAATATTGAAAGCGAATAAAGAGTGCACCGACTGCCATAAGCCAGACGATTTACGCGAAAAATTCTGGACACACGATGTCCATGCAAAAAACCTGACCTGCACCAATTGTCATAACGTTCACGCTAGTAAAGCAAAAGTACTCAGCTTTGATCATAAGCAAAGAGTACAGTTATGTGTCGATTGCCACTCAGACTTCACGAAAATGAAGAAAGCTAAGCTAAACAAAGAAGATAATGAGTAGGAGAGATGACATGAGTTGTTCTAGACGAAATTTTTTGACTGGCGCAGGCGCCGTTATCTTCACTACCGGGGTAGCAAGTACTGGTGCTCTTAGCACTAAGACTCTTGCTAATACGATGGAAGATGGCGACAAGCGTTATGGCATGGTACATGACGAAACAGCTTGTATCGGCTGTACGGCTTGTATGGATGCATGTAGAGAAGTAAATAATGTTCCTGAAGGTGTAGCAAGGCTTGAGATTATTAGAAGTGAGCCGCAAGGTGAATATCCGGATGTTGATTACCGTTTTACACGAAAATCTTGTCAGCATTGTGAAAATGCACCTTGTGTAATGGTTTGCCCTACAGGAGCGGCTTATACAGATGAAGAGACTGGTATTGTCGATGTCCATCAAGATAAGTGCGTTGGTTGTGGTTATTGTTTAGCGGCTTGTCCGTACCAAGTCCGTTTTTTCCACCCTGAACATAAGTCTGCAGATAAATGTAACTTCTGTCGTGATACCAACCTAGCGGCAGGGAAATTACCTGCTTGCGTAGAGTCGTGCCCAACGAAAGCGTTGACGTTCGGTGACTTAAATGACCCGAAATCAGAAATCAATGCGGTATTAAACAATAACGTTTTTTATAGAGATAAACTGGATTTAGGCACTAAACCTAAACTTTACAAAATTCCGCACCAAAAAGGGGAGATTTAGAAATGGAAGCTGCATTTAATTTCGATACCCTAGTATGGGATTGGATAATCGCTATATATTTATTTTTAGCAGGTATGTCCGCCGGCGCTGTGATGATATCTATTTACCTGAAACGTAAAGTCATTGAAGGTGATCCAGCTAAAGATGGCATTATAAAAGCAACCGCATGGATAGCGCCGTTCGGTATTATTTCTGGACTTACTATCCTAATTTTTCACTTGACCAAGCCTTTGGCATTTTGGAAAATTATGATCTACTTTAACCCCACTTCGGTTATGTCGATGGGTGTTATTCTGTTCCAAGTCTATCTAATGGTTCTATTTGTCTGGATTGCAATTATCTTTAAAGACACCATTATGAAATACATGCCGAAGCAACTCTCTTTTGTTGATGGTATTATTGTCAAACTCGCTAAGATTGAAAATTTCTGGGAACTGTTCTTAGGGTTTATGGCGGTGATGTTGGCTGCTTATACCGGGTTTTTACTATCGGCTCTGCAAACGTACCCGATGCTCAATAATCCAGTTTTACCAATCCTATTCCTGTTCTCAAGCTTATCTTCTGGTGCTGCGGCCTGTATGCTTGGAGGTATTGTTGTGTTTAAGCAATCACCAACAAGTGCAACGGCGAAGTGGGTTCATAGCTTTGAACGTCCAGTCGTGATGTTTGAATTGTTTGTTATGCTCTGCTTTTTTACGGGACTTATCTTTAGTGGAGGTCAAGGCGAAGTCGCTGCATACAATGCGATTGGCAGTGGGTTCTGGGCAAGTTGGTTCTGGTGGGGAGTTATCATTTTTGGTATGTTAACGCCATTAGCGCTTAACTTCTTCATGCCAGCAGCGGTTCGACATAAAAACGGGTTCATTGTTATTGTAACGGTACTAAGCTTGGTTGGTGTACTAATGTTACGTACGTTCGTTCTTTATGCTGGTCAAATGACAGTAGTATAGGAAATATAGGCTTGACCTTTTTATTTCGGGTCAAGCCTAATTAAAATTATATGTATTCAGAAATCGGTCAATTCTCTCTTCTCATCGTTGCTATTAGTTCTCTTTTTTCTTTGTGTTATGTACCTAATCAGTGGTTACTGAAAAAAAAAGTTCCACTTGGAACATTGCTTTCATTGGTTCATGTCGGCCTTTTTTTCTCACTAATTTCAATTGTTGCGTTAGCGGTAGCTTTCGTTACTGATGATTTCTCACTAGTCTATGTGGCTTCCCATTCCAACACGCAGTTACCTGTTTTCTTTAAGGGAGCCGCCGTATGGGGTGGTCACGAAGGATCACTTTTATTTTGGGTCGTTACGTTGGCACTTTGGAACTCAGCCATTGCACTCAATTATAAGAAACTACCGGATGAATACTTAGCTAAAGCCTTGCTCGTCTCGTCCACGCTTGTGTGTGTGTTTGCCTTTTTTACACTACTTGCATCTAATCCATTTGAAGTAAATTCTGTTTTTCCAGAAGAGGGCAGAGATCTCAATCCAATGCTTCAGGATGTTGCGCTAATCTTTCATCCGCCTTTGTTGTATATCGGTTATATCGGTTTTGCATCTAGTTTTGCGCTCGCTCTAGCTGCATTATGGCAGAAAGATATCCCCTCTTATTGGTTAGCAATTAGCCGCCGATTTAGTTTAATTGCGTGGACTTTTTTGACCAGTGGTGTCTTGCTGGGCGCATGGTGGGCTTATTATGAATTAGGTTGGGGCGGTTGGTGGTTCTGGGACCCGGTTGAAAATGCGTCACTTTTACCATGGCTGACAGGGACTGCGTTGGTGCACAGTTTGATCATTAGCCAGCATGAAAAGCGTTTAATGAAATGGAGTTATGGCCTCTCTTTTATTACATTTTCGTTGAGTATTCTTGGTACATTTGTTGTGCGTTCAGGCATTATTACTTCTGTGCATGCTTTTGCCGTCGACCCCACTCGTGGTGTTGTACTTATCGCTATTTTAATAACCCTCGTGTTAGTCGGTTTTGGTAGCCAAATTTTTAGAAGTGACGACATAAAATCGAAGTCTATACCAGGTTATAAAAGCAGGAGTTTTTTGTTTTTACTTAGTAATGGCCTGTTTACTATTGCCATGATTACCGTATTACTTGGGACTTTTTACCCAATGATCTTCCAAATATTTGGACTGGGTAAAATTTCTGTCGGTGCACCATACTTTAACACGCTGTTTGCCCCGCTTACTTTTATAGCTTTGCTACTCATGAGTGCCGCTATCATTGTTAAAAATAATCGGAAAACGGGTAAATTGCTGGTTATATTTAGTATTGTGGCCCTATTAATAGGTACCGTATTATATCGAGTTCAATATCAGACTATGCAGCCGATGGTTTTAGCTACATGGGTTCTGTGTTCATTTGTTTGTATTAGTATGCTTCATCGATTTTATAATGTGGGAACGGCGAGAAGTCGGATCGCTATGTTGCCGATGTGTTTTGCTCACGGGGGGATAGTCCTTGCGTGTATTGGTGCAAGTATGAACGCATATCATTCTGTGGAAACAAGTGCGAAGCTTGGTATTGGTGACCGAGTAAGTTTCGAACGATTCCAGCTAACCTTTGAAAGCCAGAACCTGTTCATTGGTCCTAATTATACAGCTGAGCAGGTTTTGCTCAGGATTGATGGCAAGCAAGAAGTGGTTCCTGAAAGAAGACATTATCAAGTTCGAGTGATGAATATGACTGAACCCGGTATTAAAAGCTACTGGCATGGGGATCTGTATATAACGCTAGGTGAGAAATTATATGATGGTTCGTTCGCCGTGCGAATCCAATATAAAGCGTACATACAGTGGATTTGGTTTGGTGGTTTGTTGATGGTATTTGGTGGTGTTGCTTCTCTAGTATTAAACCGAAGGACTGCGAGCGTTACAATGAAGGAGAAGAGTGATGAAACTAGTTAAGTTATCTGTATTGCTGGTTATCTTACTCTCAGTATTTGGGACCCTATATTATGGCCTAAACAACGCTAATACAGAATTAAATGACTCCATGATGAATGAAGCAGTTCCAAGCTTTAACTTGTCTTCGCTAAATGGTGATAAAATCGTAGATGAGACCATTTTTGTTGGTGACGAATATACATTATTGAATATCTGGGCTTCATGGTGTGCGGCATGCAAAATTGAACACCCTTTTCTTGTTGAACTGGCTGAATCCGGTATTAAGATTATAGGGCTTAATTATCGAGATAATCAAAAAGAAGCACAAAAGGTTATTGCAGCAGAGGGAAATCCTTATGCTGAAATAGTGTATGACCCAAATGGGGCGTTAGCGTTAGATTTAGGCGTATTAGGCGCACCTGAAACCTTTGTTATAGATGGTAACGGTAAGATTATAGCCAGAGTGAGTGGAATCATTAACTCAGATGTCTGGCACAATCAACTTGCTTCCTATTTTTAATCAGAACAATATCTAGTGGGCAAAATGAAAAAAGTATTGGTATCCGTGGCTTCAGCGCTAATGGTAATGATGGTTGTTTTTACGACCACAGCAGCCAACAAAAGCGACCCCGTCATTTTTTATGACAGTAATAAAGATGTTGCGATACAAGCTGAGTTATTTGAATTTGATTCAGAGCAACAGAGACAAGAGGCGGTAAGTCTAGCGAAAAGCCTTCGTTGTCCGCAATGTCAAAACCAAAACTTAGTTGAATCTAACTCTCCTGTAGCCAAGGATCTACGACTAAAAGTGTATCAAATGGTAAAGGATGGCCAGAGTGATGACCAAATAGTGGAGTTTATGACTCATCGTTTTGGTGATTTTGTTCTTTATGATCCTGCATTATCAAATAGAACATTGGTACTGTGGTTTTTTCCTATTCTTCTATTCATTCTTGGGCTATTTTTCGCGTTTAGATTGGTTAAACCAAAGCGAAGCGACGATAGAAATATAGATTAAGGTTTGAAAGGTTCGGTTATTGTTATAATATAACAGTTATCCTTCGTATGGATAACGACAGTTCGCTGCTATGTCGCGATATTTCATTGAAATCCTTCACTTCAATCCCAATATTGTTGTTATCATCTAGAATATCAGTAGTTCGTTAATGTATTTGACGTGTTAATGAATGATTAAGCGAGAATAAATATGGCTGAAGTCCGCGCCAGAGTGGCTTTAAAGGTTGGTTTGAAAAGTAATATTGATGCAGAGATTCTCTCATTTCGTGGCTTGGAAACCGATAAAGAGCATGTAGCACTAGTGTTTCAAAATGCCGACCAAAAAGAAAATACCCCATTAGTGAGAATCCATTCCGAGTGTTTGACCGGAGATGTATTTCATTCGTCACGTTGTGATTGTGGTGAGCAGCTCGAAGAAACGATTAATAAAATGGGTGAACAAGGTGGGGTCATACTTTACCTTAGACAAGAAGGTAGGGGGATCGGTTTGTACAATAAGATCGACGCTTATCGATTGCAAAGTGAAGGAATGAATACCTACGAAGCGAATAATCACCTAGGGTTTGGCGACGATTTAAGAGACTTTACCGAAGCTGCACAAATGCTTAACGCCTTGAGCATCGATAAAGTTAAGCTGATTACGAATAATCCTAAAAAAATAAATGAATTGCAAAGTTTAGGCATTGAACTTGAAGAGGTGATAAATACCTTTGCCCATGTCAAGCAAGGCAATGAAAGTTACCTAAAAGCGAAGGTTTCTCACGGTAAACATAACTTAGATATTTAGTTAAAAAAACTATCGTAAATAATGCCAATAAACCCTACTTTAAGTGGGGTTTTTTTATGTATTATTTGTAGTGTTTCTCATTTATGTTAATCTCAATCCCCACATCTGGTGATATATTGCCCTATTCTATATATAACGCTTTAATATGGCTGTCTTTTTATGAATAATCGGTTTTTTCTGATATTAGCATTGTGTTTTACTCCTCCATCGCTAGCACTAGAAGATTTGTACCAAATGAACTGGTTGCAAGTTGACAAGAAAGTCGCTTCGGAAGTCACCTATCCCGAAATTTTAAACGAAATCTATACTGCCCGTGATTTTCAACTCATTTGGCATGAACCAGAGACGTCCCAAGAGTTAGAGTCATTGCTAATGATTGTGCATTACGCCCAGTTAAGTGATTTTTTCTCAGCTCGATTGTTAAGGTTGCAAAATTTGCGAGATGAAGGGCGGTGGTATGAGTACGATGTTATTGCGACCGACACGATATTGAATTTTAATAACTATACAAAGCTAGTAAGAGACAATGGTTTTAAGTGGTACTACGGGAGCCGCGTGGAACTCCCAGAAACTGTACCGACCAATGATGCTATCAGTCTGTTCGTGAAAAACGTGAATAAGGGGACACTTATTGATTACGTTAGGGCCTTCAATGGCACTCCAGATCAAATGGACTACGTGCATCAGGCGGTAAGCATACTGACACAAGGCATAGACTCTGGAGTCAGGCGCTACACACAAGTGGGTATTATTAAAAAAGGCGACGGTATATATAACAAAGGTCCTCTAGTAGACCGTTTGAAGGTTGTTGGTATTAACACGGAAGATATCGATGTCAACACGATGGAATATGATCAACCTTTAATTAATGCTGTAAAACAGTTTCAAAGAATGCATGGCTTAAAAGTTGACGGGGTTATAGGAAAAGAGACGTTATACTGGATAAATAGGCCGCTTGAAGACCGTTTATATTCTGTCGCGTTAAATACGGAACGTTCCAGATTGATGCCAAAGGACCTGCAAAACACTATTATCGTTAATCTACCTAGTTTTCATTTAAATTACTGGTATCTAGGGGAAAATCAATTTTCTTCAAAGGTTATTGTAGGAAAAAAGAAAAGAAAAACACCGCTGCTAAGAGTGAAGATGGATACATTAATCATGAATCCTTCATGGAAGATTCCTAAAAAACTAGTGCGTGAAGATATCATTCCTTTAATTAAAAAAGATGATAGTTATCTCGAAAGAATGAATATGAAAATCGTAAAGTATTGGGGGTCGAAAGAGGTTATTGACCCTTCGACAATTGATTGGCAGGCAATCGATCCAGACACTTTCTCATACAATATGATACAGGCCCCCGGGAAACGAAATGCGTTAGGTGCATTTAAGTTTAATACACCAAATGCTAGAGCTATTTACCTGCATGATACGCCGTCAAAATATCTATTTAACAATACAACGCGTGCTTATAGTTCAGGATGTATCAGGGTTCAATATGCAGACAAATTTGCTCAAACCTTGATGCAAGTGCAGGGGATTGAACCACCGAAGCAATCATTAGAAGACCCCATAATGCATCGAGTTGCACTAAAAAGGCATATACCTGTTCATATACTCTATCAAACTGCTTGGGTTAAAAATGGGCAGATTCAATACAGAAAAGATATCTACGGTTATGACAACAGAACACCCTCTCTAAATTTGACTAAAAACTGACAAATTGAGCTTTTCGAAAAAAACGGCAATTAATTCAATATTCAAACCGACAATTGTTGGCTTGAATTTTGAATGTGTATTTCAGTAACAAAAAATACACCCGTCCATTATTTGACTGATCAATTAATGTACGTTAATTTGCACAGCGTTTATTTAATGAAGAGAACTATATGCCAATTAATACAGTAGACCGTCGACAATTTTTACGTCTAACCACTGGAGGTGTTGCCCTTGCTACCTTTTTCCCTACCAGTGTGCTGGCCTCTTTGGCAGAACAAAATAGTCATTTGACTAAAAATAGAGTGGTCTCGTTTAAAAACCTCCATACCGGAGAAAAACTACAAACGCAGTTTGATTCAAATAATAGAATCTTTTCAGCCGAAATAAATAAGGTAAATCATATCTTTAGGGATTTCCGTAGAAACGAAGTTCATGACATCGATAAGCATTTACTCAGTCAACTTAATGCGATTCAGACGCTATTAAGCTCCAATGCTGAAGTGCAATTAATTTCCGGATATCGATCGCCTTTAACAAACGAGTTGTTGCGGTCTAAGTCCGGTGCAGTGGCAAAAAAGAGTTTCCACATGTTAGGCAAGGCAATGGATTTCCGCTTGGAAGGGGTTCCGCTTGACGAAGTCCGAGATGCGGCAAAAACATTAAAAGCAGGTGGTGTTGGTTATTATCCAAACAGTAATTTTGTTCATATCGATTCTGGACCAGTACGTTCTTGGTAACTGGCTTGTATTGTGCGTCTTCAAATGTCATAGTTTTGCCATAAACGTAAACTAACTTGAGCAACACTATGAGCCTTAAATATCAAATTGTCCCAGTCACTTCTTTTGCACAAAACTGTTCAATTGTTTGGTGTGACGAAACCATGAAAGGTATCGTTATTGATCCCGGTGGGGACGTCAAGCAGCTTACAATGCTAATTCAAGAACTGCGTGTAGATATCGTCAATATATTGTTGACTCATGGTCACCTAGACCATGTTGGCGGGACGCAGCCATTGGCTCAAGAGTTCGGTGTTGAGATAATAGGCCCTCACGAAGCGGATAATTTTTGGTTGCAAGGGCTGGAAGGTCAGAGCAAGATGTTCGGCTTTCCATTAACAGAATCTTTTGAGCCTCAGCATTGGTTGCTTGACGGTGATGAAGTTACCTTTGGCAATCAAACATTCGCGGTCTATCATACTCCGGGACATACGCCTGGGCACGTTGTGTTTTACAGTAAAGAAGCTCAACTTGTTTTTGTCGGTGATGTATTGTTTGCAGGAGGAATAGGCAGAACCGATTTCCCGCAGGGTGATCACGAAACATTGATTCGGTCTATAAAGACCAAGTTGTGGCCTTTAGGCAACGACGTAGGATTTGTTCCCGGCCACGGACCTATTTCAACTATCGGTAGAGAGCGAAGAACAAACCCATTCGTAGCTGACGAAATGCCTCTGTATTAATAGTCATTTGATGGTCATTATTTTAAATAAAGTCCGCTAAATATCGGTTTTTGTTCAATTATTATTCAACCTATCGTCCAAAACTGTAATTCGTATCGAATTTTTGGTATAAAAGCGCTCTTTAGTTTTTACCGCTGCGGATTTTAGGAAAATATAATGAGACTCGCTCATAAACGTAAAGTGCAAATGAAGTTGCAAAAACGCGTAAAAGTCGTTTTAACAGCACCTTCAACAGAGCCAAAACAGAAAAAAACAGTTCAAAATGACGTGATTAAAGTAACAGAAGAGAAAGTTGTTACGTCTATTGCCTTAACACCAAAACAACAACAAGTTCTTGATATTGTTTTGAATAGTCCTGAAGGAATCAATAGTAAACAAATTGGTTTAGAAGCAGGGCAAGAAGAAGGCAAAGCTGCCTCTTGGGCGACGGGTGCACTGAAAAAGTTACTAGAAGAAAATCTTGTACTAAAAGTGCAGCTTGAAGGTAACAAGGTTCAGTATAAAGCGAACTAAGACCTTATTTAATTAGGCCCATAAAAACGAAGCTCCTTATTAGGAGCTTTTTTGGTTTTACTCTGCTGTTTTTCCATCGGTGAGCTATAGGTCACAAAATTATAACATTTATCCAGTCGGGTTTAATGTTAACTACGTAGGTACTATATACCAGCCTACTTTCCTTATAAACCAATAAATCATTGTAATATAACGATATAAACCCACGATAATTTTCTCCTTGCGTATTAATACGTAATACTAAAGTCGAACTTAAATGTGTAAATGTTAATTGGATGCGTGTTCACGCCGATTTCATTATGTGTCGAATATGTCCATTGTTACCCCGTGTGCTTACTGGCGTAAGTATCGGTAAAATAACAAAGGACGTAAAAAAATGAGCCTAATTTCGAAATCAGTGAAACGAGTCTTTACAGGGACGATGGTTGTCGCTGCAGTATGTACATCGCTAATGGCGACGAGTGCGACTGCCGCTGACAAAGTGTATCGATTAAAATTAGCAGAAACATGGGGACCGAACTTCCCAGTATTTGGTGATGCAACGAAGAATATGGCGGCAATGGCAGAAAAAATGTCAAATGGTCGGCTAGTGATTCGCATCGACTCTGCCAACAAACACAAAGCACCGCTTGGTGTATTTGATATGGTTAAATCTGGACAGTACGATATGGGGCACTCGGGCTCATACTATTGGAAAGGTAAAGTACCCAATACATTGTATTTTACGTCGATGCCATTTGGTATGACGCCTGCAGAGCAGTACGCGTGGTTTTATCACGGCGGTGGTATGGAGTTAATGGATAAGGTTTACGCACCTCACAACCTGCTTTCATTCCCTGGTGGTAACACGGATATACAGATGGGTGGTTGGTTCCAAAAAGAGATCAATAGCGTTGATGACCTAAAAGGGTTGAAAATGCGTATACCTGGATTCGCAGGTGAAGTATTGGCTGAACTGGGTGCAAAACCAACTAATATTGCGCCTGGAGAGCTATATACATCGTTAGAGCGTCGCACAATTGATGCATTAGAGTGGGTTGGTCCTTCGTTAGATCTTCGTATGGGCTTCCACAAAATTGCACCTTATTACTATACAGGTTGGCATGAGCCGGGTTCTGAACTGCAGTTCTTAGTGAATAAGCGTACTTATGAGAAGTTACCAGAAGATTTACGCGAAATTTTAAGAATAGCAATGCGCACCGCTGCTTATGACATGTACACACAGGCAACGCATGAAAGTGGTAAGAATTGGGTATCAATGAAGACTGAATATCCTAACGTTCAAGTGAAGGATTTCCCACCTGCAGTAATGAAAGCATTACGCGAAGCAAATGATAAATTACTTGCCGAGCATGCAGCTAAAGACCCACTAACGAAAGAGATTCAAGATTCTCAAGCGTCTTACTTAAAACAAGTACGTTCATGGACCAATATTTCCCATCGAGCCTACCTAAACAGCCAAGCTGAGTCTGAATAAAGGCTAAATAGCAAAAAGGGCAAGAAAAATAACAACTTGCTCTAGAACCCTAAGAAGAAATCCATAATAATAACAAGCGCTGCCATAAGGCAGCGCAATAATTAAATTATAAATTCCACGGAGTTCGGAATGAGAAGTCTTATCAAGATGGAACAGTTGTTCAATCGTATAGGCGATCTATTAGGCTGGTTAGCCAGTATTTTATTTATCCTGCTTGTTATAAATGTTGTTTACGATGTCGTTATGCGTTATGCGTTCAACGATGTATCTATTGGTTTCCAAGAACTGGAATGGCACCTTTTTTCTGCCGTATTTTTACTTGGTGTCCCTTACGCGATTCGTACTGCGGGACATGTAAGAGTGGATATTTTTTACGAAAGACTATCCACAAGAGCACAATCTATTATTGATCTGATAGGCACCCTTGTTTTTTTACTCCCTTTTTGTCTTTTAGTTGCTTGGTATGGTATCGATTTTGCCAAAGAAAGCTATGCGCTCGGTGAAACATCCGGTGACCCAGGTGGTCTAGCTTACCGTTGGGTTATTAAAGCACTCATACCACTTTCTTTTATGTTTATGGCACTCAGTGGCGTTGGTCTTTTACTCAATTCTATCAATAATATTATCAGCCCTAAAAGAGCTTTATTAGAGACAAAGAGGAACGAATCATGATCGGTATAGTGATGTTTTTTGTTGCTCTCTTGGCTTTGTTACTTGGTTTTCCTGTTGCCTTTACATTTGGTGGTATCGCTTTCCTATTTGGTACTTGGGCCGAGGGAATCGAGATGTTTGCCTTCATGCCCTATCGAATACAGTCGATAATGGAGAATACCGTTCTGATGGCGGTCCCGTTGTTTGTATTCATGGGCTTAGTATTGCAAAAGACCAAATTGGCAGAGCAGTTATTAGAGTCTATGGGACGCCTGTTCGGGAATGTTCGTGGTGGTATAGCAATATCAACCGTTTTAGTAGGCGCATTGTTAGCCGCATCTACTGGAGTGGTAGGTGCATCTGTTGTGGCGATGGGGCTTATTTCTCTGCCAGTAATGCTTAAATATAATTATGATAAGGGCCTAGCGTGCGGAACGATTTGTGCCTCAGGTACCTTAGGTCAGATTATTCCGCCTTCTATCGTTTTGATTCTATTGGGGGATGTGCTCGGTGTACCGGTCGGAGACCTTTTCCAAGCGGCAATATGGCCAGGTTTCGTACTAGTCGGTGCCTACATTATCTATATCCTTATATACGCTAAGCTTAATCCAGAAGCGACACAAACGATAGAAAGGGATGAGTCGATATCACGCCAAGAAGAGGTCATTACTGCCCTTAAAGCGGTTATTCCTCCTCTTGCCCTCATTATTGTTGTTTTGGGGTCGATATTTGCAGGTATTGCGACACCAACAGAATCGGCGGCATTGGGTGGTACAGGGGCGATTGTTCTTGCGATTATTTATAAGCAATTTAGCTTCCGCATGGTTTATGAGGCATCGAAAGAGACCGTAAAAGTAACCGCGATGGTGTTTGCTATTTTACTTGGTGCAACGGCCTTTTCTATGGCCTTCACCTATACCGGTGGCGACATACTTGTAGAAGAGTGGATGCTTGATTTGCCGGGAGAAAAATGGGGATTTTTAATCATTGTAATGCTCGTGATATTGGTTCTCGGGTTCTTTATCGATTTCGTTGAAATTTGCTTTATTATTGTCCCAATTATTGCACCTGTAGCGGAGCTTATGGGGATCAATATGGTTTGGTTTGCTATCTTGGTTGCGATGAACCTACAAACCTCCTTCCTTACACCACCATTTGGTTTTAGCCTATTTTACCTGAAAGGGGTTGCACCCAAAGGGGTGACGACAGCCGATATTTACCGAGGTGTATTGCCCTTTATTCTGATTCAAGTGGCGGTTTTAGTTAGCTTATTGGTTTTCCCTGGTTTTTATGGAATGTGATCGAATCCGAGGTTAATCCGTATTAATTACAAACTATTAACATAAGTTGTTATGATAAAACCGTTCGTTTTTGCGTACGGTTTTTTTATTTGGTTCAAGCTCAGGTTATTTAGGGAAAAGAAATGCCACTTAAAGCAAAATTAATCCTATTGACCCTCATTCCTTTGATTATAGTGAGCGCCAGTATCAGCTGGATATCTATCTATCAAGCCAAATCACTTGGTCAAAAAGAGATCGAGATATTTCGTGATAACTTGATACAAGCTCGAGAGTCTGCTTTAAAAGACAGTATCGATATGGCAATCAGCGCTATTCTGCCAATATACGAAAATGCATCATCTAGTGATCTCGTTGCACAAGAGCAGGTAAAAACAATCTTAGGCCAACTGAGTTACGGGAACGACGGATACTTTTTTGTTTACGATAGGAATGGAGTAAATTTAGTCCATCCCATGTTGCCAGAACTTGTTGGTAAAAACTTGATGGAGTTCCAAGACAATAACGGTGATTACCTAATTGAAGCGTTGTTGTTTCAAGCGCAAGCTGGTGGTGGCTTTCATCGGTATCTATGGCAAAAACCATCAACCAATGAAGTGGTAAAAAAACTAAGTTATGCCGCCTGGCTCGACAAGTGGGGATGGATGATCGGCACCGGACTCTATATTGAAGACATCAGCAATGAAGTGATGCAGATGCAAGATACGGTAAACAAAAATATCGAAACCACGTTTTTTTCGGTTATCTCAATATTGGCGGTTACGGTTGCCGTCATTATTGTACTGACCTTGGCTATCAATTTACATGAACATAGGTTAGCGGATAGAAACCTAAAAGAACTGGCTCATAAAACAGTCATGTTTCAAGAGGATGAAAAGAAACACTTGGCACGGGAATTACATGATGGCATCAATCAATTACTGGTATCGAGTAAGTGTCACCTTGAGATTCTAGATAACAAACTGGATCACAGTGAAATGAGTGATGTGCTTAACCAACACATTGAGAAATCGCAAAGTTCATTGTCGATGGCGATCAATGAAGTTCGTAGAATTTCACATAATCTTAGGCCCAGTGCACTAGATGATATTGGTTTAGAAGCCGCTTTGATGACATTGTTAAAGGATTTTAAATCCCATTCTGAGATCGAAATTGAAACGCTCTTTGATACTCAAGACGGCAAGCTTAATTCTGAGATTGCGACGACGCTTTACCGGGTCACCCAAGAGTCGCTAACTAATATTGAAAAACACGCAAATGCTTCAAAAATCACAGTTATTTTGCATCAGATGGGTAACATGTTACAGCTGATGATTCGAGATGATGGGGTTGGATTTGACGAAGTCGATGGTTTAGTTAAAAAAGGTATTGGTCTGCGAAATATGAGAGAAAGGGTAGAATTTATTGGCGGGGAGTTTGAGCTTTCAAGTGAACCGCATTTAGGCACGGAGATCACTGTGTTGCTTAACTTGGATGGATTGATGGTATGGAAAAACCGATAAGAATTATCATTGTAGATGATCATCAAGTTGTATTAGAAGGCTTTATGGCCAGACTAGAGATTGAGCCTGAAATCCAAGTTGTGGCAACGGCATCTAATGGATTGGAAGCGATAGATTCAGTCAAGGAGCATCAACCTGATGTGGTTCTAATGGACGTGAGTATGCCAATTATGAATGGTATTGACGCGACCAAATTAATAAAAGAAGAATTCCCCGATGTGAAGGTGTTGATGTTAACCATGCACGACAACCGTGAATATATAATCAATGTCATGCAAGCTGGCGCGGTTGGGTACATGCTTAAAGAAATATCCGCTGAAAAAATGGTACAGGCTATCAAGACGGTTAACTTGGGTTCAACCTACTTCTGTGAATCGACAACGCAAACGCTGTTTGCTGAAGCGGTTATACCGGCCGCTAAAAAGGCAAACCCCCTAAGTCGTCGAGAGGAAGCGGTATTAAAACTCGTCGCGCAGGGCAGTAGTAGTAAAAAGATAGCGAGTCTTTTGAATATTAGTTACCGAACCGTCGAAACTCACAGGCAAAACATAAAACATAAATTGAATGTGCATTCTACTGCTGAGCTCGCTAAATACGCAGTTGAAACTGGATTGCTAAATTGACAAACTAAACGTTAACACTATCTCTTATCAAGCCAGGTAAGTGCGTGCTTAGTACTAATTTTGATGGTTGTTCCATAATACCCATATTGCTGGTCAGTTAATTGCCTAGATTGGTATTAAAAGGTAGGCAAAAAAAACCGTCCCTGATCGGGGACGGTTCATTTAAAGTATGGGGTTAATGCGGCGTTATAGAACGGCGGCGATGCCTTTACAAAGCGGTCCCATGTTCGCTTTGGTCATGCCTGCAACACTGACACGACCAGAACCTACAATGTAGATAGAGAACTCTTGCTTTAAACGTTCTACCTGACCTTTATTTAGACCAGAGAAAGAGAACATGCCATTTTGACGTTCGATAAAACTGAAATCGCTCGTCACGCCTTCTGCTTTGAGTGTTTCTACAAACAGCGTGCGCATCTCTTGAATACGATCGCGCATTTCTGCGACTTCTAATTCCCATTCTGCTCTTAGCTCAGGATTATTCAGGATATAAGTGACAACCGCTGAACCGTGGGCTGGTGGGTTAGAATAAATCGATCGAATAATGGCCTTAATTTGAGAAAATGCAGTTGCTGCCACTTCATCAGATTCGGCAACAATTGTAAACGCACCAACTCGTTCGTTATAAAGCCCAAAGTTTTTAGAGAAAGAGCTCGCAACTAACATTTCTTTATTAAATTTAGCAAAAGTACGCAGACCTGATGCATCCTCTTCCACGCCTTTTGCAAAACCTTGGTAAGCGAAGTCAAATAAAGGAACCAGTTTCTTGTCAGCACACAGTTTAGCAAGTTGCTCCCACTCTTCTGCAGTTGGGTCGATACCGGTAGGGTTATGACAACAGCCGTGTAGTAGAACAATATCCCCTTCGCTAGCATGAGAGAGGTCAGCGACCATTGCGGAGAAATCTTTCTCTTTTAACGCCGCGTTATAATAACTGTATTGAACGGTTTCTAAACCTGCAGCGGTAAACACGCTATTGTGGTTCGCCCAAGTAGGGTTGCTTATCCAAATCTTAGGCGAACCTAATTGACGCTTAATGAATTCGCCTGCCAGACGTAATGCTCCAGTACCACCAGGGGCCTGGGCCGTTTTCGCTCGCTTAGTCGAGACTATCTCTGCGTCAACACCAAACAGGAGTTTTTGAACGGCTAGACCGTATTCTGCAGTACCTTCAATGGTGAGGTAAGATTTTGTTTTTTCAGATTCTAGAATGGCTGCTTCAGCTTTCTTTACGGTAGCAAGTACAGGGGTCGTTCCTTGCTCATCCTTATAAATACCAGCACCTAGGTTGATTTTTTTAGGGTTGGTGTCTTTTTTAAATAGCTCTGTTAGGCCAAGAATAGGGTCGGCCGGAGCCGCAGCAACTTTCTCAAACATAATCTTCATCCGTGTTAATTAGTAGTGGGTTATTTTATTTATACCTGTATGAATGAAAACTGACAACAGTAAAAAAGAAGAAAAACCTAAATAAAGTTAATTTGGATGAATTTAATGATTTAAGTCAGCCTATTTAGCACTTTAAACAGTAAAAATCCTAAATTCAGCTGAACTTGTTGAATGTTGTTGTTCATAAAATATGCATAAAAGTATTATTGGTTTTTATCTTTAAAACGTGCGGCAATCTTAACGAACTCAGATTCTACCGACAAGAAGGCTTCCACTACGAGCGGGTCAAAGTGACTGCCTGAGCCCTCCAGTATGATAGATTTCGCTTTTTCATGACTAAAAGCTGGCTTATAGACTCTTTTCGAGATTAACGCGTCATAAACATCAGCCAAAGCCATTAACCGTCCAGAGATTGGGATGTTGCTGCCTGATAACTGTTTTGGATACCCAGAACCGTCCCATTTTTCATGGTGGGTCAATGATATCTCTTTGGCCACATTTAAGAATGAGCATGGCCCTAATTGCTCTTCGGCAAAGGAGAGGGCATCCGCACCAATTTGCGGGTGCTGCTTCATTATTTCAAACTCTTCTTCGGTGAGTTTTCCGGGTTTGAGCAATACGTTGTCAGGAATGCCAACTTTACCCATGTCGTGCAGCGGCGCTGATTTGTGAAGAATGTCAATATACGAGGCAGACAACGTTTCAGAATGCAAAGGGTGTGAAGATAGGTTTTGGGCCAATGCTTTCACGTACTGCTGTGTTCTGAGGATATGTGCGCCAGTTTCATTGTCGCGCGTTTCAGCCAATGCGGATAAACTTACAATGGCGATGTCGCGGGTGTTTTCTACTTCTGCTCTAGAAGAGTGAAGAGAGTCGAGCATATCATTGGTTAACGACGCGACTGACCCCAACTCATCGTTATCGAATATAGGCACACGAATATCAACTTCTCCAGCGCTTACTTTCTCTAACGCGAGTTCCTGAGAGTCGAATAATTGTTTTAACAGTTTTGTCCACAGGACGATAATAGTTGCGCCGTATGCCATAAGAACGAACGAAACGTAGATAAACTCCTTTAGTACGCTAATTCGACCGGAGCCATCTAAAAGCCGTTCAGGGTTATGTTCAAGCCAATAGATATCTTTAACTTCAATCATGGTCAGAGATGCAATTGTTGCAATAAGAAGCAACGAAAATAGAGAGATCATCTGCGTGACGATGGAGCGACGTTCGCCAGTTAAAGAGGTTAGAAATTGGTCACTTGCCACGTGTCGATTTTTTTCCAGAAGCTCCAATATAGTGCCAGATAGAAAACCAAACAATGCCATACCAAAGATGACTTTCAAATTGCTGTCGTAAGGGAATTCATAGCTCAGGTTGTAGAACCCTGCTAGCGGGAGACTGAATGCAAAAAAGAGCAGTGTGTCTAATTTAGAAAGCTGTCCATTGAATGGAAAAAAACCACGTGTAGATAATATATGACGGGTGACGAACATGGCAAAAAAGGTAATGGCGACATGCGACCCTATCTCGACTGCAGACAATGTTTCTAGCATCGGACAAACTCGGCCACCGTACGTACCGAAAATGATGCCAGCGATTAAATAATTCATTAAGGTATTAGTGAATTGATACTTCGGTTGATACATGGCCTGTCCCTAGAATGTCACCGGCAGTTATCTCAATTGATAAGACCTAATGGCCAACCAGTTTATTTCATGCTGATAAAAATGGAACGAAAATCATAAAAAAAGCCGCCTAAATTGGGCGGCTCTTAGCATTTTTCAAATAACGCTTTGCTGATTTAACGAAGCAAAAGACAGCGTTTAGAAATTTGCGCTTCTCGGTGTTCTTGGGAATGGAATGACGTCACGCACGTTTGCCATGCCAGTAACGTAGGTTACAAGACGTTCGAAGCCCAAACCAAATCCAGAATGTGGCACAGTCCCATAACGGCGAAGATCGCGATACCAGCCCATGTGTTCCGGGTCGATATTCATTTCACGCATGCGGTTATCAAGAACGTCAAGGCGTTCTTCACGTTGTGCGCCACCAATAATCTCACCGATACCTGGTGCGAGAACATCCATTGCCGCGACTGTTTTGCCATCGTCATTCATGCGCATATAGAATGCTTTGATGTCTTTTGGATAGTTTTTAACTATCACTGGTGCTTTGAAATGCTCTTCCGCTAAGAAGCGTTCATGCTCCGATGACATATCGATACCCCATTCAACAGGGAACTCAAATTCTTTACCAGAATCGATGAGAATTTGGATGGCATCTGTGTAGTCGACTTGGGCAAAGTCAGCGTCAACAAATTGCTCTAATCGAGTAATTGCTTCTTTATTAATACGTTGAGCAAAAAACTCTAAGTCATCGCGATTCTCTTCTAGTACGGCTTTAAACACGTACTTAAGCATGTCTTCAGCTAATGACGCTATGTCATTAAGATCGGCGAAGGCGACCTCAGGCTCCACCATCCAAAACTCGGCTAAGTGACGGCTAGTGTTTGAATTTTCTGCACGGAACGTAGGACCAAAGGTATAGACTTTACTTAGCGCGCACGCATAAGCCTCAGCGTTAAGTTGGCCCGATACCGTTAGGAATGTCTCTTTACCGAAGAAATCTTCGTTATAATCGATATCACCTTGCTCTGTACGAGGGAGGTTAGTCATATCTAATGTAGATACTCGGAACATCTCACCCGCGCCTTCAGCATCGGAAGAGGTGATAAGAGGTGCCGACATCCAATAGTAACCATTTTCATGGTAGAAACGATGTATTGCTTGCGATAAGCAGTTACGTACGCGAGCAACCGCTCCAATGACGTTAGTGCGTGGGCGTAGGTGAGCAACCTCGCGCAAATACTCGATAGAATGGCGAGTCTTAGCCATTGGATAAGTGTCCGCATCTTCTACCCAACCGACAACGTTAACGTCTGTGGCAGCGAGTTCAAAGTCTTGCCCTTTCGCTGGTGACTCAACAATGGTACCGGTTACTTCAACAGAACAGCCTGCGGTGAGTTTTAATACTTCATTAGAATAATTATTTAAATTATTAGGGACCACGGCCTGAATCGGGTCGAAACAAGAGCCGTCATAAATGGCGAGGAAAGAGATACCGGCTTTGGAATCTCGACGTGTACGGATCCAGCCACGAACAGTTACTTCACTGTCTACCGCTAGCTTTCCGCCTAAAACGTCTTTTACAGGCGCGTAAGTCATTTTATTTTTATTCTCCATAAAGAATGAACAGCAAAACATGTCGCTTGTTTGCAACGATGTTTACCAAATTTAGAAATTGTTATATTCAACCTGCGATATTACCTGTCAAATAAATAGCTTCAAGCACAAATGACAAATAAACATAGAAAAAGTACAAAATGAAGACGAGTGAGGCTAAATTCCGGTCTGATGGGCTATGTTTTATTTAAAATGGGCTTTTTGTTGTTGATAAACTAGCCGATTTGTTTCCTCATAATATGCTGTGGACCGGCGTCACCACCAAAATAAAGAACCCCAGTATCAATAAAGCCCGCTTTTTCATAACAGCGATAAGCCGCAAGGTTTTTTTTGTTTACGGTTAAGCAGATAGAACGGCTATCGGCATAAGCACCATAAGCATAAATGAGTATACGTTGCATGGCTAAAGTGCCATAACCTTTGCCCTGATATTGTTTTCCAATCACGAAGTTGCGAAGACCCAACTCGTTCTTTTCTGCAAAGGTGTATTTTTTTGAAAAGGCGGTATCTAATATGAAAAACCCGAGTAATTCTTTGCCCTCATTAACAACATAAAACTCGTATTCTGGTAATCTATTTTTATACAACTCTCCAAACATCGATACAAACGGTTGTTGCTCGGAACTTATTTCCAGTTCCATCAGTGTCGAATAATCTCTCAGTTTGGCTTTTCTTATAGTAATCATTGGTTGAACAAGTCCAAATTGTCGTTACGAGTACAATGTGTAGAATAACTCAATTTAATTGAAGTTGCAGTGCTTGAATTATTTGCGCTGTTACACCCCAAATGAAATGTCCTTTATAAGGGATAGCGAAGATTCGATGGGAATATGTCTTGAATTGGAAAACTTGGCTATAGAGTTGATCTATATCGAATAGGTGTGAGGCTGGTACCTCAAAAACGGCATCAACTTCGTTGGCATCGATGGTGGTCTGATAATCTTTGTTCACCAAGGCAATAACAGGTGTAACCATAAATCGGCTGAATGTCATTAATGGAGGTAATTGTCCGAGAATAGTAACCAATTTAGGGTCAAGTCCAATCTCTTCGTTGGCCTCACGAATTGCGGTTTGTTGAAGTGAATGATCAAACGATTCTAGTTTGCCTCCTGGAAAACTGATCTGCCCGGGATGGTGGCGTAGATGGTTAGCCCGCTTGGTCAAAATAATATGCAAACCGTCGTGTCGCTCAACGCAAGCAATGAGCACCGCCGCTTTGCGTAATGAAGATGGTTCTAACTTTTGCAAACGCTCGAGTGATTCTGCATGATATTCGACAGGGATGTTTAAACAGAAATTTTGTAGCAACGTTTGGTAATTCATCTATAAACATTCTCTCAATAATTCGTGAGTATCGGTAAAATCTGACTCAATTTGTCTAACGTTTCTTGGTATTCTGATGCCACTTGACTATCGGCGACTAAGCCACCGCCAGCCCATGCATATAGGTGCTGCTCTGTTGCTATTAACGTTCTAATAGTAATACTACTGTCCATATGACCAGTGCGGCTAATATAGCCAATACTGCCACAATAAACACTTCTTCGGTGCGGCTCTAACTCTTCAATAATCTCCATCGCACGAACTTTTGGCGCACCTGTAATAGAGCCTCCTGGGAAGCATGCGCGTATGCAGTCGGTTACGTTGTACTCTGTGGCTAACTCAGCAGCTACTGTGCTAACAAGGTGATGCACCGCAGGGAAGCTTTCAACTTCAAATAATAGTGGAACCTTTACTGTCCCAGGCTTTGCGACCCGACCGATATCATTGCGCAGCAGGTCAACGATCATCAAATTTTCGGCTTGGTCTTTTTCAGTATTGACGAGATCGTGGGCGTTTTCCATATCCTTTACTGGATTCTTAGACCGTGGACGTGTGCCCTTAATTGGCTTTGTCTCAATACTTTGCCCTTTTATCTGTAAAAATCGCTCAGGGGAGATACTTAAAACCGCGCTATTTTCCAGTTTTATAAAGGCAGAGAAGGGGGCTTGGTTTGCCTGCTCTAATATCTGATAGGCCTGCCAAATGCTACCTTGATAATCGGCACAAAACCGCTGTGCGAGGTTAATTTGGTAGCAATCACCAGAGTGTAAGTATTTATATACCGCATTAAACTTTGATGTGTAGTCAGCCTTGGACATGTTTGATTGCCATTGAGACGAAAGGGCAAAGCGGGTCTGCTTGACCTCTTTTAGATTGAGTAACCACGTGAGGTGCTTTTCAATGTTGTTTCCAACTATACAGGCGGTTTGTTCGAGATGGTCAACGACAACTGCCCATTCATAAATACCCATCGCCATGTCTGGCGCGTCTATGTCTTTCGTCGCGATATCAGGGATGGTTTCTATTTGTCTCCCCAAGTCATACCCAAAATAACCCAGTGCGCCACCTATAAAAGGGAGATCGATGTCTATGTCGATATTAGGGAGAAGCGCTTCCTGAGTTTCTTGAAGTAAGGCGAATGGGTCACGGTTGGATTCTTGTACTTCATTACCATGCGTTATTGAGGTTTTTTCTCCGGACGTCACGAGTGTCGCGATAGGTCGTGTAACCAATATATCGTAACGGCTGTCCGGATGATGCTTAGAAGCAGAACGGAGCAGCATCGACCACGGCAGTTCCGAAATTGGTGTGAAAAGCGTTAACGCAAGGCTAGGGCTGTAGTCGAGTGGAATTGTGCTGATGTGACGAAAATTATTGGTATTCATTTGTTTGATTTGTGACAAAGGGTTCAATCACTGAATGGCGCTAGGTTGCGAGCAAGGGTATCATAATTTAAAAATTAAATAATATTCAGTTGGGTGTCATGGCACATTCTTTTGAATCAAAAAATGAAATAGAGAGGCAAGCAATGAACGTCATTCGTAAACAAGATCTAATTAGTAGTGTGGCTGACGCACTGCAATACATTTCGTACTACCACCCGCTCGATTTTATTAAGGCGTTGGAGAGTGCTTACGAAAAAGAGCAGAGTAAAGCAGCCAAAGATGCAATGGCCCAAATTCTTATTAATTCTCGAATGTCTGCGGAAGGTCGTCGGCCTATCTGTCAGGACACGGGTATCGTCACATGTTTCGTAAACATAGGTATGCAAGTTCAGTGGGAGAGCGATCTGACGGTCCAAGAAATGGTTGATGAAGGGGTGCGTCAGGCATATACGAATCCTGATAACCCGCTGCGCGCATCGGTTTTGTCTGACCCTGCGGGTAAACGCATAAACACCAAAGACAATACGCCTGCGGTCGTTCATATCAATATGGTGCCGGGTGACAAGGTTGAAGTGCAGATCGCGGCTAAGGGTGGCGGCTCAGAAAACAAGACCAAGATGGTGATGTTGAATCCATCAGATGACATTGCAGAATGGGTAGAAAAAACATTGCCAACGATGGGTGCAGGTTGGTGTCCTCCAGGCATGCTCGGGATAGGTATTGGTGGTACGGCAGAAAAAGCAGCAGTATTGGCTAAAGAGTCGTTAATGGAAAATATAGATATCCAAGACTTGATTGACCGTGGGCCGTCAAATGCAGAAGAAGCGCTGCGTTTGGATATCTTTGACCGTGTTAACAAGCTTGGTATTGGTGCTCAAGGTCTTGGTGGACTCACTACCGTTGTAGACGTCAAGATTAAATCCGCTCCGACTCATGCGGCTTCTAAACCTGTTTGTATGATTCCGAACTGTGCCGCTACGCGCCACACACATTTTACACTTGATGGTTCTGGACCGGCTGAACTAACGCCACCAAAACTGGAAGACTGGCCGCAAATCACGTGGGAAGCAGATAAAAACACGCGTCGCGTGAATCTTAATGAAGTGACTAAAGAGGACGTTAAAGAGTGGAAAACAGGTGAAACGGTTTTATTGTCAGGCAAAATATTAACCGGTCGTGACGCTGCTCATAAACGTATTCAAAGCATGCTTGCAAGCGGGGAAGGGCTGCCTGAAGGTGTCGACTTTAAAGGTAAATTTATTTACTACGTCGGGCCCGTTGATGCGGTAGGGGATGAGGTTGTGGGTCCAGCAGGTCCAACAACGTCAACTCGTATGGATAAGTTTACTGATATGATGCTTGAAGAAACAGGTTTAATGGGAATGATAGGTAAGGCGGAACGAGGCCCTGAAGCTATTGAGTCTATTAAAAAGAACCAAGCGGTTTATCTAATGGCTGTTGGTGGAGCCGCCTATTTAGTTGCGAAAGCAATTAAGAAAGCTCGCGTCGTTGCATTCGAAGAGCTAGGGATGGAAGCTATCTATGAATTCGATGTGGAAGATATGCCTGTAACCGTCGCCGTGGATTCGCGAGGTGCTAATGCGCACCAAATTGGCCCTGATACTTGGAAAGTAAAAATAGCAGAAGCAGCAAAATAGACACTTAATGTTGACAAAGCGCAGGATAATTTGCGCTTTTTCTTGATTTATCAATGGTATGGTATTTAATAAAAAGTAATCGTATATTTTTACAAATATTATGAACTAGGGTACGCCAGATAATGTGCTATCAGAATTTGATGTATCCTATATCGACCTCAAAATTAGATATATCGACCAAAAAATAAAAACAAGGATGGAATTTAAAATGGCTCGTTTTGTACAAGTACTTCAGCTCATCATTGCCGTTATCGTTGGTTTTTTCGTTGTAAAAGATATGATTTTGCAAGGTATTGGTGTTTTCAATCAGCAGTGGGTAATGATTAGTATCGTCACTACGTTGCTACTAGAGCTTGCTCTCTTTGTCATATACAAATTGGTAGAAGAAGACTAGCAACGTCATAGATAACCGAACAAAGATTGATTGGTCGTCGTGCTAGCCAATCTTTGTTTCTTTTTCTTTCACATCTCCTCACGTATCATCTCGCTAACCTATTCAGTGCTTAAACTCGTAGAGGATGCATAAATTAATGAAAAAAATCCGCCAAGAAGTCAATGACTTGTTCCATCGAGGAATGGATAGCCATATGCGATTAGCTGTTACAGGGCTTTCCAAGGCAGGTAAAACGGCGTTTATAACCTCATTGAGCAATCAGCTTTTATACTCGTCTATTGATGACAATTTACCGCTTCTTAGCGCCTCAAGAGACAAGCGGCTGATCGGCGCAAAAAGAGTGCCGCAAACCAACATGATGGTTCCACGGTTCTCCTATGATGAAGCCATGGACTCTTTACAAGAAGTGCCCGCTCAGTGGCCAGAGCCAACAAAAGATGTCAGTGAGATCCGTCTTGCGTTGCGCTATAAACCTAAAAAAGGGGCTAAACGTCTATTAACTGACTCATCAACTTTGTATCTTGATATCATCGATTATCCCGGTGAATGGCTACTTGACTTACCCTTATTAGAAATGAGTTTTGAACAGTGGAGCGAAACGCAGTTTTCATCGCTGAAAGGGATCCGGTCGGAACTTGCCAAGCCGTGGTTAGAGAATTTAAAAAATCTAGACCCTTTAGCGGAAGCGAATGAAAAAGAGATTGAAAGAATTTCGTTAGTCTATACAGAATACCTATATCGCTGCAAAGAGGAAGGGCTACATTGGGTACAACCGGGGCGCTTTGTTTTGCCAGGAGAGTTGAAGGGTGCGCCTGTTCTACAGTTCTTTCCATACTCTGATACCGAGAATCCAGAACAGCTCAAGAAAGCGAGTAAGCATAGCGTTTATGGAATGCTGCGTACTCGTTACCAAGAGTACCAAACGAAAGTGGTCAAACGTTTTTATAAAGAGTACTTTGCCACTTTTGACCGACAAATTGTATTAGTCGATTGCTTGCAACCACTGAATGCGGGTTATGAATCTTTCCATGATATGAAAAGTGCATTAGAGCAGATCATGAAAAGCTTTCGCTACGGTAGAAGCTCCCTATTAAAGCGATTATTTTCTCCACGAATCGATAAGATACTTTTTGCGAGTACAAAAGCAGACCATGTAACACCAGAACAACACACTTCGTTACTTTCTCTACTGCAACAGATGGTTCATCCATCATGGCAACACGCCGCTTTTGAGAACATCGATATGGAATGTATGACCATTGCGTCAATCCGTGCCACGACGACGGGATTTGTCTCAAATGGTGATGAGAATGTGCCTGCATTGCAAGGAACGACGAGCGATGGTGTGCCGTTGACAATCTACCCCGGGGAAGTACCGGAAAAACTTCCCAAAAAAGAGTTTTGGGAAAACAATCGTTTTGACTTTAACAGCTTTCGGCCGATGGAGTCGAGTAGTGATACCGCTTTGAACCACATCAGAATCGATAAAGCACTGCAATATTTAATTGGGGATAAACTTAAATGACAGAGTATAAATCTAAGCATATCTTTTCTGAGAATATCGATACACCAACGCAAGATGATATCGAACTGACTACTCACAAAACATTCGAAGAACAGGTCAAATTTGTTCCTGCGGCGTTAGAGGAAGAACCAGCAGAGTTAGCTGAACAACAACTAGAGTCAATTATCCGGCCGAGTAAAAAACGTAAATGGCTAGGTGCGGGTTTGTTGGTTGTATTTACAGGCTTAATCGGTTGGCAAGCCGCAGACACTGTGATTACAGCGGTACAATCATCGAATTGGTTATCGGTAGGATGGTCTCTGTTTATGGCATCAATCGCTGGGTTGGGAATTTCGGCAATTGGTAAAGAGCTATTAAAGCTAAGAAGATTGCGCCATCATTTTTCTGTACATGAGCAAAGTGAAGCGTTATTAAAAAGCTCAGGACTTGGTAAAGGAAAGCCTTTTTGTGAGCAATTGGCAAAAGAGAGCGGGATTAGCGACGTCAATCCGAGCTTTAACCGCTGGCAAAACGCAATAAACGATACGCACAACGACGCAGAAATATTGCAAATGTATGAAGGTATGGTCATCACCAAGCAAGATCAGCAAGCGAAAGCGATTGTGGCGAAACTATCAACAGAAGCCGCGGTACTTGTCGCAGTGAGCCCATTGGCTATTGTTGATATATTGCTAGTTGCATGGCGAAACTTCAAACTAATTGATGAGTTAGCTCAAGTGTATGGTGTCGAACTCGGTTATTGGTCAAGGTTGAAACTGTTTAAGTTGGTGTTGGTTAACATGGCGGTAGCAGGAGCAACAGAGGTGGCCACTGATGCAGGTATGGATCTGCTTTCTATGGATCTCGCGGGTAAAGTGTCTACTCGAGTCGCGCAGGGTTTTGGTGTTGGCATCTTAACGGCAAGATTAGGGCTTAGAGCGATGTCCTTGTTACGACCGATCCCGTGGAATCAAGAGAGCAAGGTCCGTTTAGGTGAAATTCGTAAAATTTTGCTAATGAAACTTAAAAATACGTTATAGAAGTTTGGTAATAACTGCGTCGTTTTATATGACAAAACTCAGCCTTTAACGCTTGTTTATCCATCAGTTGAGGGCCATTTTGAGTCGATCACCTCAGAATCTGTTTATGATCTTGACGCCGTAAAATCCTTAATACAAACTGGTGTCAACTTTTCCTGACACCTTGAAGGATTTTTTCGTGCGTCTTGAAGTATTATGTGAAGACAGAGTGGGGCTTACCCGCGAATTGCTTGAGTTACTCGCCTCTCGAAATATCGACTTGCGTGGTATAGAGATCGATGTCGTCGGTATCATATACCTATGTTGTCGAGAGATTGAATTTGAGGCTTTCAGTGAGTTAATGGCTCAAATAAGGCGTATATCTGGCGTAACTGATGTACGAAAAATTCGATTTATGCCAAGTGAAAGACACAATACTGAATTGGTTTCTTTACTGGCAAACCTACCGGATCCTGTATTATCTGTCAGCCTTACGGGTTGCATTGACATGGCAAACCATGCCGCGTGCGAATTACTTTGTAAGGATGTGGATGCAATTATCGGTGAACAAATTGCGACGTATGTCCCTAGTTTCAGTTTTGCTGACTGGATAGAAGGTGAAGTAAATAGAAAACGAGAGTCGGTAGTCATTGATGGTCTCGACTACGTTCTAGAAGTTACACCTGTCTATATTAGTGGAGAGAATCAAGACGACTCCGTCCTTGCAAGCGCAGTAGTGACACTCAAATCAATCCTTCAAGATCAACTAAAGACGAATTTTCTTCCGGAGTCGAGTTCGGTCGGATTTGAACATTTTGTTGGTATTTCCAATAGACATAAATTTCTGATTTCCCATGCAAAAAAATTGGCGATGCTGGACCAACCTCTGCTTGTTGAAGGTGAAACGGGGACCGGTAAAGAGATGATAGCCCGCGCATGTCATTCGCGTTCAGAAAGAGCAACCAAGCCTTTTTTGGTGCTCAATTGTGCATCAATGCCTGATGACGTCGCAGAAACAGAACTATTTGGGCATGCTCCAGGGGCTTTTAACCAAGGCATTGGACATAAAGGTATCTTCGAACAAGCCGATGGCGGAATTGTGTTCTTAGATGAAATAGGCGAAATGAGCCCACATCTTCAGATCAAACTGCTTCGTTTTTTGCAAGACGGTACCTATAGGCGTGTTGGCGCGGAAGACGAAATACATGTGGATGTAAGAATTATTGCCTCGACTAAACAGAATTTGGCGACGCTGACCGAATTAGGTAAGTTTAGAGAAGATCTTTATTATCGGCTTAACGTTTTAACGCTATCTATCCCGTCTCTTCGAGAGCGTTCAAGCGATGTATCACCGTTACTCGACTTATTCATTCATCGATATTCGCTTCAATTGGGTATAAGTAAACCAAGTATCAGCCTTGAGGTAGTTGAAGAGCTATCTAATTATCAATGGCCGGGGAATATCAGAGAGCTCGATAACATGGTATTAAGGGCGATAACGCAGCTTAGTGGACATTCGTTATCCATAGATGATTTTCAATTGCCCAAAGTAGAGTCGAGTATGGTTAACCATATCGGCGTTAGTCTGGATGGGTCATTAGATGAGATTATGAAGGAGTATGAATCTCAAATTCTAGATAGGTTATATCAATCATTCCCATCGAGTCGAAAACTGGCGAAACGCTTAGGTGTATCACATACATCAATTGCAAATAAACTTAGAGAATATGGAATTAAGAAACTGTAATGTGGAAAGAATTTAAATTTCACCGACTGGATGAAAGAGTTGGCGAACTGCAGGTCAGACTGGCCACAAAAGACGACGCAAAACTTATCAGTGATTACTTTATTAAAAACAAAGAATACCTACGCCCTTGGGAGCCGGTTAGAGAAGACGCTTTCTTTACAGAAGCAGGATGGGCGAAAAAACTGATTAAACTTAACGAACTGCATTTACTCGAACTGGGGTTCTATTGTCTTATCATCAATCGTATTTCTGGTGACATGTTGGGTACCATCTCCTTTAGTAATTTAACCCGTTTTCCTGTGCATTCTTGTAGCGTTGGTTATTCTCTAGACGAAGATATGCAAGGTAAAGGTATTATGAACCAAGCGCTTAATCTCGCTTGCGGTTGGATGTTTAAGGTACAAAATATGCATCGCATATCAGCAAGTTACATGCCTATGAATTTGAAAAGTGCAGCGGTCCTAAAGTCAAAAGGATTCGAAAAAGTTGGTTTTGCAAAAGACTATTTATTGATTAACGGCAAATGGGAAGACCATAACCTTACCGCTTTGCTTAATACAGAATGGCGAGAGAAAATATGATAAGCGATAGACTAAGTAAACAGCTCGAATTAATCATGGAGCTAGATAGATTGAAATCAGTGTTGCGCAGAACGCGAGTTGAAAGTGCAGACAGAAGATTGGAAAACACGGCAGAACATAGCTGGCAAGTGGCATTGATGGCCATTATTTTACAAGAGCATTCGAACCAACCAGTCGATATCACAAAGGTTGTAAAGATGTTATTGCTGCATGATATCGTTGAAATTGACGCAGGTGATACCTTTGTCTACGATGCAGTAGCATCAGAAAATCAAGCGGAAAAAGAACAGCAAGCGGCGGACAGGCTGTTTGGCATGCTTCCAGGTGACCAAGCGATGGAGCTAAAAGGGGTATGGTTAGAGTTTGAAGAAGCTCAATCAGACGAGGCATTATTCGCTAAGGCGTTAGATAGAGTTATCCCAATATTAATGAACCATCAAAATCAGGGACAAAGTTGGGTTGAGCATGGTATTGCGAGACAACAGGTTATTGATATCAACGGCCGAATAGATAAAGGCTCCAATGCCTTGTGGGAAAAAGCGTTAGAGATGATAAATGATTCAGTCGATAAAGGCTGGCTCAAGCCGTAGATTATGTGGGAATTGCAATGTCGTACCTAAATTTAGATGAATACAGTCGTAAGTGGATTTTTACTCACCAGTCGATGCCTATTGAAGAGAAGTTTTTTCCACTAATAAAGCCAATGACTCAAGCTCGTTCGGCTCAGTTTTGGAAAGAGAACATCAGCAATCAGAGTCCTGATGCAGAACGATTTTCCAACCAAGACTGGCCAAGTAAGACCAACAGCTGGTTTAACGAAGTAAATTGGATGGAAGAGTGGGAGAGCGATGACGCGGCGTTACCTACAGATGTACTTGAACATATCGATTGGCAAGATGACGTCACCGTCTATTTTTGCTATGAAAAATATAATGTTGTCGAGACAAAATGGTCCGTGTTTAAAGAGAATTGGAAAAACTTCTTATTCTACGATGATGGTCCAATATTATTAGGTAGAAGACGTAAGGAAGCACTTTGGTTTGCCAGTGATGGCAGCGTAAAACTAGGTGAAAAGCAATAAAGAACAGGGTTTAACATGAATTATAATAGGGTCGTCTGTTTCGACTTAGAGATGTGTTGTTGGAACAATGATGGCGTAGGTACGACGGGTGAGATCATTGAGATTGGTTTGGCTGAAATAGATCTGTCTACTCAGAGGATAGTGAGACGAGCACAATACTATGTAAAGCCAGAGCGTGATCAAATCTCAGAGTTTTGTGTAGAGCTCACCGGTATCACCTCAAAAACAATTCAAAAGCAAGGTCGCCCCTTAGAAGAAGTATTTAAGTCCATGGTTAAATACTTCGGTGGTCCAAATAAGATCTACGCTGCATGGGGTCGTGATGATCTCATTCTTAAGGGGGAATGTATGGAAAAGGGGTTAGACGTCCCTTTTCATGAGTATCTTAATTTAGCGACAATTTATCGAATTCAAAACCGAGTTAAGGATCAAAGAATCGGTCATCGAGCGGCGCAAGAATCAAAAGGAATCGAGTGGGAAGGACGACAGCATTCCGGTTATGTGGATGCGTATAATCTAGCGAAATTAGCGTTTACCTTGCTATAAATTTAATTTTTTATAGCGGATTGATTTGGGTGTCGATGATGGATACCCAAATATTCACAATCACGTTCTATTTACCACTCCAGATGCGGCATCTTGAGCTTACTTAGGAATAACACTGAGCTTGGCACGAATAAACTCGCTATGATCCACGTATAAGAGCTCCGCGACCTTTCTGATAACGGCGTCTTCCTGGGGGTCTATATATCCATCAGCATTGGCCACTTCCCACATCGCCTTCACAAGGTCAAAGCGTGCAGGTTGTTCTAGCTCTCTTAGCTGAGTCGTGAAGTCGTAAAGAGAGACGGCGTGCTTAATGCCTTCTTTAGCCTGTTCGATTAAAGACTTGGCTTTCTGCTCATCAATATCGAGCAGATGCATGAGCAGCACGAGTTTGGCTTTTTCTTCATCCTCTGCCACTTGAGAGTCTGCTGCTGCCACTTCACAAAGCAAAGAGGCGATAGCGAGATCAGGGTCGTTGATGGTATTGCCAGATAAGTCATTTCCTTCCAATAACTCTTTAAATATCGACTTTATAGATTTAAACATAATGGAACCTTATTCGTTTCTCTTTATTAAAAGATATAGGCACAAAATATATTTACAACCCTTGCTTACGATAGTTTACAAAACTTGAACAAAAAAAGTTAAGATGCGGTTTTGTATTCGTAGTTTACTTTAATGATAGATTTAGACTCTTCCGTTCTTATCGCTATGGGAATTATCTTCCTTGGTGCTTTTGTTCAAACCGCAATAGGTTTTGGCTTAGCCATTGTTTCTGCACCGTTACTCTTTCATGTTTCTCCAGAATATGTACCCGCCCCAATTATTATTGCTGCGTTTTTTATCACGCTATTAAGTACCTTTAGAAACCGCTCCAATATAGAAATGGGAGGGTTAAAAAGTGCAATAATCGGACGGATACCAGGCTCTGTTGCGGGTGGTTTTTTGCTTGTTTACGTGTCAGTCGATTCTTTGTCACTTTGGTTAGGTATTGCCGTCATCATCTCATTGGTTTTGAGTCTGCTACCAATTCGGCTCGAGCCAACACGAAATAAAATGGCAGTGGCGGGCTTTTTGTCAGGGTTTATGGGAACAAGTTCAGGTATTGGTGGGCCACCAATGGCAATATTGTTACAGCATCAAGATGCTAATAAGTTTCGTGGGAATCTGGCGGCATTTTTCTTATTTAGCTCGTTGATGTCTCTTCTTGTACAGTTTTTTGTCGGTTACCTAACGTTAAACCATTTTTACTTAAGTTTGCCTCTAATTCCCGCGGCATGGCTAGGGTATAAAACGGCGACGTTAATTGTTCATCGATTATCAAAGCAGTGGATTCGTTGGGCAGCGTTATTGCTCTGTTTTGTTAGTGGTGCAGGGGCAATATTGGAAAGCATTATTTGGTAGTTGATATCCACGCCAACGGGTCTTCTAATATTTCTATCACTTCGGTACTACTTTTCTCGTGAGAGAGGATAAAAAGCGATAAGAAAAGTTCGGCCTTCTCTTTTTGGTCAATCGTTTGATCGAACATTAGCGTTACTATTTTATCTTTTAACATAACGATTTCATGCTCAACAAAGCCTCTGCCTTCGAACTCGCCCGCATCTTCTTCAGGTGCATTGTCAAACCGTAGATTAACAAGATCACCATCAAAACTGGCGTCTATCAACGATTCAGGTAGCCACTCTTCACCCGTTACTACATCAGGGTCTTGGTCATTTGGAAGAGTAGAGAGGAACTGAATTAATTGAGAGGTTTTCACTTTTTACCACTGGGTTTGTTTAGAAGAGCCTATTGTAACGATAACCTAAGTAAATGAATAACAAATCTTTACGAATAAGTCGGGTTAACAATGTTACGGCTTCTCGATATTGCTGTGATACAATCGGCGCAATTTCAAGTTAGGTAGGTTATCTCGTTGACATCGTCACAATCGAAATCTCAATCGCACGGCGTTGAGAACGAAAAAAACAGACACAACAGTGCAGCGCAACTAAGAAATGCACTGAAAGATTGCTTGATAAAGGATAGATTTAGATTATCTAAGCGTATTCATGGTGCTAGCCGCATTAAAAACGCACATTCAATGAATGCGGTTTTTGATGAGATAACACTCGATATTGCTAAGTCTATGATGAAGGTGCAACAGCGTCAGTCAAACAGTGCAACCATCGATTTTCCAGAACAACTACCGGTTAGTCAAAAAAGAGCAGATATAGCGAAAGCCATCGCTGAGAATCAGGTTGTTATTGTCGCTGGGGAAACAGGTTCGGGTAAAACCACACAGCTTCCAAAGATATGCAGTGAGTTAGGCCGGGGGAAATACGGTTTAATAGGTCATACGCAACCGCGTCGTTTGGCGGCTCGCTCAGTTGCCAACCGAATAGCCGAAGAGATGGAAACCGAGCTCGGTGAATTTGTTGGTTATAAAGTTAGATTTAATGATCAAATTTCCGACAATACCCAGATAAAATTAATGACTGACGGTATCTTGTTAGCGGAAATTCAGCATGATCGATTTCTTAATCAATACGACACTATTATTATCGATGAGGCGCATGAACGCAGTCTTAATATCGATTTTATACTCGGTTATCTTCGAGAGTTGCTCCCACGGCGCCCCGACTTAAAAGTCATTATCACGTCAGCAACCATCGACCCAGAACGCTTTTCTAAACACTTTTTTAATGCACCGATCATTGAAGTGTCAGGTCGAACTTTCCCTGTGGAAACTCGATATCGACCGCTAAATAGCGATGACGCGGATGATCGAGACCAGCTTGAGGGCATTTTTGAAGCGGTAGATGAACTCGTAGACGAAGGTTTAGGGGATATTCTTATCTTCATGAACGGTGAACGAGAGATAAGGGATACCGCTGATGCTTTATCGAAAAGAAACCTCCGTGATACGGAAATCGTACCTCTCTATGCAAGGCTATCCTCTGGCGAGCAAAATAAGATATTTCAACCTCATGCGGGGCGAAGGATTGTTCTTGCTACCAACGTGGCAGAGACTTCTTTAACCGTACCGGGTATAAAATGTGTTATCGACCCTGGTACGGCACGTATCAGTCGATATAGCTACAGAACAAAGGTTCAACGTTTACCGATAGAAGCCATTTCTCAAGCAAGTGCCAATCAACGTAAAGGACGTTGCGGGCGTGTAGAGGAAGGGATCTGTATTCGACTGTACTCAGAAGAAGATTTCGAATCCCGTCCCGAGTTTACCGACCCAGAGATTCTGCGTACTAACCTTGCTTCCGTTATCTTGCAAATGACCGCTTTAGGGCTAGGTGATATTCAAGCATTCCCGTTTGTGGAAGCACCGGATAAACGCAATATATTGGACGGTGTGCGTCTGCTTGAAGAGCTAGGCGCGATGAACGCAAGCAGCAGTGATACCAAAAAACAGTTAACCGCAATAGGTCGCCAAGTCGCCCGCCTTCCTATTGACCCTCGTTTAGCGCGAATGGTGATAGAAGCGCCCCTGTTTGGTTGCCTGAAAGAGGTGATGATTATCGCTTCTGCGCTCTCAATCCAAGACCCAAGAGAGCGTCCATCTGACAATAAACAGTCGTCAGATGAAAAACATCGTCGTTTCTTTGACAAAGAGTCTGATTTTGTCACGTTGATCAACCTGTGGAATTATATTCAGGAGAAGCAGAAAGAACTCTCTTCGAATCAATTCAGAAAGCAGTGTAAACAAGACTATTTAAACTATCTTCGAATCCGAGAGTGGCAAGATGTTTATTTTCAGCTTCATCAATCCATGCGGGAAATGGATACCAAACTAAATGACAAACCGGGCGATTATCAGGGGATCCATAGTGCATTGCTTGTTGGTTTGCTTTCTCATATTGGTGTGAAGGATCAGGAAAAGAATGAGTATCAAGGTGCTCGTAATGCGCGATTCCATATTTTCCCTGCTTCTGGTTTATTTAAGAAACAGCCAAAGTGGGTGATATCGGCAGAGCTGGTTGAGACTTCTAAGCTGTGGGGACGGGTTGTTGCGAAAATCCAACCTGAATGGATAGAGCCCTTAGCAAAACACCTGATAAAGCGCACCTATAGTGAACCGCATTGGTCCAAAAAACAAGGTGCTGTAATGGCATCGGAAAAAGTGATGCTTTATGGCATTCCTATCGTGCCTAAAAGGCTGGTGAACTACGATTCTATCGACCCAGTAGTATGTAGAGAGATATTTATACGTAGCGCTTTAGTCGAAGGTGAATGGGAAACCAGACATGCCTTTTTCAAAAACAACCGCAAGTTGTTACTCGAAGTTGAAGAGCTGGAACACAAATCTCGTCGTAGAGATATCCTAGTTGATGATGACGAACTGTTTGAATTCTATGACCAACGCGTTGAAACGGATGTCGTATCTGCAAGGCATTTTGACAGTTGGTGGAAAAAAACCAGCAAAACGAATCCAGAATTACTTAACTTTGAAAGAGAGATGTTGTTTAGAGGTGATGCTAGCCACATAACCGATCTGGATTACCCGAATTTTTGGCATCACAACAACATCAAGTTGAAACTGAGTTATCAATTTGAACCGGGTGACGATACAGATGGCGTTACAGTGCATATACCGTTGCCTATACTCAACCAAATCGACAACTCCGGATATGATTGGCAAATTCCCGGCTTACGAAAAGAATTGGTCATTAGTTTAATCAAATCGCTGCCTAAAACGCTGAGACGAAATTTTGTGCCAGCGCCAAACTACGCGGATGCATTTTTGGCTCGTGTCACGCCGTTTGAAGCCCCGTTACTGGACTCTCTAGAAAAAGAGTTACGCCGTATTACCGGTGTAGAAGTATTAAGAGATGATTGGAAGTTGGATCAAATTCCGGAGCATTTAAAGATAACGTTTCGTGCAGTAGACCAGCATCGACGTAAACTGAAAGAACATAAGGATTTGCACGAACTTAAAGAGAGCCTTAAAGAGCAAGTGCAGAAGACGCTTTCACAGGTTGCTGATGACGATATTGAACAGCAAGGTTTGCATACATGGAGTTTTGGTGAGCTTCCGAAGGTGTATCAGCAAAAAAGAGGGGGGTTCGAAGTAAAAGCCTTTCCTGCAATTGTCGATGGCAAAGATAGTGTAGAAATTAAGCTTTTTGAAACAGAACATGAACAAGAGTCTGCAATGAAAGCAGGCCAGCGACGATTGATACTGTTAAACGTACCATCGCCTATTAAGTATTTGCACGCAAACCTCCCGAATAAATCCAAGCTAGGGTTGTATTTCAATCCCTACGGTAAAGTAATGGATTTGATTGATGACTGTATTGCTTGTGGAATAGACAAGCTTATCGAGAAAAAAGGTGGGCTGGTTTGGGATAACGATCAATTTGAGCTTCAGAAAGAGTTTGTTCGCGCTGAGCTCGGGGATACGGTTGTTGATATTGCGAAACAAGTTGAAACAATCTTGACGACAGCATTTAATATCAATAAGAAGCTGAAAGGTAAGATTGATTTTACGATGGCGTTTGCATTATCGGACATAAAGTCTCAGGTTGAAGGGTTGATTTTCAAAGGGTTTGCCACAGAATGTGGGTGGAAAAAACTGCCGGATATTCTTCGTTACTTAAAAGCGATTGAGAGACGAATGGAAAAGCTGCCTATTGACCCTAATCGAGATCGTCTGCAGATGTTAAAAGTAGAAGCGGTTTATAATGATTATCGTGAACTTCTCAATAAAATACCGAAAGGTGTGGTGATTCCTGATAATGTTAAAGAGATCCGTTGGATGCTGGAAGAGTTACGGGTGAGTTTCTTCGCTCAGCAACTCGGTACACCTTATCCTGTGTCTGATAAGAGAATAAAAAATGCGATAGGGTCATGTTAGGCAGGAAAATTGCAAAGTATGAAACTATTCAAGAATTGAACGTATGAGCGGCAATATTATGCCACCTGCGGATTACAACAAAGAAGGTAAGGTATGAAAAAGACTTTATTAGTCCTAGCATTAGCTAGTTTTGCAACATCAGTGTCTGCTGATTCACTGATTTATGGTGGAGCGATGGTAGGTCAGTCTGATTATAGTGGTGAAACGGCGACATCGGCCGAGATTCACATAGGTACAGGTTTACTACCATTCATTGGTGTTGAAGCTGGTTATATTGACCATGGGACATTCGATATTGGTGCAGACGAGTTCTCTGCGGATTCAATATACGCGGCTATTCGACCAAGTATGGATTTCGGACCACTTCATGTTTATGGGCGTGTTGGTGCTCATTCTTGGAATTCAGAATTTGGTACGGTGAAAGATGATGGTGTCGATCCTATGTACGGTGTTGGTCTTGAATACTTCGTATTTGGTCCTCTTGCCGTTGGTGCGGCATACCATGTCTATAAGATGGACAACGACGACGTTAAAAACCTATCGTTGACCGCGACGTTCCATTTTTTATAAGCACCTTGTGAGAGCTGTCTAGTTCGTAAAAAAAAGCCTAACAGAAAACGGTTAGGCTTTTTTATTATTTGTAATCAACGTTAATCTTACTTAAGAAGACCGGCTTCTTTGTAGTACTTTATAGCGCCTGGGTGAAGAGGGGCAGAAAGACCGTCTTTGATCATTTCTTCTTTCTTCAGGTTCGCAAATGCAGGGTGAAGCTTCTTAAAGGTACTGAAGTTTTCAAATACTGCTTTCACAATAGCATACACAACATCGTCAGAAACAGACGTTGAAGATACAAAAGTAGCACCAACACCGAAGGTCTCTACGTCAGCATCGTTACCTGTATACATGCCACCTGGTACTGTTGCAGTACGGTAGAAGCTGTTGTCTGCTAGTAGGCCATCTACTTCTTTACCATTTACGGAAACGATAACGCTATCACAAGACGTTGTTGCTTCTTTGATTGCACCGCTCGGATGACCAACTACGTATACCATTGCATCGATTTTGTTGTCACAAAGTGCTTTAGATTGTTCCGAAGCTTTTAGCTCTGAAGCCAACTTAAAGTCATCTTTTGTCCAACCGTATCTTTCCATTAATACTTCTACTGTACCGCGCTGACCTGAACCTGGATTACCAATGTTAACTCGCTTACCTTTTAGGTCTGCGAATGTTTTGATGCCGGAATCAGCACGGGCAACAACAGTAAACGGTTCTGGGTGAATCGAGAATACAGCACGAAGTTCCTTAAATGGACCAACATCAGCAAACTTGCTTGTACCATTGTATGCATGATACTGCCAATCAGATTGAGCAATACCAAGATCCAGTTCACCAGCACGGATAGTGTTGACGTTATAGATTGAACCACCAGTACTCTCTACAGAACAGCGAATACCATGTTCTTTCTTAGATTTGTTAACGAGGCGACAAATTGCGCCACCTGTTGGGTAGTAAACCCCAGTTACGCCACCAGTACCGATTGTGACGAACTGATCGGCTGCACTGACAGCAAAAGAGGCACCCATAAGAACGGTTGTGGTTGTAGCGGTTAATAGGGTCTTAATTCGAGACATAGTAATTCCTTTTATGTGTTTAAATTATCCATCTAACTAAGTTAACAAGCCGCTAAGACGGCAATTAATCTGTTAACGCATTGCGATAACTGTGCGCATTATGCCTATTTATTCCAAGTAAATCTGTTAGCTCCTTAATGTTATCAACTTGTGAAGCATTATTTTTTGCGATAAGCCCCAGATTATTAAGATGATTATTTTCGAATCCTACTCGAACATCGGCACCTAAAAGCATAGCAGATACCAAACATTTTTGCTCTTGTACGCCAAAAGCGCATACGGCCCATCTATGAGAGTTATCCAACAACTCGTCGGTAAGAAATGGAACTAGATCCCTTGGTGAAGACTGCAATGCCTTGTGGTATCGACCTAAAACAAGCAGTGTATGGTGGTTTTTATTCGGCAAAACACCGCTTTTGAGCAATGAAAAATAAAGGGCAATATCGTCAACGCTATAGAGTATGTACTGCGCGATCATGCCAACGTCAGCCACCCATTGGAAAAACGACTTAGCTTTATCCAAATAAGAGTCATCTGGTATAAGCTCTTTTAAACCAAATGATGCTGCTTCAGGTTGGGTGTGCCTTATTAATTCCATTTGTTGCTTTGGCGTATACATACCAATGGCTTCTGTCGTGAGCTGAACAATGATGCTGTCACCTACCGCTGCAGTAACGGCGTCCATTAGCTGAATGTTGTCGTCGATGGCTAATGAATGCTTACCATTATTATCTCGCGCATGTAGATGAACCATTGCGGCGCCTGCGTCTCGACAGGCGAGCACCTCTTTAACGATTTGATCTACCGTGATAGGTAGAGCGGGGTGGTCTAGTCGAGTTTTTCTCGCGCCATTGGGAGCGACAATAATGGCGATTTTATTGTTGTCATTTTCCATGCCTAGCTCCATGTCGACGATGCTTCTTGTAGGGACAGTTTCAGTTTGTCTACAAGTTCGTCCAGTTGTGTCTCTTCGATGATAAATGGAGGGGCGATCAATATATGGTGGCCCCGTTTCCCGTCTATTGTTCCTGCCATGGGATAACACATTAGTCCATTTTTCATTGCGGCTTGTTTGATAGTCTTATTCGCTTGGGTAGATACGGCTAAAGGGCTTTTATCTTCTTTGTTGGCAACCAACTCAATAGCCAAAAATAGCCCACGACCTCGTATGTCTCCTACGTAGGGTAATGGCAACAAAGCATCCTCAAGTTTTTGTTTAAGTTTACTACCTAAATCAGTTACTTTAGCGAGTAATTGGTCGTTGATGATGGTTTTTATGGTGGCTAGTGCTGAAGCGCAAGCCATGGGATGCCCCATAAAAGTGTGCCCGTGCTGAAAAAAACCACTCCCATTGGCAATCGTGTCATAGATTTCATCGCTTGCCACGACAGCACCAATAGGCTGATAGCCGGCGCCTAGTCCTTTCGCCATAGTCACAAGATCTGGAATGATGTCGTCTTGTTCGAAAGCAAAGAAGGTTCCGGTACGACCAGCACCACACATTACTTCGTCAAGGATCAGCAATACGTCATATTTATCGCATATCTGTCGAATTCTCTTGAAGTAACCATCTGTAGCAGGCACCGCTCCGGCTGTGGCACCTACCACGGGTTCCGCAACAAAAGCCATAATGTTCTCTGGCCCAACTTCTAGGATTGTAGTCTCAAGCTTATTAGCAACGCGAATGGAGTAGTCGAGCTCTGTTTCTTCTCTTGCTTGGTCACGGTAGGCGTAACAAGGACTAATGTGATGTGCATTATTGAGCAATGGCCTAAATGGCTCTCGTCGCCATTCATTACCACCCACAGATAACGCGCCTAATGTATTACCGTGATAGCTTTGGCGCCTTGCGATAAACTGGCTTTTATCTGTTTGGCCTTTCTCAACAAAGTATTGCCGAGCCATTTTTAAGGCAGATTCGACGGCCTCAGAACCTCCACTGACAAAATAGACATGGTTGAGAGATGCCGGGGCAAGGTCAGAAATTAATGTGGCTAGCTCTTCACATACGTCACTGGTAAAAAATCCCGTATGAGCATAAGGAATAGTATCGAGTTGATGTTTAATTGCCTCTTTGATAGCAGGGTGGCTGTGACCCAAATTAGATACGGCAGCACCACCACATCCATCGAGATATTGTTTGCCCTCGTTATCATAGAGGTAGACACCAACACCATGCGAGACATGTGGCAGATTTGTATGGCAATGTCTGTGGAATACGTGACTCATTTTCTAATCCCTTGCGAATCGAGCATTGATGATTATTTAATCATAGTGCCGTATATTAAATTCTGTACAACTGAATAAAAATATCCCCCCATGACAGAATGGAATAACCAGAACCAGTACGATGTTTATCCAGCAAATGCCGGCAGTATTGTCGGTTCTCAAATGAGGTGTTTGTCACAGCAAGCAAATATTTTTGGGACTAGACCTAAGTCAAAGTACCAAATTGACGTATTAAACTATAATAAAAATAATCACATAGAGGTTTGACTATAGCGGTTAGATAATATTTGTTAATAAATGAGATAAAAACAAACGTGTTGAGATCGATGAAATGGTTTAGTGCTATTGATTGCCTATACTTTTTAAGTAATTAAAAGATGGATTGTTATGTCCTCACTTAACGATAATAAATTGCTCAGATTGATTCGATTCGCACCGGTGGTGTTGATCGCGATTTTTGCGTTAACTATTAATTTTGTTGTTATTCAAGATAACCGATTAAAAGCCCAACACAGTATTGATTCATTGCGTGATGAAACGATTGATAGGCAGAAAGAAAGTATCCGCCAACATATCGATTTGGTAGTAAATGAAATACATTATCAGAAAACCCAGACTCGAAAACTGCTTAAGCAGCAGGCAAAAAATAGAGTGGAAGAAGCCTACGCAATTGCCGCTAACATATACCGAACTAATCAGAGTAAGTCTAAGGCCGAAATTACCAAATTAATAGCAGAGGCATTAAGACCGATTCGTTTTTTCGAAGGTCGAGGTTATTTTTTTATTTTTCAAATGGATGGTATCAATATCATGCATGGCCTACGGCCCGAGATTGAAGGGAGATCGGGGTGGGATAGCCAAGACATTCGCGGAACTTTCATCCTCAGAGAACATATCAAACTTGTCGAAGAGTATGGTGAGGCGTTTTATCGCTGGTGGTATCCAAAACCAGGTGAAGAAAAGGCAAAAGAGTTCGAAAAAGTAGGGTTTGCAAAGCGTTTTGAACCATACAACTGGTTAATTGGCACAGGCGAATACCTCGTTGATGTAGAACACGACGTGCAAAATCAGGTTTTGGAATGGCTCACAGACTACGGTTACGACGCTCAAGGGTTCGTTTTTGTATTGGATAATGAAGGCAAAATTCTTTCCCATAGAGATCATCGTTATATCGGTCAATATCTGGCGGATGTGAATGAAAGTACGCATTTGGATATGAAAAGCATGAACTTTCAAACCGAGCAAGGTGGTGGTTTTCTGCGATATGGTGTTCCTCTTAACTACGGTAACAACGACACCCAAGAAAAAATCAGCTTTGTAAAAGGGTTAGATGAATGGGGTTGGGTCATTGGCACTGGATTTTACGTCGATGATTTTGAACAGTATTTGCTGGAAAAAAAGGCCTTTCTGCAACAACAAAATAACAGAGAATTTCTAAAGGTTATTAGCTTAAGTGCGATCCTTACTATATTAGTTACGCTTGTGTCATTGTTACTCAGTAATATGATTGCGACCAGGTTTTACAAATTTCAGTCGCGAATCAATAGCGATTTTGACGAACTAGAAAATGTGAAAAATAGAATGCAACATATGGCATTACATGACGCTCTTACCGGGTTGCCTAACCGTTTGTTGCTGGTAGAAAATATTACCCATGGAATAGAATCTGCTAAGAAAAATGGAACTGATCTCGCGGTAATTTTTGTCGATCTAGACGATTTTAAAAAAGTGAATGACCTTTACGGTCACTCTTCGGGGGATAAACTACTGGAGGTAATAAGTCGTAAGTTTGAGACTATTTTAGGGCCTATGGATACGGTTTCTCGTTTTGGTGGTGATGAATTTATCTTCTGTTTTCCTGAGTTGAGTGGTACTGAGCAGGCAAGAGATATTATTAAAGAGATTAAACAAGTCTTTGACGATCAATTTGTGATCAATGGAAAAATCTTTCACACCAATTGTAGTATTGGCGTCAGCATGTTTCCATCTGATAGTGATGACGCCGAATCTTTGATCCGCAAAGCCGATATTGTCTTATATAAGTCTAAAGCGATTCAGAAAGGCGAGGTGATGTTTTTTGATAGTACCATCAATGAACAGATTCAATATGATTACATGATAGAAGAGGAGCTTCGTCGGGCGGTATACAAAGATGAAATTTCTGTACATTATCAACCGCAAATTGATGTAATGACGGAAACATTAGTTAGCGTAGAGGCATTGGCACGCTGGAGTAATGAAAGGTTAGGTATGGTTTCTCCTGTGAAATTTATCGCTATAGCTGAGAGTGCTGGGTTGATTGAACAGATCGGTCAGTTTGTATTTCGTCGTGCCTGTGAAGATATTATGTCTATATCGCCAAATGGCAAAGACGCGATTGATATTTCAGTAAATATTTCGCCAAAACAGTTAGTTATGCCTGGTTTTTCCACACGGCTAGTAGAAATAATTGATGATGTTGGTATTTCAATTGAAAGAATTACGCTAGAGATTACCGAAAATGTACTTATTGATGATGTTGATATGGTTACGCCGATCTTGCATCACTTGCGTAATTTAGGTTTCGGAATTTCGTTAGATGATTTTGGTACGGGTTATTCATCGCTAAGTTACCTAAATAGCTTACCCATTACAGAGATAAAAATAGATCGATGCTTTGTGGATAAGATATTAGTGAGCACTCAAAGCAATACCTTAATCAAAGCGATTATTGCGATTGGTCAATCTTGTGAAGTGAAGGTCGTCGCTGAAGGGGTAGAAACGAAAGAGCAATATAAAAAATTGGTTTCTTATGGCTGTAATTTGGTCCAAGGCTATTACGTGGATAGACCTTTACCTATTGATAAACTCAGATGTAGAGAAGTAGGAAGAGTCAGTGCCTAGCTTTATCGGCTAAGCACTTGTCGTTGAGACAACACCCATACTCTTACCCTGTAACGGCTTGACCACATTATCGACTAGGTTGTCTCTTCTCAAGTTGTCGAGGTGATTTAGAGAGGCTGAAAAAAAGAATTTTCGAGTAGCAAGGGAATGGCCAGATAAAAAAAGCACTGAAACATTCAGTAATGCCGTTCGCTTAAGAAAAAGTATTCGTCGTCATTCCCGTGAAAACGGGAATCTGGGTGGATTTAGAACCCCACTTTCGTGAGGATGACGGAGTTTGATGTCTTAAGTTAACAGAATCACTGAAACATTCAGTGCTTTCAGTTTGACGTTTATGCGAAACGCTTTTATCGCTAGTCGGATTTTTTACTCTTTTTGAACTGATTGCTGCTAAAGCGAGTTAACCCTGGGTTACTTTTACCCCGTGACTTATTATCGCCTCGTTTTTGGCCAAATGACGTTTTGTTACCATTTGTATTGTTCTTACCTTTTCGATTATTACTGTTCTTTTCACCACGAGTCTCATGCGGTACAAGGCATTCAGGGCCGCTACCAATGAGTTTGTTGGCCAGTCCTAATTTACTAAGTGCTTCTCTAATCAGCCCCCAGTTATTTTGATCGTGGTAACGTAAGATAGCCTTGTGCAAGCGTCTTTGTATCGTCCCTTTTGGAACGGGAACCGCTGGGTTTTCCTTACGAATTTTATTTAAGGAGTCTATCTCTGTGTGGTATATCGTTGTCGCGTTTGCTAAAGGAGACGGATAGAAATTTTGTACTTGGTCTAACTTGAAATTATTTTGTTTTAACCATAGTGCTAAGTTAACCATATCCATATCTGTCGTTCCAGGGTGTGCAGATATGAAGTACGGGATTAAAAACTGTTTCTTACCAGCAAGTTTCGAGTAATGCTCAAACATTTGCTTAAACTCATCGTATGATCCCATTCCAGGTTTCATCATTTTAGCTAGCGGCGCGTCTTCAGTATGCTCAGGTGCGATTTTTAGATAACCACCGACATGATGAGTTGCCAGTTCTTTGACATATTCTGGATCTTTGATAGCGAGATCGTAACGTACACCGGAAGCAATTAAAATTTTCTTAATGCCTTTTACTTTACGTGCTCTACGATACAAATCGATGGTTGGCTTGTGGTCTGTATCCATATGCCCGCAGATAGTGGGCCAAACACAACTAGGCCTCCGACATGTTGCCTCTGCTTTCGCGCTTTTACAGCGCAGCTGATACATATTTGCCGTTGGTCCACCCAGATCTGAAATGACACCAGTAAAACCAGGTACTTTGTCACGAATGTCTTCGATCTCATCAATGATCGACTGCTCAGAACGGGACTGAATTATCCTCCCTTCATGCTCGGTGATACTACAAAATGAGCAACCGCCAAAACACCCTCTCATAATATTGATTGATGTTTTGATCATGTCATAAGCAGGGATTTTCGCATCACCATAGCTTGGATGAGGGACTCGGGCATAGGGCAGTGCGAAAACACCGTCCATTTCTTTTTCAGATAATGGAAGCGCCGGTGGGTTCAACCAGATCATCCGATCTCCGTGAGTTTGAACCAATGCACGAGCACTTGCAGGGTTTACTTCTTGGTGAAAAATCCGAGAGGCGTGGGCGTACAGCGTTTTGTTATTACTCACTTGTTCATATGAGGGAAGTTTAACGTAAGTCATTTCCCACGGTTTAATCTTATTCTCCCAAGATTTGTTCTGGTACTGACTGATTTGTATTGGTACGGCTTCTTTTGTAACATCCGTCGAATTGACAGTTGTAGGCTTGGTAACAACTGTCGCGCCTGACGCTGTGACTTCATCCGGTTTATCACAATTTGATGGCGTCATGTCTTGATATGGACTAGGAATAGGATCAATTTTCCCCGGTCTATCAATGCTACGAGAATCAATACCACGCCAACCTGGTAAGGCTGTTTTGACGGCAAATGCAGTACCACGAACATCGGTAATGTTTTTTACATTTTCACCCTGAGCGATACGATGAGCAACTTCTACCAATGGACGCTCGGCGTTACCATAAACTAGAATGTCTGCTTTAGAATCAAATAAAACACTACGGCGTACTTTATCGGACCAGTAATCGTAGTGGGCGATACGGCGTAAACTTCCTTCAATGCCTCCAATGACAACGGGAACTTCCTTAAAAGCTTCTTTGCATCGTTGAGTATAAACAGTCACCGCTCTATCAGGTCGTTTTCCACCTTCGTTATCGGGTGTGTAGGCGTCGTCATGTCGCATACGGCGTTCAGCGGTATAGCGATTTATCATTGAATCCATGTTACCCGCGGTAACACCAAAAAATAGATTTGGTCTACCTAATGTCATAAAGTCGTCTTTCGAATGCCAATCTGGCTGGGCAATGATACCAACCCTAAAGCCTTGAGATTCGAGCATTCGGCCAATAATCGCCATACCAAAAGACGGATGGTCTACGTAGGCGTCACCAGTGACTAAAATGATGTCGCAGCTGTCCCAGCCTAAGTCGTCCATTTCTTGTTGCGACATAGGGAAAAATGGCGCAGTGCCGTAGCATTCAGCCCAGTATTTGGGATATTCGAACAGCTCTGTTTTTGGTAATGGGATCATGAAATGACGTAACCTTCATTTGAGAATGCAATGGTTTTATGTGAACCGAAAAATAATCGGCGGATTATAGCAGAATTTAAAATGTTTGGTTGGTTGAATTTCGAACGGTTCTTTCCTCGATTGCGTATCACCTAATATGGCGTATGTTTGTGGATGGAAACGATATCTATGTTAGTATCCGCGGTTCTGTAAAATAGATGAATAAATCATGATTGAACCTTTATTGTCACTTTTCGCCCCAATGTTATTGGGTGCTCAAATTATACTTACCTTGGTTCTCACTAAAGGTGAGATATGTCCAGGGCAAAGAGGGCGTGTGCATAAGCTACTACCCATAGTAGGTGTGCTTTGGTTAGCGATTGCCTTTGTCAATCTAACCTCTTTAGTGGTCGCCGCACCTATCTTCTATTTCTTTTCTAAAGTCCAGATTAAGAAAACGCGTGATAAAGGTCCAACGTGGGTGCTTTACATCGCCGATGCATTAGCGCTGGTATTTGTCATCAAACAATTATCTCTGTTCTCCTCTCTTTTTGCATCCATAGGTTGGGTCTGCTTTGTGAGTTTACTTGGGGCAATATTCGCTAACCTATTGTTGCTGATCGCACGTTCTCGGTTAGATGCTTTCCACAAAATTTTGCCGGTCGTTGGCATTATTAGCGGCATGATTTTGGCGATTCTCGTTGCTCTGCAAGTGGGCGCTTTAAGTGACCACTTAATGTCCATGCTGCAAAGCAATGTGTTACTGGGCTTGGCACTTTTGGTTGTGGGGTTGTTGATATGGCCGTTACATATGATGACGCGTCAATCTATTAGCAAAATTCAACTATCGATGGCCTTGATGGCTTTGCTCCTCGCAGGCGCAGAATTATACCCGTTATTTTTGTTATCTAGCGTTTAAAGGGGCAGGTTTTCTCAACTAGGCGCTAATTTATATGACCAATCTCTTGTCACAACTTGTCCTATCGTACTACGCTTAAATTTAGGTGATGGGGAATGGGAGTAGGGCGATGGATTTGAGTAAAGTTAACCATATAGACAGTAATATTCTGTTGGGGATTGTTAACGAGAAGCTGAGATTAGAGTGTGACAGTTTTGAAGACTTGGTCGTTATGTACGAGATGGATGTTCAAAACCTGATTGGCAAACTTGACGTCCTTGGCTATCAATATGACCCGCTCACGAATCAGTTTAAGTCCTATGAGCGATAGAGCCGAATTGACGTTGTCAGAGAAAGGATAAACCTAGGTTTATCCTTTTTTTATGGCATTTTGATCCCTTCAAGGTGGTTTTTACACTGGGATCTGGCGGTATTAAAAAAGGCTTGCAGGTACGCTTTGTCGTGTTCTGATTGACGAGTCGCGGCAAAGAGCCGTCGCCATAATCCATTACCTAAAGGCTTATTAGTGATTAATCCTTGTCTAGAAAATTCGTGAATGGCCCAATTTGGTATTGCCGCCACACCTAGTCCTGCGGAGACCATTTGAATAAGCATCAACGTATTGTCTGCTTGTTTCCACTTGAGAGGGTCAACGCCCGCAGGTTGCATGAAGTGCTTATACACGTCTAAGCGAGATTTATGAACGGGGTAGGTGATAACGGTTTGATCAATAAAATTTTCAGGTTGAATACTATCTTGACCGGCTAACGGATGATGGACTGAGGTCACCAAACACATTTCAAAATCGAATAAGGGTTCGTAGTGTACATCTGAACTCGGCACAATATCTGAGGTTATCACGAGGTCGAGTTCACCGGATAGCAGCGCTGGGATAGGTTCAAAATCAAACCCGGAGATAAAATCTAATCCTACGCTCGGCCAACTTAATTGATACTCCCGCAATGCAGGCATTAACCACTGAAAGCAAGAGTGGCAATCAATAGCCATATGCAAACGTCCATTTACATCTTCCTTCAGGTTGGCAATTTTGCCTTCTGCAATCGCTATCTTATGTAGGATTTCATCGGCGAGTTGTAACAAGATTTCGCCTTCAGCCGTGAATTTTACCGGGCGAGTTTTACGCAGAAACAACTGCCCTCCTAATCGAAGTTCGAGATCCTTAATCTGATGGGAGAGTGCTGACTGGGTTAAGTGTAATGACGTTGCGGTCGCAGTGAGTGACCCTGAGCCCCTCAAGGATACGAGAGTGCGTAAATGCTTAAGTTCTATCATGAGTTCTCTTCATATCGTGTGGGATATCAATAATCGAACTCATAAACTAACGTAACTTCTTGCCATTGTAAACGTCTAGACGGCTAAAATACTTATTGATGTGTACATTCGTAAGGTATCGTCCGATCCAACGAGAGCAAGAATCCCGTCTTCTTGGTTAAAACGGGAATCTGCGTAGTTTTCTCTACTTCCAATCACTTAACTTGAACGTTAACGTATGATTCTCGCCCGTTAGCGTCATTGTTTCCTTCGTTAATTTCATCTCGTTCCACTCAGGCAGAGTTTGTGAGAGTACCATTTCAGTCCCCATCACGTCATTGATACACATCTTCATCGTCATGCCCATTTGTAGAATACGGAAATTGTTTCCATCGAGTTCGCCCTGCCCAAAGAAGTTGTTACAGCCAGCATTCCCATTTGCTGTCATCTTCTCACCAATTTCCAGACGAGGAGCTTGCATGTTATCTGGAGTAATGACGGCTTTACCATCAATTTGAGTGAGCTCCCAATTATGGTGCTGTAGGTCTTGAACAGAGATCGTTTTCGCCATGTTATTTTCCTCCCCGGTGCTTTGGCATGCAGTCAATAATAGGGGTAATGTAACGACAGCAATCAGTTTTTTCATAACGGGCTCCAGCATAAGAAATTTTAATTATTTGAATTATAGACCCAATATAGGGCTTGGTGTCAGAGAAAAGTAATGGATTAAAATAGAATGTAAATTGTTATCAAGGCGTTATGGAACTAATATAGAATTAGTAATAGTAAATAAGACGTTTTATCTTCTATGGAACAACTTGAATTTTTTACCGTACCTAGCCCTTGTATTGGGGTGTGCTCAGTAGATGATAAAGGCTACTGCAATGGCTGTATGCGAAAAAGAGACGAGCGCTTTAATTGGCAAAAGTTCACCCCTACACAACAGCTTCATGTGATAAAGCTGTGCAAACAAAGATACCGAAGAAAGATCCTTCAAGGCAAGAAGAAGCCACAAGAATCAATAGATTTGCTCAGTCCTCAGCGAGATCTATTTGATGAAGAATAAAAAGCCCCGCTCTATGTAATGCTAGTGCGAGGCTTGTTGGTTATGTGATTATGTCGTTACAATCGACGTTATTTAATGGCCGGTATCTGTTGAGTAATACAGTGAATATTTCCTCCGCCCAGTAGAATTTCACGTGCGTTCACACCCGTCACTTTGTAACCGGGATAAAGGTTGCTAAGAATAGCCTCAACTTCAGCATCGAGTGTTTTGTCTAATAATGGGTAAACTATTTGGTCATTAGTCACCAAGTAATTAGCGTATGAACCCGCTAGTCGTTCTCCAGGTACTCGTTCCATTCCATCAGACATATCGACACCGCTCGCCTCGTCTTCAGTGATATATAGTGGCCCTGGCATTGGGATTTTGTGGACGTTAAGCTCTCTTCCTTTTGCATCTTTTTGTGTGAGTAACGCATCGAGTGCAGTACGAGACAATGCATACTGCGGGTCGGATTCATCGTCACACCATGTAAGTACGACCTCGCCAGGGCGAACCACGTGGATTAGGTTATCTACGTGTCCGTTGGTTTCATCATTAAACAAGCCAGATGGTATCCAGATGACTTTGTCGACAGACAAATGTTCGCAGAGCACATCTTCGATTTCTTCGCGTGATAAGTCAGGATTTCGACTTTCGTGCAGCAAACACTCTTCGGTGGTAAAGAGCGTTCCTTCACCGTCAACATGGATGGAGCCACCTTCTAAAACGATGGGCGCTCTATAGCTGTCGTCTCCAAGTATCTCGCACACTTTTTGAGCGACAGCGTCGTCGTTGTGCCAAGGATAATACAGGCCATCAACTAAACCACCCCACGCGTTAAAGTGCCAATCAATCCCGCGGCGTTCGCCTTCATCATTAACCACATAAGATGGACCAATATCTCGCATCCAAGCGTCATCGGTACTCATTTCTACAAGCCTGACTTCCGCGGGTAACATACCGCGAGCATTCTCAAACTGAGTGGCACTCACAATCATCGTTACGGGTGTGGTTTGTGCAATTGCTTTTGCTACTTCAGCAAATGTCTTCTGCGCGGGTTTACCGCCGTACCGCCAATTGTCTGTACGCTCAGGCCAAGCCATCCAGATAGACTCTTGTGGTTCATGTTCACCTGGCATTCTAAAGCCATCGTTTCTTGGTATTGAATGAATTCTATTGCTCATGATCATATGTCCTAATTAATGGCTTTGAGAAAGGGTTTCAGCTGACTCTTTATTGACTTCGTCAACTTTCTTGGCGACGGCTAACTTCAATAAATACTCGCCGATAGCAACGGTAAGGAATACACCGATAAGAACAGGCGCGCTGTAAACCCAATCGACGTTGAGTGTGATTAAGTCTGGGAAAATGAAAAGCACAACGGCTTGAGCAATAACCAAAAAGCAGATGATACTCAGCAACCATTGCACGCCAATTCCACCCGGAACTCGGAAAGGACGCTCAGTTTCTGCATCGCTTACACGAAGTTTGAGGTAAGAAGGGAACATGAATAGATAAGGAAGTAAGAACACACAGCTAGAGAAGGCAAATACAGACCAAAATAGTTCATCGCTACCTTGGGCAAATACGGCGTAGGCCAAGATCACAACGGTAGAAACCATCCCCGTGATGTTATTCGCACCGACAGGCGTGTCGTGTTTTTCAGACATCTTGCCAACGATTTCAGGAAGTTCACCTTCACTTGCGGCCTCTGCTGCGGCACGGCTAGCACCCATCGTCCATGTCACCATATTTCCGATGAAAGTCAGTAGCGCCATAATACCGATCGCGTACACCATGAAGTGACCCACTGCGCTGTCACCAAATAGCTTGCGAAGAGTGTCGATGATGCCCGCTACGAGGCCAATATCTTCTACAGGCAACGCCAGTAAAATACCTACGGTACCAAACACGTATAAGAACGCGGTAATTCCCGCCGCTAAGAAGATAGATTTAGGCATATCTCGAACATCTTTCATCTCTTTAGTCATGGTCGCAACAAGCTCGAAACCCATAAGGTTGAAGACGAGAGCAGGAAGGAAAGCGACGCCAGTATCTAAACTTGGCAACATTGCAGAGAAAGAGAATTCGTTAGCAACCCCATTTTTTAGTGCATAGAAAAAGCCACCAAAACCAAGGACAGAGATAACAATAATTTTAAGAATAGCACCTGCGCTGGTCACCCACACGCCAACATCTACTGAGACATTACAGACCCAAATAGTTAACCAAGTTAAGACGATACAGATAGCGATTTGCCAAACCATCGCCAGTTCTGGATAGAATAATTCGGCAAACATTCCCGCAAACATGATGTAAACCGCAGGCATCCACAAGCCCACATTAATCCAGTAAAACCACGTTGTTCTTACGGCCCATTTGTATCCAAATGCTTTTTTAACCCAATCGTAAATACCGCCATCTCCGGGATAAGTCGTGCCCAGTTCTGATGTTATAAGTCCGTAGGGGATGACAAAGACAACTAAGGTAACTAACCACCAACCGATAGCACTTACGCCTATTGACGCCGATGCAGTCAATGTATCGACGACAATAACGGCACATAGGCTAAATAGGGCAAGGCTACCGACCCCCATTTTGCCACCAGAACTTTGAGTATCCATTTTATTTCTCCGTTTTAATATTTATTCACACGATTTATTATTTAACGTGTGAATATGATTCAAATTTTGACGTTATAAATATAGTGTCTTTATTCGTTATTATTTGTTAGGAGAATCACTTATCGGTGATAGTTGAATATTTAGTAATAAAGTCGTGACGCCCAGCATAATTATTAGTTGGGTAATTGCCTTAGTCGATAAAATTGATTCTGATCAAGTTTATAGGATGGATAAAAAAGATAAATTGAATACATAAAATGAACAGTGTGGAACAAACCGGTGAATATTATGAATAATAAAAATCCTATTATCGTTGTAGCAGTGGGCGGAAACGCTTTGTTGCAACGTGGCGAATTAATGAGTTACGAAAACCAAGTTAAAAATATTGATGTTGCAACAAAGGCATTGGCCAAATTGAGCGAAAGTTATAGAGTCGTTATCGTTCATGGTAATGGTCCTCAAGTCGGCTTATTGGCATTGCAAAATCTAGCGTACGCCGATGTACCGCCTTATCCATTAGATGTGTTGGGTGCAGAAACACAGGGGATGATCGGTTATCTTATGGCTCAGGGTTTACAAAAATATATGCCTAATGGCAAGGTGAGCACATTGTTGACGCAGATTGCCGTCGACAAAGATGACCCTGCATTTTCTGACCCAAGTAAGTTTATCGGCCCAATCTATGACAAGAAAGTAGCCCAAGAAAAATCAGGCGAATACGGCTGGTCTATTAAGCCTGATGGTGATTATTGGCGTCGGGTCGTCCCATCGCCTTATCCTCAAAAAATTGTCGAGATTGATAGCATTCGCACACTATTAGATGCCGATCATACTGTAATATGCTGCGGTGGCGGAGGCTGTCCAATCATTGAGACCAACACGGGTGTTATTGGGGTTGAAGCCGTAATAGATAAAGATCTTTCCGCCGCAACGCTAGCCAAGCAATTAAATGCAGAACATCTTTTAATTCTGACGGATGGTGAAAATGTTTGTATCGATTGGGGTAAACCGACAGAGGTTGCACTCTATGATGTGACCGTTGAAGAGTTGCAGAAAACTACTTTTGCCGCGGGATCAATGGCGCCTAAGGTAGACGCATGTTGTGAATTTGCACAAGAGACAAAAGGGACAGGACATATCGGTTCTTTACATAAAGCTTACGAGATAATGGATGGACAATCAGGTACACACATCCGCCTCTAATGTTAACCATAAGGCTTAATTGGAAATGAAAAAAGAGTCAACAGAACAAAGGCTTGAAAGAATACATTCGGCGGCGATTGTTTTAGCATCAAAGCGCAGTGTTGATTCAATATCGATTTACGATGTCGCAAAAGAAGCCTCGATCGCCGCCTCTACTGTGTATCATCATTATCCAAATATTGAGTCGTTAATATGCGAATTGATGAAAGGGATCTTTGAAGACTTCATCACGGTTTTGGACGAGTCCATTGTCGAAGATGAGATCGTTCATTGGTCTGATATTAATCGCATGATTGAGCAAGGCTTTGTTAGTTATTACCGACAATCGCCATTGGCGCAACATACGCTGTTAGGTCAGCATACCTATGCCTCTGTCCGCAACGAAGATGCGCAAAACGACCTATTACTTGGAAGCAAGGTAGAGGCTATTTATCGTCGACATTTTGTCTTACCGGAGTTACCGAAAGACGTAAACATCTTTGCTATTGCGCTGCAAGTAGCGGATAAAGTGTACTCGCTTAACTATCGACAGAATGGCGAGATAGAGCCAGAAATGGCTCGAGAGGCGTTGGTGATTACAGAAGCGTATTTAGGTGCGTATTTACCGAAGATATTACCAAGAACCTAACCGAAAAAATTGTGCGTTAAATAGCCAGGTATTTGAGTAATATCAAATACCTGGCTATTTTTTTTGCAACAAAATCATTATTAAAATCAAATATCGAAAATTAAATTCGTTTAAAATAATATATGTGATTCTTGTCATGCAATTTTAGGCCCCTAGTCATACCTTACCGATTAATGATTCTAGTTTTAGAATTTGTAGAATTAATAGTGGATAATAAGTTTATCGAAAATAATGAGTGAAGACTAAATTGTGAATATTTACGCTCATTATATATTTAAGTAATACCTATTTAGTAATTTCTCATTTAATTAAATATCATTCAATGATGTAAAAAAGGATCCCGTAATGAAACTTCCATCTTCAAGTGCGACTGACTTAAATAAAACAAATATCGAACACATGGTTTCAATGAAAGACTTCTCAGTAAAAGAGATGGATAACATGATGGAACTGATGAGTTATTTAAAAGAGGCAAGAAAAGATAACGCAGTACCTCAGTTATTCAAAGGCAAATCTGTTGGTATGATTTTCGAAGCAGGTTCAACTCGTACTCGTGTTTCTTTTGAGGTTGCGGCAACGTTATTGGGTGGTCATGCACTGTTTTTATCCCCTAAAGATATTCATTTAGGTGGTAAAGAGTCCATTGATGATACTTCACGTGTGTTATCCCGTATGTGTGACATTATCATGGCAAGAACCAACAGTCCGGAAACGCTTGATGGGCTGATTAGAATGTCTACTGTGCCAGTCATTAATGGACTAGATACTCGCTTCCATCCTACTCAGATGCTAGCCGACTTATTCACAGTGAAAGAACACATCAAGGATGGTAGAACATTATCAGATTTGACGCTAGCGTTCATGGGAGATGCGACTGACGTATGCCGTTCTTTGATGTTAACTTGTGCTAAATACGGTATGGGTTTCAAGCAAATCGGTCCTAAGAAATACCAAATGGAGCAAGAGTGGATTGATCTAGCAGAAACGTACTGTAAAGAGTCTGGTGGTCACATTGAAATTACCGATGATGTTGAAAGAATCAGTGATTGTGATGTTGTTTACGGCGACAGTTTTTATTGGGTCACTCAAATGGATGAGAAAGCGGAGCGTTTAGCTGCATTTATGCCTGATTATGTCATTACGGAAGAGCTAATGGCGAAAGCGAAACCAGGGGCGATGCTATTGCATTGTTTACCAGCAAACGATAAAGAAGAAGTGACTCGTGGTGCGCTTGAAAGTGAGTATTCTGTTGCATTTGATGAAGCGGAAAACCGTCTGACCGCTCAAATGGCGATCCTTGTGTACTTCTCACATAAAAATACTCAAGCGGCGAGCGAAGCAACTCGAATTGCTCATGAAGAGAAAATTACAGGCTTCCTAGCGGGATTATAGCTTTGTCGTTCGTATCATTGAATTAACCCAAAAAGCAGCAATCTAATTGCTGCTTTTTTAATCATCTAAATGAAGGGTTTTTTGCGCTTCTCCAGATTGATACATATGTTTTAGTTTCGCCTCGAGTTTAATTAGTTCTGATTCTGGTGTATCGATATTACAGGCCATAAAACTGATACTGGTAAAGAAAATGAGTTCCGGGTCTAGAAGGCTAATGTCTGTTTTTTCCGCCAATAATTTTGCCGAGTTGGTGTCAGCAACCCACAATTGGACTCGATTATTGTTCAACATTTGCAAACCGTGTTCTAGGCTTTTGGTTTCATACATTTCGAAATTACGTTCGTTCAAATAATTCGCGATACCAGTTCCTGCATAGGCAGCAAGAGTATAAGGTTTTGCGTCTATTAACGTGGTTAATTCAACCTCTGCGTTAGGGGCGCTGTATAATGCATATCGATTAATGGCGACAGGCCCTATCCATCTGTATTTTGATTCTCGGTCTTGCGTTCGGTCAATCGGAAAGGTGCACGTATTTGATTTCTGGCTAGTTTCATAAAGTGCTCGTTTTATAGGCTTACTTTGCATCGAGTACTTGATATTGCTTTCGGTAAATACTTTGTCGATTAAATCGACGGAAAATCCGGTAAAATAATACCTAGTATCAGCATGGTCGTCATTATGAAAATTGACTAGTGGGGGCGAAGCAAACGTCAATATTCGGATATCCGCATAGGCTTGATAGGTCAAGAAAAAGCCCAAAATAAAGGTTAGTATTTTTGCCATAACAACAGTGCTTCTTCGTAAGGGAGAGTAACGGGCTTATCATCCATTGCTTTCTGTTTCCAGGGCGCACCATTTCGATTTATCCAGCGACTTTCAGACTGTTTATTGGCTATCTTTGGTTCGCATTTCATCTCTGTATTCGCGCTTAATAATGCCATTCTATCATCCATTTCTGTTGCTAGATCCGTCATCGCCTCTGTTACTGTGCGTTGTTTCTTCAGCGCAGCGCCAATATGTTGCCACCATGCGCTGGATAAAAAAGCATAGTCCGGTACGCTTAATCCTGTCGGTGTCCAAGAGTTTCTGGCGTTACTTTGATAAAACTCTAGTAGACCTCCCCATTCAGACGACCGCGACTTTAGGTAATTGGAGTCCAAATCAGATTGTCGTATGGGTGTAAAACCGACCAAAAATTTACTCATTGAAACGGTTTTAGAGGCAACGAATTGCGCGTAGAGCCACGCGGCTTGTGCCTTATTCTCTGGTGTTGAGCGTAAGAACGTCCAACCACTGATATCTTGATAACCGGATTTCATTCCAGGCTTCCAATACTTTCCTCTAGGAGACGGAGCAAGTCGCCATACAGGTTTACCGTCGTCATCGATGAGTTTTTTGTTTAGTAAGGTAGGGACAAAAGCGGTATACCAAAAAATTTGTTGCGCGGTATTTCCTTGCGCAAGAGTAATACTCGACGATGAGAAATTTTGCTTGATGGCTTCAGGTGGTGCGTAATCATGTAACCAGTGTATATATTTCTCTACAGCATATATTGCCGCGGGGCTATTTAATGCACCTCCTCGCGAAACCGATGCCCCAACCGGATGGCAGTTTTCTACCCTGATGCCCCAGTCCCCAACGAAGTTCGAGTTTTTATACGAAGTGTTATCGACAGACTGGTCATTTACACCCGCTAAACTTAGCCAGGAATCCGAGATTCGCCAGCCAAGTGATGGGTCATAGAGTCCATAGTCCATGTGGCCCCACACTGGTTCTCCGTCGACGTGTTTTACCCTATTGGTAAAGAAATCAGCGATATCTTCATACGCTGCCCAGTTTTGTGGAACCCCGAGTTGGTATCCGTAGAACTGTTGAAATTCATCCCGAAAATCTGGACGTTCAAACCAGTCCTTTCGATACCAATAAAGGTTTGCAAATTGTTGCGTTGGAAGTTGATATATTTCGTTATCAAGCCCTTTAACGCTTTCTATTCCAATAAAGTCTTCAATATCGAGTGTAGGTGACGTAATTGCTTGCCAGTCTCCATCCATTTTTGCAGAGATAGAAATGGTTTTGTCGTACCGGTAGTGGGTCCCAATAAAATCGGCGTCATTAACATATGAGTCATACAGGTTGATACCTGTATCGAGTTGCAGCTGCATTTTCTTAACCAAATCGTCTTCTTCTGTGATCTCGTGGACGACATGTATGCCTGTTATTTCGCTGAATGCTTTAGCAAGTACATTGGATTCGTATGTGTGTGTCGCTATGTTTTCAGATACCACTCTAATCGAAAGCCCATCATATGGTTTCGCGGCATTAGACAGCCAGATCAGTTCATCGATCTGCTCTTCTTTTGAAAGAGTAGAATGTAAGAACTCTTTATCTACCCAACGTTTGATCGTCTCGAGATTTGTACTGTCAGCATGGCTTAGAGGGCTTAACAGCAACGTCAATGTTATAGCTAAGTAAGAGGGTCGAATCATCATAGTCCTTTAATTTACACGTAACCTAAACGTAGCCTATTTGAAGGCATTATTTACGAATTCTTCCGAACACTTTGAGCTGAGTTGGATAAATTGTGTGATTTGAATAAAGGCTAAGCAATATAAACAGATATAAAGCGATTGGTAGTGTTGTTGATTGCGTCGATAGAGGTATAGACAACATATTGTTGATAATAATTAAATAAGGCGAGTATTTATAAAAAAAGCTGTTTTGAGTAAATTATGGAGCACATACAAACCATATTGAATGTAAAAGAGAGCAACTATGAAAATTAAAATGATTACAAAAGTATTGTCATCAAAATCTGGTATTTCAACACTAATATTACGCGTGCCGCTTGGTCTTATTCTTGTTGCTCATGGTGCTCAAAAGTTGTTCAGTTGGTTTGGTGGTTATGGTCTAGAAGGGACTGGACAGTGGATGGCAAGTATCGGCTTTGAACCAGGATATGTAATGGCCCTACTGGCAGGCAGCGGAGAGTTTTTTGGCGGCTTGGCGTTGATATTTGGATTTTTAACACGACCCGCTGCGTTAATTGTTGCTTTTACTATGGCAATGGCGATGTCGGTTCATATTGGCAACGGGTTATTTGTTGCAAACAATGGATATGAGTATGCATTACTGCTTGCCGTCGCGGCGTTATCTCTGGTCTTTCAGGGGGCGGGTCGATATTCGATGGATCAATTGATGCTCAATAAGATTGAAAAACAATAGTTGTGAGTGATGAAATTCAAAAATGTATAGGTGGTTGTTAGGCAGAGAAGGAAGGTAACCATCTCTATGTCACTTAATTATGCCCTTGAACGAGCCGGTATTTATTAGCTTGTACATTAACGGAATACACGAACACATTTTTAAACGAGGTTACTACGTTCTCACGGTTCTTTATCTTTGTGGACTAGTAGCTGCAGGACCTAAGGTTTTTACATGAAAAAATTCGCAAAAATGCCCGTCTTATTTATCTCGCACGGCTCACCCATGATGGCCGTTGAAAGATCAAAAACATCCGTATTTTTGGAGCAGCTTGGTAAGACATTATCAATACCTAAAGCGATTGTAGTGTTCTCAGCGCATCTAGATAGTGCGGATGAGATAATAATTACGAGTGGAACAAAACCACAGACTATTCATGATTTTTATGGCTTTCCACCGTCACTATATCAAGTCGATTATCCTGCGCCGGGAGATCCGGTTCTTGCAGAAACGATTGCGGCGAAGTTTAATCAAGTTGGTCTAGCTACAACGTTAAGTGACAAACAAGGGTGGGACCACGGTGTTTGGATACCACTACGACTTATGTTCCCTGAAGCAAATGTTCCCGTTGTGCAAATATCGATAAGCAGCAGAGTAGGTGCCGCGAAGAATTTTGAATATGGAAATAGTATTTCTGAGTTGCGTGAACAAGGCATATTAATTGTGGGTTCTGGTGGCATAAGCCACAATTTAGCTGAACTCGTTAACCCGGTTCCGACAAAAAATCGCACAGAAATGGTCGGTGAATTTACCCGTTGGGTACATGATAAATTGTTGAATAGAGACATAGACTCGCTGCTAAATTACGAACAAGAGGCACCATTTGCGCGTTTTAATCACCCCACTCAAGAACATTTTTTGCCATTACTTGCCGCGTTAGGTGGCAGTGATTTTCAGGATGTTAAACGGCTGCATCAGGCTATAGAAATGGACGTACTGGCAATGGATGCGTACTTATTCAGTTGAATTAAGCTTATGGATATCACTACGAACAACGACGGTTTAATTACCATGCAATGACGTTTGATTGTTCATGGCGTTTGTATTCAATAAAATAGACGCTAGACTGGTTCACAACGTTGAATTAGAAACCCATGGTCTGGCCAATTGAAAACAACCATTTTGACAGCAGTGAGGCGATATGAGTGATTCAAAGCAAAAGAAGGGTGAGTCTATTGAATCAGAATCCCCTTGTTCACCTTGCATTCGACACTGTTGCTTAGATGAAGAAGACATCTGCTTGGGCTGCCATCGAAGTCTGTCCGAAATTATGCAATGGTCCGAATCTTCAAACGAATCAAAACGTCATATCCTCAATCTAGCGAATGCCAGAGGGTTATCTCGAATGGAAAACGAAAAGTTAAGGTATAAATAAAACGTCGCCAATCTGCAAAGAGCAAGGTTAACTCAATTAACCTTCATCTACGTCACCTAGCATTTCATCGATGAACAAAAGGGCCTGTTCAAAATCATACCGTTCGAGCGATTTTCTGATTTTTTCAGTTATCTCTGATTGAGCATTATTGCTTTGTATGGTCTGTTCTAACAATGTCATTGCCTCGCCATCATAGCTCAATACTTTTTCTCTGATTGCGAGCCATTCTGAATAGGCGATGGTTGTAGATGAACGCTCTGTTGAATTACTCGTGAACTGAGTATCGGACTTTAGGTAATTTCCTACCTCTACCGTTAACTGATGCAGCTGGTCTGTCGCCTTTGTAATTGCGATAGATATCTCAGGTGTTTCTACTTGAGTTGAGCATAAGGTTTCAATGTTTTGCATCGTTTCTGCAAGTTGTTGACCTCCGATACTTGCAGACATGCTTTTTAGCGTGTGTGCTGTGAGTTCTACGTTGGCGACGTCTCCCTCAGCATAGCTTTGCTCAATGACGCCAAGTTGACTAGGCGCCTGTTCGATAAACCTATTGATCAATCGGATGAGTAGCGCTTTATCGTTATCAGTGAAGATATTAGCGGCGTGAAGTGAAAACAGACTCTGTTTAAGTGAAGCCTCATTGTCTGGGTGAGCCGTAGACTTTGATTCGATATAGTCAAACTCTAGCCATTTGCTTAAGGTTTGAGCAAGCGAGTTCGCGTCGATGGGTTTCTCTATGAAACCGTCCATCCCTGCAAGGTTAGCTCGTTCTTTTACATCGGACAGAACGTTGGCTGACATTGCAATTATAGGAATTTCTATGCCCATTTTTCTTAACGAAGTAGTGGCTTGATAACCGTCCATTATTGGCATTTGCAAATCCATGAGTATTAATGGGTACGTTTGTAGACCTGCCATATCAATCGATTGTTTGCCGTCGTTGGCGATATCAACCTTAAGATTAATTTTGTCTAACATCGCTACCGCTAGTTCTTGATTGAATTCGTTATCCTCGACCAATAGAAGTTGTTGCCCTCTAAATCGGATCGTTTTTTTGTTCTCGTGTTGTAATGTTTCATGTGCATCAGCCTGTTCTTGATTGGCAAATGGTAGCGTTAAGCAAAAGGAAAATTGGCTGCCAACGCCTTGTTCACTTGTTACCTTCATACTGCTTCCCATTCCGTGAAGTAGTTTTTGGCTGATGTTTAAGCCAAGCCCTGTCCCACCATATTTTCGGGTCGTCGACGTGTCCGCTTGTGAAAAGGCGTCGAACAGGTTTTTGATGTTCGCTTCTGAGATGCCAATACCGCTGTCTGTCACGGAAACGGCCACGTTAGCTGTATTTCTACTGCCTTCAGCCACCTGAGCGAATAGGGTAACACTACCATGATCGGTAAATTTGACCGCGTTACTGACCAAATTCAGTATCACTTGAAACAGCCTCAAGGGGTCACCAATGAGTAGCCTTTCGCAACCTTCGCCTTTCTCAATACTAAAATAGATGCCTTTTTCCTGCGCTTTGATTTGCATAAGTTGTTCTACGTCTTTCATCGGCTTAGACAGAGCAAAAGGGATAGATTCGAACTCAAGGTGACCAGATTCAATTTTGGATAAATCTAATATATCGTTGATAATAGTGAGCAAGGATTGAGCGGAGTAATGGACTTTTTCTACGTAGTCTTTTGCCACCTTGTTTTTGATCTCTGGGATGGCTAGATATGACATCCCGATGATGGCATTCATCGGTGTTCGGATCTCGTGGCTCATGTTGGCAAGAAAGTCAGATTTTGCTTTGTTGGCACTATCCGCTTCGATTTTTGCCTCTTCTAGTTGCTGATTAAGCCGCTTTAGCTCAGAGATATCATAGGCCCAGAATAGGGTCGCGGTTTCACCGTTTATGTCTAATTGATAATAACTGGCGAGTGCAGTGAAATGTTCACCATCCACTTTTATCAAGGGAATCTCGATGCTTTCTATTTTTCCGTTGGTAAGGATTCGATCATACATATCTTGGCGTGTCGTAGGGTCTTGATAGATTTTAGTTACGTCGAAACCTGCGATTTGTTCATCGCTTAGGCGAAATAATTGTTTCGCCGTATCGTTAACGTAACTGATCCGATTGTTCATGATGACACTTGCGGCAATAGGTGAAGTATTGAGTATGGCGTAGAGTTGTTGTTGTGCCTGTTCGAGCTGTATCTTGGCTTCAGTAGCAATGGAAATTTGTTTCTTAAGTTGTCGGTTCCAGGCAAAAATGAGCAGTAGAATGAATATGGAGAATCCACCAATGGTATACACCAACTGGTAGTTCACTCGTTCTATCGACTTCGGTGCGCTCCATTTTGTTTCGATCTGTTTGTGTTCAACCGCACTTATGGAACGAATGGCTTTATTCAGTATGGCTAACATTTCCGGTTTACTTCTTAGCACATGAAAGCTGGGTGTGACGTAATAATCTAGCCGGCTAACAATTTTCAAGTCGTCATATCCGAGTGTGTTGATCAGGTAGTTGAGCACATGTAGAGTGTCTACCATACCGACTAATTCGTCGGTTTTGATTCTTTCTAATCCTTCTTCGGTACTGTTTATTAACTGCCAATTTACGTTAGGAAATTCAGCCATAATAGAGGCGGTATTTGCGGCATTCACTAACAACCCGATAGCCAATCCGTCAGCATTATCTAATTCTAAATCCGCATTCTTTAGCTCGGATGCAATCGCGAGTCGACTAGAAAAAAGAGGCTCAGTGTGGCGATAGTTTTCTTGTAATGATGTATTTTCTGTTGCAGCAGAGACGAGATCAACCAAACTATTATCGGCAAGAGCGACGGTTTCGCTCCAACGACTTACGGGGGTAACATCGATATTAAGGCCTGTTTTGGTTTTAATGAGTTGGAGGTAATCGTTGATCATTCCCGAGTACTCATCGTCGACACTTAGGGTTTCGTATGGGAGTGCGTTAGGGTCGATGCCAATATCGACTTGACGATTTTTGGTGAGCCAATCCCTTTCCTGTCTGCTGAGATTGAGTACTTCGTTACTTAAACCATCGCTATGATAGAGCTCTGAGATGTAATTGTATACCTCACCATCAATGTCCGTTAATGCGCCTAAAGAGGGGAAATACGCATGGTCATTGAGCAGTTTTTTTACGTCAAAGTAAACCTTAATGTACCCTGCTTTTCTGTCGCCATTTGTTGTTCGATAAAAGGCCTGTTGGGTGACCGAAGTGTGGTAAGACGTGTCGATGTTGTCGGTTGTCAATGTCATCTGGTTGTTCTGTACTTGCCAAGTACTAAACGGAGGAAGCGACATATCACTGTACAGTTCTATATAGTCGGCTTCTGACGACAGGTCGAATAGGTTTAATATAGTGGTAAATCCGTCAATCTCTTTATCGACGATGAACATGCCGGCGATATAAGCCAGTATTTTTGCCTTTTTAATATGCTCTCGTAAGTCTTTTTTAAGGCTAAGAGAGATCAACTCTTGCAGTTCGGTTGTGTCCTCTTTGAGGGTCTGATATGCGGCGTCAAATTGGTCCCGTATTCCTTTGTCTTTAAACTCAATTGGAATCAAGAATTCGCTTGATAGGGCGTGGTGTAGCGTTAAGGTACTCGGATCGATTTTGCCGCTATGCATGATGAACCAATCGAGGATACGTTGCTCTATGATTAAGACGTCGATAGCTTGGTCTCTGAGTTGCTCGACGGATTGGCCTATATCATGTTCAAATTGAAGCGTCGCTATATTGAGTTGCCCCGTCATTTTTTCGACAGCGTATCGGCCGATTGATTTATCTTCGTAGACAGTGGCGGAAACATGCAGGGCCTGACCGTTTTTATTTAAGCTTAGCTGACGAGCCGCTAATGTAACTGGAACGTACTTTAACTGTAATATGGATTGACTGTATATTCGTTTATCTATTTTCGAGTGTTCTAGAACAAGAGCAAAGTCGATAGAAGATTTTTGTTTGACTATGTTTTGTCTTGTAGTACTTGGCAAGGCATCCACCTGACCAAATTGATACCCCATTTCCATAAAGATACGTTGTATTATAGAGTACTGTAAGCCCATTGAAGTACTATCTGAGTAAACGTATGGTGCCAGTCCATAGCTCAGGACACCGGATAAGCTAGGTCGATAGGGTGACGGTGAAATCCATTTTTTTAGCAATCTGTTTTTTTCGGTATTGCTGAGTGTAGAAACGAAATGGTCCACAACAGAGATGAGTTCGGGGTTATTACGATGGATTAATGCACCTGCTTCGCGTCGTCTCCACTTATTAATAGGGATAGTGACTGCCAACTCATTGACGTCGAAGCGTTTCGCGTGTTCCATCGCCGTAATTGGTTCGGCAATAAAGGCGTCGACCTCACCCTTTTTTAATGCACGAAGTGCATCAATGATGGTTTCAAACCTGACAGGATTAAAACGAACCGCAAGGTCGGGGATGCTTAAGAAGGCGTCACTACCATTTATAAACGCGAGTTTCTTGTTTTCTAGTTGTTGGATTTGGCTAGCAATGCCATGAGATTTTGATGAGATAATCGCTAACTGATAAGGCACTATTGGTTTTGAAACAGTGAATGGTGCTCGTGATTCAGTAATAGCGCTTGAAAAAAAGTAAAGATCAGCATGACCCATCTTTATCGCTTCACGCACTTCCAGTTCGGTGTTTACGACTAAAAACTTAACGTTGATGTTGTAAGCTTGCGCGAGCAAACGACTGTAATCGCGGCTTAACCCTGATATTTGGCCATTTTCATCCAAGAAGGAGTAGGGTGCGGCATCAGATAACGCGACGACGGTGATTGATGGGTGCTGTTCTAACCATTCTTTCTGTTGACTGGAAAGGGTATCGTATTGTTCGTTGGCACTAACTGCCGTACTGACAAGCAATAGAGCCATCGATAAACGGACGAAATAACGCCAAAAAGTTAACATAGGTTCAGTCTTTGAATTGGGATTTAATGTCCAACATCTTATCGAGATGCATTATAAACAGATCGACTATTTGCGGGTCAAAATGTTTTCCTCGCTCTTCAGATAGCAGGTTCACCGCTTTATCAACTGGCCACGCGTCTTTGTATGGTCTTTCGGACGTGAGTGCATCGAAGACATCGGCGACGGCCGCTATTCTACCTGTGATTGGAATGGCTTGTTCTTTTATGCCGTTGGGGTAACCGCTACCATCCCATTTTTCATGGTGGTGTTGGGCGACATCTCTTGCGACAGCCATTAATGTTGAGTCGTTGTAATGGCCGAGAATGTCTACACCGAGATCAACATGGGTTTGCATGATAGCCCACTCTTCTTTATCCAGTTTTCCCGGTTTGAGCAACACTCTGTCAGGGATGCCGATTTTCCCTATATCATGCATTGGGGCGGCGTCGCGTAATATGTCGGCTTCTTCTTGATTCAATCCGACAGCAAGTGCCAATACGTGACAGTAATGACTCATGCGCATCACATGCATGCCGGTTTCGTTGTCTTTGTATTCTGCTGCTCTACCTAGGCTGTGGATGGTTTCTAACTTGCCTTGATTTATCTCTTTGGTCTGTTCGAGAACTTTTTCATATAGCGACCTTTTTTGATCATACAACGCAAGTTGAGTTTTAATCCTTTGCAGTGCAATAGCGGGCGTTATTGGCTTGGTTAAATAATCGACTGCGCCTAGCGCTAAGCCTTTGATCTCGTCTTCTGGGGATATTTTGGCCGTGACAAATATGATGGGTATTTGAGCGGTGGCTGGACTAGCTTTGAGACACTCGCACACCTGGTAACCGTCCATTTCTGGCATCATTATATCGAGCAAAATAATATCTGGTTGGGGTTGCATTTGAGCAAGCTTTATGGCGAGAGACCCATTAATTGCTATGCGTGTTTGATAGTGTTGGTTCAGTACGCCGATCAATACATCTAAATTTCCGGGCGTATCATCGACCAAAAGTACAATAGGTTTCTCTGTCATTGTCTATTCCCATACAGAATCTGCGATAAGTGACGGTGCAATTTAAGTCAATTTATTTGGTATGTTAATAAAATTAATAACTTAAGCATATAACCAGACCGGATATTCGCAAGGTGAAGCGGCAATATTTTTCTTTACAACAAGGGATGATAGCCTAACCTTACTGACCCCCAATGCTGCCCGTTAACTAATATAGGCACGGATAAATCGTGCATGACTTCTCCGGTGTCTCTTTTATAGGTTTGAAGCAACATGGTTTTGGTATGTCCGCCACAGCGTATACCGACTCGATCATTAAAAAGTCGCTTTGTACGGTTTTTTAGCATGTCTATTTCTGGACTTCCCGTTAACGGTTCGCAAAACTGATTGTTATGAGTTGGCACGTAACCTTTGTTGTCATTTGCAATGGCATACACCAAGCGGTCATGCTCGGCAAGAATAGGCTCTTGCAGTGCCGGAAGTAAATTGTCGCAATAACGATCGTATTGAGAGTGGTATTTATTGGGATTTGTGCCGGCGATTAGCGTGTACTGTCGGTCAAACAGCGCCGCTAAAGATATTGTCCCTGATGCGACATCCTTTTCAAATGCGGAAGAAATATCTTGGGCAAGTTTTTCCGCCAGTTTGTATATAGGCCAATGTACGCTTTGTTGGTAATGCTCTACCAATACGGCGTTACTATGCTCAGCCATCTCCATGAGCTTCTGTGCTTCAGCTTGAAGCCTTAGTAGTTGCTCATCGCTTTCGAATAACTCGCCCTGAACGAAATTTATGGCCCTTGAGATTTGGTGGATACCTTCTTCGTTGGACTCGACGCCTGAGGTAATATCGGATACTTGGTTTTCGACATTATGTGCTAGCGAGGCGATGGTTGATAATTGACCCTCGACCTTCTGTAAACTCAACGAACCGGCGCTGACTTTGTTTGATAAGCTTTGAATGGAACTCGTCACCTCATGGGTTTCGGTAAGCACTTGGTTTACAATTTTGGATACCTCGTCGGTACTCTTTGAGGTTCGTTCTGCTAACCCTCGCACTTCGTCAGCGACGACGGCAAAGCCACGACCATATTCGCCTGCCCGAGCGGCCTCTATGGCGGCGTTAAGTGCGAGTAAGTTGGTTTGAGAGGCAATATCTTCAATGACCTGAGCTACTTTTTTAATTCGTTTTACTTGTTCATCGAGTAGGGCGACTTTGTCTACTGAGGTGGTGGTTTCATTGACTATTTCACCCATTTCTTTAAGCGTTGAGTTGAGTTCTGTTAGACCAGCGCTGCTGTGTTGATGCATCTCTTGAGCCGCTAATAATGTTTGTTGGGCTGACGATGATGTTGCTTTGATGGTTGACGCGATGGACCCAGATGAATGGGTGATTTGTTCGATAGAAGAGACTTGAGCGCTGACTTTATCTTTAAGTAAATCAATTGCAAAAGAGACTTCGGCTGCACCAACTGCTTTGTAGTTCATCTCAGAAGCAATAAGAGGGGCAATTGAGTCCACGACTTTCTCGTTTATCGTTGAACTAGTGTCTGAGGGCTTAGTCATCCGGTCAAGAATTGTCGTGATAAGAAGAGCAAACCAGATCAAAACCGCTGAGGTTATCCCAAATAGAGACAAACTGATAAGCGAAACAATGAGCCATAATAGGCTAGGTATCCATTTATGTAGAAAATTGATAGGCATAGATTATTCTCTAAAGATGATTTGGTTGATAATTGTCGGCCCCTAATATTCAGCCTACTCATTATTTGTTCTTATTGACGATGAGTTTGGTTGATTTCACTTAACCCTCAATTATGCTTTGGTCTAGGTGTGACCTATAACGATGTAATTGAAGGAAAAACGGGCTTATCGCTATCATTTTGAACGAATGTTGACTATTGTCAGCTGAATAAGTTGGGGCTATCGGGCGTCAATTGTCATTGAGTTTATGGAGTGAGGCTTAAGTGAGAAGGTTATTTATTGGTTTTATATGCCTGTTTTTAATGTCTTGTGTTCAAACGACTCAAGATGAAGTTCAGCCTGAGTATGGTGTGATTGTTGTCGGTCAACCCTCCTATTTTTCTAATGTAAAAACGTTTTCTTGGCATCCGGTGGCCGCTAAGGCTTTTTTGGATAGCAATAACCTTGGACGGAAAGCGTTGCGTGTATATAAGGAGGCAATAGAAAATGATTTGATGGACAAAGGATATCAGTACATGGATACACCCAATACAGATGTGGTTGTCAGTTTCGGTCTTGCGCAAGAATCTCAGTTGAGCGATGAAACCCTATACCGAGGGACATCGTTATCCACCGGCGTTGAAACCTTTTATTACGATAACAAAGAAGCGGAAAAAGGTTCAGTGTATATTGTCTTTTTTGGAAGAAACCTGAATATCCCTGATTGGCGAGTGCTTGCCCAAGGCGCGATGGCACCAAAATTTAACCAAGAAGAGAGAGTGAATCGCGCAACGCAAGTCGTATCGATGATGCTACGAAAAGTGCCTAACGCGTACTGAGTTTCTTGATTTAAGGGGGCTTCAACGGCCGCTTTTGTGTTTTGATGATGAATTAGGGACAAACATGTTCGAACAGGTAATCGGGATACTGTTCCCCGTTTTCGCGCTTGTCGCCGTCGGTTTTTCTGTGGGGCGTTGGTTAAAGCCTGATTTTCGGCCGATTAACCGAATAAATATGGATGCCTTTACGCCGGCTTTGGTGTTTTCTTCACTTGTGGCAATGCCCCTTGATGCCACGCAGATCCCTCTGCTTAGTGCCTCATTTATCACCGTACTACTGCCCGGACTGCTAATGTGGCCAATATGCAGATTTGCAAAGCTGAACTATAAAACGTGGACGCCTCCGCAAATGTTTCGTAATGGTGGCAATTTGGCGATTCCTCTGTTTGCTTATACGTTTGGTGACAGTGCAATGGCACCGGCGGTACTTCTTTTTGTGGTATCAGCGTGTCTGCATATTAGCTTAGGGTTAACACTGTTAACGGGTGGCAACCCGTTTAAACAGGTAGTACGCTTACCCATCTTTCTGGCGTCTATGATGGCTTTGGTGCTTAACCTGTCTGGAATTGGTGTTTGGGAGCCTCTCTATGATGCAACTGCATTGTTAGGACAGGCCGCGGTACCCGTTATGCTGTTATCGCTTGGCGCGCAAATGTGCCATATGCGATTGAGCGGCTTAAAAGTTGGTGTGCTTTGTACTCTATTATCACTCATAACAGGTGTCGTATCATTCTCGGTTATCTATTTCTTTGTCCCACTGCCTATTATGCAGTTGCAAATGATGGTTCTGTTCACCATGTTGCCTCCGGCCGTTATGAATTTCTTGTTCGCTGAACGTTTTGATATTGAACCCACAAAAGTGGCGTCCATGGTTTTGTTTAGCAACTTCTTCAGTATATTAACATTACCCGTGCTGCTTACGTTTGCCCTGTCGCTTGCCGGATGACGGCTTTTGTTCAGAAAAATGAATGATTAGGGCAATTGGTTTAATAGTAGATCAATCTCACTGACGACTTCGGGTACGTTTTGCCACAGAATTAAATGCCCTTCACCTTCTACGTAACGTAAGGTTGCTTGGTTTTGTTTGAGTCTCTCATAGGCGAACTCTGAATTGTCTGGGTCGGCGAGGTCATCGTCCTCGCCGTGTAGAACTCGAATCGGCATCGTTAAGTCTGACCAATCCTGTTGGCTTAAACTAGTGAGCTGTTCAGACAGTACCATCATCTCTAAGTTAGAGTTGTTCATATCTGTAGGAAGTAGCCACTGGGCAAGCAAAGTATTGGCTGCATGGTTATACCATTTAGGATGCTCTAATTCCGGGTCAAAGGCAGAGGCGATTAAAACCATCCCCGCAATTTTTGTGGACTCTATTAATGCGAGTTGAAGTGCAATGGGGCTGCCAAGTGAATGACCGATTAATATGTTCTGTTTATCGTGGGACAAAAAAGGGGTGATGGCTTGTGCTTGTGCGAGCAAAGAGGTTTCGACCTGTTTGCCTGAATCACCATAACCAAGCCTATCAATGGCAATGAGCTCGGCTTTTTCCTGAAGACTAGAGTGATGTAAATAGTCGTCATAGGCCTCTTTTTCTCCCGGAGAACCATGGATGAATATTATTCTATAAGGGGTGGTAAGGGAGCCGGTCCTAGTAAAGCTTAATGTAGAATCGAGATCGTTGTCTACTTGGTTACCCTCTGAGACACGCAGAGAATCCTGTGCGTTGATAGCGGTGCTCACAATAAGAAAAATCGATAGTAAAGTAGAGCGAATCAATGTGTTTTTCATTGGTTACACTTATTAGTAATCAGCTGATAAAAAGTAGAGGGGATAAACGTACAAGAACTTTCACCGGATCATGATTTATTCTATTTTATGTTTAGTCATTTTTATACTTAATGGCCCTATCATTATGAGGTAGTTAATCCGGTGAGTTGCGGTGTCTGAGTTCCGATAGTAAAACAGAATGTCGAGCATGCTTTTGGGCTTTGTGATTTTTTCCTCATATAAATGCGCCCCACATAATACATTCCTGTTTATCAAAACGAGTGACATCATAAAATTCTTGTTAATTATAGTTTAATTAACTGTTGCTATTTAGTTAATTGCACGCTGGTAGATAGACAAGTGATATAACAGAAGCGACCGCTAATATTTAATTTACTAATATATATGGATTCAAATAGTTAGAAAATATTTGAAAATTCTATTTTAATTTTTAGATGATTCACATATTCAATGAATATATTAATTAATTCTGTTTCTGTGGTTATTTTCCATGATATAACTGGTATCCTTTTTGATTAAACGTATAATTCTAAGGACTTAGAAGTCAATGATAGCCTTACCAAACCTCACTGAACCTGTGTTTACTCTTTCTATGTGAACAATTTTATGCGTTTATCTCACAACAGCACCTTACTGTTAATAAACATAATTGGCGGTAAACTGTCGGGCTGTGAGTTGAATTATACGATGCCAGTGTAGTGTAACCTTTGACGATGAAGTGTTTAAGTTGAATACAGCAAGCTGATATTCAACTGTATAAAATAAATAAAGGTAAAGTTGATTTTATCCGTGAATAATAATTCAAATAAAGTAACACCAATATTCCAACATGCTAGTTCAGAGTCATTGTCTATTAAATGGCAATGGAATATTGATGAAAGTTACTTCTATATTGAGTCTGAGTTGCTGAAAAAGCGTCTACATTTAGAGCAAACAGTGTCAACTATTGATGATTTTATCCATATATTGTCCATAAAAAGTCAACGAGATTTAAGACGTTTAGGTGGTCTGGTAAAAAAGATGACGGTTGGTGAACAAATTAAGCCAATTCGAATATGTTTTACCACCATAGGAGGCAGCCTTAGTTATTGTTTACTCTCTGCAAAGCTATCTGACATCGGTACCATTAGTGGTGAAATTCTTCCTTTGTTTACTTCCACTCATTTCGGCGAGTTCTCCTCATTCTTTGAACAAATTTTTGAAAATCAGCACCATGGAATGGTACTTACGGATGAAAGTACCGCGATTGTCGCGTGCAATGAAGAGTTCGAAGCCTCAACACAATATTCATTGATGGAATTGATTGGCAAAGAGACCCGTATCTTTAATGCAAATAAACATGGTGAACTGTATTTTGTTGATATGTGGGAGAAAATCAATACAGAAGGCTTCTGGATTGGGTTAATTTTAAGTAAGCGAAAGGATGGGTTGGCCATTCCTCAAGAGTTGACGATTCAACGGGTAACGTCGATTCAAGAGAAGATCTATTACATAGGAATGTGTCGAGATTTATCAAATTCTTTGTATCGAATTGCAGGCAGAGAGTACGGAGGTATCGAATTACTCACACAGCTTCCTTGTGACGACGATTTTGCATTCCGATTATATGAATATTATCTCAAGATGGATGTGACAAATGGTTTGATGGTTCTAAGCTTCGAGCCAAAATTTGCTATCGATAATATATTGGAGCAAAAAAGAGAAATCGCGTCTGTACTTTCCTATCGATGTGACAATACCTTGTCAGGGTATTTGTATGGCAGTGTATTTATGATTGCGATAACGTTTTGCCAAACACAAAATAAACCGTTATCTCTGTCAATCTTGCAGGCAATAAAAGAAAAACTGTATCAAATAAGACAGGAAGTAGATGACGTTGTCTATCAATTGATTACTGATTCTGTGCTTGGGGTTTCCGTCCTTGGACTTGATACCCACGATCCTCATGATTTAATACCTCACTCTCTACATGCGATGCGTGAAAAGCATAGCAACAATAGACTGAGTAAAGTGTGTTTCTATAGTGATAAGTTGCATGACAAAGTTAAGACGCGGCAGCGATCAGAAAAAATTGTGGTTAATGCAATTCAGTCAAAAAGTGTTGAAGTTTACTTCCAACCAATCATCAACTCAGATAACTGGCAGGTGGGAAAATTTGAAGCGCTATGTCGATTTAGGGATCAAAATGGTTCGTTGTTAAATACGCAAGAAATGGTTCGAATTGCGGAAGAACTCAACCTTGTTGATCAGCTTGATTTGGTGGTAGCAGAAAAGGCCATTCAGAAAAGACAACAGTTGATAATGCTTTATGGCAGGGATATTGAAGTAACCATCAATATATCCTTAAATACGGAAAAACCGAGTAAGTTAATTTTCGAGGATCTCAATAAACTATTCGACAGATACGTGTCAGATCTACCGTATTTAACGGTCGAATTAACGGAAAGCGCTTACTTTGACAGCGAAGAAATTGATTCTATGGTCCTGACTGCCATCAGAACAAGAGGCGTAAAAATTGCGATCGATGATTTTGGTACCGGGTTCTCGTCGTTCACCTATTTGAAAGACAGTAATTTTGATATTCTGAAAATTGATCGAGAATTTGTAAAAAATATTACGGTAGGGTCAGCAAATTTTCATATTGTGAAAATGATTACAAATTTAGCCCATACCTTAGATGTCGAAGTCGTGGCTGAAGGTGTAGAAACGATTCAAGAAGTTGTGCTTTTGAAAAGCCTTGGAGTCGACCTATTACAAGGCTTCTATTTTTCTAAACCAAAATCATTGAGTAATGTTGAATCGCCTGCTTTCTATCTGAATAAACTGAAAGATCTTTCGAGCTTATCGACCAATCAAAGTCGATTTGAGTTAGTCCAGTTATTGCCCTCTTTAGAACCAGAAAGTAGCCTACAAGATATCAAGGCGATTTTCGATAATACGGATTTTTCGATTGTACCGATTGTTAAAGATTCAGTCTGTGTCGGTTACATCGATGTTGCCACGTATAATCTCCACATAACCCCGTCCTTAGGTTCTCCTACTGAAACATCTTCGGACCTCAGTTTTCTACATAAGAAAGCGGAGACGATCATGATTCGTAAAATGGTAACGGTTCACGAGACGATTGTTAGTGGGGAAGTCCATGAGAAAATAAACAATGGATATGACTTTCCTTGGGTCGTTATTGACGATATGGGGCGTTATACCGGTGTTATTGAAACCAAGCGCGCTTATTTATATCTCAATAACCTCTGATTAATAAAAACACCTTTACCTCGAAGACAATTTAACCACGAAAGGTCAACAGACTCTCACCTTGAAGCCACAGCCAATGGTGACTTCAAGGCCGAAATAGGCGCGGTTAAACCTTTACTGCTCGGTAAAAATCATTTGCACGTACTGATACGGATCTAATACCGTTCTAACGCATAAACTAACTTATCCAATTCAGGAAATAAGGGATGATTAATGCGTTCGCAAGGTCGATGAAAAATGCACAAACCAAAGGGACAATGATAAAGGCTTGGTGAGAATTACCATACTTTTGGGCTACCGCAGACATATTAGCCATTGCTGTCGGGGTAGAACCTAACGAAATACCACTGAACCCAGCGCATATAACCGCGGCGTCATAATTTCTTCCCATGACTGGAAAAACAACGAAAATTGTGACACAAATGGCGATAATAAATTGTGCCCCAAGAATCATAAATATAGGCCCAGCGAGGTCTACCATTGCCCACAACTGCATACTCATTAACGACATCGCAAGAAAGGAGCCCAATGCAATATCTGCAATCAACGCAATAGAAGGTTTTCCTGCTGGCCAGCGAGTCCCCGTAATTCGAGGATAAGAAGCGGGAACTAAGTTAGAAATTAATATACCAGCAAATAAGCAGGTGACAAAAAGAGGCAGTTCAAGGCCCAACTTTCCCACTCCTTCGTTTAGAATGGCACCAAGAATGATACAAACATGAATCGCTAAAACGGCATCAAGGAAATCATAAGCGTTTATCGATGGTTGTGGTTTATCTATTGCTGCGCCTACGTCCATTTTTTCGATTTTTTCTGGCATTAAGTTGTGTTTATTTATTAGGTATTTAGCAATTGGCCCCCCCATTATACTGGCAAGTATTAGGCCAAATGTCGCACTGGCAATACCAATTTCTATCGCGTTATCAAGTCCAAATTGCTGCGCTATTTTGGGAGACCAAGCGATCGCGGTTCCGTGACCACCAATCAAGGACACAGTACCACTTAGTAAGCCTACGGCTTTATCCTGTCCCAACCATGTAGCGATGCCTATACCGGTAAGGTTTTGGATAAACATATACCCAATCGTGATGGATAGCAGTATAAGTAGTGGTTTCCCCCCCTTAAACAGATCACTAAGGCTTGCATTGATACCAATAGTGGTAAAAAAATAAACGAGCAGCAAGTCTCGCGTGGCCAAATCAAATTGAACATCTATTTCTGTTAGGTAATACAAAACCGCCAAAAGTACAGAGACCAAAATTCCACCTGATACAGGCTCAGGAATGCTAAATTCCTTAAGGATACGAATGGATTGAGTGAGTCGGCGGCCAATGAATAACACGATGATGCCTAACGTTACCGCGAGAAAAGATTCTATGTGCAATACATTTTCTATGTAGTTCATGATCTGTCCCTAAATCCTATTAATTGATATTTTTGAGTGATGGGCTGTTTTTTACTTCGTCATATCCATACTTAATGAGGGCATCTACCTGATTTTTATCTAATTTAAAATCTGTTGGAATAGTGTTCATAGATTCTGCTTCGGCTGAGTTAGCAAGGTTAATATCTAAAAATAGTGTTTTTCGCTCGTCACCATTTTTTGACCATTGATTCAATTTTTCAATGATTAATTGTTTTGACATGTCATTGTACCGATGGAGCTGAATATCGGTTACCGCATTGATTGTAGTCGATGCTGACGGAGTATCAATTGTGCTATCAATTCCTGTTTTTGGTTGAGTCGACGCGTCAACGGCAATGATAACGATGGTGTCGACATTGCTGTCTAGTTTATTGAAAAATGAGAGATTGCTCTGTGTAATGTCATAAAAGGCGAGTAACCCTAGATTGTCGGTAATTCCGCCGTCGACTAAATGAACGTAAGGCCGTCTCTCTTTGTCGGCATAACTGTCTAAGCCCTTCAACGTGTTTTGTACATGCGGAGAATAACTGTCATTCATATCCGAGAACGAAGACCTTTCACATTGCTCAAAGTTTTTCAGTACAACGGGCTCAAAAATAATGGGTACAGCAGAGGATGCGGCCACAGCATCGGAAATAGGGTATTGATCGATATCTGAACAGATTAAATCAAAGTATTCTTGTAGAAATGAAAATCGGACGCCACCACCTAAGTCACTAGCATTAATGATGATTAAAGGGCCATCTTCGCGCATGTCTGCAAATGTTTGGTCTTTAAATAGGGATTCATTGTAGAAGCTTGCTGCCGCTCTCGTTCGAGTTTGATGGGAAAAGATATATTTTGGACTCACTAATATATCTAAAAGCCCACTAGAGATATCGCGGTAAAGAAACGCTTCTTCAAACGTATCAAATATCTGGTCACCGTATAATCCGTAGTAGGCAGCAGTAAAACTTCCTCCAGAAACAGAACTGATCGCCATAACCTGTTCGAGCAAGCTACCATTTCCCTGAGGGGAGTTATCGTTTATCTCGTTAAGCCCTTTCAATACGCCATATGAAAGCGCCGCTGCGCGAGTACCGCCACCAGAGAAAGTGATTAGGACGGCGGTATTCGAATTCTGTTGCTGTGATGTCTCTGAAAGTGAGTAAGAGGATGTCTGAGCCAGTTCTGCTGACTGGTTGGTAATCATGCCTTTTGAACTGCAACCGTTAAGTAATGCCAACGGTAGCAGGATACTGAAAATTGGTTTCATGGAAATGGTCATCAAAGGTTGTGTCATCTGCGTTTATTTTACTATTGAAATGTGATCAGGTAACGGGTTAGTGTGAAGACTCACTGTTTGATAATACGAGACAATAAGGTCACGTTTTCGCTTGAATTTTACTGAAGTTGAATGAAAGGTGTATGTTCGCTCTAACGGAGGAAAAGGCGGTGTTACAGAAGTATTCGAAATACGATAGTGAAGGCGATGTCGGTACTGTTATCCATGTTCCTGATATTTTCAGTCATAAAAGCTTCCACGGTACTATTCATATAACGGTAACGGTACCCCACAAGCACCTCATTTGATGGCTCTGAAAAGCTAGGGTTGGATGTTGCCCATCCTTTATAGTTATGAGATTCAAGTAACAAACTGTGATTGTTGAGCAAGTTATATTCGTATCCAACGGAAATAAAACCTGCAGTATCAGACATGACCGTTTCTGGAATATCACTGTTGCGGTGCACTAGACCAAATGAAGAAAACAGATGGTGGACGTTGGCTGAATAACTTGCGTTAAGCTGTAAGCCTTGTTCAAAACTTGTTCGTGCAAAAGGGCCGCTGTCGACATTATTATAGTAAAATGAGGCACCAACCGAAATGGATAAGGGGTTACTTTGATACAAGCTGAGTTCGTTGTATGAGTAGATAGCTCGAGTAAGCGTTTCTCCCTCAAAGTCGCCAATTTCAATATTTTGATTTGGAATAGATAGGTAGAACTGATCTTGCGGGACTTCATCTCGCCCATTGTGTCCGATACCAAATAAGTTATGAAAGTTCTTCGTTAACTCGTCCAAACCATTATCTTTTGCTGTGACTCGTTTCAGCGCTATCTCGGATTTCCAAATAGGGTTTACTTGGTAAGAGAGCGCGAGATCAACATTGTTTTGGTAATAGTCAAACAGATACTCACCTGTTTCAGCCCAAATACTTGCCTGAGTATATCCGGTCTTTAGCTCGAATGACCCAACAGGCTGAGGTTTAGCATCTCGCAATTGAAGCGACAATATATTTGAATGTATAGGGGATTGTGCATAGGTATATAGTGGCTGACTAGCGTAAGCGTTACAAGATACAACGATAATGAATGCGAGTAGGAACTTTTCCAATGCGGTTGCCTTAAGTGTGAAGATGTGGTCATTTTATCTATTTTTCTTCAGCGCATAAACCGCTAGTGTGAAGACTCACTGTTGTATAAAACGTGACAATTAGAGTGGTATGTAATTAGATTCGTTGTGCTTACCAGATTTCCATTTGGTTTAGGTCAAATCCATTATCCACTCTTGTCGACTAACGTCGTCGGCGCGTGGTTATGGTTATGGATGTCTTTGTGGTTGTGAATACTGTCTTTGCTTTTTACGTTCTTTAAGTCAAATAGCTTGGGTTGTTTTCCTTTCGACTGTTCTAACGCCGTAATTATTGCGTCTTTATTGTGCATTGCAGGCGACGATAAATGGACATCATGACCACAAGCAAGGCTAGTCATTGGAATAAGTAAAATTGATAGGAATAGGTGCTTTTTCATTGGTCGGTTTCTACGTATTTGGATAACATTGGGTATAAAAAGTGCGCATTAAAAGTAAAAGGTGTCCCCAAAGGAGAGGACACGCTTGTAAAACACACCGCTTTAGCAGGATTAACGTAGCGTCACTTTTGGATTCTCAGCCGGCTTGTCTAGCAATCCGAAGAAGGCTGGAACGGTGGCTGCATCGCCATCTAACGTGATATAGCCTGCTTCAACCGCTTCAGCAAAATCAACTTTACCAACGAGTAAACCTAGAAATACAGGTTTAGTAAGGTTTACGGTTGCTTTTGCGCGCCCAATGAAGTTTTCATGGAACTCTGCAACACTGCGACGAACCTCTAGTGCATGCGTTTCTTCGGTATCAGAGAAGTTAAACGCGATAGTAAAGTGTTCGTTTGCACTTCTTTCTGCGTTTAGGCTGAAACGTAATGCGTTCACGAGCTGAGACGGTTTAAACTCTGTCAGTAAATCAGGAGCTTGTAGATTGATTTTTTTGGAATAATCGATAGTACCATCTAGCTCCTGTGCTGAAGTTAGGTACCAGTTACGCCAGTTGTTGTTCGTTTCACGGTAACCTAATTCGCGTAGTGCTTTTGCTTTTAGTAAGCGAGGCTCCATGTCTTCAAAGTCAACACGAATAGCGTGCGTTGCAAGCTCGGCACACCATTGAAAATCACCGCTATCACATGCATCGACAGCAAATTCCATCATTTTTTCTTTGCCGCCAACCATGGTAACGTAACGCTTAGAAGCGTCTACTGAGTATGTTGCATTCAACGTCGTTGGGTCACCGTTGAACCAGCCCATCTCACCAACAAAGATCTCCTTCGTTGCGTGTCGGATTGAGCCGTAGAAGTCACCTAACCAAGGGTGATTCACAAGGTGTTTAGGCAATGTAATTTGACGAATCAAATCTTCTTGAGTCGCACCATCATTAATCGCTTTGATTGATTGGTCATAAGTAAACTGGATAGCATCACGATAAGCAGTCAATGTGTTATCGACGTGTTTAGCGCCAACGACTGGACGTCCGTGTGATACCATCATAGCGTCTGCTTTGTAGTCGCGAAGTGTATCTACACCAGGAAACCAAACACTTGGGTCACGATATTGCGTACCACGAATGGTGTGAAGGTTAGGGAAACTTTCGCCTTGAATAACTTCTGAACCAAATACCATGTCGTATTCAGGGAAGTAAGCGGTAATTTCGTCCGACGCTTCTGAAGGTACATGTTTGAATTCGATTTTTACACCTTCGATTTCAAGGTCTAGTTGACCAAATTTGCCTTCTACGAAGGTGTTTGGAGCGATAAGACTGTGCTCAAGGATTTCAAAGTCAGGACCAAGGCCACCATTGACACGGCCATCTTCTTCAACGTTAAGTAGTGTACCTAAGGAATAGTCAACCCGAAAACCTAGCGCTGGTCCAGTACCGCCCATAGAGCCTTTAACTACGTTAGCCATGAAGGTTTCGTGCGCAATGATTTTTGCGTTTTCTGCGCCTTCAATACCACGCACACCAGCGTAGTGATCCGGGTGCCAATGAGAGTACATAATGGCTACGACGGGTTTGTCGTTACCAGTTGCTTTACGGAAGTCAGCCATGACTGCGGCCATTTTTTCTACAGATTCAACTGGATCAAAAATCATCAAACCTTTGTCACCATCAACAATCATTGGTGAGGTTAAACCGTAACCGTAAACTTGAAAGAACTTCTCTTTGTAAGCAAAGATACCTTTGTCCATTTTCTGAGAATGGGCTGTTAATTGAGGGTGAACTTTGTCTGATTCAGCATCGAATGCACCGTTTCCACCTGTCGTTGTCCACGTCATATCTTGGTTAGCACCATGCCAGTAGTGAGTCGCGCCGGAATCTTTGCCAAGGTAATAGTCGTGAGATAATGTCGGAATGGTCACTTCAACGCCGTCAAAGCGATGTTCAGTAGCAGCGTAGGCCACATTGATAAGCCCAGTAGTGAATACCACGGATAATGCAATCGTTGTTTTTTTCATATCAAACCAATCTATTATTTACGTTTATGTTGTGTATAGATTAAGACAAAACATTATTGGTTTGACGATATGTGATATAAGATATCTAATAGCATACAAGGTAACTGATAGAGTAATTTAAAAATGAAGCATTCTGATTACAGCTTGATTCCGATCTTTGTCGCGATTGTGGAAGAACGAAACTACAGTAAAGCCGCCAAGCGTTTAGGTATAAGCCAGTCGGCTGTTAGCCAAAGCGTTAACCGTTTGCGAGATATTTATAAGGATAACTTGTTTATTCGGTGTAGCCATGGGGTGGAGCCTACACCCTATGCATTGGATATATATCCGGCCTTGTCTAACTCGGTCGAAAGTATTGCTCACATGCTTCCTGAGCAACGTCACTTTAACCCGGTTCATTATCAACGCCAGTTTACCATTGCAGCATTGAGCGTACTCAGTTTTACGCTATTTCCACAATTGGCTAAACGGATATTTGAACAAGCACCTTTAGTGTCAATCAAAACCGAACCTCTTTTTGGTCAAGATATGAATAGTCTGCTGCGGTCTCATCAATGTGATTTACTCGTTGAGGCTGACTCAAATCGTTTCCCGCATTTACGCTCTGAAGAGATTATGCAAGATAGCTTAGTCGTTGTGTGTCGAGTAGGGCATCCACGGTTTGCTGATGGCAAACTTACGTTGGATCGCTATCTAAAAGAAAAGCATGTCATTCACTCACAACCGGAGCAAAAAGCAGGTTATTTAGGCGATAAAGGTATAGTGGGATTGTCCGAACGGGATGTCGCATGGCAAGCTAGCGGTATTATGGATATGTTGCCGTTAATCGCTGGAAGTGAGTGCATCGGTATTTTGCCGGGTCACTTAGCGAAGCAGTATTGCGCTTCTTTTGGATTGAAAATGCTGCAAGCGGATTTTCTGCCAACACAGATATCGGTGAGTATGTATTGGCATCCTTCGCGTACCAATGAACCGACTCATCGATGGTTAAGACAGCAATGCATATTGGCGGCGCGTGAGGGGTAGCCCGCTTCGTCATTGCTCCCGTATAGTCATTAGAAAGGTGTTAGTTTCCCGATTGAGCATTTAGATAAAAGCTGATATCAACGGGCACATTCTGCTCTTTGTCCAAATATTCATCGGCATAGCGCAGGTAGATGCCACTTTCTAAGAATAATAGAAATAGCTGCATGTCGATATGCTCATCCAGCGCCATCTTATACATAATATCGATGGCCACACTCATTGGTTTGGCCTTTTTGTAAGGTCTATCCGCGGCGGTAAGCGCCTCGAAAATGTCTGCAACGACCAATATACGCTCTAAAATGGAGAGGTCTTCCGCTTTCAGTTTGCGTGGGTATCCGGTTCCTTTCAGCGTTTCATGGTGAGTTGTCGCATATTGGGGTACTTTTTTTAACTCGTCTGGGAACGGCAGACTTTCTAACATTTTTATGCCGCTGATCATATGTTCATTAATTTTGTAGCGGTCCTCTGCGGTTAATGTTCCTTTCGATATGGATAAATTGTAGATCTCGCCCAGATTATAAAGGTGTTCAGGGACATCCATTTTGATGTTGAACTTGGTATCAATTTCGACATCGTGCGTTCGAGGTATGATGTGCTCAGGCTTATCTGCGAGTAAACTTTCTACAACGGGTAAGTCATGTTTAACGGGGTCTTTGCGCCATTCCTCAACATTTGATAGGCCCAACGAGTCATCAAAATGTCTAAGCCAATGTTGATTGGCAATACGTTTAACGCGCTCTACTTTATCTGGACTAGTGAATTCGCCTCCAACATTTATATGTGCAATAAACTCAAAGTCCTCCTGTAACTCTTTCAGTCGATTTTCTAACTCCGCTTCCGCTTGTTGCTCTGAGATATCTTGACGTAACTTATGGTTCAAGTAATCGATCTGCGCATCGCGCCACAGTACCTCAAAACGGGTACGAATTTCGTGAATACGATTGTAATTCGTTTCTAATTTTGTTCCCTTGTCCACGATATGTTCTGGCTGCGTGATCTTCCCACAATCATGCAACCATGCTGCAATTCTGAACTCTCTTTTTTCCTGGTCATTAGCAAATCTGAATGCCTTAAAGGCTTCTCGGCCACTCTGCTCTGCGGCTTCTGCTAACATCATCCCTATAACGGGTACTCGGTTGCAATGACCCGCGGTGTAGGGCGATTTGTCATCGATAGCCTGAGCGATGAGACGAATAAAAGACTCGATAAACTCTTCTTGTTGTTTCTCATGTTGATGGAGGTGCTCAGCCATATCGTGGATAGATTCAGATAACTCCCAAACCTCCTTTATCCGGGTATTGATTAACTGGACGCTCTTGTATTTTCTCTGATTAATTTTGAGTGTTTCTGCCCTCAATTGCCTAATTGGATGAACGATTGGTGATCCCATAATCCAAATGATAGGCAATAAAAGAAACAGTAAACCCCCTGTGATCATAATGGTTTTTTTAATGCGTTCAAAAACGAGTTCAAGGACGGCCGCTTTTGGAATGGTGATAGCAAAGTACTCTTGATGACCCTGATAGTTGACGGGTTGAACGTAAAAATATTGATCAACACCGTCTATGTCGCGCATAACTAACGTCCCGTAGGATGTTTCATCGCTGATCAAATTGTAAAGATCATCATAGGGGATGACTCTATCGTTAACGACAGTGTTTACTTGCAATGGTTGCAACCATTTTTTATAAAGCGCTTTTTTTTGCTCAGGTGTAATACGACCGATTGCTTTATTGATGATATCGATTAGTGCCGAATTTTCTGGTTGAACCACAATATGGAAATCGGAATTGTACTGTTGATCAAATGGCGTGATGTTCGTTAATATTTTGACATCTTCGATGAAGTACTGTTTTTTTGCTTGACGTAAAATGGCAGCGCTATCAATGACCGCATCAACCTTTCCATGTTCTAACATACGGACAGCATCAACAAGTTCGTTTACTTCAACAAGCTCGATGGTGGGAAACGCATTCTTAATCCGTGGAATGATGGACCAACCGGACAAAATAGCAACCTTCTGCTCAGACAATGCAGATAAGTCGTCAAACTTGTCACGACCAATGGGAACTAAAACACCAAAAGGTAACGAGTAGATAGGGTCACTATAAACGCCTTTTACATAGCCATCGGGGTTGTTTTGTAACGAGTGTAAAACATCGAGAGAACCGTCGTTAAAAAGGTCAACTAGTTCATTCCAGTTGAACCCGTTGATAAACTCGAATTTAAGCCCGGTGAGCTGAGAAATAACGGTGAGTAAGTCAATGGCGTACCCTTTTGGTTCACCTGAAACAGAATAATCTATTGGCCCCCATGCGTTCTGATTGGATACTTTAAGAGAGAGCGTGTTGTCTATTAAAAGTTGTTCTTGTGGGGTGAACTGAATTGGTTCCAATACGGGTAATGGTGATTCATTTTTAACGATGGCATTACTCGCTAAAATCTCGCCTGTCGGACGAAATAAGAAGGCTTCAGTATTGTACCCATCCAGAGCAGAACGCAACTTACCAGACAATGTCGATAATAGAACATCGACACCGACAACGGCGCCAGTGTTCTCCACCTTAATAGAAAAAGTTTGTCCCGGTATTTTCAATATTTGAAATAAGTAAGGGTCGGTTTTTTTTACTTGAGTTGTGGATGAATTATTGAACCAAGGACGCTGAGTGGGAAAATAGTTACTTATTTCGGGTTTGATCTCTCGTATCTTAAACTGGTCATTCAAAAAAATTGTCTTTTTTATACGATTTTTGCCTTTACCCGCGACCATTATGACAACCCAACGGTCCTCAGGTATCGCGCCGATTCTTAGCCGAACTTGTTCGGAGGATTGTAAATTGATCACCTGATAGAAGTTATCGTTTGGGCGGCCAACGTAGATACTATAGATCTCGTTATTGGCCTTAAGGGCGATAGAAAATATACTCATCCAATCCGTTGAATTACGATCCATTTGCCCCACCAAAGTAGACAATAACTCCGTGGTGTGCGTCACTCTCGCATCGAGTTCATTCACATGGCGACTGACTTCTGCTGCGACGGTAGAGTATTGATTTATCGCTCGCTCTTCAGCAAATTTGGAGCTGAAATAATATTGCATCGAGACGGCGATAGTTGCGGTGAGGATGCTTGCAAGCAGGAACATAACACCCACAGTAATCCGGAATGAAAATCTTGACGTTGTCGAAGCGAAATTATCCATAATAAACGCGTGCGCCTTTTGATGTGTCTAATTTTTTTTTATCTAGCCGATTTAATAGATAGGATAGTTTTCTATGTTTTACAAGGCGTTTCAGTGCATCGAGATGAATTGCTTTTTCATTTACACCTCAATGAATGGGGTCATATAGTAATGATAGAAAGATAAAAAATTGGGCTGTTAAACAAAAAAAATCAATGATTCTATTCTTGAGTTTAGTCGATCTATCCCATTTTTTAATCGATGTGTTTGGGTGTTTTTCATCGGTGATGAATTCATTGTCAACGCCTCTTGGCCAGTCCAATATTTTTCGGTCTTATGCGCAGAAGGGTAAAAAGCCATTCATATAATTACCATATCAATATTCGTGATTTTGCGTAACAATAAGAGGGTATGGTTTTTTCCGAAAAGAAGGAATAGTGGTTGAAAATTAGTGATCTGAAATTGTTTATAAAGGTGGTTGAGCTGGGCAGTTTTACTGCAGCGGCCAATGCGTTGGATTTGCCCAGAGCAAATGTGAGTCGTCGTATTAACGATCTGGAAGGTGCATTGCGGACGCCACTTTTTCACCGTACTACGCGCAGCCTATCACTGACCAATCAAGGTGAGTCCTATTATCATGATCTACTGAAAGCGATCAGGATGATTGATTCCGCTAATCAGGCCTTGATCCATAATGCGGATACAATCAAAGGCAAGGTCAAGCTAGGCCTAGTCTCAGAAACGCACGATATTATTCAGCCAATCTTATTTCGATTTCTTGATCAGTACCCAGATGTTGAACTTGATGTAAGGGTGATTAATAACGGTTTTATTGATATGCACAATCAAGGCCTCGATATCTCTTTCCATGGGGGCGAACTCATCGATTCGGACTTAGTTGCTCGAAAGCTTTTACAGCTTGATCGGTGTTTAGTTGTGTCGCCAAGCTATGTTGAGAAACATGGACGACCATCTTCACTGGAAGATTTATTGAACCATCTCGCGATATGTCTACGATGGCCAACAGGTGAGGTTGATCGGCGATGGCACTTTGCAGATACCAGTATTACCGTTAATTCAAAGCTAGTGTCTAACAGTGTCGCGTTTTTGAAAAGTGCGGCTATCTCTGGAAGAGGCATTGCATTTCTGCCCAAAATTTTGGTGGCAGATAAGATCGCGGATGGTAAATTAATCCAAATACTGAGCGAATCATCTGCGAATGAAGAACATGGCTACATACTTTACAACCAGCCGAAAACGCTCAACCTGGCAACCAAAACACTGATTGATTACCTGTTAGTCGAAGTACCCAAACAGATTTTATTGTCACAAAATTCGTGACAGTAAGAATTGGAGATGATGGATTATCTCCACTAAATTTATGACTAGAATAGCTCGCAACTTAAGGAGCTATTTATGAATAACCTAACCCATCTTATTTTCTGCTCGGTTGCCGCCGTATTTCTAACTGGTTGTAACCAGACTCAAGTGGCCGATAATGACGAGCTTGAGCAACGAACCCTGCAAGTCGTCCAGCTCCAAAACCCCAATGCATCAATGACCAAAACCTTCAACGGTACGGTTCATTCTCATGAACAAGCCGGTTTGGCTTTTCGTGTCCCTGGAACCATAGAACAGATGTTGTTTAACAAGGGCGACTCAGTAACACAAGGTCAGGTTATCGCGCGTCTTGACCCTCATGATTATCAGGTGACGTTAGAAGAACTGCAGGCCAGAAAACTTGAAGCCCAATCAGCCCATAAGCTCGCGAAATCAGAGCTTAAACGAGTAAAGCAAGCAACGAATGATGATGCTATTGCCCGTGTGAATCTTGATCGTGCAATCAGTGGATACGAACGTTCCCTTTCAGCCTTAAAAGTAGTAGACAAAAATATCCAACGTGCGAAAGATATGTTGAAGTATACAGAATTGAACGCCCCATTTGATGGCGTGATTGCACGCGTTGATTTTGAACAATATGAACAGGTACTGCCTGGCGTATCTATTGTCACCTTGCAAAACAACAATGTATTAGAGATTGAAGTAGATGTACCTGAAAACTTGATTGGACTTTTCAATATAGGCCAACAAGGTTCAGTATCTTGGTATGATTCGAGTGCGCCGCTCAACGCTCGCGTGGCTGAAATCGCTCCAGTGCCCCACCTAATAAAGCAAACCTATTCTGTGATATACGCTATCGACCACCCAAGTGCGTCGGTATTTCCTGGAAAGTCCGTCACTGTGACGACGCAAGTCGGCGATTCCAACAGTGCCTACTGCGTACCTTACTCTGCGGTTGTTGGTCAAAAAGATAGCTTGTTCGTTAACCTGATTCGAGAAGATCAGGTGATTAAAACTCATGTCGAACTGGCGTCATTGGACGCATACCAAGCCTGTGTCACCGGTGCAATGGGTAGTGGTGATTACGTCGTTGTGAGTGGGTCGAATTACCTTAGTGATGGTGATAGTGCCAAAAAGCTAATCATAAGAAATCAATAAGGATTAATCATGTTCAATCTAGCTGAGTTTGCTATTCGTCAGCGAACATTTGTTATGTTCTTTACCGTCATAAGCATCGTCGCAGGCCTCTATTCTTATTTTGATTTAGGTAAACTTGAAGACCCAAGCTTTACGGTAAAAACGGCGGTCGTTGTGACGCTTTACCCCGGCGCCTCTGCACAAGAAGTAGAGGCTCAAGTTACGGATACGATAGAAACTAAACTCCAAGAAATGGGTGAACTCAACCGCCTACGTTCTCTATCTAGACCGGGTGTGTCTATGGTATTTGTGGATATCAAAGAGAGTCTTAACTCGAAAGCGCTACCACAACAATGGGATTTACTGCGCCGAAAGGTCGACGACGTCAAGTTATCGCTCCCAAGTACTGCACAGATCAGTATTGTTCAGGACGAATTTTCAGAAGTCTATGGCATGCTTTTCGCCATCCACAGCAACGACGCTAACCCTGAAGAACTGCGTAGGTATGGGGAAGAGTTACAACGCCAGATAAAAAGTGTCAACGGAATAAAAAAAGTCGAGTTGCATGGTGTTCAACCACGAACGGTTTATATTGATATGCCAGATGAAAGGCTTTCTCAATATGGCCTCTCGCTTGCTCAGGTCTGGAGCCAACTGAATAGCCAAAACATGACATTCGAAGCGGGTAAGTTCGACGTTGGCAACGAACGCGTTAGGGTTCATCAAAGCAGTGAGTTTCAATCCCTTGACGATATTCGTAACCTAGTCATAAAAGGTGGGGTGAGTAATCTTGGTTCTTCTCTCATTCGTTTAGGCGATATCGCTGATGTCACCATGGGGTACCATACTCCCGCGTTGGTAGAAAACCGTTTCAATAGTGAGCCTTCTGTGACACTCGCAGTGAGCCCTGCTCAAGGCATTAATGTGGTGTCGTTAGGTGGCACAATCACATCAATTATTGACAACTATCAAGCCAGTTTACCACTCGGTGTTGAGATTACGAAAGTAGCTTTTCAGCCTGAAGAAGTGCAGAAATCTATCGATAACTTTGTCGGTAACCTTCTGGAAAGTGTTGGCATCGTATTTATCGTGTTGTTGATATTCATGGGCTTTAAGAGTGCTGCTATTGTTGGCGGTAGTTTGCTCTTAACCATATTGCTGACGCTTATTTATATGAATTTCGCTGATATTTCGTTACACCGTGTTTCGTTAGGTACCTTTATTCTAGCCTTGGGAATGTTAGTCGATAACGCGATTGTGGTTACGGATATGATGATTGCGAAGTTAAATAAGGGCATGGAAAGAACAAAGGCCGCAATAGAGGCAGTGAAAGAGACCGCAACGCCACTGCTTGGTGCCACGATCATTGCCATCATGGGCGCTAGCCCGGTTTTGTTTTCCAAAACGGATGCTGCTGAATTTGCGGGCTCTGTATTCTATATTATCGCGTCATCGCTATTGCTGTCTTGGTTAGTCGCGGTCACGTTTACCGCTTTGATGTGTTGGGTTTTTATTAAGCCGACGAAACAATCCGGTGCAAAGAAAACCAGTTACTACAAAAAACTGGTAGGCTGGACTGTCGACCATCCAGTCAGAACATTGAGTGCTCTGATACCACTTATCGTCGTTACCGTCGTAGCGATACCATATGTCGCAATCAATTTTATACCCCAATCAGATCGTCCTATCGTGTTCCTAGATTATTGGCTGCCAAATGGCGCAAAAATAGAGCAGACGTCTAGCGATATGAAAAAAATCGAGAACTGGTTATTAGAGCAACCCGAAGTAGAAAGTATTTCATCTTCGATTGGTGCAAGCGTGCCTAGGTTTTCTGTGACGGTAGAGCCTGAACCGCTCGACCCTGCATATGGTCAGGTTCTAATAAATGTACGAAATTTCCAAGCAATTTCTACACTGGTGGAGCGGGGAGACAAATGGTTGTTGACGGAATTTTCTGATGCAGAACCTCGCTTTAGGGGTTTAAAGTTAGCCACCTCGGACAAATACTCTGTCGAAGCGCGGTTTTCTGGTCCGGATGTCGATGTTCTTCACGATTTGGCGAATCAAGCAAAAGCCATCATGGCAACGCATCCAGAAGCCAAATATGTAAGAGATGACTGGCGTCAAAAAAGCAAGGTATTAAAGCCGATCATTAATCAAGAAAAAGCGCGTCGTTCAGGCATTAACCGAGCAGACATCGCTTTTGCAATGAAGAGGGCGTCTGACGGAATGCCGTTAGGACAAATGAACCTAAATGACGAGCTGATCCCCATTCAATTACGAGCGTCAAAACAAACCATGTCATCACTCGAAACGTTACCAGTGAAGTCTCTACTTGGATTGCATACGGTTCCGCTTGGGCAGGTGGTGGATGGTTTTGAGCTCAATGCTGAAGAGAGCATGATATGGCGCCGTGATAGAGTGAAAACGATAACCGCTCAAGCGGGCGTTGAACGTACTACAACACCCGCCAACGTTCGAAATGCGGTGCTTGCACAAATTGAAGCCATTGAATTACCGCAGGGTTATAGCATGGAGTGGGGTGGGGAATATTATGATGAGAATAAAGCGGTTACAGACATCATGAAGCAGTTGCCTAAAGCACTGTTAATTATGGTGCTTATTCTTGTGTATATGTTTAATGGTTTCAAGCAACCGGTTATTATCTTGTCCACTATACCGTTGGCCGCAACAGGTGCGACGTTTGCGCTACTGAGTTTTGACAAACCATTTGGTTTTATGGCGCTGATTGGTGCAATCACGTTGATGGGGATGATTATCAAAAACGGTATCGTGTTAATCGATCAAATCGAACTCGAACGAGCCAACGGCAGATCGTTATCAGACGCGATCAAAGAAGCAACAATCAACCGTACTTTGGCCATATCGATGGGGGCGTTGACGACAGCATTTGGCATGATACCACTGTTAAGTGACCTGTTGTTTGACCAAATGGCGGCGACGATAATTGGTGGTTTGGCCGCTGCAACCGTGTTATCGCTTTTTGTAATGCCTGCGCTATATAAATTGGCTTACAAAGAAAATACGGCAGACTCAAAAAGTCAGGTGCCAGAGCCTGCTGTTTTAGACATTCAACCAGTGTAGAGGGAATAAAATGAATTCTTTTAAATTTTATCGCAAGACGTCGTTAACGTTCGCTCCTATCGCACTGGCTGTTATTTTAGCAGGTTGCGCCGTTGGCCCGGAATATAAAGAGCCAACGGTTTCTATGGCTGAAAGCTATCTATATGTTGAGAGTGATGAGAGTTTGCAAACCGATCATTGGTGGAGTCAGTTTAACGACTCTACTATGAACGCACTTGTTACTGATGTTCAACAGCAAAATGTGCCCTTAAAAATGGCCGCACAACGTATTAAAATGGCGAATAGCTACAAATCGATTGTCGAATCTTTCAAGGTGCCAACCATCAATGTTGGCGCGGGATATTACAACTACCAATTGAGTAAAAATGATTCGCTAATGGGGCCGGCGCTCTCGCCGTTAGGAGAGAGTACTAGCGCACTTCCGCCTAGTTTGAGCAATACCACTCTGCTTGATAATCAACACGATGGTGGTTTTCTCGGGGCAAGCATTACGTGGGAACTCGATATCTTGGGGCGTATTGACCATCAATCGAATGCCGCCGAAATACGGGTAGAACAAGCAGGCTTATACGCCGATGGGTTAACCACGCTAATCACCGCAGACATCGTCCATAACTATTTACAGTATCTAGGAGCTCAAGAACGAATTCATCTCGCAGAGTTGAATATCGAGGATCAGAAAAAGAGCCTAGAGTTGATCGAAAAAGTGGTGAACAATGGCTATGGTTCCGAGCTCGATTTGGTTCAAGCCAAAGCCTCTCTGGCTGCAATGGAATCTATCATTCCTCAACTAGAGATCGCTCAGCAGGTCCATAAAAGACGTATCGCGACCTTATTAGGTGAGCCTTTATCTAAGGTCGATATTAGGCTGGCGAGTAACGAAACATTGCCTGATATGAATGGGGTTATTCCGGTCGGATTACCTTCAGATCTGCTTCAGCGACGTCCGGATATTAGGATAGCAGAACGCGAAATGGCGGCGATTAATGAAGAAGTCGCCGCTAGCGTAGCTAACCGTTATCCTAAGTTTTTCTTAACGGGTGCGCCGGGGGTTTCTGCCAGTAGTTTTGATGACTTGTTTAGTAGTGATTCTGTTGGTTGGGTTGGCTCTGCTGGAGTGAGTTGGAATGTGTTTGACGGTGGCAGAGGTAAAGCCATGGTAGAACTAACCGAAGCGAGATTTGACGCTGCGGTTCTAGGTTATGAATATGCTGTTGACTCTGCTATCACTGAAGTGGATTCAATGTTATTTGCCTATGGAAGAAGCCAAGAAAATGAAGATCGAATCGAACAAGCGTTAAAGGCGTCTGAAAAAGCAGTAAGTAAAGCGGTGTCCCTTTATAATGCCGGCCTTATCGACCACCTTTCAGTACTTGATGCTCAGAGACAAAAGCGTGTGATTGAAGACCGACAAGTTGCTGCTCGTTTACAAGTCGCACAGGTTACCGTAGGCGTGTATAAGTCATTGGGAGGCGACTGGAAAATAAATACAGAGATTGGCGATTGATCTAGCGTCAATGTTCCAAACGTCATAAGCAACATATAAAGAAGAGCAGGCTATGTATTATCATTGGCCTGCTCTTTTTTAGACGATTCTAGAACTCTACTGCACACAACTCATATGACCAGCATAATAAATATTAAGTTCGAATCGAGTCTCAGGTAAAGTGCAGCTCTCAGTCGTGTAGAATAACAAAATGGCACTTAGCCTTAATAAATTGAGAGACATAGCCACTAATGAGTAAAATACACCATCATCCAGTACAGATATATTATGAAGATACCGACCATTCAGGCGTGGTTTATCATCCCAACTTTCTGAAATATTTTGAACGAGCGCGCGAGCATGTTATCGATAGTGATAAGTTAGCGACCTTATGGAACGAACACGGTCTAGGGTTTGCGGTTTACAAAGCAAATATGATTTTTCAAGATGGCGTAGAGTTTGCGGAAGTCTGTGATATTCGTACATCCTTCGAGTTCGATGGCAAATACAAAACCTTGTGGCGTCAAGAGGTCTGGCGTCCCCAAGCAACCCGAGCAGCCGTTATTGGTGATATAGAGATGGTCTGTTTAGATAAAGAGAAGCGGTTGCAACCGATTCCCAACGCTATTCTAACATCAATGATGAATGGGGATTAATTTAATCCATGGCTGTCTGTTGATTGGAGGAGTTGAATAGGGTCTATCAATGTCGCGCTTAGTTTCATTGGCTTGGTGCCATTGCCGAGCGTAACGGCAAAACGATACTGTTCATTTAACCGGCCTAAGCAAGACTGCCAATCAGGTTGATTGCTCGGTTGGCTAGCGAGTGAACTTTCCCTGTTTTCAATAAAAAAGGGCGCTATTCCGCGGTAAAACTCTACCTTTCTATATTGTTCGTTTTGACCCAAAGAGGGTGTAGACTTCGTCGTTTGAATAAGCAACCATTCTTTTTTTTCCATCGTTAAATCGAATCCGAACGACTTTAATGACTTTGCAAGGCCTTGTCCTGTTGCCTTTATGTACGACTCTTTTAATGCCCAAAGATCAAAAAAACGCTGCCTTTGTTGGCTTCGCGGCAGTGCTAATAAAGCGCTGGCTTCTTGGTTAGAGAAGTAGTGATTGAGGATGGGGTCAATGTTGGTACTTGTTCTGGCATGCTCTACATCTACGCCCAGTTGCAGTGTCTCATTCTTCGCTACTATGACGCCTATGAGCAAGTAGTCGCCGCTATGGCTTATATTAAATTCAATGCCTGTTTGAGTGCGTTGACTGGTTATCAACGCTGGCTTACCATTTTTTCCGTATTCAAATTGCCATTCATCAGGCGAAATAGGGGCGTATTGTGACAATACCACTCGGAGTAAACTACGAACATAAAGGGCTTTTGTTCTCGACTCATGCTGCCTATAACGCGCCACTTTGCTCAGCTCATCCTTAGAGAGCCAACATTTCATGTTTTCCGTCAGGCTATCGCCGTCATCCAGTTGGGCTAAAGAGAAAAACCAGAGTTGAATGAGAGGAGTGGCAGACACGGTGAGACCTTGAGAAGAAAACGTATTATCTATTGTGACGGTTTTACGATTAAAACAACAGATTAAAATATGATCATAACTGCCTACCTTAATTAGCCATTATTTTAAAGTGCTTTTGAACGCAAAATCTCAATTATTTATGCACCAAAATTGCAATGTTATGTTGAGAAACTGGAAGTAATTCATTTAATTTCATATAAGTTCACATTCATGCGTGATGTCACATTTTGAAACCAAGATTTACTATAAATTCCGTCACAATTGCTATTTAACAGAACTATATTCGGAAAATTTAATGTTATCTATTATTATATCTCTTATCGTTACGGGCTTTGTCGCGACATTTGTCCTTAAAGGGTACAAGGCGCAAGCTATTTTAATTGCTGGCGGCATTGTGCTGATGGTTTCGGCAATGTTGATTGGAAAGGGCCTGCCTTTACCTGAAGGTGCTTCCTCAGGATCGCAATGGCTCGATATCTTCCACTTTATTAAACTTACCTTTTCTAGCCAAAGTGCAGGGCTTGGTTTAAAGATTATGGCTATTGCCGGTTTTGCATTTTATATGCATGAAATCGGAGCATCAGAGTCGTTGGTTCGAGTGCTTACTCGTCCATTGACACACATTAAACATATGCCTTATTTGTTTATGGCTATGTGTTTTGTGATTGGTGAATTTTTATCCATTTTTATCACCAGTGCATCCGGTTTGGGTGTTCTGTTGATGGTGACGTTATATCCGTTAATGCGTAGTGTTGGTTTAAGTCGCTTGTCAGCGTGTGCCCCTATTGCAACCGCGGTAGCGGTAGAAATGGGACCGGGTCAAGGTAATGTGAATTTTGCTGCCGAAATCATTGGTATCGATGTGGTTGATTACGTAGTGAAGTATCAGATGTCAGTTGCTATTGCTGCACTGGCTGTCATTGCTGTATTGCATGTCCTTGTTCAAAAGTATTTCGATGTGAAAAGTGGTCATATTGCGAGCGAACATCGTGATTTAAATGAACTAACAGATGCACAAAGCAATCAAGATGCAAGTCATTCATATGCTCCTAAGATCTATGCCATTCTGCCTGTCATACCTTTGGTATTAATTTTCACATTCAGCAAGTTGATGGTTAGCAGCATTAAGATGGACGTAACGACAGCTATGCTTGTATCCATCGCTGTAACGCTTTGCTTTGAATTTGTTCGTCGTGATAACGCCAAAGCCGTCGTAGAATCAATTCAAATATTTTTTGATGGGATGGGAAGACAGTTTGCGAATGTAGTTACCTTCATTGTTGCTGGTCAAGTGTTCGCCCAGGGTTTAAAAACGATTGGAGCGATTGATGTAATAGTAAGAGCCGCAGAATCAGCAGGATTTGGACCCGTATTAATGACTATAGTGATGGTCGCAATTATCATGGTGTCTGCAATATTAATGGGGTCAGGCAATGCGGCATTCTTCTCATTCGCCAACTTAGTACCTGAAATAGCGGCTAAGATGGGCATCGCTCCTGTGATGATGTTATTGCCAATGCAGTTTGTCGCTGGTATGAGCCGTAATATTTCTCCTATTGCTCCTAATATGGTTGCTATTGCCGGGGTAGCCGATGTATCACCGTTTGAACTTGCTAAACGAACAACGATTCCTATGGTTGGCGGAATTTTAATCTCAGTATTTGTAAGTATTACGAGTTTTTAATATGCTCTAAAATTACACAAAACAATAAAAGATCAATATTTCCCTCAAATCAATTCTAGGGTTTGTTGATCTTTCTCCATGAAAGATCAACAACCTCTAGAGTCAAACCACGTCAAAGTCCATTTCTTTCGCTCCTTTAGCAATACGCCGGTTACTCCTCTATTCAATTTGATTTTGAACATACTGAAAATAGAATGCACGACGATAATGAATGAAAATGAATTTGTTTAGAGAATAAATCACTGATTAAAAACCTGTTACATAGGAATCATTCTGTTTTTGCGCCGTACGTCACCTTTTTATTTGATTTAGAGTGTTTGCACTAATTTTCATTATAAAGCTAATAATAATCAATTAGTTAGGTTGATTAAGTTTGCAATAATATAGACTACAAAAATTTTAACTGGTCTGAGGAGGAGTCGCCTTCACGTCTGACGATTGTATCAAAACGCGACCTCGGGTAACCTGCTCATCCATTAACCGAATCAGCTGGTTTTCATTGGGAATGCTAATCAATTTCCTTGGAGAACTTCAGCCCGTAACCTCAGTAGAATTATTATGGACTTTGCTTTAGTTTTTAAAAGCGCCGCAACAACTTATCTAATGTTAACAGTATGTTAGCGCTAGTTTGCATATGCGATATAATCCACGAATTCAGTATGACATTTCCGCTTGTCATTATATGACCAGCGTAATTCCATTCAAGCCTTTGAATTTAAGACGGTTACCTAGCCGAAGCGAGCCTCCTGTATTTCTGTGCTTCTTCTTGGTGGCTTCTATCTATAACTTTTTCGCTATTTTATCCCTGCCCGAAATTATGACACCTGCTTTGCGGTTGTCCAGTGGAGCCTCATTATGAGCCAAACCTCAAAATCAACATCCGATTCGCAACAAGATATGCGACTTAACAAACGCCTTAAAGATACGCCTATCGCTATCGTCGGTATGGCGAGCATATTCGCTAATTCCCGTTACTTGAATAAATTCTGGGATCTTATCAGTGAAAAAATTGATGCTATAACCGACATCCCTGAATCACATTGGCGAGCCGAAGATTATTATGATTCAGATAAGAGCACACCTGATAAATCATACTGTAAGCGCGGTGGCTTCATACCAGATGTGGACTTCAATCCAATGGAATTTGGCCTGCCGCCAAACATTTTAGAGCTAACGGATACGTCACAACTATTATCATTGATTGTCGCGAAAGAAGTCTTGGCGGATGCAAAGCTTCCGGAAAACTATGATAGAGATAAAATTGGTATCACGTTAGGTGTCGGTGGTGGTCAGAAGATAGCTCAAAGCCTCAATGCTCGTTTGCAATATCCGGTATTGAAAAAAGTATTCAACAGCAGTGGAATTAGCGACCAAGATAGCGAGATGTTGATCAAAAAGTTCCAAGATCAGTACATCCACTGGGAAGAAAATTCTTTTCCGGGCTCTCTTGGAAATGTTATTGCTGGACGTATTGCTAACCGATTCGATCTGGGTGGCATGAACTGTGTGGTTGATGCCGCTTGTGCTGGTTCTCTTGCCGCGTTGCGCATGGCGTTGTCTGAATTGGTAGATGGCCGCAGTGAAATGATGATCACGGGTGGCGTATGTACGGATAACTCGCCAACCATGTACATGAGTTTCTCTAAAACACCTGCGTTTACCACCAACGAAACGATTCAACCCTTTGATATCGATTCGAAAGGAATGATGATCGGTGAAGGTATAGGAATGATCGCTCTGAAACGTCTTGACGACGCGGAACGAGACGGTGACCGTATCTATTCCGTTATTAAAGGTATAGGCGCTTCTTCAGACGGAAAGTTCAAGAGTATTTATGCTCCTCGACCTGAAGGTCAGGCGAAGGCACTTAAGCGCGCCTATGATGACGCTGGTTTTGCGCCACATACATTGGGCTTACTAGAGGCTCATGGTACGGGTACGGCGGCCGGTGATGTGGCTGAGTTTAATGGTTTGAACTCCATCTTTAGTCAAGGCAACGAGAATAAACAACACATTGCGTTAGGATCGGTGAAATCTCAGATTGGTCATACGAAGTCTGCCGCTGGGACTGCGGGTTTAATAAAAGCCGCTCTTGCACTGCACCACAAAGTGTTACCTGCCACAATTAATGTGACGAGTCCCAATCCCAAGCTAAATATCGAAGATTCACCTTTCTACCTAAATACCCAAACTCGGCCTTGGATGAGACAGGCAGATGATACGCCTCGACGTGCCGGTGTAAGTTCATTCGGTTTTGGTGGCACCAACTTCCATGTTGTTATGGAAGAGTACACGCCTGAACACACTCGCGGTGATAAATATCGCCAGCGTCAGGTGCCGCAAACAGTATTATTAAGTGCTGACACGCCGAATACACTTCTCGCAAACTTGAAAGAAATATCTATGGATATTTCTAATCAAAAAACAACCTTAGAAACGCTTGCTGGCATCCATGGTATGCGCAGTATTGACGCAGACCATGCGCGATTGGGTATGGTCGTTAATTCTGATGAAGAGCTTCTGACTCAGTTGAAGCAATCCGTCTCATTGCTTGAAGGCCAATCAAAATCACATTGGCAGCTACCAAGTGGGACAAGCTACCGCGATTCGGGCTTAGTAAGTGAAAATGGTATAGCGAAAGTAGCGGCTCTATTCGCAGGTCAAGGTTCCCAGTATCTCAATATGGGCTCGGATTTAGCCTGTCATTTCCCAGAAATGCGTCAACATTTGGCGAATGCAGATAAAGTATTTAGTCAGAATAAGAAGACACCACTATCACAGGTGCTTTTTCCTATTCCTGCATTTAATAGCCAAGACATTTCCACTCAAGAAGCCACATTAACCAATACCTCAAATGCGCAGAGCGCTATCGGTGTGCTTTCTATGGGTCAATATGAGTTGATGACTCAAGCTGGTTTTAAACCAGACATGATCGCCGGGCACAGTTTTGGTGAGCTAAGTGCGTTGTTTGCTTCCGGTACGATATCCCAAGAAGATTATTACCAACTGGCTTTTGCTCGCGGTGATTCTATGGCGGCAACGCCACTTGAAGGTGACAGCGGTACCATGTATGCCGTGATTCTTGATGCGGATAAGTTGGCCGAGGTTGAAAAAACAATCGGTGCATTTGATGGTGTGAGTATCGCCAATTACAACGCACCGACACAGTTAGTGATTGCAGGACCGACAGACAATGCTCAACGAGCAGCAAAAGCGTTAACGGAGCAAGGGTTCAAAGCGATACCACTGCCTGTTTCGGGTGCATTCCATACCCCGTTGGTGGCTCACGCACAGAAACCATTTGCGGCGGCGATTGATAAAACAACATTCAATACGCCAGTCTTACCGCTTTATTCCAATGCAACGGGTGTGCTTTATAAGAATGATGGCAAAGTCATTAAAAAAGCGTTCAAGCAACATATGCTGCAATCTGTCCGTTTCAGCAGCCAACTTGAATCAATGTACCAAGCTGGCGCGCGCGTATTTGTAGAATTCGGACCAAAAAATATTCTGCAAAAACTGGTTGAGAAAACGCTGATCAACAAGGCGGATGAACTCTATACCATCAGCCTTAATCCGAACCCTAAAGGTGATCATGATTTGCAGCTGCGTTTGGCTGCGGTTCAATTGGCTGTTGTTGGTGTCTCGCTAGAGACGGTTGACCCTTATCAAGCTGAATTGGCTAAGCCGGGCGCGATGTCACCAATGAACATTAAACTGAATGCGGCGAATCACATCAGTGCCTCGACACGAGCGAAAATGACCGTGTCATTAGAAGCAGGCAAGGTCAGCAAACAAACTGAAATCGTAGAGAAGATTGTGGAAAAAGAAGTGATTAAAACCGAAATTCGTGAAGTGGCTGTAGCGGCAATGCCAGAAACAGTACAGGTTGTTTCGCAACAGAATACTAAGACAAGCGAACCAGTAACAACGACGCATAATGCTATATCGCAGACAGGATCACCACAGCCATCCGCTTTATCGATTCCGAATGCTGATGCGTCATTGCAGGCCTTCTTTACGGCGCAACAACAAGCCGCAGAGCTTCATCAGCAATTCCTTGCTATTCCACAGCAATACGGTGACACCTTTGCGACGCTAATGACCCAACAGGCTCAAATGGCGGCAACGGGTGTGGCTATTCCTGATAGCTTGCAGCGTTCAATGGAAATGTTCCATCAACATCAAGCTGAAACATTGAAAGCTCACGCACATTACCTTGAGCTTCAGTCGATCAGCAATAGCTCTGCATTAGGGCTGTTGAGTTCAAACTCTAGCGTTGTACCTGCGGTAACGGCGATAGATACGGTCGTTCCAGCAATGACACCAGTAAAAACCGTCGCGGTTTCTCAACCTGTGGTGTCAGCGCCAACTCCGGTTCAACCTGTTGCTCCCGTTCAGACCGTCGCTCCAGTTCAACCTGTGGCTCCGGCCCCATCTGTGGCCGTTCCACAAGCCATTGTTCCGATTCAAACATCCGATGCAGAGAAAGTGATGCTAGAAGTGGTTGCCGATAAAACGGGTTACCCAACTGAAATGCTCGACCTCGATATGGATATGGAAGCGGATTTGGGTATCGACTCTATTAAGCGTGTCGAGATTTTAGGTACCGTTCAGGATCAAATGCCTAATCTGCCGGAACTTAACGCAGAAGATTTGGTCGAGTGTCGTACGCTGGGCGAAATTGTCAGCTATATGAATGGTAAGTTGGGCGCTCAATCGCCATCTGGGCTTAATGAAGCACCCGCTATCCATACACAGATAGCTGCCGCTACCAACGCCAGTGCTTTAACGGCCACTCAAATTCAAACAACCATGCTGGAAGTGGTTGCCGACAAAACGGGTTACCCAACAGAGATGCTCGATCTTGCGATGGACATGGAAGCGGATCTCGGTATTGACTCGATTAAACGTGTAGAAATCTTAGGTACGGTTCAGGACCAACTGCCTGACTTACCTGAACTTAACCCTGAAGACTTAGCAGAATGTCGTACTCTAGGCGAAATCGTTGACTATATGAATGGTCAATTGGCGAAAGTCAGTCCGTCAACAGTTGCACCAGTACAGACTAACGGCTTAACTGCAGAACAGGTTCAGGGCACCATGCTTGAAGTTGTTGCAGACAAAACGGGTTATCCGACTGAGATGCTCGATCTGGCTATGGATATGGAAGCCGATTTAGGTATCGATTCTATCAAGCGTGTTGAAATCTTAGGCACGGTTCAAGACCAACTTCCTGGTTTACCAGAGCTCAACCCTGAAGATTTAGCCGAATGCCGTACGCTAGGTGAAATCGTTGACTATATGAACAGCAAGTTATCGTCTGTAGCGGCGGTTGATAATACATCGACTCCGGTTGCAGATAATGCCGTAACGCATTTAGATGCGGCTCATGTTCAAAGCACTATGCTAGCCGTCGTCGCGGAAAAGACAGGTTATCCTTCAGAGATGCTGGAGTTAACCATGGATATGGAAGCCGATTTAGGTATCGATTCTATTAAACGTGTCGAGATATTAGGGACCGTTCAGGATCTCCTTCCTGATTTACCCGAGCTAAACCCAGAAGATCTGGCTGAGTGCCGAACCTTGGGCGAGATTGTTGATTACATGAACAGTAAGTTACCTTCCGTTACCGTTGCTACTGCGGTTCCAATGGCGACTGAAATGGCGTCAACATCCGCGACGAACAATACGATCAATCATTTAGATGCGGCTCATATTCAAAGCGTCATGTTAGCCGTTGTTGCTGACAAAACGGGTTATCCTGCGGAGATGCTTGATCTTGCCATGGATATGGAGGCAGATTTAGGTATCGACTCTATTAAGCGCGTCGAAATCTTAGGTACGGTTCAGGATCAGCTTCCAGATTTACCAGAGCTTAACCCTGAAGATTTAGCTGAGTGTCGTACCCTCGGAGAGATTGTTGCCTACATGCAGAGTAAGCTTTCAGGTGATTTAACCTCTGCGTCGACCGGGGGAAAAGCCCCAGTCGAAGCGGTGCTTGAGTCCGTGACAGAAACACTCGTTGTGGATTTACCTCCTCACAATGAGGTGGCGCTAAAAAAGTGTCCAGCGGTAGATAGATTGGCTGACTGTTTTGACAAAAATGCCTGTATTGTGATCACCGATGATGGTCACAATGCTGGTGTGCTTGCCGAAACGTTAAGCGCTCACGGTTTACAAGTTGCCGTCGTGCGTACTCCTCTATCTGTCGCGTCTCCATTGAACACCGAAATCAGCAGTTACTCACTCACCAGCGTTGATGAAGCGGGTGTGAAAGGCGTGATTGCTAACATTGAAAGCGCACATAAACAGATTGGTGGATTCATTCACTTACAACCTTATGTTTCGGATACAACATCGGGTCATGCAGCGATTGAGTTGAATGAAGATGCGAAATCAAGCATTTCAATGGCGTTCTTGTTTGCCAAGTTGCTTCACTCTCAATTAAATTCAGTCACCTCGTCAAGCCGCCGAAGCTTCTTTACCGTGAGCCGTATTGATGGTGGATTTGGTTATCTCGATGCGGAGCAAATAGCGAAAGCCGAGCTAAACCAAGCCGCGTTGTCGGGCTTAACGAAAACCCTTAGCCATGAATGGCCGACGGTATTTTGTCGAGCATTAGATGTTGCACCGACACTGGACGCTCGCCAATTTGCAGACTCAATAACCGCTGAGTTATTTGATGTGAATACGCATGCCGTCGAGATTGGATTGAGTGGCTCTGGTCGAAGCGCACTAACGGCGATTGAAGCCGTCAATTCTGAAAAGAAACAGGCGGCTGCATTATTAACCAATACAGATAAAGTTCTGGTTACTGGTGGTGCAAAGGGCGTTACGTTTGAATGTGCTTTGTCATTAGCTAAGAAGTGTCAATCACACTTTATATTAGCAGGGCGCAGTAAGCACATTAAGATCGATGAGCTACCTGAGTGGGCAGAAGGAAAACAAACCGGAGAGTTAAAAGCCGCGGCTATTGCGTTTCTAAAAGCGTCGGGGGATAAACCAACACCTGCGAAAGTGGATGCATTAGAAAAACCAATATTAAGTAGTATTGAAATAAACACCGCGCTGGCCGCATTTAACCAAGTGGGTGCCAGTGCAGAATACCTAAGTCTGGACGTATCAAACGACGAATCAGTGAACCAAAAGCTGTCTCAGATTAGCGATATCACGGGTTTGATTCACGGTGCCGGTGTATTGGCTGACAAATTCATTCAAGATAAAACACTGGATGAACTCAACCTCGTTTACGGAACGAAAGTAGGTGGACTTAGAGCGGTATTGAATGCGTTAGATTGTAGCAAGCTAAAACTGGTCGCGATATTCTCATCCGCCGCTGGCTTCTATGGCAATAATGGACAGAGCGATTACGCGATGTCAAATGACATCCTTAATAAAGCCGCGTTACAGATGTCGGCCCGTTACCCTCAAGCAAAAGTAATGAGCTTCAACTGGGGACCGTGGGATGGAGGTATGGTCAGTCCAGCACTCAAGAAGATGTTTACTGACCGTGGCGTGTATGTCATCCCACTAAAATCTGGTGCTGAACTGTTTAGTTCACAGCTGCTTAGTGACACAGGCATTCAATTGCTTGTGGGTACAAGCATGCAAGGTTCTGCAGACAAGGAAGCGTCAATAAAAAAGCTTGATGCGGAGTCTGTGTTAGTTGCAAAGAGTCCGCTGAATAAAAATATCACTGTCACACGTACCCTTGACCCAAAGGTGATGCCTTTTGTAAAGGACCACTGCATTGCGGGTAACCCTGTGTTACCGACAGTGTGCGCCATACAATGGATGCGTGAGACTGCAGCACAATGGTTAGGGGCGAACGTGACGGTTCGCGATTACAAACTGCTGAAAGGTGTTATTTTTGAAACGGACGATGTTCAAATATTGACCTTGGATATGACGCTTGATGATGAAGGGCAGGTTAAAGCTCTCATTAACAATCAGGGTCGACCGCAATATAAAGCGCTGTTGACGATCCAAACCGTGATTGAACCCAAGCTAAAAACGTTCACAACGGATGAAAGTACTCAGGTTGCGGTAGGCGTGGAGCTATACAGTAATGGGACCTTATTTCATGGTCCAAGGTTGCAAGGCATACAAGCGGTTCAAGATTTTGATGATTCAGGGCTTCTTGCTTCTTGCCAGTTACCGATGATCGCTGAACAAGACTGTGGTTCATTTATTGCGACGCAACATTTTGCTGGTTGTCAGCCATTCGCTGAGGACTATTTACTACAAGCTATGTTGGTTTGGGCCCGATTAAAATATGCGGCCGCGAGTTTGCCTTCTGCTATCGGCGAGTTCGTTTCGTATGAGCCTATGCGATCAGGTGATAAAGGTTGGTTAGAGCTTGAAGTGGTAAAACACACCTCTCGTTCACTACAAGCAAATATCGCGCTTTATCATAGTGATGGACGTTTAAGCTGCACAATGAGTGGGGCCAAGGTGACGATCAGTAAAAGCCTTAATGAGGCATTTTTGAACAAGCCTAACTTAGAAAAGGAGTGTTTGTCATAGTGGACAACTCTGTTACTGAAGCGATGCCATTGCGCATCGCTATCTTAACGCAATCAGCTGAGATCCTGTCGTTATCTGGCGATAAACTACCGCCAATTGAAACCGTGTTACTGATGGATGACTTTGAAGCTTCCTTACAAAAAGCGATTCAACTCGTTACTCAAGGGCGCCTAGTAAAACTCTCGATTCCTGCTGAGCCTAATGCTGCGTTCTCTAAGGCAAACGATGGTCAGCCAGTATTGCTGATGCTGTCGGGACTTATGGCGGCCCAGAATAAAATACATCCTCACGCCTATCTGTGCGCTTTTAATGTGGGTGCCGTTGGTACAACTACTGAGTGTGTGAAAGGCGCGTTGGCACAAGCCCGCCGTCAGCAAGCGGATTTAAGTAACCAACAAACGTTTCGTTCCTCGACGGCAAAGCAGAAGTTTATGGCGTTGCATAGCATGGTTGAAGCGATTGCTGGTCGAGATATTGGCTCTGATTCTGCTGATACCAGTACACACAACTATTGGTTCACTGAGCCGCATAAAGCGCGAGTGACCAGTGTTACTTTTGAGTCTGAATCGAGCTCAAGTAGCTTAGTCTTAACTCAGGCCACCGGGCTAAAAATGGCTCGTTCATTATTGTCGTCGTCACGACTCTTCTTCATCGTGACCGGGAAAAATGAAATGGAGTTGTCGAGTTATTTAACGCGATTGAGCGGGCAGTTGAACGCAGATTCTACTCGCTCGGATTACCTGATAGATTTGATGATTGAAAACCTTAAACAGTTTCAGGTTGGAGTCTCGCGCTCACCAGCGGAACTGACCATTGTACTGCAAGCCACGTCGGTAAGGACATTGTTGCAAGAGATCAAGGCGATAGGCGATGCACTACCAAAATTAATGGCGGATAAGAGCCATTATAAGACACCCGCCGGAAGTTGTTTCTCATCGTCACCAAACAGCAAAGGCGGCGTGACGTTTGTATACCCCGGTGTTGGGACGGTTTATCCCGGAATGTTGCGCGATTTCTATCAGTATTTTCCCGAACTTTATTCTCGTTTAGAGCGTGAAGGTAACCTAAAAGAGATACTGCAAAGTGACAAAATATACGGCAACAATCCGACAGAGATGAGTTTAAGTGAGTTGGCGATTGCTGGTGTAGGTAGCAGTTATCTGTTGACTCAACTGTTGTGCAATGAATTCGCCATTCGACCTGATTTTGCTTTGGGTTACTCCAAAGGAGAGGCATCAATGTGGGCGAGTCTAGGTGTATGGAAAAACCCACACGCCCTGATAGAAATGACCAAAACGAGCCCAATATTTACGAGTGCAATTTCTGGTGAATTAACCGCGGTTCGTGAGGCGTGGCGTTTAAGCGGTAATGAAGAGATTATCTGGAACAGCTTTGTTGTGCGTAGCGATGCCGCCTCAATTGAATTGCTGTTACCAGAATTTCCACATGTCTATTTGGCGATAATTCAAGGGGATACTTGCGTCATTGCAGGCTGTGAGCAGGCGTGCCGTCGCTTACTTAAAAAACTCGGTAAACGTGGTATCGCAGCCAACAGAGTCACCGCGATGCATACGCCGCCAGCATTAAGCCAGCATAAGCAAGTGACGGCGTTCTATCGTCAACCACTATGTGATGAATTACCGAAACACATTCGTTTTATCAGCGCAGCAAGCTTGCTGCCGCAAAATCAGGACCAGCCTATCAATATGGATAGCCAGAGTATCGCCGATTCGATCGCCGATACATATTGCTCGATGCTCAATTTCACTGCATTAGTACAAAATGCTCGTGGGCACGGAGCTCGTTTATTTGTCGAGGTAGGCGCTGATCGCCAAACGTGCACCCTGATAGATAAGATTAATCGAGTAGATAACGTGACCAATGAACACGGTACTGTTGCGACGAATGCAAAAGGTGGCGAAGACATACTCACCTTACTTAAGTGTATTGGACAGTTAGTGAGTCACCAAATTCCATTGTCACTCGACCCTTTGTTGAAAGGGCTTGAGCAGGTTCGAGCAACCTCAGAAACAACTTTAGAAGGAGAACCAGCATGAGTTCTCACCGTCAAGCTAAGATAGCTATCGTCGGTTTAGCTAACCTTTACCCGGACGCGGATACGCCAAAGACGTTTTGGCAAAACCTGCTAGAAAAAAAAGATTCTCGTACCACGTTACGTGCCGAAAAACTGGGTGCAGATCCCGAGGCCTATCAAGGTCAGCAAGGGGAATCCGACCGTTTTTATTGCGATAAAGGGGGGTACATTGAGAACTTCACTTTTGATGCGAGCGGATATCACCTGCCAGTAGAAAAATTTGAAGGTTTAGATGACAGCTTTTTATGGGCTATAGATACCAGCCGTAAAGCATTATTGGATGCAGGCATCGCCTCGGATTCTCAACTCCTCGAGCGAACGGGTGTAATTATGGGGGCGCTGTCGTTTCCTACTACGCGTTCTAATGACTTATTTTTGCCGCTTTATCATTCTGCGGTAGAGAAAGCCTTGCAGGCAACGTTGGCCAACCCAGATTTTTTATTAAGCCCTTCGAATGAGTCAGACCGAAAACTAAACCCAGCCAATGGTATTGCTGCACATAATGCCTCCAAATTAGTTGCTGACGCCCTAGGGTTAGGAAGCGTTCAGTTAAGCCTTGATGCTGCCTGTGCAAGCTCGGTTTACTCACTAAAACTAGCCTGTGATTATCTCAATACTGGCAAAGCTGACATGATGTTGGCCGGTGCCGTGTCAGGCGCGGACCCATTCTTTATTAATATGGGTTTTTCAATCTTCCATGCCTACCCGGATCACGGTGTATCGGTGCCTTTTGATACCAATAGTAAAGGTTTATTTGCTGGTGAAGGAGCAGGGGTATTAGTCCTTAAGCGGCTTGAAGATGCAGAGCGTGATGGTGACCAAATTTATGCGGTTGTGAGTGGCACTGGTTTATCAAATGATGGCCGTGGGCAATTTGTACTGAGCCCAAATAGCAAAGGGCAAGTTCAAGCTTTTGAACGAGCTTATGAAGCCAGTGACCTTTCGCCGGAAAGTATCGAAGTGATTGAATGCCATGCAACTGGAACGCCACTTGGGGATAAAGTTGAATTGACCTCAATGGAACGTTTTTTTGCAGATAAACTGAAGGGAAGCGAAGCACCACTTATCGGATCTGCTAAATCCAACTTAGGTCATTTACTCACGGCGGCGGGTATGCCGGGTATTATGAAGATGATCTTCGCAATGAAAGAAGGCCAACTTCCACCGAGTATCAATCTTGTTACGCCGCTCTCTTCCCCTGATGGTCTATTTGGTGCCCATGTGCTGCCGAATCAGGTGCAACCTTGGCCTGATAAGAAAGGCAACCGTCAACGCTGTGCGGGCGTTTCTGTATTTGGTTTTGGTGGCAGTAACGCGCATCTCTTACTCGAAGAATGGAAAGGTCAATCTGATAAGATTGCCTCTAAGACTGGAAAAGATAAAACGCAAATACCTCAGTTGAAGGTGACGGGTTTAGCCTCGCATTTTGGTTCGCTAAAAACGATAGGTGCCTTAAATTCCGCTATCCAAACCGGTGCGGATGCCTTTGTTTCGCTACCAAAAAAACGTTGGAAAGGGCTGGATCAACATCCTGAACTACTGAGTCAGTTTGGACTACATACCGTACCGCAAGGTGCCTATATCGACCAGTTCGATTTTGACTTTCTGCGCTTCAAAGTACCGCCAAATGAAGATGACCGACTGATATCGCAACAGCTTTTATTGATGAAGGTGGCAGATGAGGCGATCCGTGATGCGAAGTTGGAGGCCGGACAAAAAGTGGCGGTTTTAGTTGCCATGGAAACCGAACTGGAGATGCATCAATTCCGTGGGCGAGTTAACCTGCACACTCAACTTTCCGATAGCCTGAACAACATGGGCATAGCGTTGAGTGACAGTGAGTATCTTGCACTAGAAGCGATTGCAATGGACAGCGTGCTCGATGCCGCAAAACTGAACCAGTACACCAGTTTCATCGGCAATATCATGGCGTCGCGTATTGCGTCGTTATGGGACTTTAATGGTCCGGCCTTTACGATTTCCGCCGCAGAACAATCGGTAGCGCGCTGTATCGACGTAGCTCAAAACCTAATGTCACAAGATTCGTTGGATGCCGTGGTGATTGCTGCGGTTGATCTAAGTGGTAGTGTTGAACAAGTTATTCTGAAAAATCGCGTCACTCCCGTGGCCGCGACGGCACAGGATAATGGTTGGAAAGTAGGTGAAGGTGCGGGTGCCATTGTCTTGGTTGATAAGCACGTTCTTGCTGACACACAAAATCAACCAAGCAACAGTTATGCAGAAATCAGAGCCCTTGGTTTTAGCGCCATGACACACAGTAATAAGCTAACGGAGCGTCTATTAAGTCAATCGAAGATGCTCGAAAAAAGCGTGGGTATACTCGAAATAAACCAGGCACCAGAAAGCAACGAACCAGTGCAATTACCGTTGGTGAATGCGACAAGAACTCAAGCCAGTCAGCGCTTAGGTCATTGTAATTCAGCATCAGGTATGGCGAGTATTCTACACGGGTTACTCAGCCTAAATCAGACACGAGTGGACTCGAATGATAAAGCCGCAATGGTCACGAATATTAGTGAAAATCAATGCTCTCAGCTGTTACTTTGTCAATCGGTTGCCGAAACACAATCGTTGGCTCTTCGTCTGAATAACGACCTTCCGACCGATTCTAAGCGTCAGTTGATTAAACAAGTCACCCTTGGTGGCCGTGATATTTATCAGCATGTTGTGAGTTCGGATTTTTCTGAATTATCCGCAATTCGACAAAAAAGTACCCATGCAAAGCCGCGCGTAGCTAGACAACAAGCAACGAAGCATTCCGTCGCGAGTTCGTTGATAGACCCATTGCAAATAACGCGTTCGCAAGCGACCAAGTCGCCGGAAGTATCCGTCCCCGTAAGTCCACTCTTATCCCAGACGTTGGCACCATCACACCAGACTTCGATTACAGGTATTCAAAGTAATATGACAGATCAGAACTCATCTTCGTTCATAAAAAATCAACAACGTGCTCAGCAGGTTCATCAAGCATTCCTTCAAAGCCGAGAGCAGGGCTTGAAGATGGCTGATGCGTTAATGAAAGCGCAGTTACAGGCGGTGACTTCTCAGGTACAGGCGGAACCAATTTCTGGGTTAAACCAGCAACCTGCGGTGTCCGTAATATCTCAAAAGGCCGTGTCGTCGTCGCGTTCCGCGTTGATGCCAGAGCCCGTTATCAACAAGCCTATTCGTAAACCATGCATTTGGGATTATGATGACTTAGTGGAGTATGCGGAAGGCGATATTGCGAAGGTATTTGGAGCGGATTACGCTATTATCGACAGCTATTCTCGTCGTGTAAGATTGCCTACGACAGACTATTTATTGGTATCTCGAGTCACGAAGCTTGATGCAACCATGCTTGAATATAAGCCAAGCAGCATGACGACTGAATACGATATTCCGGTTAATGCCCCTTATCTGGTTGACGGACAAATCCCTTGGGCTGTGGCAGTAGAATCAGGTCAATGTGATTTGATGTTGATCAGTTATTTAGGTATTGATTTTGAAAACAAAGGTGAGCGGGTCTACCGCTTGCTAGATTGTACTCTGACTTTCTTGGGTGATTTACCTCGTGGGGGAGACACCCTCCGTTACGACATCTCCATCAATCACTTTGCCCGAAATGGCGATACGCTACTGTTTTTCTTCTCTTATGAATGTTTTGTCGGCGATAAGATAATTCTGAAAATGGATAATGGTTGTGCAGGCTTCTTTACTGATGAAGAGCTTGCGGATGGTAAAGGCGTTATCCATACGGAAGAAGAAATAAAGTCAAAAAATCTTGTGGTTAAACAGCGTTTCAATCCGTTGTTGCATTGTCCGAAAACCCAATTTGATTATCAAGCTCTGTACCCGTTACTCGATGGGGATATTGCGGGATGTTTTGGAGACAGTCATCAGTCCAATCGTGTTCAACCTTCACTGTGTTTCAGTTCAGAAAAATTCATGATGATTGAACAAGTCAGCCGTGTTGAACCTCAAGGTGGCGCGTGGGGACTTGGTCTTATTGAAGGTCACAAACAGCTTGAGCCTGATCATTGGTACTTTCCTTGCCACTTTAAAGATGACTCGGTGATGGCTGGATCATTGATGGCGGAAGGCTGTGGTCAATTGCTTCAGTTCTATATGATGCATTTGGGTCTTCATACTCAGGTAGAAAATGGGCGTTTTCAGCCGTTGGAAAATGCCTCTCAGCAGGTCCGTTGTCGTGGTCAGGTATTACCGCAATCTGCTGTACTGACTTATCGAATGGAAGTGACGGAAATAGGGTTAACACCTCGCCCTTATGCGAAAGCGAATATTGATATCCTGCTCGATGGCAAAATCGTCGTCGATTTTAAAAACTTGGGTGTGATGATCAAAGAAGAAGCAGAATGCACTCGCTACGATCAACGCTCGCAAGCAACGCTGGCCGACGCCACCGAGCTGAACGTTAACCCTAAGCCTGTTGCGCCAGTAACTCAGGTATCTTCGGTTCAAAAGCAAGCCTCGGCTAATGCGCCTTTGATGGCTCAGGTTCCCGATCTAAAAACGGCTCAGAACAAAGGCGTGATTCCGCTTCAGCATGTTGAAGCACCAATGACACCGGATTACGCCAATCGCACACCCGATACCGTGCCATTTACTCCGTACCATATGTTTGAATTCGCAACGGGCGATATCGAAAAGTGCTTTGGTCCAGATTTCTCCATCTATCGCGGTATGATCCCGCCGCGTACCCCTTGCGGTGATTTGCAATTGACTACCCGAGTGATCGAGGTTAATGGTACGCGTGGCGACTTTAAGACACCTTCGTCTTGTATTGCGGAATACGAAGTGCCGCAAAACGCATGGTATTTTGACGAAAATAGCCACAGCAGTTTGATGCCATATTCAGTGCTGATGGAAATCTCGTTGCAACCAAATGGATTTATTTCAGGCTATATGGGTACAACGTTAGGCTTCCCTGGTTTGGAACTCTTTTTCCGCAACCTAGATGGAAGCGGCAAGATGTTAAGAAATGTTGATCTGCGTGGTAAGACTATCGTCAATGATTCTCGTCTACTTTCAACGGTCATGATGGGCACCAATATCATCCAGAGCTTCAGCTTTGAATTAAGCACCGACGGCATTCCTTTCTATGAAGGCACCGCGGTATTTGGTTACTTCAAAGGGGATGCGCTAAAGGATCAACTTGGTCTGGATAACGGGCAGGTGAAACAACCATGGCACGTGGATAACAATCGCACGCCGGATGTGAGTATTGACTTGCTCGATAAAGCGAGTCGCTACTTTAACGCGCCACTCTCTGCAAGTGGTGAGTTGCAGCCCCATTATAAGCTCGCCGGTGGCCGACTGAACTTTATTGATAAAGTCGACATCACTAGTGATGGTGGTAAAGCTGGCCTCGGCTATTTGCATGCCGAACGTACGATTGACCCGAGTGATTGGTTCTTCCAGTTCCACTTCCATCAAGATCCGGTTATGCCTGGTTCGCTTGGTGTTGAAGCCATTATTGAGCTGATGCAAACCTACGCGATTAACAAAGATTTAGGCGCGGGTTTCCATTCACCAAAATTTGGTCAGATTGAGTCTGAAGTAAAATGGAAATATCGCGGTCAAATTAACCCGTTGAATAAACAGATGTCACTGGATGTACATATTACCGCTATCGAAGAGAGAGACGGTAAAACGGTCATTATCGGTGATGCAAACTTAAGCAAAGATGGTCTGCGTATATACGAACTATCTGACATCGCTATCTGTATTGAAGAAGCGTGAGAAAAGGGTAAAGAAAGACTATGACGACTCATCAAGCGACATTAAAAAATAAAAAATTGTCACCGTGGCCGTGGCAGATTGAAGAAAGCAAAATCCATTTCTCCATTGATACAATGGCGCAGGTATTGAAAGATCTTAGTGTGGGCTGTTTTCTGGTGAATCATCCAGAAAAAGGGCTGGGAATCAGTCAGAGTGCTGATATTGTGTCTGGAGAAGACGCCATTTCCGACAGTGCTCATCCGGTCAGTGCGTTTGCGCCGGCGCTTGGCACGCAAAGCCTTGGTGACAGTGAGTTTTGTCGAGTACATGGCGTGAAGTACGCCTATTATGCAGGTGCAATGGCGAATGGTATCTCGTCAGAAGAGTTGGTTATTGCATTGGGTCAGGCGGGTATACTGTGTTCATTCGGTGCGGCGGGCCTTATCCCATCAAGGGTAGAACAAGCGATACACCGTATTCAAACCGCCTTACCAAATGGCCCCTATGCGTTTAATCTAATACATAGTCCTAGCGAACCAGCGCTTGAGCGCGGTAGCGTAGAACTGTTCTTAAAGCATAAAGTCCGTACCGTTGAGGCCTCCGCATTTTTAGGTTTGACACCACAGATTGTTCAATACCGTGCCGCAGGACTTAGCCGTGACGAAAAAGGCGAGATCCACATTGCGAACAAAGTCATCGCAAAGGTGAGTCGCACGGAAGTCGCACGTAAGTTTATGGCGCCAGCTCCGGTAAAAATGCTTCAAGGCTTAGTAAACGAGGGCCGAATTACCGCCGAGCAAATGGAGTTGGCTCAGCATGTGCCAATGGCCGATGATATTACGGCGGAATCAGATTCTGGCGGACATACTGATAATCGTCCTCTGGTTACTCTGTTACCGACCCTACTGGCATTGAAAGACGAGATTCAAGCGAAATACCAATTTAAAACGCCACTGCGTGTTGGTTCTGGTGGTGGTATCGGTACCCCTGATGCTGCGCTAGCCGCCTTTAACATCGGTGCCGCGTACATTGTAACGGGTTCGATCAATCAAGCTTGTATCGAAGCAGGTGCGAGTGAGCATACTCGTAAACTCCTTGCGACGACCGAGATGGCCGATGTTACGATGGCTCCGGCAGCGGATATGTTCGAAATGGGCGTAAAGTTACAGGTTGTTAAACGTGGTACGTTGTTCCCGATGCGAGCAAATAAGTTGTATGAAATATACACCCGTTACGATTCTATCGAAGCGATTCCAGCAGATGAGCGTCATAAACTAGAAACTCAAGTTTTCCGTTCAACGCTTGATGATATTTGGGCGGGAACAGTGGAGCACTTTAACGAGAGAGACCCAAAGCAAATTGCTCGTGCTGAAGGGAACCCGAAACGTAAAATGGCGTTGATTTTCCGTTGGTATCTTGGTCTTTCAAGTCGTTGGTCTAATACCGGTGAAGTTGGCCGAGAAATGGACTACCAGATATGGGCGGGTCCTGCTTTAGGGGCATTTAATGCGTGGGCAAAAGGCAGCTATCTCGATAACTACCAAGATCGTCGTGCAGTGGATCTAGCGATGCATTTGATGCATGGCGCCGCTTATTTAGCTCGGGTCAATCTGTTGTCTTCACAAGGTATAAAACTCCCTATCGGCCTTGCACGCTGGAAGCCGACCGAAAAGATGGCTCAGTAGCGGTTCTGGGTTAATGTGTTTCAAACGCCTCTTACTTGAATCAATAGGTAAGGGGCGTTTTTTCGATTAAAGGACGTCAATCTAATAACTGAATGGCCGTAGATTGTCTAAGCCACACAAATACCATATTTTGGAAGCACATCTCTTATGATATCCAGCCTGTAAGATTTGAGTGCATCATGGAAGTGTTTCCAATCTGAATTGAGAAAGCTTTCGTTATAACGATAAGTAATGAGGTCGTTCGATAACGGAGAGGCAACAGCTTTGCCTCTTGCTATCTCTTTCCAACTCCCTTTACCGCTGACGATAAACTCCAGTTTAACAGCGTCAAATCCAAATCTACCTTCTGAAATCCATTCAAGCCAGTGTTTGTGTCTAACCTCACCTTCGTCGTCTCTAAATTCTGATAATGCCTTTTTGATCAGGGCTGATTTTTCTTCTGGCATATCATTCTGGTTATCTAAATCCATGGTTCCGTCATCTTCAAGATAGCACCTGATGACTTTGTACATCTGGTTAGATGCCTTTAGAAAATCGACCGTATTATCTCTCACAACCCGATCGCCACTTCCGGTTTTATAATCCCATTTTATGTACGGACGATCGGGAAAGGATAGTGCCGGGCCGTGGCCTAACGGAGAAACGGAGGAAATCCCCCAGTTCAAAATACTGTCCTTGACTCTGTCGAGTAAACTGCCGTCATCATTGGAATTGATTTCGGTCACTTCATTGATTTCGTGGCTGACTCCGGCAAAGCCATAATGTGCAAAGGTGTCCGCGTAGACATGCATGGCAATCCCCAAAATATGCAGGCCAAATGGGCTCTGGCGATATTTGGCGACAGCGCGCAGCATATCTCGAGCGACTGGGCTGTCTGGTTTGCATACCAATCTTTGGATGAACCCGCCTTCTGGAATGGATTCGCTTGTTTTGCCTTGATTGCCGGGTAAGAAATGGAACGGGATCCACGCCAAATGGTTTGATAGTTCGTTGCCATTTCTGTAATCAAGCATTTTGTGGGCGGATGAAATACGGTTGAACATCGCCCCATTACTAAACCTGACCGGTTCTGAGTTTGTCGCCTCGTCAACATATTGAGCGCAATAGGCCAGTTTTTCAGCCTGTTCGTGTTCCATACCCGCGAATCTTGCAACCACGTACGTTAATGTATGATGCCCATCTATCTGCATATATTTCTCAGTTATTGTTTGTTTTTTATACAATAGTGGGTTGATATATGACTTTCTCAAGCTGCGGTCACACTTCTCCAATGAAAACTGTCTTAACTTTTTGATATTTATGTTTTAAATTTCGGTGCTAAATGCCGTCGATGTCGACATTTCTAAAAGCATTTCTACTTGACCCTTTTTCTCTACGGAACGAGAGAAACAGAGCCTTTCAGGACTGTTCGAGGAGAATTGTCAGTTCAATATAGGTGCCAATTTTCACATCCGCCATGGGTTCCCAATGGGCGCATAATTTCACGATAGTATAAAAAACAACCAACTTGTGATCCGCGTTGCATTTATTTTTGCGCCTCCTTGGTATTGTCGTGGTCATATCGAGAAGGCTCCGCTTTACGCTAGAAATAAGGTTTAGTCTTTACGGTGAGATGTAACGTTATAAATTGTACGACTCCCTATAAATCTATTCGGTGACAAAGGATTATGGACATGAAAAAACACCTTTTAGCACTTGTGCTGGCTTCATTATCAACAAGTAGTTTTGCTGTTGATATCGAATACTGGCAATACAAGTTCGATGCTCGCGTTAAAACTGTGGATGCTCTAATCGAAAAATTTGAGAAGCAGAATCCAGAGATAAATGTCAAACACGTAACTTTTCCGTATGCCCAATATCGTACCAAAATGGCGGCTGCAATGTCCGCAGATAAAGGACCAGACGTACTCCAACTGTATTATGGTTGGGTGCCGGACTACTATACTTCTGGGTTGATCCAACCGTTATCTGAAAAATATATATCCAGCAAAGAGATTGATGAGCAGTTCTACTCTTTTGTCCAAGGTATGAAATACGATGGACAGTATTATGCGGTACCTACTGCCGTGAGAACGCTTGCTCTTTTCTGGAACAAAAAACTCTTTAAAGAAGCCGGGCTAACGGAGCCACCAAGAACATTAGACGAGCTCGTTAGCTACAGTAAAAAACTTACCAAGCGGGATGAAAATAACAACCTACTTTCGGCTGGTCTCACTGTGGACCTAGCCGAGCAAGATCACCATTGGTGGCGAGAAGTCTTGATTCGCCAGATGGGTGGAGTGCCTTATTTAAACGATTATCAAACGACTAACTACACCAATGAAGCCGGTGAAAAAGCCTTTGCGTTTATGACGGATCTTTTAACCAAACATGAGGTTACTACGCCTCGATTTATGGATGAAGGCCAAGCGGCGTTTAAAGCGGGTCGAGCAGCAATGCATATCGATGGGTCTTTCCGACTTTCTACCTACAATAAAGCGCGTCGTCTAGAGTGGGGTGTTGCTGAATTGCCTTCCCATAATGGCATCAAATCAAACTTTTCTTCTTACTGGGTAAATGCGGTTAGTAAGAAAGCGCAAGGAGAAAGCCGTGATGCGGCTGAGAAATTTGTCGCGTTCTTAACATCTGAAGATGCAATGCAACTTTGGTTGGACAATGTAGGTGAATTGCCTGCACGTCGAGCGGTAGCAGAAAGACCAGAGAATGTTACCCACGAGCAATATGGACCATTTATTAAAGGGCTTGGTTATGCTCACACGACGAAGTTCAAATCGGAGGCGTCGCAGCGCCAAACCTTAATTAATGCCTTTGATAGTGTGGTGCTACAAGGGGTTTCAGTGAAGGATGCGCTTTTGAAAGCCTCTGCTGAAGAACAGAAGATCTTGGACAAAAAGTAATCCGCCATCATGAGTAGGTATCGTTATACCTACTCACTCTATGGAGACGTAAATATGAATGTTGCAGAAAACGTAACACCAGTGCGGCGTGGCTTGACTATTCAGCAAAAAAAGGCCATTTGGGCGTGGTTATTTCTTACTGTGCCAATACTATTTTTTGTTGTTGTTCGTTTTTACCCAACGTTCGATTCATTCTATATTTCACTGACAGAGTGGAATATTGTTGGCGATAAACTGTATGTAGGTTTAGAAAATTACAAAAGGCTTTTTTCCGATCCTGTTTTTTGGGTCGTCCTTTCTAATACGTTTGAATACTTGATATTGGGAATGCCAATATCGTTACTCTTGTCTTTCACTATTGCCTACAATCTAGATAAAATTCGCTTCGGTCATACCTTTCTTCGAGCGTGTTATTTTGTTCCTTTTCTCACAACTGCCGTTGCGATGGCCTGGGTTTGGCGTTGGTTTTATCAGGCTGCGCCGATTGGTTTCTTTAATAACGTTCTTATTGATCTGGGTTTGCACCAGATGCCATTCTTGCAGTCCACGACTCAAGCTTTGCCTTCGATACTCCTTCCTGCAATCTGGGCGGGTCTAGGTTTTCAGATCCTTATCTTTATGGCTGGTCTCCGTTCTGTACCGATAAGCTATTTAGAAGCGGCGAAAATAGACGGGGCAGGTCGCTGGCAGGTATTGAAAGAGATTACTATCCCTCATCTTTGGCCAACTATCGTTTTTCTTGTGGTGATGAGCACTATTGGTTTCCTTCGCATCTTCGATCAAGTGTTCAATATGACCGTCGATGGTCAGGGGGGGCCAGTTAACTCCGCTCGTCCTCTGGTTCTGCATATCTATCAGTCCGCTTTTGCTGATTTTGAGATGGGATATGCTGCCGCTCAAACGGTCGTATTGTTTGTCATTTTACTGTTTATCACCTTCATCCAATTTTCATTAATGAGGAAGAAATAAATGGCCAATATAAAAACGATGCCAGACATAAAAAATATAATCATATGGACCATTTTATTTATCGGTGCTCTAGGAATGATAGTGCCATTGATATTTATGTTTTCTACCTCCCTAAAAGTTGGTGAAGAGGTATACAACCTTAGCTTGATACCTGCTGAGCCAACCTTAGAGAATTATGTATACCTTTTTGATAATTCAGAATTCTTCACATGGTTTTTCAATTCATTTGTTGTGGCTATCGGGGTAACAGTAAGTGTTCTGTTTTTTGATTCGCTTATCGGTTACACATTGTGCAAATTTGATTTTAGAGGCAAGAAAATCATATTTGTTGCCATTCTATCCACCATGATGATCCCGACGGAAATGCTCGTCATTCCTTGGTACATCATGTCCAAAAATTTCGGCTGGTTAGATACTTACTGGGGCGTCATGTTTCCAGGAATGATTTCAGGTTTCGGTGTCTTTCTAATGAAACAGTTTTTTGAAACCGTACCGGATGATTACATTCATGCGGCACGAATTGATGGGCTTAGCGAGTTTGCCATATGGTGGAAGGTTGCCATGCCGATGGTGGGCCCCGCTTTATCTGCATTGGCAATATTTACTTTTCTTGGAAATTGGACCGCATTTCTATGGCCGATGATCGTGAGTAATGATCCTAGTCTCTATACCGTACCCGTTGGTTTAGCTTCTTTTTCTGGTGAGTTCATTACGGAATGGGAAATGATTATGGCAGGTGCAAGTGTCGCAACGATACCAACGCTTTTGGTATTCATCTTATTACAGAAATATATCGTCCGTGGCGTTGTAATGGCTGGACTTAAAGGATAAATAACATGATAGATAATTCTGTATTCCCATCTCCGGTTTATAAAGAAACGGTGTTGGCACCTCTCTTTGAGGGCTCAAAAAAGCATTTTAAACAAGGGCACTTGGCGATTGACCAAGCCCACTGCATTATGTTGGTTGAACAGGGGATTTTGTCGCCTCAAGACGGTAGTGATATTCTCAATGCGTTGGATGAAATTTTGCAGGAGGTCAATTTTGATGAGCTTGAGTATACGGGTGAGTTTGAAGACTACTTTTTCTTCATAGAGCATTGTTTAAAGCAGAAGCTCGGTGCTGATTTAGCCGGGCGACTTCATACTGGTCGGAGCCGAAACGATATTGACCATACGTTGTTTAAGCTCAACCTCAAGCAACGCCTTTTTACGTTGGATAGCGACCTAACACAATTGACGACAACACTGCTCGATGTGTGTGAGCTCAATTATGAAACCATTGTCTTAGCATACACGCACGGTCAGCCTGCCCAACCGACAACCTTTGCCCATTATCTTGCCGCCTTTGTTGAGGTGATGCATAGAGACAGACAGCGCCTTTTTGACAGCTTAGAGATTGTCGATCTTTCTCCTATGGGTGCTGCTGCGATTACCACGTCCGGGTTTAATCTGTCTCGAGACCGTGTGGCCGAGTTGTTGGGATTTCTTAAACCTCTACAAAATTCCTATGGTTGTATTTCTTCTTGTGATTACATTACGTCAGTCTACAGTGCGCTGAAATTGCTGTTTATCCATATCAGTCGATTTGTGCAAGACATGGCTCAGTGGAGTAGTTTTGAAACCGGCCACCTATACGTTCCGAATTCACTGGTACAGATTAGTTCTATAATGCCGCAAAAGCGAAACCCTGTCCCAATAGAACATATGCGTCTTATCTGTTCTAAAGGCGTTGGTCTCTGCGATACGATTGTGAACGCAATGCATAACACCCCCTTTACGGACATGAATGATAGTGAAAGCGAAACGCAACAGGTTGGATATCAAGCCTTTGATAACAGCCACCGTTTGTTGTCATTACTTAACACCTTTATCGGGTCGGTCAGTATCAACCAAGGCCGGGTAATGGATCACCTTGATAAGAGCTGTGCAACCATTACTGAGTTAGCCGATACGTTGGTTCGCAAAGAAGCACTGTCCTTTAGGCAAGCACATGAAGTCGTTGCGGATATCGCTAATTATGTGGTGAGACATCAGTTGAGTTTGCAGACGGTTCCGGTTGATGTGTTCTATTCCTTATTTGAGCAGCATATTGGTCGGCCCAGTCAATTGACCGAACCTGAGCTGCGTTTTTATGCCTCGGCAAAAAATTTCATTAATGTACGAGAAGGATTCGGAGGTCCTGCTCCAATAGCAATGAAGAAAGCGGTGTCGAGATACAGGGAAGAGTTACAGCATCTAAGTGGTCAATGGGCATCGATTCGAACGTTCAGTGTGGAAGCGGTAAAGGTACGTTTGCAAGCTGTGAATGATGTAACGTCCAAACAGCAGAGGGGATAGTCATGGCCGAAGTATTATTGAAAAATATCGCTAAATCATATGGTAAAACCGAGGTCATCAAGACTCTGGATTTATCGATAAAAGATCGTGAGTTTATTGTTCTTGTGGGCCCATCTGGATGCGGTAAATCAACTCTACTTAGGATGATTGCTGGTTTAGAAGAGATTACGCATGGCGAGCTGTACATTGGGAATCAATATTCCAACGAGGTTGAACCCAAAAATCGAAACATTGCGATGGTTTTTCAAAACTATGCACTTTATCCCCACTTGACCGTTAAAGACAATATGTCTTTTGGTTTGCGTGCTGCAAAAATGGATAAAAAAGAGATCGAAAAGCGGGTGGCTAACGCTGCAGATATATTAGGTGTGACTCATTTACTCCAGAGAAAGCCATCAGAGTTGTCTGGGGGACAAAGCCAACGGATCTCTATGGGACGAGCTATCGTTCGAGATCCCGAAGTGTTTTTATTCGATGAACCCTTGTCGAACCTCGATGCGAAACTGCGCGCTAACATGCGAGTAGAGATAAAAAAACTGCACCAAAGGGTGAAAACGACATCCATATACGTTACCCATGATCAAGTCGAAGCGATGACGCTTGCCGATCGGATTGTCATTCTTAAAGAAGGCGATATTCAGCAACTTGGCACTCCTATGGATGTGTACCACACGCCAGCTAACATATTTGTTGCCACCTTTATTGGGAATCCTCCGATGAATATCCTCAGTGGCACACTTAAGCGTGACACCGAAAACTGGTGTGTAGACTTGCCTGATTGCGAAAGTATTCCATTCCACGTGGAATACGATCTAGATGAATACAAAGACCTCGAAATTAAGCTGGGCATCCGTCCGGAAGATATTCGAGTACTTAAAGCTGACGAGCAAGCAAATGACCATGAAAAAGTGTATTGCGCACACGCTACAGTGGTTGAACCTTTGGGTGCTGATACCACCGTCTTTACGGAAGTCGCGGCTGTCGAGATTAAAGCGATAGCAGACGGTCGTCAGTTCATTCGTTCTGGCGATTCGATAAAAATAGCTTTTGACACAAGACATTTGCATCTGTTTGATGTTGTGACAGAGAAGCGAATTGTAGGGACACAAAACGAACGTGATCAAACGGCGTCAATGTAAAAAACAACTTAAAAGAATAGTTTGGAGAGAGATTGTGCATCTAACAGGTAATAAGCGGAAAAAACCCATTTCAAATAAAGTCGGCTTCACTGCTCCCGATTCACTGTGGTTACAAACGAATGCCCTCTCTGCAACGTTAACTTTTATGCAGACTGGCGCACACCCTGATGATGAAACCTCTCCGGCTCTTGCTTATCTGGCGAGAGAGGTTGGGGCTAGGGTCGTTTACTGTTGTGCCGTTCGGGGAGAGGGTGGGCAAAACAGTATTGGGTCGGAAAAAGAGACGGCCCTTGGTGTTCTGCGTACGAGAGAGATGGAGCAGGCTGCCTCTAACATCCCTATGGCGCTTTATTGGCTTAATACTGAGCTTGAAGGCGCTATTCGTGATTTCGGTTTTTCAAAAAGTAAAACGGACACGCTCAAACATTGGGGAGAAGAGAGATTACTGGAATCGTTAGTGCGGTCTATTAGAACGATCAAACCTAATGTAATTTGCCCTACATTTCTCGATGTAGAAGGGCAGCATGGCCACCATCGAGCGGTTACGGAGGCCACGATTAAGGCGTATACCCTTGCCGCAGAAAAAACAGCCTATCCAGAGCATCTAACGCAAGGGTTAGATATTTGGCAAGCAAACCAGTTACTTCTTCCCGCTTGGGGGGGAGGAGGAACCTGCTACGACGATCAAATCCCTCCACCATCAATGGACTTTACCCTTCCGACAGATTCTATCTTAAGAAAATGGAAAATGAGTTGTTTTCAGCTTGGGGAGGAAAGCCGTCAATTCCATCAGACACAGCAGATGGGGTTGGAATTAGATGCAAGTATTGGCGAAAAAGCACGCTTTCATATTGTGAGTAATTGCTTTGAAGCCAATAAAAATAACTGCTTAGGTGGTGGTGTTCCGCTCAGTTTGCACGCTTGGGCAGAACGGTATCATGAGCAACCTTGCGGGAAAGCAATAGCAAGACTCGCTCAACAGTGTGAGCAGATTAGGAGTAATTATCCTGATCAACAGCAGATGATATGCAACGTGATAACCGCCCTTGAAATAGTCGAGGACTTGGTTCCAACTGATCCCTATTTGAAAGAGCAACTGTTGATAAAAAAAACGCAGTTAATCTCTTTATTGGCGAACCTAGCCGATCTTACGTCTCGTGTTGAAATGACAACGGACCTTATGTGTTGTGAGCAACTTGTGCCCTTTACATATTCAGTGCTGAATAATGGCGTGCATGCGGTGAAAAACTTAACGCTGCGACTGTTTCAACAATCTGGAGAGCTTATCTATGAGAATGAGATTGGTTCTGTTGTTCGGGATGAAACGCTTACACATCTCAGTCAGTTTACAGCCCCTAAACGTATGTTCTTCCCCTATCAACAACGATTTATTGATGCATGTGATTACGGATCCTTATACGGCGAAATCAGTTTTCTTATACTGGGTGTAGAGGTCACGCAGAAGATAGCGATGCCAGCAACGATTGTTAGACCAAAAGTGAGCCTGCTTAGCGTAGAGCCGAACCGTTATCTCAATCTTAAAAAACGGCTCGATTTCGATATTTCATTGCAATTGAATTGTCTTGATAGCCGCATTCATTCACTTGATGTCTCGCCTACGTTACCGATAGGCTGGAAATCAGAGCCTTCAAAGATGACCCTTGATGTTAAGGAATCCACGAATCAAGACATCCAGTTCAAGATAATCACACCAGTAGGTACTGAACCTGGTCGATATGAAATTACAGTGGAAGCAAAAAATAATACAGAATGTTGGCGTTCAAGCTTCCAGACGATTCAATACCCTCATATCCAAGAGACGGGATTCTCGGTTCCTACAAGGGTGGTTGTGGAAGCGGTTGATTGTGAATTACCTTCATCAAAAATCGGGTGTTTCCTAGGGACAACAGACAATTATTTACGTCAATTGTCCTCATTGGGGTTTGAAATAGAACCAATAGATAATCTTAAGATGGACACATTAAATCGATTTGATGTCCTGCTAATTGGCAGTTGTGCCTTTGCTTCAATCAGCCGTTATCCGGCACTCAAATCGTGGGTCGAAAATGGTGGCCGTTTAATCACCTTGTACCATCGTCCTGATGATAACTGGCAACCCCCTGCAAAGCTGACCATTGGATCACCTTCGATGCGTTGGCGAGTAACTCAGGCGGATAGCCCTGTGATTGTGCTTCAACCTGATTCCGAGATCATGTTGGAGCCTAACCTACTCACGGATAGCACGTGGCAGCATTGGCGAAAAGAACGGGGTCTTTATTTTATTAAAGAATGGGGAAGTGTGTATAAACCTTTGTTAAGAATCTTTGATGAAGACGGTACCGAATTTGATGGTATATTACTCTATGGTTGCATAGAAAAAGGGCAGCATATTCACTGTTCTTTATCTGTAGGGCATCAGCTTGAGAATACGGTTTCAGGTGCAGCATCATTTGTTGCCAATTTGCTGAATAAAAAAGAAATGTAAACAAGGGTTTGGTAATGGATAAAATGTTCAATTCGACATTACTTGATGCACTGAAAGTGGACACATCGTCCCCTGGTATGCTCTATCAAAAACTGGCCAGCAATATAAAAATGGCCATTGAGAAAGGGATCCTGTCGGAGGGAGAGTTTCTTCCACCTCAACGAAATTTGGCCTCTGATTTAGATGTTTCTCGTATCACTGTTTCCAAAGCGATAGATGAACTTGCTAAGCAAGGCGTTGTTAAACTGATTCCGCGTCAAGGTGTTCAGATTGAACCCTACAACGACTATTCTCCAGTTCCGCCAAAATTGCATCTCTCCGATCAGTATAATTTTACCAAAGATATGCAGGCTAGAGACATGAAACCTTCGACCCACTGGATAACAAAAGAAAACTGCCTCGCCAGTACTCAAGAAGCCCTTGCGCTGGGTATTCCTCAGAACAGTCAGGTAGGGCATTATTGGCGATTACGTTTTGCTGACGACAAACCCCTAGCGATCGAGGTTGCTTGTGTACCTTCTAGCGTCATAGCTGATAGCGGTGAAGTAGACGATTCTCTGTATGATACGCTGAAATTTAAAGGCTCTTTACCAATAAGAGCGATGCAAACCATCACCGCCCGTCCTGCGGACAAACGTACCGCTAAGTATTTAGAGGTGCCTGAAGGGAGCGCTGTTTTGTATATCGAACGTAGAGGGTTTGATAGCGTTGATCGCTGTGTTGAATACACACGCTATTGGTATCTGGGTGACCGATATTGTTTCATTGCTGATATGACACTTGATGTGAATGAGTAACGCGTTATTGCAAGTAAACCAGAGAGGTTAATATAGGTATTATGACGTTGTATTTGGTTGGTGTGGATGGCGGTGGAACCTCTTGCCGAGCTCGGATTCGTACTCAAGAGGGGGTCCTTGTTGGTGAAGCAAAAAGTGGTAGTGCCAATATTCTGCTTGGTATTCAAGTTGCGATGCGTTCGATCATCGAATCCATAACTGAAGCAGCCTACTCTGGTGGTTTAAGCGAGTCAGTCTTTCCCAAAATGCATATTGGACTGGCATTAGCAGGAGCGGAGCAAAAATCGGCTTGGCATGAATTCATGAAACAACGTCATCCTTTTGCCAGCATGACGTTAAATACCGATGCTTACGGTGCGTGTGTTGGTGCCCATAATGGCGAGACCGGTGCGATTATGATCGCGGGCACTGGGTCTTGTGGTATTTTTCTTGAGAACGGAAAGCAACACGTTGTTGGAGGCAGAGAGTTTCCAATCTCGGATCAAGGGAGTGGTGCTATCATGGGCTTACATTTGATTCAAAAAACTTTGCTTTCTGAAGACGGCATTGGCGTAAAAACGCCGCTTACGGAGCATGTTATGGCGCATTTTAATCACGATGCAGATTGCATTGTTGAATGGTCTAAAAGTGCGCTACCGTGCGATTATGGTCAGTTTTCACCTGCGATATTTCGTTATGCGCAATCAGGTGATGAACTTGCTATTAGCTTACTAAAACAGACTGCCTGTGATATTGAGATGTTTCTTGTTGCTCTACACAAGAAAGGTGCAAACCAGATTTGCCTAATGGGGAGTATCGCCGAGCGAATCAAACTCTGGCTCTCACCACCCGTGCAGCAATGGATTGTTGAGCCACAATTTGATGCGATTGAAGGTGCGCTGATGTACGCGGGTAAAAAAGAGCACAATCTATTTTAAAAAGTGGGTGGTTTGCTGACAACGAATAGCGTTAACAAAGCGTTCATGTCTTTTATATCAAATCAGTGGGTCAATAATGTTACAGAGCTCTATAAGTCCACTTTTATTAGGTGGACTTTTTTAATGGTATGTCTAAGATTTCCCACGTTCATTTATTCATCCAGCAATTCGATCAGATATGGCGCAAATGGCCTAGTGGAATCACCCGCACTATTAATGTTGTTCACTGGTTAGGCTAGTGATTGTGTCATGGCTTCTATTTGATGTTGAATAGCCGTGTCTTTTTCTGGGGTGTATTTGTCGGCCTTTATTATCTGTACATTGGTGACACCGATAAAGTTTAAGCAGTAGGTTAACCAAGGCGTAAGAAAGTCGTTATCGGCACCAATTTCCGTACCGCCTGATGTGACTACAACATACACCTGTTTGTTTTCTAGCAAGCCAATAGGGCCATTTTCACCATATGAAAAAGTTTCTTGTAAACGAATCAGCAGATCAAAAAAGGCTTTAAATGACGCGGGCATTGAGAAATTATAGATAGGAATACCAATAACCCACACGTCTGCATTTTTAGCCGACTCTACGATGCGATTGGATGTATTTAGGTCCAATGTTTGCTCGGCCGTTCTCTCCTTCTCTGGCGTGAAATAACCTTGTATCATTGAGTCTGTTAAAAAAGGTAGCCCTGTCGCAACGTTTAATCTACTGATTTCAATATTTTTTTTCTTCGATAGACTATCGATGAACTGATTAGTGATTCTTCTGCTGTGGGATTGCTCGCCTCTTCCGCTTGAATCAATGTGCCATACTTTCATTTTGTGTCTCCTTTAAGATTATTCGAGTGCTTTCTAACGTAAATGTATTCGTCAGCATTTTTGTGTAGATCGCTTTGTATTTGATGGTTCAATAATAGGGTTCTGTAAAATAAAAAAAAGACCCAATTTTATGTTTATTTGTGCTAAATTTAGACCATGCATCATATTACGATTGAACAAATCCAATGCCTCAAAGCCCTTGTTGAATACGGGAGCTTTAATATGGCGGCTGAAAGGCAAGGCAAAGCTAAGTCAGCTTTGATCTATTCTATAAAGCGACTCGAAGAGCAATTGGGCTTTAAAGTCATTGAACGCAGTGGTTATAAAAGTCAGCTAACCGCCAAGGGAAAAGACTTTTTAGAGAGCTCAAAAAAGTTATTGATCGAATACGAACACTTATTAATAAAATGTTCGCAGCTCGAATCACACATAGAGTCATTTTTTCGGTTGAGTGTATCTGGTATCTATGGGATGGACATGGTTCATCCAGTGATTGCCAACGCGATGTCAGCCTTCCCTCAAACCGAGATTCAATTAGAGAGAGAAATTCTAAGTGGGGAGAAGATGCTCACGACAGGCATGGTTGATTTGGCGATTTTCGAGACAATAAAAAACAAGAAAGATCTCGATTATAAACAAATTGATGAAGTCAAAATGGTATTAACCGTTTCATCACAGCACCCCTTTTTAGATATCCCTGCATCTAACCGAACGATCAAAGATTTGTATAAATACCCTCAGATTATTCAAAGAAGTACGCTCCCTGATAGTGACTATAGCGTTGGTGTTCATACCGATTCGTTACAATGGAAAGTATCTGACACACACTCGAAACGTGACATCATCGTGCATGGCCTTGGCTGGGGCCGATTGCCACTGCCATTGATTAGTGAAGATCTAGAATCTGGGAAACTGATTCAGCTTGACTGGCTAAAAGATGATGATCTGGTGCCTATATATATTGCGAAGAGAAAGAACAGAATAAAGGGGAAAGTGGCCGAATTTGTTTGGGACTCATTCTAAGGTTAGTTGTTTAATTGAATGGTTAAAGAGAGGCTGGAATCGCCTCTCTTTATCTAGAACTTAACCCAGAGAAGGGAGGTAACCGACGGTGATCAAGAACTGAGCCGCAACAATTAATACCCCGAAAGACGAAACCAAAGCTAATGAAACGTTTCCACCCTTCACTTTGTACGTTCCTTCATAGCGGCTGTCCTTTCTTACTTTTTTTATCATAACAACAGGAAGAAATATGGCCAATACCGCGAGGGCAATAGCGGCATAACCTAGTGCCATAATAAAACCTTGCGGGTAGAATAAAGCAAAACACATTGGGGGTAAAAACGTCACAAACGCAGATAGCACACGATTCAGTTTGCCCTTGTTTTTATTTAATGAATCACCAAGGTATTCAAATAAACCAAGGCTAACCCCTAAAAAGGAGGTGAGTAGAGCAAGGTCAGCAAAAATTCCGATGATTTGATCAAGCTGGCTAAAGTGGATCTTGGTAGCCAAAGCAGAAATCAACGCACTCAATCCTTTGCTTTCAGACAATTCTTGCTGGCTAATGACGCCGAGTGTCATTATTTGCCAGAAGAGGTAAACAACTAGTGGGATGGCTGAACCGATCACTACCGCTTTTTTCAAAGCCTTAGTATCACCGTCTAGGTAATTTACAATCGCGGGAATGCTTCCATGAAAACCAAAAGAGGTAAATATCACCGGAATAGAGGCCACAATGAGCCCTTGTTGTAGAGGCATATTAAGAAGATAAGATTCAGTAACATTGGGCGCAAGGAAAAACAGTACGGTAACCATTGCCACAAGTTTGGTTGCAAAGAGAACGCGATTGATATGATCAACTGTTCGGGTTCCAACCGTAACAATAAAGGCGACAATAATGGTAAAGATAACCGTTGCTATCGATCCGTCGACTTCTATCCCTGTAAACTGAGAAATCCGTTCACCAAACTGAGCACCGCCTCCAGCGATATACGCTGAGCAGAGTGCATAAAACAGAAATAACATCGCAATGCTGGCAACCCATTTCCCCTTATCGCCCAAAAATTGTTTGGCTAACGTATGCAAGGTTGCATTCGAAGGCGCATGTTGATGCAGCTCTAGCATAAGTAGTGCGGTGTAAGTCATCAATAACCAAAGTACCAGCATTATGGTTAAAGAGGTTGGGAAGCCTATCCCAGCGGACGCTAAAGGAAGAGCAAGCATCCCTGCACCTATCGTGGTACCCGCGATAATCAAAGTACTGCCTAAAATCTTGGAATTTATCATTGTATATATTTCTTTACGGCTGTGAGTGTATGAATAGGTTTAAACACTGCTTGCAAGCTATTGCTTAGTCAGTATGAATGAGAGGGAAGGATTGTGTAGCATATCTGACAAGAGATCAAAGGAATGTGTAAAATATTTAATTGCTTTCTGTATGCAATTATTTACATTATGACAAGGGGTTAAATTTGATAGTTTTTGACATGTGATTAATGAGCATAACCATTGATAACGGCTATAGCCTGTTTTTGTGGGTCATGAAAAGTTGACCCCGCCTTTTCTAGTGAGGACAATACTTGGGCATTTGGTTTACGGGCTAGAATTTTTATTTAATAATACTTTTGCCCCTAAATTCTATTTATGCTGTAATCAAAAACCGTTGCACTCATCAATTTCGCGTCCACAGTGCGTATCAAATAGCCCTTAGCTATGCCGATGGTGCGAGACCGTCTATATGGTGAGGTTATTTGAATCATTGGTAATGATGAAGAGGATGAACAGTGGATAAAATTATAATATTGCATGGTTTATTTATGCATGGAATAGTGATGAAACCATTGTCAAAAAGATTGCAAAGGGAGGGTTTTGACGTTGAGATAATCAGCTATAACAGCCGAAATATTAATGTCGACCATTTGTTCGAGAAGATAGAAAGGGCTCTAAATCCATCAAAACCCAATATCATAGTAGGGCACTCGTTAGGTGGCTTGTTAGCCTTGTCGTTTTTAGAGAGTAAAAAACCTAGCTATGACTCCATTTCGCACTTAGTCACGCTTGCTAGCCCTCTGAACGGTTCTTCAATAGCTCAGCGGTTAGTCGAACTTAATTGTAGTAGGCTACTGGGAAATTCGATTCTATATGGCTTGGAGCCAACTTACCGGGTTTGGAGCGGAGAGCAAAAGGTGGGCTCTATTGCTGGCAATCTTCCTTTGGGAATTAGATCCGTTTTACTAAGGGACAAAGAGAGGTCTGACGGTACTGTCACCATTAATGAAACTAAGTTGCAAGGTATGACAGACCATGTAATGCTGGAAAGCAGCCATACCAGTATTATTTATAGCTCGAAAACGGCAAAGCAAATAAAAGCGTTCGTTCAACAAGATCAATTCATTCATTAATAAACCAACAACGACACACCCAGCAAAACTCACCGATACAACATTATATACATCAGGCCAATTACCAATTAATCCTAATACCGGAAAAATGTCGGAAGATGTCGGGGAACAAACCCGTCAATCATTATTAAATGTAGAAGCAATATTAAAGCAAGCCGGATTGGATAAAACTTATATTGTTAAAACAACCGTGTTTGTGAAAGATCTAAATGATTTTTCAATTATCAATAATGCTTACGCGGAGTTTTTTGGGGATAATTGCCCCGCGCGAAGTTGTGTAGAAGTGGCTAGACTACCTCTGGATGCCAAAGTTGAAATAGAGGTAGTTGCTACAAAATAAATAATTAGGCGCAATATTGTCTACTAATATTGAAGGATTGATAATACGTTGTCTGATCTCAATGTTGTTCATTAACATTGAGATTTTACGACTTAACGTTCCAATGTGTACACCCCTCCTAAAACAGTTGCATTTCCAATAGTCACGATCCTCTCTAGATATAGAATCTAAAATTAAAAATTCTGCAAAAATAAATATTTGTGATATAAATCACCATTAATAAATTTCAAAGCAGTGTTATCTATTGCTTAATGTGCGATCTGAAGCACATTAGTGAGTCGCAGGGTTTTCTTGTTTGTTATTTTAAATCAATACAAAGAATTATAGTTATGTATTTATCGACTAGTGATAATAATTTTCTCCCTCGAGCCGTTTTGGTGGAAAATTTGAAATTTTTTTCTCTAAAAATAGGCGTATTCTTCCTTCCGTTATCTAAATAAGAGCAATAAAATCAAGTACAAAAGTTTATTGCTTACTAATAAAAATCGAACCTTTCGGAGTCTACAATGACGGATATTATTAATACTGGATCGGATGCGTCAACCAGTAACAAAGAACCACATGAAATCGCAGGAATGACCATTCAAGAATGGAAGAACGCAACTAAGTTTGACAGCGTTGATATTGGTTGGATTGTTATGAGCATTGGCATGGCAATAGGAGCGGGTATCGTATTTCTGCCAGTACAAGTAGGTGTTATGGGGTTATGGGTTTTCCTACTTTCTTCTGTTATCGGCTATCCAGCAATGTATCTTTTCCAAAAACTTTTCATTAATACATTGGCTGAGTCAAAAGAATGTACCGATTATCCAGGTGTTATAACAGGATACTTAGGTAAAAACTGGGGCATGTTGTTAGGTGCGCTATATTTTGTCATGTTAGTCATTTGGGTGTTGGTATACTCGCTAGCCGTTACCAACGACAGTTCCTCGTATCTACACTCGTTTGGTGTTACTGAAGGTCATTTAAACGACAATGTGTTCTACGGTTTAGCGTTGATCTGCGTGCTATCTTTTATTGGCTCTAAAGGTGAAAAATTACTATTTAAACTATCAGGAGTTATGGCTGTAACCGTTTTATCATTAGTGGCGGTCATGGGTGTGCTCTTAATGGCAAGATGGGACATGGCAAATGTACCAGATTTTGGTCATTGGGGTTCTATGCTCAAAGATGCAATTATCACGTTACCATTCACTCTAACGTCAATTCTATTTATTCAATCTCTTAGCCCAATGGTAATCTCTTACCGCTCTCATGAAAAATCAATTGAAGTTGCGCGCTATAAAGCATCTAGAGCGATGAAAATTGCCTTCACAATTTTGTTCGTGGTTGTTTTCTTCTTTGCCGTTTCTTTTACGTTAGCAATCAGTCAAGAGCAAGCAGCGCAAGCGATGCACCAAAACATCTCTGCGTTGGCTATTATTGCTCAATATTTCCCAGGCAGTTGGGCAACAGTTGCAGGAATAATTATTAACATTTTCGCCGTAGTGACTTCGTTTTTTGGTGTGTTTTTAGCCTTTAAAGAAGCGTGTACTGGTTTAGCTATGAATATGTTATTGCGTAATCGTGATGAATCTAGCATCAACAAAGACTTAATCAGTAAATTAGTTGTCGTTTTCATTATTCTATTGGCATGGAGCGCAATCGCAATTAATGCGCCTATCCTATCATTTACATCAATCTGCAGCCCCGTGTTTGGCTTGGTTGGTTGTCTTATTCCTGCCTACTTGGTTTATAAAGTGCCGCACCTTGCAAAATACAAAGGTTGGGCAACGAATCTTATCATTATCACTGGTATTTTATTGTGTGTTTCACCAATACTTGCATTTATTTAATTATATCAATTGGTTAATAGTAATGCCTAAGCCAGCGATATATTATCGCTGGCTTCTTAGTTTTATGATTAGCTGGTGGCTGAACAATCAATTGAATCCGGTAGAGATAAAACGGTTACTTTTCTTAATACCTTTAAGCAATTCTGAAGTGTAGGTATGGTAGTCAAGGGAAGAAAGTCGATGATGTCTTACTTGCGGACTATTTTAAGCTGTATCGCCTCGTTATCGCAGGTAGCTGTGATAACGAGGCGATCGTTGGTCATAATGCGTCAGGACTTCGTTTGCTGAGCTTTATGTTGAAACCATGTATACAAACCAGCAAGTACGGTAGATCCTAGCATCAATGCTACTGAAACCGCATTGACCACAGGGGTTGTACCTTCTCGTACTCGTTGAAACATCTCGACCGTTAATGGTGAATCGGAGCCAACTAGCATCAAAGTAGTATTAAAATTTTCGAAGGACATTAAAAAACCGACGATAGCAGTACTAACCAATGTTGGGCGTAAAAACGGTAAGGTAACCGCGTTAAATGCTCTCAATGGTGTCGCACCCAAATTGAGCGCCGCTTCTTCTAAGCTAGGATCAAATCGTCGATAACGAGCCAATATAACAAGCGTTGTGATGGAAGTGATGAACGCAGCCTGACCTAATACAACCAAAATCAACCCGGGCCTGGCCCATTCCCATTCCCATGCCCAAACCTCATCGACCCAATTTGCCATCGTACTGGATGTGACTAAAATAGAGACACCTAAAATGACACCGGGGATCACTAAGGGAACCAACATCAATACGGAAAGAAGTTCTTTGTAGCGGAATTGAAATCGAACCAGTAAGTGTGCATTGCTGAGCCCTAAAAGCGTTGACACTAGGGTTACCCCCAGCGCGACTTGAACACTTGTGAGTACACTAGACAACAAATTTTCATCGTTAAAAAGACCTACATAGGGTGCACTATCACCCACATACCAAACGGTACTCGCGCCTTTCCAAGGCAGTGATGGGTAAGCGGCGTCGTGAAAGGAAAACACCACCACCACTACCAAGGGCAGCAGTAAAAAGACAAAGAATATTGCGATAAAGCACTGGTAAATTTTCTTTCTTGAAGTGTTAAATGGTACTGAAGGGATCATATATTCTCCTAGCGTCCTACAGTGGACTGTAAAGACTGGCCACTGATCTTCAACCCGATCCACACCATTACCGATGACAACAATAGTAGCAGTAATCCCAATGCAGAACCTTGCTCCCAATTAAAGCGCGTAATGAACTGAGTGAAGATTTGCTCGGTGAACCATAAGCTATCTTTGCCCCCCATGAGGTTGGGTATTAGGTAGTTTCCTAGGCTGAGCATAAAGACAATAATGCATCCCGAAACAATGCCGGGAAGAGCATGAGGAATTACGATATCTTTTAAAGCAACCCAACGACTGGCACCAAGGTCGAAAGCCGCTTCAATGTGGCTATCGTCTAGGCTGTCTAGCGCACTGACCAGAGGCACCACCATAAATAGCAACCCGTTGTAGACGAGCCCCATGATGATGGTGTAGTCATTGTATAAAAATTCGATGCGCTGTTCGGTAAACCCTACCCACATCAGGGCGTTACTCAACAGCCCTGATTCACGAAGGATGATCATCCAGCCATAGGCACGAATCAGTTCGCTGAGCCAAAATGGCAGGATGCACACCATCAATAAGATGAGCTTATTGGCTCCGGTCGCCACTTTCGCAATGTAATAAGCCACTGGAAAGGCAAGCAGTAAAGTAAACACCGTTGCTAAAATTGACATCCAAGCGGTCCGAACAAAGGTATTCCAGTAAATGCTGTGCTGAAAAAAGTTGTTAAAGTGCTTAACTGTCCATCCATCGCCTCTATTGGAGAACGCCAATTCGACTAACTGAAGATGTGGAATCACTATCAGCATTAATAGCCATACGATAGCGGGTGTAAGGAACAAAGCGAGTGTCCATTTTTTGCTCATTCGGAGATCCCTAATGCTATAGCCTGACTAGGGTCCCACCTCAGTTCCACAGCGATGTCTTCAGATCGTTCTGTGCGCTGTTTTGACTGCAGGTCGTTTAGTTGATTTGGGGTAATAGACAACCGAAGATCACCGAGATTAGTAGAAACAATCGCGCCACTGGCTGCACCATCAAACAATAACTCTTTGAGCTTGCCTAATATGGGTTCGCCATCGATGGGATTGTTGCTCATGGTGAGCGCTTCAGGTCGAAGATATATCTTAACGGTTTGGTTGGTTTTGAGCGCGGTTTGGCAGCAGGAGCGTGGTAATGTAAGCGCCACATCGTTCTGACTGACAACGGACAAAGTGGATGACGTCATGTCTACAACTTTGGTGACAATGGTATTATTTTCGCCTACAAATTCTGCAACGAAGGGCGTAGATGGTCGCATGTACAACTCGCTCGGCGTTCCAATTTGCTCGAAGCGACCTGCGTTCATAACCGCGATTCGATCCGACATCATCAAGGCTTCACTCTGATCGTGAGTGATGTAGATAAATGTCGTGCCAAAGGCTTTTTGCAAGTGTTTGAGTTCAATTTTCATCTGCTCGCGAAGTTTTAGATCTAATGCGCCTAACGGCTCATCCAAAAGTAGAACTTTTGGCTCTAACACTAATGAACGTGCTAACGCTACTCGTTGTTTTTGTCCTCCGGACAATTGGTGAGTTCGCTTAGTTCCGCTGCCGTGAAGATCAACTCGTTGAAGAATGTCTTGCACTTTGACTTTAATTTGGTCGCTATTTTCACCACGTTGTTTTAAACCAAACGCGACGTTATCAGCAACGCTCATGTTGGGGAATAATGCGAGATGTTGAAACACCATGTTAAGGGGTCGTTTGTTTGGCGGTGTGTCGGTCACATCGTGTGAATTGAGTACAATGCGGCCGTGGCTTGGAGACTCAAACCCCGCTAACATACGCAGTAGCGTTGTTTTACCGCATCCTGACGGACCAAGTATTGAGAAAAACTCACCGGCGTGAATGTTCAGTTCTAGGTTGTGCACAGCTGTGAATTGCTCAAACTGCTTTCCTAACTCATGGCATTGTAGAATGTAATCGGGCTGGGGCATAAATAAGTCGTCGATGTTCCTTGAAAAAACACATTCCCTGCTGAGACAATGCTCAGCAGGGGGAGGTAACTACCTAAACGAGTATGGCAGTAGTAATGCCAGATTAATTTGAGGCTTTGATTCGATCTAGGGTCATGCCTTCCATTTCTTCAAGTCCGGCGGGCACGGCTGGGTACCACTTAATGTTGTCAATGGCCGCTTGAGGAAAGCTCTTTTGGAATCGCGCTTTTGCGTCTTCATTTACAAACTCATCACTACCTTGAGATGCCGTAAAGTTACCCGCAGATTCTGTGATTTTAGCAGCAATTTCCGGACGCATTACAAAGTTGATCCACTGATAAGCAGCCGCTTCGTTTTTCGTTTTACGTGGCAGTGTAAAGGTATCAACCCAACCCAATGCACCTGATGACGGCGCAATGTACTCGATGTCGGTATTTTCTTGGTTGAGTTTCCAACCGCCGGCATCCCACGCCATACTGGCCACAATCTCTTCGGTACGCAACAGGTTCATCAGTGCGTCAGAGCCACTCCAGTAGGTTTTGACATTGCCTTTACATTCAACAAGTTTGGCTTCGACCTTATCCAATATTTTTTGATATTGTGCTTGATCGGCATAGGCCGCAAACGGGTCTTCACCCATAGCAAAAGCGAAACCAATCAGAGTAGGACGCTTAAGACGGTAACTGACTTTTCCTTGGTAATCGGCATTACACAGGTCGGTGTAGTCAGAAATATCGGACGCTGTTTTTGTGTTGACTACAAGTCCGCTGGTGCCCCAAATATGGGGAACACCGTATACACTGTTGTCTACACTGGTGATTGCTTGAGTCGATTTCAGCATTGAAGGAATGAACTGCTTGGCATCGATTTTGGATAAGTCGATCGGTTTGTAGATATTAAATTCAGCTTGCGCACCTGCAATTCGGTCTTGAGATGGCTGAGCCAAATCGAAACCAGAACCACCAGTGGCACGGAGTTTGGAAATCATGTCTTCATTATTGGAGGTCGTAACCTTGACGTCTATACCTGTCTCTTTTTCAAACATATCGATCACTTCATCGGGGGCATAACCTCCCCAAGTGAGTAGTCGTAGAGTGTCCGCTTGTGCCAAAGCAGGAATCATTGCGCTGGTCAATGCAACGGTAGCGAGTGTGCGTAGTTTAAATGTCATAGTGTTTTCCCTAACTGAACTGCGTTGTTTTGATTGGATTTTCTTGTGTTTTTAAAACTCTGCCATCAATATGTGACTAAAATGTGAACAGAGTATTTCATAATTAAGACACTCGAACAAGGTGTTACTGTGGTCAGATAATGACGGGGGTATCAAATCGTGATAGGAAACTCAGTTCGGTTCCATTGTGGTATCTATAGTGCGCTTTATTTGTATCTGAGTGCTTCTTTTGTACCTATACTGGTATGTCCACGATTAAAAGTTTTTACTCTAATTGTGAGCTAACTATTAAAAAGTTGGTTAATAATACTCCTAAATAGAGCGATAACGTTGCAAACTAGAGCTGTGTTAATAAAATGTTATCTGTGAGTCTATGTTTAATACTATGCCAGCTCCAAAATCGCTTATCAAACAAGATGGACAGCCGATATTTGGTCAATTTGACGGTGTCCCTTTAAGACTTGGAGTAGAGCACTTTCGCTACACCACAGAAATGGACAAGATATCGAGAAAGTGGGCGAAATACTTTCATTATAAACAGTTTCAGTTTACCAGTATTGTGACGGAAAATTATGTCATTGGTTTGGCCATCGCGGATATTCGCTATGCAACAACCGCCTTCTGTTATCTTTATGATATTGAGAAAAATAAGCTATCAGAAGTAAGTTGGATTAAACCACTTGGTATCGCCTCTACGATGACAAACTCACCTAGTAATGGCATCTCAACACTTGATGGTGAGCCGATAAAGTTCGATATTCATCAACAACAGTGGCGAGTGATAATTAACAGCAACGCTATTCATGCAAATCTATCTCTTATAACCCATTTAGAAAGCTTACCTTTGTCGATGTGTACACCGACGGGTTATTCTGGTTGGACTTACACTCAAAAACACAACGCACTATCTGTGGCTGGGCAGCTTAGTATCGATGGTGAAACGATCCGTTTGGAACAGGCGCTCGCTAGCTACGATTTTTCGGCAGGTTACATGAGAAGAGAAACCAGTTGGCGCTGGGCGAGCATCAATACAACGTTGGACCAAGTTAAGTTGGGGCTTAATTTGGCCGCTGGTGTGAATGAAACGGGCGATTGTGAAAATGCGTTATGGATTGACGGCACTCGTCATTTTCTTGGGCCTGTTCACTTCGAATTCGATCGAAGCAATCAAGAGAAACCTTGGCGAATCTACTCGCGTGATGGACAAGTTAACTTAACGTTCACCGGGCTTAATAAGCGCAGTGAAAAGCTCAACCTATGGCTACTTAAAAGCAATTTTCGTCAGTTTATTGGCCATTTCAATGGGACGATAATAGATTCGTCGGGTAACACGTATGAACTGGTCAATTGCCTTGGTTTAACGGAAGACCATTTTGCACGTTGGTAAGGATGAACATGGACATCTCATTTTTAATTGATCACCCTGAATGGCTTCTTCTTGCTTTAGTTCCGGTATTTCTATTGTGTATGCTGGCCGAGTATTATTTAGGTCAAAAATCAGGTCGCTTACCTGAAAACGCCAACTATCAACGCAATGAAGTGCTATGTAACTTTATGTTAGCAGGGATGCACCAATTGAGTGATTTAGTGACTGGTCTCTTGATCGTTAATCTCTATATTTGGCTTTTTGGTTGGAGGATGTTTGATATTGACATGAACCTAGCCAGCTTCGCCTTGCTCATGCTGCTGCAAGATTTCTTCTATTATTGGTTTCACAGGGGAAGCCACCGTATTCGCTGGATGTGGGCGGCGCATGTTGTACACCATAGCTCTGAGCGGATGAACTTTAGCACTGCGTTTCGCCAGAGCTTAATGTATCCTTTCGCTGGTATGTGGTTATTTTGGGTACCATTAGTATTGATCGGTTTTGAGCCCAGTTGGGTTATCTTTGCGGTACTGTTTAACCTTAGCTTGCAGTTCTTTGTTCATACGCAATGGGTACGTACTTTAGGCCCTTTAGAGTACGTATTTAATACGCCTTCTCATCACCGTGTTCACCACGGCGTTAACGCTCAATATATCGATAAAAACTACGCAGGTGTGCTCATTGTTTGGGATAAATTATTTGGTTCGTTTGAACCAGAACATGAGCCCGTTCGTTATGGGATATCCAAACCCATTAAGAGTTTTAACCCATGGACGGTCACCTTTACTGAGTGGAGAAATATGTTTGTTGACGGTTTTTCTCCGTCAAAATCACTCAGACAAAAGGTGAGGGTGTTCTTTTCACCACCCTCTGACTGATGGCTCCGGCACGTAGCGGTGCAGTGGCATAGTGAAATTGGTCACCTCGTCAGGCTTTTGCCCTAATTGGAATTCAGTTAGAAACTATTGAAATGGGTGATTATTAGGCTATATCTATCGTTTTTGCCTTTTTGTGCTAGCGCCCGATTTTGGTTCAATCCCGCCATGACTCAGCAATGAAATCCACAAAAGCACGTACTTTTAGAGGAACGAAAGCACTACGTGGATAGAGGGCATATAATCCTGTCGCCGTTGATGCATATTGTTCTAATACCGTTTCTAGCTTTCCATCATCTAAAGCACTAGCAACCATAAAAGTGGGCCCGATAAATATCCCATTACTGTTCAGTGCTGAATTCATCAATATGTTACCTGCACCGGAACGTAGGTTACCTTTTACTTTAATACTAAGGCTATGCCCCTGATTATCTTTAAATATCCAATTATCCGAATTCGGAATTTGAGAATAAACAAAGCAGTTATGTGCTTTCAGATCATTTGGGTGTTGAGGCTTGCCATTCTTTTTGAAGTATTCGGGAGATGCGCAAACATGAAAGTGACATGGCATCAGTCGTTTAGAGATCAAACTCGAACTCTCTAGTTCCCCAACGCGTAATGCGACATCAATGCCTTCTTCTATAAGGTCTACCCATCGTCCAGATACGCTTACATCCAGTTCAACCTTTGGGAATTCTTGTTGGAATCGCAATAGTACTTCTGGTAGTAATGAGCCAGCAAGGCTTTCTGGAACAGAAATCCGTAACCGTCCCCGGGCCTCACTTTGTTGAGGTAAAACAGAGAACTCAGCTTCTCTAACATCTGACATTATCCGCAGTGCGTAACTCGAGAATATCTCCCCAGCCGGCGTGAGATTTAAACGCCGAGTTGTGCGGTGAAGTAGCTGAACGCCTAAATGCGCTTCGAGTAGCGATATTTTTTTACTCACAACGGATTTGGATATACCCAATTTGTTGGCAGCGGAAGTAAAACTGCCGTGTTCAACAACAGAAGAGAAAGTTTCTAAGTAAGGAATAACATTCATATTAGTTAACTTTTGTAGACAATGAGTTTCTTTTTAGCATATTTATCCGAAAATTATAATCATATATACTAAGTTTTGATTATTATTTAATCAATTTGTGTGCTCTAAGTTATTGGTTTTAAGATTGAAGAAACGATTGTGATAAGAAATGTAGATAATAAATATGGAATGATCCCCAAAGTATTCCACAAGCTCATGTTCCTAATGCTTATTTTCGTCGTCATTGTTGGAAGCTTTCTTATTTCTATGTCTACAGGTGTTGAAAAAACCAGAGCGCTGCATTGCATTACTATTTTCTAAGAGAGACAACGTATTAATGTAAATGATAAGAGGTTGCTAACCTGCAATATCAGTTCAGTAAGGCATGTAAAAGCCATTGCACATTATATGCTACTGGACTTGCGATACTAATTATCAAAATAGGAGAGAAGCATGATTCAAAAATCAATTCGATTAGCAATTACATCCGTACTTGTTTGTAGCGTGTTTTCAACGGCTTTTGCAGCAGGTGGTAGTGATGTAATCGTCAGCGACTCGATTAAACACTTCGATGAAAAAGGCAAATTGCCTTCGATATTTACCATTGAATTACAATCCGAACATCGTAAAAATCTGCCTTTTGAAGACAAACGTGATTTTGAAGAAGCAAAGAGAGGTTTTATTGCAGCGCCACAATATAAGCAAATTATGGCTGAAGCGGGAAATGTAGCATGGGACATGGGGAGCTACGAGTTTTTACTTGAAGAAGGAAATAACTTTGACAGCATGCATCCTTCTCTACAGCGTCAGGCCATTCTTAACATGGCTTATGGCCTATACGAAGTATTACCGGGAAAAATTTACCAGATACGCGGTTATGATCTGGCTAATATCAGTTTTATAAAAGGTGATACAGGTTGGATAATTTTTGATCCTTTAACAGCAAAAGAAACTGCCGCCGCCGCACTTAAATTCATCAATGAACAACTAGGTGAACGGCCTGTTGTGGCCGTTGTTTACTCGCACTCTCACGGTGACCATTTTGGAGGCGTTCGTGGTGTTGTTGATGAAGCAGATGTTAAAAGTGGCAAAGTGAAAATTATTGCATCTACAGGGTTTATGCACCATGCAGTTTCCGAGAATGTAATGGCCGGTAATGCAATGACGCGTCGCTTGTTTTTTCAATATGGTTCATTGCTGCCACGCAGTCCATTTGGTCATGTTGATGAATCAATTGGTAAAAACGTCGCTGCTGGTAATACTGGTCTAATTGAACCGAATGTCATTATCCAAAAAGACTTTGAAACAATGACTGTTGATGGTATCAAAATGGAATTCTAGAATACACCCGGTACTGAAGCGCCCGCAGAAATGAATACTTGGTTTCCTGATATGAATGCTTTTTGGGCCGCTGAAAATATTACTGGCACCATTCACAACATTTACACTCTGCGTGGGGCTTTAGTTCGTGATGCATTGGAATGGTCCAAACAAATCAACGTAGCACTTTACAAATATGGCCAAGAAGCAGATGTCATGTTTGCATCACATAGTTGGCCACGCTGGGGAAATGAGCGTATTCAGGAAGTGATGCGCACCCAACGGGATACCTATGCCCACCTAAACAACCAGGTATTACATTTGGCTAACCAAGGTGTGACCGTTAACCAGATCCATAATGTCTACAAATTACCCGATAGCTTGAAAAACCAATGGTCTGCGCATAGCTACCATGGCTCTGAAGAGCACAATAGCCGCGCGGTTATTAATCGCTATTTAGGATATTGGGATGCTAACCCTGCGACTCTGATGCCTCTTTCTCCTGAAGATTCAGCCCCGTTGTATGTGGAAATGATGGGGGGGGCGAAGAAGATCATGAGTAAAGGTCAACAACTTTACGATAAGGGTAAGTATTTCTATGCCATTGAAATTCTGAACAAGTTGGTTTATGCCGAGCCTAAAAACCAACCTGCAAAAGACTTACTGGCTGATGTATATGAACAAATTGGTTATCAAAAAGAAAGCCCGAGTGTTCGTAATAGCTTTCTTGCTGCTGCTTACGAGTTACGCCATGGTATACCAAGTGGTGCATCACCAAAATCTGGCCCTGATGTAATTCGTGGCATGTCGACGGCACTATGGTTGGATTTTTTGGCTGTGCGTTTAGACACAACTAAGACAGAGGGTAAGCATTTTACTATTAACTTTGTTACTCCTGACAATGATGAGAAGTACTTGATTGAACTAAGCAATTCCGCACTTATCAATATTGAAGGGGTTCAGTCACCCAAAGCTGATCTTACTATTACGATGAATCGTTCTGAGCTTAATGACGTGATGATGGGGACAACAAGCCTTGATGATAAAATTAAGGAAGGTAAAGCTACGTTAAAAGGAGATCGTAAACCTTATGATGAGCTATTAAATATGCTGACTACTTTCACTATGGATTTTGAATTGATACCAGGTACCTTGCCCGGACCTGTATTAAAGACTAACTAATAAGTAGCTACCTGCTAGTTGATTTATCAGAGGCAGGTGTATTGCTATATACACTGCCAATTTAACAAATGGTTTGAGCAGAGGATACAAATCTTCTGAAGCTGTTGCTAAATTGGCAAGACCACCTTACTTAAGGAAATTATGATGAGAAAAATTCTATTTACGTATTTATTTGTATTGTTAAATTTGTTTTCAATATCATCAGTAAATGCAGAAGAAGCTGATATGCGCAATACTTATGCTGTCATGTGGACCATTGATACTAATGACACCATTCTCTTCAAGAATACACTGGTTGACCAAACTCAGGAAATGTTAGCGTTATGGCAAAATGGTACGTTAGAAAATGTATATCTAGACAATAAAAAAATCGAGGATACGGTACAAAAAGGAGAGGTTGGAAAGGTAATGTTTTTTATCAAAGCAAAAACAGAGACAGAAGCGAGACAAGTATTGGATGAGCTCCCGCTAGTTGAAAAGAAAGTGGCAACTTATAACCTGTATCCTGTTGGTGTTCTCTGGTTAAAACAGTTTTAATAAAACCCATGAGTGCGTTAACTTAACTGTCTCCATAGGAAATCACTTTGATAGGTCAGCATGACGAGCTTGCATAGACCAATAAACGGACTCTATCAGTGGTTTGTTATGCTTATCAGCGAATAGAGTTGCAGGCAAATTTACAAAAAACAAAGTCCCAAAAACGGCGAAACCCCAGATGTTGGTAGCATCTGGGGTTTCTGATTTTTTGATGTCTCGGATGGTAAAGGCCGATAATCTCTATGCGAAAAGCTGGATATATCCTTTTCTATTCTGTGGTGGCAGAATTAGATACGGATAAAGTCCATGTGCTCAACTTTTGGCTTAAACGCGTGACGTTGAACGTCTTGCGGTTTAACCTTAACTTCTGCGCCGTCGATCACTAGAGTGATGGCTTCGTAGAACTCAGGCTTGTCCATTTGATGAATCACATCAGAATGTAGAAGTGCGATAGAAACTGGAGCTGCTTCACCACCATAAACGATTGCTGGGAATTGGCCAGTTAAACGTAGGCGGCGGCTCGCACTCTTACCTAGTTCAGTACGTACTACTGTTTCAAATTTCATAGTATTTACTCTCAAATTAGTAAAAAATTAGGATTGTTTATCAGCATAGCGACCTAGCCGATAATGTATACCGCAATCAGAAAACGAGTTGTTAGCTGTTTGCGAGCGCGGATACTACCATTCTTGCTATTTTCGAGCAACAGAATCCGATTGGATTTTGCTATTTATCTCTCATCTCGTCTTCAAATATTTTATCGCGCATTTTCCAGAAACGACCAGACTTTCTAGCGATGACAAAAAGCGGTAAACGGAAGCGATGTTGGTTGGCGACCACTCGTATTGGAGAGCTCTCATTAAAAGGTCGATGACGGTCGGCCAAATGAGGTCTGACAAACTGTTTGTAAAACGCTTCTTTTCTCTTTTTGGTGCTTAGTGACCAAAATTCATGTACTTGAGCGTTGTTGTCTCCAACGTATGTCACCTTTAATTGATTCTTACCGCGGCTGTCTTTTAAGACGTTTAATTGCATATCCCTACATTCAAACACCAAAGCATCCTTTAGATTAAGGGCTTCTTTTAGTTTTTTGTCTGGGTCAACAAGGGTTGCATCACACTCGTGGCAAATGCGTGCAGCGATGTCGTTATCAGCACCGCACTCATGGCAGTATTTGGCTCTAAACCGGTAGCCACAATGTTCTCGGGTTCCGTCCTCTTCTTCAAGGTAACCTTGGCAGCGTCGACCATAATGTTCAAGTAAGAACCCGTTGTTGTCTAATTTACCCCAAAAATTATTGTTAAAGCCGCAAGCAGGGCAAGGAATAGTGACAATGTCACTATCTGGGTCGGGTTGTGGGTTACCGACCTCTGGTTGATAGAGGTCGTAGTTGTTGCCTGCATAATCCAGAACAAGGCAGTCTGTTTTGCCTTCCGATAACCTTAATCCTCGCCCAATAATTTGCTGATATAAACTCACAGACTCCGTTGGCCGAAGGATAGCGATTAGGTCCACATGGGGGGCATCAAACCCGGTGGTTAGCACCGATACATTGACTAAGAATTTGCGCTCTCTATTTTTAAAGCTTTGGATAATGCGATCACGATCCAGTGTAGGGGTATCACCAATCACTATGTCTGATTGATCTGGTGGCAGCAGAGAGAGGATCTCTTGAGCATGACGAACCGTTGCTGCGAATATCATTATTCCTTGACGATCCGCGCTCATTTGAATGATTTGGCTAACAATCTGCGGCGTTGCTCTTTTGGCGCTTTCTATCACCATATCTAACTCAGATTCTTTATATCTTCCGAGGCTGGTGGGTTTTAGTGCCGAAAAATCATAGCTGAGAATAGGGGCATCTATCATCCTTGCGGGTGTAAGAAACTGTTCATCTAACAGGTATCGAATGGGCAGTTCGAAAATACAGTCTCTAAAGAAGCGTGGTTCTTCGCTGCGAACTTGCCCTCTGGTATGATATTGATATATCCAGCCCATGCCCAATCTATACGGCGTCGCCGTTAAGCCCAACACTTTAATACCGGGGTTTAGCTCAGTTACATGGCTGATAACTTTTTGGTAGCTGCTGCTTTTTTCATCTGGTACGCGGTGGCATTCATCGATAACCAATAATGAAAACTGGTTCGCAAATGCATCAAGATTGCGTACTACCGATTGAACAGAGGCGAAGACAACCGGTTGGTCGGTCTCTTTTCTACCTAATCCGGCAGAAAAAACAGCGCCTTTTTCGCCATAGCTTTCGTATTTAGCATGGTTTTGCTCAACCAACTCTTTTACATGGGCGAGCACAAGTACTCGCCCTTTAGCGATGCGAGCTAATTCTGCGATGACAAGGCTCTTGCCTGCGCCTGTCGGTAGGACGATGACAGCAGGGGTCGTGTGCTTTCTAAAATAGTGAATAACGGCTTTGACTGAATCCGTTTGGTAGGGCCGAAGTTTATACATATAGGAAAAGTGTGAAATAGCTCAACTAATTTAAGAAAGATCCCTATAATACCCCACTAGAGAAAGAAGAGGTAATCATGCGGTTAGATAAATTTTTGTGTGATGCATTAGGTGCGACACGTAAAGAAGCGACAAAAATCATTAAAAGCGGCAGTGTAACGGTTAATGACACCACGATAAAAAGTGGCGCACATAAACTAAAAGAGACCTGTGTTGTTGAATGGCAAAACAAGGTAATCACTGTTCATGGGCCTAAATATATCATGCTATTTAAGCCTGAGGGCTATGTATGCTCTCATGAAGATGGTTTCAACCCTACGGCGTTTGTTTTATTAGATGAAATCAAGATGGAGAACCTGCACTTTGCTGGTCGATTGGATGTCGACACCACGGGCTTAGTGCTTATTACTGATGACGGGAAATGGTCACATCGGATTACTTCCCCTAAACATAAGTGCGAAAAAACATATAGGGTTTGGTTAGCCGATCCAGTTTTAGACGATTACGTATCGACGTTTGCAGAAGGTATCGAGTTAAGAAGTGAACCGGAACCGACATTGCCAGCGACCTTAGAGGTTATCGATACCAATGAGGTCTTGTTGACGATTGTAGAAGGTAAGTATCATCAAGTTAAACGGATGTTTGCCGCGCTTGGAAATAAAGTTGAAGCGCTTCATCGAGAACGCATAGGTGCAATCGAATTGGATGTTGATTTAGAGCCAGGCGAATATCGTTATTTGACAGAGGAAGAAGTAGGTTCTGTCTGGAGCAAGTAATGGGCTGGCAAAGGGGTAGGTCGACTCGGTAGTAGAGTCGTTATTTACTATACATATTAATCAAAATTGATGTCGGAGCAGTATGACAAGTAGCAACACAAATCAGCTTGGCCTTTTAATGTTTATCATTTTAGGTGCTATTGGTGCACTGACTCCATTAGCCATTGATATGTATCTGCCTGCAATGCCAACAATCGCGAAAGAGTTAGGGGTAGATCCTGGCGCGGTTCAGATAACGTTAACAACCTATACCGCTGGGTTTGCTATTGGTCAATTATTGCATGGCCCACTCTCTGACAGTTATGGTCGAAAGCCGATATTAATCATAGGTATTTTGCTGTTTGCTATTGGTTCTATCGTGTGTGCAACGACATCCGATATCGAGTCGTTAAAATACGTACGGGCGGCGCAAGGCTTTGCTGGGGCGTCAGCCGCGGTTGTTATTCAAGCCTTGGTTAGAGATATGTACGAGAAAGAAGATTTTGCTCGTACTATGTCCTTTATTACGCTGGTGGTGATGATTGCACCACTTATTGCCCCCATGCTGGGTGGCTATTTAGCCGTTTGGTTTGGCTGGCGCTCAATATTTTGGGTACTCGCGGTCGTATCTGGTTTGGTTATCGCTGCGGTGATCTGGAAGATACCAGAGACACTCGCACCAGAAAACAGACAGAAGCTGCATTTTAGAACCACGATTCAAAACTATATCCGCTTGTTTATGAATCCTGTCGCCTTGGGTTTGATGTTCGCCGGTGCGTTCTCATTTGCGGGTATGTTTGCATTTCTAACCGCGGGCTCGTTTGTTTATATCGATGTCTACGGAGTGGGTACGTCGCAGTTTGGTTATCTGTTTGGTTTAAACGTTGTCGGTTTATTCATTATGACGACCGTGAATGGCCGGATTGTAAGAAGAGTGAGCTCTAAATGGATGCTCTCTTTTGCCATTCTGATTCAACTTATCGCTGGTGTCGGGCTCTTTATTGGTTGGTTAGCGGATATTGGATTGTGGGGTATTGTCCCTTTTGTCATGCTCTATATTAGTATGATGTCTACAGTGGGCAGCAACTCGATGGCTATCTTGCTATCGGCTTACCCAGGTATGGCGGGCACCGCTTCTTCGTTAGCGGGTACGTTGAGATTTGGTGTCGGATCTATTATCGGTGTTATCGTTGCTATGTTGCCGGGTGACACAGCATGGCCGATGATTTTAATAATGACACTTTGTGCCGTAATGTCTGCGGTTTTTTATTGGTTTTTAGGACGTAAAGCTTAATGGCTATCTATACAGTTGAAATGCAAAACGTAGTTAATTCAGCGCTTGATGAATTAGAAGAACTACATAAAAGAGGAAAGGTGGCCAATACACCTGTCAGTAATACACATTTTTTGGTTCGTTGGGTAACACTGAGTCTGAAAACTCAGAGATTCGATCGCTGTGTTCGCGATAATCTTGTACGCTGGCAAAAAATGGGAAGAAGCAAAGGGACTAAATCTGAACTGATGTTTACCTTCAAAAATATCTCTAAGTTTTATGGTCAGTTGTCACCAGTAGACGAAGAACCTAAGATTATCTCTGATTCTGATATTGAAGCGTTTCTTGAGGTGATGGAAAAGGCCAATTGGGGGGTAAGTACTGAGTTTGAAATTACAGGCAAAATGCAGGTATTTACGGAAGGGGATAACTCTTTCCTTCTTTGCGCAAAGCAATGCGATGATTGTTTTGAAGGGGGCTCTGAACTAGTAAAACCAATGAGTTTTTATGTTCGAGGTCACCATGCCGAGTTTGTCAGGATGGCGAGTGAGTTTGGTTTTATGCTGCATAAGCGTACGGACTATAAGTCCGCAGTGAAGTATCACGGCGAATACCTAATTTACCCAAAAAACCAAGGGAGCCAGTTAGCGGAGATCCCAATCGGTTTTTAAGACCAAATAGGGTAAGTTACAGGTTCAAAGTTAATCAACATTAAACCTGTAACTTATTTAATCTACGCTTTTTTTACTATCGCTTTAACCATGCCTTTAAAAATAAACAGGTGTGCAGGCATCATTGCAAACCAATAGAGTAAACCTCTAAAGCCTTGCGGATGCCACCAGGCTCTGACATCTAACTCTCGGTAATCACCATGATCTTTAATGGTGCATTCAAGGCGACCTAACCCCGGAGCCGTCATACCGAAAAGCAGTGATATAAACTGATTTTTCTCACATCGTATTACCTTCCATGAGTCAATATGATCCCCGATCTTGAGTTCAGGGCCTGAGGGGCTTCGTCTTTTTGGAATGCCGCCACCGACCAACAGATCAAGCCATTCTCGTGTACGCCACAATATATTGGCGAAAAAATAACCTTCTTCAGGGCTACCTATTTTTTTAACAACTTGCCATAGTTCTTCGGCTGTTTTATCGGTCTTAATGCTTGCTCCTGCATCTTTCGGGTAGTACCCATAACCAGATTGCCACCGGTTAAGTGCGGCAGGGTCAAACCCCCAAACCTCACTTCGTATAAACTCGCCTTCATTGCTGACCGACTGGGTAACGGCGTCTTTATACGAGATTAATGGTTGCGGGTATTTTTTACGGATCTCTTGAGAATCGGCAACGTAGTCGTGTTCGAGCCCGGCCAGTAAAGCCCGACCGATATTGGCAGGAACAGACGTGACCAATCCCAACCAATAAGAGGCCATTTTAGGGGTGAGCAGTGAGGTAGACCAGAGCCGAAGAGGATGACCGATAGCGGTACATATCACACTAAACTGTTCTCGATAACTCAGAATATCGGGTCCGCCGACTTCGTAAAAATAACTTTGAGTTGGTGATTCATTAAGCTGAGCAAGAAGGTAGTGGTTAAGGTTGTTTAGTGCAATCGGGTTTGCTTTGGAGTCAACCCATTTAGGAGCAATGATAATTGGCATGTTATAGGTGAAATCTTTCATGATTTCGAACGCGGCAGACCCGGGACCAATAATGACTCCGGCTCTTAATTCGGTAACGGGGACGTTAGCTTGCTTTAGGATCTCTCCGGTTTTTTTACGAGCAAGAAGGTGCTCTGAGTTTCCTGTCTGCGGTTGAATAGCACTAAGGTAGACAACATGTTTAACGCTGCTATCAATTAACGCATCTTTAAAGTTGATAGCCAAAGAAAGTTCATATTCGAGGAAATCGTGACCATGAGCCATCCCATGAACAAGAAAATAAACAAGCTCATGGCCTCTAACGGCATCTAATGTCGCTTCTTTTTCGGCTAGATCAAGATAGACAGTTGTTAGGTTGGCATGCGGTTGGACTCGTGCTTTCAGGTAGTCGATCTGTCTGGAAGCGGCAGTAACGAAATGGCCCTGCTCGAGAAGCAGTGGAATAAGTTGCGAGCCTACGTAGCCAGAAGCGCCAAGAACCAATATTTTTTTCTTTTCCATAGCCAATAACTTCATTCCTTTTCATGGTGATCCCAAATCAATGGGAGTAGAATACTCTTGCTATTCTTCGTGTTAATGCTCTGCCCATTCTTCTACGTCTTTAGGCGCGCATCCCTTTCATTTTTATGAGGCTTTATGACCAACACCTTATCATTAGTTTACAAGTATACAAAAGGTGATTTTTTACGCCGTTTATTTGCCATTGCACTCCCTATCGCACTGCAAAACATTATGTTTTCTAGCAGAGGATTAGTCGATGTTCTTATGCTTGGTCAGCTTGGTGAAGCGGATATCGCCGCCGTCGGCGTAGCGAGTCGTGCGATGTTTGTCACTACGCTCATGTTGGTCGGTGTCAATACGGGTGGGGCGTTATTGACGGCGCAGTTTTGGGGAGCAGGGAATAAGGACGGTGTAAGAGAGAGTACCGCTTTAACGTGGATCATTGCGAATGCGTTTGCCTTATTGACCGTGATCTTGTTTATGCTCTATCCAGAACAGATTATGGGGCTGGCAACCGATTCAGCACAGGTTATTGCTCTGGGTAGTGAATATATCGTCATTACATCCCTTAGTATGTTTGCGGTGGCATGTGTCAGTAGTATGGCGGTGGGCCTTCGAGCGATGCATCGCCCCGGTGTGAGTACCTTTTTTAGTGGTATTGGTATTGTTTCTAACGTGTTTCTTAATTGGGTTTTGATTTTTGGGCATTTTGGAATGCCCGCAATGGGAATCAAAGGCGCGGCTATCGCGACAGTGCTTAGTGGCGCTATAGAAATTGTCTGTTTATACGCCTTTTTATATAAATCAAAGAGTTTGCTCGCGTTTACGCTGTCTGACGTGAAGGTCGCTTTTACTTCAGAGAAGGTGTCGCGTTTTCTTCGGTTATCATTACCAACAACATTAAACTTCTTTACTTGGGCCGCTGGTCTGTTTGCTTACCACGCTATTATGGGACGAACCGGGGTACAAGGCTTAGCCGCGTTATCGGTGATGACGCCAGTAGACTCCATTGGGATAAGCTTGCTTATTGGTACCTCTACGGCTGCGGGGGTTCTTACGGGTAATCAAATTGGCGCAAAGAAATATGATGCGGTTTATTACCAATCGATAGGGTTACTTTTTCTCAGTGTTCTGCTTGGCTTATGCACGGCGGTGGTCCTTTATACTATCCAAATACCAATCCTTGACTCTTTTAGTGCGTTAACGGAAGAGACACGGGCACTTGCAGACAAGTTTATGCTGATACTCTGTTTTGGAATGGTAATTCGATCTATACCGCTTACCTTAGTGGTGGGTGTATTAAGGGCAGGTGGTGATGTTAAATATTGTTTGTATCAAGATGTCGTCTCCCAATGGTTTATCGGGATCCCAATTGCTGCATTTGCCGCGGTATATCTTGGGTTAAAACCGGAATATGTTTATGCGCTATTTTTGGTTGAAGAGTGTATTAAGTGCTTTAGTGCTATCCATCGATTAAAAAGCAGAAAATGGATTCGAAACTTGATCGAAAGGTAAGTCTGTTGACAATTGGCTAAATAATCGACACTCGTACGGTTATTTTTGAGAGAATGCAATTTTAATTGAATTTTATTGAAGCTATATCATCCTAGCGTGACAGTTTGCTTAAAATAATGTGATCAGGTAGGTAAAATACTTCCGAAAAGTGAGTAATTAGTGTAACTTCACATACCCTGAATTCTTTAATGCGAGCGTAATCTTTAATGCTAGAATTGTCCGACCTAAATAAAGGCTATGTAGATGGTGGAGAATTTCATCCAGTACTACAAGGGGCAGCTCTAAAATTAAATCAAGGTGAACAACTCGCGTTAATGGGAGAAAGTGGCTCTGGTAAAAGTACGCTACTCAACCTGATTGCTGGACTCGACTCGACTGATTCGGGTGAAATTTGGTTTTCAAGTTTCGCTATGCATGCCAGTAACGAGGTACAGAAAACAGCCTATCGCCGACATAATATTGGCCATATATTCCAACAATACAACCTTCTACCAACATTGAATATTGCAGATAACATTCGTTTCTGTAGACAGTTGAAAGGGTTACCAGAAGATAAAGGTTTGTGGCGTCAGATATTGTCGGCCCTTGACCTCATGCCGTTATTAGGCCGTTATCCTGAAGAAGTGTCTGGTGGTCAACAACAGCGAACGGCGATTGCTCGCGCATTGTATATGGAGCCCAAATTGCTGTTGGCAGATGAACCAACTGGTAGCTTAGATGAAAGAAACGCGGAAGCGGTAATGCGGTTATTAACCTCATTGGCTAAGCAGCTTAATTGCACTCTTTTACTTGTTACGCACAGTAAAAAAGTAGCAGAGCACATGAGCGGTTGTGTCCGTCTTCAAGGAGGGCAATTGCATGTTATGGCCGGTAGTTAAAGCACTACTAGGGCATTATCGTCGTCATCCACTTCAACTATTACTCGTCTTGTTCGGGCTCACTCTGGGTGTGTCCGTGTATGTTGGGGTTGCTGCGATCAATCAACATGCAAAACAAAGTTATTTGCACAGTGAAACTCTTTTCGCAAACCCTCTTCCTTATACTATTACGCCTAAATTTAGTGCAAATAAGATCCCTCAAGGCTTTTACATTCAGCTTCGTCGTGAGGGTTTCAATCAATGTATCCCGTTTGATAATTTAAGAATTGAAACAAAGAGTGGTCGCGATCTCTCAATTGTTGGTGTCGACCCCGTTTCTATTTTGGGGTTAGAAACACTACATCGTAAAAATGACCTCTCGATTTTACGTATGATGCAACCGTCGAAACCTCTCATTATGGGGGCGGAGCTTGCATCATATCTTGGTAAAAGCAGTGGCGACTTTATAGAACTAAAAGATGGCACGAAACTAGGTCCACTTTTTCTTGACCATAATGCGCTTCTTTCGGGTACTCGAATACTCGCCGATATATCAAAGGTACGAGAAATCAATGGATCGGGTGGGTTCTCGCGTCTTGCTTGCGAAAGCATGCCAGAAGAAAAACTAGAAAGGCTCAAAAGCATATTGCCTAACGGCATAGAATTGTCTAGAAGCTCTAGAGCCGAATTAGAGTCTCTTACAAAGGCGTTTCATCTAAACCTATCTGCGATGGGTATGCTTGCACTTGTCGTGGGCATCTTTATTTTTTACCAGGCGATGTCGCTTTCATTTATTCAAAGACAAACGCTAGTAGGCGTGATGCGTCAGGCTGGGGTCTCGGGATGGCATTTGGCGAAAGCGTTAGCGCTAGAACTGACATTATTCATATTAATAGGTTGGTTTTTTGGCAATGTATTTGGTCTTATGTTGGCCAATCAACTTATGCCTTCGGTATCGACTACCTTGGCCGACCTCTACACTGCAAACGTTTCTCTGACGGTTGACTGGAGTTGGCATTGGAGTAAAAACAGTCTGTTGATGGCTATTTTTGGTGCGCTGCTTTCCTGTAGTTGGCCGTTAGTTCGGTTGATAAAGACGCCGCCAATAAGGCTTTCTGCAAAGCTTTCTTTGGTCCGTTTTGCGGGTAGGGAGTTTGCATGGCAAGCATTAGCGGCCGGTATATTTTGCGTAATGGCGATTGGCATTTATCAGCTTCCAGCCACACCCCAACATGGCTTTATTATTGTCGCACTATTGCTATTGAGTGTGGCATTGTTTATGCCATACGTTATCTTTGAATTATTTTCTGCATTATCGTTCTCTTTACGTTGGGTGAAAGCGCGTTGGTTTTTCTCCGATGCGGCGTCGAGTATGAGCTTTCGTGGTGTTGCTGTGATGGCGTTCGTTTTGGCGATGTCAGCAAACATTACCGTAGAAACATTAGTGGGCAGTTTCAGAGCCACAACCGAGAGTTGGTTGACACAACGATTGGCGGCGGATGTCTATATATTTCCTACCAATAGTTCGGCAGGTCGAATGAGCAGTTGGTTGAGTACGCGCCCAGAAGTAAAAGAAGTATGGTCGCGCTGGGAATTAGAATTACCAACAAAAACCGGTGTGTTAGAAGTTGTTAGTACCGGCTTGAGTAATGGTGAGAGAGATTCGGTACCTGTAAAAATAGCGATACCTAACTATTGGTATCAACTTAATACATCGAAGGGTGTCATGATCAGTGAGGCTATGGCGCTTAAAAAGGATATACGCCCTGGCGATGAGATCCAATTGGGTGGCGTGGTTGAAGAATCATGGCAGGTAGTTGGCGTCTATTATGATTATGGCAACCCATACAACCAAGTATTAATGTCTCATCGAAATTGGAAAAGCCGATTTGGCGGCTTAGGCAATATTGGGCTTGGAGTTATAGCCACTGATGATGCAAATATCGATAATTTGCTGGCTCAATTACAATCTAGGTATGCGTTGTCAGAAGATAGGCTATTTGATAACAGTAATATACATGGTCAAGCGATGCGTATTTTTGACCGCACCTTTGTTATAGCGGACACGTTAGGAAACCTGACGTTGTTTATCGCGATATGCGGCATTTTCTTTGCGACGTTAGCAGGAGAAGTTTCTAAACAAAGAAACACCGCTCTGTTGAGGTGTTTTGGCATATCGACATTTGAACTCATCGCGTTAAGTGGTTTACAGCTATTTATGTTTGGATTGATCTCTGCTTTGGTCGCAATGCCGTTAGGTTTAGCGCTTGCGAAAGTGATGGTAGAAGTGGTACTAAAAGAATCCTTTGGTTGGACGATGCCCCTGTATGTTATTCCGTGGGAATATCTAAATACCTTTGCGTCGGCCATGATCGCGCTCATACTAGCAGGGATTTTACCCATCATAGGTATGATCAAACGAACACCAATGAAATCACTTAGAGATGCATTGTAACTATGAAGATGCTTGTAAAAAAACGCAATATAGTCATTATGTTGGCCGCCATTCTCATTATCTTGGTTGCTGGGCTTTTTTACTATCTCTCGTTTGGTCGTTCTTCTGAGAAAGAGACCATTACCTACGCATTTTCTAACAGTCAAAAATCGGTCTTTGAACCCGTTTTACCGGGTGTTTCGGTTTCGTTTCCGGACAGCTTTTCATTTCACCATGAATTTAAACGAGAGGGATGGCAGTATTTCGCTAACCTAGTGGGCGATGACGGTGAACTCTACTCAGTTCAATGGAACTATTATTGCATTGCTCGGAATGAGAGCGAAGCTAATGGGTGGAACAGCAATCAGCTCTATCTGTCTAACTCGGTTGTCACCTCAAAAGATAAAGTATGGAAACAGCAACGTATCGCTAGAGGTGGTATAGGACAAGCTGGATTTCGAGCTCGTCCATTTCGGCTGTGGATAGATAACTGGAGCTGGCGCTCGATAAGTTCCTCGCCCTTGCCAGGGATTTTACAAGTGGAAACCGATGATTTTGCTCTCAAATTAAGTTCATCTTCTCGTCAGGGTTTTATTTTTAACGGCGACAAAGGCTACCAAGAACAGCATGATCTATTGCCTATCGCAGCTTATGGCTTCGGTGCGCCGTCTGTTCGTTCGTCGGGTCAACTTGTACTCGATGGTAAGGTTGTTACTGTGAATGGACAGGCATGGCTAAGCAAGGAGTGGGGCAGTGATCTAGCCGTTATCGAAGGGCAGAAGGCGGTGACTGTTAATCTCCATTTGGCCGATGGAGGGCACCTGCAGCTTAATCAAACTCGTATTCCTAATTATCCTGTCTATAACTATGGTATGTTGGTGAAACGAGATGGTTCCATTCTTCCTTTAGCAGACACCGATATAGTGATGTCTGCATTAGAATTTACGCCGATGATAAATGGAAAATCAGTCCCATTAACGTGGCAAATAAGCATAGAAAAATTAGATATAGATCTAATTATTACCCCTCTTCGTGATGACCTCTGGCATGCGTTTTATAATCCATATTGGCAAGGGCCGGTGTCCGCAATGGGAACGCAAGATGCTTATGGGATGCTTCAGCTTGTGGGATTTTAAGTCAGGATCGGCTTCGTAAATATACAAATAACGTTCAATGTTCGTCCAATGCTCGGAAAAACCGAATATATTCATCTAAACAATCGATTATTCCTAAGTTGGCCTATCGTATAAACTGCGCCTATTCTTATGTAATAATAATCACAGACATAATGTTGCTTAACCAAATGCATTGTTGTTAGTTAGATAGGCACAGCGGTAAAGTGAGTTAGAGGAAGATCAATGAGTGACGGAATTCGCGACTTTTTTAAAATGGAATCGGCTGGTGGCATACTGCTCGTTATAGCGGCGGCTGTCGCTATGGTTGTAGCGAATACAGGGTTTGGTGAATCTTACAACAATGTATTGCACACCTATGTGTTTGGCATGTCGGTGTCGCACTGGATTAACGATGGATTAATGGCGATATTTTTCCTTTTAATTGGTCTTGAGGTAAAAAGAGAGCTATTAGAAGGCGCATTAAAGTCCAAAGAAACCGCTATTTTTCCAGCAATTGCCGCCGTTGGCGGTATGTTAGCTCCTGCATTAATTTATATACTATTCAATTATGGTGACCCACAAGCAATGCAAGGTTGGGCCATACCAGCGGCGACAGATATTGCATTCGCACTTGGTATTATGGCGTTGCTTGGTAAACGAGTGCCTATTTCATTAAAGGTGTTTTTACTGGCTTTGGCTATCATCGATGACTTGGGTGTCGTTGTTATCATTGCTCTATTTTATAGTGGTGATCTGTCTACGCTTGCACTGACGATCGGTTTCATTATGACAGGTGTTCTGTTTATGATGAATTCTAAGAACGTGACAAAACTGCCTTACTACGTTATCGCTGGGTTGATCCTATGGATAGCCGTTTTGAAATCCGGTGTACACGCCACATTGGCCGGTGTCGTTATTGGTTTCGCTATACCTCTGAAAGGGAAAGAAGGTGAAGAGTCTCCACTTAAGCATTTAGAGCACGCACTGCACCCTTATGTTGCGTTCTTGATTTTACCAATATTTGCTTTTGCCAATGCAGGCATCTCGTTAGCTGGTGTGTCATTATCCGGATTGACCTCTATGTTGCCTTTGGGTATCGCGTTAGGGCTACTGGTTGGTAAACCATTAGGTATCTTTAGTTTTAGCTGGATAGCGGTTAAAAGCGGTGTGGCTAAGTTACCTGAAGGTGTGAATATGAAACATATATTTGCAGTGTCGGTCTTATGTGGTATTGGATTTACCATGTCTATCTTTATCTCATCACTCGCGTTTACGGGGGTGAGTGCAGAGTTCGATACCTATGCACGTCTAGGCATACTACTCGGCTCAACGACCGCCGCAATTTTGGGTTATGTTCTATTAAGCATCTCACTACCAAAGAAAGCGTAAATTGATTTAGAAGAGAGTTAGATAGACAAGTCATTTAAGAATTAGCAAGCCCTTGAACCACATGGTTCAGGGGTTTTTTATTATTTACTAATAGTTTGAACGACCGAGCTTATATACGGGCAAAAAAATGCCCAATCCAAAGTGGGTTGGGCGATACAAACATAGGAGTTAATAAGAAAAAGCAGTATGTGGAGTAAAACAGTGAGAAAACAAGTCTACACCTTCTTAAACTTAGCAATGCTCTGCTTACTACACTTATATGACCCCTCTTATTCAAGACAGTTCAATTTAATTTCATTTCATTCATGCCTAAATTTTTTATGACTAATTCTCATAAATGTGATGTTAAATACTTGTTAATTTTGTTCGGCGAATGTATATTTCAAACAGTTGTTTAATACGGTTGATTGAAATGGCTCAGAAAAACAAAACGAAAGATAAGATATTAGATGTAGCAGAGAGCCTATTTGCAGAGCAAGGTTTTAACGATACTTCATTACGAGCGATAACCAGTAAAGCTAATGTGAATTTGGCGTCGGTCAATTATCACTTTGGAGACAAAAAAACCTTAGTAAGGGCTGTGCTTAATCGATACTTAGAAGCATTCATGCCTGCTGTAGGTGAAGAACTGCGTATTCTAAGCCAAACAGATAATTTCTCAATGGAAGACGTATTCTCTTGTCTGAAAAAGCCATTGTTGCAACTTAACGAATTAAGACCTCATGGCGCATCTCGTTTTATGTCATTGATTGGAAGAGGCTATACCGATGTGCAAGGCCACTTGAGATGGTTTATCACAACCCGATATAGTGAAGTACTTTCTCAATTTACTAATTTGATTGTTAAAGCTAACCCAAATTTATCACCAGAAACGCTTTTTTGGCGATTGCATTTTACGCTGGGAACCTGCGTATTCACTATGGCCTCAAGTCAGGCATTAAGTGAAATCGCAATTAACGATTATGGTCAAGCCGTTGATTCATCGGTAGTGATAAATCAACTTATCCCTTATCTAGCGGCTGGGGTTAGCGCGGATTAAAGATTGAACGAAAAAATTACTATTTAAGCAAAGTGAAACGTTACCAATAACTAACTACTTATTTTAAAAATAAAAGTACTTATAGAACAAAAGGATCGGACTATGTGCTCTCTACGTAGAAAATGGGTAAGTGACCCAGCATTTAAAATGTTTAAGAAAGTATTACCACCATTGTCAGACACAGAAAAAGAAGCAATGGAAGCGGGTAGTGTGTGGTGGGATGGCGACCTATTTTCTGGATCACCAGACTGGCAAAAGTTGCATCATTATCCTAAGCCTTCGTTGACAGCGGAAGAGCAATCGTTCATCGACAATGAGGTTGAAACCTTGTTGGAAATGTTGGACGACCATCAGATTGTTAAGAAAGACAGAGATCTTCCAAAAAATGTCTGGGACTATATCCTTAAAGAGCGTTTTTTCTCATTAATTATTTCTAAAGAGTATGGAGGAAGAGCGTTTTCTTCTCATGCTAACTCAACCATCGTGACAAAGATCGCTTCTCGTAATGGCAGTGCTGGCGTTACAGTTATGGTGCCCAACTCTTTAGGTCCTGGTGAGTTGCTTTCTCACTATGGGACACAAGAACAGAAAGACTATTGGTTACCAAGGCTTGCTGATGGGCGCGAAATACCTTGTTTTGCTTTGACGGGTCCGGAAGCGGGTTCCGATGCGGGCGGTATTCCAGATATGGGTACGGTTTGTATGGGTATGCACGAAGGTGAAGAAGTCCTTGGTATGCGAATTAGCTGGAACAAACGCTACATTACGCTAGCACCAGTCGCTACTGTATTAGGTCTGGCATACAAGCTTCAAGACCCTGACGGTTTACTTGGTGGTGAGGTCGATTTAGGCATTACCTGTGCCTTGATACCCACGGATCATGTAGGAGTAGAGATTGGCGACCGTCATGACCCGCTCGGCCTTGCATTTATGAACGGCCCTACTCGTGGTGAAGACGTATTCATTCCGATGGACTGGGTAATCGGTGGTCAAGATTATGTAGGTAAAGGCTGGCGGATGTTGGTTGAGTGTTTGTCTGCAGGTCGTGGTATCTCTTTACCAGCAATGGGGGCGGCAACCGGACACCTTACTTCACGTACGACAGGTGCCTATGCTTATGTACGCAAACAGTTTGGGCTTTCCATTGGTAAATTTGAAGGTGTCGCTGAAGCGATGGGTCGTATCGGCGGTTTAACGTATATGTTAGAAGCCACACGTACGCTAACGACGACCTCACTTGATCTGAAAGAGAAGCCGGGTATTGTCACTGCTATTGCTAAATACCATATGACAGAAATGGCACGTACATTGCTCGATGACTCAATGGATATTCATGCTGGTCGTGGTATACAGCAAGGTCCGATGAACTATCTTGCGAATCAATATATTGGAGCACCTGTTGCTATCACGGTTGAGGGAGCGAATATACTGACTCGTAACCTTATGATCTTTGGTCAAGGCGCAACACGTTGTCATCCATATGTGTTAAAAGAGATGGCCGCCGCCGCCAACCCAGATCAAGAGCAAGGCGCGAAAGAGTTCGATGAGTTGTTATTCAAACATATCGGCCATGGTCTCAAGAACACCTTTGGTGCTTTCACGGCTGGTATCACTGGTTCAGCGTTTATCAAGGCGCATATGAGTGGTCCAACAAAGCGTTATTACAAAGACCTAACTCGTATCAGTCGCGCTTTGGCACTTAGCTCTGATGTGGCGATGGCAACGTTGGGTGGTGATCTAAAACGTAAAGAGATGATATCGGCAAGGTTAGGCGATGGATTGAGTTTTCTTTATATGGCGTCAGCGGTACTGAAGAAGTACGAAGATGAAGGACGTCAACAAAGCGACTTGGTGTATGTGGATTACTCTATCCAACATTGCTTGTATCGCGCTTCCCAAGCGCTACAAGAAACGTATACCAACTTCCCTAATCGTATTGCTGGACACATGTTAAGTGTGCTTGTATTCCCATTAGGCAATCGCTTTAAGAAACCAGCGGATCAGTTGTCAGTTAAGATTGCAGAGTCTTTGATGACGCCGGGTGCGCATCGTGATCGCTTAACTCACCTATGTTACGTAGGCGTAAAAGAAGATGATGCGGTTGGGCTGATGGAACGAGCATTTATCAAGTTGTATAGTGTTCGCGGGCTTGAAAGAAAACTCATTCAAGGTGTTAAGGATGGTAAGGTCGTGAGAAAAGGTCCGTTAGTAGAGCGTCTCCAGCAAGCGTTGGAAGCGGGTGTTCTTACCCAAAAAGAAGTGGATCAGATTAATGAAGCTGAAGCGCTACGAAGTAAAGCTATTCAAGTTGACCACTTTAGTCATGACTTCTCTGAAGTGAAAACTTATAAGCAATCAGAACCGAAGCTCAACAGTGTTGCTTAACGTTCGTTGGTGAAGAAAAACCAATAAAAATTGGACAGTAAAGGCATCTCATTTAAGATGCCTTTTTATTTTCTAATCCTAAACCTTATTGATAGAAAGTGATAATGGTCCTGTTTGACGTTGATTCTAGTTATACATGCGCCATTTTTATGCGACAACTACTCCAACCACTTATAAATGAACAGTAATTTGTAAGAAAATTGATGCGATTTCTTGATTAACCTTTTATTCTAGCCAGAATAATAAAGGCAAAGTTGTTACTATTGCCCAAGCTTTATATTAAAGGACGCTGAAAATGATCATCAAACCTAGAATTCGTGGTTTTATTTGCACCACTACACACCCAGTAGGTTGTGAAGCAAACATCAAAGAACAGATTGCTTACACCAAAGCTCAAGGTCCTATTGTTAATGCACCAAAGCGTGTTTTGGTGGTTGGTTCCTCTAGTGGTTACGGTTTGTCTTCTCGAATTACCGCTGCATTTGGTGGTGGGGCTTCAACCATTGGTGTTTTCTTTGAAAAAGCGGGTACCGAAAAGAAAACAGGAACAGCAGGTTATTACAATTCCGCTGCTTTCGAAAAGCTAGCACATGAAGAAGGCCTATACGCGAGAAGTTTAAATGGTGATGCGTTTTCAAATGAAGCAAAACAGAAAACGATTGATCTCATTAAAGAAGATTTGGGTCAGATCGACATGGTCGTTTATTCGCTGGCTTCACCTGTACGTAAATTGCCGGACACGGGTGAGTTGATTCGTTCAACATTGAAACCGATCGGAAGCGCTTATAGTTCTACTGCCGTTGATACGAATAAAGATGTGATCATCGAAGCGAGTGTTGAGCCAGCTAACGAGCAAGAAATCAGCGATACGATTACCGTTATGGGTGGGGAAGATTGGGAGCTTTGGATTAATGCTCTATCTGAAGCTGACGTGTTAGCTGAGGGATGCAAAACCGTTGCCTATAGCTACATTGGTACGGAATTGACGTGGCCTATCTATTGGGACGGCGCGCTTGGTAAAGCGAAGATGGATCTAGATCGTGCAGCCAACGCACTCAATGAGAAATTGGCGGCGTTTAATGGCAGTGCTAATGTGGCAGTACTGAAGTCGGTTGTTACACAAGCAAGTTCTGCTATACCGGTTATGCCTCTTTATATCGCGATGGTGTTTAAGAAGATGCGTGAAGAAGGTGTGCATGAAGGTTGTATCGAACAGATCCAACGCATGTTTAGCCAGCGCTTATATAAAGCGGATGGGTCGGTTTCAGAGGTGGATGAAAGTAATCGTCTACGTCTTGATGACTGGGAACTGCGTGATGATATTCAAGAGTACTGTAGTAAGTTGTGGCCTCAAATCACGACTGAAAACCTGAAAGAATTGACTGATTACGTCGAGTACAAAGAAGAATTCTTGAAGTTATTTGGTTTTGGCGTTGATGGCGTCGACTACGAGGCAGATGTTAATCCTGCTGTAGACTTTGATATCATCGATATCTAAGTTTATGTGGTAATAAAAAAGCGCTCATTTGAGCGCTTTTTTGATCATAAGATCAAGACGAAAGTGTTGGCATAAATCGATTTAGCTCAAAATGATGAGTAGGGTGCCAGCAAGCGTCATTAAAATATTCGCGATAGCGTAAGTACCTGCATAACCTAGAGCTGGGATCGTGGACCTTGCATATTCGTTAACAATGTCCATCGCTGGTGCACAGGTTCTCGCACCAATGATTGCTCCAAAGAGCAAAGCTCTATTCATTTTAAAGACATAAGCTCCAACAAGGTAAGCGAGAACCACAGGAACCACGCTTACAATCAAGCTAATTAGTATGATCTGTAATCCGGTCTGATTCATAAAGGTGAATAGATTGCCACCCGCACTAAGACCTATTCCCGCCATAAAAAACATTAAGCCAAGATCCTTCACCATATTCAATGCACCTTGAGGAACGTAGCCAAAGGTAGGGTGATTTGCTCTTAAGAACCCGAGAGTAATACCTGCGAGTAAAAGTCCCACTGCATTACCTAAGCCAAAGGTGACTTGACCGAAAGTCATGGTCACTAACCCAAAGAGAATACCAAGGATAAAAAAGCTGCAAAAAGCCAATAGATCGGCCATTTGACTGTGTATAGATATAAAACCAATACGTTCAGCTAGCCCTAATACGCGGCTCTTTTCACCACTAACCTGCAGAATGTCACCCTTAGCCAAAACAATGGTGAGATCCATTGGCATCTCGATCTGAGCTCTGACTACTCGGTTTAAGAAACAGCCATATTCCGAAAGGTTAAGGTCTGATAGTTTTTTACCAGATATGCTGTCACTTTTTACCACTATCTCTTCTTCAACAATTCGCAGGTCGAGTAAATTGCGGTCGAATACCTCTTTACCATTTCTAAAACTTGGGTCTAATCGGGCATGGCTATCGGGGTAACCAACCAATGCAATTTCATCACCCTCTTGTAGGATGGCGTCTCCATCAGGATGGGCTAGTATGCCATTACGCCTGATTCTTTCGATGTAACAACCAGTTTGACGATATATACCCAGTTCTCGAAGGTTTTTACCATCGATCCAATTAATGAGTTCTTTGCCGACACGATACGCTCGAATAATCGGCAAATAAACCTTTCTATGGGCGGCACTACCGATACCACGCTCTTGTGCTATTTGCTCTGCACTGTCGTGTAAATCTTGCTTTTGTAGTTTCGGGAGTAGCTTCGCAAACAGTATCATGCTTATCAAACCAACCAAATAAGCAAGTGCATAGCCAACGGATAGGTTTTGTAACACCAGTTCCATGTCTGCATTATGTGGCAGTGTTGCTAAACCCGAATTCAGAGCATCTTGAGCACCAACTAGTACGGGTGTTGCAGTTAATGCGCCAGCCATTAGTCCAGCCGAGAGACCGTAATCTAACCCAACCAAGCGGCTAGCGAAATAGGTGAGAGAAATAGCAGAAACAAGCACGATTAAGCTCAGCATCAAATAATGCTTACCATCTCTAAAAAAGATGCCGAAGAAGTTGGGTCCAGCTTCAATGCCTACGCAATAGATAAATAGCATGAAACCAATGGTTAATGCCTCGTGGCCAATTGAAAACCCAAGGTTACCCATGACGAGTGCGGTAATAAGCACGCCAATTGAGTTTCCTAGTTGAAAACCACCAAAGCGTATTTTACCTATTGCTAAGCCAATGGCGAGAACGACAAAAACGAGTAATATTTGATTCTGTTCGAGGATTAAAGCGACATCAATATTCACAGATTTAACTCAAAAATTTATAATTTGAAATAGAATGCGTATGAATGAATTGTATCTGAATATTTATAAAAGATAAGCGTAATTTATGCTTTTCTTTGATTATTGAACGAATACCTAGCTAAGCAAGTTCATGAACAATATAAATCTTATTCTGCAGTCCGTTAAGAGACGCCAATGAAGTCCGCCTCATTACATCTATTTTGCTGATTCAGTCAAATGTTAAGATTAAAATAAACCGATGAAGGCTTTACGTAAAAATTCGAGTACAAAAAAAGCCCTTAAGAGGGCTTTAATATCAGATAACTCGTTTTGAACACCTTACTACTACAAGCCTAGGTTTGCTCTAGCATAGGTTTCAAATTCTGTGCAACCACCAACGTGGTCTTGATCGATAAAGATCTGAGGCACTGTCTCTACAGGTTTACCCACTGTTTTCTCTAGATCCGCTTTGCTAATACCTTCAGCGTGAATATCTACATAACGATAGTTAAAATCATCACGACTTTCTTTCAACGATTCCGCGATTTCTTTTGCTCGTACACAAAACGGGCATGCAGGGCGACCAAAAATAACAACAAACATAACTTCTCTCCTAAATCTGTTTAAGCTAACTAATTCGTTATGGATTAACCACTTTTTATGGACTAACGATGTCTTTATGCGCTCACTATGCCCTAATATTTGAAGAAAATAAAGATGGAATATCCTTTGAATCTGATAGGTATAATCTATCATTAAATATAGATGAAAGAATATACGTCGAATCGCTGGTCAAGACGGGCATATAGCTTGTCATTCCATATACATGCACAATGTGAACAAATACATAGTTTTACAATTACACTTGAGAGAGTGCACGCACATTGTACTAAATCAATAAACAAGAACTCAAACTCAAGCAACCTAGTTTTAGAATTTTTAATGGAGGTCTGCATGTTTCAGTTTATGACATCGGCAAAGGTTATATTTGGTGAAGGAGCGCTTAATTCGTCCTTATCTGTATTCAACCAATATGGATATAGTGTTTTACTTGTGACTGGAAAAAGCATGGCTCGTGCCGCGCCTGTAGTGGCATACTTAAGAAGTCAAAACATGCGTTACCAGCATGTATCTATATCAGGTGAACCCAATATCTCCATGGTTGAAGAAACCGCTGTAGTGGGGCGTCGATTTAAGCCAGATATGGTGGTAGCGATAGGAGGCGGAAGTGTTATCGATATGGGAAAAGCGTTATCAGCGATTATCCCAAACCAGGGAGATCTTTATGACTACGTTGAAGTTGTTGGTCGAAGTGTCCCCTTAAAAACCAAACCGCTTCCATTTATCGCTATCCCAACCACGGCAAGTACTGGCTCTGAAGTTACCAACAAAGCCGTGTTGAGGTCGGGCCAAGACAGGGTCAAAGTGAGCCTTCGTTCGCCCGATATCTTACCTGATGTTGCGATTATTGACCCAACGTTAACCTATGACACCAACCTAAATATATCAAGCCGAGGTGCGCTCGAAACCTTTACTCATCTAATGGAGTCCTATGTTTGTGGTGACCCCAATCCGTTGACAGATACAATTTGTGAAGAAGGGCTAAGGCGATTGACGACATCGGTCATTTCTGGCTGTAAAAATAATGATTGTAAAGCGAGATCAGACCTAGCCTTTGCGGCAATGTTAGGTGGAATGGCTATTAGCAACGCTAAGCTAGGCGCTGCTCATGGTTTGGCTTCATCCCTAGGAGGAAAAATAGAAGCACCTCACAGTATCATTACCGCAAGGCTGGCCCCTTTTGTCATGGATGAGAACATTAAATCAGCAGAGGAGAATGGACGAGGTGATATTCTTAATCGCTACGGGGAGATAGCTAAAATTGTTACCCAAAATCCGGAGGCAGACTATTTGGACAGCATAGCTTGGATTAAAATGATGCTAGAACGGCTTGAGTTGCCTAATCTAAGTGAGTTTGGCATCTGTAATACATCATTCCATCGAGTGGCAAGGGATGCCATGCAATCGTCGTCAATAAAAGGCAATCCACTACCGTTAAATGAGGACCGTTTAGTTTTCATTCTTCAGCAAGTTTGCTCATGTGAGGAGCCTGCTGGCCTCGATGATGGTGTTGTGGTATCAGGCAGCGTCAAAATTGAAGAAGTAGATTTTCAATCTAGAGAAGAGGTGTAGTCATCCCCAATTTTCTTGGGGATGAAGTGTTTGAATCGCGTTACATTGATTGTTTTGATTGACGGCCAGTTTTACAACTGGGTTATCTTATCGTATCGAGAATCTTTCAATGCGTCTTTTACCCGTCGCAAATTCTCTCTAAAACCAGAACCACGGCGAAGTGTAAAGCCAGTGGCAAGTACATCAATCACGGTCATTTGTACTACGCGGCTAGCCATTGGCATATACACATCAGTGTCTTCGGGTACATCTAAAGTAATAGATAGTGATGCGGCCTTATCAAGTGGTGAGTCCTTCGACGTGATCGCAATGACGGTCGCGCCATTTTCACGTCCTAAGTTTGCCACTTCAACCATGCTCTTGGTTCTACCGGTATGCGAGATTAATACAATCACGTCATTGTCGGTACAGTTGATACAGCTCATACGTTGCATAACAATATCTTCAAAGGAAGCAATTGGAATATTGAAACGAATAAATTTATTTTGAGCATCTTTCGCGACGGCTGAAGATGCGCCTAGGCCAAAGAAAGATATGCGTTTTGCCTGAGTAAGAAGATCAACCGCTCGGTTTATTTGAGAGGCGTCTAAGCTATTTTTCGCGACGTCTAAACAGGCCATGGTTGATTCAAATATTTTGTGCGTATAGGCGTCAGGTCCATCGTCTTCTTCTACGTTTCTATTAACGTAAGGCGTGCCGTTTGCTAGGCTTTGCGCAAGATGAAGTTTAAAGTCTGGGAAGCCTTTAGTATCGAGCCTTCTACAAAAGCGATTTACAGTTGGTTCACTTACGTCGGCCATTTTTGCCAGCGTGGCGATGCTAGAATGAATCGCAGTTTGTGGCGCCGCCATAATAACTTCAGCCACTTTACGTTCAGATTTGCTGAAATTCTCTAGGCTTTTTTGAATTTTTTCCAGTGTATTCATAATATTATCTAATAGTTAATGCAGCGAGTAAGTGTGTGGCCCTATTCAACTCAAGGTCAGAAAACCAAACATCTAAAAAAGTAAGTTCATCAATAAGTAAGAGAACTAAAAGCCGTCTAAGTTATAGATAATATGCTTATTATTCGATAATTTACGACTGTATTTAGTATAAACCTATCTGCCGCTGTGCTTGAAACAAAAGCGAGTGAAAATGACGACTAATTGGCGAATCTATGACAAAGTTCAAACAAAATTTCAGTTTTGGAAGCGGACGATTGATATATGCGCAAAAACCGCACGGTTTTTGCGCCATATTGATTTGATAGTTACAGGACACCGAAAAAAAATTACAGTTCTGAAAATTACTTAAGAATCGAATGCGTTAATTTGGTTATTTCTTTCATTAACGAACCACTGTTCATTGAGATTTCTCGTTGCTCATCAAGTACTGACTGTAAAATTCCTTTGGTGGTAAGCGGATTGGCTAATACAACTCGAAATACTATCGTATTCATTTTGTCCCAGTTATGTGGGTTGAGTTTGGTCCGCGACACGAACGTTTTTCCTTCTTCTCGTTGTCGTTTCTGTACATATTTGGTTAGCCCATTTAATAGCCTATGTAGCTTTTTTTTCTGATCTTTATCGGCAACGAGTAAAGCTTTGGCTGTTAATGATGGAACATATCGATAAGTCAGTAGGCAAAGTTCAGGCTCTGAGATAAGTTCAAAATCGGGTTGTTGTTTAATTAGGCCAGCAAAATACTTCGCTTTCTCAATGCTTTGATCGATAAGCAATTCATAACCAGGTCGACTGATTATATGCATGCTGGAATAAACAAGCATCGCCATACCAGAGCGTGAACCCTCTAATGTATGGCTACCTAAATCTTTTGACCCTTTTCTTAATATGTATTCGGCATGGTGTTCAATTGCCGCCATATCATCAGGGTTTTTGAACAATACCATTCCCGCGCCCATTGGAATGTAGAGTTGTTTGTGTGCATCTATAGTTACTGAGTCGGCTAGCTCGATACCATCCAGGAGGTGACGGTGATTGTTTGACATTAATGTCGCACCACCCCAAGCTGCATCTACATGGAAATGACACCCTTCGCGTTGACTAATTTCTGCTATCTCGCGAATGGGATCAATGTTGCCTGTTTCCGTTGTGCCTGCGACACCAATGATCGCGAATGGTTTGATGTTTTTCTGCTTCAACTCGGCAATTTTTTCTTGGAGCGCTAGAGTACAAAGCCGATTATTCTCATCGGTTTTAACCGGGATCAGTGAATCCTGTCCAATACCTAATATATTCGCTGCTTTTTTAAGGGAATAATGGCCTCTATCTGAAACCAATATCGCTAAACCTTCATAGCCATAATGTTTCATTGCATTGAAAAGCCCTTCATTTTCAACACCATTAAATTCGTTATCGGCCTTGAGGGCATTATTTCGTGCTACCCAGAGCGCGGTAATGTTAGCGATAGTTCCACCGGAACAGAACGAGCCTAGTGAGTGTTTGGCGCTATGCATCCATTGCTCATAAAATACGTCATCTTGCTGGTATATAAGACGATGTAACATACCCAATACTTGCCTCTCAAGAGGTGTGAATGCCTTGGAGGTTTCTATCTTCACTAAGTTTTGATTTAAAGCGATCATTATCTTTGACAAAGGCATCAAGAAATAGGGCAGTGCCGACGTCATATGGCCAATAAAGCTTGGTGCAGAGGTATGTACCGAATGAGAAACGAGGGTGTCCAATAAGTGCTGAGTATGATCGGAAACAAATACCGGCACTTCAGGAATCGCCGCTTCAGAGAAATCTTTTTCAATTTCGCGTAGTGGTTTTTCTTCGGCGACAATATGCTCGCGCAAAAATTCATTTAAATTTTGCGACAGTTTCGCTTCAATTTGAGTGAGTGCAGAATCTGCGGCTTCTGGGACAGTGAAGATTCGAAGCAAGCTTTCAAGACTTACATCTGCTGTTTTGTTTTTCGTTACCATACAAACGACGTATTTAATATTATCAACTATTTTGAGCCGCTCAATCTAAACGAAAACGGGAACAATGTCCCGTTTTAATTGTGAAAACTCAATTCTTAAAGATGATGCAGTATATAAAAACCTGTTTAATTACAGGCAATTAACTTCTTCTGCTTCAATGATGGCCTGATTGTACTTGCTTAATACATCATCAATTTTATTTGGATGACTAAGTAAATCGGCAAATGCAGAACGCAATTCGTAGTTCTTCGCATGAGGTTTCGACTGTCTATCGCTAAAGCTATCTGAAGCCAGTTTGCCTAATTCATCGTCACGACTAGCAAGGTTTTTTATATCTATTTGTTCTAGTTGTAACCATGCTTCGACAGGCTTTTCTGTTGAGACTTTGCTCATGTCTTCATTCAGGTAATAGTGTACGGCACCGCGATTTAGTTCGAAATGGTTTTTTCGACCATTATAGAACCACGCACCGACCTCTTCCAAATCCGGATATTGCTGAGTTGTCAATTCGATGAGATCTTGATACCAGGTTAAAGATGCATCTATGTAGGCGTCATATTTATTTGACAGGCATTGTGTATCAGCTGCTTGAGACAGTGTTGAGGCGCTACACAATAGAGCTGCAATGAGAAAGCGTTTCATTTACGTTCCTTGGGCATGTTCTTGGGCGAATAACTTGCTCGCAAAAAAAGCGGCAATAAATAGGATTTAATATAAGTAAACAAGTTTACACTAATGTACCAATAAGTAACATCTCATTAACGGGTTTGAAAAGAGTTAGTTATCACATTTTTTACTCAGCTACTTAACGAAACGAAAAAAAGCATAAATAGAGGGACAAGCAAGCTTAGGATGAAGCCACTAACTATCGCAATTGGTACACAGCGTACACCACCAGAGGTTTGAATCACGGGTAGGGTAAAGTCCATTGCTGTTGCACCGGCGTAACCTATAGCAGTACAGGGTCGGCGTTGAATTAGCATCGGTATCATAACCAAAGCAATAAGCTCTCTTAAAAGCTCTATCATAAAAGAAGCGCCACCATATACAGGACCAAACGCATCCCCCATTAAGATGCCGGAAAGCGAGTACCATCCAAACCCAGAAGCCATCGCTAAACCACGAGTGAGGGGAATATCTAACCATAGAGCGGCAAGCAGCCCACCAATCCAAGATGTTAGTACGATAACGACCGCTATGATCATGCCATGTTTATTCAGCAGTATCTGCCTAAGTGTAAGACCACTGTTTCTAAGTTGAATACCAATAAGAAATAGTAGGAAAAACAATATCCACTCACTCGCGTCCTCAACCCAATGGAGATCAAAGTTAAGTAACAATCCAACCGCCAAACCAGAGCCCACGACCAAAATGAGTTTCCCTGACTCTAACGCCATCGAAGAGAGTGGGAGCTTTTTGTTGGATTGTTCAGTTTTGAGTGGAAATAGCTTGTCAATAAAGGGCAGCACCAACAAATTGCACATTCCCATTAGAAGGAAAAACGTTGAGGTGAATTTTAGAATAGTTTGTAAATTGGCACTTAAGTTATCCAATGCAGCTAGGCTAAGCCCCATTAAGAAAAGTATTACATAGACCAATCGAGACGTATTGCTGTTGATTTGGTCGAGTAACTTTGCATTTGATATAGAAAATAGATACCCCACAACCAGTGGGGTAAAAATAAAAATCATCCCTGAAAACATGGTAGAACCTGTGTAATTTGAGGCTATAGCCCGGTTGCCGTCATAACATCCGCAATGCGGGTGTTAAATTCATTCATTGGTAGGTTACTTAGCTCATACATGGCTTGTGCACCTGCAAGGTTAATCTCGACATGGTGATCGTCAATTGCTTCATCTTGTTTTCTGAACATCAGAAGATGGTGAGCGATGCGAGCAATATCCAGGTAACTTATTTCTTCATTTTTTTCCTGTTCATCGGCGCGTTTTTGGTGTTTTTTGTTCGTCGCTACCTCGAGAAAATCTCTATCAAATAACCAATGTTTTAGCACCAGCTCGCTCGTCACGGCACAACGTGATTCAAAGATGTGCATAGCTAATTGCTCGTCTATATAATTGCCGTTGTCGAGATAGTAATGGTATTCGCTTACCAGACAAAAAAGGCCAATATCGGCTAATAATCCTACAAGCAACGCTTTTTCAGCTTCTAGGTAGTCATACTCTTCAGGTTGATAATTCTGTATTTCCTGAGTCACTAAAAGCATTGTTGCCGCTAACTCTCGTGACGTCGAAGCACTGTTGACCAATATTTTACGACATTGCTTTGAAAGGTGAGAACTGTGTTTAAGTTGCTCAATAGACTGGGCAGTCACGATATCGCGGACTCTATAGATACCTAGTCTGCATACTGCAGTTTGTATATCTGTGCAGGTAATATTCCGTCTGTTAAAAAAGATGGAATTAGCAACACGAATGACAACCGCAGCCAAGCTCGGGTCATCAATAAGACACTCCGCAATATCGAACACACTTGTTTCTTCTCCGATGCTCAATTGCTGAATTTTAAGCACCACTTCGGGTATTGGTGGCAACGTTATGCGCCCGGTTTGAATTGATTGCTCTACTAATTGAGCAAATTCAGATTCTAGCCCGTCTAAAAGGACTGCTTTGTTTTCAGGCAGCCAAAAAAAAGATAAATGATTCATGAAGTTCGTCCTAATTACTTGGCATCAATCTTACATGCGGTTGCTGCTCTCTGCCAACCACATATTCAATTAATTGCGCCACTATTTTGCAAGGAGTTGTCTGCGTAGGCTGCGACTACAGCAGAAAATGTAACAAAAGATGTTTTCTTGAGTGTTTTCTTTAAATTTGTTGAGTATTCACGTGAAGTTAGTCGAAAAATAAACCATTTCATACTGCCTAACGTCTAGCAATTTCGCCAACGAAGCGTGTCCAGTAGTACCATGATAGCGTTACTATTCTAATAATTATATCAATTACAATAATTTAAGTTTAATTCGTCGTTGAAGGCATTGAAGTTTGTAGAAATTAATATGTTATTTCAGAGGTGAAATTAATGAATAATTCAGACTTTTATGGTTATGCAGGAAAATTTGGTGTTTTTCATAAACACTCTATGTTTGGTGGTATAGGGCTATTTATTCAAGACGCTATGTTTGTTTTGATTACTGGTGATGCTCTGTATTTAAGAGGAGGAGGACATCTAGACGCGGACCTACGTGCCTTGGGCTGTAAACGGTACAGACATGTTAAAAAACAAGCCGTTGTTACGGTCAACTATTATGATATATCAACACTTTATAACAAAAGGTATTTAAGGCTTGATGGTCTTATTGAACGTTCAATTCGAATGTCGATTGCTAATAAGGTATATCGACACTCCGCCGAGAGTAAACGGCTAAGAGACTTACCTAATATGCGATTAACCTTGGAGAGGATGGTTAAGAAAGCGGGTATCTCTGATGTCAGTTCATTTATGGAGATTGGTGCTGCTGAAGTATATAAAAAGGTGCGGCGTCAATATGGTGAAAATACAGATACTAACCTGTTGTGGAAGTTTGCTGGTGCAGTTGAAGGTACTCACTGGAGCTTATTGAGCAATAAAACGAAAAAGGAATTGAAACGTACTTGTGACCTCTCTTAACGCGATACCCAAGTAAAAAATTAATACTAAAAACCTAGCCCTCGCTAGGTTTTTTTCATTTCAAACGCAACAATGGCTACTTTTACTGGAACTAAAGCTAATATTAACTATATGATTACTGAGAATATGCATGATATCTTGAAATACGTTTTAGTTTGCCTGTAACCATGGATTGGGAGCGCAATATTTAGTGTTTGATTATTTTCTACGTAGGATGATGTTAGTTATCCCCACTTTTATAGGGATTACTATTCTCATATTCGCCATCACTCGCCTTGTCCCTGGCGGACCCGTTGAACGGATCCTTTCTAGTATTCAATTTAATAGCAGCGAAACGGCAGTCAGTAATGATGTCGGCGCAAGCTCGGCTCTTTCAGAGGACCAAATTGCACAACTCAATGAATTTTATGGTTTAGATAAGCCCGTAGTGGAGGCGTACTGGGAATGGTTGACCAAAATCATGTCTCTAGATTTTGGCGAATCAACTCGCTACTACGAACCTGTGACCGATATGATTGCAGAACGTTTGCCAGTCTCACTTTTTTATGGTGGTATGACATTTTTCATCGCCTATTTCATATCAATTCCATTGGGATATTTTAAAGCACTCAAACATGGTTCGGTGTTTGATTCACTTTCCTCGATTGCGATTTTTATTGGCTACGCCTTACCCGGTTATGTGGTTGGTGTTTTGTTGATTACCTGGTTTGCCTACAATTTGGAGTGGTTTCCAATGGGGGGCTTTGTCGGCGATGACTTTGACGACTATGAGTCCTTTTATGAGCAAGCTAGCGATGTGTTATGGCACGCCGTTTTGCCACTTATCTGTTATCTGATTGGTGACTTTGCCACTCTGACGATGACAATGAAAAATAACCTAATGGAAAACCTGTCAGCCGATTACATTCGCACAGCAATTGCGAAAGGACTGCCATTTCAACAAGCTGTGCGAAAACATGCGCTCAGAAATAGCCTTATCCCAATAGCAAGTCACTTTGGGAATTCATTACTCTTTTTCATGACGGGTTCATTTCTGATCGAGGTTATTTTTGATATCAACGGTATTGGTCTTCTTGGGTATGAGTCTATTGTTGAAAGAGATTATCCGGTCGTGATGGGCATTGTTGCGGTAAACGCCTCGATGTTGTTGGTTGGCAATATTCTTTCTGATATGTGTGTCGCTCTTGTCGACCCTCGTGTGAAGTTTGGGGAGTAGTATGATATTTAAAATGGACCCCTTAACTCAAAGGAAATTCAGACGGTTTAAAGAAATAAAACGGGGATATTGGTCATTCTTGATTCTATCAACGCTTCTGTTGCTATCTATTTTTGCGGAGATGCTTGTTAACAGCAAAGCTTTAATAGTGAGCTATCAGGGCACGTATCACTTTCCTGTTCTTTCTGATGTTATTCCGGGGACGGAATACGGTCTTGATTACCTTTCAGAGGCCAATTATAGAGAATTAAAGCAAAAATTTATCGAAGAAGATAACGGTGACTTTGTTTTGTTGCCTATTATTCCGTGGAACCCATACGAACAAGACTACAGTGGCGATTATCCACCGACAGCGCCAGATGCGAAAAGTAAACATTATTTAGGAACGGATATTATTGGTCGAGATATTTTGGCTCGATTGGTCTATGGATTTCGAATCGCAATGAGTTTTGCATTAATCACTATGGCTATTTCTTATGTGATAGGTACCGCAGTTGGCTGTGCAATGGGCTTTTGGGGAGGGAAATTTGATCTCATATTCCAAAGGGTAATAGAGGTTTGGTCAATGGTGCCATTTTTGTATGTCATTATGATTTTGGTTTCAATTATTCAACCAACGTTCACTCTTTTTGTTTTTATCAATGTTCTTTTTGGTTGGATGGGTATTACTTGGTACATGCGAACGATGACCTACAAGGAGTCAGCAAGAGAGTATGTACTGGCCGCTAGGGCTTTGGGGGCTTCTACTGCACGTATTCTTTTTAAACATATATTACCAAATACGATGGTCATGATTGTAACATTAGCGCCATTCACTATCGCCGGTAATATTACGGCCTTAACCGCGTTGGATTATTTAGGATTGGGATTAATGCCACCCACACCTTCATGGGGAGAATTATTACAGCAAGGAAAGTCTAACCTAGACTCTCCCTGGATAGTTATGTCGGTTGTTACCTCAATTGTTTTGGTTCTCGTGATGGTGACATTTATCGGAGAGGCCGTTCGTGCGGCGTTTGATCCTAAGAAATTTACACGCTATAGCTAGGGCTTGCGTACACAAGGATGTAGATATGAAAATGAACAATAATATAGCGACAATTCTGCTCTGCAGTTGTTCTTTTTATGGGTGGGCAGACCAACCCTTACCCTCGAACTTAGTCTGGGAAACCAATGTGAGCGATCCGCTTTTTGCCTCTACAGAGGCGCAATTTGGCGGCACTTTTCGCACCTCTATTGCAAGTTTTCCACAAACATTCAGAACCGTCGGGCCTGATGCAAATGGCTCATTTCGTGCTTGGTTGCTCGACTCGCATCCGTCCTTAGTCAGTAAGCATCCTGATACGGGTGAATGGATCCCAGATATTGCAACTGAATGGGCTTTTAGCGAAGACCATAAAACGGTGTTTTATAGGTTGAATCCCGAGGCGAAATGGTCAGATGGTGAGGCCGTAACCGCTGATGACTTCACCTATGTGCTCACCTTAATGCGTTCTAAGGATATTGTGGCGCCGTGGTACAACACTTACTACACCACCGTATTAAAAGACGTAGTGAAGTACGATGATCATACTATTTCGGTCACATTGTCCGAAGCGAAAGACAAAAAAGACCTGTTGGAAAGCACGAGTATGGCACCAAGACCAAAACATTTTTATAAACCAGATACCGACAAGAACGGAGACGGTGTCGACGATGATTTTGTAAGAAAGTATAATTTTAAGGCAGAGCCGACCACATGGGCTTATGCGATAGATAAGGTAAAGAAAGGACGCTCAATTACCTTTAAACATGTAGGTGAAGATTGGTGGGGGTATAGCAACCGTTATTATAAAAACCGTTACAACGTACAAAAAATTAGAATTCAGATTATTCGTGACGATGATATCGCGAGAAAGCATTTTGAAAAGGGTGACTTGGACTCTTATCACTTGGTTCGTCCCTCTTTGTGGCATGAAAAATCAAGCGGTAAAATATACCAGAAAGGGTACGTCCAGAAATTTTGGGGGTTCAATCAAGTGCCTCAAGGGGCTGGTGGAATGTGGTTGAATACCGCCAAACCTAAATTGAGTGACATCAACGTTCGTAAAGGGATTGCGCATGCGACAGATTTTGATGGCATGATAAAAAAGGTATTACGAGGCGACTACTCAAGGCAACCGAATGGAATGGGTGTTGGTCAGGAGAAGTTTACTAATGAACTGATAACCGCACCTGCTTTTGATCCTGCTTTAGCGGCTCAGTTTTTTGACAAAGCAGGCTTCAATATCGTTGGCTCTGATGGCATTCGAAAGAATGATAAAGGTGAAAAACTGACATTTGCCATCACCTATTCGGCAAGGTTTCATACCCCAAGATTGGCTTACTTAAAAGAGCAGGCGAAGCTGGCGGGAATGGAGTTTACGCTAAACCTTATTGATGGGTCGTCAGCGTTTAAATACGTGAGTGAAAAGAAACATGAAATTTCATTTCACGGAATGGGGTCGAGTTCGCAACCCCATTATTGGGAATACTTGCATTCCGTAAACGCAAACAAGCCGCAAACGAATAACTTTACAAATTACAGTACGCCTGAATTGGACAAACTCATCACGGAGTTCCGTTCTGAATTCAGCAGAGAAAAGCGCGAAGACTTGTCTCGAACCATTCAGAAAATAGTGGATGACGCGAGCATCATTATTCCAGGCTACATGGTCCCTTACACACGAAGCGCGCATTGGCGTTGGATGAGATTCCCGGCACAACCCATGACCAAAAAAACAGCGAGTTTATTTAGTACTGGCGCACCATCTGATCTCGGTACCTATTGGATTGATCTGAAGGCTAAAAAGGAAACGCTGGCTGCGATGAAGAAAGGCACAACGTATGAGCCAGTGACGACAATCAATGATAAATATAAGTTTTGATGATTTAGCTTAAGCGTCTAGTTTTCTAAACAAATATAGGTTTAAGGGAGGAGAGGATGGTCGAAGCTGAGATAATATTGCAAGTGCGTGATTTAGAAACGGAGTTTATTACTGATGATGGTACGGTTAAGGTACTTCATGGTGTGAATTTTGACGTAAAACAAGGCCGGACACTCGGGTTGGTTGGTGAGTCTGGTTGTGGCAAAAGCGTCACATCTATGTCTATCCTTGGCTTGCTACCTAAGCCCTATGGGAACGTCACACGCGGCAAAATCTTGTATAAAGGCACCGACTTGCTCGGACTTCCTCCAGAACAGATGTATGCGATGCGCGGAAATAACATCTCTATTATTTTCCAAGATCCGATGACGGCATTAAATCCAGTACAGACGATCAAGGCGCAAATCGACGAAGTTTTGGTATTGCATCGAAAAGAGCTAAATAAGAAGCAGAGATTGCAGTTTTCAATTGCGATGCTCGAGAAAGTGCGTATCCCTGAACCTGAAAAAAGGTTGTCTGAATATCCACACAATCTTTCTGGCGGAATGCGACAACGCGTAATGATAGCGATGGCATTGGCCTGTAAACCAGACATATTAATCTGTGATGAACCAACGACTGCTTTGGATGTTACTGTGCAAGCGTCTATATTAGCGTTGATGACTGAGTTGCAAGAAGAAACAGGAATGGCGATAATTTTCATTACTCATGATCTCAGCGTTGTTGCCGAAATGTGTGACGACGTTGCTGTAATGTATGAGGGGAAAATCATTGAACAAGCCGATGTGTTTGAATTATTTGATTCGCCAAAACACCCTTATACGCAAAAGTTACTTAGGTTAATGCCCAATCTAGATAACCCTCCTAAGCAGATGATTACTATTGATTTTCCACACGGCAGTTAAGAGCGATACGCATGCAAGAAGTGATTCGGATTGAAAACTTAAAACAATATTTTACGTCTGGAAGCGGTGTGTTTCGTAAAGGATACACAGTGAAAGCAGTGGATGGCGTGTCACTTCATGTCTCTAGAGGCGAGACATTAGGACTCGTCGGAGAGTCAGGTTGTGGTAAAAGTACCTTGGGACGTTCAATACTAAAACTCTATGAGCCAAATGGGGGAAAGATATTCTTTGAAGGGCTGGATATCACGGGATATACCACTAAGCAAATGCGCCCTTTAAGAAAAGACATGCAGATAGTGTTTCAGGACCCGCTCGAATCGCTTAATCAGCGACATACCATTAGCATGATTATTGAAGAACCATTTATTATCCATGGAATTGGTACGAAGGAAGAACGGAAGAAATGGGTTGAAGAGTTACTTGTTAAAGTGGGGTTGTCGAAGGAAGCGAAAAATCGTTATCCTCATGAATTTTCGGGTGGTCAGAGACAACGAATTGGTATTGCAAGAGCGATCGCCCTTAAGCCTAAACTGCTAATTTGTGACGAGTCTGTATCGGCGCTCGATGTTTCGGTTCAAGCTCAGATATTAAACTTATTACTACACCTTCAACAAGAAATGGACCTTGCGATGATATTTATCTCGCATGATTTATCGGTCGTTAGACATGTTTCTGATCGCGTTGCTGTGATGTATTTCGGCAAAGTGGTTGAACATGGGACGGTATCCGAGATTTTTGAGTCACCTAAAGACGATTACACAAAGACACTGCTTGCGGCTATTCCTGTGTCTCACCCAAATCAGAGAAAACGCAAGCCACGAAATTAAATAAAGAACAGTTTGTTTGAGTGGTTCGTGGATGAAAAGTCGCTGTTAAGGCTAATTTCAAACGGTGGATGGATATCAAAAATCAGATGTAAAAAAACCGAGCTACGTATACGCGTATCTCGGTTTTTTGTGTTTAATAGCGAACGATTTATTGGATTTACATTTTAAATCGTGTTGTAAGCATTAACTGGTCGCCATAAAAGTCATTGATTTTACCTTCAATACCAATGCTAAATAATTCTGTTGAGTGGAAACGAGCATAAACGGAACCGATGATATCGTCGTCGTCATCAATATCTACATAGCCGACTTTGCCACCAAGCTCTAACTGAGGTCCTATCCATTGGCGAATACCCAAGTTAATTTCCATTCCGAGATCGCTACTGGAATTTTTTTTATCAACACCACGTAAAAGCATTTCACCGGTCATATCTGCCCAGTTATTAATTGGCGCGTGGAAACCCAAACCTGCGGCAAGGTTGTAGTCGCTCTCGAATTCTGAATCAACTCTTACAACAGCATGCGCATTCGGGTGAATAGATGTACTGTAAGCGCCACCGAAAGTAACAGGATCAATGCCAATGCGAGCTTCAACATAGTCATAGTTAAAATTGCTCATAACGGATGGGCTGTTTGGATCTGAAGCGGCAAATGCAGAGCTAGAGGTAAGTGCAAGAGCAGCAATAAAAAGTATTTTTCGCATAATTAAGGTAAACCTATGTCCTTCAAGTTAATTCGGTAGTAGCAAATTCACATTACTATTTTTCTAACCATATAATTTTAAACACTTCGCGTCATCAAATAAATGGCGTTTTGACTATACTTGTTTGAAAAGCAATCAATTATTACGCCATTTTACCTTGCCTAATGATGTAACAGTCAGAAAATGGATTAAAGTGTGATTTTTATTCACCAAATTGACTGCGTTTATCTGAGATTGCGTTGAATATTTTTTCTGTATCAAGAATTCGTCCCCAAGGCATAAGATCAGGTTCATTTTCAATCATATATTGCGTTAACTGCTGGGTCAGAGTTTTGACCAATTCGTCACCATGCCATGGTTTGGCAATGTAGAAGTCCAAGCTTGCGCTGTTTACCGCATTTATTGTCGCTTCTAAATCGGCTTGTCCGGTTAGGAGCAGTTTTCTTGCTGATTTTGTTTCATTTGCTTCGTTAAGTTCAATCAGAAAGCTAATTCCAGTCTGTTCGGGCATTATGTGGTCACACAGAATTAAGGCCAATTTAATATCATCATCCGCGTTTTCTTGGATAACCTCTTTGGCTTCTGCCACTGACTCTGCGCCCTCAATTATAAAGTTGTCTTCAAACCGGGAAAGGTCTTGTACTACGCTGTCCAATACTTCGCGTTCATCATCTACACAGAGAATGAGATATTTATTCATCGTATTTCCTTATCAGTATTTACCACAGTGTTTGCAGGTTGAAACGGCAGCCATACAATCATTTTGGTGTATTCATCTGGGTTAGATTCAACCTCTATCCAACCACCATGTTGGGCTAAAATTTGGTGACAAACAGAAAGCCCAATACCTAGGCCAAAGTTGCCCTCTTTTTTTGTCGTATAGTTTAGTTCAAATATCTTATCTTGTTGCTCTTTAGGAATACCGTGACCATTGTCTTCAAAGGTCACCTTGGCATAGAGTAAATCATCCTTGATCTCTTGTTCTGAGGAAATCTTAAGACAACCATTTTCTGGGAATGCATCAACAGCATTGGATACAAGGTTGGTCCAAACTTGTTGCATCGCATTGGTTAAACAGAGAATCTCAGGCAGATCTTGATACTCTTTAATCACCGTATGTCGCTTAAGCTTGTTTTCAAAAATGACCAGTGTGTCCTCAATGCCTTCATGAATATCGATAACGTGCATGATCTCGTTATCTTGGCGTGCGTAGCCCTTTAAACTCTTAACCATATCCGCAATACGCTTGGCACACACCTGTATGGAACGGAGAGTGGAACCAGTAACATAGTACTTTTCTAATCCAGCAATGGTGCCAGCGAGATCCTTACTTTCTTTACCGAGTTGTATAATCTCAGATAGGTCTCTATGTAAGTTGAGCTGTACGACTTTCTTGGCGAGTTTTTTATCGTTAATATCGGACAATATATTCTTAGTTTGTTGCCTAACTTCCGACGTTGACATTGGCCGAGAATGCATCGATTCTCTTAATATATTGGCCCCCAGCTCCTGATGCGAGGTCGGTAGTGGAGAGTGTATAAGTTCATCAATCTTAGATGTTAAGGTGTCTGCACCTCTTAGTATTGCCGCAATGGGGTTGTTTAATTCATGTGCCACGCCCGCAACTAACTGACCTAGCATAGCCATTTTTTCTCTTTCTATTAGCTGTTGATGCGCAGTTTCAAGTGACTCATAGGTTCGTTGTAATTCAAGCTTTGTATTTATGCTTCTTTGCAACCTTCGGTTGAAATGCCGCAGTAATATATTCGTAAACAGAGGCAACAGTTCACTGTTTGAGTTGAGGACTTCAGAGAAGATGTCTTTGTCCAGTTTGATTACCTTTGTTTCCGTTAATGTGATCGCAGTGGAGAAAGATATTTCACCGGTAACAAATGACATACCGCCAACTAAGCTGCCTTTTGAATGCCTGACAACCTCTCTTTGGATAGAGAGGTCATCGGCTTTATATAACGCGACTTCACCTTCGACGATGAACCATAGAAATTCGTTGGGTTCGCCCTCTACGGTTAATAAATGGTCAGAAGAGTACGTTCTACACGCTCTAGAATCGTCTTTCTCCGCGAAAAATTTCAACAAAGAGCCGATAAACTGATCGGTAAGAAAAGAGTCGCTTAGGCGATGGAAGTCATGGATGAAGCCGGAGCGAAATGAGTCAAGTTTGTTCTCTATATGCGCACTTAAGATTCGAGATTGATCCAATATAGAGCTGTAGTGAAGCCAGTCAGCTGCTGGATTTCCAAGAATAAATGTTGTCAGCTCCTTTTTTGCGGTTTCCAAAATAGCGTATTTCTTCAATGGTTTAGTAAGGCAATGGTCCAAACGTCCTTCGTTGACGGCAGAGAGAATGGTATGGATGTCTTCACCATCACTGACTAATATTTTACGAGCATCTTTCGTATGCTCTTGTCGGTCTAACTGAACTAAAAACTCAGCAGCATCAAATGACTGACTTGAAGCCGCAATCGCCATGGCGACGGACTGACCCTGTTCTTGGACAAATTCTAATGTCTGTTGAGCTTCTTCTGGTGAATCAACGCAACAGATGTCGAAATGCGTTGAGAGAAAAGAAAACTCCGTTCTCAACATTTCTACAGATATCGGGTCATTATCTAGGTAGAGCAATACATATGGAGTCACAGTCACCTCGTAGACGTTTTATTTTCCAATGTAACAATTTTCTACCTTTCGATATGAGAGGTGAGTAAAACTCTTCACTCACTACATTTGAAAACTCTGATTTAACTCAAGGTTTTAACTTATTGTTAACTGAGCTAGACTCAATGTTTTAAAACCATTAAAAGTGAACACATGCAACAGTTGAAAAAATATGGAGCGATAGGTGGTGCGTTGGTACTGGTGGCTTGTTGGCCTTTAGCCGTCGGACAGATCGCTCAAAATGTATTGAAAGATGGAATAGGGTCCTTAGACTCGAGTGAAATTTCAGCTGAAATCATCAGTTATGAAAGAGGTTACCTATCTGCGATCGCCACTACAAAATACACTATTGAAGATCCGGCTCTTAAAGAGCAGTTTGTTATTGATGGTTTACCGACTGAGTTTATCCTTAAGCATGATATCAAACATGGGCTTATTCGTGTTGCTACCGAAACCAATTTGGTGGACTTCGATTCTCTACCCGCAACGTTATCAACCATTACTCAGTTAAATGGGAATACTGAATTCTCTTTAAATATAGATAATGTAAATTATGAAGCACCTGACTCTTCTGGTACTTCTATCTATCTGGCCGCTTCTCAAATGACGGGAAATGCAACTGTACTAGGCGAAGTCGATTTAACCTTTAAGTTCCCATCATTACAGGTTCATTTTGGCACTGGTGAAAGTATCAATATTTCGTCTATTACTGGATTTGCGACAGGCAAAAAAGTAAACGGTTTTTGGCATGGAGAGCAGCAAGTGAATGTGGCCAATTCAGCCATGTTGATGCCAGATGGCACTGTGTACACCAGTGCGAAGGACTTTAGCTATAATTTTAGCTCTTCTACCGATGAAACGGGTGAAAGGTTAAATACAAACCATATTGTTAAAGCAGGCGATATCGTTACCAACGAAGGTGCGTTGAGTAATTTGAATCTTGATTTTACGATTGGAAACCTAGACAAAAATGCCTTTGAAGGTTTGGTTGGTTTATATCAGTCTAGTCCCGTCGTTGATGAAGCCGTATTAGGTCAATCTACCCCTTTGATAGATGCGTTATTTAGCCAAGGATTTCAGGTTGCACTTAATGATCTAGAATTGACCCTTGGTGAAGGCTTGTTTAAGTCAAGTTGGTTATTGGAAGTCCCAAAGGGCACGGATAACGTGAGCCAAGATTTTAGTAAGGTTATCCCAGCATTGACCGGTAAGCTCAATACCTTCGTATCGAATGATCTAGTAAAAGCTTACCCTTATATGCAAGAAGGGATTGATGAGATGGTTATTATGGAAATCATGCTGCCCACGGATGATGGTTACACGATAGACGCCGCGGTTTCAGAAGGAAACCTAGAATTTACTAGCGGGCAAAAAATTCCGTTACTTGCCATGTTTATGTCGGTAATGATGCGATAATCGTGGTGATATTTTAGAAAAAACCCGCATTCAATTAAAAGAGGTCATTCGACCTCTTTTTTGTGCTTTTTCTGTTGCGCAAAACGTGCTATTACTGGTTCCAGTTCACAAAAATCAGATTAAGCAGGAGCATATATCATCATGGGAACGATCTACAATTTCAGTGCAGGACCAGCGGCTTTGCCAAAAGCAGTAATGCAAAAAGCGCAATCCGAGTTAGTTGACTGGAATGGCCAGGGTACATCGGTGATGGAAATTAGCCACCGTAGCAAAGAATTTATCAAGGTAGCAAACGAAGCAGAACAAGATCTCCGAGACTTATTAAGTATTCCTGATAATTATAAGGTGTTGTTTTGTCATGGCGGAGCACGTGCCCAGTTTGCTGCCGTGCCGATGAATCTTCTTGGAACCGCGAAAACTGCCACATATATTGATGGTGGATATTGGGCTGAAAGTGCAATTACTGAGGCGACTAAATACTGTCAGCCAGAGGCATTCAACGCAAAGACAGTGATTGACGGAAAGGCCGCGATATTACCAGCCAGTGAATGGAAGATTTCAAAAGAGGCGGCCTATGTTCATTTTTGTCCAAATGAAACCATTGACGGGATTGAAATAAATGAGTTGCCAGTAACCGATAAACCTATCGTTGCGGATATGTCGTCAACAATATTGTCTCGTCAAATCGATGTTTCTAAGTATGGTGTTATCTACGCTGGCGCTCAGAAGAACATCGGGCCAGCAGGCATATGCATTGCAATTGTTCGTGATGACCTTCTAGAACTCGCCACGGAATCCTTACCAAGTGTACTTAACTATAAAGTGCTTGCGGCCAAGGATTCTATGTTTAATACACCTCCAACTTATGCATGGTATCTTTCTGGGTTGGTGTTCAAGTGGCTGAAAGAGGCCGGTGGTGTAGAAGCTATCGAAAAAATTAATCGTGAGAAAGCCGCGTTGTTGTATGCCGCTATTGATGAATCGGATTTTTATAACAACGCCGTCCACGCGGATAACCGTTCGTTGATGAATGTGCCTTTTCAACTCGCGAAACCAGAACTAGACAGTACGTTTTTGGATCTTGCTGATGCGGCAGGTTTAAAGGCGCTGAAAGGACATAGAGCGGTGGGTGGTATGCGTGCTTCGATCTACAATGCGATGTCATTAGAAGGCGTCCAAGCCTTGGTTGAGTTTATGAAGAAATTTGAAGCTGACAATACCTAGTCGTTCGCTGAAATAATAAAAACCCACCGGCTATTCAGGTGGGTTTTTACAAGCCGATTAAAACCAGTCACGGCTATACGTTTATAGTCATTACAGGGTTTGATGCAAGCGGTGGTAGCGCCCTTGTAAACCAATCAGATCATCATGTGTACCTTGTTCAACAATAGAGCCATCTTCAATCAAACATATTTGATTCATCGCCTCTAGTCCAACTAAACGGTGGGTGATAAAAATTACGGTCTTTCCTTCGAAATGTTTGTCAAACAAAGTGATAATCTGACGCTCAGTTTTTTTGTCCAGACCTTCTGTTGGCTCATCAAGTAAAATGATTGGTGCGTTATGCAAAATGGCTCTTGCGATACCGATACGACGCTTCTCTCCACCGGAAAGCTGACGCCCACCTTCGCCCAACCATGTATTGAGACTCTTACCGTCTAATAGCGCCTGTAACCCCACTTTCTGTAGTACCGATTCCAGTTCTTCATCAGAAGCATCGGGTTTCGCGATAGCGAGGTTATCTTGTAGCGTACCATTAAGAATATCGACGCGTTGGCTGACGACCGAGATAGTGTTTCTTAGCGTGTTCTCACTCACTTTCTTTAAGGGAGTAGAGGCGACAGAAATCGACCCATCGGTGGTGTCCCAATATCGACAAAGCAGCTGTATTAGGGTGGATTTACCTGACCCTGTTTGACCAAGAATCGCGACACGTGTATTGCTGGCTATGTGCAGGTTGAGGTTATTGATAACGGATTGTTCCGAATCATCATAACGAAAACTGACATCATTAAATTGAATATCATACTCTGTTGAGTTGAGTTCTCCCTGTTCAGGAAATGTCACTTCCGGTTCAGCAAGGATGATTTCATTCAGTCGTCTTGCGGAGGTGAGCGTTTGTCCTAGGTACTGAAATGCACCCGCTATCGGCATTAACATTTCAAAACTGGCCATAGTGGCAAACGCAAATAACGCGATCATCGGGCCGGGGGGATTACCGCCAATACCATCTGCTGCGAGCCACAAGATCAGTGTCAATGTCAGCCCATTCGCTAGCATGAGCAATCCGCTTGCCATGCCCGTCAAATTTGCGTTTACGAATTGATTATTTAGCAGCTTAGCTTGTGAATTAAGAATCGCATTTCGATAGCGTTCTTCTGCACCAAATAAAACCAGTTCACTGTGTCCTTGTAGCCAATCAAGTGAGGCGACGCGGAGATCGGATTTTTGGGTGGTGAGCTGCTGACCATTGTGTTTACCGAGCTTGTAAAAGACGACGGGCCAGATAATCAATAATGACATTAATATGGCACCAAGAATAAGACCCAAAGTAAGGTCGAACCAACTTAGAAACAGAGTAAGCGTTGCAATGCCCAACGCACTCACAACAACCGGACTTAGTAGTCGAAGATACACATGATCCATCGCATCGACATCGGCGACTAATCGATTTAGTAAGTCACCATCACGTAGATTGGCAATACGACCGGGGACGAGCGGGGCAAGTTTCTTGAAAAAGAAAACCCTGAGTTCTGTTAACAACTTGAATGTCGCGTTGTGGCTTACGACACGTTCCCCCCAACGACCTGCAGTTCGGCCCATTGCCAAGCCTCGTACCGCACCTCCGGGTAGCATGTAGTTAAAGGTTTTTCTCGCCACGCTAAGGCCCGCGACGGCAGAAGCTGAAATGAACCAACCAGACAGAGTCAACAACCCAACAGAGGCGAAAAGGGTCGCAAACGCAAGCAGCATACCTGCTGAAAGGCCGAACCAATGTTTTTTATAGAGCTTTATATAAGGCAATAACTCACGCATCGAGATCTCCTTTTCCTTCTTCTTGTGCACTGTTTTTCGCATCTAACATGCTAGCGAAGAGTCCATGGTTTTGTTTGAGTTCCTGATAGGAGCCCGATTCGACAATGCAACCTTCCTGCATTACAAAAATCTGTTCAACATTTTTAAGTTGTGAAAGTTGATGTGTAACGATAAGAGTTGTGCTTTGGTTGATCTTGTTTTCTAATCCTTTCATGACGAGCTTTTCGCTGCGTGCGTCAAGGCTTGCAGTTGGTTCATCCAATAGCCAAAAATTGCCTTTTTGCAACATGGCACGAGCTAGGGCTAATCGTTGAGCCTGCCCTACAGATAAGCCACCAGATCGGTCACTGACCTGATAATCCAACCCATGTTGAGAGACAAACTCAGCGGAATAGGACTCTTTTAGAACGGAATCAAGTTGCTCAACAGAAACATTGTTGTTACCTAACGTAATGTTATCTTCAATAGTGCCGTGCAGAAGCAGCGGGTTTTGCCCAACCCAACTGATCTGGTCACGCCATTGAACAAGGTCTGCATCCTTAATCTCAACATTATTTACCTTCAAACTTCCTTCGTAAGGTAAAAAACCGAGGATAGCGTTGATAAGGCTGGTTTTACCTGCACCACTTGGTCCGATAAGTGCCGTCATCTGGTTTGGTTCTATGCTAAATGATAAAGGCCCTACCAATGTTGATCCTTCAGGGCTTTTGACGACCAAGTCAGATGCTTCTATTTTGATGGAATTAACATCGCGAATAGGTTCGTGTCCAGATGATTGATGTGACACCTCGGTATTTAAGAAATCCACAATACTTTCTGCCGCGCCTACCGCTTGAGCCTTCGCGTGATAAAAGGTGCCGAGATCTCGTAAAGGTTGATAAAACTCCGGTGCGAGAATAAGAATAAACAGACCAGAAAATAGGGTAATGCCGGTTCCGTAATAGCCAAAATTGAGCTCTCCAATGTAACTGAAACCGAAGTAAACAGCGGTAATCGCGATGGAGATAGACGTAAAAAACTCCAGAACAGCCGACGACAAAAAAGCGACTTTTAGGACATCCATAGTTCGAGTTCTAAACACCTCCGAAGCCCCGTGAAGCGTCTCTTCTTCTGCTTTTGTTCTGTTGAATAGGCGGATAGTGGTCATAGATTGCAAGCGGTCATAAAAATGGCCTGACAGACGTTGCAAAGCTTTAAAATTCTTTCTATTGGCTTCAGCGGCTTTCATGCCAACCAATGCCATGAAGAATGGCACCAACGGTGCGGTGATAAGGAAAATTAACCCTGCGGCCCAGTTAGTCGGGAATACCACAACGAGAATAACCAAAGGAATTAACACAGAAAGAGACATCTGAGGAAGATAGCGAGAAAAGAAATCCTGCATATCCTCTACCTGCTCCAACAACAATGTTGCCCACGTACCAGCGGGTTTTCCTTTGATATAAGCCGGTCCAACAGCGCGTAACTTATCCAAGATAAGTTGGCGAATGTATATTCTAATCTGCTCGCCAGCGCGAAAACCAGCGATCTCTCTTCCCCATGTGCAGGCTGATCGAGCCACAACCGTTAGCGCGAGGCCAAAGAAGTAAGGGACAAGTTGATGCTTATCTACACTTTCTATAATAAGCTGATGCAATATTGATGCGAGTAATCCTGCTTGAGCAAGTAAGACAATACTAGAGAATACCCCTAGAGAGACGCTAATAAGTAGCCATCGCTTAGCCAGTTTACCTTGAAGCTTCAGCCACTTATTGAGGTTTTTTTGTTTTGTTTTATCCATTTACGTATAAGGCTTCTTTATTTGGACCTGTAGATTTTATGAGAAAAAAATCTGTAGATTCATTCGTTATTTAGAATAAGAGAGAGAGTATACAAAAAGAAAACCAGCGGGAATACCGCTGGTTTATAAGGTTATGATAGAAAGCGGTTAATTAATGCAATAAATAGAGATAAATGACTACTTATTGGCATCTGCTAGTGCGTCCAGGTATCGTTCGGCATCGAGTGCCGCCATGCATCCGGTGCCAGCCGATGTGATAGCTTGGCGATAGTTTTGGTCCATAACATCACCGGCAGCAAATACGCCTTCAATACTGGTTTGCGTCGCATTGCCATTCAATCCCGAATTCACGACCACATAGCCATTGTTCATTTCGAGCTGTCCTTCAAATATACCCGTATTTGGATGGTGACCAATTGCGACAAAAAGCCCCATTACCTGAAGCTCTTCTTTTGCATTGGACAAGGTATCTTGTAAACGAACCCCAGTAACCCCCATATCATCACCAAGTACTTCATCTAAAGTACGATTGGTGTGCAGGACAATATTGCCATTGTCCACCTTATCTTGGAGGCGCTTCATCAATATTTTTTCAGCTCGAAACCCTTCGCGGCGATGTATTAGATGAACCTCAGCCGCAATATTTGCTAAATAGAGGGCCTCTTCAACCGCTGTATTGCCTCCTCCAATAACCGCTACTTTTTGATTCTTATAGAAAAAGCCATCGCAGGTCGCACATGCGGATACACCGCGGCCTTTGAATGCTTCTTCAGACTCTAGTCCAAGATATTTTGCGGTAGAGCCGGTTGAAATAATCAGGGAGTCGCAACTGTAGACTGCACTGTCTCCAGTTAAGCGGAATGGCCTGTTCTCTAAATCCACTGTATGGATATGGTCAAATAGTATTTCGGTATCAAACTTTTCAGCATGTTCTTTCATGCGTTCCATCAGGGATGGACCCGTTAAGCCTTCAGCATCTCCAGGCCAGTTTTCCACTTCCGTCGTTTCGGTAAGTTGACCACCTTGCTGTATACCAGTAATAAGAACAGGGTTTAGGTTTGCTCTCGCGGCATATACTGCCGCTGTGTAACCTGCTGGACCACTGCCCAATATTAGTAGTTTGCTATGCTTAACTTCGCTCATAGAGCTGACTCCGAAATAGTTATCAATTTTGATTGTGATTGTAGGGAATAAATTAAGGTGTTGAAAGCAATTACAGGCAATTAATAGTTATATTTTATAAGAGAAAAGTGACGATAGACAAAATGAGCACAGGCTCGCGGTCTCTAAGTCACCAGAAAAAGTGCGCAATGATGGTTAAAACAGTGATACAGACGATATTCAAAACGAAACCGACGCGCATCATATCCTTTTGTTCTATGTGACCAGAGGCAAATACTATGGCGTTTGGTGGTGTCGCAACAGGGAGCATGAAGGCACAGGAAGCAGATATAGCAATAATGACTGACAGAATAATGGGAGACACGCCAAGAACTTCGGCGATACTAGCGAATATTGGAATTAGAAGTGCCGCACTTGCAGTATTACTGGCGAATTCGGTTAGAAATACCACGAAAGCTATAATGGCAAGGAGGGTAATGAATAATCCCATTTGGCTAAGTACATCGCTGAGTTCATTAGCGAGAAAAACGCTCGTGCCTGTCTCTTTGAGTACATTACTTAGGCAAATTCCCCCACCAAAGAGCAGCAATACCCCCCAATCAACCGTCTTTTCAATATCTTTCCATTCGACCACGCGGGTACTTCCTAATAATAAGATGGCACCAATAGCGACTAGGGTATCGAATTTACTGTACCCCCCTAAAAAGGCGTTGATAGGCCGACTGAATATCCAGAAGCTTACGGTTAATGCGAAAATAACTAAAGTGAGTTTTCTCTTTGGCGTCCATTCCAACGTGGTGTGATGTATCTCAAATGATTGAGAAAGATTCGGTTTAGTAAGTAGGTACAAAGCGAGGACGGCAATTGGGAGCAATGTCAAAGACACGGGTAACCCTAAAGCGACCCATTGGGTAAAGTTTAAACCGAGTTCTGCGGCAGCAATTGCGTTGGGCGGAGACCCCACAAGCGTTGCAATACCGCCTATAGATGCGCAGTAAGCGATGCCCAATAAAACAAAGACATAGGTGCTCTTGTACTTTTTCTCATCGACATTGCTCATTACACCTAAAACAAGAGGAAGCATCATGGCAATGGTCGCAGTGTTTGATATCCACATTGAGAGTCCTGCGCTAACGGAAAACAACATCAATACGGCGACGGACATTTTACCTTTTGCCGCAATCAATACTTGGTCCGCAATTGCCTTATCAATTTTTTGCTTATGCAGAGCGGCCGCTAAGGCGAAACCGCCTAGAAAAATAAAAATAATAGAGCTAGAGAAATAACTAAGGGCTTTTGATGTGTCGAATATATTGAATACTACGGCTAATACGGGTACGAGAAGGGCGGTGATACTGACGTGTAGTGCTTCGGTTAACCAAAGAATGGCGATAAATATAAGGATACTCAACCCGTGCACTACGCTTGTTTCAAATGGTAGAGAGTTGAGCATGAAGATAAACAGACAAATGTCGGCCAGAATAATAACGGTATTTTTGTTTATATAACTGTTTATTTTTTCAGACGTAAGACTCTTCATTGTTCGCCCCTTTCGCTCTGTCGCTCACTTTTTAGTATAGGACGCTAAGTTATTGGGCAAGGGGAAAAAGTGAAGGATTGGATGTCTAACGGACAAATTAATGATCTGTCTTAAGTTCCTACTTTTATCTCCAGTTTTTTATCGACTTTGGCGCTCGTGACATTATGTTTGATAGGTTCTTTGGGGCCTAAAAACTTCGGCTGAGTTTCAAATATATAAAGGTCTAGTAGCGCTTTGACTCGAGCAAAAACTTCTCTAAACCGTACCGTTAAGCCAGAGTGCTGTTTTGGGCCTGGAACGGCAAGGCACACCGCTTCAATATCGTAATACTCCGCTATAAACAGTGCTCGCTCGCAGTGGAATTTTTGAGTGACAATAATAAACTCATCGGCGTCGAAGATTTTTTTTGCGCGAACAATAGAGTCCAACGTTCTAAACCCCGCGTAATCAAGGTAGATAGCTTCCTCAGGTACGCCAGCTTTCAGTAGATCTCTTTTCATTGTCCATGGTTCGTTGTATGAACGATGGGCATTATCGCCACTAAGTAGAAAAGCATCGACCTTATCATTTTTGAATAAAGTAATGGCGGCGTTAATTCGATTCGCATAGTAGTCGTTCAGTACTTTTCCCAAGTACTTACTTGTGCCTAAGACCAATGCGACATCATAATTCGGTAAATGAGAGGGTTCGGTATAGATGTCGTTTTTTGTTGACCAACTAAATACGCGGTCAACAAAGACCAAAGCCAAGACAAAAGCAATACAGAGCGCAGTTGCGCCTAATATAATGGCCCTTGCAGATGTTCTGCCACGTAAAGACCTTGGTTTACTTGCCTTCTTTTTAGTTGCGTTCGAAAAATGCCCAAACAAATTAAATCTTTCCTATTAGTAAATCATACATGGCGCTGCCTTTGTGCCCAAATACCAATGACAATAAAGCATGAAACGATAGATACCAATAAGAGTCCAGTATTTAGAGTCTTTAGCCACAAAGATAGGTAAGGTGAAGCCTTTACTATTAACAAGCCATAACCAAATGCGTTCAGCAGTACAAATGCGAACGTTCGCACAACAAAATGCTGTCGGACCATCACTTTTCTTAGTAGACGATTAATGTCTCCGCCTAAAATAACCAGCATACATGCAATAAAGGCGATAGAAATCTCTGGGATATAAGGGACGATGTGCCTTCCGACTGGAGCAAAAATGTCAAACATGGCTTAACTTTTAACCTAACGTATTTTTAATAATAGGATTCTATCAAATATCAATCTATTGTCTTGTGTTGAATTGATTTTTCTCATTGTATAAAATCGGTATAGTAGTCCTTCATGCATCCTCACCTCTTTGAAATAGACCATGCTATCGCTCCCAATCGACAACATTAAAAGTAAATTTTTACAGATTTTACCAAAGCATCATATCGTCGTTGAAGCAGAAACGGGCTCTGGAAAATCAACCAAACTTCCTTTATGGGCATCAGAACATGGCCGCGTGCTGGTCATAGAGCCAAGGCGAATAGCTTGTACCTCGCTTGCGACTTATTTAGCCAAACAAAATGGTTCAACGTTGGGGGGTAATATTGGCTATGCAATAAAGCTTGAATCTTGCTTTAGCATAGAGACCAACATCGTTTTTGTTACCCCCGGAGTTGCATTACGGTGGTTTTATGACGATAGATTAGCAGAGTTTGACATCGTGTTAGTTGATGAATTCCATGAAAGACGATGGGACACCGATCTGCTCGTCGCTTTATTACAAAAAACACAAGGACACCGACTGATTATAACCTCCGCAACCATCGAAGGAGATAAGCTTGCACGATATATCGGGGCGAAGAGATTAGTTGCACAAGGCCGTCAATATAATGTGAGATTAGTTTATAGGAGCTTAGATTCACACTATCTACCAGACAACAAAAATTGTGTTCAGAATGCTGTGAATTGTGTGAAATCGGTTTACCAAGACACCCCTGGAGACATACTTGTCTTTATGCCGGGCAGAAACGAAATCACTCAATGTGTCCAATCATTGTCTAAGTTAGACGATGTCGAGGTGGTGATGCTGCACGCATCGGTTTCTGACAATGAACGGCATCGAGCATTAACACAGTTGAATAAGAAGAAGATCGTGGTGGCCACAAACGTTGCTGAAACGTCGTTGACGATACCTAATATTACCTTGGTCATTGACACCGGTTTAGAACGAAGAACATTGCAACGTAATGGTCGTACTGTATTGAGTTTAAAAAGCATCTCAAAAGCGAGTGCGAAACAGAGATCGGGTAGAGCAGGGCGTGTGATGGATGGTGAGTGCATTCGTCTTTATGGAGAACATGCTCCATTGGAATTGGTTACGCCACCAGAATTACTGCGCGAAGAGTTGTCAGAGGCCATGTTGACGTCCGCCTGCTGTGGATTTGAGTTATGTGAACTCACTTTCCTAGATGTTCTTCCCGAAAAATCGCTGATGCAAGCAAAATTAGTATTGTTAAAAATGGCCGCGATCGATGACAACGGGGTGGTTACTGAGCATGGAAGACGGCTTTACCCGCTACCGATAGACACGTTATATGCCGACCTATTAACTCGAATGCCTTGTAAGGCAACAAAAGAAGCTATGCTCGATCTAGCGGCGGCGCTTTCAGTGTCGGCAGCGCTCTACCAATTGCCTAGTGATGAACACGGCTTAAACAAAATTGCTCAATGGGAACCCAATAGCTGCGATGCTGAGATCTTGATAAAGATTGTGCGAGGAGATATCCAAGACAATATTCAATTAGAGATGGATGCAGTTAAAGAGGCGAGGAGGTTAGCTCAGCAAATGCGTCGCGTATTTCATTTACCAGAGCTTGAAGTCGCCTCTCGTTTTAAGCGGGTCGAATTTGTTTCAGCAATAGCAGAGAACCATCCTGAATTGGTATTTGTTAGACGAAAAAAAAGGCGACAAGCACTAGGCAATGGTCTTATAGAGATGGTTCCTGCGCGAAACAGTCGATTTTCTGATGGTGATGAGGCTGCGATAGTCTTGGACCAACACAGCCTGCCCGGAAAAGGGATCAAACAGACACTCAATCTGGCAACGGTGATGTTACCTATTCCTTTAAATCTTTTCGCCAGATTGGGGTTAGGGAAATGGGAACAAGGTAAGACGACTGTCGTCGATGGTCAATTATATAGTCAGTTATCGCTGGTATTTGCAGGACGAGAAATCATGAATCGACTCGTAGAGCCCGAGGGCGATTTACTGCTAAAGCCATTATTAGAAGCCGTTTTGAAACAGAAAGTGCTTCCAGGTTTTGCAAATAAACGCAGACAAGAGATTGATCATTGGTGCCTTTTTACAGAACTAGGCTTGGATGAGAGATATTCTGGTCCGCAATCACTGACATTTGAAGATTGGTTTATTCGTCAGCTAAAGGATCTCGGTGTTGATAAGCTAGATGAATTATTACTTTTCTGTGAAGATGACCTTCTTTTTGAAGGGATTCCCTATTGGGAATATGATGATTTTTCGCAAAAGTACCCATTTCGTCTTAACCTTGGAGACCTACATCTAAAAGTAGAATATGTGCCGAGCAAAAAACGGGTATACATTTTGTATGAGAGTGGGTTGCGTAAAAGCGAACCGAAACGGTGGGAGCTGCCAATCTGGTCTGGATGGCGTATTAAGTATAAAAAATCGAGTCGAATAGTAGACATCAAATAATAGTAATCAAACATAAACTGTTCAGTTAAATAATGATTAATTAGCTGAAAATTGTTCGTTTATATAATTATTTAAACAGTAAACTATCAGTTTAATTAATCTAAACTGAAATAGTATTTTGCCCGCCTGATGTCCTATTATTATTAGAACTGTATTTAGTGGGTAAATATTACAGGGCGTAATGCGATAGGTCTCATAACTGTAGTTTTTTTGTTAAAACCTTGGTTTTAGTATGCTTTAACTGAGATTCAGCTCATGAGAACAGAACAATGTACTATATTCTATTGCTAACTGAGCGAAGGTGTTGAATAGTAGTACTGTTGTTTTACCGCTATCGCTTGGGGGGCATAATGGAAAAGCAAGAAACGATATCAGCTGTATTTGATTACACATCATTTTTAGGTGCTAGTTGTAAAAAAAAGTGGACCTTTATCGAGGCGATGGGATTTTTTTCGCCTATCTTTGGTACCGTTTGGAAAAGCAATATTGATGAAGCTAGAAAACCTGAAGATAGATTGTGGGACCAAGCCTTTAATAATCTCTCAGCGCAGAGTAGTGATGAATCAAATCTAATTAGTCTGATTAACCTAGCAAAGCATGAAGGTATAAAAGAGATCCGATTAATGATGCCTTATGAACTTGATGAGATTCAAATAGAAAAAATAGTCAAATACACTAATGCACAAGTTAAGCATACAACTCAAGATGAGTTACTCGTCCAAATATAATAGAAGGGACGCAATCGCGTCCCTTTTTCATCTCAGTTGTTAACGTCACATTATGTTTTAATCGGTTATCAGATCATAATCTGCTCGTAACACATCAATAATTTCTTTCTTCGGGTTATCACTCATGTGAATTTTTTGACCCGTTATTTTTTCAGCGATACCGATATAGACTTCTGACACATTAGTCATCGCTTCGATTGGCAATTTATTGTTCCTTGCGAGTGCAAATCGTTCATCCATGCGCGCTTTATTTAATAAGATATCTGGGTCAGGAAAATAGTTCAGTAAGAACTGTCTAAAAGCCTCTTTAGAGTTCTCTACGATATTTCCTTTTCGATACTCTGCTTTATCCCAAATTCTGGACGAATCAGGCGTACCGACTTCATCCATGTAGATGAGTTTCTCATTCTCGTGACGGTCAATGACATAACCAAATTCAAATTTAGTATCGACAAATATTTGACCAACATCATCCAACGCAGAACTAATGACATTGAACCCTTCTTTAAGTAGTCTCTCGTAGGTTTTGATATCGCTAGATTGAGAGAAGTTGAAGGCGGAAAAATTGTCCTTTATGTCTTGCCGAGAGATATTAACGTCATCAGCTTCAGGAACATTTGGTATTCCTTTAAGAACACCTTTGGTTGACGGTGTAATAAGAAGCTCGGGCAGTGATTTATCTTTTTCTAAACCTTTAGGAAGCTGAATGCCACAGAATTCATTTTCGCCTTTGTCATAAGCTCGCCACATGGAACCGGTAATATACTGTCGACAAATTGCTTCAATCATTACTGGTTTTGCTTTTTGGACTATCCAAACAAATGGGTGCGGGATATCCAATATATGACTTTCAGCGAGGCCATTCTCTTTAAAGAGTCTAAACCAGTGATTTGAGATAGCGTTGAGTGCTGCTCCTTTGCCAGGAACACCCTTCAATCCACCTTCCGCTTCCCAAATGCAATCGAAAGCTGAAATTCTGTCACTGATTACCATGATTGCAAGTGGCGCGTCAGGTGCGACATTGTAGTTTTTTTCTTTGATTAATCGCTGGCTATCTTCTTCAGTTAACCAGTACACAGAACGTACTTTTCCACTATGAACAGGTTTGTTGGTACGGATTGGAAGATCATCATTAACAGCGAGAACTTGATCAGAGAGACTCATCGAGACATTCCTTGGTAGAGGCTTCAAAATATGGGCGCATAATACCAGAACTAGAATGGACTGCCACTGAAAAAGCAAACGATTGCGCTAAATATATGTATCAATACCAATATGAATGGTGTCAATAGATCTATTTTATAGGGTGTAGTTACTATTGCTAGCAAAAATACTGGCCTAGCACTACGTGCTAAAAAGAGCACCGAAAATTTATATTGAAACCAAATCATGAGTCGTATTGAACTCGCTGCTTCAAATCAATTATTAACGACACACGCGATTAGAGAGGGAGTCTAAAGCATAACGATTAATGACATAAATAACTTGGCTTTGATTGCTCATTTAAAAAAAACACAGCGCAGTTTCTTAACTTGGCAACCGTGAGAATCCTTGCTCGTGCATGTAGATTTAAATTTGAGCTTGCGACTACGGCACTTGCTGTTCCCGCTTCAAAAGCTTTAATAACGATCTGTTCTTCAGAATATTGATTAGAAGGCTTCAAATGAATCACATTGGTGCAATTAATATTGTGTTGAATCAATTCAGATTGCATTGGGCGAGGGCAGTTTGCCGTATATAAAATCCACTGTTTTTTTTGAGACAGCTTTGCCAATTTAGGATATATGTCATCCGAAAAAGAAGAACGTTGGTTGAACTCTGTTGTTGGGCTCAATGCCACTAATGTGTCGGTTGTGTTATCGATGTTTAGTTGAAGCATAATACTGTCTCTCTGTACATACTGTATAGATACACAGTAGTCCGAATTTAGTCGGCACGCAAGATTTTTTCGCTGATTTTATAGGCGAATCAGACAGATTTTAGACAGAGGACACAAAAAATAAGGGCTATAGGGGAATTATAGATATAAAAAAAACCGCATTTGCGGTTTTTAATTGGAGGATAACGACTGGTTTTTTATGCTCGTATACTTACGGCTGCTTTATTTCTTAATGCAATTTCGTCAATGTTGAATAGGTTGACATCGATTTTTGCCATGTCATTACAGCTTTCACAGGAGTGGTGATATTTACCATCAACATAGTCATGGCGGATCAACATACTATATCTGTTGCACCAATCGCAGTTTCCTTCAGTGTTAATCATTACATTCTCTCCAATGGCTTTGTGCAATTATATCCAATCGACCAAATGAATGGGCAATTTAGTACAATGCTATTTTTGGGCAGTATTATGACATACCTGAAACTTAAATGTTAATTTTTTGTTACCTAATGACGTTGTCGTTGTTTAAGAAAAGTACTAATGACTTTTATTGCGCTGTTTAATCGCTTCATTTCTTCGTCGCTGCCGTTAGCGTCTGGGTGATAAATACGACTTAATTTTTTGTATCTTAATTTTATTTCTTTTTCATTAGGTAAGTGGTTTGGGTGGTAACCAAGCACGGCACACGCAAGCATAGTGCCTTGGTCTACATTGGTTTTTTTTACTTCGATTTGATTTTGTTTAAGCTGAGAATGCGCTGCGGTTAGATGCCTTTGAAGCGTTTTGATCTTTTTGCTTTGATGATGTAGCTGATTGTTTAACTGAGTCCTCTTTACGCCCTGCCTACGCGTTATTCGACGTCTTATGGACCCATAAGTAACAGCGCTGAACAGAATAAGAAACGTAACGATGATATCACTGTTGATTCTGTTCTTATTATGATTAGTGGATTCTGCGGCGCTCATTATGGACTGTTGAATATCTTGGTCTATCTGATCATCAAGTGCTGTTATTGATGATAGTTGTTTAGATTTTCTATGATTAAACTGAGCTTCTAATACCCGAGCATAGCCCAACTCCGCCTCAGCAATATCATTGTTGCTGCCTGCTAAATACCAGTTTTCAGCTATAGATAGCGAGTGGAAACTTTCGCTATCTATAGATTCGAAAAGATTCCCGAGAAGAACGGCGGCTTCTCCATTTCCCTGCATCGCCGCTCTAATTAGCCAATAATGACTTTCTTTGAATTTGTTCTCTTCTTGATATGCAATTGAAAGCGCTATTTGTGCTTTGTTGTCTCCAGACTCCGCAGTCGTAATAAGATTTTCATCGATCGCAGCAGTGACGGAATATGAGAGTGTACTCATGAGCAAACAACAAGCTAACCAAACTGACCTAAAACATATCATGTTGCTATCCCACGTATCCCAATGTGTATGGTTACTCAAGCATTTTTGGTGCTTTGGCACCATCGACAGGCCGGTTGACTGATAGCTTTCGACCTTTTTTTAATCCTACTTCGTAGTCTTTCGTGATGTTCTTCATCGCGTCTCTGAGTTGTTGCTTAAAAGTTTCACGATCGATGTTTTTGAACTCACGATCAATATAGTTGTTGATTTTGTTGTTTGAATCGTCGTCGGGTGCAATCTCAGGTAATTTTTCTAGAGCGCCTTCTACCCAGCCAGATACAAATGAGTTTACTCTACGTGTAACTTCAGTGTTGCTTGTCCCTGTACCAGAAAAGCTATTTCTAAACTGACCAGTGTGTTCGTTCATTTCTCGATAGATAATGTCGAAAGCAAATGCGGCAAAAATAGCGCGATCAGCTTCTCCTATAAATTCTACTCGTTTAAGTCCTTTATGGTTTAAGAGAACAGCTTCCACACCAAACTTGGTGTTGATACCACGAATTACTCTTAATATAGTGGAACTAATACTGGTTGGTAGCAGATGGGTAGATTGGGTTTTACCCATCTTAATGAATTCAATATCGTCTTTATCCAGACCATATTTGATCATTAGGCGATGGGCCATTTTAATTGCTTGTGCAGCCTCGTTTACATTGGCTGAGTTACCTAACTCTAGGCATTTTGCAATTTTCTTTAGCGCTTTCTGCTTATCCATGAACCTACTTAAAATAGAGTGCTTAACTTCGAAAAGTCGACTATTTTACCTACTTTTGGCTCGGAGATAAAGGAGAGCTTTAATATAGAAGAGTAATAAAAAACCGTCTTTCGACGGTTCGTTATGAGTACAAAGACAAATAATGTCTAACTATATCCCTAGTTCATCTAATAAATCGTTTGCAGAATGGTTTGATTCCACCTCTTCAGATTTCGTTTTAGCCTTTTTGTTTTGCTCTTGTTCTAGAATGAGATCAGGGTCAGAACTCTCTTCTAACTCAAATTCTTCCATTTGAATAAACTCGGTTTTATCCATCGCTAGTTCTAAATAAAAAATGTTATTGCCTTCTGTTGAGAACGTTACGCGTCTAGCTTGGGGTCTATCTAAGTTAGTATCGATAGAAATAAGAACCTGTTTATTGATTGCGAGCATTTTAGGTTGGTTTTGAGTAATGTTTGTCTTTAGTTCTTTACGGATTTTATGCGTAAAGTCACCAACTAGTTGGTTCATCAATTCACCTAATACGTCACCCACTTCATCTGAGGTGTGAAGTATCGCGAGCTCTTCTTCTGGCATCCCCATGTTGCGCATGTAATTGGTGTAAATTTCTAATGCGGATTGTGAGGTAAAGTTCGTGACAACCAAACCAGAAAAACCACCATCGAATAAGACAAAACAACCAAAGTCAGGTCGTAAGCAGGTCTTATTTATTTTTTGTACCATAGCTGAGTATTTTATGTCGGTATTGGTCGCCGTGCTCAGAACGCCTGAAACAGATTGGCAAAGCATAAGCAAGATATCTTCGGTAGTGATGACTTTATTTTTTTTCATTGTGTCTATTCTTATATTGATTTCACATTAGTTGTTATTGATTATGAACAAAAATATCGACTAGGTCATTAGGAATAGTGTTTTGTTCAAATGTCAGATGAGGTAAAGTGACCCAAATCATAATTTTAACACTTAAGCATCCCCTTAGCTGTAGGATACAGTGTAGGTAGAGGGCAGGAAGCACAATGTCTAGCAATGCAGATATGTCTAAAAACGTAAAATCAGTGACCAGAATGACACTACCCCGGTTAGAGAACCAAAACAGTGTTGATCCTGTTGTATTAAAATACTTGGACCAGTTAGCTACCCAAGGTTTTACTGGTGATATAGAATCTCAATACTCGAGCCGTCTCGCGGTTGCAACGGATAACAGCGTTTATCAACAACTGCCACAAGCGGTTGTGCATCCAAAAACGACTGCCGACGTTATCCTTATCGGTAGGTTAAGTCAGCATTCGGATTACGAGCGCATTACTTTTTCTCCTCGAGGTGGAGGAACAGGGACTAATGGTCAGTCGTTAACGAAAGGCATTGTTGTCGACCTGTCTAGGCATATGAATAAAGTGCTAGAGGTGAACGAAAAAGAGGGATGGGTTAGAGTACAAACTGGCATCATAAAGGACCAACTTAACGATGTTGTTCGCCCGTATGGGTTCTTTTTCTCTCCTGAACTGTCAACCAGTAACCGAGCGACACTTGGCGGTATGATTAATACCGACGCGTCAGGCCAAGGTTCTCTTCGGTATGGTAAAACCTCTGATCACGTTCTTTCATTGCAAGCTGTATTTGCAGACGGATCAATCTATGAGACAGATAAGTCTCATGGGGGGAATGAAATAGGTGAGTATGCATACAACGCCTATCAAGTAACGGAACAAGTATGTCGAGAGAAAAGAACACAGATAGTTGATAAGTTTCCACCATTAAATCGATTCTTAACTGGCTATGATTTAAAAAATGCGTTGAGTGAACAAGGCGAGTTTGATTTAACTCGCGTACTGTGTGGATCTGAAGGGTCATTGGCTTTTATAACCGAGGCCAAATTAAATCTTACCCCAATCCCTAAGACAAGAACCCTAGTCAACGTAAAATATAATAGCTTTGATTCCGCGCTTAGAATGGCGCCGTTTCTTGTAGAAGCTAACGCTTTGTCTGTAGAAACCATTGATTCAAAAGTGCTCAATTTAGCGAAAGAGGATATTGTTTGGCATTCGGTTAGTGATCTGCTTCTTGATGTTCCAGACAAGGAAATGCTTGGCATCAATATTGTAGAGTTTGCTGGAAATGATACAGAAGTCATCGTTGAACAAGTTGCGGCCTTAACGGCACAACTCGACCAGATGCTCGCAAATGACGAGAGAGGATTGATAGGCTATCAAGTCTGTGAAGACTTAGCGAGTATCGGTCGTATCTACGGCATGCGGAAAAAAGCCGTTGGTCTGTTAGGGGCGATAAAAGGAAGAGCGAAACCCGTTCCTTTCACTGAAGACACGTGTGTACCACCAGAACATCTTGCCGATTTTATTGCGGAGTTTCGTGAGCTATTAGATAGCAAAGGGCTTTATTACGGAATGTTTGGTCATGTCGATACTGGCGTACTTCATGTTCGTCCAGCGCTTGACCTTTGTGACCCTTTACAAGAGACGTTGATGCAGGAGTTATCTGATCGTGTTGTCGCCTTAGTTGCCAAGTATGGCGGCTTGATGTGGGGAGAACATGGAAAAGGTTATCGCTCAGAATATGGCCCAGAGTTCTTTGGGGAGGAGTTGTTTATTGAACTTCGTCGCATAAAAGCAGCGTTTGACCCAATGAACAAGATGAATCCGGGAAAGATATGCACACCGCTAGACAGCAGTGCTGAACTGGTGAAAGTGAGTGATACTAAACGGGCTTTTTACGACCGTCAAATTAGCGTTACAGTAAGAGATAGCTTTAAGCAAGCAATGGAATGCAATGGTAACGGGCTCTGCTTCAATTACGATACCAGTTCACCAATGTGTCCTTCTATGAAAGTAACAGCAGACAGAAGACAATCGCCTAAAGGCCGTGCAGGGCTTGTTCGTGAGTGGCTTCGTCAACTGACCGAGCAAGGCGTTGATATCCTTGATCTAGAAAATGAGACGTTGAGCAAGAATCCAACAATTAGCGTGATGGTTGACCGAGTAAGAAATAGCCTAAACAAACGACACGAATATGATTTCTCACATGAAGTGTATGAGGCGATGAACGGCTGCCTAGCATGCAAAGCCTGTGGTACTCAGTGCCCAATCAAAGTTGATGTGCCGAGTTTTAGATCTCGTTTCTTAAATATCTACTACTCTCGTTATCAACGCCCAGCGAAAGATTACCTCGTGGCAAATATTGAAACGATGTTGCCGTTAATGGCAAAAGCACCCATGGTAGTAAATGCGGTTCTAGCTCAGAAATGGGTACAAGGTTTAACGGCAAAAACAGTGGGGTACATTGACGCGCCTTTGTTGTCGAAACCGACATTGAAACAACAACTTGCCGATAATAATAACGTCAATTTTGACATTCAAAAACTAGCTCAACTTTCTAAAGAAGACAGAGACAACCATGTGCTTATCGTACAAGATCCGTTCACCTCTTTTTACGATGCGGAAGTGGTCGCCGACTTTGTTGTTTTGCTTGAGAAACTGGGTAAACAACCGATTCTGTTACCGTTCAAACCTAATGGGAAAGCACAGCATATAAAGGGGTTCTTAAAACAGTTTACGGGCACCGCAAAAACAGCGGCAAGTTTCTTAAATATGGTCTCTGACTTGAATATTCCATTGGTTGGTGTTGACCCCGCGCTTGTGCTTTGTTATCGCGATGAGTACGTCGATATTTTGGGAGAGGAAAGAGGGGAGTTTCAGGTACAGAATTCCCACGAATACCTAATTGATCAACTTGATAGTCTAAAGGTTGGTGAACCATCCAACGAAGCACCGTGGCATCTTTTTGCACACTGTACTGAGAAAACACGATTGCCAAACGCTGAAAAAGAGTGGCAAACAATTTTTAAATTCTTTGGCGGCGTGCTAGAGAGTGTGTCTGTAGGCTGCTGCGGTATGGCTGGAACATTCGGACACGAACAAGACAAGTACCAGATGTCGAAAGATATCTACAATTTGAGCTGGGGAGTACAGATGCAGCAGTTAGACAAAAAACGTTGCTTGGTCACAGGGTATTCTTGCCGTAGTCAGGTCAAGCGATTGGAGCATGAGAAGATGAAGCATCCGGTGCAGGCTCTACTGCTAATGATTTAGCTGAAAATTGTACTCAATAATTGTCGTTCAACTAAGCAGGTTGACGATGGTACTTGTTAATGTGTAAGAAACTGGGAACCAAGAAATGAAAGTGTTAGAACTGAAAGTACCACCAGTATTTGTGTTTCTAGTGTGTCTTTGCCTTATGTATTGGTTTCACTCGTTAAGTTCGTTATTTACTATTGGCGTTCCGATTTCAAACGTAATCTTTGCTATCTGTTTTGTTGGGGCTGGCTATTTTGGTCTCAGTGGGATCTATGAATTTAAGAAAGCGAAAACATCGGTACATCCAGTCGATATAAATAAGACGACATCGGTGGTAGATACAGGTGTCTATAAACTCACCCGAAACCCTATGTACTTGGGTTTACTTCTGCTTTTGTTTGGTTTTGGGTACTGGTTACAAGATCTCTCCAGTATGGCTGTGTGCGTTGTATTTGTAATGTACATGAATCGGTTTCAAATTGGCCCTGAAGAGAGGCACTTAACCAGTAAATTTGGCAAGGGTTATACGGATTATAAAAATAAGGTTAGGCGTTGGATTTAGCTAAATAAAAACCCCCTTCACATAGTGAAGAGGGTTTTTATTTAATAATATGCTGGATTTAAGCGGTGATAACAAATTTGGACAAAAATGCGTCTTTACATTCGATAAATCGAGAGACTAGATCATCCACAGCAGTATGGTCATATGGGCGTAATCCACTTGCGACCATGCGCTTAACCCCTTTTCCTACTAGTTCACCATCTTCTTTAAAATCAAAGTTGAGGGTGACGATTCCACGTTTTCCTGCAACATCAAACGTCGCACCTGAAAACTCAACTTCTGGGTGATGGAGATCTAAACGAGTAAACTCAATTTCCATACTTTCATAGATAACCAGAGGACGCTGGCAGTTGATCATCATTTTTTGTTGTTCCATCAAAGGAACCATGATGTGTGGGAAGTTCATTCCGGAAAACTGTACGTAATTTTTAACGACATGTTCGATAAACTCTGCATCGTGACTCACTTCACCTTCTCGATTCATATGCAGATATTCTTTACCATTTTCATCTACAACCGCACTTTCGTTTTCGCATTTGTTTTCGACCTGAAGCGCAACACCATCATTGACCATGCCAGAAAAATCGAAACGCATTTTTTGGCTGATTCCTTCTTTTTTAAGTAAAACAGCAAAAAGAAGATCACCAGGTACGCAAAAACGTTTGTTGTCTTCGTCATGAAGCGGGTTAAAATCGCCTGCTACTTTTTTGGCAAAGTGGCTCGCTTGACGTCGAGTAAATTGGAATCTCTGGTTAAGTACTGAAAAATAAGGAGTTAAAAACATAATTCTCTGCTAGTCGCTAAAAACAGATCAATTATATACAATTTTTTTGTGACAATGGTCTAATCAGTGAGTTTTGACCAACTACTGACATTCGATAGATATTGGTGGCCAATTAAACTATTGGCATGAGTACTTTGTTTGAGTCAGCCGAGTAACTCTGTTGTACTAGAACTCAATAATTGAGTTAATGCAGTAAGATATGTTTCGCTTGAATCGTCGGGAGACACGGGAGGAAACTCAACCGTTACACATGGTAAGTCATTCTCTTTGCACCATGTTCCGAATGACCCCGGTGTTTCATAACCAACATTTGGAACCACTGGAAGATTGAATCTGATTGATAACCAATGGGCAAGGTGGGACATACTCGGATCATCAATACAGGCAAGAGGCTCGTGAAAACTTATAGAAAATAAAGGTTTTAGTTGAGTAATTAAACCTATTAGCGCCTCTGTTTCCGGTTCTGGATTTGTACCGTTTCGGGATTTAATGATCACATCTCTTGTCTTTGCTCTGCCGTTCCAACGGTAGACGGTATCTTCAATTAATTGATTCCGTGTTGGGAAGTTTCGGTTTAGATCAACGTAGTTAGCATTCGAACGTGTGCCTAATTGATTGCCATCGGGATTAACGGATAAAATGACATGGTGTTTTTGTTGGTTCCCAACAAGTGTTCGTAGTGCACATGATAATGCAGAGATTGAGGCCGTTTCATCACCATGAGTTCCCGCGAAAATTAGGCCCGCTTGATCGACCTCAATTTGAGCAGGGAAATATAACAGGGGGGCACCATGAACGGAGTGACCATATAAAATAGGTTCAACGGTGAATGTTGCTCTTTCAGAACGCTGTCTTAATTGTATCATTAGGCTTTCCATTTTTTAATATGTGAGCTTTACCCTAAACGACGCCCCACTCAAACTGATATATTTACATCTCGTAACATGTCGCAGAGATATAAACAATATCATTATGGTTTGTCTATAACTATCAATTAGTCAATGCGTTATTTAATATGTGTATCAACATTCAAGGATGACCAATGGAAAACAAGTGTAAAACACCCCTCTCAATACTAACGAGCGTAATTTTGTCGATCGTCTTTTCTGCACAAGCGAATGCGGCCAATGTGCCAGAAGGTGTGTCACTCGCAGAAAAACAGGTTTTGGTAAGAGGCAATGATGCAGAAGCTGCAACATTAGATCCCTTACTAGCGGAAGGGATGCCAGAAATGCATATCCTACGAGACTTGTTTGAAGGGCTAGTTATTCAGGATGAAAACGGCAAAGTAATCCCCGGTGTAGCTGAAAAATGGGAAAATAAAGGAAACCAAATTTATACTTTTCATCTTCGTAAAGATGCGCAGTGGTCTAATGGTGACCCTGTCACTGCAAATGATTTCTTGTTTAGTTTGTTACGAGTCGTCGATCCTAATTTTGCCTCTCCTAACGCGTGGTATTTGAAACTGACAGAAATAAAAAATGCCAAAGCGATAATAGAAGGAAAAATGCCAGTAGAATCATTGGGCGTAAAAGTGTTAGATGCCTATACCTTGGAATTTGAATTGGACAAACCGGTTCCGTACTTTATCGCCATGACCGCACATACTGCGATGATGCCACTCCATGCTAAAACAGTATTATCTAATGGTGATAAGTGGGCTAGACCCGAAACCATGGTCTCTAACGGAGCGTTTAAGCTCAGTGAATGGGTGATTAACGAACGTATCGAATTGGAAAGAAACGAAAACTATTGGGATAATAGCAACACTGTCTTGAATCACGTAACTTATATCCCGTTTGAGAATCAAAATTCTGCACTTAATCGATATAAAACTGGCGAAGTTGATATGACGTCAGACGTGCCAGCACAGATGGCAATAAAGATTAAAGAAACCTATCCAGATGACTATCGTGTGACACCTTTGTTATGTACCTATTACTATGCCTTTAACACGCAACACAAACCATTTGATGACCCAAAAGTACGTAAGGCCGCGGCGTATTCAATCAAGCGTGATGTGATCACGGATGGAATTACGAATGTCGGAAATGAACCGGCATTCACTTTCGCGCACAAAGATGTTGCGGGCTTTAAAGCGACCTTGCCGGATTATGCTAAATTGAGCCAGAAAGAACGGGAAGAGCAGGGTGCATTATTGGCTAAAGAGGCCGGTTTTGACGAGCAAAACCCAATTAAAGCAAAGCTTTTATATAACACTAGCGAAAGTCACAAAACCATTGCTATTGCCATTGCGTCTATGCTTGATCAGAATCTAGGTGCACAGATAATGCCCGAAAACCAAGAGTGGAAGTCTTACCTGAGTGCTAGGAAATCGGGTGACTTTGATATCTTAAGAGCATCGTGGTGTGGTGACTACAATGAAGCCTCTACCTTTTTGAGCTTGTTTACATCCGATAATGAACGAAACTACGCTTTTTACAAAAATGATGAGTACGATCTAGCGATTTCTAACGCTCAGATGGCGACCAATGAAAAAGAAAGGAATCTGTATTACGATCAAGCGGAATCGATCCTCGTTAAGGATATGCCGGTAGCACCTATCTATTTCTATATGCAAGCCAGGTTAGTAAAGCCAACGATTGGTGGCTTCCCAATGCATAATGCAGAAGGTCGAATCTATTCCAAAGATCTTTACATTAAGGCCAAGTAGTACCAATAATCTAAGCTGGGCATAGGGACAAACTATGCCCATTATTTTTAAGAGTAGTCTCCCTGTATTGATCGGAATATCCACTGTGAGAACAATCCGATGGCTTATTCGGCTAAAAAGTTGAATTAACGGCATATTCACACTATGCAAATCTAGATTTAGCGAGTAAAATCCCTCCCCTTGATGAATATCCGGTATACGTATTACTGATAGATATTCACCAAACCAAACTTTATTATAAATTAGCATGTGTTGCTTGGTACGCAACACCACTGTGAAGGATATATCATGCCAGTAATTACTCTTCCTGACGGTAGTCAGCGTCAATTTGACAACCCTGTTTCAACAATGGACATCGCCGCTTCAATTGGTCCCGGTCTTGCTAAAGCAACCATCGCCGGCCGATTAGATGGCAATCGTGTCGACGCTTGTGACCTTATCGAAAACGATGCAAGTTTAGAAATTATCACGACAAAAGATGAGAAAGATGGTTTAGAAATCGTACGTCATTCATGTGCACACTTGCTTGGACACGCGATTAAGCAGTTGTTTCCACAAGCTAAAATGGCAATTGGCCCAACGATTGACAGTGGCTTTTATTATGATATCGATTTAGAGCATTCTCTAACTGAAGATGACCTTAAAGCGTTAGAAAAGCGCATGAAAGAACTGGCTAAAACCAAATATCAGGTTGTTAAGAAGAACGTTAGCTGGCAAGAAGCTCGTGATACTTTCGAATCTCGTGATGAAAGTTATAAGATTGCGATCTTAGACGAAAATGTAGCTAAAGACGACCGTCCAGGCCTTTACCACCATGAAGAATACATCGACATGTGTCGCGGTCCTCATGTACCGCATATGGGCTTTTGTCAAAACTTTACTCTTTTAAACGTGGCTGGTGCTTATTGGAGAGGTAATAGCGACAATAAAATGTTGCAGCGTATTTATGGTACTGCTTTCCATGATAAGAAAGCGCTAAAAGCGCATTTAACTCGTTTAGAAGAAGCCGCCAAGCGTGACCATCGTAAAATTGGTAAGCATTTAGACTTGTTCCACATGCAACAAGAAGCACCAGGAATGGTATTCTGGCATCATAATGGCTGGTCAATTTTCCGAGATTTAGAAGTATTTGTTCGAACTAAACTTGATGAGTACGGTTACCAAGAAGTAAAAGGTCCATTAATGATGGATCGTGTTCTATGGGAGCGTTCTGGTCACTGGGACAAATATGCGGATGCGATGTTTACCACTAGTTCTGAAAACCGTGAATATGCTATTAAACCAATGAACTGTCCAGGGCACGTTCAAATATTCAATCAAGGTTTGAAGTCTTATCGTGATCTGCCTTTACGTATGGCTGAGTTCGGCTCTTGTCACCGAAATGAACCATCTGGCGCGCTACACGGCTTAATGCGAGTACGTGGCTTTACACAAGATGATGCCCACGTATTCTGTACAGAAGAACAGATTCAAGAAGAAGTCACTGAATGCATCAAGATGGTGTATGATGTATACAAGACATTTGGCTTTGAAGAGATTGAGGTCAAGCTTTCGACACGCCCTGAAAAACGTGTAGGTAGTGATGAGATTTGGGACCGCTCAGAAGAAGCGCTCAAAGAATCTTTAGAAAACCTTGATATTAAATATGAAATCCAAGAAGGTGAGGGCGCATTTTATGGTCCTAAGATCGAATTCACATTACATGACTGTTTAGATCGTGCATGGCAATGTGGTACAGTACAACTCGATTTCAACCTTCCTGGTCGTTTAGGGGCAACTTACGTTGGCGAAAACAACGAAAGGTTGATTCCTGTAATGATTCACCGTGCGATTTTGGGTTCATTAGAGCGTTTTATCGGAATTCTCATTGAAGAGTACGCAGGATTTTTCCCGACGTGGTTGGCACCTGAACAAGCCGTTATTATGAATATTACGGACAAACAGGCCGATTACGTTAAAGAAGTTGTAAATAAATTGCAAAAATCGGGAATTAGAGCAAAAGCGGACTTGAGAAATGAGAAGATAGGCTTTAAAATCCGCGAACACACTTTAAAGCGTGTACCGTATCTGCTTGTTTGTGGTGACCAAGAAATGGAAGCCGGAGAAATTGCAGTACGAACTCGTAAAGGTAAAGACCTTGGTAAGATTAAAGTTGAAGACTTTATAAGCTATCTTCAAGTTGAGGTTTCTACCCGTAAGCTTAATCTGGAGGAATAAACTATTAAAGGCGGAAGACGCGGCCAGCAAGTGGCCAAACCAAACCTACACCGTTTAAACGGTGAAATTCGTGGCGTACGTGAAGTACGTCTAACTGGCGCAGATGGTGAGCCAGTAGGTATCGTAGGTCTTGCTGACGCATTAGCTACAGCAGAAGAATCTGGTATGGATCTCGTAGAGATCAGTCCAAACGCCGAGCCACCAGTCTGTCGTGTTATGGACTATGGCAAGTTCCTCTTCGAGAAGAGCAAAGCTGCAAAAGAGCAGAAGAAGAAGCAAAAGCAGATCCAGATTAAGGAAATAAAATTCCGACCTGGGACTGATATTGGAGACTATCAGGTAAAACTACGCAACCTGACCGGTTTCCTAGAAGAAGGCAACAAAGTGAAGGTAACAATTCGCTATCGTGGCCGAGAAATGGCACACCCAGAGATCGGTGTCGACGTTCTTAATCGTTTGAAAGTAGATACAGAGGAATTAGCTGTTGTCGAATCTTTCCCAACGAGAATAGAAGGCCGTCAGATGATCATGGTGTTGGCCCCAAAAAAGAAGTAATTAAAGGCCTGCAAGTAGTATAGTCTCGCAGCTTATGTTGCGGGATTTTATTCGCCCTAATTACTATGTTTATTAACAACTAACAATGCGGAGTTATTCATCATGCCGAAGATGAAAACCAATAGAGGTGCTGCCAAGCGTTTTAAGAAAACTGCTGGTGGTATAAAGTTCAAGCACGCTACAAAACGTCACATCCTGACTAAGCGTACTACTAAGAACAAGCGTCAACTACGTCCTAACGCAATACTTCCTAAATGTGAAGTAGCTGCTGTTAAACGTATGTTGCCATACGCTTAATTCTTTTTAGTTTTATTAATAGTTTAGGAGAGACATAATGCCTCGCGTAAAACGTGGTGTACAAGCACGTGCATCCCACAAGAAAGTTCTAAAGCAAGCTAAAGGTTATTACGGAGCACGTTCACGTGTTTATCGTGTAGCTTTCCAGGCAGTTACAAAAGCTGGTCAATATGCATATCGCGACCGTCGCAATAAAAAGCGTCAGTTCCGTCAACTATGGATCGCTCGTATCAACGCTGCTTCTCGTCAAAATGGTCTATCTTACAGTCGTTTTATTAACGGTCTTAAGAAAGCATCTATCGAGATCGATCGTAAGATCCTTGCTGATATCGCTGTATTCGACAAAACTGCATTTGCAGTTTTAGTAGAAAAAGCGAAAGCTGCTCTTTAATTAGACAGTTATACAGACTTTAAAAAAGAGACCTTCGGGTCTCTTTTTTTTGTCTATAAATCACATTTACCACAAGACTATTTGGTTTGCTACTCCGTTTTTGATCAACGGTTTATGGAAGGATGACTTTCTCCATAGAGATATGTTCAATATTCGCTTCGGTATATTGAGCGCCAAACGGTTTAAAACCTAATTTGGTATAGAATGGTTCAGCGTGAAGTTGAGAACCCAAATAAATTCGTGGATATTGATTTTCAATGGCGTATTGTTGTAGTGCTGCGATTACCTGCGAACCCAAACCTAATCCTCTGTGCGTCTTAAGTACGGCAACCCTTCCAATATGTCCATCCCCAAGCATTCGTCCTGTTGCAACAGGAGTATTGTCTACGAAGATAAGGGTATGGATGGCGACGATATCTTGACCATCAAAATCAATACTAGGGTCCACATTTTGCTCGGAGGTGAAGACGGTATTTCTTATAAGTTGAATCTGTTTTTCGTTGTCTTTAGTCAACGCACCACAGAATATTTTTTTCATTATTTAGTCAGCCGGGTCAGTATAGTTAAAATAGGAAACAAATTTTGCAGGTAGTAACCTCAGTGGTGAGATCAAAGCGCCATGCAATGGTATCTTACCGAACCAGCGTGCTCATTGCGAAATATTCCTTTTCGAAGTAATAAAAATCTAATTATTATTGAAGATAAAGTGAAAAATTATATCTTGTTAATATCTTCTCTTTTTTTTATTTCGTATTATAAGAAACAGAAGTCATAAGGTAGGAGTACCAGATGCAGTCATTTCAATGGGATAAAAATTTTGAAACGGGTATCAAGGAAGTCGATGAGCAGCATCTGTATCTTGTAAAACTTGTCAATAAATATGGGGAATTAACGACACAAAACGATTTCTCAATTCTGGAAGCAAAGCGGGCACTGAAAGAGTTATCTGACTACACTTCTTATCATTTTCATGAAGAAGAAAACTTAATGAAACGAGTGGGTATTTCTCAAGGACATTTTGAGGGCCACTGCCAATCTCATCAAAAATTTATTGATGATGTAAAAGAGTTTTCAGAATCTTTGCGACTGGAAAGTGACGACCTGTCTAAACAACTTTTAGATTTTCTGGTTCAATGGCTGGTTTACCATATTTTAGGTAGTGACCAAAATATGGCGAGGCAATTGATTGCTATTGAAAATGGTTTGAGTTCTGCACAAGCTTTCGAAAATGAAGAGCGTGAACATGATGAGGCGATTGGTCCTCTTTTGACAGCGTTGAAAACGTTATTTGAACAAGTTTCAGCTCGCAATAAGGAGCTAATACTTTTGAATTTGTCTCTCGAAGATAAAGTCGAGCAGCGTACTCAGGAATTATCATTAGCCAATGAAATGCTCCAAGAGTTATCGTACTCTGATACGTTAACTAAATTGCCTAACCGCCGATTCGCAATGAGAGAGATCAGTATGCAATGGGATAAAGCACGAGCTGAACAACTGCCCCTAGTTTGCATGCTTGTCGATGTGGACAAATTTAAGCAAGTCAATGACACCTGTGGCCATGATGCTGGGGACGCAGTGCTCGTCGAGCTTTCGACTGTTCTGAAGCGGAGTTTTAGACCACAAGATTCAGTCTGTCGATTGGGTGGTGATGAGTTTATTGTTATTTGCCCGGAAATAGATCTACAACAAGGGTTAGCTTTGGCACAAACCGTTCACGAACAAGTGAATAAAATACGTTTACCTTATGACGGATATTGCTGGGAAGGGAGTATCAGTGTGGGTGTCGCAGCACTATGCGAATCGACTAAAGATGTCAGTGATTTGATTAAGTTGGCCGACGACTCAGTATATATGGCGAAAAACGCGGGCAAGAACTGTGTGCGGACAATACAATGATTTATGGTGTGTAAAAGGCGTCTATATAGGGTATCAGTTACATAATAGACGAGGCTAAATCGCTATTTACAAAATAATTGGCAACTAATTGAATGATAAGAGTCGATTAATGTAGATTCAATTTGGCTTTGAGCTTCGGTTTGATTAATATGTACAGCTATTAAGTTTAATATGTGGGCGTGTTGATCTTTCAAAGTAGTCGACCTACTTTGAAAGACCAAAACGCCCTTATTATGGACACTACCGCAAGGTGGATGAGGAAAAGATGCAACATCTACAAGAGATCATTGCTAACGCAACGTCAGCCATTGATAGTGCTGACTCGTTAGTTGCACTTGACGAAGTGCGTGTTCAATTTCTAGGAAAGAAAGGTGAGCTAACGGCTCAACTTCAAAGCCTAGGTAAACTACCACCTGAAGAACGTCGCACTGCTGGTCAAGAGATCAACAAAGCGAAGGGTGCCGTACAACAAGCGATTGCAGAGCGTAAAAACGCACTGCAACGTGCAGAATTAGAGACAAAACTCGCGGCAGAAACAATCGATGTGACATTACCAGGTCGTCGTATTGAGAATGGTGGCTTACACCCAGTAACTCGAACAATAGAGCGAATTGAAAGCTTTTTTGGTGAGTTAGGTTTTACCGTCGAGTCTGGTCCTGAAGTTGAAGATGATTTCCATAACTTTGATGCACTGAATATTGCCGATGATCATCCTGCTCGTACTGACCACGATACTTTCTTCTTTAATCCTAAGTTGATGCTTCGTACTCATACATCAGGTGTACAGATCCGCACCATGGAAGAACGTCAACCACCGTTGCGTTTTATCGCGCCTGGTCGAGTATATAGAAACGATTATGATCAGACGCATACACCAATGTTCCACCAAGTAGAAGGTATGTTAGTTGACGAGAATGTTAACTTTGCACAGCTTAAAGGCATTCTTAATGATTTTCTTTGTAACTTCTTTGAAGAAGATTTAGAGGTTCGATTCCGCCCATCATATTTCCCATTTACCGAGCCTTCTGCGGAAGTGGACGTAAAAGGAAAAAATGGTAAATGGTTAGAAATTTTAGGTTGCGGCATGGTACATCCCAATGTACTTCGCAGCGTAGGTATTGACCCTGAGAAATACTCGGGCTTTGCATTTGGTATGGGCGTAGAGCGTCTGACTATGCTTCGCTATGGCGTCAATGATCTACGAGCGTTCTTCGAGAACGATCTTCGTTTCCTTAAACAGTTCAAGTAATTCAGAGGCAGTCGAACAATGAAATTCAGTGAATCTTGGCTACGTGAGTGGGTTAATCCCGCTGTTACGACCGACGAGCTAACACATCAAATCACTATGGCTGGCCTAGAAGTTGATGACGTTCTACCAGTAGCGGGCATTTTTACCGGCGTAAAAGTGGGTAAAGTTGTAGAGTGTGGCCAACATCCAGACGCAGATAAACTTCGCGTTACAAAAGTGGATGTCGGTGCCGAAGAATTATTAGACATTATATGTGGTGCACCAAATTGCCGAGAAGGTATTAAGGTCGCTGTTGCTACGGTTGGTGCGGTTCTCCCTGGTAACTTTAAAATTAAGAAGGCAAAGCTACGTGGTCAACCATCACATGGCATGCTTTGTTCATTTTCGGAACTTGGAATTGATGTTGAATCCGATGGCATCATGGAACTGACTGAAGATGCCATTATTGGCAAAGACTTCCGTGAGTACTTAGATCTTGACGATGTAACTATTGATGTTGACCTCACAGCTAATCGTGCGGACTGCTTTAGTATTCGCGGTTTAGCAAGAGAAGTTGGCGTGTTAAATAGAGCTGAAGTGCAGTCACCATCTTTCGATGTTGTTGCCGCCAGCATTGACGATATGATTTCAATAGAGGTGAAAGCGGCTGATGCTTGTCCTCGTTACCTAGGTCGTATCGTTAAGAATGTAAATGTTCAAGCTGAAACGCCAATCTGGATGCAAGAGAAATTGCGCAGATGTGGTATCCGCTCTATCGATCCTATTGTTGATATCACTAACTATGTATTGTTAGAACAAGGTCAACCAATGCATGCCTTCGATTTGGATCAAATCGAAGGGGGTATTGTGGTTCGTTTAGCAGAACAGGGTGAAAAACTGACACTGTTAGATGGCAACGAAGCCGAGTTAAACAGCGATACGTTGATTATCTGTGACCATAAAAAACCACTCGCCATTGGTGGTGTTTTTGGTGGAGAAGGTTCCGGCGTAACAAATGAAACTAAAGATGTACTTCTTGAATGTGCTTTCTTTTCGCCAGATGCTATTCGCGGTCGTGCTCGCCGCTATGGTCTTCATACTGACGCCTCTATGCGTTATGAGCGTGGTGTTGATTATGCTCGCCAAGCGGACTGTATGGAACGTGCTACACAACTACTTATTGATATCTGTGGTGGTGCTGCGGGTCCTATTGCTGGTTTTGAATCTGAATCTGCATTACCGAAATCAAACACAGTGTTACTTCGTCGCACAAAGCTTGATTCGCTTTTAGGCCATGAAATACCATCAATTGATGTAGTTGAGATTCTTACTCGACTAGGTTGTGATGTTTCTGAAACTGACAATGGTTGGACCGCTGAATCTCCGTCATGGCGTTTTGATATCGCAATTGAACAAGATTTGATTGAAGAAGTAGGCCGAATTTACGGTTACGACAATATTCCAAACCAAGCTCCGGTTGCTGGTTTAAGCATGAACCTTCACAAAGAAGCGAACCAATCGCTTAAACGTGTTCGTGACTTACTTGTTGATCGTGGTTATCACGAGGCGATTACTTATAGCTTCGTTGAACCAGAGCAACAGAAACTCGTGGTTCCAGGTGTAGAGGCACTTATTCTACCTTTCCCAATATCGGCAGATATGTCTGCAATGCGCCTTGGTTTGATCCAAGGGTTGTTGAATACGGTTGTTCACAACCAAAAACGTCAACAACCTCGCGTGCGATTGTTTGAGTCAGGCCTTCGTTTTATCCCAGATGAAGCGGTAGAGAATGGTATGCGCCAAGAGCAGATGCTTGCCGGTGTTATTGCAGGAAGTCGTGGTGAAGAGCACTGGGACATTGAAAGCAATACGGTAGATTTTTACGATCTAAAAGGTGATCTAGAAGCCGTTTTAGAACTGACTTCGAATGAAACTGCTTACAGTTTTACTTCAACAAAACACCCAGCTCTTCATCCTGGACAGGCTGCTGCAATCGTTGTTGATGGTAAAGAAGTGGGCGTTATTGGTACCGTGCATCCAGAACTAGAACGTGCGTTTGGTCTAAATGGTCGTACTATTGTATTTGAAATTGAATGGTCGGCAATTAACACCCGCGTACTTCCAGAAGCGGTGGCGGTATCTAAGTTCCCTTCTAACCGTCGTGATATAGCATTAGTTGTTGCTGATGACATTGCTTCTGGCGATATTGTTGATGCATGTTTAGACGCTGGTGGAAACTTCCTCACGGATGTTAGTCTATTTGATGTGTATGTAGGCAAAGGGGTGGAAGAGGGCAAGAAAAGTCTTGCTATCGCCCTAACGCTCCAGTCTGTCGAACGTACATTAGAAGATGCAGATATTGCAGGTGCAGTAGAAGCAATTGTTGCCAATGTATCAGAAAAATTTGGTGCTGCTCTTCGCGACTAATTAATCCGTTTTAACGATATAAAAATAGGCCTTGAATAGGGCCTTTTTTTTTGCTCAAACATAACTGTCCATAGTGCTGAACCGTTATCTAACGGTGTTGATATACTTTGGTTAGACACACTTTTCAACATAAAAAAAAGGACTCCGAAGAGCCCTTTATTATATAGGGTGTTAACGTTATCCGAACATTTCGGATGTAACTAAGATCACGCCTGTTTCAGATACCGTGTACTTTTTGGCATCCTCTGTTGGGTTTTCGCCGATCACTGTATTGTCTGGGATCACACAATCTTCGCCAACGATTACTTTCGTTAATCGACAATTTCTGCCGATATCAGAGTTTGGTAATAGGATACAGTCTTTTAATTGTGAGTAACTGTGAACACGAACGTTAGCTGAAACCATGCAGTGTTCTAACTCCGCACCAGAAATAATAGTACCGGCAGAAAGAACAGAATCGACCGCATGTCCACGACGATTCTCATCATTGAATACAAACTTAGCACCTGGACGTTGTGATTGGTTGGTCATGATAGGCCAATTTGGCGAGTAAAGGTCTAACTCAGGGTCTGGGGAAAGTAGATCCATAGTTGCAGCAAAATACTCATCAAGGTTACCTACATCGCGCCAGTATGCGGTGTCACCTGGGTGGCCATCTTCAGTAAAGATATAGCCGAATACCTTAGCTCGGCCAAGCAGACCTGGAATGATGTTGTGACCAAAGTCATGGTTGTATTCAGGGTCTTCTAACGCCTTAACCAGTTCATCCTCAAGTAGGTCTGCATCAAAGATATAGATTCCCATTGAAACGAGTGATTGTGTTGGGTCACTAGGGTCGGCTGGTGGGTTAGCTGGCTTCTCAACGAAGGTATTAATTTGTCCTGTCGCATCGAGTCCCATAACACCGAAAGAAGAGGCTTCTTCGATTGGTTTATGAATACATGCAACAGTGACCGCAGCATTATTTTCCACATGGAAATTAAGCATGCGAGAGTAGTCCATTTTATAAATGTGGTCGCCACCAAGTATCAATACGCGCTTAGCGTTTTGGCGTTTAATAAGATCCAAATTCTGGTAAACAGCATCGGCTGTACCACGGTACCAGTCGTTACCAGTTCTCTGTTGTGCAGGAATAATACGAACGCCTTCACCCATTGCTGGTGAAAGGATCTGCCAGCCATCTTGAAGGTGGTCGATTAGGTCTTGTGCCATGTACTGAGTGAGTACACCAACTTTTCTAACGCCAGAATTTATACAGTTTGAAAGAGTAAAATCGATAATTCGAAACTTGCCACCGAATGAAACGGCAGGCTTGGCATTATTGTTAGTCAATTGTTTTAATCGTGTTCCCTTTCCTCCTGCTAAAATAAGCGCACTTGTTTCACGAACAAGTTTGTTGGTATCAGCATGTGAATAGTTGTTACTTGACATATAATTAAAGCCTTATAGGTAATGTGTATAAAAATGATGATGTTGTGTAATTAGTAGAGGGGGCCAACACCAACACTTACTAAACTACTATTATTCTTGATGGGTCATTGTTGCATAGGTCACCGATTTGCTAAGAGGATAATCGAGATTGCAATCTTTTGAGATCCGTCACTAAATTACACGAACATATTGTACACACCCTTTGTTTCTTAAGTCGGATATGTATTGTTAACGTTTTGAGTGATTTGGTTAAAATAGTAGTAGCTGACATCAAAATTAACAATAAATGTATTAAAACACCTATGCAAGATCATGAATTGATTGAAAAAAATTAAAATTTTAAAGGCACGAAATTAATTGAAGTATTATCCTGATAAATTTTAAATAGTAGAGAATTAAACTGCCTATGTATCATTTGTTGAGGCTATATTCTTAGTGGAACCTATTGAAACCTTCCCTTTACTACTGATATTTGAGTTATTAGTGAATAAATAAAAGAAAAAAATTGGCGAAAATCATAAGGTTGGCTTACACTTCTGTTGATGTCGCCGATAATTATGTCGGTATAGCACAATCCAATTTGGCGCTACACAATTGTAGCAATGTTTAATACAGCTTTGAGGGAAGTTTTTATGGCGCTCACAAAGGCCGATTTGGCTGAGAACCTGTTTGAGAAACTTGGATACAGCAAGCGTGATGCCAAGGAAACAGTAGAGGTGTTTTTCGAAGAAATTCGTAAAGCTCTTGAAAATGGCGAACAGGTCAAGCTATCCGGATTTGGGAATTTCGACCTAAGAGAAAAAAGTGAACGACCTGGTCGAAATCCAAAAACAGGCGAAGACATACCAATTTCCGCTCGGCGGGTTGTTACCTTCCGTCCTGGGCAAAAATTGAAAGCTCGAGTTGAAAATATCAAAATCGAGAAGTAACCAATAAAAAAGACCACGCGCTGCGTGGTCTTTTTATTTTCCATTGCAAAATCACCTTCTAAAAAAGCACTGGTGCTCCGTTCGGGCTGAATCCTAGGGCTCAGTACATGAGTGAAAACGAATGGACTCCCTTGGGTTCGAGAATCCGAATTTAGCCTCTGTTTTATGCTGCCTTTATATTCGTCGTGATATAGGGTTGCCAAGCATAATGATATAGGTCTAAAGATTGTCTTCTTAAGCCTTCAATTTTGGCGTTTTCAATCTCACTTATCGCACGGTTTGATGATAATGCACCGCGTTCAATATCCTGAATCTGTTTGTATAAATCGTGTTCAGGACCACTTTTTACTTTTGCAATCTCAGCAAGATGCAACTGCACTTCCGCTATAATTTTCGTCTCTGGTAGTTCAACAAGAATATTCAAGTCACGATATCCAGAAGGTGCTGGTTTTTTAAAGCGATTTTTAACACTAATTATATTTGCTTGTTTTTCGAGTAACTCGAAAGTGGAAACTAGACTTTCAATATCGTCAGATACGATAGTAGCTCTTGCTAAATCGGTAATTTGATTCACATTGTTCGCTAGATCTGTTTTTATCTTTGTTTCAGCTCGTTGTCTTGACTTTACTCCGACGGAAATCGCGTGAGAATTAGTCAATAAAGCGGTGCTTATACATATGGTTTCTAATTCAAGCTGTGCTTTTTGAGCCTGACTATATAGAGCATCGAAATCAGAGTAGGGTTGACTAGCATCATGTTTGATAGAAGATATACCATAAAGCCCACTTAAACTGTGTTTAAACAGTTTTGGGTTAATTTGGCTTTGTGTTTGTTCTTTTTCTTGCTGACTTTGAGAAACAGGTTCAACAGAGGCGAATGCAGATGCCCGGCTAAACACCAATAGGGTGAGGATGGTACGCAGCATAACGTTCATTAACGCTCCTTGAGTCGATAAACACTTAGTAAAACGGTGTACTAAAAGTCTAAGTCGTATCGTGTCCAAGGGATTAACTATTGAAGTCGATAATCTAATTGTTACTGGTAGAAATATCGGCTACAGGTAGTATCTTAGGGCATTTTTCTTAAAACCAAGTAATCTTTGCATAAATTTACAATTGGTGTGAAAGGTGTCACCTAATTAGCCGCTTTCTTTTTCTTGCAATTTGATAGTGATTTAGCGACATTAATGCGACTTATTCTTATTTATAATTAGACATCATGAAAGATAGTGAATTTTGGCACAAAAAATGGGCATCCAACCAGATTGGTTTTCATTTGGAAGATGTAAATCCTTTACTCATTCGATATTGGGATAGAACCAACCCTCGCGCTTCGGATAACGTGTTGGTTCCACTATGTGGTAAGAGTGAAGACCTAATCTGGCTTGCCGCTAAACATGACGCAGTGCAAGGCATTGAAATTAGTGATATTGCAGTGCGTTCATTTTTTTCTGAACATTTTTATACACCAACCGTTGTAAGGCTCGACTCCGCACATGAGCTTTATCAATTTGATGAGCTATCGATTTATGTCGGCGATGTTTTTACGGCGTCGGTAAGTAATGTCGATATTATATATGATCGAGCTGCATTAGTTGCGCTTCCTGAAGATATGAGAGAAGAGTACGTAAACAGGCTAAAATCACTGCTCAATAATGGAGGGCGGCTATTATTAGTGACACTCGATTATGTTCAGTCTGAAATGTCAGGCCCACCATTTAGTGTCGACGAGACGGAAATAAGACGACTGTTTAGCGATTACAAATTAACTATGCTCAATAGAGATCAAGCAGATGAAAACCACCCTAAGATATCGAAAAAGGGCTTGAGCCGATTTGCAGAGTTGGTTTGGCTGATAGAAGATGATGGATAAAGAGATAGGTTTCAATAAGGGGTGTTAAAGCCCTTATTGAATATCTTTATGCTCGCGGGTTAATAGATTACTTTCACTTTTTCCGCTGCCTTTTTAGCGTCATCAATGGCTTGTTCTAATGTCTCACGTTGAGTTAAGGCTACACCAAGTCTACGTCGGCCATTAATATTCGGTTTACCAAACAGCCTTACCTGCGTCTTTGGTGTCGCCAACGCATCGCATAGCCCTTCATAACGAAGGTTATCGGAAGTCCCTTCCCCCAGAATGACAGCAGAAGCGGATGGACCATGTTGAATGATCTTATTAATTGGCATTCCAATGAAGGCCCGAACATGTAACGCAAATTCTGAGAGCTCTTGTGAAATCATGGTGACCATACCGGTATCATGCGGGCGAGGGGATACTTCATTAAAAATAACCTTATCCCCTTTTACAAACAATTCGACACCAAATAGGCCGTACCCACCTAATGCATCGACAACCTGCTCTGAGATGTATTCAGCCGCTTTTAACGCGACCTCTGACATTGCTTGTGGTTGCCATGACTCTCTGTAGTCGCCATCCTCTTGTCGATGGCCAACTGGCTGACAAAAATGCACTCCATCAACGGCTCTAATGGTAAGGAGCGTAATTTCATAATCAAAGTCAACGAAGCCCTCAACGATAACGCGTCCAGCGCCAGTTCTGCCTCCATCTTGCGCATATTCCCATGCTTGCAAGACATCGTCTTCACTTTTAATAATGCTTTGACCTTTACCAGAAGAGCTCATTATTGGCTTTACTACGCAGGGTATGCCAACTTCCCTTACTGCGAGCTTAAAATCATCTAGTGAATCGGCGAATTTGTATGGTGAGGTTAGAATGGACAGGTCTTCAGAGGCTAAACGACGAATACCTTCACGGTTCATCGTTAGTTTGGTTGCGTTTGCTGTAGGGACAACGTTAAGCCCCTTTGTTTCGAGTTTGACCAGAGTATCCGTTGCGATGGCTTCTATCTCTGGTACAACATAATCTGGTTTTTCTAACGCGATGACAGCGCTTAGCGCGTCACCATCGAGCATATCGAACACATGACTACGATGTGCTACTTGCATCGCAGGGGCGTCTTCATATCTGTCACAAGCGATAACCTCTAAGCCAAGTCGGTGGCATTCTATCGCCACTTCTTTACCTAATTCACCTGAACCTAATAATAAAACTCGAGTCGCACCAGCGCGAGTAGCAGTACCCAGCATTCGTATATCCTTCATTATCAATTAAATTGAGCGAATCATACTGGATCTTTAAAAAACCGCAATCGTTTGCTTTGGAAAAATAGGTAAAAAAACGCCCTAAATATATTAGGGCATTAATAATGTCTATAGTGAGATATAAGCAAACGTAATGTCGGGGTTTAGGGCATCTAAGGTTGACTGAGTCCCGTCAAGATTACTTATTTTACCTGCTGACAACTCCGCCAGAGCTGCAGTATCAATCTGCTCGAATGACTTACCTGCCATAAGAATTTGAGCGAGCGCAACTTGAAGAGGAGGAAGGCTAGGGTTGAACGCTGCATTCTCTGCATAGGAACCTAAGTAAACAGAACCGTCAGCTAACCTTAGAGCAACGCCACTATGATTCTCTGAATATGGTGCATGACTGTAGTTGAGTGCCTCAACCGCCTTTAACACCAAAGGGTCGCTTTCATGGGTTTGATAAGACCTTGTTTTACCGTCCATTAAACGCGCATCTATATCTAGATCAGCAGGCCCAAATGAATCCGGGAGATATTGCTGAAGCGACATTTCGTCACGTTCAGGCAGTTGCACTTTTAGTTCGTTGGCTGTGGTTAACTCGTTCATGAACTGTCGGCAGTGACCACATGGACTATAGTTAACGGTAATATCTATGATTCCAGTTTCACCTTTCATCCAAGCATGGCTTATACCACACTGTTCGGCGTGTACGGTTTGGCTCATCTGCGCACCGATAAATTCCATGTTTGCGCCGAAGTATAGTCTTCCTGATAATCCACGAACGATAGAACCAACATAAAACTCTGAAATAGGAGCGTATGAGTAAGCGGCTGCAAATGGAAGTAAGCAAATTCGAAGCTCGTCGTCACTCAATCCAGAAAGTACTAAGAGTTCTTCAAATTGTTGCGCAGAAATGGTGGCATCGAAATTTTCTGAGTTAAATAGACTTCTTAAATAATCAGCTATTGACTTAGGTGTATCGTTTAGCGCTGCGTCTAATCGAGAGTTCATAGTTAATCCTTAATTTATTGATGTGGAATATTTTAACCAACATTAGCCTTATTGCAGTGGTATAGATCACGTTTTAAACTGCAATATGTTTGGATGTTTCATAAATAGAGTGAGGTCACATAGTTTAAACCAACATTGGACAATCAATTTGTTAGAAAATCCACTCAAATACGACGTGAAACGGTGAGTGAGCAGTGAGGTTTTGCCAAAGCAGTGTTTGAAAGAAAGGCGGATATCTATGTCAAAGTTATTGGGATTAGATTAGACGAACAGGTGTGGGTGGTTTGTTACCTAAATGCTTTATTGAGTCGCCGTGCGAATTTAAAGTCGGTTCCAAAATTAGTTTAAAAGAATTAAAAAAGGATGGGGTTACCCATCCTTTTTTTGCCTTAATTGACCCTATACTGGCTTCGTTGGTCTTCTACGCTTTGAAGGGGCTTTATTTGCCGTATTGGAAGTAGAGTTGCTGCCACTACCATCTGAACTTTTAGCACCAAAATGACGCTTATTTTTACTCGCAGGCTTGTTACCGCGAGCGTTGTCCCCTGAACGTTGTCCGTCTGCGTGGTTTTGCTTCGGAGTTCGTGGTTTTTTAGGCTTAATATGTTTTTTATTTAGGTTCGATTCTGGTAAAACATCGACGGGTATGAAGCCTTCAACATCAATGCGTGGAATAATACTTTTAATTAACTTTTCAATACCAAAAAGGTCTATCGCTTCTTCTGCCGTTACAAGTGAAATGGCTTTGCCTACCTCGCCAGCTCGGCCTGTACGACCGATTCGATGGACATAATCTTCAGAAACATTAGGTAAATCAAAATTAACGACTTGAGGAAGCTGGGGAATATCAATGCCACGGGCGGCGATGTCTGTGGCGACTAACGCTCTAACCTGACCAGATTTAAATCCTGCTAACGCTTTGGTTCTCGCCCCCTGACTCTTATTGCCATGAATTGGTGCTGATTTAATCCCCTGTTTTTCTAGGTACATAGAAAGTCGGTTGGCACCGTGTTTAGTGCGACTAAAAATAAGCACCTGCTGCCAATCATTTTCTTTGATTAACTTTACTAGTAGCGCCGACTTTTTAGATTTGTCCACGGGGTAGACAAACTGCTCGACGGATGGTGCTGCTGAGTTTTCAGGACTGACTGATACTTCTACAGGGTTATTCACTAAGCCTTTAGCTAACGCTCTTATTTCGGTAGAAAACGTGGCGGAAAACAGAAGGTTTTGACGCTTATTAGGCAGTAAATCTAGGATTTTTTTGATATCTCTGAAAAAGCCCATATCCAGCATTCGGTCTGCTTCATCAAGAACTAGCACTTCAATTTGAGTAAACTTGACCGCGTTTTGATTATATAAATCGAGTAAACGACCGGGTGTAGCAACGAGCACGTCGCTGCCTTTTCGAAGAGACTGCATTTGTGGATTTATTTTTACGCCACCAAATACGACCATTGAACTAAGCGGAAGATGTTTACTGTATTTGACTACACTTTCGTTAACCTGCGCCGCTAATTCTCGCGTTGGCGTAAGAATCAATGTTCTGACGTGGTTTCCTTTTACTCGTGGGCCTCCACTTAACCTTTCTAAAATAGGTAGGGTAAATCCTGCGGTTTTACCAGTGCCTGTTTGAGCCGCAGCCATCACATCTTTTCCCGCTAATACCGCAGGAATCGCCTGCTCTTGAATTGGGGAAGGAGTGTCGTAACCTTGTTCTTCGATTGCTTTAAGAATAGGTGCAGATAAGCCTAAAGAGGTAAAACTCATAATATGTCGGTTCTCAGTAATTAATCGGAAATCAGATAGCGGAGAAAGCATGAAAAAAGATGCACGCTAAAACAATGGCAAAATGAACCGCGCATTCTCATCTATTTACTATCTGAACACAAGCGGTGTTTACCATGCATTAAGTCTAGCGAGTATAAATGAACCGTCACGAGCTCTCATCTATTTACTATCTGAACACAAGCGGTGTTTACCATGCATTAAGTCTAGCGAGTATAAATGAACCGTCACGAGCTCTCATCTATTTACTATCTGAACACAAGCGGTGTTTACCATGCATTAAGTCTAGCGAGTATAAATGAACCGTCACGAGCTCTCATCTACTTACTATCTGAACACAAGCGGTGTTTACCATGCATTAAGTCTAGCGAGTATAAATGAACCGTCACGAGCTCTCATCTATTTACTATCTGAACACAAGCGGTGTTTATCATGCATTAAGTCTAGCGAGTATAAATGAACCGTCACGAGCTCTTATCTATTTATTGATTAAAATATTTAGCCATTCTATATAAATGTAGACAATGGGTGCGAGAATAGAAGTAATTACACCACAAAGTACCAGCGCGAGTGAACTGAAAGCGGCATCTCGTTGATCTTTTTCAATGCAAGTTGCGGTTCCTAACGCATGGGAGACTGTCCCCATGGTTAGTCCTTTTGCAATAGGGTGACTAACCCCTAATACGCTGTAAATCGGGTACGCAAATATGGAACCGAATACGCCAACTATTAATACCAATATTGCCGCGATTGCAGGCTCCCCACCTAGGTGACTGGAGACTTCCATCGCAATGGGTGTCGTAACAGATTTACCCATTATGCTTGCGACCAGAGTCATATCCGTCCCAAGTAAAACCGCAATGGTTGCCGAAGTTATCATCGATAAAGCACTACCAATGCCACAAGCGAGAAATATGATTTTCCAATGTCTTCTGATTTCTGGAAATTGTTCATATAACGGGTAGGCGAGGGCAACTACGGCGGGTTGCAGTAGGTAGGTGAATATTATGTTGTGCTGTTTATATTCCTCATATGGCATCTCTAAAATAATTAAAATGGGAATAATAATCAGTAAGCATATTAATAAGGGGTTCGCTAAGGGATGGTTAAGCTTCTTACTAATAAATCGAGCCACTAAGAATACGACGAAAGTGAGTGCAATCCAGATCATTTCTTAACCACCAAGATTTTTTCAAGCATCAGCGCAAGAAAAACGGTCATTATAGCGGTGCCACCTACTGCGCTGGCGATTATCGGAAATGCGTTATCCATTAATAGTTGATAATGGTCGATTAACCCAGCACTGATAGGAATGAAGAGCAAAATCATATATCGGATAAAAACATTAGCGCTCGGTTTTACCCATTCTGCTGGGATCAGCCCTGAAACCATTCCGGTAAAGAGCACTAGCATGCCAATTATACTTCCGGGTATAGAGATCGCTAACCAATGCTGAATCGCAGTGCCTATGGCTAGCGCTAATAAGATTAGCGCAAGTGAAACAATGTATTTAAGTATCGTTAATATCATTTTTATGAGACGAGTTGTTCAACATATTTATACACGGACTTTAGAATAGCGAGTTTTTTCTCATCGCTTTCATGTTCGTGAGCGAGGTTTTCCAGATTGAGCATATAATCCGGAAGTGATGTTTCAAAATAGTCCCGGCAGTGGCGAGTCCATCGCTGTTGTTCTTCATCACTTAACGTCTCTACATAATTGCGCGCTCTGTATTTAAACAAAAGCGGTGCGATACGTTTATCGCCAAATTGTATGTCTAGTACAGCCAAGTTTTCGGGTTTTGCTTCTAGAATGATATCCATCGCCGCTCTATCTGAAGGCGTAAAAAAACCGTCATAAAGCTGGTTATCTACATTGTCGTTATCCGCATAATCTCTATCTATCGAGTATAAATCTATCAGTTTTTCGCGAATCTCTGGATGCTGCTTTAGTCTAGCAAGGTTCTGAAGGCACTCTTCTCTGTTTATGCCGATTCGTTCTGCGTTCTCAGCTGTGAGCGTTTTGGCAGGGGCCAAAATTGGGCATTTATTTAAGTGCACCAACTTTAAAGGGATAGGCTGTTGTCCGGCTTCAAGGTCTGCTCGTTTAGTGTACATACGTTCGCGTATTTGATCTGAACTCAGCTCCAAAAGTGGCGTTGGATCCATGGCAAGGTTAATCATAATGACAGCATTCTGATTTTTTGGATGCCATGCCATTGGTACAACCCAACTGGTATTTGAGCAACCAACACCGAACATCCCGGATACATGGACAAGAGGCGTCATGTTGATGATATCCACTAACTCATTTAGCTTTCGCTTGTGGCGCATGCTAAAAAGGTAATCGAATAATTTTGGTTGGGCTGCCTTCAATTTTTTTGCAAGCTCTATTGTGGCGATGACATCTGCCATCGCATCGTGAGCATTCTCGTGCTCGATACCGTTTTCAACTGAGAGCTTTTCTAATTTGAAACTCGGGAAACCTTCATCATCGACAGGCCAGTTTATTCCTTCAGGACGAAGTGCGTAGCACGTTCTCATTACATCCAAAAGGTCCCAGCGGGAATTACCATTCTTCCAACTCCATGCGTATGGGTCAAAAAAATTACGGTATAGTGTGTAACGTGTTACTTCATCATCGAATCGAATACTGTTATAACCCAAACTGGTGGTGTTTGGGGTTGAAAGAGCGTCGTGGATTCGTCGAATAAATTCTGGTTCAGGCAAACCTTGTTGGACGGCTTTCTGTGGTGTGATGCGAGTGATAAGTGCGGCTTCTGGTGACGGTAGATAATCAACAGGTGGCTGACAATAGATGACAAGAGGCTCGCCAATAATATTGAAATCCATATCGGTACGAACGCCAGCAAATTGACTAGGCCTATCTTTTGAAGGGCTTATCCCCCAGGTTTCATAGTCGAACCAGAAGAATGTAGGCTGTTCGTTGTTTTTATAATTTGTCATAGACTCTAATTAACCGCTTTAAATCCCTTACTGGCGGCGATTATATTTCATTTTGAACAGTAATTTTTGGTTTATTTGCTCTTATTCTATCAAACGGTCAACTTGGTACTTGATATTCCATCAACATCGTATGAATTTCTTTTGAATTTAGTGTGCAGTAATTGTCCGATGGGTGGTGTGTTGGTTTAACTAACGAAAATATCATTGCTTTGGCAACCGCACTGGCTCGTATAGGCTTGAAGTTTGCTAATGGGCCGAGAAGGAATGGACGAAGAGCCCACAGCACTTTCTGTAAGACTTGTTCATCTGCCCTTGGATTGTCTCGGGCACCCTTTAGCGGGCCTGGACGTACAAAAACCAAGCGTTCGAAGTCAAGCTTCAGGAGGTTTTGTTCCATTCTGCCTTTGCATTTTAGGTAGTTAGAAAGTGATTGAGCGTTAGCGCCATAGCTTGAGACAACCGCGATTCTTTTTACACCCAGTAGTTTCATGGTTTGTGCAACCTGAGTAACCAATTCTACGTCTATCTGAGCGAGGGCATGCTTACTCCCTGCTTGTTTCATCGTAGTGCCGAGACATATAAAACCAAAATCGGGCGAGGGAGATTGCTCATTCCATTGTGTCATCGCTAAATTTGGATGTTGAACTTGAGTGAGTTTGTCATGTTGTACTGATAGCGGTTTTCTGACCAAAGCCGTCACTGTTGGTATTGAAGGTAAGGTTAACAATTGCTCCAATAACTGCGAACCAATTAAACCTGATGCCCCTGCGATAATGGCATGTGCTCCGTCACCAAAACTGTCCATCAATAACCTCTATAATATTTTGTACTCATGCATACCATTTCTGCCTGAACTAACAATAACTTATTTAAGCTATTAGTCAATTTGATCGCGTTGAGACGGTATCAACTCAATGAAATAAAAATAGGTAATGTTTAGTGCGTGAGAGTGTGCCAGAAGCTACACTCTTTTTTAAGAATTCGATTCGCCCCAACGAATCATGTACATTAAGAAAAGCGCTTTATCGAAAAGATCATGCCTATTGGGGTTTGAAACATCGAATACATTTCATCTGCATGGTTAATAAATAGCATTGGTTTTATAGTACTAACAAGGAGCGGCTATGAATATTGATTTGAGTACCATTTCTCCCACTCAAATTTACCATTTAATGACTCAAACTGTCGTGCCTAGACCCATAGCATGGGTGCTGACAGAATCAGAAAACAGATCGTTCAATCTTGCCCCATTCTCTTTTTTTACGGCTGTTTCCAGTCAACCACCTTTACTTATGCTCTCTATTGGTAAAAAGCCGACGGGTGAAATTAAAGACACTACACGCAATACTCTGGAAACGGGTAAGCTTGTTATTCATATATCAAGCGTTGGTTCGCAAGATGCCTTAACACGAACGTCTGCGAGTCTAGAGTATGGGGATTCGGAGGTAGACATAAACGAGATCGAGCTTACGGAATTTTCGGGATTCAGTTTACCGAGAGTCGCATCTTGTCCTATTGCTTTTGGTTGCTCCTTGTATCAGGTTCAGGATATCGGAGATACTCCTCAGTCGTTATTGTTCGCTGAGATTGAAAAAATATATGTCAATGACTCAGTGATCAGTCAGGTTGACGAACGCCTTAAAATTGACGCATTAAAAATTGACCCATTGTCTCGACTCGGCGGAAGTGAGTTTGTTTCATTGGATAAAATAATCTCGGTTGCCAGACCGAACTAGCCCTAAATCACGCCAAGTAAAAGAAGACATTATGCTAAACAAAAGATTTTCTACTGTTATCCAAAACCGAATCGATCAAAAGACCAAGCCGTTAGGCTCACTAGGGTTAGTCGAAGATGTCGCTTATCAGCTCGCTTTAATCCAAAGCCAAGGTAGAGAAGAAGCGGTAACCGACATAAGAATAAACAAACCAACAATGCTTGTATTTGCAGGGGACCATGGTATTGCCGACGAAAACGTGAGCATTGCTCCCAGTGAAGTAACTGCTCAAATGGTAATGAATTTTCTTGGTGGTGGGGCCGCTATCAACTGCTTCTGTCGAGTTAACAATATTGCGTTTAAAGTGGTCGATTGTGGCATTCTATGCCCCGTTGATTCGGAATCGGATCGACTGATATTGCAGAGGTTGGGCAAACGTACGAAGAATTTTGCAAACCAAAAGGCGATGGAACTTGATACAGTGAATAAGGGCCTAAATTTTGGAGCAAGTATAGTTAGCAACGTTATAGAAAATGGTTCAAATTTGCTCATGTTTGGAGAGATGGGCATTGGAAACACCAGCAGTGCCGCCGCTATATTAAGCGCTATTTCAGGTAAAGACGCTCACGTATGTGTGGGGACAGGAACGGGTATTAATGAAGACCAACTTAAGGCCAAAGTAGCGTTAGTAACAAAAGGGGTTGTGCGCTGCAATGGTCAATCGACGAAAGAGATACTATCCGAGGTTGGTGGATACGAGATTGTACAGATGGTCGGGGGATTTTTAGAAGCAGCGAAGCAGAATGTTCCCGTACTGGTCGACGGTTTCATAGTGAGTATTGCAGCTTATGCCGCCATTCAACTTAATCCTGAGTGTAGAGAGTGGATGATATTTGCTCACAAATCTGAAGAGCAAGGGCATCAACTTGTATTGTCAGAATTGAATGTACAGCCGCTACTAGATTTGGGGCTCAGGTTAGGTGAAGGAACAGGGGCGGCACTAGCGCTTCCTATTTTGCTCGCAGCTGCTGAGTTTTATAATAATATGGCGAGCTTTGAAAGCGCTGGTGTTACGGTTTAAATGGCTTAAGTCATTGAGGTATGTCTCGAAAATATGAAATTTAATTATTAGAGATTGATTCATAAAGTTGAGAAAGTTACTCTGATAGGCTTGATGATCCTATAGCTAGAGTTAATGGGATGGATCAGTACTCACAAGTAAATGATTTGAGAGTAACTAAGCAGACTTTAGCGAATAATATTAATAGAACCAGATAGAACAAGACCTGATGTATTGAAGGAGTTACTCATGGCACAAACGCTGTTTCGCCAATCATTTTTATATGACAGCTTAAATCTAGATAACGAAGTGTTAGAACAAGAGGTTCAACTCCCTGCTGGCCCAACAATACGTCTGCTAAAACGTGGTGTTGTCGAAGTTATTCCTTATCAAGCGACAAACGATACGAAAGCGATTGTACTCTCGGCTGGTATTCATGGAGATGAAACAGCACCGATGGAATTACTTGATGCATTGGTTAACGATATCATCGAGCAAAAAGTGACGGTGAAGCACAGGTGCTTGTTCTTATATGGTCACCCAAAAGCGACCAATCAACATTGTCGTTATATAGATGAAAATTTAAATCGGCTTTTTGATGGAAAGGAACGCCCAGAAACGGTCGAGACCAAAATAGCGGAAGAATTAAAAGAGACGCTAACCCAATTTTTTAATGGTACTGAAGAGCATCAACGTTGGCATTTAGATTTGCACTGTGCGATACGTGGTTCTAAGCACTACACATTTGCCGTAAGTCCTAAGGTTGCGAAAGCAAAAAGTCGTAGCCGTGAACTCATTCAGTTTATAGAAAAGGCTAAAATTGAGTCAATTTTGCTTTCTAATGCACCAGCTACCACCTTCAGTTGGTTTAGTGCCGAGCAGTTTTCAGCTCAAGCGTTAACTCTAGAGTTGGGTAAGGTTGCTCCATTGGGTGAAAATGATCTTAGTTCAATTTCAAGCTTTGATAAGGCATTACGAGGGCTTTTATCTGATCAGATGGACGCGATAGAAGCCTCACCAGTAGTGACGTATAGAGTGACTCAGACGATAAAGCGATTGACTGAAGATTTTGACTTCAATTTCAGTGACGACGTTGAAAACTTTACTCAGTTTGAGCATGGTCAGGTACTTGGTCATGATGGTGAGAAGCTGTTGTTTGCGAAAGTAGACCAAGAAGCCATCGTGTTTCCAAACAAACATGTCGCGCTTGGTCAGAGAGCCGCTTTGATGGTGAGCCCGGTAGAAACATGGTTTCAAGACGATCAGTTAGTTTATGATTAGATATTTTTGAAATTGAATGAATAACGCCGACGATGAATGTCGGCGTTTTTGTTTATTATCTTTAAACTATTGCCAAATGCCAATCTAGTTGCTTGATTTATATCAATAATTATTCGACCTAACATTGAAACCACGATCGATTTTAAGGCAGTAAGCACCGTTATAGTGCGAATGTTTACGTGTAAAATAAACAGTTAAATAAAATGCCTATAAAAACAATTAGTTAAAAATATTCGTTTGTTGGCATGCTATTAGCAATATTAATATTGATACATTCTCGTTCTACTTTTGTTAGGCATTAGCGCCTTCTGTGGGCATTGCAGAAGGCGCATTTTTTTGCCTGAAATAGAGCAATTAGACTTAAAGTAACGGGGCAAGATCCGCTGGACGATAGTTAACCGATTTCAATACCTTTCCTTTTCTGATGGTTTTTGCATCAGAAACAAAATCTTCGGCACATTTAGCAATAACGTAATGTCCTTTCTCTACTGCCATCAATGCAATACCTTGATTAGCATAAAACGTTTCCGTTTCTAGGTATTCGGCTTGGTCTTTGCAAACCTTGCTCATATTGCTTGAGTGGACTTCATCCCAACACGGAATAAAATCGATTTTCAGGTTAGTTGCGGCGTTAAGAAGAACGTCAATGAAATAGCTTATTGCTAGGTTATCTCCAACTTGGGTGTTCCCAAGGTGAACCAAACGGCCCATTAAAACGTAGACACTGTCGACTATAGCATCAGCTTGTTCAATTTTGCTGTCTGCTTCGGCTAATTCCGTTAACTCTTCAATAATTAATGAGGAGTGTAAAGTGTCCAGTGTATCGCTCATGGATGCTTTGTCATTAACGGGAAGATCGAATGTCGCGCGAAACTCATTAATGTCACGGTAGATATGATCGTAGATAGGCTGAGTTAATTTGGTTAGTTTCATTTTTCGCGTCCATATAAGATAAGTTGAGCGGATAATAACACATTTTATTTTATTTCTTAGACGGTGACCAGATGGCATTTTCAATACGATTAATTAACTATACTTGAACCTGTTATGGGGTAGGTTATTATTACGTCTAGTAAAAATACGCCCATTCTAAGAGTGAGATACGAATATGGATCATGTTGAACATTGGACTGCTTATTTATTATCGTTACCAGGTTCCGAACAGAGTTATCCTTTCGGACCTGAAACCCTCGTTTTTAAAGTGAAAGAAAAAATGTTTGCCTTGATTGGTTACCGAAATGGCAAATATTTTATCAATTTGAAGGCGATACCGGATAATGTTTTATTTCTTTCAGAACAGAACGATTCTATTACTCTTGGCTACCATATGAATAAAAAACATTGGGTGTCGGTAGAGTTAGGCCACAGTGAAAATGAAGGGATGCTGAAAGGGTTAGTCGACGATTCCTATTTACTTGTGAAATCGTCATTAACCAAAAAACGACAGGCTGAACTAGATGCGTTATAACGCAATTTTCTGCAGGGATAATTCAGTTGTTGGAACGATAATTTAATTCTTGGAGCTATAAATACTATCAAAGTTTTTAGCATTCCAGCCAATCATAACCTGATCACCAATTTTAAGTACTGGTACAGAACGCGCGCCCATCGCCTCGAGTTCTTTGCGACCTCGCTGCATCTTGGCGTTGGTTAATCGGTACTTAATTCCTTTTGAATCAAGGTGTTTTTGTGCGTCCTTGCAGTGAGGACATTTGTCGTTTACGTATAAGACGACTCTTTTCATGATGTTTCCTGCTGTTAAATAGTAGGTGGTTAGAGTAAGTTTCTTGGGACTGACGTATAATAACGCTTTTATTATCTGAATTTCTATCATGAATCCTTCTCTTCGCTACATTCGAGGTTACCCAGAACATATTGTTGGGCAGATCGAACAGCTTGTCTCTAGTGGTCAATTTTCCGCATGGTTCCTCCAACGTTATCCTGATAACCACCAAATAAAGAGTGAGAAAGCACTGTTTGATTATGCTATTGCAATTAAAAATCAATATTTGAAGAAGAGCTCACCGATCAGTAAAGTCGTTTATGACGGTAAGATTCATCTGATCAATAACGCATTGGGGTTGCACTCGTTTATTTCTAGAGCACACGGTGGCAAGTTAAAATCCAAGAATGAGATCCGAATTGCAAATGTCTTTAAAGATGCACCAGAGCCGTTGTTAAGAATGTTGGTGGTCCATGAGTTAGCTCATTTAAAAGAGAAAGAACACAATAAGGCGTTTTATGCTTTATGTTGCCATATGGAGCCTGATTACCATCAGTTAGAGTTTGATGCTCGATTGTTTATGATTTCTAAAGAGATATAAAGTCGTCTAAAAGATTGTCCGAATTAGCGGTGTGTGGCGAAAGTTAATCCCTTTCGTTATGGTCTTATTTACTGTCGCCGTTTTGAGTTTTTATCTTTATGGAAATTGAAATCTATCTGCCTTGTCGGCCCGATATTGTTTGTGATGGGATACTATTGCTTTTCACTATGGGCTTTGTTGTAGGGATAGTATTATTTATCTGGTTTATCTACAAAGAGTACAAAGAGGTGAACAAAAAAGTGGTGAAGAGAAAGAAAGTCCCCAACCACAAAAAATAGATGGATGGGGATTACAGAAACTTGCAACAGCTTACTTTGATTACTTTTTGAAGCAACACGTCAGTACGTAGTCGTCCCCATTTTTGGCCGTAAAGTCTTTATCATCTAAGCTTGCTCTAGGCTGCCCCTGATCGTCAGTTTTTAGCAAGCTGACCCAATGACGAATTCCTCGCAAACCTTGATCGTCGTAGTTGTGGCCAAATGTCGCACAGGTTTCTAATTGAATATCAGATATTTCAACTAAGGTTGTCATCCCCTCATTAGACCCACGCTTGAAACTTACCTCTACGTAACAGCCTTCTTTATCACGTAATAGTATTGAATCTGGGTGGCTTCTATGCCCGGTAAAGGCAACAAAGCTTCCGGCATTTTTCAAGCCTGTGTGCTGTCCGTCGGTGAAATAGATTATTAGGTGACGTCCATCCAGCATATAGCTTGTTGCATCTTCGTGAGCGCGTTGATCTAGAGGAAATATGGCGTCGAGAAGCAGTTTGGTTTTTGCTTGTTTTTCTTTTGTTTGTTGACTCTTTATCGTTTCCACGGCGAAGACCGCTTCAGCAATAAATGTTCTGTCGTGATGATCAGTTTTAATGCTGTTGTATGCTGGTATGTTCATAGTCTCGCCCTCTTAGTTTATTCTTTAATTTGCCTACAAGGTTTGGTTGGTTTTATGCGTTTGCGACCAACTGGTCTAATTACTTCCTTGCTTAATTTGTAGACTACTCTATTTTTATATACAATTTCACAACAAAAATTTTACAGTGTGAATTTTACAAAAGGATAGTGTGAAATGAGACAGTCACAAAGCTTGATTCGTAAGTCACATTTTTTAGGGACAAAGATAAGAAACCTAAGAAAACGGAATCACTTAACCATGGAAGACCTGTCGGCCCGTTGCGTAAGAATTGATGCGGAACATTCTCCGTCTGTCTCATACCTGTCAATGATTGAACGCGGGAAAAGGGTACCCAGTGCGGATATGTTAGAGGTCATTGCGAAGGTTTTCCAAAAAGAGCCTAAGTGGTTTTTGGATGATGAACCTGAATCGGAAGCCATCACACCGAACAAAGGTCGCAAAGGGGGAATCAGTGGCATGCCCTTGGAGCCGAGCTTCCTATTCTCTAATGATATGCTGCAGATCGCTATTCCTGAACTGTTGTCTCAAACAGGCGTGAACGGTCGCCAATTCGCTCAGTTACTTATACGTGCCTATCAAGAGCATCATCAAAATCACTTTCCTGACCTAGAACGAGCAGCAGAAGAGGTGGGTCTAAAACGTCTAGGATTGACGGTTGATGATATGTTGGAATTGGTAAAAGCTCAGGGGCTTATGGTCCACTGGGTCGATTCGACACCAACGGAGGTTATGGACGAACTCGGTGTGATGAGTAAACAAATGGTGACCTCTTATTTTGAACCACCAGGTAATATTTACATTAACAAGCTTTTAAAGAAGCATCCCACTCGCTTGAAATACGATTTGGCCGTGTATATCGGCAATTGCATTCTTCATAATAAAGAAGGGTTAAAGAGTGTGCTTACGGTAGGTAATCATTCTTGGACCGTAGACGATAGTGTCACTAATGGTTCGCCTATTAACCCTCAGGACATACTACACGCATGGCGTGATTTCGAATCCAGTTTTTTTGCTGGGGCCTTGCTCTGTCCTAAAGTGCCATATCGACAACTACTTGATCGATATGGATATGAAGTTGATGTGCACAAAGCAATAGAGGTGTCCCCATCGGTTGCGATGCGAAGAATGACGGTCGTCTCGCCGTATCCGCACTGGCATTACTTCGACGCCTATGCTCCCGGTAAATTAAAAGCAGTATACCGTGGCAACGGCATTCCACTGCCTTGGGGCAATATGCGAATGGTGAATGATCCTTGTCAACATTGGTCGGTATTTAGAATGCTGTCAGAACAGAAATCAGGTACTACGGCTCAGATCTCAATCCTAGATGTGAACAATGAACCAAGGCTCTACTGTTGCGAGTCGGTGAATGTGAAAGACCCAGCGATGAATAATCGGGTTTTATGCGCTGGGTTAGATCTCAATCCAGCGATAGAAGCGCAGGGGGGCGATGCCAATGAAATTGCAAGTGAACTCAAAGCGTTATGCGTTGAAAGTGGGGGAGCGGCCGCTATTCCAAAACACATTAAGAAGAAGCTATCAACAATCTCGCGAATTCTTAATATCAACTGGGTTGAAAGAGGTATTGATTCGCAAGCGAGATTGATCTGTTCTCGCGGTGGCGTGTGCCCAAGAAAACCGAGTTGCTATGACAAATGCGAAGAGTAAATAATAGGTCTGTTAATGGGCATAGATGCGATAACTGGCTCTATACCCAAAATTGATCAGTTTCACCTTTTAACCTTGTCTGATAACTATAAAAATATGTCGTCGAAGACGGCAGGTATCAGGGATTAAGATTACTACTGACTTTTTTCAGATGACAGCGCCTGGATCCGTTTGCCTTGTGTATCAAACAGATGGAGGTTCTTCTGCTCAACACTGAGTTGTAGACTCTGATTGATATCAAACGGGTATTCGGGGGTCACTGCGATGATGCTCTGAGATTGAAACTTACCATGGACAAGTTGATTAGGTCCTAACGGTTCAATCACGCTTATTTTAATATTTAGGTTAAGTCCATTATGAAACAACGTCGTTTCGGCATGCTCCGGTCTAACACCTAATGTAATTTCCTGATCCGATAAATGGGCGTATTCAGGAATAAACAGGATTTGGTCACCAACATTTAATTGCCCTTTGATCATCCTAGAAGACAAGAAGTTCATGGCGGGGCTACCCATAAAACTGGCGACGAATGTACTTGCGGGTTGATGATAAACTTCGGATGGCGTTCCAATTTGCTCTATTTCCCCTAGGTTCAATACCACGATTCTATCCGCCAGCGTCATCGCTTCAACCTGATCATGCGTAACATAGACACTGGTGACGGCAAGTTTTCGCTGTAGTTTTTTGATCTGTAGTCGCATATGAGCACGTAGCGCTGCATCCAAATTAGACAGTGGTTCATCGAACAAGAAGAGCTGAGGGTCACGCACTATCGCGCGTCCCATCGCAACGCGTTGACGCTGTCCTCCAGAAAGTTTTGAGGGCTTCCTGTCCAAATAATCTTCAATTTTCAGGGTCTTTGCGACGTCTTGAATTTTGTTTTCGATCTCAGCCTTGTCGACACCTCGATTTTTCAATCCGTAAGCGAGGTTATTGTACACGGTCATATGAGGATAAAGAGCGTAATTCTGGAATACCATCGCGATATCGCGCTCGGCAGGTTTTACCGTATCGACTCGACGTCCGTTCAGATGAATTTCGCCTGCTGTGATGCTTTCTAACCCGGCGATAGAACGTAGGATTGATGATTTTCCGCACCCTGACGGACCAACCAATACGATGAATTCTCCCTGAGATATGTTGAGGTCGATCCCTTTGACAGCCTGGTGCCCATTTTCATATGTTTTTACAAGTTGCTGCATTTCTAACATTTTTTATTCCTTTGTTCTAAATTCGACCAACCTAAAGACGGGTTATTTTTCGCTTTCTACTAAGCCTTTGACAAACCAGCGTTGGAAAATGATGACAACAAGTACGGGAGGCAACATGGCCAGTATTACCATGGCAAACGCGTAGTTGTACTGGGGTTTTGGCGTTTCGTTAATATTGCTGAGGATTTGTTTAATGCCCATTACCATAGTGTTGTAGTTCTCATCCGTCGTCATCATGATTGGCCATAGATATTGATTCCAACCGACCACAAACATAATAATAAAAATGGCGGCCATCATGGTTTTTGATAGAGGTAACAAAATGTCGATAAAGAATCGAATAGGTCCAGCATTGTCGAGTTGGGCGGCTTCTAGTAGTTCATCCGGTATCGTTTTAAAAAACTGGCGAAAGAAAAAAGTTGCCGTTGCTGAAGCTATGAGTGGAAGGATCAAACCTGAAAAGCTGTTAAGCATCCCAAGGCTTGATACCACTTCGTAAGACGGGATAATGCGTACTTCTAGTGGTAAAAGCAGCGTAATAAAAATAAGCCAAAACCATGCCGAGGCGTATGGAAGTCTAAAATACACCAATGCATAAGCGGCGCACATAGAGATAACAATCTTACCTGCTGAAAATCCTAGCCCCATAATCATTGAATTAATTATCATAGTCTTAGCCGTAACATTGTTGGCAAACCCCTGACTTTGAGTCCATGCTTTTTCATATATTTCGAACATTTTTTCGCCAGGTAGTAACTGTAATCCTTCTTTTAATATGGTTGCTGAATCATGAGTAGAGCTTGCAAAAATTAGCCATATCGGAAAAAGCATAATAAGCGCGCCGAGAATAAGAACGAGGTGATCACTCCAGTGACTAGACTTCATAATTGGTTCCTTTAGTAGTGCACTCGTTTTTCAACGAATCTGAATTGAAGATAAGTAATAAAGAGGACCAGAATTAACAAAACAACAGACTGGGCTGAGCTGCCACCTAAATCGGCCCCAACAAAGCCGTCAGAAAACACTTTATAAACAAGTGAGGTTGTTGAACCACCGGGTCCACCCGCCGTCATAGTGTCAATAACGCCGAAGGTATCGAAAAAGGCATAGGTCATATTAATGACGAGCAAGAAAAACCCTGTTGGCGCGAGTAAAGGGAAAGTGATGGTCCAAAATCGTCGAGTGTCGCTTTCACAATCTAAAGTAGCGGCTTCCCTTACTGCGTAAGAAATCGATTGTAGTCCGGCCAAAAAATAAACAAAGTTTACGGATATTTGCTTCCAGACTGAAACAAGGATTAGTACGCTAATGGCTTGGGTTGAGTGAGTTTGGTAATGAAAATCATAGCCAATGCTCTTAAAGAAATCTGCGAATAACCCGATATGTGGATTAAAAATAAAATAACCCATAATGCCCGCGACGGCAGGCGCAACCGCATATACCCAAGTAAGCGTGACTCGATAAACACTTTGGCCGTGGATTACCTTGTCGGCTTTAACTGCGAGCAGGAGGGCGAGAGCCAGAGATAAAAATGAGACCACAATGGAAAAAAACAAGGTGAATCCGACGGATTTTATATACTCGCCAGATTCCAATATCATCTGATAATTTTCAAACCAAACAAAAGTGGATGACAGACCCCAAGGGTCTTCAAGCATAAAAGAGAGATAAACGGCTTTCGCCGCCGGGTAGATAAAGAAGATGGCGATAATGATTATCTGCGGTGCCAAAAAAAGATATGGCAGAGGAGAGTGTCGGAAATTTTGTCGACGTTCCACTAGAGTACCTGCTGTTAGTTAAGATAGGCGAAGCAAAAAAATAAAAATGCCTCAACCTAGGTTGAGGCAATAATCAGGTTACTTAATCGTACGAGCAAAACGTTTAAGCAATTGCTGTGCTTCGGCATCGATTTTTTCTAGGCTGTTTTTAACGGTCGACTCACCAGAGAAAATGTTGTCCGTTTCACGGTACATAACCTCACGGATTTGAGGATAGAACCCCAAACGATAACCTTTGGTCCATTCGCCACCAGGCAAGCTAAGTTGTTGCACACCGACTTCTGCGTCGGGGTTCTCGTTGTAGTAACCTGATGTTTTTGTCATGTCATATGCAGCATTCGTCACGGGTACATACCCCGTTGTTTTGTGCCAATACATTTGCACTTCAGAGCTGGTTAAGTAGTTAAAGAAGGCGGCAACACCCTTGTCTTGTTCTTTATCATGACCAGAAAGAGCAAACAGAGCGGCTCCACCGATAAAGGTGACTCCTGGGTTGTCGTTGACCGATTTCCAATAGGGTAAGAAAGTGGTGCCCATTTTGAAATCGACACGTTCTTTTAGGCCACCAAATGAACCTGACGAACCAATCCACATCGCGACATCTTTACGTTCAAATGGCGTTTGGTTTGCGGCCCAGTCTTTTCCATAATATTTGTAGTAGCCCTTATCTGACCACTCTTTCATTTTGGTGAAGTGCATTTGAAGGTTTTTTGTGTTGTACATGATTTCAGTCGCGGGGCCGTCGAAACCATTGTTTTTGTTCGCGAGTTGTTGATTATGACGAGACTTGAAGTTTTCGAAGAAGATCCAAGGGGTATGAGATTGAGAAAATGCGGCATGGCCCTTTTCTTTTAGCTTCTGCGCGACCATTTCCATTTCTTCATAGGTCTTTGGTGGCGTCACACCCGCTTCATTCAACATGTCTTTATTATAGTAAAGAACAGGGGTCGAACTATTGAATGGCATACCAATCATTTTACCATTGCTGTCCGCGTAAAAATTTCGAACGCCAGACAGATAGGCGGAGGAATCGAAGCTGTAGCCAGAATCTATCATAATATCTTGAACAGGCTTAGCGACGCCTGGCGCATTCATAATGGTTGCAGCTCCGGCATCAAATACCTGAAGAATATTGGGCGATTCGTTAGCACGAAAAGCAGCAATACCCGCAGTCAATGCTTCGGTATAAGACCCTTTATAAACGGGCGTTATCTTGTATTCAGATTGTGATGCATTGAAATCAGTCGCAATCTTATTTACGGTGTCGCCAAGTTGCCCCCCCATTGCGTGCCACCAAGTAACTTCAGTTTCAGCAAAGACATTACCAGATACGGTTGCAGACAGTAGTCCGGCTAGCCATAGTTTTTTCATTATTATTTCCTTTATGTATGAAAAATGTTCGTCATTATTGTTTAAATAAAAACCGCGTTAATAAAGCGGAGGTATACAAGAGCTTGTTTCCAAAATCAGGTCCAAAAAAAAGAAACTACTTTCGTATGAATGTGTTGTGTTTCGCGTGGTGTCCATAATCGAGTCAAATCATTACAGTTATGTTTCGCTCAAATTTAACTTTGATGAATGATTTGTGTACTAAATATGGCGCGACAATAATTTGATTTGGTCTTTCGCTGAGTAGACCAGACGTATTATGGAGAGTGATAAATCGACGGAAACTCAAGCAGATAAGGGTTTTTTGACCGAATACTGTTATAATGTGTAGCTAATTTTTCGTTAAATTTATGAATTCAAATGACAAAGCGTTCAGCGATTATTGACATGGTCTCGTATGGTATATATTCAGCATGGGATTCAAAATCTAAGCATTTGCCGAAGATTTTGGAATTCACGACCCAGATACCAGCAGAGTTAGATATTGAATTTGGATTTTCTATTAATATTAAGAAAGCAAAAGGAAAAAAAATTCGTTTTTGTATCGATCACCCAGGTATTGCTACAGAGGATGGCGATGTTCTCGCTCCGTTTGATGGAGAGGAACATATCAATAGCAATGATTGGGATTTTTATCTTGGGGATACGATTTGGTTGCCAATTAACAATAAACTTGGACCATGGCGAATGACTATCGAATTGGATGGAAACATTATTGCTGACAAAACGTTTGATGTTTACGAAAAAGGCGAAGGTCAGTTTTGGAAGCGACGAGGCTTCTAACCGCATGCGAACTTTAGAACTTCTTTATTAGCTCTCCTTTCTATGAACCAACACAATAAATTGTCTTGGTTGTGTAATATCAATTGTCTCAAGTCGTCATAATTTAGACCTTATGACCGACTTTTCTTGTTATCGTATGTCATTATTGGTTCTTTTTGGTTATTGTTTAAATATGATTTAAATAATGCACGGTTTTTTACAAAATTGATTTCTATATTAGATTCTATCCGTGCTGTGTTTTTTTGAAATCGATTTAATTTTGTTAAATGGTTTACTATGAATAAGCTAAATATCGACTCGACATATGGCGTAGTGGTTATCCAAAACTATAAAGCTGTATCTGTGGATAATAATTATGCACGGATATTTGGGTATAACTCTCCACAAGAGTTGATGGATTCGACAGACTCTTTCTTGGACCTGATTGAGCCATCTATGCATGAAGCGGCAATGGACAATTATAAAGATATTATTTCCGGTAGAGTGGTTCCTCGAGGCCATACGTTTAGAAATGTAGATAGATATGGTAGAAGTTTTATTATTTTCGCTATCGACCATCTCATTGAGTGGCAGGGCGCGCCAGCGCTACAGGTTACGGTCATAGATTTGTCCATGGTAGAGCACGCCAATGAGCAGATCAAAGAGTTGAACCTTCAATTTAAACGCATGATCACCGACTCTCGACAAGGTATCTTAGTACATAAGAACTTCAAGCCTCTATTTGTTAATAGAGCTTGGGTTAAACTCATGCGAGCGAAATCGATAGAATTCGTATTAGCAAGAGATGATGTTCTCGATCGGGTACTACCCGAAAATCGTCAAACAGCTATTAACCGCAACAATGCTCAGCTTGGCGGTAGGCGCGTGGACTATGACAATAATGTCTATCAAAATGTTTGTTATGACGGAACAAAACGCTATTTCAATGTTTATGATAATTTGATCGAGTGGGATGGAGAGCCTGCACTGCAAGTCATATTGGAAGATGTTACTGAGCATGTTGAGTTGCGAAAGAAGTTAGAATACAGAGCATCACATGATTCATTGACCGATTTATATAATCGTTCTGCTATTTATGAGAAATTGAAAGCGTCCTGTTCCAACGGAGAGTCATTAGTTTGCCTGCTAATTGATATCGATAACTTTAAATCAATTAATGATACCCACGGGCATCAGGATGGCGATGAAGTAATTCGAACGTTGGCGTCTATTTTAAAAGAAGAAGTAGGAGAGCTCGGTATTATTGGACGGTGGGGAGGGGAAGAGTTTATTGTTTTTTTACAAAGCTCAAACTTCGAACTGGCTAAGCACGTCGCTGAAAACCTCCGCCAAACATTCAATGACACCGTGTTTGATTTATCAAAAGGCCAGCTTGTGTCTAGTGTGAGCATTGGTGTCGCTATTTCTGGCTGTAAATGCGCAAGTCAAAAAGGTATTGATGGCTTAGTAAAAGACGCTGACCGGAATATGTATTTAGCGAAATCGAATGGTAAAAACCAGATCCGTTGGGATTAGATACTAGCGCTAGCTAAATGGGAAGTCTCAAATAAAAAGAGACCTTCCATTGGTATTTCGCAAGTTTGACTTCACTCCATGATCGGAGAAAGGTTAATCTTCGCTTTTATGGTTGTAGATATGGACATCTCGCTGAGGGAAAGGAATCGTGATTTTCGCATTATCTAATTGCTTTTTAACTTGCTCAGTAACATCCCAGTAAACATCCCAATAATCTTCTGTTTTAACCCATGGACGGACAACAAAATCGACAGATGACTCGTTAAGCGTGTGAAGTTTCACCATGGATTCTGGTTTTTTCAGCACGCGTGGGTCGCTTGAAAGAATATCTGAAAAAACGGCTCTAGCGGCGTCAATATCGTCTGCATAACCAATACCAAAAACCATATCGACACGTCGTATTGTTTCGGCCGTAATGTTATTGATTACATCACCCCATATCTTGTTGTTTGGAATGACCAATCGTTGGTTGTCGATTGTTTGTATACTTGTTGACACCAGACTCATATTTTTCACGGTCCCTTGAATACCCGCAACTTTTACCATATCACCGACATCATAAGGTCGATAGATGAGTATCATTAGTCCAGAAGCAAAGTTAGATAGCGTATCTTGAAGAGCAAAACCGATGATGACACCTGCGACACCAAAACCGGTTAATAAGGGCGCAAGCTCGATGCCGATTTGAGATGCTGCAAATAATATCCCGATAAAGATAACCGTTTTAGATGCAATAGAAACAAAGAAGTCCTGCATCAAGACACTAAAATCCATTTTAGAGTGCTTCGCGCTTTTCCGTACGCCCTTACTGACGACACGAGAGATACTCCGTGTTACATAGAGTATGAATAGGAACAATAACGCTTTTACAATGAGTGATGGTGTGTTTTCAAAGGCCCACTCTTTTAACGACGCTAACCACTGCTCAAATAGACCATAGGCAACGTCAATGTCTAGAACATCCACGTTGATATCACCAGTAATCGTTAATAGTAACTGCTTGTTTTGTGTCACATCTATCGACATTGATTCCATGATGGATATAGCGACTTCTAAGCTGATTACTGACACCGAAATCTGTTCGTTATATCTAATGATTTGCTGTAACAAAGGCTCTTTGTCTGCCAAACTCACGTAGGCTAGACGAGTTTCAGCTTCTTGTTTTTGTGTATCCAGATACAGAATTGCGTTAGATAAAAATTCGGCGCGGCTTACAAGAGATGCTTTGAATTCTGATTTGAATTCTTCTATATCGAGGTTGTATTGTTCTGCCGTACGCAATGATGCATCTAACTGTTGATAATAGGTGTCCATAGTGGCGATTCGACGCTGCACTCGAAGGCGCAATTTGATGTTTTCCTCGAAAGCGCTCGCTCTTACCTCTTTAGCAAGGTTGACGACATCTTCGTCACTATATTTAATAAGATCTCTAAGTAATTCAATCTGGCCAAATATGATAACAGCCACCTCTTCTTTGTCAGAGGCAGTTTGAATATTAAGCAGAAGATCTTCACGAAAATTGGCGTTTTTTCGCTTAAGAATATCTTCAAGGAAAGGTTTGTCGCTGTCATGTGCAGAAGTTAATTTTGTAAGGTCGGATTGTAAGCTCTGCTGTCGATCGATTAAATCATTTGCTTGTGTGGCAATAGATAATAGTAAAAAAGTGATGGCGACCAACATTGCAAACATGTTAGGTATTGTTTTTTTCATTGCCTAGCCTTATAAATAAATCAAATTAAATGAATAAGTTAAATTCCTATTTAGTGTATGAAGAAAATGAAGAATTCTCCATTTATTGGGCGAAAAAAGTTAAGTGACGTGACGATTCTGACGACGCGTGAAGTATAGAAATTCGGCTGGCCACATTGTTTGTCGTCAAACGTGTTATTTATTAACACTTTTAGGTTTCTTGCGAGGCACGGTTGTTGATCAAAAGAGAGCGATGCGAGACTATTGGCACATCGGGTGTAATATCTAACCTAGTGGCAAATTAGCATCTTAGAATGGCGACCGATTACGTTACCTTTGAGTAGAGAAATAACATGACAACAACCCATATAGAATTGCTGAGGCACGGATTACCGGAAGGGGATGAGTGTTTTAGAGGCCATACTGACTTTCTATTAACTTCTGTGGGCTTCGAACAGATGAAAGAGGCGGTAAAAGGAATGCCTTTCGTCGATTTAGTGGTGACTTCACCACTAGAGCGTTGTGACCATTTCGCCACGTATTATGCCAATAGAAATGAGCTTAAATTAATTAAGCAACCTGAGTTCATGGAATTAAATTTCGGTGATTGGGATGGCCAACCTAAGCAAGCCATTTGGGAGGCTCATCAGCAGCAACTTTCTCAGTTTTGGACCCAACCATGGACGTTTACTCCGCCGAATGGTGAAGCAATTGAGCAGTATGATAAACGTATTCAAATAGCATGGATTAACCTGTTAAATGAATGCAAAGGTAAAAAAGTGTTATTGGTGACTCATGGTGGTGTAATTAAGCAAATATTAAGGCAAGTATTGGAAATGCCAAAGACAAGTCACTACCTTCAACGGATAGAAATCCCGTATGCGGCGAGAGTTACAATAAGCGTGTTTCATGACGACGATGATACGTTGTGGCCAACGGTTCACTGGCCAACCCACCCATTACGTGCTGACTAATGCTCTTTTTTATCTCGAATAAATTTCAACCACGTGAGGTCAACCGACCCTAGCACTTAATAAGTAAATAATATGAAAGTAAAGATTATTAGAGAATGGCAGATATTTTTGTTGGCGATGTCGATTTTTACAAGGATACCGATATCTGAGAAAGTGCCTTACAGTGAAACACGTAAAAACGAGTCTTATAAGTATTGTGGTCTAGTTGGCCTCGTCGTGGGCTGCTTAAATGCGTTGTTATTCAGTGGTGCAAACCTTCTTTGGCCTATTGAAGTCTCTGTGGCGTTATCCATGGCGTTCAGTGTGTATCTTACTGGTGCTTTTCATGAGGATGGCTTCGCGGATACGTGTGACGGTTTTGGCGGGGCATTCTCTGCAGAGAAAAAACTGGAAATAATGAAAGACTCCAGAGTCGGTGCCTATGCATTATTAGGTGTGGTACTTATATTATTGCTTAAATACACCACACTTATATCACAACAAAATGTGGCTCTAGCACTTATTATTGCCCATGTTCTGAGTCGAACGGTTGCGGTGAGTTTCATCTATACGCACGGTTACGTGAGGCAGGTTGAACATTCGAAGCTAAAAATTGCTCGCAGTCCAAGTAGTACGACAGACTTTATCACTTTGCTTTCTATTGGGGCGTTGGCCTGTTTACTTATTCCCACGTTTAAAGAGGCGATAGTCGTCATATTGTCGTTGATTATTGCTCGAATCTGGTTGGGTCGTTGGATGACAAAGCAGGTAGGGGGTTATACAGGCGATGCACTCGGTGCCGTTCAACAGATATCTGAAGTGCTTTGTTATCTGGTCTTACTTATTTATTAGTGATCTAATCTGTGTACTTTAGGTAGAGAATAAACGGGAAAAATAGGCAATAAAAAAGCCCATAATAATATGGGCTTTTTTATTTATATTTGGTGCTCGCTACTGGACTCGAACCAGTGACACCTTGCATGTCATGCAAGTACTCTAACCAACTGAGCTAAGCGAGCAAATTGTCCAATTCATGTTTGCCTTGGAACGACAAGAATACTAACCATTCATTCGGACGAGTTCAAGAAGATTTTTTCTATATATGAACTGAGTGGCGTTAATATAGCCAGAATGGACGTAAAACATTCACTTTATTACACCTGATAGCTAATGCACTAATCTAAAAGACTAAAATTGGTGCTATCAATTTAGGTGTTCATCGCAATTAAGTTTTGCCTGTATGAAATAAAACACCCATTAGTTTACGCTCTTATTATCGAATTTTATTTAATGAGCTAACCGTCATGTCAAAAGTCTGCACTGTTTCAATCCTCTCTTGTTGCATCTATGCAGCATTATTACCAACTAAATCATTGGCGAATCAAGACGTGAACACATTAAGTTCATCATTGCTACAAGATAAAGAGTTCGCGTCGGAACACTATTGGGTAAGTGAAAAGCTTGACGGTATCCGTGCTCTTTGGACGGGTAAAGTATTGCTAACGAGAAAGGGGAATAAAATCTCGGCGCCTGAATGGTTTACACGTGACTTACCTAATTTTAGTGTCGAAGGGGAGTTGTGGGCGGGAAGGGGCCGATTTAACTTTGTTCAAAAAACAGTTTTGGATAATGAACCTCATGGTCGTGATTGGTCAGAAATACAGTTTATGTTGTTTGGCCTACCTAATGATTCTCGGAGGTATAAGCAACATTATTTTCAACTTTTGGAGCTTGTTGACAGTCTACATATCCAACATGTTCATGTTATAAAACAGAGGTCTATTTCTTCTTACTCTGAACTCGTCGAGTTATTAGATCAAACGGAACAGTTAGGTGGTGAAGGCTTGATGCTGAGAAAAGTGGATAATGAACCGATCAGAGTGACAAAACCTGTAAAAATAAAAAGACATATGGATAGCGAAGGTACAATCATCGCGTATAAGAATGGCAACGGTAAATATGATGGGTTAGTTGGTGCGCTTATTCTAAAACTAGTTAATGGAAAAATACTTTCTGTAGGCTCTGGCTTGTCAGATAAAATACGCGCAAATCCACCAGCATTGGGTGAAGTAGTCACATTTCGTTACAACGGTTACACAAGCAATGGTCTACCAAGGTTCGCTCGGTTTTTGAGAGTGAGAAAACCTGAATGATAGAAGCAAAATAGAAGCTATACTGCCGCTTTATCTTTTACCACGGTAGTTGCGTTATTGCCCTTGCCTTTATTTGAAGACAAGGTGACAACGTCCTCAGACGAGACAGTTTTGGATGTACCGAGAAATAAACCACCTTTTTGTATGGTCAAATCTGTGCAGGTAACATCGCCCTTTAGATTGCCACTATTCAATATTTCTACGCTGCTAGCAAAGATTTCACCTTCAAAACACCCATTAATGAAAGCTTTATCTGCAAATATTGAACCATTTACGTGCCCAGTTGGACTGATTGTCACATGAGCATCAGTACGCAACGTTCCGGTAATTTTACCATCTATTTGTATATTGCTCGTTAGTGCTATTTCACCGGTAAGGACGGCTCCTTCGGCAATTAGAGTTGTAGTGCCAAGCTGACCTGTTGTTCTACTGTTTTTATTAAAAAGTCCCATGGTATTCCCTTCTGGTTGTTGAATACGGTTTCAAAATTATCGATGTTCCAGTTTATAAACGGCATTGGGTCGAGAGCTCGTCCAACAAAACGGATTTCATAGTGAAGGTGAGGTCCTGAGGTAATCCCTGTATTTCCAGTGTAACCAATAAGATCACCTTTCTTCACAAACTGTCCTGACTTCACATTGAACGACTTCATATGAGAGTATGAAGAAGTAATACCGAATGAATGTATTATACGTAGAAAATTCCCTGACCCTTGGTTGCTTTTCCGCGTCCACTCAATGACGCCATCAGCTGGCGCTACTATCTCCGTACCAGTATTGACAGAAAAATCTAACCCTTTATGCAATGTTCTTTTTTTTGTAATGGGGTGAATTCTCATGCCGTATGCTGATGATGTAGGTCCTTTGACTGGTGGGCCATTTGGTATTAACCTCAATATTGCCACACGAACTGCGGTGTTAATTGCGGCAATATCTAGTCTTGTTTCGATATCAAGTTCGGTATTATTACCACCTAAATAATTTTCAATTTCATTTAACCGACTCTCGACTAATGTTAGTTGTTCTTCTTTGACGGATATGTCGTTTTCTAGTCTAATTCTTAGTGATAGGTAGTTGTCTAATTGGCTATTTAAATCTAGAGATTGAAGTTCTAACAATACTTGCTGGTGGCGTGAGAGCTTGATTTTTTCAACTAGGCTAACAACAGAACTGCAAACAAAAAATAATGCGATAAAGAATGAAAGTATCAGTAGTTTTATTCGTAATACCGATTTTCGAGTCAATCTATAGTGGCTGGTACCTTTAATTCCGGATACGGTAACGGCAACATTGTCTGGCATTAATATCACTCTTTTTAATTTTGGAGAGAGAATATTAGAAGAATCGGAAGGTGGCTACTATCAAACATATTAATGTTTAGGTAAGAAGATTGTAAAAATGAGAACATGTGCCTAGTTTTCAAGTAAATTATACAAAATAATAAACATTTTGTTTACATTAATCGTCCATTTTAACTCGAAGATAACAAGGCGTATGAACATTCAACGCCTTGTTTTAGCGTTAGATTATATTTGTGTAGTGTCAACGTGATGCAAATTCAAGTTGTATCTCGACATCTTGTTTATGCATCCAACGTAATCGTACGCTTAACATAATAGCCGCACTCGTTAAGCCAATGATGAAACCAATCCAATAACCATATACGCCCATTCGCTCAACGACAATATCGGTGGCCGCCAACACATAACCGGATGGGAGCCCGAGCATCCAATAGGCAATAAAAGTACAAGTAAATATGGCTTTCATGTCCTTATAGCCACGTAATATCCCTCCGCCTATCACCTGAACCGAGTCAGTAATTTGATAGATAGCGGCGATAATGAGCAGTTGGGTTGAAATAACGGCGACACTGCTGTCTGAGGTATACAGTTCAGTTATTTGTTCTCTAAATAAAATGGTGAAGATACCAGTGAAAACAGCGCAGGCAAACCCCATAAAAAGAGCAACATGTGAAGTAACTTTAGCGCCATCTATGTTCTCTTGCCCTAATCGATGACCGACCTGAATACTCGCCGCGATTCCGATACTTAATGGTAACATGAAGACTAAGGATGAAAAGTTAATAGCAACTTGATGAGCCGCTACTACCGTTGCACCTAAAGGTGCGACAAGCAATGCGACTATTGCGAATAATGACACCTCGAAAAACAAGGCAAGGGCAACGGGAAACCCCAGCTTAAACAACCGGACTTGAGAAGCCCATACAGCTTTATATGGATGAGTAAACAGTTGAACCTGTTTTAGTTTAGAAGAGACGAGAATATAAACTAGCATGGATATAAACATCAGCCAAAATACGATAGCCGTTGCGACACCACAACCCACACCACCAAGTGCAGGTAGACCAAACTTACCATAAACAAAGGCCCAGTTAAGCGGAATGTTTGCGCCAAGCCCAATAAAACCGATAATCATTGCTGGTTTCGTTGCAGCCATTCCGTCAGTAAAACTTCTTAGGGTTTGATAAAGCAAGAAAGCGGGGACCGACCAAATAATCGCGTGTAGATAGCCGATGGTTTTTTCGGCCATTAGTGGGTCAATATCCATTAGTGAAAGGATAAATTGCGCCTGCAATAAGACTAAGACAATGGGTATCGTCAGGAAAAGTGACAACCAAAACCCTTGATAAATCTCAAACGGAACTTTGTTGACTTTTCCTGCACCGTTTAATTGAGCGACGACAGGAACAAGTGCCATTAACAAACCTGCGCCAAACAGGATAGTGGGAAACCATATACTGGAAGCCACTGCAACGGCGGCCATGTCTGTTGCACTTACACCACCAGCCATTACAGTATCCACAAAGCCCATGCCTGATTGTGCGACGGACGCGAGCAAAACAGGTGTGGCCAATGAGATCAATTTTTTTGCTTCACTCTTATAACGTTGCAAGTACTTCTCCAGATGAATATCGATTCTTTAAGTGACTGGCTAGCATGATAAAGAAATGTCATCATGCTAGCCACGGAAAATCAATTTTAATGCAAAAAAACGCAAATATTTTTATTAGGATTTACGATGTTTACAGGAATAGTGTTAGGTACCGCCTCAGTGGTATCGATAAAGAAGAAAAAATCATTTCAAACCCATGTCGTTGAACTTGATGAAACCATGCTCACTGGGCTAAAACCTGGCGCGTCTGTTGCGCATAATGGCTGTTGCTTAACGGTTACCCAAGTTGAAGGTAACTTAGTTTCATTTGACTTGATGCAGGAAACATTAAATCAGACGAACCTCGGACTCTTAAATGAAGGCGACCGAATTAACATCGAACGAGCAGCCAGATTTGGAGACGAGATTGGAGGACACAACATGTCTGGCCATATCGCTCTTACCGCGATGATTAGCGATATTAAGATAAGCGAAAATAATAGGACAATTTGGTTCCGGATTCCTGAAGATAAGATGAAATATGTCTTACCCAAAGGGTATATTGGTATAGATGGCTGTTCGCTTACTATTGGCGACGTAAATAAGAATGAATTTTGCGTACACCTAATACCAGAAACAATGCAAAGAACGCTGTTTGGTGAAAGGCAGAAAGAAGACAACGTCAATATCGAATTTGACCCACAAACTCAAGCCATCGTAGATACGGTAGAACGTGTTCTGGCAAATCAGTTGTCTTGAGCTATTTCAGATATAGTTCGTTCGGCTTCTTCCAAATAGTGGCCACCAAATAAGTTGCAGTGATTCAGGATATGGTAAAGATTGTAGATGTTTTTTCTCTTACTGTAGCCAGCCTCAATAGGCAATATACTCTGATACCCTTGATAGAATTCTGGCTTGAATCCTTCAAAGAGCTCAGTCATCGCGATGTCGCATTCACTATCACCCCAATAGCAGGCTGGGTCATAGCATATTGGCCCAAATGGTGTGTTTGCGACATTCCCAGACCATAAGTCACCGTGTAATAAAGAAGGTTTAGGGTTGTGACTAGAAAGCAGACGGTTTACTTGGGAAACAATATCATTGATGTCACCGAAGCTTATCCCTTTTTCAGCCAACAATTGCAACTGCCAGCCAATTCGTTGCTCAGAGAAAAAACGGGCCCATTTCTTGTTCCAAGAATTGGGCTGGAGGGTAGCACCTATAAAGTTTTCCGTATCGAATCCATACTCTTTTTGTTCGCCCCATAAATGCAGCTTGGCAAGTTCGACGCCAAAATTATAACTCGATTTAACGTCATCGATTGGTTTTGTTGGGACGTAATTTAAAATGATAAATGCATTATGCTTACTTTTGCCAATATGAACCAATTCAGGTACATAAACTGTGCCTGTCTGTCTTAACTTTTGGAGGTTTTCTGCCTCGACTTCAAATCGGTTGAAAAACTCGCGTGAATTGCATTTAACAAAGTAACGTTGTTCTCCATCACTCACCATATAACATTCGCTAATATCACCGCCACTTAGTTTTGATTTCTCAACTATCTTAAAATCAAACAGAAGGGTATCCGAAAGTTGTTGCGCAATTGCCTGCCACATAGATGACCTCGTTATGATGAGTGCTAATATGAATAGTCTAGAACAATTTTACAAAAGAGAAGTACATCTCTAGTGTTTTAAGAGCGTTACTTGTTAACCAACCTCAAAAGGGTTACCTAATGAGTCAAAGTCGTGCTTTGTTAACGTTACCTCAGTCACATACTCTTTATTGTCCACATACATAAGCCTGTATTAGTTAAAGATAGTGATATTTAGTTTTACTGAATGGGTGGTAACATCGATTTGTATGAATTAAACTAAGTTTAGTCGTTATTTCATTTAATATTTGTGATCAATATTTTGGAGTTAAGAAGTGGTAGTAGATACTGACGGATATATAGCACTAATAGAACATTTAACTTTTAATTTGAATGTGTTTACTTCGACGGGAGGGGACACAGGCGAAGAAACGGTTGAAGATGTTGTAACGGATATGATGGCATCCAATATCATGGCAATATTCGAACAAAATCCTGAACTCCACTCAAGTGTAAGATTTAAGCTATTGAAAGAAGCTGATCTTGTGCTAGCGGATTTAGCCGAAGTACTGGCGGGTGCTTGGACCAGAAAATCAACAAATGACCAGATTAGATTTCTTGACGAGTATATTGCATTAATGAAAAACCTGTTTGATAGTGCTATCGCAAAATACGATTAGTTAAATCCTTCTCACTTGCCAAAAAACTGAAGCCCAGTAAGGATTGTTTAACCTTGAAATAATCACTCCTTTTGAAGTAGAAGCATGCATAAATTTGTTGTCACCTAAATAAATCCCAACGTGCCTATCTTTCCTGCCAGTTTTAAAAAACACCAAATCACCGCTTTGAGCTTGGCCCAGTTTTATTTCAACCCCCAATTTACTTTGCTCATATGTTGTTCTTGGTAAATACTGATTTCCTGCTTCTAAATAAATTGCTTGAACGAATGCTGAGCAATCAATGCCATTTTTATTTGTGCCGCCATATTTATATGGCGTACCTTGCCACGTGTTGTAAGGCTGTTTATATATGATATTGCTCTCTTCTAAAAAGACAGATTGAGCTGAATTAGAAAGTTCAGTGCCCTGTTTATTACTCGAGCAGGCCGTAAGTAAAAAACCAAACATGATTAAAATGATTGTTGATTGAATAGAACGCATAGACCCTCCTATTTCGTTGTTGGGATCTCAAGGCATGTAGAAATACAAACACTAGACCAACTAACCAATATTCAACGAAGAAGGCGATTGAGTCGACAAGAGAGCGAATTATGAAGCACAAATATTCTCTCATCGACTTTGGATAATCAAGTTTAACGGTGATATTTGTGCTTTCTGTAACAGCGATGATCAACTATGCACTTTCTTTTACGGGTAATATGAATAGCCCAAACGTAAGCGTGTACAAGATGGTCCGTATATTATTACGAACTAAAAAAAGGTCCTGCTGTGCAATACAGAAGGACCATTAGCCTTGAGCATCTAGACAAGTGAATGTCTATCGTCTCTTGCGAGAAAAGATAGTCCATTCTTCTAGAATTTTGCTGTTATAACCAACCACGGTTGCTACTACTCGTCGGTTAAGTGCGTGAGATAGTTCAGACTCTCCATCGTCAACCAAACCAGAATCACCATACCCAACTATTTTCACGCGATCAGGGCTAACGCCTGCATCGACTAGACTTTGTTTTGCTTGGTTGGCTCTTTCTTTCGACAGTTCAAGGTTGTATTCAGAATCTCCGACTTTACTTGCATATCCTTGTAATTCGATAGACGTCTCAGGAAACTGACTCAAAAACTCCGCCATGCTACCAATTTCATTGATGAATGCTGGGCTGATTATTGACGAGTCGTTTTCAAATAATATCTTGAGCTCGAATTCGTTGGCTGCCTTCACCTCTGCACCACAGCCATCGTTATCGATTTCTGATCCGCGTTTGGTATCTGCGCATTTGTCTCTTGCATTGATAACCCCATCGCGATCATCGTCTTGCAAATCAGCGATTTGGTCAGCGGTTGGCGTTTCAATGTAATCGTATTGATCTTTCGCTTGTGCTGATAACGTGAAACCAGCGGCGAGTAGAGACAACAGAATTATAGAATATTTCATTTAATCCCTCCTTAATAATCCGCTTCTTGTTTCCATTCATCAGGTGTGTCCACCATCAATGAATCCAATAAAATACCACAGGCATTGAGTACCCTGAATTTAGCATACTGCTCACCGTAGTTTGCGTTTAAGTATTCTTTGCGTGCTTCAAATAACTCGTTTTCAGTATTGAGTACATCAAGTAGCGTTCGTTGACCAATACGATATTGCTTTTCATAAGCAATAGCCGTATCCGAAGCCGAATCGACGTGGTCTGCAAGAAATTCTTTCTGCTGCAAGGTTAGATCCAAAGCACTCCAAGAAAGGCGTAAGCTCTCTGCAAGCTGACGATGAGAGTTATCTCGTAAGTCCTTTGCTTTGTTTAGTTGATAGGCCATGCGATCTTGTTCCGAAGAGTCTGAACCACCATTATAGAGGTTGTATCGCATGCGTAGCATAGCAGACAGCTCATCGCGGCTACCGACTTCTCCTGCTGCATCGTCATACCAAGTTTGGGCTGCTTCGATAGAAAATGTAGGGTAATTTGTGCCTTCAGCCTGCTTATATTGATATTTTGCCGCATCTACATCAGACGCCGCGATTTTAATCACAGGGTGATTTTCTTCAGCGGTAACCGTTGCTTCTTCCAGAGATAGAGGGAGTGCGTTTTGATCCGCTCGAGGGAATACTAACCCTTGTGGGCTCTGACCAACAATACGCGTAAACTGGGTGTGAGTATCAAAGATATTGTTTTGTGCAGCAAGTAAATTACTGTGAGCATTGGCTAGACGAGCCTCTACCTGCGACAAATCGGCCGTAGAGCCTATTCCTGATTCAACCCTTCTTTTTATATCTTTATATATACGTTTGTGGGTCTTCAGATTGTCTTCAGAAAGGGTAAGGACTTCCTTTGCCTTTACTGCATCAAGGTAAACACTTGTGACTTCTAACGCTTTATCTTGGGAGTCTGCAATTAATTGATACCGCATAGACTCAGCTTCCGAAGCCGTTCTATCCATATCGTTTAGGGTGGAAGAACCATCCCAAAGTAACTGTGTAAGGCTTAAGGTTGCATCTTTTCTCGTCAACTCTGTGGTGTCGCCTGTGGCGGGATTAACCTTTTCATAACCGACCCCTGCATCTAGATCGATGGTTGGTAAATAATTGCCACCAGAAGACCTACGTTGTTCTACATAGCTTTTGTAATCGTTGAAGGCACTTCTAATTTCAGGATTTGAAGTAAGGGTAATTGCTATCGCTTGTTCTAATGATTGACTATAAGCAGGTAAACTCATTGCAATACAACAAGCAAGAGGTGCTAAAGGAATCCTTTTCAAAATTGTTCTCCTACATTTGAATAGCGGTATTGTATGCAAAAAATCAGTCTCAAATCTGAGACCAGCATCATAATAGCTTATTTTCCCGAAGGAATTTGAATTAATACAATTTATTCATTAAATATTAACATTATTGTTGAATTTTAGACCTATAAACTATTGTTGACCATGTTTTTTTGATGATTTATCTAATCCTAGGTATATCTTAATAGGTTGATTTTATGAAAAAAGGATTTTATTTATAATGATTCTGGTTATTTTATTCTCAAAATTAATAATCAAGCATAAAAAAATCCGTATATGTTGCATTACCCCATTCGATGTGTGGCCTCGGTTCCATTTTACTGCTAAATTTAATGGTTAGAAGAATACCAATTTTAGAGTTGTCTTATATAAGAGTGATGGCATTGTTATTGCTTAAATTGCTCAGAAGGGATCGAGAAAATGAACGCACTTATTGGCGCTATCGCAGGTAGTAAATTTTTTATTGTTATTGATAAAAACGGCAATCTTAAAACGATTACCGATATTCAGGATGTTAAGCCTGGAGAAGTGTTGTTGACGAAAGGGGAAGATCCCATGACGTCTGATACGGCTATCCAAGCGGAATTGGTTGAAGAAGATGGCAATAGGGTGCCGATAGCGGTTCAGGATGAAATCGATCAAATTTTTGAACAATTAGCAGACGGACAAGATCCTACTCTGTTGGATGAGGAATTCGCTCCGGCGGCCGGTTTGTCAGAGGGCTCTTCCACAACGCCAATGGCGGTTGTCGTACGAGATGCAGTAGAGATAATGGCTTCTACGTCCTTTGATACCACAGGCATCGAATCACAAGGCCTTTCTAGAACTCAATCACTTCAATTACTTCAGCAATTTATTAATCAAGCACCCACGGTTACTTTGTCCAATTTCGTGGACAGCCTCGATGAGAATACGCCAACCGATGGAACTATTCGCGTTGCTGATATTGATATTACCGATGACCAACAAGGTGTTAATGAACTATCTCTGTCAGGTGCGGATGCAGATAACTTCATTATTGTAGAGCTCGCAGACGGTTCACACGAGTTACACCTTAAAGCGGGTGTAACATTAGACTTCGAAACCCTTTCAAGTATGGACGTGAGTGTTGATGTTAAAGACTTAACGCTCAGTCAGAACGTTCTAGACACAGATTCAATGACGCTTGATATCAATGATTTGGGTGAAGAGCCGGTAATTAGTGGAGCAGTATCAGGCGGGGTGATAGAAGATGACTACGATGATGGAGAACAAGGTGTTTCTGTCGTTGGTACGCTTTCTGTTGTCGACCCTGATGCCGGTGAATCAGGTTTTGCTGCGCAAGAACCTATAGGAGGTGACTATGGCCTGTTCACTTTTGATAATGAGACAGGGCAATGGACATATGTTTTAAATAATGAAGACGCGAATGTTCAAGGTTTGGAAGCAGAGCAACAAGTAACAGAAACATTTACAGTCACGACATTAGATGGCACGAGTCAAACTGTCACCGTTGTTGTCACTGGTACGAGCGATACACCTACTGCCGAAGAATTTGCGGTGGGTGCTGATGAGTCGTTCACATTCGACCAACACACGAGCGACGCAGAAGATGATTTTAATGGCGTTGAAACCTCGGTCGTCATCGAAGAAGGCAACCTTCCTAAATATGGGCAATTGGTTGATAACAATGGAGACCCATTAGTAGCCGGTCCAGACGGAAATATTATTGTTAGCGACACACAATCGATTACTTATGAAGCGTTTGACCAAACAGAGGTTAATGATCAATTCAGTATTGATGCAAGTGAATATGTCCAGAACCTAGATTCGAACGTTATTAGCGGTGATGTACCCGTAAATAGTGAGGATAATGGGTCTATTTCCCTTAATTCAGGCGTGGTTATATCAGCAGGTGTATTTGGTGAGAACGGTACAACAGAAGCCGCTGATCTTTATTATGATGATAGGAAAGGTGAAAAGGGTTTTGGTGTAAATAATAAAGAGATAGATGTCACAAAAGATGAGTTTATAAACGTTGACTACAGCGGCATTGACGAAGCAGTAGACGTTAAATCAGTAGAACTGTCTTTTGGTAGTATTTGGGGTAACTATGAAGGAGACCCGGCTAATGCAATGCCTGGTTCAGATGATTATGACGGCCATCGTGCGCAAGGACAAATCCTCGTTTGGGTTGAGTTCGACGGAGAAGGGTATGGAGAGCCAATCATTCTTGATGATGATCAATTAGTCAATTTATATAATGGTACGGGTGAGTTCAGTTACACTGTAACGGCAGGTGAAGGTCAAGAAATCACCGGAATTAGAGTATCAACGAGTGCTGGTATTGATCCATCGACTGGTGAAGAAGGCATTGGTAACTCCAATATTGTATTTCAAGGGGCTGATGTTGTAGCAACCGAGATAACGGACTCATTTAATTATGTTGCTAAAGATTCGCAAGGCAATGTTAGTGAAGAAGAAACGGTTTATATTGACGGCAATAGTGAATCGCCTGTAATCGATCCAACAGTAGTTCAATCAATTAATGCGGTAGACGATGCCTATTTAGTTACGTCACCTTTAACCGCGAATCCTGCTGATCCATTCGTATTACAAGAAGATGCAAATAGAACAGACAGAAGACAAGAAACTAATTCTGAATATGAGATAAAAGTTGCTGACTTGCTTGGTAACGATGTTACCTCCGCCGGGTCTTTAACCTTGGTTGCCGTTTCTAACGCAACACATGGGCGTGTCTCGCTTGTTGAAAATGACCAAGGTGAAGTGATCGCCGTTAAGTTTACACCGGCTAGAAACTACAATGGTGAAGCCAGTTTCGAATATACCATTAGAGACGAGAATGGTAGCGAAGATACGGCAACGACTACGCTCTGGGTCGAACCTGTCGCAGATGCGGGAAGCGTTACGGTAAATGCAATAACCGACGATGACGTAATTAATATAGCAGAAAGCGAAACGACGGCAGATTCCCAAACACCGATAATGGTTTCAGGTACAGCGCGTGGTGGTGATATCCAATCAGGTGACTCTGTTTCAATGGTCATTAATAGTAAAACCTATGAAACAACCGTTGATGAAAACGGTAACTGGTCCGTTGCAGTAGACGGCGCGGATTTGGCCGTCGACCAAGAATTTACGGTAAATGTTACGTCAATAGATGGTATTAGCAGCGTTGTTTCTAGCCGTGATAGTGAACATGCTGTTGATTTAGTGGCACCTGGTGCCCCAGTAGTTGTTATCCAGGACGGCGAGCAAGATTTAGACGAGCAGGGTTACATTAACGCGCAAGACGCAGCGGTGGACGGTGGCGTGAAAGTGCACGTGACATTGCCAGACGGTGTGGAAGCGGGCGACATTGTGAATTTAACCATCAGCAGCAGTGCAGACGGTGTGGCTGATGTGACCGTACCGTACACGGTGTTGGCGGAAAACATAGCCGACAACGCGGCACCCGTGTCATTTGATATCCCAGCGGAGATGGTGACGGACAACGCCACCTTGACCGCCAGCGCGATGATCACTGATACCGCCGGTAATGAATCGGCCACGGGCAGCGACAACACGATTGTTGACCTGACAATACCGGGTGGCCCAGACGGCGACGGCGATACCTTAGGTGACAATGCACCGTTGGTTGTTATTCAAGACGGCGAGCAAGATTTAGACGAGCAGGGTTACATTAACGCGCAAGACGCAGCGGTGGACGGTGGCGTGAAAGTGCACGTGACATTGCCAGACGGTGTGGAAGCGGGCGACATTGTGAATTTAACCATCAGCAGCAGTGCAGACGGTGTGGCTGATGTGACCGTACCGTACACGGTGTTGGCGGAAAACATAGCCGACAACGCGGCACCCGTGTCATTTGATATCCCAGCGGAGATGGTGACGGACAACGCCACCTTGACCGCCAGCGCGATGATCACTGATACCGCCGGCAATGAATCGGCCACGGGCAGCGACAACACGATTGTTGACCTGACAATACCGGGTGGCCCAGACGGCGACGGCGATACCTTAGGTGACAATGCACCGTTGGTTGTTATTCAAGACGGCGAGCAAGATTTAGACGAGCAGGGTTACATTAACGCGCAAGACGCAGCGGTGGACGGTGGCGTGAAAGTGCACGTGACATTGCCAGACGGTGTGGAAGCGGGCGACATTGTGAATTTGACCATCAGCAGCAGTGCAGACGGTGTGGCTGATGTGACCGTACCGTACACGGTGTTGGCGGAAAACATAGCCGACAACGCGGCACCCGTGTCATTTGATATCCCAGCGGAGATGGTGACGGACAACGCCACCTTGACCGCCAGCGCGATGATCACTGATACCGCCGGTAATGAATCGGCCACGGGCAGCGACAACACGATTGTTGACCTGACAATACCGGGTGGCCCAGACGGCGACGGCGATACCTTGGGCGACAACGCACCATTGGTTGTTATTCAAGACGGCGAGCAAGATTTAGACGAGCAGGGTTACATTAACGCGCAAGACGCAGCGGTGGACGGTGGCGTGAAAGTGCACGTGACATTGCCAGACGGTGTGGAAGCGGGCGACATTGTGAATTTAACCATCAGCAGCAGTGCAGACGGTGTGGCTGATGTGACCGTACCGTACACGGTGTTGGCGGAAAACATAGCCGACAACGCGGCACCCGTGTCATTTGATATCCCAGCGGAGATGGTGACGGACAACGCCACCTTGACCGCCAGCGCGATGATCACTGATACCGCCGGTAATGAATCGGCCACGGGCAGCGACAACACGATTGTTGACCTGACAATACCGGGTGGCCCAGACGGCGACGGCGATACCTTAGGTGACAATGCACCGTTGGTTGTTATTCAAGACGGCGAGCAAGATTTAGACGAGCAGGGTTACATTAACGCGCAAGACGCAGCGGTGGACGGTGGCGTGAAAGTGCACGTGACATTGCCAGACGGTGTGGAAGCGGGCGACATTGTGAATTTAACCATCAGCAGCAGTGCAGACGGTGTGGCTGATGTGACCGTACCGTACACGGTGTTGGCGGAAAACATAGCCGACAACGCGGCACCCGTGTCATTTGATATCCCAGCGGAGATGGTGACGGACAACGCCACCTTGACCGCCAGCGCGATGATCACTGATACCGCCGGCAATGAATCGGCCACGGGCAGCGACAACACGATTGTTGACCTGACAATACCGGGTGGCCCAGACGGCGACGGCGATACCTTAGGTGACAATGCACCGTTGGTTGTTATTCAAGACGGCGAGCAAGATTTAGACGAGCAGGGTTACATTAACGCGCAAGACGCAGCGGTGGACGGTGGCGTGAAAGTGCACGTGACATTGCCAGACGGTGTGGAAGCGGGCGACATTGTGAATTTGACCATCAGCAGCAGTGCAGACGGTGTGGCTGATGTGACCGTACCGTACACGGTGTTGGCGGAAAACATAGCCGACAACGCGGCACCCGTGTCATTTGATATCCCAGCGGAGATGGTGACGGACAACGCCACCTTGACCGCCAGCGCGATGATCACTGATACCGCCGGCAATGAATCGGCCACGGGCAGCGACAACACGATTGTTGACCTGACAATACCGGGTGGCCCAGACGGCGACGGCGATACCTTGGGCGACAACGCACCATTGGTTGTTATTCAAGACGGCGAGCAAGATTTAGACGAGCAGGGTTACATTAACGCGCAAGACGCAGCGGTGGACGGTGGCGTGAAAGTGCACGTGACATTGCCAGACGGTGTGGAAGCGGGCGACATTGTGAATTTAACCATCAGCAGCAGTGCAGACGGTGTGGCTGATGTGACCGTACCGTACACGGTGTTGGCGGAAAACATAGCCGACAACGCGGCACCCGTGTCATTTGATATCCCAGCGGAGATGGTGACGGACAACGCCACCTTGACCGCCAGCGCGATGATCACTGATACCGCCGGCAATGAATCGGCCACGGGCAGCGACAACACGATTGTTGACCTGACAATACCGGGAGGTCCAGACGGCGACGGCGATACCTTGGGCGACAACGCACCGTTGGTTGTTATTCAAGACGGCGAGCAAGATTTAGACGAGCAGGGTTACATTAACGCACAAGACGCAGCGGTGGACGGTGGCGTGAAAGTGCACGTGACATTGCCAGACGGTGTGGAAGCGGGCGACATTGTGAATTTGACCATCAGCAGCAGTGCAGACGGTGTGGCTGATGTGACCGTACCGTACACGGTGTTGGCGGAAAACATAGCCGACAACGCGGCACCCGTGTCATTTGATATCCCAGCGGAGATGGTGACGGACAACGCCACCTTGACCGCCAGCGCGATGATCACTGATACCGCCGGCAATGAATCGGCCACGGGCAGCGACAACACGATTGTTGACCTGACAATACCGGGTGGCCCAGACGGCGACGGCGATACCTTGGGCGACAACGCACCATTGGTTGTTATTCAAGACGGCGAGCAAGATTTAGACGAGCAGGGTTACATTAACGCACAAGACGCAGCGGTGGACGGTGGCGTGAAAGTGCACGTGACATTGCCAGACGGTGTGGAAGCGGGCGACATTGTGAATTTAACCATCAGCAGCAGTGCAGACGGTGTGGCTGATGTGACCGTACCGTACACGGTGTTGGCGGAAAACATAGCCGACAACGCGGCACCCGTGTCATTTGATATCCCAGCGGAGATGGTGACGGACAACGCCACCTTGACCGCCAGCGCGATGATCACTGATACCGCCGGCAATGAATCGGCCACGGGCAGCGACAACACGATTGTTGACCTGACAATACCGGGTGGCCCAGACGGCGACGGCGATACCTTAGGCGACAACGCACCATTGGTTGTTATTCAAGACGGCGAGCAAGATTTAGACGAGCAAGGTTACATCAATGCGGAAGACGCAAAGGGCGAGATTTCAGTAAATATCACGCTACCAGATGGCGTGAACTCAGATACCGACAGCCTAGTGGTGAACATCAATGGAACGGATCAAACCATTAAGTTGAGCGACGTGACCATCACCGCGGGTGGTGTGGTTAACGTGGTGATTCCGGCGGTTCTAATTGTTGATGGCGAGACCATTACAGTTGATGCGTACGCCATAGACCCGGCAGGTAACCGCTCTGAAACGGGCAGCGACAACACGATTGTTGATCTGACAATACCGGGTGGCCCAGACGGCGACGGCGATACCTTAGGTGACAATGCACCGTTGGTTGTTATTCAAGACGGCGAGCAAGATTTAGACGAGCAAGGTTACATCAACGCGGAAGACGCAAAGGGCGAGATTTCAGTAAATATCACGCTACCAGATGGCGTGAAGTCAGATACCGACAGCCTAGTGGTGAACATCAATGGAACGGATCAAACCATTAAGTTGAGCGACGTGACCATCACCGCGGGTGGTGTGATTAACGTGGTGATTCCGGCGGTTCTAATTGTTGATGGTGAGACCATTACAGTTGATGCGTACGCCATAGACCCGGCAGGTAACCGCTCTGAAACGGGGACAGACAACACGATTGTTGACCTGACAATACCGGGTGGCCCAGACGGCGACGGCGATACCTTAGGTGACAATGCACCATTGGTTGTTATTCAAGACGGCGAGCAAGATTTAGACGAGCAAGGTTACATTAACGCGCAAGACGCAAAGGGCGAGATTTCAGTAAATATCACGCTACCAGATGGCGTGAACTCAGATACCGACAGCCTGGTGGTGAACATCAATGGAACGGATCAAACCATTAAGTTGAGCGACGTGACCATCACCGCAGGTGGTGTGGTTAACGTGGTGATTCCGGCGGTTCTAATTGTTGATGGCGAGACCATTACAGTTGATGCGTACGCCATAGACCCGGCAGGTAACCGCTCTGAAACAGGCAGCGACAACACGATTGTTGACCTGACAATACCGGGTGGCCCAGACGGCGACGGCGATACCTTGGGCGACAACGCACCATTGGTTGTGATCCAGGACGGCGAGCAAGATTTAGACGAGCAAGGTTACATTAACGCGCAAGACGCAAAGGGCGAGATTTCAGTAAATATCACGCTACCAGATGGCGTGAAGTCAGATACCGACAGCCTAGTGGTGAACATCAATGGAACGGATCAAACCATTAAGTTGAGCGACGTGACCATCACCGCGGGTGGTGTGGTTAACGTGGTGATTCCGGCGGTTCTAATTGTTGATGGCGAGACCATTACAGTTGATGCGTACGCCATAGACCCGGCAGGTAACCGCTCTGAAACGGGGACAGACAACACGATTGTTGACCTGACAATACCGGGTGGTCCAGACGGCGACGGCGATACCTTGGGCGACAACGCACCGTTGGTTGTGATCCAGGACGGCGAGCAAGATTTAGACGAGCAAGGTTACATCAACGCGGAAGACGCAAAGGGCGAGATTTCAGTAAATATCACGCTACCAGATGGCGTGAACTCAGATACCGACAGCCTAGTGGTGAACATCAATGGAACGGATCAAACCATTAAGTTGAGCGACGTGACCATCACCGCGGGTGGTGTGGTTAACGTGGTGATTCCGGCGGTTCTAATTGTTGATGGCGAGACCATTACAGTTGATGCGTACGCCATAGACCCGGCAGGTAACCGCTCTGAAACGGGCAGCGACAACAGCATTGTCGACTTATTTGTACCGCCAGTTAATGTTGGGCCAATCGCCACAGACGATTTTAACAACACCATCTTCACGGAAACCTTCGAAGATGGCCACAATATTACCGGTAATACATGGGGAGTTATCGACAACTATAATGGTTGGGATACGTCAGTTAATGGCGTGGAAATACAGTCTGGTAGCGTTGGCGGATCAACTGCCTCAGAAGGCGAAGCCCATGCAGAGCTTGACGCTCATAACATCGTTACAATGTCTAGAAGTCTAGACACGCCGGACTCTGAATATCAGCTTGTTTTCGATTACAAACCTCGTCCAGGACACGAAGCTGATAGTGATATGGAGGTAACTTTTGCAGGACAAACGGTACAAATTCACTCTGATGCTCAGGGTAATCTAAGTTTTATTTCTGACGATGGTGCAGAGGTGTCGTTGTCGGCGACGTTAAGTAACGGTTGGTCGACAGTTAGTATCACGTTCAATACACCAGCTGACAGTAGTCAACTGAGCTTTACTGGACTCGGTGTGTCAAATAGTCTGGGTGCGTACATTGATAATATCCGCGTTAGTGAAGGGTTCGATACGAATGAAAATAATGCGATTGACTTTACAGCGTCTCAATTATTATTAAATGATAGTGATATCGATGGTGATACGTTGTCTATTATCAATGTATCAGAAGTAGAAAATGGCACAGTGACGCTAGTTAAAGATAGCGTTACTGGTGATGTAACATCCATTAGCTTCACACCATCAGATAACTATTCAGGTCCGGCTAGTTTCCAATATGAAGTGAGCGATGGAAATGGCGGCACAGATACGGCGACGGTATATATTAATGTCGCGCCAGTCAACGATGCGCCAATTGCAAACGACGATGGGCCAATCGCGGTCACAGAAGACACGTTAGCGATAGGCAATGTATTAACAAATGACACCGATGTGGACAATGCACATAGCGATTTGAAGGTGACTGAATTCAGTTTTGACGGCAAGGCCGGTACGGTTGGTCAAGCGCTGAGTATTGCAGGTGTTGGCGAATTAACGATAAATGACGATGGGTCATTTGAATTTATGCCAGAGCTAAATTATACCGGACCCGTGCCGAGCGCGCAGTACACCGTGAGTGACGGTTTGGTCGCAGCTCAAACTCAAGGAACATTGAGTTTTGCAGATATTTCGCCCGTCAATGACGCCCCAACAGCACAAGACTTTACTGTGGTAGCAGATGCAGGCAAAGAAGTTGCATTTAGCTTCGATGGCGGCCAAAACGGCACACAAAATAACGTTACAGATGAAGAAGATGATAGTACCGGTGGCGATACTCAAGTCATTATCGACTCCGTTCCACAACACGGCACATTATTTTTGGCAAACAGCGATGTGCCTATTGCCAAAGATCAACAGATAGATGACATCAGCCAGGTCAGATATGTGGCGAACTCTTCAGGTGACATTCTGGATTCATTGAGTTTTACAGCTTCAGCAGGGTTATTGTCTCATTTAAGTGATAACAACGGTTCGATGGGTGGTTACGTAGATGGTGCTGACTCAGTTACAGAAGCTAAAGTACGAATTACAAGCGGTCGACTTGATGAACAGTCTACATCGCTAACCTATGATAGTGGCAATAATGAATCTGGATTTGGTGTTGATAGCGGTGCAGAAGGTGGAAGTAACGAACTTGATGTTCAGGAACCTGAATATATTAAAGTGGATTACAGCGAAAGCGGAGCACAAGTAAATAGCGTCGCTATAGAGTTTGGGAGTTTATGGGGTCACTACAATGAAAGCGATATCAACAATCCAGACAGCAATGATCCTAATGCGCAAATTAATGTAATCGTTACTATGGTCGATGGTGATGGAAATATTGTAACGAGAGTAGAAGATTACAATGACGCCACGAATCCAGACGTGTACACCGGTTCAGGCAACTTTGAAGCGATTATTACAGCGGACAACGGCTATAGCATCCAAAGCCTACAGATATATACGACGAGCAGCACACAGAGCTCAATCAATTCTAATATGCTCGTTAATAGCGTCGAGGTGCTGGATGCTCAGGCAAATGAGACTATTGAATATCACGCGATTGATGCGCAAGGACTTGCTGGCAACACTGCTGAAGTAACCTTCGTGGTTAATACGGATCCTACGCTTTATATTGGCGATAACGGGACCAATAATATTGACGGTTCAATTAGCAATGATGTCATAATTGGCGATCTAGGTGGCGTCGAAACTCGTGTTGTGCTTGAGGCAGACGATTACAATATAGCTCTGTTAGTGGATGTATCTGGCAGCATGGGCGATTATTTTGAAGGTAGTTCTGGGCCAACTAAGTTGGAAGCAGTACAAGATAAACTAGCCGATTTAATTGAATCAATTAAAGATCATCCAGGTACAATTAATGTCACGTTAATTCCATTTGGTGGTGATGTTGGTGCGATAGAATCAGTAGCTGGCTTATCAGAAAGCAATTTCGCCGCATTTAACACCGCTATTGATGCGCTTACCTCAGATGGCGGCACCAATTACGTATCGGCCTTCGTGGCTGCCACTAACTACTTCACGGGGTTAGATACTCCTGATGCAAAAAACTTGACCTTCTTTTTGAGTGATGGTGAACCAACAATGGTAACACCGGCTGACAACTCTGGCGGAACAACAGAGCCAAGAGATATATCTGAAGCTATAACGGCATTTAGTGCGTTAAGTGCGATTAGTGATGTTAAGGCAATTGGTGTTGGCGATGATATTTCCGTCGAAACGCTTCGTCATTTTGATAACACGGGTACTGAGGATGTCACGTTAGGTTTGGGAGATCTTTCGTTTTATGGCGATGCTATTATGAACGATGGAGTCCTTAAGTTAGCTGGAAATAATAAATCGACTACTTCTGAAGAAATAGTCGTTTCAGGTGGTGCTGATATTTCGTTTGAATTGTCCCATATTACAGGGAATGGCAGTAGCACTTGGTCGCTGATAGATACGTCGACTAATGAGGTTGTAAAAAGTCAGACTGTTGTGACGCAAAATGGTGTAGAGAAAGACAACATAACTGTAAGCATTCCCAATCTGTCAGCGGGTACTTATAAATTGGAACTTGTAAATAATCGTGGTGGTCAGATTAACCTGATGAACCTTGCTGTTGTACTGGCAGGTCTCGGTCAAGTTAATATTGTTACAGGCAATGACGGATTAGAGCTTGCTTTGAATACGGGTGTAACAGAGTTAACCGAGATTGCAGTTAGTTCAGATACGCTTTACGGCCATGAAGGGAACGACATTATCTTTGGTGATGTGCTAAATACAGACAACTTGGATTGGTTAGGAATAACAGGTGTTGAAAAACCTGCAGACGGTTCGGGTATTGAGGCGTTAGAAACGTATCTTGAGGCCCCAAACGGAACAGCACCTACAGAATCTGAAGTTTACGACTTTATTAAAGCGAATGAAGAGTTGTTGTATGTTGATTCTGATCCACGTGGTGATAGCGATACTATTTACGGTGGAGAAGGTGACGATACTTTGTATGGTCAAGGTGGCGCGGACAAACTATATGGTGAAGAAGGGAATGATACCCTATATGGAGGGGAGGGTGATGACTTCTTAGATGGCGGACTAGGTAACGATATTCTCACCGGAGGTGATGGTGCAGATACTTTCATTTGGTCTACGGACACTATCGATTCAGGTACTGACATTATTACTGACTTCCACCTGAATTCAGATAAAATTGACTTAACTGACCTGCTAGAATCCAACACCCAAGCAGATAGTATCGATGATATTCTTTCGAGTGTTACTGTTGATGGTGATAATGTTAAAATTCAGTTCAATGAACAGGCGAGTAGTCAAACAATTGTTCTAGAGCATGGTGTGTCTGCCTTAGAATTGGATAGTTCTATTTATACTGATGGTTCGACCATTGATTTAACCTCGGAATTATTGGCTAAAGTATTCACCTACGACGGCTAGATGTTAGTATCATGCCAAGATAAAATAAAGAAGGGCTCCTAGGAGCCCTTCTTTTGTATAGGTAATTCAAATCAGGACGTCTTGACGGTCTGAAGAATCGAATTTGTTTTGATTATACAACTAATGTAAATGGTATGATTTTTGGTTATTGTCTAACCTACAACACCTTACAAGCAAATCCTTTCAAGTAAAAACCTTCCGGATAGGCACTATCAATAACGTGATCGGCGGCTTGTTCAAAGCGTTCAATAAACTTAACGCTACGACCAGAGTCTACGGCCGCATCTGCGATGACTTTCTGGAAAAGATCGGCGCTCATTAATCCTGAACAAGAATAAGTGAGTAAGGTTCCGCCAGGGTTTAAGATCTGCATCGCTAGCATGTTGATGTCTTTGTAACCTTTCGCACCCGAGGTTATATTTTGACGGCTGCTTATGAACTTAGGTGGATCCATAATAACGACATCAAATTTGGTGCCTTGATCCCGGTATTCTCTAAGGAGCTTGAATACATCCGCGTTAAGAAAGACAGCCCGTTTTTTTGATATATCGAATTGGTTCAATTCTGCGTTTAACTTGGCGTTATCAAGTGCGGGTTGAGAGACGTCAGCATTAATAACACGCTTAGCGCCTGCTTTTAATGCATAAAGACCAAAGCCACCCGTGTAAGAGAAGCAATTTAGTACGTCTTTGTCATTCATATATTTCATTGAACGCTGACGACTGTCACGCTGGTCTAAGTAAAAACCCGTTTTATGGCCGTTGACGATATCAACGTTTATCTTTATACCGTTTTCTTCGATGACAACCGACTCAGGAGGCGTCTCACCATGAAGTACGCCCATTGTTTCACTCAGGCCTTCCTTTTTACGTACCGCAACGTCAGAGCGCTCATAAACGCTGCAGTTTGGAAAACACTCAACTAGGGCTGCAACAAGAAGTTTCTTATTGTATTCTGCGCCCGCACTCAAAAGCTGACAGACAAGAAAATCTTGATATCTGTCTATTGTGATGCCGGGTAAACCATCGGATTCAGCCGCAATAAGACGGTAACCTGTCAGGCCATCTCGCTCGATGGTTTCTTCTCTCAATAGCTGCGCTTGTCGAATTCGTTTAACGAAAAATGCCGTATCTATCTCTTCCTTTTGAAAGCTCCAGACGCGCGCGCGGATCTGCGATATTGGAGAATAGGCCGCTTTTGCCAACCATTCGCCATTGTGTGCCAACACGTTTACAGTCTCACCAAGCTCAGGCTCTCCTTCGACTTTATGCACACCACGGGAAAAAATCCAAGGATGTTTACGTCTTAAAGATTTGTCTCGACCTTTTTCAAGATAGATTGCAGCTGTCATGGTGTTACCTGAATAGTAATAAGGAGCGGTATTGTGGTGAATTGTAATTAGAAAATCAACAAAGAAACATAGGAATATAATTACAGGTTATTATTAGGACGCTAGAATAGGGTATTCGTTATCCAAGGAGAGTGTACGATGGCTAAGGTTTGTATGAAATTTATTGTATCCGGTGTTGTACAAGGTGTGGGTTTTCGGTACCACACTTGTCATGAAGGCAACAAAAGAGGATTAACTGGCTATGCTAAAAATTTGGATAACGGCGATGTGGAAGTCATTGCTTGTGGAGATGAAAGTTCGATAGAATCGTTGCACGACTGGCTGAAAAAAGGGCCGAGAATGTCGATTGTTAATCAGCTTTTGTCACAACAACTCGAGTTTAAGTCGTACAAAGGTTTTAACATACTCTATTGATACCCGTTAAAGTAGTCTAGATCTACAGACATTTGGCTGGTTTTGGTAGGCCAGCTAATTTTGTCGCTTGTTTTGCTGGGCCTTTGCGAAACAGTGTAAATAGGTATTTACTGCTCCCTTTTTCTGGTCCATGTTCTTTAGCCATTGCTTTTACCAGCATTCTAATGGCGGGGGAGGTATTAAACTCTTCATAAAAAGCACGGACAAAAAAGATTATCTCTAGGTGCGCATCGGTTATTTCTATCCCTTCTTCTTCTGCAAGTAGAGTAACCATGCCCTTTTCCCATTCGTCGAAGTTGAGTAAATAGCCTTCCGCATCTGTCTGTATCTGTTTTCCGCTGTATTCAAACATGGTTCTTTCCGATGGTCATTTTTAACTAAAGATACCGCTTTTTGCGCAAACAAAAAAGCCCAGATAATTATCTGGGCTTTTATTTTTCGTCTTATTGGTTAGTCATCATTCAAGAAACCAAGAATGTGTAGCAAGCTAACAAATAGGTTAAGAATATTTAGGTACATCGAAATTGTTGCGTTGATGTAGTTTGTTTCTTCGCCACGAACGATTCGGCCTGTGTCATAAAGAATAAAGCCAGAGAAAACCATGGCAGAGACACTACTAATAACAATATGCATCATTGATGATTGAACGAAGAATATATTAAGTAATGACGCGACGATGACAATAATCAGCCCTGCCATTAAGAAACTTCTCATGAATGAAAAATCTTTCTTCGATGTGATAGCGTAAGCAGAGAGTCCCATCGTTACCAAACCAGTCATACCTAATGCTTGAGCTATAACACCCGCACCGTTTGGCATCGCAGCATAATAATTGAGCATTGGACCTAATGCCGCTCCCATTAAGGTAGTGAAAACAAACGTCCACACAACGCCCGCTGATGAGTTAATAGCTTTAGGCATAACAAAAAACAGAATACCAATTGCGGCAAGTTGCATACCAATCGCCATCATTGGCGATATTTGAATCGCCATAGTAACAACTGCTGCAATAGCACTTGTGAATAGCGTCATTGAAAGTAAGAAATAAGTATTACGCAATACTTTGTTCGTTTGAATTGCGCTCGGTTGCGTTGAAGAACGCGACACCAGTGGACTGTTCATAATCTTCCTCAAAAGGTAACTGACTAATTATTTAGTCTATATTTTGGGGTGAAAGTTTCAAAATTCAACCCTTGTTATAAGACAGTATATAAAAAAACGCAATAAATTATAAAGATACTACCAACCGCAGATGTAACAAATTATTACCGCATTAGAACTCTATATACAAGAGGCGGCTATCAGCCGCCTTTTGGGTCATTGTCGCTTACTTTCTCTAGTGACTCAAGATCTGACTTAAGAAGTTTCGAGTGCGGTCGGATTCTGGATTCTCAAAGAAATCAATAGGATTGTTTTCCTCGATGATCTCACCAACGTCCATAAAGATAACTCTGTCTGCTACTTCTTTAGCAAACCCCATTTCGTGCGTGACACAGAGCATGGTCATGCCTTCATCTGCAAGCTCCACCATAACATCAAGTACTTCGCGTACCATCTCTGGGTCGAGTGCGGATGTTGGTTCATCAAACAGCATAATTTGAGGGTTCATACACAATGAACGTGCAATCGCTACACGCTGCTGTTGTCCACCAGAAAGCTGGCCCGGATACTTCTCTGCTTGATCCGGAATCTTAACGCGTTCGAGATACTTCATCGCGATCTCTTCCGCTTCAGCCTTGGACATCTTTTTCACCCAAATAGGTGCAAGGGTACAGTTTTCTAAAACCGTAAGATGTGGGAAAAGGTTAAAGTGTTGAAAACACATCCCAACTTCTTTACGCACGGCTTCGATGTTTTTTAGATCTTCTGTGAGTTCATTGCCGGCGACAATAATCTTGCCTTGTTGGTGTTCTTCCAAACGGTTGATACAACGAATCATCGTTGACTTACCCGATCCAGACGGACCACAGATGACAATTTTCTCGCCTTTCTTAACCTTCAGGTTAATATTTTTAAGTACGTGAAAATCCCCATACCACTTGTTCATCTTCTTTAATTGGATTACATAATCTTCTTGCTGCGTCATAATACGTCCTTGAATCTTTAGCTATCGTTTGTGACCGGTATTGAGCTTGTTCTCTAGATAGATCGAATATCTCGACATACCAAAGCAGAATACCCAGAACACTAACGCGACAAATACATAACTTTCTTTTGCAAAGCCCAACCATTCAGGGTCGTTGTTGGCCGACTGACCAATGCCCAGAACGTCAAACATACCGATAATAAGTACCAGACTGGTGTCTTTAAACAGACCGATAAAGGTGTTCACAATTGAAGGAATAGTGATTTTCAGAGCTTGGGGAAGAATGATTAATCCCACTTTTCTCCAATAACCTAAACCTAATGCGTCGGCAGCTTCATATTGACCCTTTGGTATCGCTTGTAAGCCACCGCGAATAACTTCTGCCATATAAGCCGCACTAAACAGAACCACACCGATAAGCGCTCGAATAAGTTTATCTGTTTCTGAACCTTCGGCAAGGAACAAGGGCAGCATAACTGAAGCCATGAATAGAACAGTGATTAACGGAACGCCGCGCCACATTTCTATATATACCGTACACATACTGCGTATTATTGGCATATCAGAGCGACGCCCAAGCGCTAATGCAACACCGATAGGTAACGAAACAACGATACCAACGAGTGCAATAATCAACGTAACCAGTAAGCCACCCCATTTATGGGTATCAACAACCTCAAGTCCAAAGACACCACCATAAAGAAGGGCGGCAACAAAAAACGGATAGATGTTTACAAATACTAACCAGATCCACGTTCGTTTAGGGGTTCTCTCATAGACTAATAAAGTGATAAAAATAGCCAATGTTGCATAGAAAATTTGTGGTCGCCAGAGTTCTTCGAGAGGATAAAATCCAAACATGAACTGGTTCCAACGCACACTAATAAATACCCAACAAGCACCTTCACGGGAGCATGCATCACGGGTTGTACCAACCCAATCTGCATTAATAAACGCCCATTGAGCAATCGCCCAAATAAGGCTAAAAGCAACATAGCCAAGAACAAAGGTCAATACTGAGTTTACAGGGCCATTAAATAGGTTCTTTCTTGCCCAACCAACGATACCAACAGTATTAGCAGGCGGCGGTAGACTTTCTTGAAATTGATGTATTTTCATTTTATCTCTCCACCAGCGCAACTTTGCGGTTATAAATATTCATCAATGCTGACGTTAGCAAACTTAGCGTTAGATAAACCCCCATGGTCATGGCAATGATTTCTATTGCCTGTCCTGTTTGGTTTAGCGTTGTACCCGCAAACACAGAGACTAAGTCTGGATAACCAATGGCCATCGCTAAAGAGGAGTTTTTAGTTAGGTTTAAGTATTGGCTTGTTAAAGGTGGAATGATAATTCTTAATGCTTGCGGAATTACCACAAGCTTTAGCGTACGGTTGCGTGGTAGACCAAGCGACATTGCCGCTTCTGTTTGACCATGGCTTACCGCATTAATACCAGAACGCACTATCTCTGCGATAAACGAAGCAGTATAGATACTCAGAGCGAAAAGGAGCGCACCAAGTTCAGGAATAATGCTGATACCACCCTTAAAGTTAAACCCTTTAAGTACTGGGTAATCACCAGAAATTGGAGAACCGGCTAAGAAATAGACAATCATTGGCAGCACAAGGCATAACGTAACACCAATGCGTACTATTGGTGTTTGTTGTCCTGTGAGCGCTTGTCTGTTTTTACCCCATATATTAATGATTATTGTAAAGACAATACCAAAAATAAATGATGCGATAACAAAGTTACTGCCACTTTCAAACACTGGAGCAGGGAAAGAGATACCACGTACATTGAGAAATATGGCTTCACCCAGGCTCAGGCTTTGTCTTGGTGACGGTAGTGCTTGGAGTACGGCGAAATACCAGAAAAATATCTGTAACAACAGAGGGATATTTCGAAATGTTTCAATGTAAACTGCAGCCAATTTACTGACTAACCAATTCGATGATAACCGAGCTATACCAACGGTAAAGCCGAGCACGGTTGCAAACGCAATACCAAGAACGGAGACTAATGCGGTATTTAACAACCCTACAATGAATGTACGCCCGTAAGAGAACGTTTCATCGTATTCAACGAGCGTTAGGCCAATTCCAAAGCCGGCTTCTTGACTTAAGAAACCGAAACCTGTGGCGATGCCACGAGCGTCTAAGTTGGTGAGTGTATTATTTACAATGGTATAAAAGAAATATACGAGAGCAGCGACCGCTATAATCTGAAAAACGATAGAACGAAAGGTGGGATTATACAGCAGGTTTGAGCTTTTGGCTGCCGGGGCGTCCGAGTCCTGCGCTATTGTATTGGTAGGTTTCATACAGCTATAACCTCTAAATCCAAATAACAAAAGGGCGGCCGGAACCGCCCTCATTCAATTACTAACTCAAATAAGTGAATTAACGGATTGGTGGAGCATACATAAAGCCGCCCGCGTTCCAAAGTGCATTTACACCACGCGAAATTTGCAGTGGTGAACCTTGACCAACAGTACGTTCGAAGCTTTCACCGTAGTTACCAACTTGTTTAACGACTTGATAACCCCAATCATCAGGAATACCAAGGCCTTTGCCTTTAGGACCATCTACGCCAAGGATACGCTTAACGTTTGGATCGGATGATTTAAGCATATCGTCAGCGTTTACTGATGTTATGCCGTACTCTTCGGCGTTAATCATCGCATTCAATGTCCACTTAGCGATGTTCAACCATTGGTCATCGCCTTGGCGAACAACAGGACCTAGAGGTTCTTTAGAGATGATTTCTGGTAATACTTGAGCACTGCTTGCATCTTTAAGATTTAAGCGAAGGGCATAAAGACCAGATTGGTCAGTTGTCAGTACATCACAACGACCAGAGTCAAAACCAGCGGATGTTTGAGCCGCTGTATCGAATACTACAGGCTTATAAGACATGCCTTTATTACGGAAGTAGTCAGCAAGGTTAAGTTCTGTTGTTGTACCAGACTGGACACAAACGGATGCGCCGTCTAATTCTTCAGCACTCGTTAGACCAAGTTCTTTCTTAACCATGAAACCTTGACCATCGTAATAGTTTACGCCAGCAAAGTTTAAGCCTAGAGCGGTATCACGATGCAGTGTCCACGTTGTATTACGACTTAGGACATCGATTTCACCTGATTGAAGTGCAGTGAATCGTTCTTTTGCAGTTAAAGGTACATATTTAACCTTTGTTTTGTCACCTAGAACGGCTGCTGCAATAGCTTGACAATACTCAACATCAATACCTTCCCATTCGCCCTTTGAGTTAGGGTTAGAGAATCCTGGTAATCCTGTTGAAACGCCGCAACTAACAAAACCCTGAGCTTTCACTTTTTCTAGAGTACTTTCTGCTGCTGAAGCTGAATTTGCTATCAAAGCAGTAGAAGCTGCTACCACTGAAGCAATAATCGTAAGTTTATTCGCCATTTGTATCCTTCCTGTATAATCCATGTTGAACTAGGTGACACCTGTTGCCGTGTCTTTATATGTTGCCTGTTGTATATTGTCTTGTTGCAAAATGCGTTTAGAACAATGTTTACATTTGTGCGTAAAGTTTTAATTCTATTAATTAATGTTGTAAAAAGTGTAGTCTATAAAAATTTAATTAACTTCACGTTATTTAGAATGACGAAATGTTGCGTGTTTGTAAATAGTGCAACAGTGCACAAGTTTGGTGATTTAGAGTGATTTGTAGCAAAAAAGACGTGCTACTGAGTTAATATACTATGATATGCATTAATTTAAGCATAATAATCTGGTATGACGTGTAATTTTGACAGTAAATAGTTGTAATTGTGTATAATTTGTTAACTGAAAGCACTGGATTGGAGCGGCATACCACTTTAGTGCTATGTATTAAATAGGAATAACATGCAGTACTTTCCACTATTTTTAGATTTGAATAACAAGCCAGTATTGGTTGTGGGCGGGGGCGAAGTGGCTAGCCGAAAAATAGAGTCCCTGTTGCGAGCGAACGCAAAGGTCACCATTGTCTCACCTGTTTTGACTGATTATTTGCAAAACTGTGTTGAAGAAGGTCGATTAACTTGGATTTGTTCTCAATATCGAGAAAGTTTCATTACTAATTACATACAAGTGTGGGCTACAACAAGTGATGCTGAACTGAATCATCAAATACATAAAGATGCAAAAAAACGTAATATTTTAGTCAACGTAGTCGACGATAAACCCTACTGTGATTTCATTACACCGTCCATGATTAACCGTGGCAAAGTTCAGATAGCAATATCCAGTGGAGGGGGCTCTCCGGTATTGGTGCGAAACATACGAGAGAAAATTGAACGGGTACTTTCTCACAATACAGGTTTATTAGCGGAGTTTGCCGCAACGAAAAGAAGAGATATCAAAAATGTCTATAAATCAGTCGATGAACGTCGTCGATTTTGGGAGCGGTTTTTCGCTGACTCAAAAATTGAACTTATTGATAATATAGAAGAACTTGAGTCTCTATACCAATCTCATCTATTCAATGAAGTTGGCGTTACATTGTCACGTTGTTGGATCGAATTTGGTCGAGATGTTGAGCTTATCTCTATCAAAACATTACGAATAATGCAGGAGAGTGAGAGGGTGTTCTACCCAGAAGGGTGTCCATTCTCATTCATTGATTTATGCCGTAGAGACGCAGAAAGAACCTGTTATCAAAGCCATGCACATTTGGTTCAATTGTTAAAAGAAAACAGTCGAGTGCAAACAAGCCGTACGTGCATATTTATGCCTAAAGGAATTTCTAAGTCGAATACGCTACTTAAAGAGCTGATTGCGTCAGACAAGGTTTTGAGGATCGTTGAGTAGCAAAGCGGTTACCCCATTCAATCAAATTTTGCAGAAATACGCTGCAAACAACAAAGCCCCTAGCATCAATCAAATAATAGGGGCTTTGCGGTTAACCAAATTTTTTAATATTTAGTCTCTAAAATTATCGAACTGGAAAGGTTGTCCCAAATCCGATTCTCTCACTAACGCCATCGCGTTTTGTAAATCATCACGTTTTTTGCCGGTGACACGAATTTTTTCACCTTGAATAGAGGCTTGAACTTTAATCTTTGCATCTTTGATCGCTTTAACGACTTTCTTCGCAACTAATACCTCAACGCCTTGCTTAAATTGCACGTCTTGAGACCAGTTTTTACCTGAATGAACGGCTGTATTGGTTTCCATAGATTCGGCATCAACACCACGCTTGGCTAGATTTCCGCGTAGAATATCCATCATCTGTCTTAGTTGGAAATCATCTTGTGCCGCCAGTTTTACCACGTCATCTTTTAAGGTGTAGCTTGCTTCTACATTTCGAAAGTCAAAACGCGTCGTTAATTCACGGTTGGAATTGTCCACTGCATTATGTAGTTCTACTGAATCTACTTCTGAAATAATATCGAACGAAGGCATCAATTATTCTCCTAAATTTCTATCTTTAATCGCTAAAGAAAGCATATCTAACATCTTTTCGGTGTCTTCCCAACCCAAGCATGGGTCGGTAATAGATTTGCCATAAGTTAAGTTATCAAGGTCGGTCATCGATTGATTACCTTCCTCTATAAAGCTTTCTGCCATAATACCGGCAATAAAGGTACTTCCAGAACGGATCTGTTGACATACATCCTCGGCAACGTCTAACTGTTTTCGATGCATTTTTTGACAGTTTGCATGGCTAAAGTCGACAACTAACCTCTGTGGTAGTTCAACGTTGCCAAGTTTGCTGCAAGCTTCTTCTATCGAAGTCGAGTCGAAATTAGGGCCATTGTCGCCCCCCCTTAGAATGACATGTCCGAATGGGTTTCCGCTGGTGCGATATACTGTCATTCGACCGTTTTTATCTGGAGAGTAAAAATAGTGTCTGGCTCTAGCCGCTCTAATAGCGTCGATCGCTATTTTGGTATTACCATTTGTTCCGTTTTTAAACCCAACGGGGCAAGAGAGTGCAGATGCCATTTCTCTATGTATTTGAGACTCTGTGGTGCGAGCGCCGATCGCTCCCCACGTAATCAGGTCGGCGATATATTGCCCTGTAATCATATCCAAAAATTCGGTAGCGGTTGCTAGGCCAAGCTTGTTTATGTCTAGAAGTAGTTTGCGCGCCTTTTCTAAACCAGCTTCGAGCGCATAAGAGCCATCGAGGTTAGGATCCGTGATCAATCCCTTCCAGCCAACTATGGTGCGTGGCTTTTCAAAATAGGTACGCATAACAATAAATAGTTGGTCTTTGTATTGGTCTTGAACACGGCTCAGTCGCTCAGCATAGTCGATAGCGGCGTCAGTATCGTGAACTGAGCAAGGCCCTACGATCACTAAAAGGCGATTATCTTCGCCTGTCAGAATATTTTCAATTTGTCTGCGAGAGAGAGCAATTCTTTCTGCTACATCATCGGTAAGAGGGTGCGATTTAACAAGTTCAGCAGGTGTTGGCATTGGCCCAAGGGCCTGTGTTCTTAGTTCGTCTGTTTTAAGTGGCATCTTCGAGGCAGTTTTGTAATTGCGAAGCGGTAAAGATAACGGAAATATTGATAGGAATAAACTGCCAATATAAGTCGATAAGTAAAAAGAGGGTGAAAAGGTCATAAATATTCAGTTTAATTAGAATTATCATCACTTTTCGCTTGAGTTAAGCGTTGTTGGATTGTATTTTCGTTAGCATAGTAATTGAATATCTAACGGAGTAGTAATGAGTAACGCAGCTCAAGGTGTCATTCTTTCAGAAATTGAAGTCGTTAACGCGCTTCCTTCTTATATTGAGCAGACTGAGTCTGATCAGTTATACGTGTCATTAGCCGATCTGATTATGGAGACGGTTTTCTATCACCCATCTATAGATCAGGCATCGCTGTCTGAAACAGACACGACAACCTTACAAGCGATACTTAATGGTCAGACGGTTGCGGAGCATTTTGTGTCAACACTATATTCTGCCATTAGAGATTCTATTACACCGAGCCATAAAATTATCCGCGTTTGCTTAAGTAACAGCGACAGCTATGCTTTTAGCGCGCTGTTGGGTGGTCAATGTGAAACCAACGAAATAAATCCTGCAATGGGGCTACGCGGTGTAGGTCGTTACGCATCGGAATTATATGGTTCTTCGTTCGCGTTAGAATGCCAAATAGTGAAACAACTTCGTGCTGATGGGCTTAACATCGAGATTGTTGTGCCATTTGTTAGAACCTTAAGCGATGCAGCTACGATTATCGATAAACTTGCGGAGCAAGGATTACCTAGAGGCTTAAACGGTCTCAAACTACTTTATTCTTGTGATGTACCATCGTCTATCCTTCTTGCTGAAAAAATACTGCAATATTTTGATGGTGTGGTTATAAATGTCGAAAATCTCGCTCAATTTACACTTGGCATTGATAATAAAAATGATGCGTTAGAGCATAGCTTTGATATTCAAAGTGAGGCGGTATCTATTCTGATTGTTCAGATGGTTAAGCTTGTAAATAAAGCCAAGAAACCTTATTTGGTTTTATGTCCTGCGTTGGCATCAACCCCTATCTTACAAGAAACACTACTAGAACTTAAGAACATGAAGGTGGTTGTTACAAGTTAATACCCAATGTAGTTATCATTTTGTTAACATTAATTTGACATTTATAGAGGCGCCCGCTTAACTGGTCCAATCAGTTAATTAATATGGCGCCTTTATGTTATCTCCTTTAGCGAAAGCAAATCTTTACCTTAATCTCTTCGCCTTTACCAAAGTTCCTTTAATTTGGATATGCAGACCTAAAATACTCGAAATGGATGAAGAGAAAGTCATTGTTAAAATCCCATTAAGACGTAAAACAAAAAATCATTTAAATAGCATGTATTTCGGCGTGTTAGCCGTTGGTGCTGATGTTGCGGGTGGCTTTCTAGCAATGAGTAAGGCTCAAGAGAGTGGAAAAAAAATCTCGTTGGCTTTTAAAGAGGTAGAAGGTCAGTTTCTAAAGCGACCAGAAGCGGATGTTATTTTCGCATGTGAAGATGGAAGGTTAATCGATGACATGTTAGACGAGGCAATTAGTACTGGCGAGAGGATCAATAAAGCGGTGAAAATTGTCGCTACGTGCCCATCAATTAGTGGTAATGACCCGATGGCAACCTTTAGTCTGACCTTATCTATAAAAGTGGTGGGGTAGAGTAGAGGCCGGGGTTTATTTTAATTACAGATAGGCAAAATCGATATTAGATTTTAATAACAACAGAAAGTTAGATAGCGTATAATCCCGAGCTCATTAAGAATGGGAACAGATTCATGATTAAAGTTGGTCAAATAAACGAGCTAGAAGTAGTAAAAATTGAAAGTTTCGGTCTATTTCTAGATGCAGATGATTACGGCAGTGTGATGTTGCCAAAACGTCAAGCACCTGAGGGACTCGAGGTTGGCCAGCGTGTAGAAGTATTTTTATTCTTCGATTCAGAGAGCCAGTTAACTGCAACAACAGAAACCCCAATTGCACAAGTGGGCGAGTTTGGTTTGATGTCTGTTGTGGGGGTTAACAATACAGGGGCATTTGTTGATTGGGGCATTGAGAAGAAAGATCTTCTGGTTCCTTTTAGCGAACAGCGTGCTCGATTTAACGAAGGACAAAATATCCTCGTTTACGTGTACCGAGATAAAGCATCGGGTCGAATTGTTGGTACAACAAAGTTCAACAAGATACTAGATCAAACACCCTCTAGTTACACGCTTAACCAGCAGGTAGATATAATCATCGCAGAGCGCAGCGAGCTCGGTTACAAAGCTATTATCAACGGTACTCACTGGGGAATGATTTTTCCTTCTGAAGTGTTCGGAAAGGTCTTTATCGGCAAGCGCCTTAAAGGCTTTATTAAGAATGTCAGAGAAGATGGTAAAATTGATCTGTCATTCCAGAAAATTGGTGTCGCTAAAATGGATGACCTGAGTGAAAAAATCATCGATTTATTGAAAAAGAAAGAAGGGTATTTACCTTTAAATGACAAGTCGACACCGGACGCCATTTTTTCTGTTTTCCGCACAAGCAAAGGAACCTTCAAAAAGAGCATTGGTGGTTTATACAAAAAAGGCATTATTACTATCGAACAAGAAGGCATTCGTCTTGTAGGCGAGTAGCATCAAATTAGATCGTGTATTTTTGCAATCGGTTAATCATAAAAAAGCCCAGATTTAGTAAAATTTGGGCTTTTTGCTTTTGTTACTTTGTCTATTAGAACAGGTTACCATCGCGAACCAATTCTCTAGGTAAGCCATTTTTGATTCTAGTACCGACCCATTTCCCAAGACCAATGACATCGTTATTGAATGTTATTATTACTCCACCGGTTCCCGTTAATCCTTCCGGTCGCACGTCTCTACCCATGTACCATTCTCGAGCGTCTTCGATAGAAAGAGCAACCGTGGCAGCTTCTTTGCCCGTGGCTAAAGCGATGACTGCTTCATGTTGCCAACGGAACCCCTTCTTATGAGACTCAGCCAACTTTATCCCCATACGGTCGAAGCGAATCTTGCCGATCATTGATTCTAGCGCAATTGGGAATAACCAGACCTCTTTGTCGCGAGTCCATACTTGACCGTTGTCAGGAAGGTGAATATCAAGCGCTTCAAATAGCGATTGTGTGACGGTGTCACTTGTGATTCTATCTGCTTTAGCAAAGGGAAACTTACCCAATCGTTTTTTGACACTAGGGGCTTCTACTGAGCCAAGCTTGCGCATTTTGGCAACAAAAAAACCTTCACTATCAAATATTTGAGGAAATATGTGAAGGAAGCCATCTTCGGTTACTGCTTGTTCAGCATTAGGGAAAAGATTGCTTAATGATTCAAAGGCCACTTTGTCAGGAAAGGTATTGAATAGATGATGACAGACTTGTTGGTTCTCTTCTAAATTGAGAGTACACGTAGAGTAGACCAAAACGCCACCCGGTTTTAAGGCGTGAAAAGCACTTTCAATGAGGTCTTTTTGAGTCACCGCGATTTCGTTTACCGATTCTTTACTCCAGTTATTCATCGCATCAGCATCTTTACGAATAGTCCCTTCACCAGAGCAGGGAGCATCGAGCAGTATTGCATCAAACTTTTCAGGTAGCCACCCGCCAAATACGCGGCCATCGAAGTTGGTTAAGGCAACGTTTCTTACGCCGCACCGCTGGATGTTTGAGTAAAGTCCTTTTATACGACTCGCAGAGAACTCATTGGCAACCAAGGCGCCTTTATTGTCCATCGCTGCCGCTATTTGCGTGGTTTTAGAACCTGGCGCTGCAGCAACATCTAATACTGTCACAAGCGCGCTGTTTTGGTCATTCAATAATGCCGTTACTGGCATCATCGAACTTGCCTCTTGAATATAAAATAGTCCAGACATATGCTCAGCAGTATTACCCAAAGGCATCTTGTCTGACTCATCTCTTTCAATCCAGAAACCGGTATCGCACCAAGGTACAGGAATAAGTATCCAGCCTTTATCCTTTGCACGTTGTAAAAATGCCTCGACGGATATCTTTAAAGTATTGACTCTAATGCTTCTGCGTAAAGGACGTTTACACGCTGCAACAAAATCGTCCATATTTAGATGGGACGGCATGATTGATTCGATTTGAGTTAGAAACGCTTGCGGCAGTTTGATGTTAGCGTGCACAGATAATACTCGGTGATTTTAATATGGGGGGCAATTCTAACGAATGTTTTACACATATGAAAACAAAAAGGGTCCTTTGTACTCAATGTTATTTTTTCGCGGCTACCAAAACTCGTCATTGGCGACTCTACGACGTCAATTTTAGTAAGACGCCGTTAAGGTCGGTAGAGAGAACTATCCATATTGATTAGCACCGTTTTCGCTTGATTATCCCGACGGATAAAATCGACAAAACGGTGCTATTAACTTTACCTGTCCTAGCTAGACAATGGTTACTGGCGTGGTTTAGGTATTGCGGTGCGCCACTCTCTCCATTCAGGTTGTAACGCAGGGTGGAGGATAAAAGTGTGGTCAGGTTTCGCTATGGGTAAGATATTTTGCTTATCTGGTGTCGCGAATGCGATGCCTCCCCGCAATAGGTTATCAAACGTACCTGCTTTTATTTGAGCGCCAGACAAGCCGATAGAAATATCCACACCTGATACATTCCAAAATACACTATTTTCCCTGATGAGATAGGCGTATTTAGGTTGAATTTTAATCGTTGATACAACTCTATCAGCAAATGTGCCTAGATCAATATCTGTCACTTTACCCACTTCTATATCACGGTAGAGGACAGGTGTACCAATGCTCACTGAGTTTCGGTGCTCGCTCTGCAGTGTGAAGTTGATTCCTAATGTATTTACCGGTGTCTCGTTTAAGTCGAAAAGGGTGCTTTTTTTACCTTTGCCTGGCGCTACATCGATATAGGCACTGAGTAGACTGTCTAAATTTTGGACGCCGTTTAATCCAATTTCTGGAGATACAAGCCAAAAATAACTTCCTTTTAAGGCAATTTTCTCTGCATACTCAGGATAGATTCGAGCTTGTATTTCGGTCTGCTTTTTGTCGAAATCTGGGATCAATAATTCTACTTGTCCTACTTGTACACCTTGAAACTTAATAGCAGATCCTTTGCTAACGGTTACCTTGCTAGAGCTTAAAAGTGAGATAGTTTTACCATATCGCCTAGCGTGTTTAAAGTCGTCATATAGACGCCAGTATTTACCCAGTTTATTTTCTACTCCTGCTAAGTTATCAAAGGCAATACCACCTTGTAACAGTGTTTTTAGTGGGGCGGCCTTAATTTTTACCCCGGTCAAACTTGCGTCAATATCAACACCAGATCGATTCCAAAAAACCGTACTTTTTGTCAAAAGATGTTTATAACGATTCTCTATTTGAACCACAATCTTCACACCACCATCCGTTAACGAATAGTCGTCTATTTTACCCACCTGCAGGTTTCGGTAGAGCAGAGGGCTTCCTTTGGAGATAGAAGGGAGTTCGTTAGCAAACAGAGTGAGCTTCTGTGTTCCAGAACGGTTGTAGCTCGCAAGTTCTGCGAGTGATTTACTCGCAAAGAGTCGATAGTCACTGTTCGGTTTTTCTTCGCCTTCGCTGATGAAACTGATTGAACCAGTTAATAGTTGCTTTGCAGGTGGTACGGTGATGCTTAAACCAGATTCTGTCAGCTCAGCCGTCGCACTTCCGGAGACAAAGAACCGATTCTGAGAGCGTATCAAATCGCCATATTTGTTATCGATTAGCGCGCTGAATATGACCTGATCATCGACCAATTTGGTTTCAGTTATGGAGCCGACGGCGAAACCGCGGTAAAGAATTTCTATTCCAGCATCGAGACCATAAGAATTTTCTGATGTTAATGATATCGCGATCGAACGCTGTTTCTCTTTGAGTAAGTCATCTTTGCGGACCGCGGTAAAGTTGCGCGTTTGCACACCCGTTCCAGGAATCAGAGTGAGGAAGTTTCCTGTTACCAAGTTGGATAGATTTTCTACGCCGGTGAGAGAGAGTTTAGGTTCCTCTAACATAAAACGAGTCCCCCCGTTTAACGTATCACTGAAAGCGGGTTGAATGGCGGCGGAAGCCACGATACTGGCTCGTCCTTCGCTCAGCGATAAGTCGGTGATCTGTCCGATCTCTAAACCGCGATACATAATAGGTGCACCACCAATACTGATTTTATTTCCGTCTGGCAGGGTTATCTTAATGGGAATGCCGCGACCAGCCGTCTTTAAGTCTGGGTACAAATTAAACTGCGACTTCTCTTTTATCGGTTCTCCGCCATCTGGAGAATCGACCGCTATCGCACCCGTTAAAAGCGCGCTCAGGCTTTCAAACTGAACATCAATGCCATGGAACCCTATCTGAGCACCGGCACCACTAACATTCCAAAATCGACTTTTATCCGTAATAATGTGGGAAAACTCATTCTTTATGTACGCTCGAATTAAGACGTTTTTAGAATCGTCATCTAGTTTGTAGCTATACACTTCACCGATCGGTATTTTTCGATATACGATCTGTGAGCCAATAGAGATTGAACCTAGATCTTGAGAACGGAGAGTAATATTTAATCCTTGTTTCGCTTGTAGGTCTGCAGGACGGTCGGTCAACGCTGTATATTTTTTAGGGAACTCGTCATCGTCTCCATCGTTTTGTATGTTTTCCCCAGGTTGAATAGCGATATAGTTGCCGGACACGAGGGCATCCAATCCTGAAATACCTGAGATACTCGCGGTTGGCTTTACGAGCCAAAATCGAGTGTTTTTACCCAATAGCTTGGTCGCCTGAGGATAAATATCGGCATCTACGTAAATATTTTCTAGTTTTGATGACAGAGAGATGTCACGAACTATTCCCACCTCGAGACCTTGATATTGGATAGTCGTGCGGCCTGCAATTAACCCTTGGGCATCAGAGAAATATATTTGGATTCGTTGGCCTGCATCATTGATTGCATTTATTACCAGCCAACTCGCTAATGCTAAAGTGACTAAAGGCAAGATCCAAAGAGGTGAAACCCCGAAGTCTCTCTTAACGTTTGGTTTATAAGTTGTCGGTGTTGATTCGGAATTACTCATTGATTACTTAACCTTCCCTGTCAGTGACGTTAGGATTCAATTCGGGGTTGTGTTCTATCGGAAAATCTTCATCTAGTCGAGCTGACGAAGTAGGGACTTTGTCCCATATTAATCTTGGGTCGAAACTATCAGTAGCTAACATCGTCAATACGACGACGGCACCAAATGCGACAGCTCCGAACCCTGGCGTGAAATTAAGTATCTGCCCTCTATCAACTAATGTCATCATTATCGATATTACAAATAGGTCCATTACGGACCACTTTCCTATCCACTTAACAACGAAATATATAAACATTCTCTGTTTTTTTAGGATTTTTTGTTTGAACTGGATACTGAACAGTATGTAACCCAAACCAACGATCTTTGCCACCGGTACGACAATACTCGCAACAAAAATAACTAGCGCGATCCCATACTTGTCGGTCACGATAAGATAAGCAATACCAGAAAAGATAGTATCTTCAATTCTCTGACCATTATTAAAAAGAATGGATATAGGAAGGATATTCGCAGGAAATATAAATGCTGATGCGGCGATAAGAAGTGCCCATGTTTTTTGAATCGAGTTAGGCTTTCGGTGATGTAAGGTGGTGTGACAACGCTGGCAATGCTTAGAAAATGGTTGAGACAAATGACAATGACCGCAATGTATGGTTTTATTTTTGAAGTTGAAATCAGATTCTTTATACCAAGATTCCCAGTAATGCCGCACGTTCACCCTTGAGATCAACATCAATGAAAACAGTTGCAACAGAATAATGCCATATAATCCAATGCCTACGAAGATGTCTGAATAGTCTTGTAGCTTAAAACATGAAATGGCGACGCTCACTAGAAATACATCCAACATCATCCACTGCTTTAGAAATTGAATAACCAACAAAGCGTACTTTAAAGAGACGAACCATCGATATCTGAGTGCAATATGAGTCAATATAACACTTAGGCTTACTAATAAGGGCGCGATGGAGCTACAAAAAAGAATAAGCAACCCCAATCCAATAAACCCTTCTTGTATTAGGGTAAGTGTTCCAGAAGGAAGGGTGGCGGGTATCATCACACCTATCAAACGAATGCTTATAAACGGAAAAAAATGAGAGGGAATAAATAGTAAAAGACAAGTAACAGCAATAGCAAGGTTACCAATCAAGAGTTGTGTGCCACCTTTATAAAGCTTCATATTACATCGGGGACAATAGGCGCTTTTACCAACGGAGACGTTTTCTACTGCGACAGGCAACTCACAGCCTTTGCAGATGCGTATTTTTGTAGAACTTTGCTTGTTGCTAGTTAAACCTTCCGCATCCATCTTCTGTTCGTCTCTAATCCCTTGGTTAACTGTGTATTGCTTTGGTTATAAATGACATTTTAAATTACTAGCCATAACTAATTGTTATTTGTAAGCTTAGTCGTTGCTATGTATGGTAACAAAAATAATTTCTCGCTTAAACAAGCTGATAGGCTGCTAAGTATGAACATTACATAGTAATTTGCTAGATTACGAGTAATCATAGTCAAAATAACGAAACATTATATTGTAAAGTGGTAAACCTGAGTATGGAATTAAGTAATTATCAAACGTTAACAAAGCAAGCAATCGCGATAATAGAGTCGGAAAAGAACTTGATTGCTAATCTTTCTAACATCAGTGCATTGTTGAATATGGAGTTGCCAGAAATAAACTGGGTTGGATTCTATTTGATGGACGACACTGAATTGGTGCTCGGTCCATTTCAAGGTAAACCTGCCTGTGTCCGAATTCCAATAGGTCGAGGTGTGTGTGGAACGGCAATGGCAACGAATACCGTACAACGAATAGAAAATGTTCATGATTTTGAAGGTCATATCGCTTGTGACGCAGAAAGTGTGTCAGAGTTGGTTATTCCTTTTTCGATCTCTGGTAAGCTAGCGGGCGTTTTAGATATCGATAGTCCTATTCCGTCGCGTTTTAGCGAAATTGATCAACAAGGACTGACTGTTTTGATGGCTGAAGTGCAAAAGGTGCTTAATTCACAGGCGAACGAGACATAAAAAGTCAATTGCCTGTGGTTTTTCATTAGCATCTCTTTATAATAGCGCAAATATTTGTCAGATTTAGTTCGCGGGAAGGCCGCTCCAACCAGGAAACCTCATGGAAAACACTGAAAAGTTAAAAAACAGCAAAGAAGTAATCGCACATATTGCTGAATGTTTCCCTAAATGCTTTACTCTAGATGGTGAAGCTAAACCACTTAAGATCGGTATCTTTCAAGACCTCGCTGAGCGTCTGTCTGAAGATCTTAGAGTGAGTAAAACTCAATTACGTGCAGCATTAAGACAATATACTTCTTCATGGCGTTATCTTCATGGTATAAAACCAGGAGCGACTCGTGTGGATTTGGACGGTAATGCATGTGGTGAGTTGGAAGAAGAACATGTAGAGCACGCAAAACAAGCCTTGGCTGAGAGTAAAGCTCGAGTTCAAGCACGCCGGAAAGAGCAAGCAATTAAAGCTCGCGAAGAAGGCAAAGCGAAACAAAATGCGACAAAGCCAGCACAGCAACGTCGTGCTAAACCTGCCGCGCCGCAACAGAAACAAAATAACAAGCCTGCAGCCCCAGAAACACGTGCACTAACCTCTGATGATATGATCGTTGGAAAAGAAGTAAATGTGAATATGGGTAAAGGAAATATGGCTGCAACTATAGTTGAAATTAATAAGGATGATGTGCGTGTTCGCCTAACCAACGGTCTTCAAATGGTTGTTAAAGCGGAGCACTTACGCGCATAGAGGAGACTATCCTACGCATGAATTGCCATTTAAAACTGACTCTAGTCGCCGCATGCATTAGCATTGCGGCTTCTGCACAAGCTTTAGAATCCAAAATTTCTAAAGACCAATTACCCACACTTGCACCGGAAGTTCAACACCAAACGGCAAGTAAAAGAGTAACGTCTCGCTTTACTCGATCTCACTATAAGCATTTTAGTCTCGATGATGATTTCTCTAAGGCGATGTTTGAGCGTTATTTAGAGCTGCTTGATTTCAGTCGAAATATTTTTACCCAAGCGGATATAGATTCTTTTTCTGAATGGTCGACTCAGTTAGATGACCAACTCAAGATTGGCGACAATCAAATTGCCTTTGATGTTTACAACCTTGCAATGGAGAAGCGATTCGAGCGTTATGTGTTTGCTTTGTCTGTTTTAGACAAAGAAATCAAATTCGATGTTGAAGAATCGATTGAATTGGATCGTTCTGAAGCGAATTGGGCCCAAAATACCAAAGAGTTAGATGAACTGTGGCGTAAGCGTGTTAAGTACGATGCCTTAAGTCTAAAATTGACGGACAAAGAGTGGCCTGAAATAAAGGAAATGCTTGAAAAGCGTTATAACAACGCCATAAAGCGTATTACTCAGTCTAAAAGTGAAGATGCATTCCAAATATACATGAATGCTTTTGCTCGTCAGGTAGACCCACATACGAGTTATCTGTCACCACGTAATGCAGAACAGTTCCAGTCAGAGATGAGCTTATCTTTAGAAGGGATCGGTGCGGTTTTACAGATGACCGATGACTATACCGTGATTCGTTCGCTGGTGGCTGGCGGCCCTGCGTCTAAAAGTAAAGAATTGTCTGACGGAGACCGCATCATAGGTGTTGGACAAGAAAGCGCCGACATGGTGGACGTAATAGGTTGGCGATTAGACGACGTTGTTCAGTTGATCAAGGGACCGAAAGGGACCAAAGTAACACTGAACATATTGCCTGAAGGTAAAAACTCTAAAAGTTACGATGTCACAATAGTGCGAGATAAAGTTCGTCTAGAAGATAGAGCGGTTAAGTCTGAGGTTATTGAAAGAGACGGCAAAAAAATAGGCGTTCTTGAAGTTCCTAGTTTCTATGTTGGCTTATCAAAGGATACAGACAAGCTAATCAAAGAACTTCAACAGCAATCTATAGACGGCATCATTGTCGACTTGAGAAACAACGGTGGTGGGGCGCTAACTGAAGCGACCGCATTGTCGGGTCTGTTTATTAAGAAAGGGCCCGTTGTTCAGGTTCGAGATAGTTACGGTCGTGTGAATGTTAACGCCGATACCGACGACATCTCTAGCTATGATGGACCACTAACTGTTTTGACTAACCGTTATAGCGCCTCTGCGTCAGAGATATTTGCTGCCGCCATGCAAGACTATGGACGTGCAATTATTTTAGGAGAGCAAACCTTTGGTAAAGGGACGGTACAGCAACATCGTTCACTAAATCATATCTATGATTTGTTTGATAAAGAACTAGGCTATGTTCAATACACTATTCAAAAATTCTACCGTATTGATGGTGGTAGCACGCAGAATAAAGGTGTCGTACCTGACATATCTTATCCTAGTGCCGTTGACCCAGAAGAAACGGGTGAAAGTGTTGAAGATAATGCGCTGCCATGGGATAGCATCGATAAAGCAGTCTATGATGTATTGAAACAACGTGATACACAAATAGCTGCACTTAATTTGCAACATGAGCTTCGTATAAGTAGCGATAGAGAATTTGGTTTTATTGCGCAAGATATTGCTCAATACAAGCTAGAGAAAGACGACAATACTTTGTCACTAAGTGAGAAAACTAGGAAAGACAAAATAGAGGATAGAGAAGCAAAAAGATTAGGTCGTATCAATGAACGTCAAAATTCACTAGGTGAAGAAGAATTTACTTCTCTTGATGATGTTGATAAAGATTACGAAGGTCCAGATGCTTATTTAGACGAGTCTGTTGCCATTATGGTTGATATGATAAAGGCAAAGTCAGCTAGTTGATAATAATGAAAATATTCAGAAGGCGAGCGTTATGCTCGCCTTTTTTTTGTTTAAAATAATGTGATTTGCGTCAAATATTTCGCTTTATTCAGAAACTAACTCTACGCTTATAAAAAGTGAGGAGAGTCAGTGATGAAGATTATCATGTTAATTCTAGCCTGTTGCACACTCGTGTTTTCAGTCTCGGTTAGCGCGACTAGCGCAGAAATAGACAAGAATAAAATCGATTTAACTCAGTTTGATTACCCTTTTTTGCTCGGTGATTGGTTTCTGACTAATCCAGCGCCGGGAGAAGGTCATGCTGATTTCTTAGCAATACGGTTGCACATCGCATCAAACTATCAATTTGCTATCGAGATCCAAAACAAAGACCAAAGTATGAATTACTGGCAAGGGAACTACTCATTAAGTAATGACACCTTAATATTAGGGTTAGATACCGAAACCCCCCAAACATACAGTTACCTAGCCAACCACAACCACTTAATGCTCAATGGCATTCCATTTGTCAAAGGTTACTCGCCAGAACTCATTGGTCGTTGGAAAAGTGCTGAAATTAAAGGTGATGACATTCTCGCAAGCAATGTCAGCCATGTCAGCCTGACTCTGCAACCTGACTTCATGTTCTTATTTATGTCAGAATCTACAGATGGAAATCTCGCTGCTTATCAAGGTATCTATTATTATGAAGGTGAAAACTTAGTTCTGATGTATGAAAAAGGTGAACACAATTCTCGCTATAAAGTAGAGAATAATACGCTGACCCTTGAGGGAACAGGTTTCGATATGTATACCGTAATGAATAGAGTTGAGTAAATTTATCTGATTACGGTCTAAATAGCACCACATTTAGAGGGCACTTTGATAAAGGTGCTTTTTTGTGTTTGTTAAACCTTGTTTTTGTTCAAATTAACCCGACATATAAGGGTAAGGATAAACGAACTCGGTTGTTTCAATCTGAATTCGCTTTATGATCTACTCTATTCTCTGGAAAGACTCTTAGCAAAGTAAGAGTAAAGGAAGAACTATGTCTGAACAAACTCAAGCAACACCTGTCGCTAAGTATCGTATAGATTACCAGTCTCCATCGCATTCGATTACTCATATAGATTTGGAATTTGATCTCTATGATAGAGAAACCATCGTCGTCGCCGTTTCTAAAGTAAAACAGTTGCAAGAAAGTAATATTCTTAGCCTAGAGGGCGAACAGCTAAAACTTTTGAGCGTAATGATTGACGGAGAACAATGGACGAATTTTCAAGAATCTGATGGGATACTTATTATCAAAGGGTTGCCCAAAGAGTTTGAATTAGCGATAACCACCGAGTTGGATCCTGAGGGAAATAGTGCATTAGAAGGTCTGTATAAATCAGGCGGCGCATTTTGTACGCAGTGTGAAGCGGAAGGGTTCCGTCGTATTACTTATTATATGGACCGTCCCGACGTGCTGGCCGTCTTTACATCAAAGGTTATAGCAGACAAAACTCAATATCCGTTTTTGTTGAGCAATGGGAACAAAATTGGATCTGGTGACCTTGATAATGGGCGTCATTGGGTACAATGGTTAGACCCGCACCCTAAACCTGCGTACCTATTTGCTTTGGTTGCCGGTGATTTTGATCTATTAGCGGATAACTATACAACGATGTCTGGTCGCGATGTTGCCTTAGAGATTTATGTAGATAAGGGAAACCTAGACAGAGCAAGTCACGCGATGTTATCGCTAAAAAATTCGATGGCATGGGATGAGCAACGTTTTGGTCTCGAATACGACCTAGATATTTATATGATTGTTGCCGTCGATTTTTTCAATATGGGTGCGATGGAAAACAAAGGGTTGAATGTATTTAACTCTAAGTTTGTACTGGCGAACGAAAAAACGGCCACAGATACGGATTACTTAGGTATTGAAGCTGTCATCGGTCATGAGTATTTCCATAACTGGACAGGAAATAGGGTCACTTGTCGCGACTGGTTTCAACTAAGTTTGAAAGAAGGCTTAACCGTATTCCGAGACCAGGAGTTTTCATCTGATCTAGGTTCTCGAGCGGTAAACCGTATTAACAATGTTAGGATTATCCGCGGGCCTCAGTTTGCTGAAGATGCAAGCCCAATGTCACATCCTATCCGTCCAGAAAAAGTTATTGAGATGAACAACTTTTACACGCTTACCGTGTACGAAAAAGGCAGCGAAGTAATACGCATGATGCACACGTTGTTAGGTGAGGTGAGTTTCCAAAAAGGGATGAAGCTTTATTTTGAACGACATGATGGAACCGCAGCAACATGTGATGATTTTGTTTCTGCTATGCAAGATGCCTCCGGTGTTGACCTAACTCAGTTCAAACGTTGGTATAGCCAATCAGGTACGCCAACTATTCATGTGACTAGCTCCTATGACAGTGAGCAAAAAACCTACGCAGTTACTGTGGAGCAATCAACTGCCGCGACTCAAGAACAAAAAGAGAAATTGCCCTTACATATTCCTCTAAATATTGAGTTGTATGGCTCGAATGGCAAAGCCCTTCCGCTACAGTGTAACGGAAGGGACGTCAATAATATTTTAAATATTATCAATGAAAAACAAACATTTATATTTGATAACGTGGATGAATTGCCAATCATTTCTTTGTTACGCGAGTTCTCAGCGCCAGTGAAGTTGGTCTATGAATATACCGATTTAGAGCTGATGTTTTTGATGGTCCATGCGACTAATGAATTCGCTCGTTGGGATGCAGGACAGATGTTATTGGCTAAATACATTAAAGCAAACGTAGAAAATGTCCAAAATGGACGAGCCTTTGAATTATCAGAGCGTGTTCTAGACGCATTCAGAGGTGTGTTATTGGATCGCGAATTGGACCCCGCGTTTATTGCAGAGGTGTTGTCGTTACCGAGCCAAAACGAAGTAGCAGGTTGGTTCAAGCCAGTTGATGTCGATGCTGTTTTCTTAGTTTTAAAATCAATAAAGATGGCTATCGCTGACAACTTGCAAGATGAATTAACCGCTATTTATGGTTCATTAGTTCAATCCAAATATACTGTAGAGCATGATGCCATTGGTAAAAGAGCACTAAGAAATATGGCCTTAAGTTATCTCGCTTATCTGCCACAAGGTGATGAGCTGGCAAGGGCACAATATAGTAATGCCAACAATATGACAGACACAATGGCCGCCTTGTCTGCTGCAAATCAGGCAAAACTGCCGTGTCGTGAAAAGATGATGGATGATTTTAGTGCAAAATGGGTCAATGATGGCTTGGTAATGGATAAGTGGTTTGCATTACAGGGCACCAATCCTTCGGATGACGTTCTAGATGTGGTGAAGAAAACCATGCAACATCAAGCGTTCACTATGAAAAATCCGAACAGAATTCGCAGCCTTATCGGATCGTTCCTTACTGCGAATCCAGTTAATTTCCACGCGAAGGATGGTTCAGGCTATCAATTTGCTGGAGAAATATTAACTGAATTAAATGAAAGCAACCCACAGGTTGCATCTAGATTGATTGACCCGCTATTGAAATATCGTAATTACGATGAAGCAAGACAGTTATTAATGCGATCAGAATTAGAAAAGTTGTCAAAACTTGAAAATTTGGCAAAAGATCTGTTTGAAAAAGTGACTAAAGCGCTTGATTCGTAGTTTAAACTTATAAGAAGATAGTCGCATGACTATCTTCTTTTTTTACTTAAGTAAAACGTAATATGAACCAATATACATTTCGTCTAGATATTTCTTACAATGTGTTCCTACAACACTATGCCGGTTCAGCAAGCAGTGTATTGGTTTACACTGAACAAGGGTTAAAACTGCAAGTTCCTGCGATGCGATTAAGACCGTTCTTAACTCAAATCGGTGTAAAAGGCCGGTTTCGACTAACAATAGATAAACTGAACAAGTTTGTTAGCCTAGAATCGGTTTAGATATGTTAAATTTCAGATAGTTAAATCGAGTTACCACTCACAATTTTTGATACGCACCTCTCTATTTGTAACCAATTCATTAACTTATTTTCAATATATCTCTTACAATAACTAAGTACCCAACGAACATTGTGTTCGTGTTCCCACTAAAATAATTTGGAGTGCAATATGACCGCACGCGAGCCTGTTGTGCCGGTTCTACTTGAAAAAGTGTATCAACTTATTCAAGACAAACTTGAACTTGCTCAAAAACCTTTAGTTACTCAGCTAGCGAAACATCTCTACAGCAACATTTCTCAGGACGACCTGATAAATAGGAATGACTCAGATCTTTATGGTGCAGTGATAAGTTTATGGCACCATATTTCTGAAACACAATTCAAAGATATTTCGGTTAGGGTATTTAATCCTAGCTTGAGCCGCCATGGTTGGCAGTCAACGCATACGATAATTGAAATCGTTGTTCCAGACAGTCCGTTTCTCGTAGACTCAACAAAAATGGCTTTGACCAGACTGGGACTAACCTGTCATTTTATGATTAATGGACCTACGCAATTAAGGCGAAATGGTGACGGTGAAATCTCTGCGTTAAATAGTGGTGAAGGGGATTTTCAATCGCTTTTTCATATTGAGGTTGATAGGCTAAACAGCAAAAATGAAATGACTGCACTCAAAACTGAGCTTGTGGGTGTGCTAACTGATACTGGATTAGTGGTTAGCGATTGGCAGGTGATGTCAGACAAATTACAACAAGTCATCAAAAAAACAGAAGATAATCTTAAATCGATTCCATTGGAGAAAAGTCGTTTAGACGAAAGCCTGCAGTTCATGAGATGGCTCGGTAAACATAACTTTACCTTTATGGGCTACAAAGAATATGACCTTGTTGAAAGCAACAATGGCCTTCAGCTCGAACCAACGAAAGAGAAAGGCTTGGGTTTATTTGGCCTTGCTAGTCGTATTCGTACCGTAGAGCTTTCAAAGTTTGCTGAATCAGCACAGGCAGAAGCGACAAAACCTTACCTACTTATTCTCACCAAAGGTCATGCCTCTTCAAGGATTCATCGACCAGCTTATACCGACTATATAGGTATCAAGAAATTTGACAAACAAGGTAATGTTGTAGGTGAGCATCGATTCACTGGGCTGTACACATCTGCCGTCTACAACCAAAGTGTATTCAATATTCCCTTAATTGGACAAAAAGTAGAACGAATTCTTACCGCTAGCGGGTATAGAAAGGGATCTTACTCCTATAAAGCACTACTCAATATTTTAGAAAACTATCCAAGAGATGAGTTGCTTCAAGCAAAAGAAGAGGAGTTGTTAGAAACCGGCCTTGGTGTCGTACAAATGCAAGATCGTGATCTTGTTCGTTTGTTTGTTCGTAAAGACCCGTTTGGCCGTTTTTTCAGTTGCATGGTTTATGTTTCCAAAGAACGTTATAACACCGAAGTACGAAAACTGACCCAACGTATACTCCGTCAACATCTAAATTCAGATCAGGAGGTTGAATTCACGACGTTCTTTTCAGAAAGCCCACTTGCGAGGACGCACTATATAGTTCGAGTGGACAACAATAATTTCAATATAGACGTAAAAGCGATAGAGCATAACTTGATGGAAGCTTCTTCAACTTGGGTCGATAGACTAGAACACGCAATTGTTGCAAACTTGGGCGAAAGCAAAGGTCTTTCTTTTGCAAAGCAATATAAGAATGCATTTCCAAGTTCATATAAGTCAGATGTCATGCCGAGCATAGCGGTTTCAGATATTGAACGATTAGAAAATCTGAATGACGAAAACAAATTAGGTATGCTGTTTTATCGACCTCAAGAAGAGGGGATAAGTTCTAAGGTTGTCCATCTTAAGCTGTATCACCGTGATGAACCGATTCATCTGTCTGATGTCATGCCGATGTTGGAAAACCTAGGGTTACGAGTTGTTGGTGAATCGCCGTACGAAGTAAGAAAAGCAAATGGAACGGTATACTGGATACTTGATTTTTCCATGCTCCACAAAAGCGATGAGAACATTGACTTACGTGAAGCACAAGAGAGATTTCAACAAGCGTTTGCCGCTATTTGGTCTGGTGAGTTAGAAAGCGACGGCTTTAATAGGTTGCTACTCGGTGCAGGTTTAACCGGAAGAGAAATCACGATACTAAGAAGCTATGCTCGATATATGAGGCAGGTTGGATTCCCATTTAGCCAAAGCTATATCGAAAACACGTTATCCGATCACACCGAAATGGCGAAAAGCCTAGTTGAATTATTTGAGAGACGATTTGATCCTAAATGCAAAGGGGCGCAAAAAGGGCAGACGGATCTTATACAATACATCACTGAGCAGCTCGATCATGTAGAGAGTTTGGATGATGATAGGATCATTCGACGCTATATGGAAATGATCTCAGCGACGCTAAGAACAAATTATTATCAACTAGATAAAAACAAAAAGAACAAACCGTGGCTATCGTTAAAACTTAGGCCGCGTGAAATTGCAGATATTCCCAAACCCGTTCCTGAGTTCGAAATATTTGTGTATGCACCCGATATCGAGGGGGTGCATTTACGGGGTGGAAAGGTTGCTCGTGGTGGACTTCGTTGGTCTGACAGACAAGAAGATTTCCGTACGGAGATACTCGGGTTAGTAAAAGCACAACAAGTAAAGAACACCGTAATTGTTCCTGTTGGTGCGAAAGGCGGTTTCGTATGTAAAAAACAACCAAGTCTATCTTCACGAGATGAAATATTTGCGGAAGGTAAACGTTGCTACAAGAAATTCATTCGCGCGTTATTAGATGTTTCCGATAATATTGTGGAAGGTCAGTTGGTTCATCCAACGAATGTGGTTCGTCATGATGAGGATGATGCGTATTTAGTGGTAGCAGCAGATAAAGGAACGGCAACGTTTTCTGATTTGGCGAACTCAGTCTCGGAAGAGTACAATTTCTGGCTGGGTGATGCATTTGCCTCTGGTGGGTCAAATGGTTATGACCATAAAGCGATGGGCATAACGGCTAAAGGTGGATGGGAGTCGGTTAAACGCCACTTTAGAGAAATGGGGATTAATTGCCAAACCACCGATTTTACTTGTGTCGGTATAGGGGATATGGCAGGTGATGTGTTCGGTAATGGGATGCTTCTTTCCAAGCATATAAAACTGCAAGTTGCTTTTAATCATATGCACATATTTATCGATCCTACCCCAGATTCTGCGAAAAGTTGGAAAGAGCGAGATCGTTTGTTTGCATTACCACGATCAAGCTGGGAAGACTATGATCCTAAGTTGATCTCAAAAGGTGGCGGCATATTCTCAAGGCGATCAAAGTCGATCAAACTTACACCAGAAATACAGAAGATGATCGGAACACGCAAGACGGCCTTAGCACCCAATGATCTGATTAAGATGCTTCTGAAAATGGACGTCGATCTTTTATGGAATGGTGGTATTGGTACTTACATTAAAGCGTCCACAGAAACTCATACTGATGTTGGCGATCGTGCAAACGACGTATTGCGAATAGATGGCCAAGAGCTAAAAGCGAAAGTGGTTGGAGAAGGTGGCAACTTAGGAATGACACAACAAGGGCGTATTGAATATGCCTTGTCTGGTGGACGTGTCAACACGGACTTTGTAGATAACGTTGGTGGCGTTGATTGCTCTGATAACGAAGTGAACATTAAAATATTCCTTAACGGATTAGTTGCACTCGGTGATATGACAACGAAACAACGTAATGAAATTCTGGATAAAATGGAAGTTGAAGTCGGCGAGATAGTATTGGAGGACGCCTATTGTCAGGCTGAATCTATTTCAGTGTCCGAAAAACAAGGAACTTCATTAGTTAAGGAACAGATTCGATTCATCCATACATTAGAAAAAGCAGGTCATCTAGATAGAGTATTGGAATATATTCCGGATGATGAAACCTTGCTAGAACGAGAAAAACAGGGCAAAGCGTTTACTCGACCAGAGTTGTCTGTATTGGTTGCTTATGGAAAGATGATACTAAAAGAACAGTTAGTAAGTGACGAGATAGCATCAGATGACTATCACAAACAACTGTTAGCAAAATACTTCCCTAAAGAGTTACGCCGTAACTATATTGCTCATGCTGAAAATCATCCTCTTAAACGAGAGATAATAGCAACGGCACTGGCAAATCAAATGGTTAACGAGATGGGATGCAATCTTGTCACCCGCCTTCAAGAAGAAACAGGCGCCAGCATTGATAAAGTGGCCAATGCTTATTCTGCGGCTCGTGATATTTTTAACTTCGAAAAGACATTAAAAGATATTCGTAAACTTGATAATGTCTCAACCACAAGTGCGCAGTATGACTTGATTTTCCAAGTAAGAAGGACGCTAAGAAGATTATCGCGATGGATGATCAGAAATAATCCGGGCAGTTTTAGTGTTAATGATCTAATTAGTCATTATAAGACCGATGTGATCGCGATAGGAAAAACACTGGATCAGTGTTTAGTGCCAGAAGAGGTCAAAGAGCATGAAGACCTCGCAAACACGTGGATAGAACAAGGTGTTGAGAAGGAGTTGGCGCATCATGTGGCTCGTTTATCGAGTCTCAATTCAGCATTAGATATTTCCTCTGTTGCGAAGGAAAGTGGGCGAAGTGTTGAAGACGCGTCTAAGTTATACTTTAACTTAGGCGATAGGCTCTCATTACATTGGTTCCTAAAGCAGATCAATACCCAAGGTGTAGACAATAACTGGCAGGCTTTGGCAAGGGCGGCATTTAGAGAGGATCTTGATTGGCAACAGCGCCAACTTACGGCGCTGGTTCTCAGTTGCAATTGTGGTAGCTCAGCATTTGATCCTTTATCTGATCTGGATTCTTGGATCAGTAGTAATAAGCCTTCTTTAGAGCGTTGGGAGAATATACTGAACGAATTTAAGGTTGGTTCCATGCATGAATTTGCTAAGTTTTCAGTTGCCTTGCGTGAATTGATGTTATTAAATTTGAATTGTTCCAAAAATAAGTAAATAATAAAGCCCCGTTTATACGGGGCTTTTTTTTATCGGAGGCATACATGCTTTACCGTCTTGCAAGGACTGGTTTTTTTCAACTCGATGCCGAAAAGGCACACGATCTCGCAATTCAAAATTTCAAACGTTTTCAAGGCACACCATTCGACCTTTTTTACCGTCAACATTTACCAGATAGACCGGTAGAATGCATGGGACTGAAGTTTAAAAATCCGGTTGGCTTAGCCGCGGGCTTGGATAAAAATGGAGAATGTATCGACGCGTTTGGCGCAATGGGATTCGGATTCATAGAAGTTGGCACGGTAACACCAAAACCGCAGCCAGGAAATGACAAGCCAAGATTGTTTCGCTTGACTCAGGCTCAAGGTCTAATCAATCGGATGGGATTTAACAACGACGGTGTCGATAATCTCGTTGCCAACGTTCAAAAAGCATCTTACGACGGAATCCTTGGCATCAATATTGGTAAGAACAAAGATACTCCCTTAGAAAAGGGCAGCGATGACTATTTAATCTGTATGGAGAAAACCTATCAGCATGCAGGATATATTGCTGTTAATATTTCTTCACCTAATACACCGGGCCTAAGAACGTTACAATATGGTGAGGCCTTGGACCATCTTCTATCTGATTTGAAGTTAAAACAAAATGAATTAGAAAAGAAGCATGGCAAATATGTTCCATTGGCGCTTAAGATAGCACCAGATTTAAGCGATGAAGAAATTATTCAGATTTGTGACTCTCTCGTTCGTCATAATATTGATGGTGTCATTGCAACCAATACAACGTTAGATAGAAGTATTGTTAAAGGTATGAAACATTCGGATGAAGCGGGTGGTTTAAGTGGTCGGCCAGTACAACAACGAAGTACAGAAGTGGTTCGTTGTCTATACGCAGAACTTGGCGACAAACTTCCTATTATTGGTGTGGGTGGTATTGACTCATTTGTTTCGGCAAAAGAAAAAATGATGGCAGGCGCAAAATTAGTCCAAGTTTATTCTGGCTTTATTTATCAAGGTCCTGGTTTGGTGAGAGATATCGTTAAAAATATCTAATAACAACATTAAAAATCAAAAAAAGAGGAAATTTATTTCCTCTTTTTTTTTGGCTCCGTACTTGTAAAATTATTTTGTTAGTTGAATAGGTAGCACCCAAATTACCTAGAAAACGGAATTTATAATAATCAAGAGATGGAACGATGCTTAAACCTCGAGATACATGGAATTGGTTTTTTGATGAGCAAGAAAATGCTCTGATGCTTGACCTTGGAAGTGACATGCTGTTTAGAGTCAATCTTCCTAAAAAGCACCTCGTAGATTGTGCCTATACTGACACCGATTTTACGGTAGATGATGCTTCTGCTTTCCAAGCATTTAAAGAGAGCGCATCCAACCTAAACCTGACTGAACCGAGACAAGCAGAGTTAGTCCTTAACTGTGTTGCATCAAAGCGATTTCACAAGCCCGTACAGCCTCAAAGTTGGTTCTTCGATGAACAAGCTGCAGATTACCTTCCAAATGAAGGAGATATCGTTCACCTCAAGAATAGTTATGGGGAAGGGTATTTCATGGTTATCGAAGTTTGCCATAACGCGAGCCTATGCGCGTACATTGAGACTGACGAATTCGCCTTGAATGGACGTAAAGTCCTTAAGTTTGGTGAGCCAATTAAAGTTATGCATAATCGCATGGTGTGTGCGAACTCGTTATTTGAAGCGTTACCGATAGCTTTGGTAAGCTAAACCCTCATTCGTTCCCTTGTTGTACTTTCCCATCGACCCTCGCGGTCGATTTTTTTTGTTTAAAATAGTTCAATAATTCTTACTTTTGCCTAAAAGTTGAGAATAGAACTTCGCTCGACAATAAATCATCTCTATTTGTTATCCAAATTAACGATTATTGCACTCTCATCAATGAGACATCGATACCAAAGAAAAATAATTTTTCTTAAGTTGTTGCCTCTATTCGTCTAAATATCATTCAAATTAGGCTCATTTATTCCCGTTTTAACGCGTAATGTAAGTAAATTACCACCCAATAATCCATCTGGTATAGACCAATATTGGTGTGAATAAGTATTCACTTCGGCTGTGGGTCAATAAAAACGTAATATCGATTATGGGAGTAAACACTCACTTCGTTTTGGACGAAAAAATAGTCTTAACGAGAACTGAAGGGCTCATGTTGTTTAAAAACTGAGCACCCGAACAAGCTCTGAGAGATTTTTTGGCGTTTTGTTCTTAATTGATTTATTAATCAGGTATAATCAAGGCCATTTTTTTGCTGATTAAGATAGATATGAACCAATATTTAGCGATTACTTCAAATGGCTTGGAAAACTTGCTTGTTGAAGAGTTAAAAGCGCTCGGAATAGTTGATTTTAAACCTGTTCAAGCAGGTGTGAAATTTAAAGCGACCAACGAACAGGTGTATCGTTGCTGTTTATGGAGCCGTATTGCTTCAAGATTTGTACGTGTGTTGTCTGAATTCAATTGCCAAGACGATATGGACCTCTATCTATCTGCTTCCGCAATAAACTGGTCATCTCATTTTACAAGTTCGAAGAACCTGGTGGTTGACTTTAATGGTACCAATAACGAGATTCGTAACAGCCAGTATGGTGCGATGAAAGTTAAAGATGCCATCGTTGATAGCTTTACCAAAAAGAATCTAGAAAGGCCTTCAATCAGCAAAGAACAGCCGGATATACGAATCCACGTTCGTTTAAATCGTGAAAAAGCCATCTTAGGTATCGATTTGGTCGGTTTAGGTCTGCATCAGAGAGGCTACAGAACCGAAGCCGGGCAAGCCCCGCTTAGAGAGACACTGGCTGCTGCTGTTGTAATGAGAAGTGGTTGGAAGAAAGGGGTTTCGTTATTAGATCCTATGTGTGGTTCAGGCACCTTGTTAATAGAAGCGGCTTTAATCGCGGCTAATATGGCACCCGGTGTTCTACGTAGTAAATGGTCGTTCGAAGAGCTTAACGACTTTGAACCAGAGCTTTGGGCAGAGATAAAAGCAGAAGCAAATGTTCAGGGACGCAGAGGTGTCAAAAATATTGACACTAAGTTCTACGGTATAGATAACGACAAGCGCGTGCTAAATATTGCCAAACAGAATGCCAAAAGAGCGGGTCTAGAAAACGTGATTGAGTTTCGTGTCGGTGACGCGGCAGCACTAGCTCGTCCTGAAGGTTATGAGACGGGTGTTATCCTGTCCAATCCTCCTTATGGTGAGAGATTGGGTACTGAACCGGGTTTAATCGCACTCTATACATCCCTTGGCGCTCAGCTTAAACAGAACTTTGCGGGCAGTCAGGCGTCTATTTTGTCTAGCTCTGATGACTTGTTAAGCTGCTTAAGAATGCGTGCTGATAAGCAGTACAAGTTGCAAAATGGTGCGTTACCCTGTCACCAAAAAAATTACTCAATCAGTGAACGACGTGCTAGTGACAGTAATGAGCCCCAACAAGAAGGTGCTCTAATCGCGCCAGACTTTTCCAATCGCTTAAAGAAAAACATTGCCAAAATTGGCAAGTGGGCAAAGCGTGAGAAACTCGATTGCTACCGTATATATGACGCCGATTTACCCGAGTACAATGTTGCGATAGATGTTTATTTGGATCACCTTGTTATTCAAGAATATGCCGCGCCAAAAGATATTCCGGAAGAGAAATCGAAAAGACGATTAACGGATGTTATCCGTGCCGCTATTCAGGTTACTGGTGTTGATGTTAATAAAGTGGTCCTGAAAACTCGCGAAAAGAAAAAGGGATCGTCTCAATATCAAAAACTAGGCGAAGGCTCTAGAACGTTCGAAGTGCAAGAGTACGGCGTTAAGTTGCTGGTCAATTTACATGACTACCTTGATACAGGGCTATTCCTTGACCATAAGATCACTCGTCGCATGATTGGTGAGATGGCGAATGGTAAGGATTTCTTAAATCTATTTGCTTATACCGGCTCTGCAACAGCCCATGCCGCTTGTGGCGGCGCTAAATCGACAACAACGGTAGATATGTCGAAGACCTATCTAGAATGGGCCAAAGAGAACCTAAAACTGAACGGGAAAGTAGGTCGTGAGCATAGGTTTGAACATGCTGACTGTTTACAATGGATTCTACGAGCACAAGAAACCTATGATCTCATCTTTATTGACCCACCTACGTTTTCTAATTCGAAACGTATGGATCAAACTTTTGATGTACAAAGGGATCACATCGAGTTGATTAAGGATCTGAAAAGGTTGCTACGCTTCGATGGTACGATTGTGTTCTCGAACAATAAACGTCATTTTAAAATGGATCTTGATAGTCTTAAAGAGCTTGGTTTAAGCGCAACGAACATTTCGCCTAAAACATTGCCTATGGATTACGCAAGAAACAAACAGATTCACAACTCATGGTTGATCAAGCATGCAGAAGCATCTTGAATTAAAACTTTATAGTACAGAAGGGTGTCACCTTTGCGAGCAGGCTTTAGATATGCTGCATATGTTGAAGGTGTCACCTAAAGTCATTGATATTGCATACGATGACACGTTATTTGAGCGTTACGGGGTCACAATTCCGGTGGTTAATTTCAATGGAATTGAACTTAATTGGCCCTTTGATAGTAAAAAACTTAAAATTTGGTTAGAAGAAAATGGCATTACTTACCATACATAATGGTCAATTAGCATTTGGCGACGTACCGCTACTCGATGGTTCAGACTTTACGTTACAAGAAAACGAGCGAGTCTGTTTGGTTGGTCGAAATGGCGCCGGCAAATCGACCTTGATGAAGATACTTTCAGGTGAAGTCATTATGGATGACGGAAAGTATCAAATAACTCAAGATGTCGTTGTCTCGCGTTTAGAGCAGGACCCTCCACGAAATGTCGAGGGTACAGTACTTGATTACGTTGCAAGCGGCCTTGCTGAAGTCGGTAAGCTACTAAAAACTTACCATGAGCAACTTGATCTTGTCGCAAGTGAACCAACCGAGAAGCACATTAATCGCTTAGCCAAAACGCAAGAAAAGCTTGAACATGCCGATGCATGGCGTTTTGAAGACAGAATCAAGAATGTGCTAGCGGCTCTTAAATTGGATGGTGAGACGAAACTAACTGAATTATCGGGTGGTTGGCAGCGAAAAGCGGCGCTAGCGAAAGCATTGGTCTGTGACCCAGATGTGTTGCTGCTTGATGAACCAACAAACCACCTAGACGTAACCACCATTGAGTGGTTAGAAGGTTTTCTTAAAGACTTTAGAGGATCAATCATATTCGTCTCGCATGATCGAACGTTTATCAAATCTATGGCAACCCGTATTGTCGATCTTGATCGCGGCAACCTAAGCTCTTTTCCTGGTAATTATGATCAGTTTTTAATTGATAAGGAAGAAGCCCTTCGCGTTGAAGATATGCAAAATGCTGAGTTTGATAAAAAACTGGCTCAAGAAGAAGTGTGGATTCGACAGGGTATCAAAGCTCGAAGGACGCGTAATGAAGGGCGTGTAAGGGCCCTTAAAAAGCTAAGACAAGAGCGCAGCGATCGACTTGAGGTTCAAGGCAAAGCGAATATTCAGATTGATACAACGAACCGTTCTGGAAAAATCGTCTTTGAAGGTGAGAACCTCAACTTCAGCTACGAAGGGAAACCAATTGTATCTGATTTTAGTTTCAACATTATGCGCGGTGATCGAATTGCGCTCATTGGCCCAAATGGCTGTGGTAAGAGTACGGTATTAAAATTGCTGCTTGATCAAATCAGTCCACAATCTGGCTCACTGCGTTGCGGTACGAAACTTGAAGTCGCCTATTTTGACCAATATCGTGAAACTCTCGATCCCGAGAAAACCGTTATCGATAACCTTGCCGATGGTAAGCAAGAAGTTACGATAGGGGGAAAAGAAAGACATGCGCTTAGTTATCTTCAGGATTTCTTGTTTTCACCTAAGAGAGCAAGAACGCCCGTTAAAGCACTGTCTGGCGGCGAAAAAAATCGTCTGTTACTTGCACGATTATTTACCAAATCGAACAATCTGTTGGTTCTTGATGAACCAACCAACGATTTAGATATAGAAACTTTGGAACTTTTAGAGGATTTGCTTGCCAACTATGAGGGGACGCTTTTACTTGTTAGCCATGATCGTCAGTTCGTAGACAACACGGTGATGACAAGTTGGATATTTGAAGGCGACGGTGTGATTGAAGAGTTTGTTGGCGGTTATCACGATGCACAGCAACAACGAACACAAGCACAACAGTCTAGAACGCCTGAGATAGCCTCTCAAAATAAGGTGGTTGAGCAAACGCAAAAAAATACTCAATCACGTGGTAAACGAAACAAGTTCTCGTATAAATTACAACGAGAGTTAGAAGAATTACCAGCGAAACTAGAGCAGTTTGAAGAGGTAATAGAAGCCCTTCAAGTGCAGGTCAATTCTTCAGAGTTTTTTGCTCAATCCGTAGAGCAAACACAGCCCGTATTGGATAAGTTGGCTTCTCAAGAGAAGCAACTTGAAATAGCATTCGAAAGATGGGAAGAATTAGAAGCTATGCAACAGGAATTAGAGAAATAAATGAGTAGTAAAACATTTAAGCTATCAACATTAACCATCTTGATCATTAGTGCTACGCAGGCTAACGCCGCACTGTATAGAGTCGTTGAAGTGGCTTCTAGCACTACTGATAGTTATTCAGCGGCAATAGAGTCAGGTGCGGTGGCAGGCCAAGATCTTGGTTGTTTTGGTACAACAAGCTGCGGTAATGACGACTACAAATTGGCGAGTGATACCCGCAAAGGTTTCGCTGGCTTTTCTTATAAACAAGAAGTCCCGTTCGGTATTGATAATCGTTTTTACTATCTTGACCAAGACGATATCGAAAATTACTGTGACAACGAACTCGGTTACTCAACTTGTGAGAGTTGGGCATACAATCGCTGGTTCGGCGTAAATAGTGTTGGCGGTCTTTATCGGGAGCGTCAGGCATGGAATTTAGGCAGCTATCCATCAAATGCGTCCGCTTATTTACAACTAACGAACATTAATTCTCCATCCGCAACGGCCCCGACAGGTTCTACGTTAATACCCAATAGCAAGAATGTGGTGGTTAATGAGATTGAGGGTACGGGGAATGATACGACGATCATAGGAAATAGTAACAGTGGGTATTTTAGCATCAATGGTAATGCCATTTTAAAATATCGCGATCGCGGTTTCTATGGTTCGACGTCATTGCTTCCTAAATCGATTGCTGATGGCGCCGCTGATATCGTAGAAGAGATGGGTAGGACGATGGCGTTTGACTCATTTGTCTATGACAGTAAGACATACGTTGTTGGATCCGGTTCGGTAGCACCATTCGCCTATGGCGATGCCGATAAAGACTATTTTGGAGACGTTGGACTTTGTGTCACGTATTCCGAAGCTGCACTTCACAATAACTGTCAGAACTTTGCGTTCGCAATGAAGCCGTATATATGGCAGGTAAAAGATAATCTAGGTGCTTCTTTAGGAACGTCCGTGACGGGGGTGAGCGCGTCATTGTGGAGCATTGGTAGAGACGATGCCAGTGATACTGTCAGTACCTCAAATGTGAACGATTATTCTGCACAAGGTAGTATTCGAAGCGTTGTAATACCTTCCGATGGTACCTATAAAGATGAGCCTGTGCTCGTTGGTTACAATACCGATGAATACAGCAGCCGATTATTAATGCAAGCCGCGGTATTTTATCCAAAAAACACATTTTCAGCTACGGGTGTAGTTGAAAATGCTTGGAACACTACGTTTATTTCCAATGCGACGGTTCGTGTCAGTGGTGATTATGTCCACAGTAATTCGGTTGCAAAAGATATCAATAACAACCTGTTGGTTATTGGCGAAGCCAAGCGCTATGGTGACACACCAGAAGCAGGGGCCGCGAACAATAGATTGTTTATCGCAGATGCGAGTAACGGCAGTCCAAGTGCCGCCTATTTCTCCGGTGGAATATTCTTTGCTGGTGCGGGTGGTGAAGCGAATGCGATAAACAACTTTAACGAAGTTGTTGGTCAAATTGATGCGGAAACAAACCGAGAAGTCAACGGTAAGAAGCGTCGCAGACGCGCCTACATTTATCCTTATAACGGTACGGGCACTGAAGCGGCAAGACGGTCAATATTTAGTGATCAAGCATGGTGGATAGATAGTCTTACCAATGGCGGTAGTTACAGCTCTGCAAATAACCACTTCAGAGTGGTCAATGCGACGGATATAAATGATGCGGGTGTTATCTCTGCAACCGCACTGAAATGCAGCGTTGGAGGATACGATTCTCTTGCTCACAATGCCTATTGTGGTGGTGGATCAGGGAAAGAAGAGATAGTTGCAGTTAAGCTTATTCCAATTTCTGGGGCGACGAGTACAGATATCGAAAACCGTCCTTTAGAAACCGCGACCGTTTCAAGATCGGGTGGTGGTTTAGGGGTTTATGCTTTGACACTTCTTGCTTTGATTAGTTTCAGAAGACGAAAGTAAATATTGTCATCGAATGACACTAGTCCAATATTTTTGGGCTAGTGTTTTTTATACTTGAGAAATGGCCAACAGTGAACCAATATTATTGGTGGAGCTAAAAGGCTCGGTTTAATTGCTAATACGTTAGGAATAATCTAAAGGTATAAGGATAGACAATATGAAGAGACAAAAGCGTGACCGCCTAGATAGAGCACAATCACAAGGTTACAAAGCCGGATTAAACGGAAAGTCGATGGAAGAATGTCCACATCATCAAACAGATGCTAAGTCTTTCTGGTTAGGTGGATGGCGTGATGCAAGAGACGATAAAAACTCAGGTCTCTATAAATAACTCTTTACTTATTATTTAGATCCCCTTAATTGGGGATCCAATTAGCACTATAATGCACTATAACTAAATATCTTGGCACTAAAAAGACAGCTCGAAAGCTGCCCTAATTAAATAATACGACTAAAAAGTAGATGTATCTTTGAAAAGACCAACTTTTAGGTCTTTAGCGGCATAAATTTCTTTTCCATCCACTAACACTCGTCCATCTGCTACGCCCATAACCAATTTACGATTAATAACACGCTTCATATTTATTTGGTATGTCACTTTTTTTGCAGTAGGTAAGATTTGGCCAGTAAACTTCACTTCACCAACACCAAGTGCGCGACCTTTACCTTCGCCACCAACCCAACCAAGGAAGAACCCAACGAGTTGCCACATTGCATCAAGTCCTAAACAGCCTGGCATTACTGGGTCGCCAGGGAAGTGGCAATCAAAAAACCAAAGGTCGGGAGTAATGTCTAATTCTGCTTCAACGTAGCCTTTAGCGAACTCGCCTCCATCTTCCGTCATGAGATTAACACGGTCCATCATTAGCATGTTTGGTGCTGGTAGTTGTGGATATCCCGGGCCAAACAATTCGCCACGGCTAGAGGCTAATAGGTCTTCGCGATTATATGAGCTACGTCTATTCTGCATTTTTTATCTACTCCAATTTATATTACGTGCATCTTAGTAAACACGTGTAAGCTAATCAAGTCCGATCAGTGACTTAACCATCTATTTTTTAGGCGGTGCAATAGAGAACCGTGACCTTCCCTGCGGTGAAAATAGGCAATTCGGTCGGAAATTTGGTTTAAAAGCGCATCCTCATCATCGCCTCTAAATGGCTTACCTGTAATCAATTCAATGGCTTCATCAACATTTTCTACCGACCAGATATGAAAGTTACCGTTTCGAATGTTATTGACGACATCTTTATGTAAGGATAGATGCTTTAGATTAGACTTGGGTAAAATAACACCTTGGCTTCCTGTAAAACCTTGATGTTCACATACATGATAGAAACCTTCAATCTTTTCGTTTAATCCGCCAACAGCTTGTACTCGGCCAAACTGATCAATAGCGCCCGTAACAGCAACTTGTTGATTAATTGGGGTATCTGATAACGCACTCACTAGCGAACAAAATTCTGCTAACGATGCGCTGTCGCCATCAACTTCACAATATGATTGCTCAAAAACAATAGAAGCGGAATAAGGGAGAGGTTCATCCAGATCAAGCGCCGTATTAACTAAAGCCTGCATTATCAGCATGCCTTTAGCGTGTAAATTACCACCAAGCTCTACTTTTCTTTCCACGTCAGAGATATCTCCATCTCCAAAATGGATTACGCATGAAATACGCGCCGGCTCCCCATAAGAAACAGGATGACCGGGTATATCAACGACGGTTAGTCCGTTTACTTGGCCCACGTGTTCACCTTTTGTTTCGATGTTCACTTGGCCTTCAAGAATATCGTCTAAAGCACGTTTGGGAAGGTAGGATTCACGATAGAACTTATCATCAATAGCTTTATCCAGATCTAACTCTGACATAGTGCGGTCTGCAGAGTGGATAGCAGCCTCACTTAACAGCGCATTATGCCATTGAAGACACAGAGGAATGGCATGCTGGTCTTCGCACTCTCGTGTTCCCGCTGTTAATAAACGGCGTATTCCTGAGTCGTCCAGCAATGGTATTCCAAAACTGTCAATTAGACCCTTAACATAGCCCAAATAGGAAGGTAGTGATTCTTTTGTTAGTTTAAACTCTAATTCAACTTCGCTAAACATACAAAATCCAGATTGTATGTCTGCGTCAAAATAATCGAGGTCGCTCATCTGTTCTCTATCGCCAATAACAATCAACTTTACGTCAACCTTATGAGCAGGAGGGTCCATTGCAATATGTTTTGGGTCGACACTGACAGGCGATACAAACTCACCTAATAATGCCGATTTTAATACCATCCATGAAGATGGGTTCGCCATTATCAAGTTTGCTGAGACAACGAGATAACCACCATCAGCTTTTTTCAATAGCCCTTGAGAAAGAGAATCAACTTGTCCATTTTTTGCTTTGTATTCCCCTAATATTGCACGTATCTCTAAGGTCTCTGCTTTTACAACGACACGTTCATCAGGAACCAAATGTTCGTCGCGTATAGCGTCTAAAATAGCATTTCGATAGATCGCATTATCTGGTGAATTAATTAGCAGTACTTTGGTCCAATTGCGCAACTTTTCGAATCGAAGCATTGCGGCTCTTAACCTAGGTTGGAGGTCAAAAAAGGATAGAGGAGAGTAAGATGAAAATTCATGGATGATATTTTCATACTCATCAAACTGTGGTGTGACGGAACGCCAATCTTCTTGATTCATTTCGACTTAGTATGATTAAAAGGGCGTTGATTATATATAAAAAGCAGGGCGCCTTATAGTTATAATGTGAGTTAACAGTTTTTAAGATCAAAACAACAACAAAGCTTGTTTAAATGGTCCTTTTTGAGTTACGCTGTAACCATAAAAGGGTTAGGGAAATAGTCATGAAATACCAACAACTTGAAAATCTTGAATGCGGCTGGAAATGGCAATATTTGAGTAATAAATGGAAAGATGGTACGCAAATCACAAAGCATGTTGACAGCAGCGAAGTTGAGCGAGCGATTCAAATGTTGAGAGATATTGAACATGAACCTATTCTTGTCTTGGATTGGATTGATAATCACATGTCGCTTGAGCTAGACAACAGATTAAAACAAGCAATCAGGGCGAAACGAAAAAGACATTTTAATGCTGAGCAAATTCACACTAAAAAGAAGTCTATTGACCTAGACTTTCGAGTATGGGAAAAGCTTTCTAATAGGGCAAATGAATTGGGATGTACCTTATCTGACGCTATTGAATATCTGTTAAGTGAAGCATCACGAACAGAAAAAGCCAGTAGAACAGTAAGCAGTTTAAAAGAAGATCTGAGCAAATTGCTTGGTGATTAACTAAGGGGATAGTTATGTTGTATGTTGTTTTAGTTGGAGCTTTGCTTGTTTTTTGGTTAGTCGCAATTGACAGACCGAAACTTAAAATGGAGTTTAAAGACGGTGAGCTTATCAGCCACAAAGGCGAATTACCGCACGGGTTTGGTCATAGCTGCAAAGAAATAGCACATAAAAGTCCATTCAGCGGCACCGTTAAGGTTTACATGACACGCTCCGGCGCCAAGTTAACCTTTTCGAAAGGCATCTCGAATAAAATTCAACAACGAATACGCAATGTTTTTCCGCATCAAGGCTTCAAGTCGCATGGTAAAAAGAAAGCGTAATAATTTGATTCTGATAGAAATAACCCCGTTTCTTGCAGAAAGTAAGAAACGGCGCGATATTACGACGTTGTATTCATTATTTTAGTCACCACTTTGCTTTGCTCATCAATAACCTTTCCTGCACTGATCACCTGCAAAACCGTACAAACTTCTGATCATCACATTATCACTCACTGTAATAAAATTGGTGTCGACATTATTATCGTTCATGGCTTTTCCATACTTAATTACACAAGTCTACTCAGAACTAATAATGCCATTAACCGTGTTGGATCAAACTAATGAACGACGATATGAGCATTTTGTAAGAGCATATGTTATCAAAAAGACATGTTCTGAACCTAAGGTTTGAAAGGGCGGTTGTTGAATTTCAGCTTGTTGTTATGGTCAAGGTATTAGGCCCTTTAAGCTTGACTGAAAAATCCAGTATCTGTTCATTGTACGCATCCATTATTGAAGACTTAATACCCGATAACTAAGTTGTTAATACATACAATGCAGAATAATTAAACGAATTAAACGGACTCATCTTTACAATGAATAGATTTCAAGCGAAACTCTCGCTAAATCATATCAAGACCAGTAGAACAGTGATGGATAAACCACATAAGGGATGTTACCTAAAATGGATCAATTGCAATTAGAGACTCGAGCATTAAAAGTAAGAGAGCTAAACTTTTCTCGGAAGTTGTTCATTACTGCATTGGCTCTTTGTATCATAATTGAAAGTTTGGCCTTCCAGTTGTTACCTCCCTTAGATAGATTGAAGCCTTTGTATTATAGCTTTATTTTTGAGTTTATTGGCTTGTTGTCACTTCTATTCATCTTCCTAATAGTGCAATTTGCGCCTCTATTAAACTTTCGCGCCCATGCCCTGTTAAGTGTAGGACTGTTTTTATGGATTTTAGCCAGCGTTGTTGATGTGGGTGATGAGTTTTTCTATCAACCATTGTGGCTGTCATTATGGGGAGAAGATGTATTGAGAACCATCGGTATGGTGGTCTATACAATGGGATTAATGATAGCCATTAAGACGGTTTCTGTAAGTTACAATCAAATAAAGAAACTTTCTATGATTGATGAACTAACTCAGTTACCGAATCGAAGATATTTTAAGCAGATGTTAAGCAATCATGAGAACCAATCTTTCTTGATTTTACTAATAGATGTAGACCATTTTAAAAAGATTAATGATTTGTTCGGCCACGACGAAGGTGACCTAATTTTACAAAGTCTGGGAAATTCACTATCTGGAATTATGACTAATAATGTCACGGCGAGTCGAATAGGTGGTGAGGAGTTTGCCATATTTATCGACAGTAGTGATCGCCAGAATGCAATCGATGTTGCAAATATAATCATGAGAGAAGCGGATAAGATCAGCTCTGCACATAAGAAGACTTTCACCGTTAGCATTGGTATAACGTTAAAATCCCCCAATGAACCTAGCCGAGAAGCAATCAAAAAAGCAGATGGTGCTCTTTATAATGCAAAAGCAAAAGGGCGTAATCGTTTTGAGTGGTCTTCGTAATGATCAAAAGAAACAGTATCTAACAAGCCTGAGTATTACGCTTGTTAGATACTGATTTAATGAATTTTAGCCATTATCGAGGGGCTTACTTGCATAGACCCCGTGACCATCTTTACTAAGATCAAAAGAGATGTCATTTTTTAGATCTGCACATGAATATAAAGACGAGTTTTCAGTTTCCGCGACGAGGCTACAATTGTCTTTTATACCGTTTGTATCATCAGCATCAAACTCGAATGTAGCCGTGACGATCTTCGACTCTGTATTGTGTAGCGCTTCAATATTTACCGCAGATTTTGGGAGATAATTGGGTAACCAACCTTGTTTAAAAAACTCAGACTTTTCGATGTCCATATAGTTTTTAAAGACTGTCGCAACCGTTTCATCCGATGATGCAGCCCAGCTGTGAGCCGAAAATAGTAGGATCATAGGTATTGCTAATAACAATTTAGTTTTCATCTTTGTTTCTCCATTTATGGCAGATTTATTCAACACTGCCGGTTATTTAAAAGCGTTCGAACAGGAGAAAGTTTAAGTGACTTTGTAACCAAATATGTCACTTACTAGTCAATCATAGGTTAACGTTTCATCATTTAATTCAATATAATCAATGTATTAAATGACTAGTTTTGAGATGCTGCTTCCGTAAATCATTAGAAATATCAGAGCAACGTAAAATGAACATCTAATGAATTGACAGAAAATGGTCAATTAAACACATTCAACAATGCTGTTACATTTTCTAATCTTAATTTTTTCACTTGCCGGGTTAAACGGAAGACATAAAACAGAGAAGGGCGATCATAGAGCCTTCCTATCATAACTCAAACTCGATTTTTTCTGCTAGATACCTTGAGGTAGAGGAACAACTAGTCGACAAGCGTAGCATGTCAGCTACGCTCGCTTGCTCCTTAGTTGAAAGATACAATTCGATCGAATGGAGGGTATAGTCTAATATAGTCTTTAACTTTGAATGTTCGGACTAATTTATCTTCCGTATCATATTCTTCATATGTTATCTGGTCGAAGTCACTGTCCTTTGTTTGCTTCCTTACAAAATCTATTTTCTTATATGTATGTTTAGGATTTAGCTCCAAAGCTCTTTTATATATATCATTCATAATTCACCTTTGACGTTGGTAATCTTGCAACCAATATTTTATTAATAATTTGTTGTTGCCATTTAATCTTCGTACCTATCTTGTTCTTTGTAAAGGTGAACTAATGCAGAACGAAGACGATGCGACTGAGCAGGACGAACGAGGAAGAAATAAAGCAGAGAAGCGCAATCAAGGAAGCAGGCGAAACGTATTTGACGTCCTTCTATTTTCCCCGTCTATATGAAAAATATGGTCAATTCGAGTTGAGCTTATTGTTACACCCAAATAATTCCAGAATTTCTCTCGCCTCGTAAAATAACAACAATCGCGCAGATGTAACTGACGACACGTAGGATTACACCTATAAGTAATCATTCACTGCTAACGACGGGTATAATGACCGCTAAAGCTCAGATAGCTGAGTGCGTATTATGTATCTTATGTTAAATAGATATTTTTATACATCAATGCTTTAGATGCTGGATTTAACATTTTCAACAATTCTTGGCGTGTGCTTTGTGGTAATAGTGAGATTAGCGTCGTCTTGAAAACATTTAATTAAAGCCATACTGAAATGACCAACGACGAGTGTTTCTGAACAATCGATTTGAAGAAGTGTGTTGTTTTCAACAATATTTTTTTAATTTCGAGGTGCGTTGCCGATTGGCTAATTACAGTACACTTCCTGTGTGGCTGATGGTTTTTCCCTGACCAAGAACTAACAGGGTTACAATCACATTCTGATTGGTATTATTGAATGCTCTCTAATTTAGTTACTAACCACTACCCTGTTTCGACCTTCACTTTTCGCGGTATAGAGAGCAGTATCGGCTCGTAATAAAAGTTGATTGCGAGATTCATCGTTTCGATTCATCGCTACGCCCATACTTGCCGTCACCGAATATTGATCGCTTAAATCCAGTGTCTCAATAGCTATTCTCAGTTTCTCTGCCAGGCTGCTAGCGCCTAACAGTTCAGTATTCGGACATATCACCAGAAACTCTTCACCACCCCAGCGTCCAACAATATCCACTTTGCGTACGGTTTCCTTTAGCGCCTTCGCTACCGCAACCAGCGTGTCATCTCCTGCTTGGTGTCCCCAGCTATCATTAATTGATTTAAAATAGTCCAAGTCGATAAGAATAACTGAGAACTTATGGGGGTACCGGTTGGAGCAGTTGGTTTCATCAGTCAATACCTGATCTAGTCTATGTCTGTTGGATATTTGAGTCAGCGCATCGGTCACCGAGTAGTATTTAAGTTTTTTTTCTAACTCGACTTTCTTGGTCACATCTTCAATTACTGCCTGCATTGCAGGCTCGCCATCCCATTCAATTCGATTATCATAAACACTGAAGTAGCGTTTTTTTCCATCGAAACAAATATTCTCAAGTACCGTATTTACCCCCTGAGCCTTGCCATTAATTATGTCTTCGTATTGCTGTCGTGCAAGCTCATGTTCGCTCTCTGGGATGAAATCCATCAGACTCACGTTGTTGAGTACATATTCTATTGACGGAGCGTGCATTAAATCGACCCATGCCTGGTTTACCATCACAGGTATAAAGTTTTTGTGAACCGTTATACCTTGTCCCGAAGTCGTAATAAGTCTCTTGTATTTTCGCTCATTTTCTTTCAATTGCTGGTGTGCTTTCTCAACGATTGACATATCAATAACGGTAACTTGGATAGCAGGTTCCCCTTCCCATTCAATCACGTGATCGATAGTAAATACAGTGAAGGTACGGCCATCACGGTCAATGTTCTTGAATGTTCTACCGCGGGGTGTCATTTTACCACTTATCTGTAGGTAGTAGTTGTCACGGGCGGATTGATGAAATTCAGGGTCAACAAAATCTAAAAATGAACCAATACTACTCATTAACTCCGTCGACGAGTTATACCCAAATATTCGTGCATAATTGTCATCAACATAAACTGGTTCAAGGTCTTTGAGCACGATTACACCATAGGTTGAATCGATAGTTAGTTCAGGCATAAAGTTTACTACTCCAAAGAAGAGACGGTATTACCATTAGTTAATATACAGGTAGAATTGTATGTCGCAAGACATCCAAACGTAAATCTATCTACTTCCTTTGTATTGTTGTTGGTTACCATACGAATTACGGTGAATACGAATACATGATAGTGAATTTCCAGCGACAAAGAGAACATAGACCTCATGCTACACTTTTTTTTCATGTTGGCCGTTATAACCTAACACTTATTGAATATAGAAAAAGCCGAACGACGGTATAAAGAATGGAACAATTAAATATTTCACTATTTTTTGCAATCAATCACTTTGCAACGATAAGCCCTATCATAGACCGTATTGCTATCGTACTCGCTGAAGGTATGCCTTACTTGTTTATTTTGGTGCTTGGCGCTTATTGGTTTACAGCCACAGCACAGAAAAAACTCATATTCTTGAGGGCTAGCTTTGCGGTTCTCCTTGGCATGTTAATGAGTTATATTATCTCTCTAGGTTACTTCCATTCGAGGCCTTTCATAGACGGCCTTGGAAAGACATTAACCTTTCATGTGCCCGATTCCTCCTTTCCCTCTGATCATACAACCTTCATGTTTTGCATTGCCATCACTCTGCTATTACATCCAACAACGAGAGTTCTAGGAGTAGTATTAAGTCTATTAGCATTGATAGGAGGGGTTGCGAGAATATTTATCGGCGTTCACTTTCCATTTGATATAGCGATGGCATTCTTATTATCATCTTTATCCGCCAAAATCATATACGCCACCAGACGTAGATATGATAACTTTAGCTATAAAGTGATTTCTATCAGCGACAAGCTAACGAAAAAAGAAGTCAATTGACACCATTCAAAGATTACTTATATACGAACGCCTACTTTCTTTCGTTTACATCCGTAAGGTCTGAGATCAACTCGTTTTATTTCGTCCACACCAACATAAAATTATTCGCAGGCATCGGTATTTTGGTAACCAATTCCATACCTTTAGCCCAGGAGACCAAGTCTTCAATGTCTCGAATACCTCCAAACCCTTTTTTTGTTAATGACTTATCAAATTCTTGGTTGGTACTGCTCGTGTGCTCACCATTGACCATCATTGGACCATATTGACAAAAAACACCACCTTTAGGGAGGTTTTTTGCAATCATCCTCATCATCAATTGTGCATCTTTCTGTTGCATAATATGAGTCGTGTTTGCTGTAAATACAGCATCGATTTCTATATTAGGCCAACTATCCTGTCCAATTTTAAGCGTAAATGGATTGCTGATAATGTCTGAACCAGACTCTGAGACCCATGCATTAATACTCAGATGGTTTTCTGGCATATCGCTGGTATACCAACAATTAAGATTAGATATTTTAGGAGCAAGAAAAACGGCGTGTTGCCCCGTTCCCGAGCCGATCTCTAAAACGTTTTGACTGTTCTTAAAATAGATGGAAAGTTGTTCGAAGATGACCTGTTTGTTTCTTTCAAAGGATGGGCTAAAACACTTGGACATGGTTATATTCCTGATTGTTTCTGAATAAGTATGAACGGTACTCTTTAGCAAACGAAACAACGCCCATCGTTACACAACATAATGAAAGTAGCGTTTATTTGGTACTGAATATTATATCGCCGTAGTAGGATTCTGCGTTGCTCCCGCTGTTATCTGTATCCGTCATAATGGCGACCATGTCTATATATCTATAGGCATTTAGGTTCGATTTTTCGCTCCCTTTATCCCCAAAGTAATCAATCAAATCATTATATACATTTCGTTTTTCATTGTACCAATGCCCTAATTGAGCGCCCTGCCCTCGAACCGCGATCATTTGGACACTTGATCCAGTAAACGCGTTATCCCACACCTGACCCTGACTTTGATTGCTTGACCAAACGTAGCTTATCGATTTTGTTGTCCAGAGCATTAATCCACCATCGATAACCACATAAACCCTAGCGACGTAATCATCACCTTCCTTGTTATGCTCGTTCAATAATGGCAGTTTACTCTCTGTTAACCAACTCCAGTTCATATAAGGCGTTTCGAGTAGGTCAATTTTCTTTTTCAAAACAAGGCCCGATGCCGAATTGTTACTTATTGCTTTTAAAGCAATGTGGTCTTTATAGGTAAGTACTTTATACGTTGATTCGCCGGATATGACTTCGTGTTCCCACTGTTGCATACCTCTGTCATTTAGTGACGTTAAGTTTAAAGAGGCACTGGCACACAAAGATGTCCCTAAACTGATGAGCAAAGCGATATATCTAACCATTCCATTCTCCAGTTATTGCCATACGATACAATTTAAGTAAGTAATACAAACCAGCCTCTAAGACCCAATTCAAGGCCGATTTTTTATTAAAATGCCTCATCTTCATTATAAACACTGACAATATGGTCACCATCCACAGTTTCAGATATCAAAAAAACGATGGGTTTACAGCATACTTGACAGTCTTCAATATACTGCTGATTTACGTCCGTGGAATCGATTAGAACGTCAATAAATTCAGCACAGTATGGGCACACTATAGATTTTTCAACTAGTTGATCCATTTTGAAATCCCTCGAAATACGCTGAAATTGATAGTCCCGCAGTTACGCGATTTCTATTAATAAGATTTGATTGAATTTATCCTCTTCGAACGATGAAATCAAAGAATAACCAGAAAAGTTACATGTACTAACGAAAGTTGAACGCTAAACTTAATAATAATCCACTCGATAATTCAGGTTGATAGATGAAAATAACCCATCAAATAAAGGTATCAATGTTTGTCGTGTTAATGGCGAATACTGTTCACGCGTATGAAGTGGAAAAAGTGAGCAGCGGACTAATTATACCATGGGGATTGGCCTATATAGACGACAACACTATGCTCATAACTGAGAGAAATGGTGCAATCAAAAGGCTCAATCTGTTAACTGGTGAACATAAGACTTTGGCTGAGATTCCAAAGGTTTGGGCGAAAGGACAAGGGGGTCTTTTAGACATCGCACTCTCTCCCTTCGACGACAATAAAATATACGTTACGTACAGTAAAAAGAACAATAGCAACGGCACCTTAGCCCTTGCATCAGCGACTTACCAGAACGGGTTATTATCAGATTGGAAGGACATATTTGTTTCAATATCCGTAACCGATACCAATAGACATTTCGGCAGCCGAATTACGTTTGATCATAATAGTCTCTACCTTTCAATCGGTGACCGTGGTGAACGAGAAAATGGGCAGAACACCCTGAATCATGCCGGCTCAATCTTGCGTTTGTACCCGGACGGTAGTACGCCTCCAGATAACCCGTTTATCAGCAATGAAAATGTACTAGACGAAATATGGAGTTACGGACATCGCAACCCACAGGGATTGTTCTTCGATCATAAGACCGAACAGCTCTGGTCGATCGAGCACGGACCACGTGGTGGAGATGAAATTAACTTAATCAAAGAAGGGGCTAATTATGGATGGCCAATTACCTCACACGGTAAGGAATATTGGGGTCCAATCAGTGTTGGCGAAGCAACTGAAAAAGAAGGTATTGAATCACCCATTAAGGTATATATCCCTTCAATCGCTCCAAGTAGTTTGGTCTTGTATCGAGGTGAGACGTTTCCGGAGTTAAAAGGCAAATTATTATCTGGTGCGCTCAAGTTGACGCATATTAATGTCGTCACACTCAATATGGACGGTGACGATATCGCAGAAGACCGAATCCTATTAAGTCTTGGTGAACGAATCAGAGACATTGAGGTGTCCCCAAACGGAGAGATTTTCTTCAGTACTGATTCCGGTCATATCTACAAGCTCAAGAGGTGAAAATGGTATGGCTATTCTAGCCTCTACTAAAAATACTCAGCGACGACCCCTACAACCTCGTCTAGGTGACCAACGATATGATTTGCGATGTCAAACTCTTTGGATGCCTGCTCAGGTATGGCTATTGTGGTTATTTTTGCACAAACAGCAGATCTTACTCCGGTGATACTATCTTCTAAAGCAATGGCACGGCTAGTGGAGACACCTAACAGACGACACACTTCCAAATATACATCAGGTAAAGGTTTTCCATATTCAACATCATCAGCGCTTAGTGTAAGTTCAAAGACATCGATTATATCCAACTTCTCGAGAACCGCGGATATGATCGGATAACTTGATGAGGTTGCTAACGCAATACGGCAGCCTTTCTTCTGTAGGAAGTCGATTAACGTATAGATCCCTTCTCGGGCCGTCGCTCGTTGAGATATTAAAGCGGCCGTCTTTTGCAAAAGAGAACTTGTGAAAACGTTTTGATCAACCGTTAAGTTAAAACGTTCGATCCAAAACGCGGCAATATCATCTATACGCTTACCCATTGTAAACAGAATACAGTCGTCTTCAGTTATATTGATACCAAGTTGTTCCAACAACTCTATTTGAGCTTTACGCCAATGCGGTTCGGAATCAAGCAACACTCCGTCCATATCAAAAATGAATAATTCTTTTCTGTACATGTAACCTCTGTTAAAACTTACCGTTAAGCGGTTATTTATATTGGCTTTATTTTAACGGAGTTGATCAAAAAAAGCTTGAAAATTAAGAGATGTTAACTCAATTTACTTGCTCGATTTTGCAATGCTTAACGTTCGATTTTTTAAAAAAACACATACATATAAGTGACAGGGTAACCTATGTTTAGCCGTAATTCGAATGCTTGCAGCCCTAAATTAAAGGCTGCAACTTTACTTAAGACATTAATTGACTCTGGTACTGATAAGCTTTCTTGTCTCCCAATAACATTGAACAACCCGCTCTCGCTGAACACTGGCACTTGTTACATTTAAAAGCTTAGCGTCTATATTATTTTTATAATGATATATTGAGTAGTGAGGCCTTCTCGATTTGGTCAGAATATGTTCCAAGAAAACCAACGTCGCTATAAGATGAAAAATTTGACGCGGAAGTTGATATGTCAACCGACTCATTGGTTCAAAACATTCGGGATAATTGAAGGTTAACTCTTGTGCCGCCGTTTTATCCATACCAACAGAATGAAGAATGTCACTCACATTTTCTCTACACTTGCTTTTCTCCAAATATTCGAACATACGCCTCCCCAAAACAACATAACATTGGGGTAAATAATAACGTTACGCTAGCGAGTTATTGTAAGCGTGATGTCAGAAACAACCTTGATTTGTAAACAAATATTACATGACAAGAAAAGTGGGATTATTTACCGCAACACTTCTTGTATTTTTTATTGCTACCACAGGAACAAGGATCATTTCGTTCAGGTGTTTTTTCAAAACGTTGAGTCTTGGGTTTATTTAATACCGCATCGAGTTCGCTGATATTTTCTACGGCTTCGCTATTTATTTCAATATTGGCGAACAGCTGATGTTGTTCAATCAAGCTCTGAACTTCATCTTTACGATGTTGACTAATCACAGTTAGTGATAATGGATAATTAGATGTACCAGGCTTAGCCTCTGCGTTTGTTTTGTAACCATTTTTGCCGTAATTCGACATAATATCAGGGGTGCCACGATAGAAAAATTTAGACATAAAGTATCTCAAAGGGAGAAAAACGGCATCTTAACAACTTAAAGGAAGATAAGCGAAATAAGTTTAAAGTAACATTCCAGCAAAGAGGAAATACATAATCATCCAGAGCACTGAAAGGTTCAGGCTCTTATAAAAATAAAACCCAAAAGCCACTATTGCGACATCAATAGACGAGGTAATTGCTCCGCTAAAAATAGGATAATAAAGGGCGGAAAGAAGTAAGCCAACTACAGAAGCATTCACCCCAAGAATGGCACCAGCCATCTTAGGGTTTCCCGCTAGGCGTTGCCAATTCTTTAAAACTGCGAGTAATAACAGGAAACCGGGTAAGAATACAGCGAGTGTCGCGACAAGCGCGCCCAATATTGGCGATGATGACATCTGATAACCAATATACGTCGCCAGAGTAAACATCGGTCCGGGTACGGCTTGAGCCGCCGCGTACCCTGTCATAAATACATCCTGACTAACTTGCTCGCCAATTAGGCTCTGAAGTAAAGGAAGAACCACATGACCACCGCCAAAGACAAAGCTTCCTGCTTGGTAAAAATGGCCGAATAGATCAATCATTGGAGAGTAATGACTGATAAGCGGTAAACCAATCAATAACACCATAAATAATACCAAAGGAATTATAGATGCCTTAAAGGGTTGAAGATCACTCTTCACTTCTGTTCTCATAAAGACCCCCCCTATCAGGGCAGCAATAAACAAGGCTGCCATCTGCGTACTAATGCCCGGAAGGATAAGAAGTGAACACGTAGTTGCGACGCAAATACCTGCCGTTAACTTAGTTTTACAGAAATTTTTATACATACCCCACGTAGCATCTGCAACGACGACGACGGCAAGCAACTTCAATCCGTGCACTATGCCTTGATAGACACTGGTTCCTATTATTTGACTACTTGCCGTTGCTAGCCCCAGCATAATCAACATGGAAGGAAGGGTGAAACCAACAAACGCCGCGCATGCACCAGGTACGCCCCCCTTTTTATATCCAAGAGCAAAGCCTACTTGACTCGATCCCGGTCCAGGAAGAAATTGGCTTAGGGCGACAATTTGGGCGTACTCCTTATCATCTAACCATTTATGTTTCTCAACAAATGTCTGGCGAAAATAACCGATATGTGCGGCCGGACCGCCAAAGCTAACCCAACCAAGGATAAAAAACAGCTTAAAAATTAACCACATTTAAATATCACTCTGTATCGCGTTGTGATTAATTTAATTAGTAAGTTAAAATGAATCAAATTAATAGTTTTAATAGACTATATGAACCAAATGGGATCAAGTAAATGAATGGTGTTAAATGGAAAGATGTCGACCTTAATTTGATGGTCGCATTTCAAGCGCTTTACAAAACGAACAGCGTTAGTATGGCCGCTGAACGCTGCTTTATTAGTCAATCCGCAATGAGCCATACCCTTCAACGCATTAGAACATTATTCGATGATTCGTTGTTCACTCGCGTAGGCATTCATATGGAACCGACGCACAGAGCCCATGAAATCGCACCGGTAATCGAAGAACTTCTCCATTCTATACAAACGAAATTACTCATTAAGCCTGCCTTTTTTGCAGGTGAATTCGACGGCTTATGGAAAATAGGACTGACTGATTACGCCGAACAGCTCTTCGCACCTTCTATCTATGATGAGATTAAGGCACAGTCACCAAAGTCTCAAATAGGATTTTATAACGTTAACCGTGGTAATTACCGCCAAATGGTCGAAAGTGAAACAATAGACATTGTCATTGGCAGTATAGAAAGTTTGGATAAGAGGTTCATTTCAGACCATTTATATACAGAAGACCATCTCTGCCTATTTGATCCAGATTCAGTATCATTTCGCACCAGTTTAAGCGTAGAGGAGTTTATCTCTATAGAACATGCCTTAGTGAGCCCAGACGGTCATTTACAAACAAAAATTGACAACGAATTAAATAAGTTAGGTCTCAAACGCCGAGTTAGCGTTGCCTCAAGAAACTTTTTAACTATCCGTCGCCTATTGTTAGGGAGAGAATTAATATGCATTGTACCTAAGCGATTTGCCGAAACAGAAATGTACAGTCACGCGCTGATGGCACTGCCTCCGCCTATTCCTGTCTCCAGTTTTGACATCAAACTAGTTTATCTAAAATCCGTTCAACAAGAGAATAAAAATAGCTGGTTACGACAATTAATCACCAACATCATTACGGGATTTTGAGCGCATTTCGTCTTGATAAAACTAGCGAAAACCGGGGTTTTCTACCGAAAATTGATATAACGTGCCTTTTCTAACGGTTGATCTGATTTTGATAATCTGATTCGTACAGGTAGACTTTCAATTTTTAGTAACCAATGGTCCAATTTAACCTCTAATATCGCCTCTGAATTGACGAGTTCAAGAGTGAGTTTTTCCTCGGCCGTAGCAGACGATATACGATAATTATTGTTTTGCTTTTGCCATTTTAAGCTGACATTGATCGAATCATTTTCGATAATACAATCCTGTTCGACATAACATAAAACATCATTATTTGAGTGAGTTAGGCTACGCCATGTAAACGCGGTAATGAGTATACCTAACATGAATAAAATTTGAGCTAAGCGCCCTTTTGTCAGTTTTTCTGCGGCCATTTTTTATATTCTCGTGCAACAAGCTTCAAACTTTTAGTAATAAATGAACTTGCAATGTAAAAATTGCAGGTTAAATCGTTGTCATTAAAATGTTAATTCAATTATCATGTCGTGTGAAAAATCACTCCAAACCGTGTTTTGATAGAACAGAAAGATAGATTGACGTTTTTTTAATCACCTTTGGAATGTATTACGACACAAAGTCAAAAAAAAGCAAATAGTCACTTAAAAATTGGAAGAAATATAATGAGCCAAGTACAACAACTTGAGCACAACTATAACTATACAGTCGTACGTCAATTTACCCTAGTTACCATACTATGGGGAATCGTTGGTATGTCTGTAGGTGTGTTGATTGCTGCTCAGTTAGTTTGGCCACAGCTAAACTTTGATACGCCGTGGTTAACCTACAGCCGTTTACGCCCGCTACATACTAACGCTGTAATTTTTGCGTTTGGTACCAGCGCCCTTTTTGCAACTTCATATTATGTCGTTCAACGTACATGCCAAACACGTCTGTTTGGTGGAATTCTCGTACCCTTCACTTTCTGGGGATGGCAACTTGTTATATTGCTTGCTGCTATCACACTCCCTCTTGGGTACACAACAAGTAAGGAATATGCGGAACTAGAATGGCCAATCGATATTCTGATTGCTGTCGTCTGGGTCGCCTATGCCATCGTGTTTTTCGGCACGATGGTTAAGCGAAAGACATCGCATATCTATGTGGCCAACTGGTTCTTCGGCGCATTTATACTTACTGTTGCCGTTTTACACATTGTTAATAGCATGGCAATACCAGTTTCTATGGGTAAATCTTACTCATTATACTCTGGCGCGACCGATGCAATGATACAGTGGTGGTACGGACACAATGCGGTAGGCTTTCTACTGACTGCTGGTTTCTTAGGGATGATGTATTATTTTGTACCTAAGCAAGCCGGAAGACCTGTTTATTCATATCGTTTATCGATAGTCCACTTCTGGGCACTTGTTTCTCTGTATATTTGGGCTGGTCCTCACCACCTTCATTACACTGCACTGCCTGACTGGGCTCAGTCACTCGGTATGGTGATGTCTTTGGTTCTGTTTGCTCCATCTTGGGGTGGCATGATCAACGGTATAATGACGCTGTCTGGTGCTTGGCATAAGTTACGTTATGACCCTATCTTACGTTTCATGGTTGTTTCCCTTTCATTCTATGGCATGTCCACGTTTGAAGGTCCGATGATGGCAATTAAGACAGTTAATGCGCTCTCCCACTATACTGACTGGACAATTGGTCACGTGCACTCAGGTGCGCTCGGTTGGGTTGCGATGGTTTCTATCGGTGCCATATATCACTTGATTCCAAAGCTATTTGGTCAAGAGAGAATGTATTCTGTTGGATTAATCAATGTACACTTCTGGTTAGCCACTATCGGTACCGTGCTCTATATTGTTGCGATGTGGATCTCAGGTGTAATGCAAGGTCTGATGTGGCGTGCAGTTAACGCGGACGGTACATTAACCTACAGCTTTGTAGAGTCGGTTCAAGCATCTTACCCGTTCTACACAGTACGCTTCATCGGTGGCTTAATTTTCCTATCAGGTATGTTCTTGTTAGCTTATAACGCATATAAAACAATAACGGCACCTGAAGATAGCTTACAAGCTATCGAGCAACCGGCATAAGGAGATTTATTAATGAGTTCAAACTCAAATAATCGCCATGATCTAGTCGAACGTAACGTCGGTTTGCTAGCGATTTTAATTATATTAGCTATCAGCTTAGGTGCTTTGGTGGAAATTGTTCCACTGTTTTTCCAAAAGCAAGTAAACGAACCTGTTGATAATTTGAAGCCCTATACTGCCCTTCAGATGGAGGGGCGTGACATTTACATCCGTGAAGGTTGTAGCGTATGTCACAGCCAGATGATTCGACCTTTCCGCGCAGAGACTGAGCGCTATGGTCACTATTCTGTCGCGGGTGAAAGCGTTTGGGAACACCCATTCTTGTGGGGTTCTAAGCGTACAGGTCCAGATCTCGCTCGTGTTGGTGCGCGTTATTCAGACGAATGGCACCGTGTACATTTGTTGAATCCAAGATCTTTGGTTCCTGAATCTAATATGCCAGGCTTTCCTTGGTTAGCAGAAAATGTGTTAGACGGCAAATTAACGCAGGCCAAGTTAACCTTGTTCCGCGATCAATTTGGTGTTCCATATACTGATGACCAAATAGCAACTGCTAAAGCAGATGTTGTTGGGAAAACGGAGATGGACGCATTAATTGCTTATCTTCAGTCTCTCGGCCATGCGATGAAATAAGGAGGAATCATTATGAGTATTGGTACTTTCCATTCCATCTGGACCGTTGTGCTATTTGTTAGCTTTTTTGGGGTCGTTTGGTGGGCTTACGGTAAAAACCGTAAAGGTCGCTTTGAAGAGGATGCAAACTTAGTGTTTGCTGATGAGCAAAAAGCGACAACCAAAAAAAATAAAGGAGTAAGCAAATAATGACGTCATTTTGGAGTGCGTGGATTATCATTCTCACAGTCATCACACTGGTTGGGTGTGCTGTGATTTTGGCTTGGGCCTTAAAAAACAATGTCGGTGTCGAAGAAGGCGCCGAAATGGATCACGAATATGACGGTATTAAAGAGCTAAACAACCCACTACCAAAATGGTGGAGCTTTTTGTTTATTGGTACCTTTGTTTTCACCATTATTTATTTGGCATTATTTCCAGGTTTGGGGTCTTTTAAAGGCCTACTGGGCTGGACGAGTTCTAACCAAGTTGTTAAGAATCTCGAAGAGTCTAAACAGTACATAGTGCAAGCACATGCGAATCAAACACTTGATGAGTATGCGAGAGCACTGGATGATGCAAATACTTTTTATGGTGAGGCATTCGATAAACTCGCTTATAGCTCAAACGGAGATTTACGCTCTATCCCAGAGATAGCCGCTGATCCGGAAGCGCTTAAAGTTGGTCAACGTCTGTTCCTACAAAACTGTTCTCAGTGTCACGGTTCAGATGCTAGGGGGCAAATTGGCTTTCCTAACCTGACAGACAAAGCTTGGTTGTACGGCGGAGAACCAGAAGCCATCCTGACGACTATCATGAATGGTCGTATTGGCGCAATGCCTGCTTGGGGTGATGCCCTGGGTGAGCAAGGCGTTAAAGAAGTGGTCACCTATACCTTAGGCCTAGCTGGTCGTAAAGTGAATGCACGTGAAGCGGCCGCTGGAAAGCAGCGCTTTGTTGTGTGTGCGGCATGTCATGGTACAGATGGTAAAGGTAATCCGGCATTGGGTGCACCTGATTTGACCGATAATGATTGGTTATTTGGTGACTCGCGCGCAGAAGTAACGGCAACCGTAGCCAATGGTCGTCAAGGTGTGATGCCAGCTTGGAAAGACATTCTTGGTGAAGAGAAAGTACAACTCGTCGCCTCTTATGTTTGGAGCCTAAGCAACAAAGATAAGTAGTCCACTGCAAAAGAATAGCCCCAATTTTTGGGGCTATTCTTTTTTCTAATAACCTCTTTATGTCCTAGAGACATTTTTCATAGAGACTCTCATGATAAAACCTTGGTATAAACAATTTTGGCCGTGGTTTCTGATCACATTACCTTTGTGTGTCGTAATAGCAGGTTTTACAACCCTTGCCATTTTTACCCAAAATTCAGTTTCTCTTGTTGCCGAAGACTATTATAAAAAAGGCAAAGGGATTAATATTGATCTTTCAAAAATTAGACAAGCAGGCGCTTTAGGCCTTTCTGCTAGCGTGTCATCCGACGCTGATTTTGTCTTTGTTACTTTTGATAAAGGTGATCTTGAGTTTTATCCAGCTCTGACTATTGTATTTACCCATAGAACCTTAGCCGATAGAGATTTCCAGAAAGTAGTTAGTTCAGATGCAAAGGGACAATATCGAATTAAATTGGATCGGGATCTTAGCGGCCCATGGTTTGTAGAAATTCAACCTCATACAAAAGAATGGTTGTTGCAAGGAAAAGTCTCCTTTCCTGCTGCTAGTCCGACCCTTCTTGTTAATTAATAACAGAGAATCACTATGGCACACTCGTGTTATCACTGCGGTGAAGATGTACCAGAGAACACGGATTTTATTGTCGAAATACTTGGTGAAACGAGGGAGATGTGTTGCCCTGGTTGCCAAGCTGTTGCGCAAACTATTATAGATAGTGGGCTGGTTAGCTATTATCAATACCGCACTGAAAAGGCAGAAAAAGCAGAACTTGTGCCTGAACAGTTACAGGCCTTAATCAATTACGACAACGAAGAAGTTCAATCTGAGTTTGTACGTAAAAACGATAATACTTCAGAGGTAACGCTTTCTTTAGAGGGGGTCACCTGTGCGGCTTGTGCTTGGTTAATTGAAAAACAGATCAATGATAAGTCAGGCGTAAACTTAATTCGTGTTAACACCACGACCAATAGAGCAATAGTAAACTGGGACAATACTCAAACCAAATTGAGCGACCTTCTGTCTTCTATCCATAGGCTTGGCTATAAAGCGGCCCCATTTGAAGCTGATGCCCACGAAGCCACTTATCATCAATCTATGAAGCAGTACTTGTACCGTTTGGGTATCGCTGGCTTAGCCTCAATGCAGGTCATGATGCTTGCCGTCGCGCTATATTTTGAAGTTTTCGGTGACCTTGATTCTGAATTCAAACAATACCTCCGCATCGTCAGTTTATTATTTGCCACACCAGTTCTGCTCTACTCTGCCCTACCTTTTTACCTAAATGCGTGGCGTAGCATTAGAGGCCGAACACTCGGCATGGACGTTCCAGTGTCTATTGCCTTAATATTCGCTTACGTGGCCAGTGTTATCGCGACGGTACAAGAACAAGGCGAGGTCTTCTTTGAGTCCGTATCAATGTTTACCTTTTTCTTGCTGCTCGGTCGATTCTTAGAAATGAGAGCAAGAAGGAAAGCGGCAGCCGCGAGCGCTAACTTATTAAAACTGATCCCGGCGATGGCAACTAAAATCGATGGGACTCAAGTACCAGTGCGCGTATTACAGCCAGGAGACCGTGTTCGCGTTTTGCCAGGTGAGCATATACCTGCAGACGGACTAATTAAAGATGGCCGCATTCACGTTGATGAATCGATGCTTACAGGTGAATCTATCCCTGTGGTTAAAAGTGTTGACGACAGCGTCTATGCCGGCAGCATTAATACTGACGAGGCCTTTGAGCTGGAGGTCACCGCAACCAAAGCTGAATCGATGTTGGCGAGTATTGTTCGCCTTCAAGATGAAGCTCAGATGACAAAGCCCAAGATTGCTCAGGTTGCAGATGTTATCGCTCGATATTTTGTTGCTGCTATCCTAACGATAGCATTTGCAACATGGTTATATTGGCAACAACATCAACCTGACGACGCATTCTGGATCATGTTATCGGTTCTTGTCGCCACTTGTCCTTGTGCGTTATCACTTGCCACCCCAACGGCAGTGACATGTGCGACATCTCGAATGGGGGACTTAGGCTTGTTGCTTCGTAAAGCGCACGTTATAGAAACGTTTTGCAAAGTGAATCACTTGGTTATTGATAAAACGGGCACGCTAACAAAAGGTGAGATACACATTGATGATGTCGCCCTTTATTCAGTGCAAGATGAAGACACGTGTCTGGCGATTGCGGCGGCGCTTGAGGAGCATGCGAATCATCCAATTGCGAAGGCCTTTAAACAGACAAGCAAAAAAGACGCGACAGTGTCAGAAGTAAAAAATGTCATTGGTTTTGGTGTCCAAGGCCTGTGGCAAGGACAAGAGTGCCGAATAGGTAACGCACAATTTGTATTGGGTGATGAAGCACTTTCTACTCCGTCCTCTATTTTCCTTTCCGTTGATAACCAACACATTGCCACATTCAGTTACCGCGATCCAATACGGAATGAGAGTAAAGCCTTCATCGAGCAACTGCATTCACTCGGTATTAAAACCACCCTTCTGACAGGTGACTCGTTAATAAACGCAAATAGAGTGGCACAGGAAATCAATGTAGGTAAGGTGGTTGCCGATGCGTCTCCAGAGAAAAAGCTGGCTTACCTGCGAGCGTTAGGTAAAGAGGAAATAATCCTAATGGTTGGCGATGGAATAAACGACGCACCAACGCTTTCGGGTGCTCATCTTTCTATTGCGATGGGCGGCGGAACGGATGTGGCTAAAGCCTCTGCGGATATTGTACTCCTTGGTGATAAATTAAGTCATATTTTACATGCTCGAAAACTTGCGCTAAATACCCGCAAGGTAATTAGGCAAAACCTTGCTTGGTCGTTAGGGTATAATTTATTGATACTTCCTCTTGCAGTAATGGGCCATGTCGCTCCTTATATTGCTGTTGTTGGCATGTCTGCAAGCTCTATCATCGTCGTTACCAACTCATTAAGGTTGCTAAAAAAAGATGGATAGTCTCTACATATTAATCCCTATTGCCATCATCTTCGTGTGTATCGCGGTTGGCATCTTCTTATGGGCAGTAAAAAGTGAGCAATTTGAAGATCTAGAAAGACAAGGTCAAAATATTTTGTTCGATGACGAATTAGAAAAGAAGAAAGATGATCACAAGTGATTGGTTAGGCGCAATGATGGTCGGTTTTTTGGGCTCAGCGCATTGTGTCGGAATGTGTGGGGGCATCGCCACTGCAATGAGTATAAACTCCGTGGCAAAATCCGATCGTTTGCTAACGACTCTGCTCTATAATACTGGTCGAATTATCAGTTACTTGATCGCTGGCGCGATAGTAGGTGGCTCAATATCGAGTGCCGCTTCTCTTGTCTCTGACTACTCTATTCTTAATTGGCTGAGAGTCTTGTCTGCCGTTGTAATGATTATTCTCGCTCTGCATATCGGAAAGTGGTGGCATGGCCTTGTCTATGTAGAAAAACTGGGACAGCACTTATGGAAACATCTTTCCCCATTCAGTAAAAAGCTATTACCTTTACCTACTCCATTCCATGCACTGCCATTAGGGCTATTATGGGGTTGGTTACCCTGTGGTTTAGTTTACTCTGCTTTAACTTGGTCAGCGGTTTCCGGCAGTGCTGTAAACGGCGCCGCTATCATGCTTGCATTTGGGTTAGGTACATTACCATCAATGCTGTTTATGGGCGTTGGCGCTGCCTATTTGAATAAATTGAAAAATTCTGTCTATTTTCGTCAAACTGGTGCCGTTTTACTTTTATCGTACGGCATCTATATTCTGGTGCAGACGTCCAACTTATTGCTATAAGTAAGTTAACCTATTGATTTATTTGTTAATTATTTAACTATCCTTTCCGTCATAGCAATGCTAAAATATTGATGTATATCAAATAGTGACTTGGAAATTATGATTTCAGAAAAACCAGCAACCAAAAGAATTCAGTCGGGCGGATGCGCTATTCACTGCCAAGATTGTAGTATTTCTCAACTCTGTATCCCATTTACTTTGAATGAATCAGAGCTCGATCAGCTGGATCAAATTATCGAACGCAAAAAACCGATCCAAAAAGGCCAAGAGATTTTCAAAGCGGGCGATGACCTAAAATCTCTTTATGCTATCCGTTCTGGAACAATCAAAAGCTACACCATCACAGAACAAGGTGACGAGCAAATTACTGCGTTTCATCTGGCAGGCGATTTAGTTGGTTTTGATGCGATAAACGGTAATGCTCATCCTTCATTTGCTCAAGCACTTGAAACCTCTATGGTTTGCGAAATTCCTTATGAAATCTTAGACGACCTTTCAGGAAAGATGCCTAAACTCCGTCAGCAAATCATGCGTTTAATGAGTAGCGAGATTAAGGGTGATCAAGATATGATCCTATTACTCTCTAAGAAAAACGCAGAGGAAAGGTTAGCCGCATTTTTATTCAACCTTTCTACTCGATTCTCTCAGCGTGGATTTAGCCCTAGAGAATTTCGTTTGACCATGACTCGCGGTGATATAGGTAATTATCTTGGCTTAACCGTCGAAACCATCAGCCGATTGTTAGGGCGCTTTCAGAAATCGGACATTTTAAGTGTTAAGGGTAAGTACATTACTATTCTTGATCACGAAGAATTAAAAATACTGGCTGGCATCTCTACTGAAGAGTAGTTAAAAAAGCGGCAAACAAATCAAAATCGAGTGGCTCTATAATGAGCCACTTCATATTTCTAGAGTACGATCATTTCTTTTGTTAAAATATTCCTCCCAAATAGTCTACAGTTAGAGTAGATTTAATAACTCTTTGGTTCTATTCCATAAAAAGGGAATTGTTATGAGTATATATAACAAAATTTTAGTCGTTGCGAATGTAAACGATGAACCTCAACCCGCACTTGCTCGTGCCATGCAGTTAGCACGCAAGAGCGTATCGAAAAGTAACATCACCTTTTTCCTCTCTATTTATGATTTTTCCTATGAGATGACGTCGATGTTGTCAATAGATGAACGTGATGCAATGCGCAAAGGGGTTATAGAGCAACGTTGCACATGGATGAATGAAGTCGCGGCGCCTTATATTGATGATAGTGTTAATTTTAACGTCAAAGTGGTCTGGCACAATCGTCCTTATGAAGCTATTGTCGGCGAAGTATTCGGGGGAGACCACGATATTCTTATTAAGGCGACAAGAAAGCACGATATTTTAGAGTCCGTTATTTTTACACCGACTGACTGGCATCTTCTTCGTAAAGCTCCCTGCCCTGTGTTACTTGTAAAAGAGCACGAATGGCCAGAGAACGGTAATGTGATCGCATCGGTTCATGTTGGTTCCGAAAACCCTACTCACATTGAGTTAAACGATTGTATGGTTGAGCAGCTAAAGAACCTCTGTAGCCGTTTAGACGCGCAACCTTATCTTGTAAATTCTTACCCGGTTACCCCTGCCAATATAACGATTGAGCTGCCCGAGTTCGATCCAACGACCTACACTGACGCAGTAAGAGGCCATCACCTTAAGGCGATGAAAGCACTTAGACAAAAGCATGGGTTGGACGAGCAATATACGAGAGTTGAGCAAGGCCTTCCTGAGGATGTTATTCCTTCGGTAGTTCAAGAATTAAAAGCAGGATTGGTAATTCTGGGCACCACCGGTAGGACAGGTATTTCCGCTGTGTTTATTGGTAATACAGCAGAGCATGTTATCGACAAGATAAACTGTGATGTTCTTGCACTAAAACCCAATGGTTTTGTCAGCCCACTTGACCCGAATCAGCCAGCATAAAGTTTAAAAAAACCACCTGTTTACAGGTGGTTTTTAAATAAGGTTGAATTGAAGTTACTCACTAAATATTTGAAACGTCAATAAACATTGATTCATCGATGTTAGACGAGGAAACTTCAGCCTCGTCGAAAGCATACGCTTTCCTTTCACCTTCTCTATCTATCGGCAGGTTTACAAAGTCAAACAATGCTTTATCGGCTAACTGACTTGGACTGACATTTTGAATAGACTTAAACACCTTCTCTACGCGTCCTGGTGTCTTCTTGTCCCAATCAATCAACATCGCCTTGATACTTTGACGTTGTAGATTTTCTTGTGAGCCACATAGATTGCATGGGATAATTGGAAACTGTTTATAATCCGCATACTCTATTAGGTCTTTCTCTCTGCAGTACGTTAACGGACGAATAACAACGTTTCGACCATCATCTGAACGTAACTTTGGTGGCATCGCTTTTAATCGAGCACCGTGAAACATATTCAAAAACATCGTTTCAACAATATCGTCTAGGTGATGACCAAGTGCGATTTTTGTTGCTCCAATTTTTTCTGCAAACGAGTACAAGGTGCCTCTGCGCAAACGTGAGCAGAGTCCACAGGTCGTTTTCCCCTCTTCTATCTTCTCTTGGACGACAGAATAGGTATCCTTATCAACGATGTAATATGGGATGTTAAGATTTTCAAAATACTCTGGGAGTATATGCTCAGGAAATCCGGGCTGTTTTTGGTCTAGATTAACGGCGACAACATCAAAATTGATCGGAGCAGCTTGTTTGAGCTTTAGTAATATATCTAACATTGCGAATGAATCTTTACCGCCACTGATGCACGCCATAACAACGTCATTTTCTTCTATCATGTTGTAATCAACAATGGCATTTCCAACACTACGTCTTAAACGTTTTTGGAGTTTATTGAATTCTAATGATTGTTTTTTTGTATCAATTTGATTCATTGCGACTTCTCATGCTGCCGAATCTAGTGCCGGCGGTTCTTTATTGAAAATATTGTTGATAGAACTTTTATTCACAACACTATTTTTTAATGAAAACTACTCGTTCGCGAAATAACGGCTTGTTCGCAAACAATTGCTTACTAGCTATAACAATAGCTGGGCGCGGATTATACTGTGTTTTGGGAGGAGTGAAAATAGGCAATATTCATTGAGCCATAATCAAACAAAATACTTGTTCAGTACATTACTTACTTATGGCCCTAAATAACAAGGGTTGCAAAGGAACTATTTAGCAGAAGGCAGCCAAGGTAACACTCTGGTGGTTGGCTCTGGTAATTCAATATAATCGCCGGGTTTAAGATCTGCCAACAAAATACGTGCCTTTCCTTTTACTATATCCACTGACAAACCATTAGAGAACGTTACTTCACCAGTGCTCTGTTCAGTAAACTCTAGGGTTACACCTTCAACATCCGGTGTAAACCAACTCGCAAACATCCCGCCAAGGTCTTCTAACATACTCTGCATTTGAGGGAGCAGTTTTTCGATGTCTTTATAATAAACCTTGTTAGAAAATGGTTCCTTGGTCATGACGACCATAGAGAAATCACAACGCATGTCCATTGGCGTTCTAACAAACACCAATGGATTAGCTGATTTTAGGTTGCTGTCTAACGGTACGAGTAACTCTTTACCATTCACAGGAGTAAGTTCTTCGTATTTTGCCTGTTTTTCCATCCATGCCTTTTCAATATTGCATAGCGTTTTGGTATCGGCATTAGTAAAGAAAAAGCCAATTTTTACGTCTTCATGCCCTTCCTTAGCATTGTTCTTTAGTTGAGAGTGGAGCTTAGAATAGGTGAACATATATTCTTGTGCGACAAGCGTTGCTGAGAAAGCAGTTAGGCCAATGGCACAAAGAAATGTCGCTATCATTTTGTTTTTCATATTATTACTATTTCCAATTTGTATTCTGCAACAGTGACTCATGTCTAATTCGCTACTGCTTCGTCCAGTACTTTGCGTTGACGCGAATCATGGTTTGTAGGTCGTCTACATAATCTTGACCGCGTTCCGAGTAACGAAGTAATCCGTTGGTTAATGCGGTTGCCGTTTCAGGGCTCAATAAATCACTCTTTTTCTCTGCGAGCTTGTTGCGAATTTCACGAAGTTCAGAATAGGCTCTATTACGGTTTACGTTCATAAAATAACCGTGAACCGACCCTGTCGCGGACCTAAATTTTGCCACTTCGTGGGTAGCCCCATCTTGTCTTCTGAGCGGTATCAATCCACAACCAGCTTTATAACACCATTGACCAAAATAATTACTTGCTTCCGTCGCAAAGCGTGATGTCCCCCAAGCAGACTCGTTAGCCGCCTGTGTTAACACAAGTGCATTAGGTAAGACATTTACCTTTATCAACATCTCGCTCAACCAGTCTGGTGTTATCCCTTTGGTTGGTAACGTTGAAAAATACCGTTCTCCAAGCTGGCGGGCATAGTTAATATCGTCTGCATGAATTGACCCAGACTTCGATGCTTGTTCTATCTCATTAAGACGCTTTCTCTCGTCGATTATTCTTCGATTCTCCAACTGAATACTTGGCTCAAGAAAATCAAAGAAAGCTTGCTTCTTTTGGTTTGCATTACTCATTGAAGCAAAGTCTGGTGTATCACTAGGTAGCGTAATCGAAGTTTGTTCGGCTACTGAACGTTGATCGGTTCCTTGTCGCTTTATAAATACAACGGTTGTGACGATGAACACCCCAAATACAATCAGTATTAACGTTAAATTTTTACGCATCAAATGTATTTGAACCTTGGTTGTATTCTGACGGTTTGTCTACTTTCTTGGTTTGGCGATCATCGTCGTCGCCACTGCCATCGCTATCGTCGCTGTCATCACGATGATTGCTGTCATCATCATCATCATCATTACCGCTATTATTGTTATGCTGATCTTCGTTTCCGTTTGCTTCGCTAGCGATTATTTTTAACGAAATGCCAAACATGTTGCGGTAAATAATACCTTTAGCGTGGAAAAAGAACGGTAAGGTGAAAATAAGCAAGAATCCGTAAAATATCGCAGACAAAAACATCAGAACCGACAAGAACAAATAGATACTCGCCAATGGGAACAGTTTTTTGTTCACGGCTCTTATAGACAGAAACAACGATTGCATTGGTGACATGCGTTTTTCACATACCAACAACACGGCATTACTAAATGCAATAGAAAAATACATAGAGAACATGGGCAGTAACATACCCGCCACACCTTGGACGATTAAACTGATAAGCGTCGCAAGTATGATGGGAACCGTGAAGGCTAGGCCTTTTAAAATATGATCTGGTTTCGTGACTAACCCCGCAGCATGACTCATCGCCATCATTGATACGCCTGCATAGATAGGTGCCGAAATCACTTCGTAGCTGAAGTTCGCAATAAAAATGGCTTCTATTATGCTTTGATCAAAAGTCTCAGGATTTTGAAACATCTGTAAGATGACCGAAGGGTCACCTAACTGCAGTTTTAAGGCGATATAGAAAATCGCAATCTGAACAATTAAAAGAATGACAATGGCCGGTGAAAAAGAAACAAAGTTTTTAATAGTGAATTTCCAAGCCTCGTGAAGAACGGCACCTGGTTTTAACTCATATTTGCCAGTTAAAGCGGTTTCAATTGAACCGCCTAACGTAAAGTTTTTTTCAATATTTTTAGTCATTTTTTATTCCGAGCGAGTTAAAAATTGCCAACGACGCTCTTGGTTAAAAGAGAATTGGCGATAGTATACTTAAATTGTTTACAATCTTGAAACACAAACTTGTTTATGTTTATTAACTACTGTGTGGAAACAGGTTGAATGCCAAGTAAAAGCGAATGGCATTAAGTTATTAATTTGTCGGTTTGTTGACTAAAAAGACTTTGAATTACTAAAATAGAAGATTATTATTCGATCAATATTGATACCTAATTAATCTCGCCTCCGCGTTTTAGCGCATGGTTAATCAGTTATCGTACGGTTTTTCAATGTTACGGAGCAAACTACGCGTTGAATCAGATTACATCGTCCCCTACGCCCGTTGTCAATTTGGGCTGCATATCAAAAAGTTTTGATGGAAAACAAGTCATAAATCGCCTCGATTTAGAAGTCAATCATGGTGAGTTTTTAACTATATTAGGTCCATCAGGTTGTGGTAAAACAACGGTACTAAGATTAATAGCGGGCTTTGAACAGGCCGATGCCGGTGAAATATCAATCGACGGTGACACTGTCACCCATATGCCATCAGAACATAGACCCGTTAATACCGTCTTTCAAAGCTATGCACTTTTTCCTCATATGACGGTATTTGAAAACGTTGCGTTCGGTCTCCGAATGCAAAAAGTGGCTCAATCAGACATAAAACCGAGGGTCCTTGAGGCGCTAAAAATGGTTCGCCTCGAAGAGTATGCCTCGAGAAAGCCCCAGCAATTATCCGGAGGACAGCAACAACGTGTTGCTATCGCAAGAGCTGTGGTGAATAAGCCAAAAGTATTGTTGCTTGACGAATCTTTATCAGCACTCGACTACAAACTTCGCAAACAGATGCAGATCGAATTAAAGCAGTTACAACGCAAGCTTGGAATTACCTTCGTTTTTGTTACACATGATCAGGAAGAAGCTTTATCTATGTCTGATCGTATTATTGTTATGCGTGATGGCATTATTGAACAGGACGGCTCACCTAAAGAGATATACGAGGAGCCCAAAAATCTATTCGTCGCTCGATTTATTGGTGAAATTAATGTGTTCAAAGCCAAAGCGTTAAAACGTGTCGATGAGAAGCGCGTACTTGTGGAGATAGATAGCGTGGAGTCGACCATCTATTTCGACGGTGACTTTAAACAAGGTGAAGAGCTACAAGTCCTCCTACGTCCAGAGGACCTTCGATTAGAAGAGATTAAAGAATCTGAATCTAAAGGCATCGTTGGTCATGTGTTAGAACGGACTTATAAAGGGATGACATTAGATTCGGTCATAGAGTTAGAAAATGGTGACCGAGTCATGGTAAGTGAATTCTTTAATGAAGATGATCCCGACGTTGACCACTCTCTTGGTCAGAAAGTGGTTGTCACTTGGGTAGAAAGTTGGGAAGTGGTATTGAAAGATGAACAACAAGTTTAACCTGCAAAAAGCAATCATTGTCTTAATCGTTGTTTGGTTGACGTTGTTTGTTCTGCTGCCTAACCTGATGATTATTGGCACCAGCTTTTTAACAAGAGATGAAGCCAACCTGATTGAGATGACGTTCACTATAGACAACTACATCCGTTTATTTGATCCTCTATACGCTAAAGTATTGGCGCACTCTTTTTATATGGCGATTATTGCAACACTCTTGTGTCTGGTCATTGGCTACCCATTTGCCTACATCGTGGCAAAGATGCCCGTTGATAAACGCCCTATTATGTTATTTTTAGTTATCGTTCCCTTTTGGACGAACTCTTTAATTCGTACCTACGGCTTAAAAATCGTGCTTGGTACTCAAGGGATCCTAAATCAAGGCTTACTTGCGTTAGATATTATCGAGAAACCAATTCGTCTTATGTATACAGAAACCGCTGTCATGATTGGTCTCGTTTATGTTCTGTTGCCATTCATGATATTGCCACTCTATTCCGCTATAGAAAAATTGGACAGCACATACATAGAAGCAGCAAGGGATCTTGGTGCCAATAAAATTCAATCTTTTATGCGTGTCACTTTGCCCCTAACCATGCCCGGAATTATTGGAGGTTGCCTGTTAGTTTTATTACCCGCGCTCGGTATGTTTTATGTGTCCGATTTACTCGGGGGCGCAAAAAACTTACTGATTGGTAACGTAATAAAAAGCCAAGTCTTAAATAGTCGAGATTGGCCGTTCGGAGCAGCGACTAGCATCGCATTAACAGCATCAATGGCTGTGATGCTGACTGTCTATTACAAGGTTGGGAAGATGCTCAATCGTAAGGGAGAGTTTTAGTTATGAAACGTGTATTTCAATTTAGTTTCGTCAGTCTGGTGTATCTATTTTTATACCTCCCCATTTTTGTCCTTATCGCAAATTCATTTAATGTCAGTAAATTTGGCATGAAATGGGGAGGATGGACACTGAAATGGTATGAGTCCTTGGTTAACAACGACAGTTTGATGCAAGCGGCATGGCATTCTATCAATATCGCGCTTTATTCTGCGACTGTGGCAACCATATTAGGAAGCTTAACGGCCGTGGCTCTGTTTCGTTACCGCTTCAAAGGTAAAGGTATGGTTAACGGGCTACTTTTCATTGTCATGATGTCACCCGATATTGTTATGGCGATCTCATTGCTCGCTCTCTTTTTAGTCATCGGTGTCCAGTTAGGCTTTGTTACCTTATTTATTGCACACATTACCTTTTGTTTACCATTTGTTGTCGTTACGGTATACAGCAGATTAAATGGATTTGATGTCAAAATGTTAGAAGCGGCAAAAGATCTTGGTGCGAGCGAGTGGATAATCTTAAAACAGATAATCTTTCCTTTAGCAAAACCGGCTGTTGCCGCTGGTTGGTTGCTTAGTTTTACCCTCTCTTTGGATGATGTCATCATTAGCTCCTTTGTAACGGGTCCAGCTTATGAAATATTGCCGCTTAAAATATACTCTATGGTCAAGGTTGGGATATCGCCCGAAGTGAATGCATTAGCAACACTGATGCTGGTCGTCTCATTAGTTTTAGTCGCGCTTTCCCAAATTATCGTGCGAGAAAAGACTAAGTCGATTTAATTCGTTCTAATTCGATTGCAAAGTAATTAACTTCGTTTAAAATTCACGTCGAATGATGTATTGCATAAAGAATGATTCAGAGAGAATTACTCTTTGGACAGAAAAATCAACATGGTTGGAAAAATGATGAATAACTGGTCTAAAATTATTTCGAGCACGCTTTGTGCCGCGACACTATCAGCAAGCGCTTTTGCCGCTGATGATGAACTCTATTTTTATAACTGGTCTGAATACATTCCAAATTCAATCTTAGAAGACTTTACTAAAGAGACTGGTATCAAAGTCATTTACTCTACATATGAGTCAAATGAAACTATGTATGCCAAACTCAAAACCCAAGGAAAAGGCTATGACTTAGTTGTTCCTTCGACCTATTTTGTTTCTAAGATGCGCAAAGAAAACATGTTGACGGCGATAGACAAAACGAAGCTATCGCATTTCAAAGAACTCGACGAGAATTACCTAAACAAATCGTTTGACCCAGACAACACTTATTCCATTCCTTATATTTGGGGAGCAACGGGTATCGGCATCAACACAGATATGATGGATGCAAGCTCTATCACTAGCTGGGATGACTTTTGGGACCCTAAATGGGAAGGCCAGTTGATGATGATGGATGACTCTCGTGAGTTCTTCCACATTGCTTTGGTTCGCTTAGGTTACTCTACTAATACTACAAACCCAGACGAGATAGAGGCCGCGTATAACGAGCTTAAAAAGCTGATGCCCAATGTACTCGTATTCAATTCAGACTTTCCTGCAAACCCTTATTTAGCGGGTGAAACAGCCGTGGGTATGCTCTGGAATGGTTCCGCCTATATGGCGCGCCAAGAAGGCGCAAATATTGATATTATCTGGCCCGAAAAAGGGACCATATTCTGGATGGATAGTTTATCTATTCCTGCTGGAGCGCAAAACGTCGATGCTGCACATAAGATGATCAACTTCCTATTACGACCAGAAAATGCGGCCAAAATAGCCCTCGAAATTGGCTACCCAACGCCAGTCAAATCCGCTTATCCACTTTTACCTGAAGAATTTGCGAACGATACGAATATATTCCCACCTCAAGAGGTCATGAATTCGGGCTTTTGGCAGGATGAGGTTGGCGAAGCAAGTGTTCTTTATGAAGAGTATTTCCAAAAACTAAAGATCGAACAATAAGACCAATTACACTAAGCAACTTATTAGATGAAATGTATTCGATAAAGCAGACATAAAAGGCCATGAATGGCCTTTGCTAAACGAACAAGGACGTCTTGAGCGGTCTGTGGAATCGAGTTCATTTTGAACACATAATTAATGCCATTCTCTGCAGCAATAAAAAAGCGGCTTTAGCCACTTTTTTATTGCTCTACCCTATCCCTAACCTCTTTCTCTCCGCGTTTATACTTATACCCATTAGAGATCCAGAACCTTGCGCACTAAGCGCTTTTGGCATCTTGGTGGCTAAGCAACTCCGCAACCAGTTTGGGTACTTCTATACTGGCTTTACCGTATCTCTTCTCTTCAAACTCACTTTCAACCGCAGATGGCTCTAGGTTGATTTCGATTGTATGAGCGCCATGCATACGCGCATCATGCACAAAGCCAGCCGCAGGATAAACCACACCAGATGTGCCAATAGAAATAAACAGGTCAACTTCCTCGAGCGCGGAATAAATATCACCCATACGAAGAGGCATTTCACCGAACCAAACAATGTGTGGTCTCATCTGCACAGGGATCTGACAACAATGACAGAGCTCTCCAGTTTGAATGTCGTCTTTATGCTCAACAACTTGCGAAGATTCTGAACAGCGCGCTTTTAGAAGCTCGCCATGCATATGAATAATATTCTTTGTGCCGCCCCGTTCATGTAGGTTATCGATGTTTTGCGTAATAACCGTCACCTTTCCATCCAATTCCGCTTCTAAGCGGCCTAAAGCTTGGTGGGCTAAGTTTGGTTTTATCTCTTCACTTTGAAGTTTACGACGTCGCTTGTTATAAAAGTTTTGTACCAAATCTGGGTTAGCATGAAAGCCTTCCGGTGTGGCGACATCTTCAATCTTATGGTTTTCCCAAAGCCCATCTTGTGCACGGAAGGTTTTGATTCCAGACTCAGCGGATATCCCAGCACCAGATAATATAACGATATTTTTATATGGAAATGACATTGAACTTCCCTTTTGCTTTGTTATTCATCTATAAGTAAAGTTTAGCATTTAGGAAATACCACTTATAGTGCAAGGTTTTAGACTATAGTCGAAAAAAAACGGCTAATTAGCCGTTTTTTTCAATAAATGAGAACTCGCTGTTTAATCCTCATTAATAGAGCTTATTTTATGTATCGCTAAATCCGCCCCCTTAAACTCATCTTCTTCACTCAATCGTAGGCCAACAAATTGATTGAGCATGCCGTAAACTAAACCAGCCCCTATCAATGCAACCAAAATGCCCATCAACGTACCCATAACTTGAACGGTAAAGCTAATGCCACCTAAGCCCCCCAGAGCCGTCTGGCCAAAGATACCCGCAGCAATGCCACCCCAAGCACCACAAACGCCGTGTAATGGCCATACACCTAGTACATCGTCAAACTTTGTTTTATTTTGTATGTAGGTAAACAGCCATACAAACATACCACCCGCAATTGCCCCCGTTACCAAAGCGCCAATCGGATGCATTAAGTCAGACCCAGCACATATAGCAACCAAACCTGCTAAAGGCCCATTGTGGATAAAACCTGGGTCATTTTTACCAACAACTAGAGCCGCTAGAATACCTCCCACCATGGCCATCAATGAGTTCATGGCCACTAAACCACTAATCCCATTTAGGGTTTGAGCGGACATGACATTAAAACCAAACCAACCAACCGATAGAATCCAGGCACCAAGCGCTAAGAACGGAATGTTCGAAGGCGCAAAGTTTGTGTGCTTGCCCGCACGGATACGCCCTTTACGCATACCCAAAAAGAGTACGGCAACAAGTGCAATCCATCCACCGACACCGTGCACAACGACTGAGCCTGCGAAATCATGGAATCCCGCACCAAAATTAGACTCAAACCATGATTGAACACCAAAATTTCCGTTCCAAATAATGCCTTCAAAAAATGGATAGATAAAACCAACGGTAAAAAAGGTGGCGAGCAAAATAGGATAAAAACGAGCGCGCTCAGCGATACCACCCGAAACGATAGCTGGAATGGCGGCGGCGAACGTTAGCAAAAAGAAAAATTTGACCAACTCGTATCCGTTACCGGCAGATAAAGTTTCGGCACTTGAAAAAAAGTTAGCATCATAAGCGACCCAATAACCTATAAAAAAATATGCTATAGCTGATACGCCAAAATCAGCTAGGATCTTAACCAGCGCATTCACTTGGTTCTTCTTTCTTACTGTACCGACTTCTAGGAAGGCAAAACCAGCATGCATTAGAAACACCATTATTGCGCCCAATAGCAAAAATAACGTGTCAGAGCTCTCGGTTAATGTCTGTACTGCGCCATGAATTTCGTTAGCGGAAATACTCATTCTAAATACTACTCCATGTATATCGCACTATTGTTGTGCACTTTGTCTATTATCTAACCAAAATGGTTGTTTTCTCTATTGGTTGTTGACGAAGCAAGTAGCGTTCCAAAAAATGAGTCTATTAGGATTAGAACATAAACACATATATTGCATTGTTTTTAAAGGATATATTTGAAATAGATAGAATTTCTAAAAAGAGATTTACAACCTAATTGCCCCATAAAGGGTCAACAAGCACCAAATTGATCCATTAATTAAGCATTAATGATGCGCTAAAATGGGGAGTGGTTATCGTTCTATTCCTTCAATGGATCATCAAGATCGGGTATCACGCATTTTTTTAAGAATATACTGAACGTTGAGCCCACACCGACTTTTGATGTGACTTCAATCTTACCACCTATTAGATTGATCAAACTCAGCGATACCGCCAACCCTAATCCAGTGCCATCAGATTTGGTTGTATAAAATGGTTCGAAAACATTCGCTATCTCTTGCGAACTGATCCCACAGCCTTTGTCTTGAATATGAATTATTGCACCATTAACTTTTGAATCTACTAACCAGTCTTCGGTAAAAATACCTAAAGAACCCTTACCCTGCATGGATTGTATGGCGTTCATCAATACATTTATAATAATCTGTAATAGTTGATTTCGATTACACTGCACCGTCTCACTTTCTGAAAAGTGAGTAAAAAAATCGATGTTCTTAACGTAAGTGCCCGTCCTAACGAGCGTAATTGCTTTCTGTAGCACGTCTGAAATGTTTTCATCCGTCAACATTTCCAGTTCATTGCCTACGCGACTATATTGCAACAGGCTTGAGGTTATATTGGTTATCCTATCTATCTGATTCACAATATTTTCTAATTCATATGCGACAGACGGATTCTCATTTGCAAAATCAAGTTGCAACAACTGTATATTGCCTAAAATTACCGTAATTGGATTGTTTATCTCGTGGGCAATACCAGCAGTGAGCTTACCAAGAGCGGCTAGTTTTTCGTTGTTAATTAACTTGTCTCTCGTTACATTGAGTAACTCAATATGTTCTTCTAGTTCTTGAGTTTTCTGATTTAAGCTCGCGGTGCGAGAAACAACTTTATATTCGAGTTGGTCGGCCGCACTCTGTATTTCATTCTCTCTTTTCTCAAGTTGATCTAACATGCTGTCAAATTGTGAGCCTAGTTGTGCTAACTCATGTTCCTGATCAAGTTCAAGATCGCCAATTCGTCCATTTTTACCATTTTTAATCAACTTAACCGTGCTTGAAATACGCTGTATGGGATAGAACATCTCATTAGTATTTCGGTACACCAGCACCGCTAATATCAACAATACAAGCAAAATGGCACATGAGATTTCAATCAGGTTAACAACGTAGGATTCAACGAGAGGCCAAACCTCATAACCCGTATAGAAAATGCCCACTACCTTGTTTTGGTGGTCATACACTGGTTGATAGGCAGAGATATACCAATCATCAAAAACGAAGGCTTTATCAATATAATTATCACCCCGTTCTAAAACGGCCTCTTTCACTGTATCTGAAACTCGTGTACCTAGGGCACGCAGTCCATCCGATTTTGAAACAACATTGGTGCTGACACGCACGTCTCTTAAGAAAATGGTAACCGTTCCGTGCTCTGAATTTTGTTCATTCGTAAAGGGATAAATAAGATCTCTATACTCATCAACAACAGAAAGATTGTTGTTTAGAAGTATGCCACCATCAAGGTAACCAAGTAATCGTCCATCATTATCTCGTACTGGATAGATGGTTCTACTAACAAAGCCATCGGTTAGAGGTATTGGCTCTTGTTGAATTGTAATACGGGCTTTATCTGCCAATCCAGGTCTGAGTTCATTAAGTTTGCTTGCAGTCAATATGTCAAAGAATGCAGGGGTCTGGGTGTAAGAAACGTAAGAGAATTCATTCTCTATTTTGTCTACTGGTACCCAACTTACAAAATCAAAGTGTTGAAATGGTTCGTGTGATTCAATCCAATGGTTTATCTCTTCTGAGCTGCTATTTGTATCATTAAGTTGTTTTTTAAAACGATATGAATCTGAGTAACTCCGCAATAATTCGTTTTGCCTCTCCTGCATTGTTTTGATGTTGAATTCAACAATATTGAGTTTCTCAGAAACGTCTTGAAGCGCATTTTGCCATGTGTAATTGACGGTCCAATAAAAACTAAAGGCAATCAGTGAGAGCAATATGGTAATGATCGGCAAAAAAATTAGAATAAAGAGGCGATACCTAAGTGTTGTCCTGATTTTCTCCTTTATTTTGCTATACATGTTGACACCCGTTTATGCACCCCATTCTTTAAACTTTCTGTCTAGTGTTTTTCTGGATATTTTGAGTTTCTTAGAAGCCGCCGTTTTATTACCATCGCAGTAATTTACAACTTGCACGATATGCGCTTTCTCAACCGCCTTCATTGCCCAGTCATCTGGGTAACCCACTATTTCTTCATCCATTATCATTGGCATTGAGTTGTTGCCACCGATATTGATAACCTGTCGATGTTTATCCAAAGTTGGGTTATGGGATATTTCATGCCAGTGGTGTGCGATCGAATTTCCAGTCAAAATACAACGTTCTATTAAATTGCGCAGTTCTCTAATGTTTCCGGGCCAATGATAGTTTTGCAGCGCATCAATCTCACCACTGCTCCATCCTGGTACTTTTACACTTTGTTCGTTTGCTAGAAGCCTTGTAAAATAAGGAATCAGCTCAACCAGATCATCACTTCGTTCTCTTAAAGGGGCGACATGAATACTTAACACGTTTAGACGGTAATACAAATCTTGTCTAAACTCGCCCTTGTCCACCTGAGTCTTTAAAACCTTATTCGTTGCCGCTACAATTCTTACATTTGTGGTAAAGACACGGTTGGCACCTAAAGGTCGCACAACCCGCTCTTCAAGCACTCTCAACAGGGCTGATTGCATGTTGTGCGGAAGTTCACTCACTTCGTCTAAAAATAGGGTCCCTCCATTGGCAATTCTTAATAGTCCGTCGCGGCATGTATTCGACGTATGTGCATCGCAATATCCGAACAGTTCGTTAGCCAGATTAGCCGCATCCATTGAACCACAGTTCAAAGGTACAAATGCGCCACTGCGACCACTTCTTAGGTGAAGTTCGCGGGCAACTAACTCTTTACCCGTCCCAGATTCACCTTGTATTAACACCGCTGCGTTAGACGGTGCGTATTGATTGATCTGCTTATCCAGTGTGCGGCTCTGAGCTGAATTACCAATAAGTTTAGCCGGTAAATATCGCATAACGTCTCTTTTTAAGGCCGTTATATTTCTTTTTTCAATTCGATTATCAATGCATTTCTTAACCGCACAGTAAATTTGGTCAATATTAAATGGCTTCAGTATAAAGTCGCTTGCGCCAAGCTTTAATGCTTTGATAGCCATTTGCAGGTTTGCATAGCCTGTAATGAATATGACGTCGGTGCTATTGGTCCCGTTTTCAAAGACTTCGTGCCAGTCCATACCAGAACGGTCAGGTAGATTGATATCCAGCAATACCAGATCATATTGATTTCGCTGTCTAAGTTGCTCAGCCTGCCTGATAGTCGTCGCTGTATCGATCTGCCTAAAAAGCCGACTCAATGCCTTATAAAGAAGTTCGCAGATGCCAACTTCATCGTCGACGATTAATATGGATATTCCTTGATATTGCACATCAATTGGAAAGGGATGGTCTGTGGTATACTTCGCGGTTGTTGGCATATAAGACAACTAATAGTAGGGTTTAAAGACGTAATTGGTAAAAGACACTCATTGCATAGCGAAGATTATATATAATAGCTATCTGTCATGCTAGTTACTATTCAATCGATTGAGTAAAGTGTAACCTACATTTATATTAGTTATTGTTTAACAACACATTTTAAATTACACAAAAAATAAGAACACAAATGCATAACAATTCTTTAAGTTGGGTTATATTAGCTGGCGGTCGCGCATCCAGAATGGGCGGCAGCGATAAAGGCTTATTACTGCTCAGAGGCAAGTCTCTTGTAGAAACAGTATATTCACGTTTAAGCAATCAAATTGAATTGATCCGCATAAACGCGAATAGAAACCAAGCGAGTTACAGTAAATTCGCCGAAGTACACAGCGACCAGATAGACGGCTTTCAAGGCCCGTTAGCTGGCATTCACGCGTCGCTAAGTTCTTCTGAGTCGCAGTGGGTTGGTTTTACTCCTTGTGATACACCAAATATACCCAACGACCTTGTCAGTAGGCTGAGTGCTAAATTGAATTCAGATGTTGATGTTTATGTCGCGCATGACGGTAAACACGCTCAACCTGTGTTTAGTATTTGGAACAAACGTGCTCTTCCAAAACTCGAGTCTTTCTTGCAAGCGGGAGACCGAAAAATAAAACTACTATTGGACAAATGTCATACTGAGTATATCGACTTCTCCGATAAACCAGAGACTTTTATTAATCTAAACACGCCAGAAGAACTAACTCAATTTGGTAATACAATGCAGAGACCTACGCTACCTTTACTTGGATTTGCCGCTTATAGCGGGACAGGGAAAACGACGCTTTTAGAAGCTATACTACCGAAAATCAAAGCCCATGGCGTTCGTGTTGCCGTGTTAAAGCACGCCCATCATGATTTTGATTTGGATACGCCGGGAAAAGATAGTTATAGGTTGCGTAAAGCGGGAGCCGATCAGATGCTCATCGCCTCCGGTAACAGACATGTATTGTTTACTGAAACACCAGATAAAGAAGAAAACTTCGAATATCTACTAAACATGTTTGACCATTCCAAATTAGACCTTATCCTTGTAGAAGGTTGCAAGACACTCTCCTTCCCAAAGATTGAGCTCCATCGAGATGAAGTTGGTAAACCTTGGTTATACAACCAAGACCCCGACATTATTGCGATCGCAGCGGATGTAAGAGTAGATAGCGCACTACCACAACTCGATATTAATGATATTGACGGAATAAGTGAATTCGTCATTACTTATGTAAACCAGTTTAACAAGGGGTAAAAATGGCCAGAACCATTCTTTATGTATACAAAACAGAAGAAAAAACACTCACATTTTCATATGAAAAGCACCGCACCATTCAAGAAGCCGTAGCGGAAGCAGAAGGCTTAGATATTTCTGACTTTTTAAAAATGGAACAGCAAATAGAGGCCGTATCTACTACCAAAGCGGTAAGAGATTATCGAGATAATTACTTTAAAAAGCTTGGCTTTGGCAAGATTACATTGGCAAAAAAAGAGAATCGCGGTGTAGGTGAAAAGTAATATTAGTGGTTTAAACCAATCTAATTAGACTGTCCTCGCGAGAATTCAATTTTAAGATTTCCGTTTACACGTAATTCTGTTCGATTAGTGCTAAATACCTCGTCATTCCCGTGCAGACGTAATGCTGTTCGGTTAGTGTTAAGTACTTCGTCATTCCAGTGCAGACGTATTGCTGTTCGGTTAGTGCTAAATACTTCGTCATTCCCGTGCAGACGTAATGCTGTTCGGTTAGTGCTAAATACTTCGTCATTCCCGTGAAAACGGGAATCTTGGTGATTTTAGATCCCCATTTTCATGGGGATGACGTTGGTTTTCGTGGAAGTAGATCAATTTTATTTTAAGATGAACAGCCCTAAACTTCATACGGAGAGTTTACGCTTAAGGCAGTTCAATACTTTACTTAATATTCAAGAATGCTGCACCGCGTACACCGCCAGAATCGCCATGTTTTGCTTTGATGATTTTAGGACACTTAGCAACAGACATGAGATATTTAGGTATACGCTTTGGTAGTTCTTGGTATAGCAAATCATAGTTTGATAAACCACCGCCTAATACCACAACATCGGGGTCAAGGCCGGTGAATAAATTGGCGAAGCAGATTGCCACTAATTCCATAAAGCGTTCAACGTGCTCAACGGCATTTTCATCGCCTTCAGCTTGCGCCTTAATGATATCAATCGCTTTCTTTTTCTCACCATAGTAGTGAGCATAAAGTAATTCGAATCCACGCCCAGAAAGATAGTTATCTAAACAACCTTTTTTATCGCAGCCACATTCTAATAAAGGTGCTGTACCTGTATCACCTAAGTGAAACCATGCATCGATAGGAAGACGTGTGTGCCCTACTTCACCAGCCACATTGTTGTGCCCAGAGAAAATCTTTCCATCAAAAACAAAACCGCCACCAAACCCCGTACCCAAGATCAAGCCGATAACCGATTTTTCATCCTGCAATTCTTCGTCCCACGCTTCTGAGAGCGCAAAGCAGTTCGCGTCGTTTTCGATAAGAACTTTACGGCTAATTGCACTTTCAAGATCACGTCTTAATGGCTTACCTTTCGCCGCTTTGATGTTTACGGTTAATACTGTTCCGTCGTCAGCATTTTCCATTCCTGGAAGCCCTAAACCTACGGTACCTTCGATCTCAAACTGTTGGTCGTATTTCTTAACCATTCCCGCGATGGTATCGACCAATAATTGGTAGTCATCACCTGGTGTTGGAACGCGTTCTGTTGCTACCCGTTCCAGTTTTTCGTTAAATGCACCAAATTCAATTTTAGTGCCGCCGACATCAAAGCCGTAGTACATGGTTCTCTCCTAATGAAAGATTCCAAATAGGGAATCAAAAAGTAAATAGTAAAACGTAAACATTATCCACAACACCACCGCTACATACCGTGACCTGAGCCAAGTTTTGTTGGGCTTTAGTGGTTAGTTCGTCAGTATATAAGCGTCTTATATCATGCTGTTAATGCGGCATAGTTAGTTAATGCGACGTAGTTAGCTAACGCGGGCCGAGAAAGGTCAGCCCCCATACGTGTCTTGGTCAGTAGATAGCTTTCTCTAAATAATTCAAACCATAGACGCAAATTATGCGCTGCTTTTTCTTCTCCAACCATTTCCAATACAATATTAGCTACTTCAGCCGTAGAAAGGTGGTTTTCGTTATCTGATTTGCGCATTACATACTGAGACAATATTTCTGGCTTTATCGATACTACAGGTAGCGAGTCAAGGTAAGGCGACTTACGAAATATCTTTCTAGATTCTCGCCAACTGCTATCAATAAACACCAATAATAATCTTTTACCATCAGGTTTTGCAGTTAATGCTTCCAAATCTGGATGCTCCAATACTCTTTTACTATCAGCTACATACTCTTCCGGAAAAACAATAATGGGTTGATAACATGTTGAACTGAGTAGCGCGACCAGTTCTTTTTCAGGTTCTGTTCTGTTCCACTGAAAGGTATAGGTATCTTTAATAACGTCTGCAATAAGCCGCCCGGTGTTACTTGGCTTTAATACCTCATTTTTGGACATCAAAATGAGAGCGGAAACATTGCTGTTGATGTCCGGTTGATAAGGACATATGCAATATATTTTTGCTATCTGGCAATACGGACATCGCACCACCTTAGAACCACGCGCGTTGAAGGCTTTGGTCGAGATAGAGTGTCTATGTTCAATGAGTTTATGAACAGAGTGAATTCGCATGTTTATCTTTTGATCATTTAATAGTAGAAAGTTATGCCGATTGTACTTAGAGTAACGGTAATATCAAATACATTAGGCATTGCTCATGAAAGATCCAGCGGTTATTCGTCTCGCATTTTTTGTTGCCGCGTTCGGCCTGTTTGCTCTATGGGAATGGCTCAAGCCCCGAAAGGCACTGACCCAAAAGAAATCCATTCGGTGGATAAACAACCTAAGTCTGATTATATCTAACAATGTTTTACTAACGGTGATCATGCCTATTCTTGCTTTTCAGGCTGCACAATTCGCAGAGACGGAATCGTTCGGTCTGTTTAACCTCATTGACCTCCCGTTTTGGCTAACCGTCGTATTGTCCGTTGTAATCTTAGATATGGTTATCTATCTTCAGCATATGTTGTTCCACCGTGTCCCTCTTCTATGGCGATTACATAGAGTGCATCACGCAGATCAAGATATAGACCTTACGACGGGTTCTCGGTTCCACCCCATTGAAATCGTACTCTCTGCTTGGATTAAAATTGGGTGCGTAATGTTACTTGGAGCGCCCGCATTAGCTGTCGTGATTTTCGAAGTAGTATTAAACGTCAGTGCCATGTTCAACCATAGTAATGCCAGAATGCCATTGGCCTTAGATAGTTGGCTAAGAAAGGTTGTCGTCACACCCGATATGCACCGCGTACATCACTCTATTGTCGCAAAGGAAACGCATTCGAACTTTGGCTTTTTCCTTTCCATTTGGGATAGGTTCTTTAAAACCTATATAAGCCAACCAACTGGCGGTCATGGCGGCTGTGTTATTGGTGTGCCAGAGTTTAGGGAGCCCAGAGAACAGTATTTGGATAAAATGCTAACACAGCCATTTAGGGTGTAAATAAAAAGAGGGCCCCTATATGAGCCCTCTTTAATCAATCTATCTTAACTAAAATTTTGTTTATCCAAACACATGAGCATCAAAAAGATCATTGACTAAATCAGTACTCGTGCTTGAGAAATCAGCCCCTAAACCTTGCACAACAATTGTCTGCGTCACTACATCTGGACTGTCACCTGTAATGAGTAGATTTATATCGTTACCATTATCACTAACGGTAGCGCTAACATGTTCGCTTAGGAAGTGTTCTAACGTTTCGTTTTCATTTTCGCTCAACAGATCTGACAGGTTAATAGTATCACCCTCGGTTGTACTAAAGTCAGTGATAATATCTACGCTATCGCTGACAAAATCTGATTGAGTCCAAATAAACTGATCTGCACCGCCAGCACCGGTCAAAATATCATCGCCTGCACCGCCTATTAATAGGTCGCCACCTGCTCCACCTACTAGTATGTCGGCTCCGTCCGTACCAAGTAACATAGTGGGTTCATCAGAAGCGACGATCAATTGCGGATCACTCTCAACATCAGGCGTATTGTCCTCAACGACAACGATATTAACGTTGGTTGGACTGCTCTCCACTGATACTGCACCCGACTCTGCTGCTATCGCAACAACGGACAAGGAAGCTGAGCTGTCTAAACCAACAATTTCTGCAGAATCCAAGGCATCTGCGTCGATGTACCACGAACCACCACTCAACGTTGCACCCGTCACAGAAGCGGTGTCTGGCAAGTCAGAAATTCGTATTGTTATGGTTTCGTCCGTATCAACATCTGAGGCGAAGACCAGATTAGCATTCAGTCCGATAAGCGGAATACCAATAGCGGCAAGGTTACCGGAAACGCTGGTTCTAATCTGCTGAGTTTGCAGTGCAAGTTGTAGTTCAGGAATACCGGATACGACAGGTGCAATAGTGATCGCCGCTGTGTCTGTATCCAATTCTATCGTACCGACAGAATCATAATTTCCGCCGTCATTTGTCACCATCGTCAAAGTATCAGTCGTAGCAGTGTTGCCACTACTAACCGTGTAAAAAACGCCTTCACCTTCATCCGAGGCTGTTAACAGTTGATTTACTTCTGAAATTGGTCCCTGAATAATGACCTGATTAGGATTCGAAGTATCAACGGTAACATTCAATAATGAATCTGGTATTACGGAAGTAAGCGTACCTTGCAAAGTACTTAACGTTACCGTTATCGGTGTGGTCTCAGGTCGCGTTGCATAGTCGATATCCTCTACACTTAATCCAGTCAGTTTCGTGACACTGCCTTCATCGACAGCCAGGCTATCAAACAGTGTATTTACTGGCGCGTCGTTAACGGCATTAACCGTGATATCAAAACGGTAGGTATCAGCGTCGTGTTCACTAACCACCCCTGTATCAGCACCGTAGTTTCCACCGTCATTAACATCAACGTTGACCGACACAGTGCCGTTAAAGTCCGGATTTGGCACAACGGTAAACCCTGTTGTGAGTAATGCGTTTATTTCAGAAAGCGAATTCGTTAACGTATAGGTGCCGTCTCCGTTATCCACTACCCAACTTGGCGAGCCACTGAATATGACCGTACTATCATTCACAGTAAGAATTGCTACATAATCATTGAGCGCATCAGGGTCGTTAGAATCTATATCGGCAATCTGAATGTTATCGATTAGAATCGAGCCACCTTCATCAATCACGGCTGGGCTGTTATTGTCGACTTCTATCGTTGGTTTGTCGTTAATCGGCTTAACCGTGATATCAAAACGGTAGGTTTCAGCAATGTGTTCACCATCTATTCCGCTATCCGTGCCGCTATTTCCACCGTCATTAACGTCAACGTTGACCGACACAGTGCCGTTAAAGTCCGGATTCGGTACAACGGTAAACCCTGTTGTCAGCAATGCGTTTATTTCGGAAATTGTATTCGATAACGTATAGGTACCATCACCATTATCCACGGCCCAAGAAGGCGAACCGTCAAACGTAATACGGCTGTCATTCACTGCAAGGGTCACAACATAATCGTCTAATGCATCAACATCTGCAGAATCTGGATCGGCGATTTGAATATTGGTAATTAGAATCGAACCATCTTCATTTAATTCAGGTGTATAGGTATCTGGTGCTTCAATGATTGGCTTGTCGTTTATCGACTCTATATCAAGTGTGATTGGGATAATAGTTGATGGTTCACCATAGCTTACGTTCCCGCCAACACCGTCGCTATCGATGGTTCGTACAGTAACAAATATTTGTGACAAACCAGAACCATTGTCCGGCCAATTGTTGCTATTCCAATCTGCTGAGTTAAACGTCACTTGAGTGACAGGGCTATCAGCGATGATTGTCCAAGTGCCATCAGCATTTAACACAACCGAATCAGCATCTGCTAACGAAATCAACGCCCCTTCGGGAACACCGGATATCGTGATTTCTATTTTCTCTACGTCGTTTTCGGTGTAATCCAATGTACCAGATGCGGCCTCTAGACTGTCTTGGTTATCGACAGTTTTCGCATTGATGTCTAAGACAAAGTCCTCGCCTTCCGTTCCTATCGCGGTAGCCGCTACCCTTGTATCGATCTCATCGCCTTTCGGTAAAACCGTAAGTTTGATAGAACCGGTTTGTTCTACTGGAACGTCAATGGTTTTTTCTTGAGTGTATACAACATATTGTAGATTAACCGTACCAGAAAAATCTTCTGCCGGAACGATCTCAATTCCGGTTAAATCTAGGTCAGCGGCATCTATATTGCTACCCTTGAGTTGAATGCTCCATTCACCAGTACCATTGTTTTTCACAGAATATAGACCGGTAGATCCAGCATTCACTTGTAACTGAAAATCATCGGGAACATTAGTGAGTTTGATTGATACAAATTGCTCTGAACCGTCAGAATCATCAAGACGTAGACCGATATTTCCTAACGATATTGCACTATCTTCATCACCCGATATGGCCACATCGAGTAAACTACCGTCAGCGTTTGTGGTTTCAACACCATCAACCACCGCGATAATATCAAAACTAACGCTACCTAAGTCAACATCAACGGGCACCGCACCATGGCTTACTAGTTCAGTGCCACCCACATCAAATATTGTGGTGTCGCTCATTGTGCCAGATAATTCTAGCTCAACGGTGACGCCACCCAGATCGTGAACGGGCGTAAAAATCAGGTCATTGAGCACGTCTTCAGCACTAACACCATTGTTCAATTTAGACGCATCGATACTGACACCTCCATTGACCAAAGAAATCGCACCAACGCCGTAGCTGTCCAGTGAGCCTTCAAAAGATAACGACCCCAAGCTTGGATCAACAAGATTTACGGCCACAGTATCAAGAGTTTCAATACCGCCTTCGCTTTGGAGTGTTGAACCATCCAATTTATCAATCGTTAAATTTAGGTGGATGGCTCCATCTTCATACGCCTTACCAGCCACTATTGATGTTGGTTCGTTATCGGTAAAGCTATCCGTCGTTTCAACGACTAATGTTGTTTCCTTTATACCATCAACAACAGGCGTAACTTGTACGGGTAGATTCAGCGTTGTGATGTTTTCATCACCTGACGTCTTATCCGTAATGACAACAGTGATAGGCAATTTAAAATCACCTGAATAATTGTTAGGCAATGTCAGCATTAAGCTTTCATTTGTTATGAAGCTTCCATCTGCATTGAGTTCGAAGTTTATTGCAAATTTTCCATTATTGAAGTTTTCTTCACCATTAATCGACAAACCGCCTAATGAGGTAAATGGTTCAATAGAGGTATCAATAACAATTGAAACCACATCATTTTTAGCGTCTGCACCTTCAAATTTAAGTATTCCTAGACCTTTAAGCTGCTCCATTAAGTCAATAGCGTTGTCTTCAGTACCAACGATAACCGTCTCGGGGGTAATAACAGGGTCAGGTAAAAGTGTTGTAGCTAAATCATCTGTATGCACGCTTGAGTTTGGATGGAGAAACACAACGTTAATATCCGTTGATACTTCTTTAGGCGCGCTACCTTCACCCTCGTCTCCCAAGTCAACAACTTCAGCTCTAACGGTAAAGCTAAGTTCATAAGGGTCTGTTTCACCAAGGGCATACAGACCATCAGGTGCAGTAATTGCAAAAGAATTTTCGTCAATGACGGTCCACGTACCATCGCCATTATCAATAGCGCCAGTTATAAATAGCTGGTCGATTAAATAATTATCGGCATCACTCAAAGGAGACGATAAATTTAGATCGATGACGATTTCAGATACCTGCTCTAAGGACGATGGGTCAAGGTCATTAAACCCTATTGAAATATTGGCTCCCGTTTCCTCTCCATTGATAGTAAAGCTAATGCTATCGTTGTCGCCGTTAACATTATAGACATCATTACTGCTATCAGTATCGCCGCCATCTTCAAAAGAAATGCCGTCCGTGTTTAGCGTCGTGATGGTAAGTATGGCTTCATCATCACCTTCAACTACGGGATTAACGACAACGCTAACAACGCCGTTAATGACATTTGTGGCCACATTATTCTCGTTATCTACATCCACCTCTTTAACCGTCAACTCGGTATCGAACTCAAAATCAACGCTTGAGTCTTCGGGTGCAAGAACATTAATAGTTAGAGTATCTTTAGTTAATGCCATACCATCTACAGCGGTAACTGTAATCGTGTCATCAGCAGCGAGTATGTATTCTCCGTTAACAAGGTATTGCGCGGCATCGCCACCATTAACCTCTACCTTATAATTGTCGCTTTCATCAATTATTACTTGTACATCAGAAGGGCCACCATCTAACGTCACTGAGGTTATAAACTCATTGTCTACCGTTGTCTTATTATCGAGTAAATTCGCATACCAATTGACACTTATCGCCGTATCTTCATTCCCTGTTGACGTAGTTGCATAGCTATCTGCGCTACTTATGACTGGCGTCACTTCGATAAAAATGTCTTTTTCTTCTATTCTCGTATTGCCATCATTTTCCGTCACAATTATTTTCGCAATAATGTGAATATCGTTAGTAGAGTTGACTAATGGTACAATTTTAATATTTGTACTCGACACGTTTGCTTCGTATTTTGGATAGCCATTTTCAATACCAACATAAGTCAAACTGACTTCATTACCTGTAGCAAGATCGATTATTTTATATTCGCCAGCATCGCCACCACCTGCATCCGAAAGAATAATAGAGATCGTTTCGGAGCCATCTTCAGGGCTTACTATCTCGCCTGTCTCAATGGCAAAATCGAGCGTGACTTCAGAATTCTCATCGATTGTCGTTTTGATGCCCGAGATCTCATCGCCAGACTGAATTACATCCCATTGTCCGTTACCAACGACAACTGGCGCGTCGGCAATGCCTTTTATATCAACATGGATAACTTGATCTGGAATACTTACATTGGTGTCAACCGCATTGCCGTTATTAAGGTCCGCCGTGTCTTCAATTGAAGCTCTAACTGTAAAGTCAAAATCAACATTGCTGTCTTGAGGTGGCGTAATGGTTGTGTTTGAATCTTGAATAACATCATAGGTAAAAATAAGATCCACAGGCTTAGCAACATCAATAACATTGCCATTAGAATCCAGTTCTAAACCTTTTCCATCAGCGTTAACGATCAGCGTGATAGTTTCGCTGCCATCTATGTAGCTAAAGACACTTCCCTCAGGAAGCCCTATTAACTCGATATAGGCTTGTTCAGAATTATCGGTGAGGTCATCGAACAGATTCACGGTGATATGATCTTGGGTTAAAAATGCCGTGTCCTCATCAACATTGACACGACTTACGATTAATTCACCTTCATCGGCAACAGGACGTACATCGATAACCACGGTATCCGATATGTAAGCTTGTTCTTTGCCTGGCTCGACTAATCTATTGTTGTTCTCTGTTGAAATTGCCGTTACTTCAAGTTCGATGACACCACTAAAATTGTCTTCTGGATTGACTTGCAGTGTTTTGACCTGCTGTGCGGTGACGTTGTAACCCATTACAACGTCGCCGTTCGGTAATGTGATCGACTCCGCGACTAAAATTGTACCATCGGCTAGTTCAAGAGTATGGTTCGAATCACCGTCTTTAAAGGCCACAACATAGGTTATCGTTTCACTATTATTATCTTGTGTTACTGCCTTGATATTTAATACTATATTGCCTTCGTCTTCCGTCCCTGATTCGTAAGTGTCTAGGTTACGCCAAGTAGGTGTATCCGCAATAGCGTAAACATCTATCGCTAATCTTCCAGAGATGGTTTCTAGTTCTACACCACTGTTATCATCTGTTCTCGATATCACAGCGCTGATGTTATATCTAAACCCGTTGCTTCCGCTTGACCTATCATTCGTTGGCACAAAGTACAGGTTATCTAAAGACAATTTGTCGCCATCAAGCGAAAAAGATTTTATTTGGCTTGCTGTTAACTCACCACCGGAGACGGCAATATAGTTTCCATTGTTATCTAAATAATAGAAACTGCCATTTGCATTGTTTGAAATCGAGATGGAATGCAAGCTTTCATTGGAATCAAGGTCACCGACGTTTACCACAAAGTCGACTTTAATGGGGGCATTCGTCGCATCGACGTTGTCATTGTCATTCACTACATTATCAGAACCGACTATCGCGTTGTTACGACCAGCATCTTCCGTTCCTGATGCGCTCAGTGTTTCAATAATGGAAGTGCTATCAGAAATATGGATGTTTATAGAGGATGTTGACGTATCACCATCCCTGTCGGTCGCCGTAAACGTGATGGGAATATCAAGTCCGTCGACGCCAGTATCGATATCTTTTCCAAGGCTTGTGTAGGTTACTTTGCCTCCAGATCTGACCTCTAACGTTCCAATCTCTTCGCCTTTGAATATGATCGTGTAATCGCTTTTACTGTTGGTTGTCGAATCCAGTCTTAGTTCTACCTCTGAGTTAGCAGGACCTGAATACTCCGTCTCTGTTATTTTTCCTAAATCAGCGCCTCGATGGTTATCAAGTTTCCCGTCGTTATCGTCATCCACTGCGACGAAGATATTAATGCTATGGCTTCGAGTACTGCTTTCTGCTAACGCAATTTCTTGGTTAGATTCTATTACTGGTACGTCATCGACAATAGTGACATTGAATTCATTTGTCGCGACGTCGCCATCTGTATCGGTCGCAATAACAGGCACGATGAACGTAACTTCATCATCATTTCCATCAGCTTTAGAGTGTGTGATTGCTCGTACTAACTCAAAGTTAACCTGGCCAAAAGTATTCGATGTGTCATCGTTATTTACAGTCACATTAATGATGACATCTCTTACGTCACCATTATTCTTTAAAGTAACACCTTGATAAACACCGACAGATACCTCTATAAATACAACTTCTCTTCCACCAGAAAGGATCGGTTCTGCGTCGAGAAGGGAATTAAGCTGCACTAAATCTAGTTCGAATGTTTCAATGTTGTCGACATTTTGGGTGACACTGATCATCGTTGAATCATGCTCAGTCTCCAAATAATCGGAACTGCCTTCAACTTGGCCGGACGTTTTGTCTATGCCGCTTTCTTCTAAACGGACATTCTGAATGTTGGAGACGATTGGGTCTTTTCCATCCGTTATGGTAATTCCGATCTTGGCCGCATTCGTTACTGTGTCATCATCCGTATCGGTAATATCCACACCGATGACCAGTTTATTGATATCACCATCGCTATTAACCTGTTCAATCGCTTGATGCTGAGTAACACTGTAAGTGCCATCGATATTGATAGTTGCAGACAGCACATAATTAGCAGTATTACTGCTGTCTGAGCCAGTATAAACGACCACCTTAGTACCATTTTCAACAATGGCGATATTGGTATCACTGTTATTACTGGTCAACCCTCCCCACGTGCTATTTAATAATACATCACTGTTAAACGTAACCGATTGGATATCATCACTGCCTTGAACAACCGCAACAGTTAAGTCATCGCCAGTAATCGTTTGAGGACCTTGTGTTTCCGTGAGGGCAACGTTGCTGTCGGTTGCGGTTGCGAGCGCACCGTCCGCTATCGTGATGTTGATATTGGCGGCATTTGATACGGTATCGCCATCGGTATCGGTAACATCCACACCGATGGTTAGTTCATTTATATCACCATCACCATTAGACTGTTCTATCGCCTGATGCTGCGTAAAACTGTAGGTACCATCAACATTAATGGTTGCTGACAGCACATAGTTAGCGGCAGTACCGCTGTCGAAGCCAGTGTAAACCACTACCTTGGTCCCGTTTTCAATAATGGCAATGTTGGTGTCATTATTATTACTGGTTAATCCTGCCCATGTATCGTCTGATAATACGTCGATGTTGAACGTGACTGATTGAACTTCGTCACTGCCCTGAACAACCGAAACGGTCAAATCAGCACCAGAATCATCTGTACTTATCGTTTGACCACTTCGCGTTTCAGTCAAGGCAATATTGCTATCCGTCGCCGTCGCTAAGGCGCCATCCGTTATGGTAATTCCGATATTTGCCGCATTCGATACCGTGTCACCATCGGTGTCAGTAACATCCACACCGATGCTCAAAACTGTCTTATCTAACGGCTGATTATTTTGTTCTATCGCCTGATATTGTGTAATGCTGTACGTACCATCAATATTGATGGTTGCCGACAAGACATAACTGTCTGTATCGTTGCTATCATTACCCGTATAAACAAGAACGGTTTTGCCGTCATCGCTCACCTTGACTGAAGTCTGTTCGTTATTGCTGGTTAAACTGCTCCAAACCACATTATTTTCGACGGCTGTATTAAAGGTGACCGATTCAACGTCGTCACTGCCTTGAACAACGGCAACGGTTAAGTCCCCGCCAGTAATCGTTTGAGGACCTTGTGTTTCAGTAAAAGCAACATTGCTGTCGGTCGCAGTTGCAAGCGCACCGTCCGCTATCGTGATGTTGATATTGGCAGCATTTGATACCGTGTCGCCATCGGTATCAGTAACATCCACTCCGATGGTTAGCTCATTAATATCGCCATCACCGTTAACTTGTTCTATCGCTTGATGTTGAGTAATGCTGTAGGTGCCATCGATATTGATGGTCGCTGACAACACGTAATTAGCGGTATTACTACTGTCTGAGCCCGTGTAAACAAGAACGGTTTTGCCGTCATCGCTCACCTTGACTGAAGTCTGTTCGTTATTGCTGGTTAAACTGTTCCAAACCACATTATTTTCAACGGCTGTATTAAAGGTGACCGATTCAACGTCGTCACTGCCTTGAACAACGGCAACGGTTAAGTCCCCGCCAGTAATCGTTTGAGGACCTTGTGTTTCAGTAAAAGCAACATTGCTGTCGGTCGCAGTTGCAAGCGCACCGTCCGCTATCGTGATGTTGATATTGGCAGCATTTGATACCGTGTCGCCATCGGTATCAGTAACATCCACTCCGATGGTTAGCTCATTGATATCACCATTATCGGTAACTTGTTCTATCGCTTGATGTTGCGTAATGCTGTAGGTGCCATCGATATTGATGGTCGCTGACAACACGTAATTAGCGGTATTACTACTGTCTGAGCCCGTGTAAACAAGAACGGTTTTGCCGTCATCGCTCACCTTGACTGAAGTCTGTTCGTTATTGCTGGTTAAACTGTTCCAAACCACATTATTTTCAACGGCTGTATTAAAGGTGACCGATTCAACGTCGTCACTGCCTTGAACAACGGCAACGGTTAAGTCCCCGCCAGTAATCGTTTGAGGACCTTGTGTTTCAGTAAAAGCAACATTGCTGTCGGTCGCAGTTGCAAGCGCACCGTCCGCTATCGTGATGTTGATATTGGCAGCATTTGATACCGTGTCGCCATCGGTATCAGTAACATCCACTCCGATGGTTAGCTCATTGATATCACCATTATCGGTAACTTGTTCTATCGCTTGATGTTGCGTAATGCTGTAGGTGCCATCGATATTGATGGTCGCTGACAACACGTAATTCGCGGTATTACTACTGTCTGAGCCCGTGTAAACAAGAACGGTTTTGCCGTCATCGCTCACCTTGACTGAAGTCTGTTCGTTATTGCTGGTTAAACTGTTCCAAACCACATCATTTTCAACGGCTGTATTAAAGGTGACCGATTCAACGTCGTCACTGCCTTGAACAACGGCAACGGTTAAGTCCCCGCCGGTAATCGTTTGAGGGCCTTGTGTTTCCGTGAAGGCAACGTTGCTGTCAGTCGCGGTTGCGAGCGCACCGTCCGCTATCGTGATGTTGATATTGGCGGCATTTGACACGGTGTCACCATCGGTATCAGTAACATCCACTCCGATGGTTAGTTCATTGATATCACCATTATCGGTAACTTGTTCTATCGCTTGATGTTGCGTAATGCTGTAGGTGCCATCGACATTGATGGTCGCTGACAACACGTAATTCGCGGTATTACTACTGTCTGAGCCCGTGTAAACAAGAACGGTTTTGCCGTCATCGCTCACCTTGACTGAAGTCTGTTCGTTATTGCTGGTTAAACTGTTCCAAACCACATCATTTTCAACGGCTGTATTAAAGGTGACCGATTCAACGTCGTCACTGCCTTGAACAACGGCAACGGTTAAGTCCCCGCCGGTAATCGTTTGAGGGCCTTGTGTTTCCGTGAAGGCAACGTTGCTGTCGGTCGCGGTTGCAAGCGCACCGTCCGCTATCGTGATGTTGATATTGGCAGCATTTGATACCGTGTCGCCATCGGTATCAGTAACATCCACTCCGATGGTTAGCTCATTGATATCACCATTATCGGTAACTTGTTCTATCGCTTGATGTTGCGTAATGCTGTAGGTGCCATCGATATTGATGGTCGCTGACAACACGTAATTAGCGGTATTACTACTGTCTGAGCCCGTGTAAACAAGAACGGTTTTGCCGTCATCGCTCACCTTGACTGAAGTCTGTTCGTTATTGCTGGTTAAACTGTTCCAAACCACATTATTTTCAACGGCTGTATTAAAGGTGACCGATTCAACGTCGTCACTGCCTTGAACAACGGCAACGGTTAAGTCCCCGCCAGTAATCGTTTGAGGACCTTGTGTTTCAGTAAAAGCAACATTGCTGTCGGTCGCAGTTGCAAGCGCACCGTCCGCTATCGTGATGTTGATATTGGCGGCATTTGATACGGTGTCGCCATCAGTATCAGTAACATCCACTCCGATGGTTAGTTCATTGATATCACCATTATCGGTAACTTGTTCTATCGCTTGATGTTGCGTAATGCTGTAGGTGCCATCGATATTGATGGTCGCTGACAACACGTAATTCGCGGTATTACTACTGTCTGAGCCCGTGTAAACAACCACCTTGGTGCCATTCTCAATAATAGCGACATTGGTATCACTGTTATTGCTGGTTAAGCCTGTCCATGTGTCGTCTGATAATACATCATTGTTAAAGGTGACCGATTCAACATCGTCACTGCCTTGAACAACGGCAACGGTTAAGTCCCCGCCGGTAATCGTTTGAGGACCTTGTGTTTCCGTGAGGGCAACGTTACTATCGGTTGCGGTTGCGAGCACACCGTCCGCTATCGTGATATTGATATTGGCGGCATTTGACACGGTGTCACCATCGGTGTCAGTAACATCCACTCCAATGGTTAGTTCATTGATATCACCATCACCGTTAACTTGTTCTATCGCTTGATGTTGAGTAATGCTGTAGCTGCCATCGATATTGATGGTTGCTGACAGAACATAGCTATTGCTGTCAGTGCTGTCATCACCTGTGTAGACAATAACGGTTTTGCCATCATCGCTTACCTTGACCGATGTCTGTTCGTTATTGCTCGTTAGGCTACCCCAGACTACATCACTTTCGACAGCAGTATTAAAGGTTACCGATTCAACATCGTCGCTGCCTTGTACTACTGCCACAGTCAATGGTGAACCTTGACTATCTTGATTGAAGGTTTGTGGTGCTTGAGTTTCTACAAATTCGATTGAACTATCGGTAGCCGTAGCTAATACCCCATCTCTAACCGAATAATTCAATTCGTTAGTAACAACGTCTCCATCAAAATCTACGGACGTGATCGGTAGTGGGAAATTAATAACATCACTGCCAGAATTTAATTGTTCAAGTACCTGATATTGAGTGATCGAATAGGTTCCATCGAGAGCAATAGTCGCCTCTAGAACAAGATTATTAGGCTCTCCGGCAACATATACCGATAGCGTTCGTCCATCGTCCGACAATACCGCTTCTAGTGGTTGATTATTTGTGAGTACGTCATTAAATAATGCCGTGCTTGCTTCATCAAAGCGGATGTCCTGAAGGTAATCAGAACCGATATTAATGGCTGCGCCTTCAAAAATGGCTGGGTTTTCAGGCGTCAGTTCTGTTGTTTCTGTGTAATCGATATCAATATCGACTGTCGTTTGGTCTTGTCCATCAAGGATGGTTGACGTAAGCACGACTGGAGAAACAAGACTGTTATTACTGGTGTCTTGACCTTGAATAGCGATATCGATTGACAGATTATTGTCAGTAAATCGAACCAATCCTGTGCTACCAATCGACGTGTTGTGATCGATAGGCTGTTCTAACGTAGTGGTGAGGGACAATTCTACATTAGCCCCAACGGATGTGGTTACTAAAGCAAACGTAATGACTGTCTCGCCACCCTGTACACCAATAATGCTGTTTGTTGCCTCGTCGAACCGGAATACAACGGGCTCACCTGATGAAGTAATCTCACTATTTAGCTCGACAAGCAGTGTCTCAAGCTGAACTTCTTCAAAGGTGAACGTTAGCGGATCGAGAGGTCGGTTTCCTGCGGTAACGGTACTGTTAACCGTTGACGTTTGTAACGCACTCGATGAATCGATTATTCCCTCAGTAATAGAGGCCGAGCCTACTTGTCCGCCTTCCGCGGGTCGAATGAGAGGAATATCATTATCTTCGGTTGCTTGTGTTCGCTCAAATCCTTGCGTTTCGAAGAACGTGGAAGCCAACGTTTCCATATAGGTATAATCGATAGTGACAAAGCCGGCATTTGCACTTGTTGCACCCTGCCCGCCAGCAGCCGTTGCTTCTAATGCAAGTGTCGGGTCAATCCCGTCCAATATAGCGGCTTGGATATCAGCAATATCGTCAAGCTCAAGTGTAGCCAGTTCACTCGCTATCGCCGTGGGGTCAACATTTATGTCACCAGATACTGGCGCAATGGCGAGGTTTTGACCATTATTAAGGCCATCAGGTGCAAGGCAAGAGACACAGTTTCTGTCTACAATGACCTGTTGACCGTTGATTTGCACAATGACTTCAGCGTTCTTAGGTGTCATTAATATGTCTTGGGGAATTAATTGCATACCTGATTCGGCAAACTTCGCGGCTTCACCTGGCCTAATCAAAATAGCGCTACCAGTGCTGGATTCAATAATGGCATTTTGATTCAAAATTTGTTCGTTCATACGGAGGTTCCCCAACACGGATATCTACTACTATGGAATTTAGTGCGAAATGAATTCTTTTAAATACGAGTCAACATGACCGAAAGATCATTGTAGAATATTAACTAAATGTAAAATCTGCACGATATCTTTACAGTATACCATCCCATCTGAAGCAATAAACAATAAAATATTGTTTAACAACGTGATTAAGGCTTTGTTGCGTAATTCGGACAAAAGAACGATTTGCTTGAAATTGAATAATTCTTAAACAATATACTGTTTAAGGCATACCAAGCCCCCGTAAGCTTGTTCTGCTTGCTTTGTTTTCACTCTCTTATGGCTTCTTCATTAATCCAGAACATGAGAGAGCCACGGTTAATTATGGCTTTGTTGTACTGTTTCCAGTTAGTTGTTTAGTAACGAGGTTTCGGTATAGGACTACGATGATTAACTGATGTAATCGATCAGATCGCAAGCTCCTCATTTAGTTTCATCGAATTACGCAACAAAGCCCGCAATTAATGGTAACCTTGTCGCCTAACGATTACTGAGGCCATATTAATGACAAAGCTAACATCAGACATAGAAGCAAACTTACAGTTATTTATAACTGATACTAAGAAAACTAAAATAGTTTGGGGGTTAAGAAATAGTGAAGAAGACTGGCTAGCCTGCGACTCTTCTGAGTTTGAAAATAGTGAAGTCATGCCATTCTGGTCCAACAAAGAAGACGCGGCAATACATAACGTTGAAGAGTGGGCTGAATTTGAGATTTGCGAAATCCCATTAGACGTTTTTGTTGAAGATTGGCTTATCACCTTAGCTGAAGATGGCGTGTTAGCTGGAATTAACTGGAATGCGTCATTAGAAGGCAAAGAATTAGAGCCTTCAGAACTCGCGAAGTTATTTCTTTAAGCATCTAAGAATAACTGAGTAACAGGCTTTATAAGGCCCAACTAAGGTTTAATGCTGTTATCTTAAGACATCAAACTCCGTCATCCTCACAAAAGTGGGGATCTATACCCACCCAGATTCCCGTCTTCACGGGAATGACGACGAATACTTTTTCTTAAGTGACCGGCATTACAACTAAGGTTGGGCTTTTTTGATCTCGGTTTTACAACGCGGCATGGCTTTTACTTCGCAGCGCCGCCTGCACGCCATCTTGATTAGAAAGGTAATCGTCCAAGCCTGCTTTTCTTAATTCACAGGACGGACAATCACCGCAACCATCACCTATGATGCCGTTATAACAGGTCAAGGTATTGTTTCTAACAAGAGATAACGCATTATAATGGTCTGACAATGCCCATGTTTCTGCTTTGTTTAACCACATTAAAGGCGTTTGAATAGTCAGTTTTTTATCCATGCCTTTTACCAGTGCATCATTTATTGACTTAACAAACTCATCGCGACAATCTGGATACCCAGAAAAATCCGTTTCACACACACCCGTAATAATAGTATCCGCACCGATTTGATAGGCATAAATACCCGCTAAGGTTAAGAAAAGTATATTTCTTCCAGGTACAAATGAATTGGGAAGCCCGTTTTCTTGAAGCGCATGTGACACAGGAATATCATCACGAGTGAGCGAACTGATAGCAAGTTCGTTTAATAACCCTACATCCATAACCTTATGAGCCGCGATACCAAGATCTTTTGCCAGATTTTTGGCCACCTCTATTTCTAATTTGTGCCTTTGACCATAATCGAAGGTAATTGCATGTACTTCGTCGAACTCCTGAATCGCTTTTACTAAACAAGTAGTCGAGTCTTGTCCTCCACTAAAAACAACAACGGCTTTCTTCATTTCACTATCTCTTTTAAAACGCATCCGCTGACATTAATTCACAACATATTTAAGGTCAATTAGAACTAGTGTATTCTTCCTTTCGTTTTTCAATTTTATTTTTTGGGTAGGTTATGTATAAACTCGTCGCTTTAGACATGGATGGTACGCTGCTAAACAGCAAAAAAGAAATCACAACACGCAATAAAGAGGCTATAGCTCAAGCAAGAGCGCGAGGTGTAACGGTTATTCTTGCTTCCGGCCGACCGCTCGCAGGTATGGAAGAAAAACTTAAAGAACTGGAACTAACGTCTGACAAAGATTTTGTGGTCTCCTCTAATGGTTCTTATGTACATCGTGTTTCCGACTTAAAACAGATACACAGCCAAATCATTACAGGCAAAGATGCAAAACGCGTAGCAAGGGTTGCTGAAGAACTCGGCGTACATATGCACGCCTTTAGTGTTGAACACGGCCTAATTACGCCAAAAAACAACCAATATACCGAACGCGAAGCCTTTATTAATGGCCTTAGCGTCAACGAATTTGATTTCTCGCAGTTAGAAGACGACCATCCGATTGTCAAGGCGATGTTTGCAGATTCATCGGAAGCGCTCGATAGAGTCACACCACTTTTGGCTGACGACCTCCATGCTGATTACACCATCGTCAGAAGCGCACATATATTTTTGGAATTTCTACACTTGGGAAGCAACAAAGGCATTGGTGTTGCCGTGGTAGCAGACTGCCTAGGGATTAAACCTACAGAGGTGATCAGCATTGGTGATGCTCAAAACGATCACCATATGATTAAATACGCTGGACTTGGTGTTGCCATGGGTAATGCAACGGAAGCGACCAAAGCCTTAGCGGATCATATAACCGATACCCATGAGAATTCTGGTGTTGCTGAGGTTATCGAAAGGTTTATTCTCAACGTCTAAAACACTCGTCATCTTGAAATTGGTTCATAGTTCTCTACATATTCTACGCAGACAGACTCCGAATTGGATTGGGCGAGACTGCGTAGAAGTACGCCTCATTCAATCGATTTACAAAGCCAATGAATATGATGGCTAAAACCACTCTTCTCATAGAATTTAAGGGCATGTTGGTTAAAGTGCCACACCTCAACAAATATCTTTTTAACACCATATTCTTCAAAGGTTTTTTCTAAACGTTGCATCAATTGGTTGGCTACGGATTGCTTTCTGTATTCAGGAGAAACAAACACTTCATCAACACTGCCCATTTGAATAGGCTTACTGACCACAGAAATAAGTTCGCAGAAATGCCCGGTAATAAACCCGACCACATTGTCTTTAATTGGATCGACTGCCACATACACAAGGCATTCAGGGTCATGCATATATCGCGCAATGGACTTTTGTTTTTCTATTTCTTCTGGCGTTTTTATATCAGTCGGCATGGATTGATGATGATAATCATGAAGATCAAACATTAACGAATTGAGCTGCCCTAGGTCGTCTAAACACGCTGGTCGAATTTTAATATTGGTCACTTTAACACCGAAAAATAGAGACGTTATTGATCGCATTATAAGCAGTTTTTCACGTTACACAAAGCAAAAGACACCAACCAAGGTCGGTGTCTTTATTAAGGGGTGATTTTAGTGTTTGAGTACTCTTTCTATCTCCGTCAGGCTGCTCGGATCATCGATAGTTGAAGGGACTGTATATGCTTCCCCATCTGCAATCTGTCTTATAATTCGACGCAATATTTTGCCTGAACGCGTTTTAGGCAAGCGGTCAACAACCAGTGCGTGTTTAAAGCAAGCAACCGCACCAATTTCGGTCCGAACTTTGCCAATGAGCTCCCCTTCTAGATCATGCTCATCCAACTTAACACCATCTTTAAGTACCACAAGACCGAGAGGAAGTTGCCCTTTAAGATCATCGTGAATCCCAATTACCGCACATTCGGCAACCGCCGGATGTCCGCCAACGATCTCTTCCATTTCACCTGTCGATAATCGGTGACCCGCTACGTTTATCACATCGTCAATACGACCCATGATAAAAAGGTATCCATCTTCATCAATATAACCGCCATCACCTGAAACGTAATAGCCTTCAAACTGACTAAGATAGCCAGTCTCGAAACGGTCGTGATTACGCCAAACCGTAGGAAGACAGCTCGGAGGTAATGGGCGTTTCAGTGCCACAAACCCTTGTTGGTTCGCTGGTACTTCCTCGCCTACTTCATTCAGTACCACAACATTGTAACCGGGGACTGGCATTGTCGCTGAACCGGGTTTTACCTTCATCATTTCAATGCCAGTCAGGTTACTGGCGATGGCCCAACCCGTCTCAGTTTGCCACCAATGGTCAATCACAGGCTTAGCCGTTTTTTCTACCACCCATTCCAATGTCGGAGGGTCAAGGCGTTCGCCTGCCATAAAGATGGTTTTCAGAGCGGACAAGTCGTATTTTTCTAATAATAAGGCGTCTGGGTCTTCTTTCTTGATTGCTCGAAAAGCCGTTGGTGCCGAAAACAGTGCGGTTACATTATACTCATCGCAAACGCGCCAAAACGCACCGGGATCTGGCGTTCTAACGGGCTTACCTTCAAACAATATCGTTGTGCAGCCGTGGATTAATGGCGCATAAACAATATAAGAGTGTCCGACAACCCAACCCACATCTGATGCCGCCCAAAAGACGTCGTCTTGCTCGATGTTGTAGATGGCCCTCATGCTGTACTTCATCGCGACGGCATGCCCACCATTATCGCGTACTACCCCTTTGGGTTTGCCTGTCGTACCCGATGTATAAAGAATATAAAGCGGGTCCGTTGATAGGACAGGTACACAATCGTGAGGTGTTGCTTTTTCGGCAGCCTGCTGCCAATCGACATCTCTTTCGTGGCTGAGTTCTGCGAGCGCTTCACTTCTTTGAAAAACCAACACTTTGTCTGGTTTCCAACGGCTGTCCATAATCGCTTTGTCGACTAATGGCTTGTAGGGGATGACCTTGGCAATTTCGATACCGCATGACGCCGTCATAATAACTTTTGGTTCTGCGTCTTCTATCCTGACTGCAAGCTCATTAGGAGCAAACCCCCCAAAAACGACCGAGTGTATCGCACCGAGTCTTGCACAAGCCAACATCGCCATTGCCGCTTCTGGAATCATCGGCATGTATATGACAACGCGGTCACCTTTAGTCACTCCATTTTCAGCGAGCATACCGGCTACCTTAGCCACCTGGTCGCGCAGCTGATTATAAGTATATTTACGCTTGGTTAGGGTTACTGGAGAATCATAAATAAGGGCGATCTTTTCCCCCCTGCCATGTTCACAGTGGTAGTCTAAAGCCAGCCAAGCTGTATTTAACTTCCCATCAGGGAACCAACGCTCGATACCATTTTCATCTTTTTCAAGTATTGTATTCGGTGCTTCAAACCAGTCTATACTTTTCGACTGTTCTCTCCAGAAGCTTTCTGGTTGCGTTTGAGACCACTGATATTCTTTTAAGTAGGCAGACATATTGCTTCCTCCAATGTGTCTTAATGTTTAAATGATTGTATCAACGGGTACACGTACCCATCCTTCCATTAATACTCGAGCGCTTCTGCTCATTACGGCCTTTTCTACTACCCAGCCGTATTCAGTTTTTCTTGCCTTTGCACCAACCTTTAAGGTTCCCGATGGGTGCCCAAACGTGACCGCATTCTTTTCTCCACCGCCAGCGGCGATGTTAACTAATGTATTCGGTACACAAGCGGCGGCGGCAATAGCAACCGCAGCAGTACCCATCATGGCGTGATGTAATTTTCCCATCGACAAGGCACGAACCAATACATCAATCTCAGTTGAGCTTACCTCTTTACCACTTGAAGAATAGTAGGTTTTGGGCCTCGATATAAACGCGACTTTAGGCGTATGTTGCCTAATCGACGCTTCAGACACGTGGCTGATCAATCCCATTTTAACGGCACCATGGGCCCGAATTGACTCAAACATACTTAACGCTTTCTCGTCATTGTTGATGTCATCCTGAAGCTCCGCACCGTGATAATTTATCGCTGCTGCATCGATAAAAATAGTCGGAATACCGGCGTTAATCATCGTCGCTTTAAGCACGCCAATATCTGGTACGTTAAGGTCATCCACAAGGTTTCCGGTTGGAAACATCGACCCGCTCCCGGCAGAAGGGTTCATGAAATCCACTTGAATTTCAGCCGCAGGAAATGTCACACCATCGAGTTCGAAATCGCCGACTTCTTGTACGCAACCGTTGCTCATTGGGACATGGATTAGAATGGTTTTCTCGATATTTACTTGCCAGACTCTAACCGTCACAATGCCATTTTGCGGGATGGTCGATGGATCGATCAGACCACTATGGATGGCAAATGGGCCTACAGCGGCAGACAAATTTCCGCAATTCCCACTCCAATCGACAAAGGGTTTATCGATAGAAACTTGGCCAAAAAGATAATCTACATCGTGAGCGGGTCGAGCACTCTTTGAAACAATGACTGTCTTGCTCGTACTCGATGTTGCTCCACCCATCCCGTCGATTTGTTTGGTATACGGGTCAGGGCTGCCAATCACTCTTAACAATAATTTGTCTCTCAATTCGCCCGGTTGTTGGGCCGCTTCAGGTAGATCGTCAAGATTAAAAAAGACACCTTTGCTTGTACCGCCGCGCATATAGGTTGCTGGAATCTTTATTTGAGACTGAACGTCTTGATTTTGTTCGTTCATGTCCAACTCCTATGCCAAAAAATCTTGAGCAAAACGCTGAAGTACACCGCCAGCGTTATAAACAGAAACCTCATCCGCTGTATCTAATCGACAGGTAACGGCCACATTCATTTTTTCACCATTTTGACGAGTGATGACAACGTCCAAATTGACGCCTGGCTGAATATTGCCTTTCACGTCATAAAGCTCTGTGCCATCGAGTGCTAATGTATGGCGGTTTTGTCCATGTTTAAACTCTAACGGCAAAACACCCATACCCACTAAGTTTGTACGGTGTATACGCTCGAATCCTTCTGCTACGATAACTTCAACACCCGCTAATCGAACGCCTTTCGCTGCCCAATCTCGTGATGAACCTTGTCCGTAGTCTGCTCCCGCGATGATGATTAGCGGCTGTTTTCGGTCCATATAGGTTTCTATCGCTTCCCACATACGAGTAACCTTACCTTCCGGTTCGATACGAGCAAATGATCCCTGAACCACTTCACCATTCTCTTTGACCATTTCATTGAACAATTTTGGATTAGCAAAGGTCGCGCGTTGAGCTGTTAGGTGATCACCCCGGTGTGTCGCATAGGAATTAAAATCTTCCTCTGGCACCTTCATTTTGGTCAAATATTCGCCCGCAGCACTCGATGCCAATATGGCATTAGAGGGTGACAGGTGATCAGTCGTGATATTGTCAGGCAAGATCGCTAATGGACGCATATGAGAGAGGCTTCTCTTACCGGCCAACGCACCTTCCCAGTAAGGTGGTCGACGAATATAAGTACTTTGTGGTCGCCAATCATATAAAGGATCATTATTTTGATCCTCGTCCACCATCTTAAACATCTGGATGTAAACCTGATTAAACTGTTCTGGTTTAACAAAACGACTTACGACGTCATCTATCTCTTCGTCGCTTGGCCATAGGTCTCTCAAATATATCGCTTGGCCATCGCTATCGGTGCCGATTACGTCTTTTTCTATATCAAAACGCATCGTACCCGCAAGCGCATATGCGACAACAAGTGGTGGCGACGCTAAGAATGCCTGTTTAGCATAGGGATGGATTCGACCGTCAAAATTTCGATTTCCAGAGAGTACTGCGGTTGAGTAGAGGTCTCTATCAATTATTTCTTTTTGTATCTTTGGATCCAACGCCCCACTCATTCCGTTACAGGTTGTACATGCGTAGCCAACGATACCAAAACCTAGCGTCTCCAATTCAGGTAACAGGCCAGACTCCTCAAGATACAGTTTCGCCACTTTCGAACCCGGTGCAAACGATGTTTTAACCCAGGGTTGACGAACCAACCCTAATTCATTTGCTTTTTTAGCCAACAAAGCCGCTGCGATAACATTTCTAGGGTTGCTGGTATTCGTACATGACGTAATTGCGGCAATAATAACGGCACCATCAGGCAGTAAGCCTTCTTCCTTTTTCCACGCTTTAGCGATTCCGCGTTGCGTAAGCTCCGACGTGGGTAAACGGCGATGGGGATTGGATGGGCCCGCAAGGTTACGTTGGACAAAAGAGAGATCGAACTCTAGAACTCGCTCGTATTCCGCCTCTACTAAGTCGTCAGCCCATAAACCTGTCTGCTTTGCATACTGTTCTACTAGGGCTACCTGCTTATCGTCACGTCCCGTCAAATTCAGGTAGTTAATTGTCTGTTCATCGATATAGAACATGCCAGCTGTTGCACCATATTCTGGCGTCATGTTTGAAATGGTTGCTCTATCGCCGATGGTAAGCTTCCTTGCCCCATCGCCAAAAAATTCTAGGTAAGAAGACACTACCTTTTGTTGGCGCAAAAATTCGGTGATCGCCAGTACAATATCAGTAGCGGTAATACCCGGTTGTCGAATGCCAGTCAATTTCACACCAACAATATGAGGTAATCTCATCATAGACGGCCTACCGAGCATCACTGTTTCCGCCTCTAACCCGCCAACACCGATGGCAAGAACACCTAATGCGTCAACATGTGGGGTATGACTATCGGTCCCTACGCAAGTATCAGGAAAGGCGACACCATTTTTAACCTGAACAACCGGAGACATTTTTTCTAGGTTTATCTGATGCATGATCCCGTTACCAGCGGGGATAACATTCACGTTTTTAAACGCCGTTTTACACCACTCTATAAAGTGAAATCTATCTTCGTTTCGTCGGTCTTCAATATCCCGATTTTTTTGAAACGCGTCTTTATCGAATCCGGCGTGTTCTACCGCAAGTGAATGGTCAACTATCAACTGAGTCTCTACCACGGGATTTACCTTCGCCGGGTCACCACCTTCGTCTGCGATGGCGTCTCTCAAACCCGCCAGGTCAACCAACGCTGTTTGCCCTAATATATCGTGGCATACAACGCGAGCAGGAAACCAAGGAAAATCCAAGTCTCGCTTCCGTTGAATTAGCTGCAATAAAGCATCGTTAAGTTGGTCTGCTTCGCATCGACGGACTAAGTTTTCAGCTAGAATTCGAGACGTATACGGCAGCTTGTTATAAGCACCCGCAACAAGGCTATCAACCGCCAGTTTTGTGTCGTAGTACTCGACCTGTGTGTTTGGTAACCACTTTCTATATTGACTATTCATCTTTCACTTCCAGTAATATTCTTTGGCAGGTCTATCCTGCGATTACTTTTCTATCTATTCGAGCAAACCATTAACCACATTAACGAACAGGTTGGGCAATGAACCAATTTCTATCTATGCAACCTTACATCTATCCCACTAATCTCGTTGGTTGATGGGTAACCACTCTTGATGTTCCGGTCCATCATAATCCGCACTTGGGCGGATAATTCGGTTATTGGCGCGTTGTTCAAATACGTGTGCTGTCCAGCCTGTTAGTCGGCTCATCACAAAGATAGGCGTAAACAACTTCGTTGGGATATCTAAAAAGTGATAAGCGGAAGCGTGGAAGAAATCCGCATTACAGAAAAGTCCTTTTTCTCTTTTCATTACCGATTCTACACGCTCTGAGACCGCATAGAGTTGGGTATCACCAACCGCTTCAGAGAGTGCTTTTGACCATTTTTTGATCAACGCATTACGCGGGTCTGACTCGGTGTATACCGCGTGACCAAAGCCCATGATCTTTTCTTTTTCATCAAGCATCCTCAGTATTTCTTCTTCCGCTTGCGCGGGTGTTGTCCAGTTCTCGATCATCTCCATGGCGGCTTCGTTTGCACCGCCATGCAGAGGGCCTCGTAATGTGCCTATTGCTGCGGTGACGCAAGAATGGATATCAGACAACGTGGATGCACAAACACGAGCGGCAAACGTCGATGCGTTGAATTCGTGCTCTGCATAAACAATCAACGAGCAGTGCATAACCTGCTTGTGTAGATCTGTTGGGGTTTTGTCGGTCAGTAATTTTAGGAAATAACCACCAATAGTGTCTTCAGAGGTATCGTCCGTTTCAATGCGGACCCCATCATGGCTAAAACGATACCAGTAACAGATAATGGCCGGGAATAAAGCAAGCATGCGTTCTGTGCTGGCTTGCTGCTGTGAGAAATCCATCTCTTGTTCAAGATTACCTAATATGGAACAACCTGTTCTCATAACATCCATCGGATGCGCATCTTTTGGAATAAGTTCCAACGCCGCTTTGAGTTCATTTGGTAAACCACGTAGGCCGACTATTCGTGTTTTATAATCGTCGAGTTCTGTTTGATTTGGAAGGTGACCCTGTAACAATAAATGCGCCACCTCTTCAAACTGCGCGTGGTTTGCCAGATCGGTAATATCGTAGCCACGGTAGGTTAGCCCTGTCCCCGTTTGCCCAACAGTACATAGGGATGTCGTCCCAGCGCTCTGACCTCTTAACCCCGCTCCACCTAATTTTTTCTGTGACATAATGAACTCCTTTCATCGGTTTTGAAGCTTCCCTACTGCATCGCTTCGCTTGTTTACGTTATTGGTTAATTCTTTAATTTTTGTTGGCTATTATTATTGTTATTTTCCTGAAAACAGCTTGTCTAGCGTGTTCTCATATTCGTGGTAATTAAGGTGTGTATAGAGCTCTTTTCTCGTTTGCATGTGTTCGACCATCGCTTCTTGGTTACCCACATCAAGTAGGTGTTGATACACCATCTCGGCGGCTTTGTTCATCGCTCGGAAAGCACTTAATGGATAGAGGACCATATCAACGCTTGCCTTTGCTAACGCTTCGCCACTGTAAAGCGGTGTCTGCCCAAACTCAGTAATGTTGGCCAATATCGGGACATGTTTACCGGTGGCAGATTGCAGTGCCGCTGAAAACTTCTTGTATTGTTCAAGCTCTGTCATTGCTTCAGGAAAGATCATATCTGCACCCGCTTCAACGCAGGCAATGGCTCTTTCAATTGCGCAATCAATCCCCTCAACAGCAAGCGCATCGGTTCGGGCCATGATCACAAAGTCGTCATTCACTCTCGCATCGACGGCCGCTTTTACACGATCGGCCATCTCACCTTTGCTTACGATGGCTTTGTTTGGACGGTGGCCACAGCGTTTCTGGGCGACTTGGTCTTCCATATGAATAGCACCTGCGCCTGCCTTTTCCATCGCTTTGATGGTTCGAGCAATGTTAAAAGCGCCGCCAAATCCGGTGTCGATATCAACCATAAGCGGCAAGTCACACGCATTGGTAATTCGTTCTACATCAACCAACACATCATTTAAGGTCGTGATTCCAAGGTCAGGTAATCCATAAGAAGCATTCGCAATCCCGCCTCCGGATAAATAAATCGCTTGATGACCCACGTTTTTCGCCATCATTGCGCAGTATGGATTGACCGTACCAACGATTTGAAGCGGATCATTTTCTTTGACGGCTAGTCGAAATTTTGCGCCTTGACTTAAACTCATGAGTGGTTCTCCTTTACAGATTGCATTTGTTTTTCAATAAGCATGCGGCTACCTGATATATGTCTTCTCATCAACATTTCCGCCAACTCTTCATCTCGATTTTGGATGGCTTGAAGTATGAACTTATGTTCTTCGAGCGCTTTTTCAGGTCGCGAGTGCGATTGAGGGGATTGAGCACGATACATTCTTAATAGGTGGTATAGTTCATCGCAAAGCAATGAGATTAATTTGGTATTGCGGCTGGCTTTGATAATTCGGTAGTGAAAGTCAAAGTCTCCTTGTTGCTGAAAATAGGACTTACCCTCTACTTCATCGATATGGTCTGAATGTGTCGACAATAACTGTTTTAATGCGGATAGTTCGTTATCACTGATATTTCTCGCGGCAAGTCTTGCCGCCATCCCTTCTAACGACTCCCTTACTGCGTAAAGTTCTGACAAATGTTCTTGAGAAAATGAAATCACTCTTGCGCCAACATGAGGCATTCGCTCTATCAAGCCCAGTCCCTCAACGCGCATTATCGCTTCACGTAAAGGGCCACGACTTACACCAAATCGTTTCGCCAACTCGGGTTCAGAGATCTTCGAGCCAGATTCAATATCTCCAGATACAATGGCGTCAATAAGGTACTCGGTCAGGTTTTCTGACTTGGTCCCTTCTTTATCATTGTTTACGCTTTTTAACTCGGTTGTCTGGTTCACGTTATTTCTCTGTGTTAACAATAATTACTTTATACACAGAAAATAGCGCACTAAACGGGTCAATTACAACTAGATTGTCGACAATGTAGACTAATGTCTAATGATATTGGGGCTAATTCTAGAGAAAGAGTATGCAAAAACGAACAGCAATAACGTTCACATCAGATGTAACCTTGTTGTCCTTATATAAAGCAGCCTTATTGAAGAGAATATTTAAAGGATGGCTCTTTTCGCTGATTCCATTCGACGAAACCATGCTACCCAGTGAAGCAATAAAACACGGGGATTCCTTGATTTAACCATATTGCGCCCCAACCACTGTATTTATAAACAAATTTACCTTTTTTATTTAGTCTGCTATCGGCAGAACAGTAACGGAATTCACATGGAAAAGTTCGCGTCAATTTATCAACGCGCCGCCGAAAGAAAAGGCAGCGAAGCACAACTAGAATCTCTTTTAAATCACCCTTTGACGACACAACAACTGTTAGCTATAACCGAAGACCGTTGGCTTTCAGCGTTCTCTATGAAGGTTTTTCAATGCGGTATCTCATGGAATGTGGTTAGAAATAAATGGCCCAATTTTGAAAATTTATTTTTCAATTTCAAAATTGACTCTTTGCTTATGCTGTCAGAAGAACAATGGGAAGCCAAAGCAAAAGAGCCGAAAATAATTCGTCACCTAACCAAGGTAATGTCTATCCCTGCCAATGCTCGAATGATTCGATCAGCAAGATATGAACATGGGTCGTTTAGCGAAATGGTCGCCAATTGGCCTAGCAACGACATCACCGGACTATGGTTGTATCTTAAAAAAAATGGCAGTCGACTTGGTGGCAACACCGGCCCTTACACGTTGCGCCAAATGGGTGTTGATACTTTTATACTATCTAGCGATGTCGAATCTTACCTTCGTAATACGGGTATTATTGATTCAGGACGCGGCACCAAACGCGCAATGACAGCCGCGACCAAGGCCTTTACGCACTGGCAGCAAGAATCTGGCCGAAGTTTTAGTGAAATAAGCCAGATCATCGCCTTCAGTGGTGGTGACAATCGTATCTCCTGACCTGACCTATTGAAACAGAGTGCCCCGGAGCAATACACCGCTCCGGCAGTTAGTTGTCAAACTTCTGCTATAATCTGTCCACCGTTAGAGTAATTTACATTGTGATCTCCCAGATTAGAATATATGCTCTATTTTTATTTCAATATCGTTGTTCACTCATGGATTACAAATCAAAACTGGCGTTGTTAATTGCCCCTGTTCTCTTCTCAAATGCCAGCTTTTCAGGTGAGATTAGTTTCGAAAACGCATGGACATTGCTACAAGACAAGAACAGCGCTATCGCGGCGCAAAGAGCCAATGTTGAGCGCTATCGACAATTAGAGGGGTCTAAATCAGCGCTGAACTACCCTTCTATCACGCTCGGAGCAAACTATACTCGACTGGATGATGACGTAACGTTATCCGGTAATCAGATTGTCGAGAGTCTCGACTCGACCAGTGCTGCAGCATTATCAAACATCGTCGCTGGATTAGGAATGGGTTCAGTGCTTGGCAACCTTAATCCAACCTCAACGATCGCTGAAAAAGACATGTTCAATTCTTCGATTCGTGCGGTGTGGCCTATCTTCACCGGTGGCCGTATAACCGCAGCGCAAGAGATTGCAGGTGGGCAGACTGATGAAGCTGTTGCCCATTTAAAGATGGAAACACAGGCTCAATATGAAGACCTAGCCAAGTATTACTTCAGTGTCGTACTGGCCAACGATGTTTTGAAAACCCGAATCTCCGTTGAGAAAGGTTTAACCAAACACCGAGATTTTGCTGTGAAGCTTGAAACCCAGGGTCAGATAGCGCGAGTTGAAAGACTACAAGCAGAAGCCTCATTAACGAAAGCGACGGTCGACCGTAAACGCTCACAAAAAGACGTAGACATTGCCATTTCAGCATTGACTCAGATCCTAAATCAGGACGAGAAAGTCTATCCAGAGACGTCACTTTTCATCAATGAGCAACTGCCCCCACTGAGCGCTTTTACCGATCAAACATTGACGACCTACCCCGGCTTATCAATTTTAGACGCCAAAAATAAACAGGCTAGTCAGCTTATTTTGGCCGAAAAAGGACGCTATTACCCAGAGGTCTATCTGTACGGTAATTATACCCTATACGAAGATGACACCTTGGCGTCAGAAATGGCGCCTAACTGGTTAGTCGGTGTTGGGGTCAGTATTCCACTGATCGATACTAATGGACGTTCAGAGGCAGTGCAGGCCGCACATAGTGCAGTTTTGCAAGTTAATCATCTGCGTCAGCAAGCCACACGCGATCTGACCGTACTTGTAGAAAAAACCTATTTCGAGGCGGAACAAGCCATTGAAGAGGTTAACGGTCTAAACTCGAGCTTGGATTTGGCAGAAGAGAACCTTAGCTTGAGAAGCAAAGCCTTTACACAAGGTCTATCAACGTCACTCGACGTGGTTGACGCCGAGCTATATTTAGCCAGTATAAAAACCCAGCAACAGGTAGCAAGCTTTAACTACCTGATTTCTCTGAACAGATTGTTAGCTCTGAGTAGCGAAATGAATTCTTTTAGTCAATACGTATCAAATGCGTCTCAAACCGTAAAATCAGAGGATCAGTAATGAAAGTCGTTAAACCTATTCTTATGACGGCAGTTGCTGTTGGTATTGGTTCATGGGTCGCATACAGTTTTTACCAGGCTTATCAACCCAAACCCATTCGCCTACAAGGCCAGATAGAAGCTCAGCAGTATAGTATCTCTTCTAAAGTGCCAGGAAGAATTGACGAGGTTATGGTTGAAAAAGGAGACCTGATCGCCATCGGCGACCCTGTTTTTACACTATTTAGCCCAGAAATTGATGCAAAACTGGACCAAGCGCTCGCAGGACAAAAAGCCGCAGGTGCCATGGCATTGCAGGCTGAAAATGGCGCTCGTTCGCAACAAATAGCGGCGTCTAATGATCAATGGCAAAAGGCCAAAGCTGCGTCGTCATTGGCGGAGAAAACCTATAAGCGCGTCGACAGTTTATATAAAGATGGTGTGGTTGCTGAACAGAAAAGAGATGAAGCCTTAACACAGTGGCAGGCCTCAAAGTATACACAAAGTGCCGCCTATCAGATGTATCAAATGGCGAAAGAAGGCGCCAGAAATGAAACAAAACAGGCTGCTTTTGAAAAAGAACGCATGGCAGCCGGTGCAGTAGCAGAAGTCGAAGCCTACGCTAAAGATACCAAGATCAACAGCTGGTTTAACGGCGAGGTTTCTCAGGTATTGCTTAACAGCGGAGAGCTCGCTCCTCAAGGTTTTCCGGTTGTTACTGTTATTGATATGACGGATTCTTGGGCGGTGTTTAGTGTTCGCGAAGACAGACTAAAGTATTTCAATAAAGGCACGCACTTTAACGGCTACCTTCCTGCTCTTGATAAAGAGATGGAATTTGAGGTCACTCATATATCGGTAATGGGTAATTTTGCAACCTGGCGCTCTACGGATTCTTCTCAAGGTTTTGATTTAAGAACCTTTGAAGTAGAAGCGAAGCCCGTCAATCAGACTGAAAAGCTGCGTGTAGGTATGAGCGTTTCTGTTACGTTAGAGTCAGAGAAATAAAATGCATACCGATATGCCCATATCCCAATGGCACGTGTTACGTAATGATAAATGGTTGCTATCATGTATCACATGGATCCCCATCCTACTAGCCGTCTCTGTTTGGTGGATATTCTCCGAAGGTGTCGCCAGAGATGTTAACTTTGGCGTCGTGGACTTAGAAAATAGTACCTTCTCCCGGGAACTAGTCAGGGAATTCGATGCCACAGCAACCCTAAAAGTTACCCGTAGTTATCAAAGTGCGAGTGAAGCAAAGCGTGCCTTAATTAATGGGGATGTTTACGCCTACGCCATTATTCCAAAACACTACAGCAGAGATATTTATCTCGGTAATACGCCGCAGGTATCGGTGTTTTATAACAGCCAATATATTCTTATTGGCCGATTAATAAACTCTGCGATAGCGCAGGCTCACGGAACCTTCAATGCTAAGTTGGGTGTTGTTAAACAGCTTGCTAAAGGGGATACTTCGGTTGCTAGCGCGGCGGGAAAAACAGTTACCATTCAAAATCAAATAACGGCACTGTTTAATCGAAATACCAATTATGCCCAGTTCTTAGTTAGCGCAATTGTGCCAGCACTGTGGCAAATCATAATTATCGTTGCGACAATATTGGCGCTTACGGCGAATCACAGGATCTATGGACTTAAGGGAATGCTTGGCGAAAATCCGTTGAAAGGCGCCGTCAATATATTAGCTTTCTATCTTCCATTTTTTTTACTGCTAGGCTTTGGATTTTTGAGCTGGTTTTACATTGGTTTCAAATGGCCAATGGAAGGAAGCCTGCTCCCTATCCTATTTGCGCAGCTTCTCACTGTTTTAGCTTGTCTAATAATGGGAGCATTCTTCTTCTTCCTTACGTTAGATCCGGCCAGAGCGATGAGTTTTGCAGGTGCATTTACCGCACCAAGTTTTGCCTTTATGGGGGTAACCTTCCCAGCATCCGACATGGGTTTTCTCGCATCAACTTGGCGTTCTTTTCTCCCTGTAAGCCACTATATAGAAGCACAAATAAGCCAAGTAAGTTACGGCGTCACTCAACTTGAAACCATCAGTTTGGTGTCAAGTCATATGGCGGGATACCTTGTGCCACTTGTCTTGATAACCCCTTTGTGTAAGAAGCACCTCGCTAAATTGGAGCAACAATCATGACACTATTCCAATTAGTGAAGCATGAGTTAAGGTCTATTTTTACTAATCCTATTATACTGCTCACCGTATTTGGCGGTGTGGTATTTTATTCGTTTTTGTACCCTTTACCTTACGCTCACCAGACACCACGAGAACAAACCATCACTGTCGTTAACCTCGATAATAGCCTGATAAGTTTTCAGCTAGAAAGAATGGTCGATGCCACCTCACAGATAAAAATCACGGCACGTTCTCATTCTATCGAAGAAGCGAAAAAGCAGTTTATCGACGGAAAGGTCACCGGCATTCTTGTTATACCCGAACATTTCCATAAAGATCTGCTATTAGGAAAGAGCCCGACCCTTTCGTTTGCTGGCGACGCCTCATATTTTTTGGTCTACGGTACGATAGTGGAAGGCATAGCGGGGGCGAGCGGAACCCTTGCAGCAAAGGCTCGTGTTAATCGCATGCTTATTGAAGGCCAGCCTTTAGAAGCTGCGTCAAAGCAATACGCTTCATCCGTCGTCAACATGAAACCCACGTTTAACCCAGAAATGGGGTATATCAACTATGTGGTTCCTGCCGTTTTCGTATTGATATTGCAGCAAACGTTGATTATGGGTGTGGGTATGGTGGGCGGGACGCAAAAACATGGTCAGGGTTACTGGACCAAACCGAGCACGACAACGTTACTCTTAACTCGCGCCTCGATATTTGTCGTAATCTATTATTTTTTATCCATGTACTATTTTGGGGTCAGTTTCGACTTTTACGATATTCACCGCTTGGCCGATCCGTTTTCATTACTTGCCCTATTAGCACCATTTTTGTTTACTAGCTGCTTTATTGGGTCCATTTTAGGGGGGATTCTACCAAGGCGAGAACTCGTAACCGTGGTTGTATTGATAAGTTCAATGCCACTTATATTCAGCGCGGGATTCATTTGGCCATTGGAAAGTGTTCCTCAGCCAATGATATGGCTTTCTAATCTAGTGCCCAGTACGCCCGCTATACAAGCCTTTCTAAAGATAAATCAACTTGGAGCCGATTTCGACCAAGTGATGCCTCAATGGTCATTGTTGTGGATTCAATGTGCGGTATGGGGCATGCTAGCCTTCGTTGCAGACAGGAAGTATAGGCAAGAGGTTCAGTAACTAAGTACATAGTAAGCCGTCATCAATGAGCACGTATGTCCATTGATGACGAGTACTACCAGTTACAGCCCAATTCTATCCGAAATGCTTTCTATATCTCGTAGGTCCAGTTTGTGTACTTCAATCATCTGATCAATTTGACTGATATTCGAGTTAATTTCATCGTGTTTATCGCACGCTGAAGAATTGGCTTCAAATGATGAACCATCCAGATAAACATCACACTCTTTTTTAAAGCGCTTTAATCTTGGCTCTAATACGTCACGTTCTTTTTGTAGCTTAACGAGGTCTTGTTTGATCAACAATTCGCGTTGAAACAGTTCACGAGAGCGTTCAAATATATTCGCTTGCATCGCTACCTGTTTCTCCAAGTCTGAAATGGTCAATTTTCGTCGCTCAATCTCTTCAAGTTGAGATTGAATACGCGCATCCATTTCAATATTAACTTTTTCAAGCTCAGTCACCATCGCCTGCGCTTTGTCAATTTCTTGTTTGCTTTGCAAGGTTATGGTATCTACTTCTACGGTAACTCTCGACACAATTTCTGTTTCTAACTCTGCCTCTTTCTTTTCAACTGCTTCCGCTTTTTGTACGATAACTTCGGTCTGAGCTTGCTTTGCCTGTACCAACTTCATTTCTAGTGCTTGATAGGCTGGTTCCCATTCACTTTTTGTCACAATCGATCCAATAAGCCCACCAATGGCACCACCAAGTACGGCCGCTATGGCAATATAAACTAGGGTGTGTTTGTCCCTTTCCTCGATAACAACGACATCATCTTGATCCCTCGGATCAACCACGTTACTCACGTTCTAACGCTCCTATTCATCGAAACAGTTCACTCATCACCATGGAAACAGCATACATAGCGAGCCCTGATACAAACGCAATGATCACGCCATGTTGTACCTTTTTGTTCGTTCTATATCGGATAAGAAATATCGAAAGTGCAATAAAAGCTGCGATAGCAATTAGTCTTGTCATATGCGCTCCTTGTTACTCTTATATATAGCATTATCTTGTCTATTTTACGTTAATATTTCGTTGTTTAGGTAAACTAATGAAAATTTTTTGAGCAATCAAATATTTCACTACTGACACACAGAAAAGTTTTATGTAATATCCGCCGTGCAGAATGCTTGTTGTTTACTTAACAGCAGACATTTGTTCCGAAGAAGACGGCAGGAGAGAGGGTTTACCGCCAATATTTTGTTTAATATTGGTTAATTGACCCCACCGAAGAAGTAAATCTTTCAGGTGCGACAATCAGTGCTTAAAAACACTAATGGTCGTGAGGACTGTCGTTGGAGGAACCTCTGGAGAGAGCCGATATACCCTAATTTCATAGGGTATTGATTCGGCCGCCGAAGGAGCAAATCCAGTTTTATACTGGACGAAACTCTCAGGCAAAAGGACAGAGGAGTGGAAAGCTAGGTACATTTTACACCCGAATTTTGGGTGTATTTGGCGTATTTTCGTCAAAAAAAAGATAATTAACCTTTCACTCTTCTCCTTAAATTTTTGTTTTATTAAGGGGAACCATGAACAACTTTCAATCTTCACTTCAAACAATCGACAGCTTTGTTTGGGGACCACCATTACTAATTCTTCTCGTTGGCACCGGCGCGTATTTTACTTTTCGATTGGGTTTGCTGCAGTTTAGGTATTTACCTACCGCGCTCAAGCTTGTTTTTTCTCGCTCAGAAAATAACAAAGCCGCGGGTGATGTATCTAGCTTTGCCGCTTTATGCACAGCATTATCAGCCACCATTGGTACGGGTAATATCGTGGGTGTTGCTACCGCAATCAAAATTGGTGGCCCTGGTGCTCTATTTTGGATGTGGCTTGCGGCGCTATTTGGCATGGCAACAAAATATGCAGAGTGTTTACTCGCGGTTAAGTATCGCAAGGTCGATAACAAAGGACAGATGGTCGGTGGACCGATGTACTATCTTCAGTACGGCGTAGGATCTAAGCTATTAGCGACGCTTTTTGCCGTATTTGCACTGGGTGTTGCCTGTTTTGGTATCGGCACCTTTCCACAGGTTAATGCGATATTAGATGCTTCACGGCTCTCTTTTGGTATCTCTCGGGAAATCTCGACCATAGTGCTTACCGTGTTGGTTGCGGTTGTCACCATCGGGGGGATCAAATCGATCGCTAAAGTGGCAGGACGAGTTGTACCTGTTATGGCTGTTTTCTATGTTGCTGCCTGTTTGTTTGTACTGGTGACCAACGCTGACCAATTGTTCGCGGCCATTGAGTTAGTTGTGGTGTCTGCATTTACTACGACAGCCGCTTCCGGTGGATTCTTGGGCGCTGGCATGATGCTCGCGATTCAGTCAGGTATCGCTCGTGGTGTATTCTCTAATGAATCTGGTTTAGGCAGCGCACCAATGGCCGCCGCCGCCGCAAAGACAGACTCGTGTGTTAGACAAGGTCTTATATCCATGACTGGTACCTTTTTCGATACCATCATTATCTGCACAATGACTGGACTCGCCCTAATCTTAACTGGCGCTTGGCAAAGCGAATTTTCCGGTGCGGAAATGACAACACACGCCTTTGCTGTTGGATTAAACTCCGATACATTGGGCCCTATGTTAGTATCAATTGGGCTTATCTTCTTTGCTTTTACCACCATCTTGGGTTGGAACTATTACGGTGAGCGGTGTGTTGTTTTCTTGATGGGTACTAAAGCCGTACTTCCTTACAAAATCATCTTCTTGGGTTTAGTGGCCTCTGGTGCCTTCCTGCATCTTGATATGATCTGGATAATCGCTGACATTGTTAACGGTTTGATGGCCGTTCCGAACCTGATTGGTTTAATTGCACTACGCCATATCGTTATTGCCGAAACAAAGGCTTATTTCGATGCAGACAGCAAGAACAAACACGAACTTGCAATGCAAGTATAGCCGCACGTTTATCGAATTTAACCAGCGATAAATATTCTTAAAAGGGCCTGAAGATTAGCATAATACCCTTAGGTTAGTGCTAAAAACTACGTCATCCCCATTTTCATGGAGATGACGTAGTTTCTGTGAAAATAGGCCAATTTTCGTCAGGATGACATGTTTAGATAACCTTAAGCCAACAGCCTTTTGTAGATAAACAGGCTTTTTTGTCTAAACTTATCCGTTATTTAGTGTTGGTGGATCTTCCAGCAATAATTTAATACCTAGGCCAATCAAAACAACGCCAGTTAAGCCTTCCATCCATGTCATTATCGACCCGTTTTGCACCAAACGCTTGGCATAGTTAATTGCACCTACGAGCCCACATTGCCACGCCATAGAGATAACAAAATGAATGGTTGCCATTAACAACGATTGAAGAAATGGTGAGTACGCTGGATCGATAAACTGCGGTAAAAATGCAAGATAGAATACCGCTGTTTTTGGGTTCAACACGTTTGATAGAAAACCTTCCCTTAACGAACGTTTGAATTTGAACACGTCATGTTCAGAATCGCTAATTTTAAGGCTACTTTTCCCTTTAAAGGTAGACCGCAATCCGTTGATACCCAAATAGATAAGATATGCCGCCCCTACCCACTTCATCATTTGAAACGCTTCTGCTGATTGAAGCAAAATTGCAGAAATCCCAATAGCCGAAAACGTAGCGTGCACAAATAGACCCATGCAGATACCAAAACTGGTTACGCAGCCATCCTTAACCCCCGCTCGACTCGTATTCCTAATCACTACAGCGGTATCCAAACCAGGTGTTAGCGTTAGTATGATAATGGCTATCAAAAAAGCCTCAATATTTAGTATATGCATCCTTGTCACCGTCAAAAACTATCTGTTATTTTGTTATATCAGGTAATTAGAGTAAACCCAAGGCTTCTCGACTTGTTTAGATCAATGGTAAACTTGTTTTTTTGGCGATGGAACAAATAATGTCTGCATATAATCAACTTAAAGAGCACTCAAAAAAAATATCACACTTTAATCATCTCGCGGCGATATGCGGCTGGGATCAAGCTTCAATAATGCCAACAGGCGGTAATCAAGCACGCTCAGAAGCAATGGCAGAACTGTCTGTCCATATCCATAAATTAATGACAGAACCACAGTTAGTAGAACTGTTCGACAAAGCAGAAAACGAAACGTTAAGTGGCGAACAGCAATCCAGTTTGAGGGAACTTAAAAGACGCTGGATGCAAGCAAATGTCTTACCTGAAAAGTTAGTACAGCAAAAATCATTAGCCGGCTCCAAATGCGAGCATGCATGGCGTACCCAGCGCGGCGAAGACGATTGGCAAGGTTTTAAGAAGAACTGGAAAGAAGTCGTTGACCTATCTCAACAAGAAGCACAAATACGATCTGAAGCAACCGGCTTGTCACCTTACGACGCGATGCTTGATCTATATGAGCCCGGCACGACAACCGAGTCTTTAGATATATTGTTTAGTGATGTCAGTAGCTGGTTACCCGATCTCATCGATAACGCGTTAGAGAAACAGAAGTCAGACACGCTCATCTTACCAAGTGGTACCTATAGTCGTCATGACCAAAAGCGACTTGGGCTCGAGGTTATGAAATTGCTTCAGTTTGATTTTAATCACGGTCGATTAGATGAAAGTGTCCATCCATTTTGTGGCGGTGTTCCAACGGACGTACGTTTAACCACTCGATATGACGAAAGTGATTTTATTCAATCTTTGATGGGAACGGTACATGAAACAGGCCACGCGCGGTATGAACAGGGTTTGCCAACGTCGCTATCAGGACTGCCCGTTGGTGAAGCACGTTCTATGGGTATTCATGAATCACAGTCTCTATTTTTTGAAATGCAAGTAGGCAGAAATGATGCTTTTATCGAACATCTTTCTAAAATGTCTGCGACTGCCTTTGATGCTAAAACAGACTCGGTATTTGAGAGCAGCAATTTTCAAAAGCTATACACTCGAGTAGACAAGGGGTTTATTCGTGTTGATGCAGATGAACTCACTTATCCTGCCCACGTTATCTTACGCTATGAAATTGAAAGAGATCTTATGAACGGCAAGATCTCGTATACAGACGTACCAGAACTTTGGGACAGTAAGATGAATGCCTACCTTGGTTTGTCTACTCAGGGCAATTTCAAAGATGGCTGCATGCAGGATATTCATTGGACCGATGGGGCCTTTGGATATTTTCCTTCCTACACATTAGGCGCTATGTACGCCGCGCAGTTTATGGCTTCAATGCGTAAAACTGTGGATGTTGATTCAGTGATTCAAAGCGGTGATCTCTCCCCTATTTTCTCTTGGTTATCAGAGAATATCTGGAGCAAAGGAAGCTTGCTAACAACGGATGAGTTGGTTAAGGCTGCGACTGGTGAGACGTTGAATGCTGAGCATTTTCAGGCACACTTGAGAAGTCGTTACTTGTAACTGAGTAAATCAAAAAAGGCTGGTCAGGTTTCTGATTCAGCCTTTTAATAAACCATAGGCTAATAGTGATAACGACAAGAAATTATGGTCATTGTTTCCCCATCCACTGCATAAACTAAACGGTTAGTATCATCTATACGGCGAGACCAGAATCCTGATAAATTTTCTTTCAATGGCTCGGGTTTACCAATACCTTCAAATGGCGTTCGCTTCACATCATTGATAAGTTTATTTATGCGCTTCAACGTCTTTTTGTCTTGAGTCTGCCAGTAAAGGTAACTACCCCAAGCCTCATCAGTCCACGACAACAAGCGTTGGTTACTCATCTATTAGTTCTCGTGCTTCTACTTTACCTGCACGGTATTGCGCTATTGAACGGTTTAGGTGTTCTGCGTTTTTGGGAGATCGAAGCAAATGAACCGTTTCCATCAAGCTATTGTAATAGTCTAAAGACATTACCACAGCATCTTCAGAGTCACGACGGGTAATAACTGTTGTATCTGCGTCATTCACGACACTATCTAAAACAGCTTTTAGTCCGTTTCTTGCTTCCGTAAAAGATACTATTCTCATAAAAACTCCACATGTTCATTTTATTGGACAAGTATAACTTCACAGCCTTGACTTGTACAGTAACATGAACAACTGTTCGGTTATTCAATTGTTAATTATTGGACCAACTACCAAGTCTTTTAAATCGCTTACACTTCTAAACCCCTTAGAGTCAACGATGCGCAATATATACAAAGCATGATTCCACTAACAATGCAGGTTACATTATACCCCAGACAGATGGGGCCTTTGGATATTTTCCTTCCTACACATTAGGCGCTATGTACGCCGCGCAGTTTATGGCTTCAATGCGTAGAACTATGGACGTTGATTCGGTGATTAAAAGCGGTGATCTCCCCCTATTTTCTCTTGGTTATCCGAAAGTATCTAGAGCAAGGGAAGCTTGTTAACTACAGAAAAATAGGTTAAGTCAGCGACTGGTGAGACGTTGAATGTCGCACATTTTCAGGCGCATTTGAGAAATCGTTACTTATAAGGGTACAAATAATTGAGGCGGGTCAGGTGTTTCTGATTCAGCCTTTTTATTCAAATGTTAGACAACATTCTGTCTAGAACTTAATCTTTGACTTGTTATCTACATTGTTAGGGTAGCTTTGTGTAAAGATTTCGTGCCTATTTTATATGCACTACGGTTTAAGTGCTTTCTTTGCGACAACAAAATAACTAGACACCTCTTTGTATACTTTTTCAGCGGCAACTTTTTGGAAATCCCCATTTTTTAATAGATAGTCCAAATCAGAACTTTTATATCTTCTTATCGTTATTGGGATTATTCCGACTTTTGATAAGAGTCTAACTAGGTAAATTTGCATGTTAACTATAAAGGACTTTCTCCCATTCAAACAAGGTGTGGCAGAAATGAATAGCCCATCAGGTTTTAATAATTCGTGTATTCTTCGAATAACATCGTTAGGATTATCTATGGTATGTAACATATTGAATGCTAGGATTACATCAAATGATTCATTCCTGAACTGTTTATCAAAAATAGTAGTGTGATCAAAGCTGATATTTTCGATCCTGCTACTAGCCGCTTTATTTTTCGCCAACTCAATCATTTCGGATGAGATATCTATTGCATGGATTTCTTTTACCTGACTAGCTAGTTCACAGGATTTTGTACCAGTTCCACATCCGTAATCCAAAACAACATTGTTAATATCTAGGTACTTTTTAGTATTTTCTCTAGTCTTATTATGAATATGTTCAAAACGCTCTTCAGATTTATCGTAGTTCTTTGAAGTTTTATCCCAAAAATTCTTTGTCTTATTCATCGCTTGCACCTTGCAAATGTCGAGGCGTTATAACCCTACGTGTTTATGTAAAATCTTAATGGTTTGTAATTATCCATCATCGATATTGTATCAATGCTATTATGAATAGATACGAACAAAAATGCATAAATGGTATTCACATGAGAATAGACTGGAAAGCTATAGACTTTGATTGGAACCACGCTAGAGCCTTTCTGGTTACTGCTGAATTAGGTTCCCTATCTGCAGCAGCTAAAGCATTAAGCAGCTCTCAACCAACATTGAGTAGGCAAGTTAATGCATTAGAAAAGCAACTTAAGGTAGCTTTATTTGAACGAGTAGGAAAGGGATTGGAGTTAACTCCTAGCGGAGTTGAGTTGGTTGATTGTGTTAAAAATATGGGTAGTGCGGCTTCTCATTTATCCCTACTTGCTTCAGGGAAGTCTGAATCATTAGAAGGGTCTGTCTGTATTAGCGCATCAGAAATCATGGCGGTTTACGAGCTACCTACATTAATTTCAAAGTTAAGAAGTATTGAACCTAAAATCACTATTGAGTTAGTTGCATCAAACGCAAGCAGCGACTTGAAAAGAAGAGAAGCAGATATCGCTCTAAGATCTTACAGACCTACTCAACCAGACTTAATTGCTAAGAAAATTAGGGATGACGATTTTTTTCTTTACGCCACAACTAGCTATCTTGAGTCTGTAGGAAATCCTATATCTGTAGCTGATTTTGATAACGTTGACTATGTAGGTGCTCCAGATATTCACGAGATTATTTCAATACTAAATCATAGTGGCCTGCAATTGACATCTGACAACTTTCCCGTTACCACTGGAAATCATACTGTTTATTGGGAGTTGGTTAAGCAAGGAATAGGCATTGGCTTCATTCAAAAAAATTTAGTTAAACCAGAAGATCAGGTCCAGAAAGTGTTACCTGAATTAGGGGCATTCTCAAGCGAACTTTGGTTAGTCACTCATCGTGAACTCAGGACAAACAGACGAATCCAATTCGTGTTTGATTTTTTAAGTAATGAGTTATCACAGCATAATTAGCTGATTGGAATTAATAGGAGACATTCATTTATTCCCACAAATTTAAAAGCAAAATTCTAACCAACGGATTTTAGTTAACCTCTTCCTATTATAATCAAACTGCCTTCCATAAGTTTTGCAGGTTACATTATACCGTAGACCGGTGGGGCCTTTGGATATTTCCCTTCATACACGATAGGTGCAATGTACGCCGCTCAGGTTATGGCTGCTATGAAGAAAACCGTAGACGTTGATTCCGTGATTAAAAGCGGTGATCTCTCCCCTATTTTCTCCTGGCCATCCGAAAATATCTGGAGCAAGGGAAGCTTGTTGCCATACTTTGCGTGGTGCAGATACTTTAGCTTTAACTTCTTAATTGAATTTTTTAATGATCTGATGTCGATATAAAGCACTGATTAGATCTTGCTTAGTTTGCAAAATAAGCATGACGTGGGCTTTATTACCAATCACTTCATACAGACATCGATACGAACTATCTAACCTTTCCTGGAACTTGATGCCAAAATCCAATAACGTGGCGTTATACCTATATCGTTCAGAATTTTCAAAGATCGCTTCATAATTTCGATTAACAAGACCATCAATAAATGTTGCCACTTGTTCTTCAGAATAATTTTCGACAGCAAGAGATTCTATCTCCAATAAGCAGTTAACGGCCATTTCAGTAAAAACAACTTCCAAGAATTAACTCCTCGCAGCACGAAGACAATCTAACACCTCTTCTTTTGAGTGAACCCGACGAACAGCAACATCTTCTTTAGCCATCATAGCCAATTTCAATAACGCATTTGCTTGTCGTTCTGCATGAAGAATTCTTTCTTCTTGTTCTCTTTCTTCCGCAGTTTGAATATACAATTCAGCCATACCATTTTTTGTTACAACACAACCACCTTTAAAGGCATCAGGATTACCAAGGCTATCTTTTGCTGCGCGTTGTGACATTGTATTTGTCTTGTTCATAGTGACCTCACTAAAAGTTACGTATAAATCTTATGCCAAGATTATACCGAGGTCAAATATGACCTCAATTTACCCACAGGTTTTAGTCTTCATTGTTCTAAGGAGCGATGGGGCCTTTGGCTATTTCTACCGACTAATTACGTAGGGGACAGTTCACTCTATGGTAACGAGGGTTTTAAGTATAAATATGCACTATAAAAAGCGATGAAAGAAGCTCAAATTTTGCTCATAACTGGGCATTTTCGTGTCACAAAATACCAACTGCTGTGGTTCAGAAAAAATGGCTTGGTTATTGGGGGAACAGTAAAAGGCAGTTAAAGGACATACTTTACGTCGCATGTTTTTTTGTTATGTATGTCCTTTAAGACTTAGATCTGCCTGAACCAAATGATTTCGGGACAAAAAACAATTTGAGCTTTTTAAACAAAGCTTACCTCTCAGATAACTTTTAGTATCTAAAAAATTAAAATAGTAACATTGCAATGAATGCTGTGTTTATACACAGTGTGCTCGACTAATAAAAACAAATAGCAGGAGAATCTTTAGTGGAAATTCATAATTTGGAGAAGGGAATAAAGGAGCTTGTTAAAGATTTTGTCAAAGCAGGATGCCCGTCCGTTAGGAATCAGTCTATTACTGAACGTCGACAAGGCTACTTGAATAGTGTCTCTCTTGCTGGAAAAAGCGATCCTGTATATCAAGTCAGAGAGGTAGAGATTGATGGTTCAACGTTACGCATCTATAAACCATCGGCTAGAGACAAACTACCTGTCGCAATATATTTTCATGGTGGTTGTTTTGTTAGTGGTGGGTTAGATACTCATGATCAACAACTTAGAAAATTGGCTAATGTTTCAGGTGCAATTGTCATAGCAGTAAAGTACCGATTAGCTCCTGAGCATACTTATCCAGCAGCACATGATGATGCATACAACTCAACTTTAATTATACGTGAGCACTGTGCTCAGTGGGGAGGAGATCCACACAATATAAGTCTTGTCGGAGATAGCTCTGGTGGTCACTTATGTCTCGTCACATCTTTACGGCTGAAAGAGAATGCTGACTGGCAACCTGTGAAACAAATTCTTATTTACCCTATGTTAGATGCGACCGCTTCGAGTCGAAGTTATAAGGATAATGGTGAACACTACATCATTACCAAAGACACCTTGGTAACAGGGTATGAAATGTACTTGAACGAAGTATCAAATAAGCATCCTGAGGCAAGTCCTCTATATCGAACTGATTTTGAGGGGCTCCCTGAAACTCATATTCTTACTGCGGAATTCGATCCTTTAGTTGATGAAGGTGAACTTTTATACCGCAAGTTATTAGATGCGGGAGTTGAAACTCAATGTAGAAGATATTTGGGGGTAACTCACGGCTTTTTTCAGCTCTCAGGCATAAGTGATGCGGCTAAAGAATCCATTATTCACGTCGCTAATATTATTCAAACTAATCACTGAATATTACGTCAAACTTGATGTACGGAATCTACTCCCTCCTTTGCCAAGTTAGACTTAGGAGAATGAGATTTAAACGAGGGTTTTAAGTATAAATATGCACTCCAAAGAGCCATGATAAACACTCAAATTTCATTCATAACTGGGCGTTTTCGTATATCACTTGTTACGAGCCTAATATCAAGAAAAGTGGGAGAAGTTAAAATAGGACTTCTCCACCACAAGTCTCTCTGCCACACAATGGTTCACAAAAAGAGTGGCATCTAAGCTCTACTCACTCCATAAGTATGCAGGTTAAATTATATCTTAGACAGATGGGGCATTAAAAGCTCGATACAACTAAACCATAATAACTCGTAGAAAGCATAGTGAGATTTTCTAGGTTATCAGCTCACCATAAATGTGTTCCAAGCTCCTCATTTCTTCAGCAAAGTTTATTTGATAACGCCAGTAAAAAAATACCGTTAAATAAGATATGTAATCCAACCGGTACAAACAGAGCAGAGTAACGCTCTTTGAAAAACCCAAAAATGACTGAAGGTATAAATACGAGAACGGCAAACAGTAGTGGTTGATGTATCAAGTGAAAGCCCGTAAATAAACATGAAGTAATCAGGTTTGCATTGCTCACACCATAATAAGCCTTCCGTAACAGTTGTTTCTTTAATAAGCCTTCTTGAATTGTGCCTCTAAATACCCACTCTTCAATAACCGGGTAAATAAACAACATATTTATTAAAACAGTGGCAGAAATGTCCCAAGTAGAGCTGAGATAACAAGGAAGTAACTGCCAGAATACGCTTCCAATAACAATACTGAGGAAAACTGTTACGATCAGTTTTTTATCCTCAAAAATTTGTATTGCTCTTAGTCCGTTTGGGAATGAAATCATAATTTGTGTTTTTGCGTTAAGTGTTGAGGTCAATATCAAATTAGCAAGAGCCTAATGGCTCTTGCTCGTCATCTAACTTTCATTAATGATTCTATTTCGACGTAAGAATAATCCTATCACTGACATAAGCACTAAAAGTGGTAACGTGGGATCTACTGGTGCATTAGGGTCCCCAACAGTACACCCTCCACCAGAAGAGGAAATAGACAAATCATCATCAACTAGGTCTGATTCCTCAGCCAACGGTTCATCTACGCGTACCGTTACCACGGCAGTATTCGATTGCTTATCATCTTTGGTCACAATATAAGTAAATTGTTCAATTCCGCTGAAATCAGCCTCCGGAGTAAACTCTATATCCATATCTTCATTCACAAACGCATCACCATGAGTTGGTTCATTGTTAATGGTAATACTCATTGTGTTAGATTCTTCTAGGCCATATTCATCGTTAGCAAGTACATCAATTTGAATAGGTACACCTTGGGTAGTTATTTCATTGTCATTTTGAACAATGGGTGCACCTAACACAACTTCTGGATTAACCACTACTCTCACAGATGCAAGATTAGAAACATATTCTCCTGTCGTGATCTCGTATTTGAATACTTCATTACCCTTGAAATAGTCCGCTGGAGTGTAAGTAAGTGTTAAATCGGCATTGATGACTGCGTCGCCATTGATGGGTTCTTCCACCACTGTCACCTCGATTTCACTTGATATTACGGGCACTCCATTCAACACGTCATTTTCAAGAATATCGATTATGACAGGGGTTTTTTCATCAGTGGTCGTATAGTCATTAAACGCTTCGAGCACATCTTCTGGAATTTTGTAGTTAGACAAATCAGGAGCTTCACGCCCTGCCTGAATCCAATCTGGTTCTTCACTACCTGAAACACCTGGAAGTACATCATCAATTGATCTGGCCGTTAATCGAAGTGTCAATGAGCCAAATATTGGCTGACTATCCTCATCAAGTAATTTTTCATCAATATTAATGAATATATCAGTGTTAAGACCCGCAAGGTCATCACTAAGAATCGTTGCATAGCGAATCAACTCATCAGGATCTTCGTATGGAATATTTAGCCCAAGCGGTTTCTCGGCCCATTCTGAAAGCACTTCATCAGGAACGATACCGAAGTTATCTTCCAAAGTATCTGGGTCTCCATCCAAACCTGTACGGCCTGAACGCCAATTGTATCCATCCCAGATCGCCACCACACCGTCAGATTCCGCATCGATATCATTTTCAAGCCAGTACGCAATCACACTAGGAACTAGGTTGTTCGGAAGCATATAACCAAGCATGTTGCCAGGGAGATCCGCGTCATGAGTTTCGTTAATATTGAAAAAATTATTGGTGATAGAACCGATGACGCCGTTATCTATCGATAAACCGCTATCAATGTATTGTGATTTCCAATCCAAATCCACAAAGTAATCTGGATACATAAATCCAGCCGCCGCATGATCTAAAAATCCAGGGTCGAACCTCGGGCGAACTCCATCATCAAACAATTTGGGCGCGAATTTAGCAAAACTCTTAGGTTTCCAAACATCAATGTCCGGTGCAGAACCGGTTCGACCATCAAAAAATTCGCGAGGTACAACGGTTCGCATTTCAAAGCCCACACCGTGCTCACTAAAATTCAGTTGTCGAAATTGGTCACCGACTCCAGTTCCTAGCTCAAATTTATAGCTTGCTATCCGCTTATCAGTGTCATTTCTGATTTTTTGAATAACACGGTAAATTCGGCCAACACCGTATTTCTCTCTAAACTGATCGATCGTATTATCTTTATTAGTAGAATTACTACTGGCGCTGCCTTTATCTTCTATATCGGAGTCGATTAGTCCTTTATATCTAATATCTTTAACACCAAGATCAAAAACCAGATCAATGGGTGTATCTGTTTGCGTCAATTGTAAAAAATACCGCTTTGAACTTCCTTGGGCATCGTTGCAGGTTTTTGAGACAACGGTATCTGGAAATGATGGATGCTCCATTTGGCCAGAGGCCATAATACAATTGTGCATTGAATAATCTAAGTTATCATTTAAAACTTGAATTCCTGGAGCTAAACCACTCCCGTTATCAAGATCCCAAGTAATATAGGCGACGCTGTTTTCCTCCCAAACCCCCTCTTCTGTTGAAGCAAGCGCAGCGGCTTCTGTTGAGTTATAAATAAAGGTTTTAGGCGTAGCTCCACTAAAACCATCCACAGCTTCATCAACTGTCAGTATGTTATCCGCATTCCACTGTGATAAAATCGGCGCTGGTACATCTAAATACAGGTTTGGAGTTGCGTCTTTACCAATACTATATCCTGACCCCGCAACTACAGAGATACTCATCAGAAGTAGCATCATATGATTTATTCGTTGTTTTGTGTTAGACCCTTCTATTTTCATGGTTTAACTCCTTGCTACATATAAAATATTTACAGCTCACTAGGGTCAATTACCGTTTTGGTGAATTAATTATTATTCTAATAATATTAAATAGATTTTTTGCTCTAATTAATCTAAAAGTAAGTCAAAGTAATTCCCTATGATTTGAATAAAATCACAACCAAGACGTAAATAATAAGATTGAGCACATATTTTTAATACGTCTAACTTGATGGAAATATTGCAAGATGTTGCATGACGATAAACCGAGGTTAGCGTTCTATGAAAAATAGATTGTTCACAAATAAAAATTAATTTCCTGACTACATCCTCTAATCCACTACGACGCGATTCGTTACCTTTTTTGAGTGACTAAAGACGTAATTTTCCTTGTGTAAGGATGGTTACCAATGTCAGTAACTGTTATTCCAATTTTTGCTACCACATTACAGATTACATTTAATAGCGTGTAAAACTTACATATATCGTCTGAACTATATTCTTTATAAAAAGCATCTTCTTCTTTCAAAATTTGAGTTTTACCGCCATCAGGAAACGGAACTGTTCTTGATGCGTGCTTCATGACACATTTATTTTTCTTCCCTGTTTCTATTTTCATTTTAGGCTCCGTGTTAACTGTGTTATTTCACTCCAACAATCTTGCGCCATGTGATATTTATGGCAAAAATCAGAATAAGACCTTTGACTGTTCTAAAGATTACTAGACAATGTGATTTCATCAATAAATCGACGTGCAAAGGTCTTTTCATGAATAAAAAGAGAATCGACTGGAACGATCTTCAATTGTTTATTTCTGTAGCCAGAGAAGGTGGACTTTCAGCAGCAGCAAAGTCGAGTCAACGAAGCCCTGCAACACTGGGTCGAAGGATGTATGCACTTGAGCGTAGCTTAGGAAAAGAACTGTTTATCCGTCATGATCGTGGATATGAGCTACTTGCCGAAGGAAGAAAATTGTTAGAAGAACTAACGGCCATCGAGTCAAAAGTCACTAGCTTCACAATGACCAATTCACAAAGCAAAAAGCCGTTAGTCAAAATATCTGCAGGAACCTGGACGACACTTTTTTTAATCCAGAATATTGATCAATATTCTGGAACGTTAGATGACACCCTTATACGCTTCATCTCTACAGAAAAAATACTGGACATATCGCACAGAGAAATAGTTATCGGCATTCGCAACAGCAGGCCGATAGACGAATCTCTAGTATGTCGTAAACTAAAGCGTGTCGATTTTGCACCCTATTCAACGCCTGAAGCGCCTGAAGTATGGATAAAAGTTCTTGAAGATATACCCTCTGCTCGCTGGCTTGATCGTTTTGTTATGAGTAATTCAATATGCGAGGTGAGTGTACCGAGAAACAGCCTTGATATCGCTCTTGAAAGCAAAGGCATAGCCCTTCTTCCTACTTTTATAGGGGATACACAACCTAAGCTAAAACGTGTAGGAAATATAATTGATGAACTTAGCCATGACCAGTGGTTGGTGACGCACCATGAGGATAGATACTTACCAGAAGTAAGGAACCTCATAATTAAACTTGGTGGAATTTTGGAGTGACTTTGATATAACTTGCTGTTGTTTGCTTAATTCAATTTGAAGAGTATTAAACGCTAGACACGATATTTATTAACCTAAAATCTGGCTGACTCAATAAGGGATAAAAAACCTGTTCGCCTATCGACTGACATAAAGCAGCTCTGGACAGAAATACGTCATACATTAGATCATTCAGCAAAATTTGAGTTCTCTAATGTATGGGTATTGGACGGCCTACCATTAATGTAACTGAGGAAATTTAACATTGAATTTAGATACAAAATGGCTGCAAGATTTTTTGAAACTTGCAGAGCTACAACACTTTACTCATGCCGCTGAAGCTCGACATATTACCCAGCCCGCATTTGGTCGACATATTCGAGCCTTAGAAAAAGCCGTGGGCCAAACGTTGATTGACCGCTCCACCACTCCCATTAGCCTAACACCCGCTGGTCGTCAATTTAAAAATGTTGCTCGCAATATGATTTCGCAAATGGAAGAAGGTTTAAACCTATTAAATAGTATTGAGCAACCATTTATCAATCCAATACGAATCGCAAGCCCCCACTCTTTATCGTCCCCCACCTTGTTAGATCTTATTGAACATAACGAGGCGGATAACAATCAAAACTTCTCTATTGATATCTTGCGTGTAGACTTTGCGATAGAGTCGATGATAGAAGGAAATTGTGATTTTTTCCTTGGATTTGAAACGTTATCCTTGTTGCAACCTCCTTTTAAAAACCTAAAAATCGGTCATGGTAACTTTCTTTTAGCCTCCGCAGTTGATACTAATGGGCAAGCACTATTTAACCCACAAACCCACAGCACACCGATTATTGGCTATAGTGCAGAGTCTTACAGCGCTCGCTTAATTGAACAATATCAGCCCGAAATTGCAAAACTCAATACCTACCAATCATTTGAATCATCAATGTGTCATTTACATAAGGAAATGGCACTACGAGGAACGGGTATTGCGTGGCTACCCGATACACTTATCCAACAAGAACTAAAAGATAAGACCTTAATTGCGATTGAACCGAGTGCTTATCGATTGCCTTACCAAATTCGTTTATATCGCAATTCAACACCCCTAAGAGATGAAGCAGAGTCATTTTGGAAAGTTATCAATGAACAAGTACAATCAGGCTGGCAGATTAACTACCCGTGGGAACCTCAAGACTAAATAAATACGGCACTAACACCCTCCCTCAGTGCCGATTCGGCACTAACATGTCAAAATTTGCATTTAACTTTAGTCAATAACAAGTGGATACTGCTCCTAAGTTAATCGATTGCGCATCAATATCAGATGCAAGGGGAAGCAGTGAGTTCAACGTCTATTACACTTCATCAGTTTTATCATCTATTTCCAAAAGCCGACCTCCATTATCATCTTCTTGGTGGTGTAAGGTTAGAGACGATGCTTTATTTGGCAAATAAGTATGATTTCGAGTTAACTGAGCAAGAAGCTAAATGTTATTACCGAGTTCACCAGAATGACACCAGCATTGTGAAAGGCGGTATTGAGGCGCTAACACTGTTGTACCATCTCATGCGTGAACCTGAAGATTATTTCCGTGTATTAGTAGAAGTCTCTGAAGATGCTCATGCATGTGGCGTACGCTATATCGAGACATTCTGGAATCCAAGCGACACCAACATTTCGTATCAATGTGTAACAGAAGCCTTAGCAGCTGCCATTAAACATGTGGAAAGTGAAATGGGGTTAGTCGTCCGGTTAATACCATCAATCAACCGAGAGAAAACACCTGAAGTAGCCGTTGAAATGGTCGAGGATATGATTGCCTTTCCGCACCCTTATGTTTTGGGTCTTGGAATCGACTATAAAGAGCATAATGCCCCAGTAGAACATTTTTGGAAAGCCTACTCTATTGCGAAAGAATATGGCTATAAACTTACCGCCCATTGTTCAGAGTTTGGTCTGCATTGGCGAAATGTAGAAACTGGCATCGAACTGATTAATATTGATCGTATCGATCATGGTTATACGATTATAGATAATCCCGAATTAACCGCAAAATATGCAGATTTAGGTATTCCTTTCACTGTCGTACCATCAAATACCTATTACCTTAAAAAATGGCCTGAACAAAATGAATGGGCTCAAAATCATCCAATAAGAACAATGGCTAAAGCCGGTCTCAACATTATTCCATGTACTGACGATTGGCATATTCACAATACAACTAGTGCCAACTGCTACCGCGTGATGGTTGAGGAATTCGGTTTCGACTTAACAAGCTTAAGGCAAATGATGATTAATAGCATTCAAGCAAGTTGGGCTCCAGAAGAGGTTAAACAGCAATGGCAAAACGAGTGGAGCTTAGAATTTGATCACCTTAGAGCGAGTTTAATTGAGCAGCCAAAAATTTCAGAAGGTCAATTAATTAAGTACCGCCGCTAAATATAACCAAACAGGCTAACCATTTGATTTCGGTCAAGTGATAAAAGTGGGTGCTGATAGTGCATTGCGTTTATTTCCGTAAGAAAAAGGAAACAATGCAATTCTAATCATGTACATAAGTATGTCATTTAAATAGGCAGAGAGGGAATTCCATGGAAGATAAAAAAAAGGAATCCAGCGTTAATATCGCTAGACGATTTGATTTTAAAGGCAATAAAACAGATTTGAAAACTGAAATAATTGCGGGTGTGACAACATTTGCGACTATGGCTTATATGGTCGCCGTTGTACCCGGAATGCTAAGTAAAGCAGGCCTATCATTTGATAGTGCATTTACGGTCACTGTATTAATGACAATTCTCGCCACAGTAGCAATGGCATTATATACCAATCGACCATTTGCTTTAGGCCCTGGCTTAGGGAGTGTTGCGATATTTTCGTTTACATTATTGGGCAATGGTATACCGCTTGGTATCGCCTCAGGGATCATTTTTATAAGCGGTCTGTTGTTTATGCTGGTCTCCTTTCTCGGTGTACGTGATTTCGTTGTACGAATCATTCCACAGAGTGTCAAAGTATCGGTAGGCGTAGGTATTGGTTTATTTATAGCGCTTCTTGGTTTTAAACAAGCGGGTATTATTGTCGCTAATGCACGTAAAAATGTATTAGTTTTTGGAGACTTAGCCTCGGCAGAAGTTCTGGTCGCGGTTGTTGGTTTCTTTATGGTGTTATTCTTCACATCACGTAACTTTAAAGGGGGGATTATTATATCAATTTTGTTAACCACTTTAATCAGTATCCCGCTAGGCATCACGTCAGTACCTGAACACTTTTTCAGCATGCCGAGTAGTATGGCTGGGATGGCATTTGAACTCGACGTAATAGGTGCCCTTAGTCCTATATACCTACCCTTTTTGCTCGCTTTCTTTATACCCGACTTTTTCTCTACTTTAGGTGCATTACTCGGCATTGGCGCGCAAGCTGGTTATCTTGATAAAGATGGTAACTTACCGGGTATCGAGAAGAACTTTCATGTTGACTCAACCGCGACGACCATCGGTGCACTATTTTCGTGTCCAGTATTAACAACATACCTAGAGAGTGCCGCAGGTGTTGAAGCAGGTGGCCGAACAGGGTTTACCGCCCTTGTTACCGCGGCTTGTTTTTGTCTTACACTTTTCTTAGCACCACTTGTAGGAATGATCCCGACGGTTGCAACCGCCCCCGTGCTAATGTACATCGGTATCACGATGATGAGTTCGATGAAAAAAGTGAACTATGATGATATCACTGAATACTTACCCGCCTTCGTGTGTGTTGTTGTAAGTATATTCAGTTTTAACGCAGGCAATGGTATTGCTGCAGCAATGTTAGTGTATGCATTCTTGAAGTTATCGACAGGCAGGTATAAGGAAGATCACTGGTCAGTTTATCTTATTGCAGCATCTATGATTTACTATTTTTACATCATTTCAGCGCACTAATTTTAAGTTATGCTGTTTTGTCTCAGGGACCTATTTTTATAGTCAAGCGCTTAAAGGTATGTCCCCCCGTCCTCTTTATAAACTGACTGAAGAGAACATGCACCTTAGCGTCGGAATGGTAAGCGAACTACAACTCGTCCACCATGTGATTGACCTTGTTTACCTCCGCTATTTTCTTACCGTCCCATATCATTTCAAGTAAATAAGATTGGACGACATCGCATACTGGTTTGGGTGTGAACAACGCCCAACAGATACCCAACTCTAAACGTACTGACGGATATTCAACAGCAAGGTAACCATCTTTCTTTAGATTACGAGCCAATTGTTGCGACGCTGAGTAGTCGTCGGGATGTAGAATTGCAGCGTCACTTGAATCGACAACATACACAGATGACGATTTGTGCGTAATCAATAGCCCTCGGAACAAAAAACGATCATAGGCCAACCCTTCAATGTTCTGCCAATATTTCTGTTGATGATGTTTTACTTCTAATGCGGCAGTTTGGTCTGTAGAAGCCAAATACAACGCACCAAATAAACCATCATTGAATCGGCCTCCATTTGGATTGACGTGAGTGAATGGCGCGACCGCATAGCTTCTCCCACGCTCACAGTCGAAGGGGATGTCAGAGCGGTCGAGCAGGGATATATCACCGACTTCGTCAAGCAATCTGGGATTAGTCATAGACTGAATGGCATAGAGTATTTCAAATTCTTCTGGACTTGCCACGTCATCAAACAGAGCAATTGACGGGTATTTGGTACTTATTAGACGATGACCTACCGAGGCTTTCTGTTTGTCACCTACCCCCACAAACCACCTCTTAACGCATCAATACGTTTCGCTACTTCATACAAGTCACCAAATTTGCCTGAGTTAATAATGTCAAGTGGTGCGCGCCCTGCAAAATAATCGTTATTGTTTTGCATGGACATAAAGCCACTTACATTGTCATTGTTGCTAAAAACAATACGTAGTGCTTGATGCATGTTCAGTAAGTAGCTAACACGCTCTAGTTGGTCATCAGTCAAATTCGTTTTTTCTGGGTTTGCCTTAAACTTGTGGTAAGACGTAGAAGATACTTTAAGGATGTTCTGGCTTTGTTGAACGGAGCACCCCCAAGAAGAAAGAATGTTGTCAGCGGCTTTAAACCCTGCCATTGATAGCGCTTTTGAGTCGTATCCACTATTTTTTGCTAGGCTCATGCCAACTTAACCTCAATGGTATCTATTTTAAAATATAGTCCCTAACGGGACCATTGTACATACTAATTTGAAAGATAGTAATATAGAAATCGATTGAGATTGGTTTATTGTGTTTGTTTTTCTGGAACACATGGCGTTTGCAATTATTCTATGCCTGCTTCGCAATCATTTTTTTGCACCTAATAACGATGTCTATTTTTTCATCCTCAGATTTATTTACCCAATCAGTAATTTCTGATGATGACCTGTAGCAACCTTTGCAGATAGCATTATCATCCAGCTCGCATTTGCCTATACAAGGGGTAATTATAATTGTACTGTTTCCTATGAACATATCTGTTTAATCATACTCTATGGTTATTTAATTTAAATTCTACAATATCAGTTCCGTTTACTACTACACACTCAAATGTCGGTACAAATATCACCTCATCGCAAGCCAATTCATCTTTGGATAGAAGCATATTTAATTATGCAGTCTACGCTGCATACAAGTTATTACAGATAAGCACCGACTATCGACATGCAGTGTTCCACCGTGCATTCTTTTTCACCGACTGGTGCAACATAATGAATGGCTGATTCTGCATGGGATGTGTTTGAAAGTTTACTTATAATCCATCCGGCTAAATACTTTGATGACAAACAACCACCTGCTGTTGCTATATTTCCTTTGGCATAAAACGGTTGTTCTAAAACCGTAACACCTGACTCAATAACCCAAGGCTTGGTCGTTAAATCTGTGCAAGCAGGGACTTGATTCAGTAAGCCCAGAACTGACATCAACAACGTACCCGAGCATTGACCACCAATTAACTGAGTTTGAGGATTGAGGCTTAGCCTGGATAATAGACTTTCATCTTGGGCAATATCGCGAGTTAACACACCACTACCAAACAAGACAGCATCTGCTCCATTAGCAAACTCTAGCGGTTTTTGAGAATAGATAGTGACCCCATTCATGGACGTGACTAATTCTGATGGGCTAGTAATTTGTACATTCCAGCCAAACGCTTTCATTCGATTCAGAATGCCCGATGCGATGAATGAGTCCAACTCATTAAAACCGTCAAAAGTCAGTACTGCAATATCCATATTTCTGTTCCTTTTCCTAAGGCTGATTTGACAAGTTCCTGCCGTCTTATATTCGATATATCATGCTTGACCTGTATGAACTATGCAAACACATCGTTAGGTGTTTTTTCACGTGTCAATTCAAAGAACCACAGAGTCAAGACGTCGAATAATTGGTCATCTTTCGCTAACTTTTTATTATACAAATAGCGGAGAGTATTTAGGTTAGGAGTTTCGTGGAAATGCGTTACAGCGAAAGATATTGAATGACCCTTTGATATTCTGACAAAGCGAGCTTATCCGCTTCAATCCCAACGGGTGCCAATAACAACTCATACCATTTAACTTCATCCGCTTCTTGTGGAGAAATGTCCCCCTCCCAACGACTTACTACATAATAATGAATCAACTGTAATTCACTTGTTGGATGGTAAAGCGAACATAGATACTTGTAACAAGTTGGTACTACTTTTAACTCTTCCATTACTTCACGAATTAAAGCTTCATATTGACTCTCATCTTGTTCAATATGGCCGCCAGGGATATTCGTTAAACCAGCGTCTGTTTCTCGGTATTCACGACGTTTTTCAAGTAATACTTTATTTCCATTAATCAATAAGAAGGAGACACATTCATGCACTTTCATCGAATTTCCTTACTAATACTACTATTTTTATAGTACACATACTCACCTCTGGATAACGCCTTGCCCGCGACGGTTAGAATCTAAAGACTTGCTCTGCAATTGTACCCAACTTATCAACGCTATCGGTTTTAAAGGGAGACCAACAATAAATAGAATACGCTAAATCCCATATCCTTGGTGCAGGATGCGCAGTATCGAAGTCGAAAACACCTACCACTGTGTTTTCAGAAAGAGCGACATTGTATGGAGTAAAGTCACCATGACAGATAAACTCAAATGGCTCTCTAGGTTCAAGCACCCACTCCTGTTTACCAACGTCAATTTGAGACAGTAAAAACGTCGTGGAGTCATGGATTTTTCGTAGTAATTTAACAGACGAAAATCGCCTCAGTAGAAGTTATAGCACCAACTAATGGATAGTTATATGTATCGCCAGCAATTAAACTTAGGACTTCTTGATTTTCTTTGATGCCAAGAAACTTAGGACACTCATGAACACTTGAGTACTCTATATGCTTCAATAACAGATGAACCGTTGCACTCCACGGCTGGAGAGGTCGATAAACAACTTCACCATCTCGATATATTGCCGACTTTCTCCCACCTGATAATTCTTCCATGATACTCCGACTGCAACTAACGCTACTTAGGCGGCTGACAGAAAAATAATTTCTAAATATGCTTACTTCGAATAACTTTAGGTAGGGAAAATAGTCGATAACAGAATGTAAATGATTTTTATATCACGGTAACCGCCTCTGTATTTTTGGATTAGTTTCAACAATAGTGGAGCAATGCATTGTCATTATTCACTCATCCGACAAAATTATGATTTAAATCAATTAGTAATACTGCATTTCACTTGTAGCACATATTGTTTTGTCAGGCCGGTAAGGGTAGTCTTTACGTTCAATATCTGCACCGGATACATCCTTGATGCTTCCCCTGTGCTTTAGTTTCAACTAAAAAGGAGATTTTATGCGACTCAAATTTGGTTTTATGAGGCTGCTTGTTTGTGGTCTGTGTTTTATTCCGGCTATCACTCAAGCTTCTGATCTCGACAGGTTCAAAGGACTTTCCGGAACGATCAATATCGCTGGGGGAACAGCGCATATTCCGGTAATGAAACAAGCTGCCAAAGCTGTTATGAAAGCCAATAGAGAGATCCGAATCACAATCGCAGGTGGTGGTTCCGGTGTAGGCGCCCAGCAAGTGGCTAAAGGACTGGTTGAAATTGGAAACACCGGTCGACCGCTGAAGCCGAGTGAAGCGAAACACGGGCTGGTCTCGTTCCCCTTCGCTATCGACGGCGTAGCGGTCATAATCAATCCGGCGAACCCAATTCATGCATTAACTCAACAGCAAGTGGCCGATATATATGCGGGCAAAATCACCAACTGGCAGTCTCTTGGTGGAGATGACCGCTCTATCAATATTTTTACCCGTGATGAGGCCAGTGGTACCCGTGCTGTTTTCGTAAAAAAATTGCTTCGCAACTCGCCGATGGTCAATCATGCCAATGTCGTGCCGTCTAATGGCGCAATGAAAACAGCCATCGCACGCGATCCTGGTGCCCTTGGTTACAGTAGCGTCGGTTATATAGACAATACGGTTAAAGCGCCTGCTCTGGACAATGTTCAGCCCACCAACGACGCCTGCGCATCCGGCGAATACCCAATTGTGCGCAAACTTTACATGAATACCAAAGGCGAGCCTCAAGAACTGGTGCGAGAGTTTATTGATTTTATCTACAGCCCGCAAGGTGCTGAATATATCCGAGCATCTGGCTATATTCCGGTCAGCAATCAATAACACATGACATCCCCTATCACGACAGAGCGGGTACTGCTGACACTTGTTAGCACGGTATTTGCTCTAATGATGTTGTTGTTTGGCTTTTTGTTCTGGTTTGCCTTGCCTGTTTTCTTTAACACTGAGACACCTGTTTTATCGCTGATCTGGCAACCAGAACAAGGGCAATATGGCATTTTATCTATGATCGCCGGTTCCGGTCTGATCGGTTTGATGGCACTGACATTGGCTTTTCCTGTTGCCGTTGGCATCACTGGTTTTTGCTTGTTCAGCCGCTATCAAAACCTCGCGTCATGGATCCGGCGAATGATCCGACTAATGGCCGGGATCCCGACCGTCGTTTATGGTCTTGCCGCTGTTTTTTTACTTGTTCCGTTATTGCGGGAAACCTTTCGGAGTGGTTCAGGGTTTTGCCTGCTCGCCGCTGCTGTAATGGTAGTACTGTTGATTTTACCCGTCATGGTAATGATGTTAGACACCCACTGCCGTCCGCTGGAAAATCAGATCCGTCTGGCTTCTGCGTCCATGGGCTTTACCGATACGCAGACAGTTTTGTACCTAGTCTTGCCCAATTCGACTAAAGCGATGGCCACTGCAGCGTTGCTGGGCTTTAGCCGGGCGATAGGTGATACCATTCTCCCGCTGATGTTGGCCGGAAACGCCCCGCAACTGACTGACAGCGTATTTGACTCAGTCCGCACCTTAACAGCCCATATTGGCCTGGTTCTCGCTACGGAAAATGGCAGTGCTGCTTACAACTCACTGTTCGCTGCTGGCCTGCTGTTACTTGCAATGAGTGTCACGGTTACGCTGTTGATCAGAAAAATGGAACACGCACAGTTTAGTGTGCGCAGAGGTGACGCAGAATGAAAGCGCGATTATTTCACCTCTGGTGCCTGAGCTGCACAGCCGGTCTACTGGTATGTCTGACCTTTTTCATTGGTTTTATTATAAATCGCGGTGTGCCCGCTTTCAGTCTTTCGCTATTTTTCGGCGATGCCGACCCGATCAAAGGGCTGCTTGGGCTTGAACCTGTATGGGACGGGATCTGGCCTGCTTGCGTCGGCACAATGACAGTTGTTGCCTGCGCTTTGTCACTGGCCCTTTTACCCGGGCTAGCAACAGGAATATGGCTGGCAACCAGCGCGGCTTCACGGTTTAAAACAACCCTTGCTCTTTGCATTGATATTCTTGCGGGTGTCCCTTCGATTCTGATGGGGCTCTTCGGCTTTACCTTGATCTTATTTCTTCGCAACTGGTTACTCCCATCAGCCAATACGTGCTTACTACTATCGGCGTTAAGCCTCGCAATGTTAATTATTCCTTATTTAGCCGTCGCAACCCGAACGGCGCTGCAAGCCTTGCCCGCTTCGCTTGAGATCACGGCTCTCTCGCTCGGTATGACACGCTGGCAAACTTTGCGTGTCGTACTATTGCCGCAAGCTTCTAAAGGAATTATGGGAGGCATAATGTTGGCCATGGGCAGAGCGGCCGAAGACACCGCGGTGATTATGCTGACGGGCGCTGTTGCCAACGCGGGTTTACCTGGGGGGGTATTTAATCGTTATGAAGCACTACCATTTACCATTTTCTATTACAGCGCCCAATACCAAAGTAATTCAGAGCTGCAAATGGCCTTTGGTGCTGCGCTCACCCTTCTGTGCCTCACTGCCGCAATATTTTCTATTGCAGGCCTTTTGCAACGAACACCGTCGTGGAGAAACTAGTATGACGTTAAAACGTCCGCCAAAATTGGCTGGTAAAGTTTCCAGCCTAACCATTTCTTTTGGTTCACAACCGGTTATCTCAGACGTGAATGTGGAATTATATAAAAATCGAATCCATGTGCTTACCGGTCCTTCCGGCTCAGGTAAGACGACGTTTCTGCGGGCACTCAACCGCCTCAATGACTGTTTCGAAGACTGCCGAACACAAGGGGAAATAGAGCTGTCAATTAACGGAACCATGCAGTCGATTCATACCCTTAACCCTCAACGGCTACCAGAGTTGCGTCGGAAGGTAGGCATGGTCTTTCAGCACCCACAATTGTTACCCGGCACGATTAAAGAGAACCTGCTATTACCACTTAAAGTTGTCTGTGGCCTAAAGGGAGACGCTGCACAACAAAAACTTTTTTCCGCCTTGAACCAAGCCGCTCTCTGGGATGAAGTCAAAGACCGCCTCAAAACGCCGGCTCATTCTCTTTCCGGCGGTCAACAACAGCGCCTTTGTTTGGCCCGCACACTTGCACTTGAGCCCGAAATTTTGCTGCTCGATGAACCTACTGCCTCATTGGATATTAAAACGGCCGCTCAAATCGAGGCACTCATTATTCAATTGGCTACACGGTATACCATAGTGATGGTTTCCCACTCAGCACAGCAAACAGAAAAACTGGCTGATCACGTCATCCGTTTTGAACATGGAAGAATTGTATGATAAATATAAAGATTCCTATTTGTTAAGCAATCTTAAAACCTAAGCTCACCCTCCTATTACATTCCCCTTAAACATGTTAGCAACAATCTTAACTGTCTTATTGCGTGTCACTAATCGAGGTATTAACGAGACTAAGTAATTCATTTTCCTGATACGGTATGCATTCTATTTTTAGCGTAAGCCGTCAGCGCAGAGCTAGCTACCTCGCTTGGTCATCACACTTCACTATTTCTAGGTTTTAACTCGCATTTAGACAAAAACTGTTTCTCAAATTGGTCTATCGATATAGCTGGTGACCAGTAATAACCTTGCCCGACACGACCACCCAAATGTTTGATCATATCGAGTTCATTTGATGTCTCAATACCTTCAATCACGGCTTGAGCTCCAAGTGCATCCGCCATGTTTAATAACGTTTTTACAATCGTTTGGTTAGTCATATTGTCTTGAATGTCCTTAACGAACATCATATCTATCTTCACTTCATCAATGCTTAACTGACTTAGGTAAGCCATTGACGAGTAACCCGTACCAAAATCATCGATGGAAATTGCAAAACCTAGATTTTTAATAGCACTAATTTTTTGAACTAGTTCATGAGAGTAATCCAGTTCCTGAGATTCTGTAATCTCTAAGGTAATATGACTGGTGTCTACCAAATATTTTTCGCTTGTAGATTGCAAAAACTCAATGAAATCCTTTTGCTGTAAATCTAGTACTGAAATATTGATAGACAAATTAATTACAGCCTGCTGATGTGCAAACCAAGCAAACATTTTTTCAAACGCAATACGTGTCAGACTATGAATCAAGCCACTTTGTTCAGCAATAGGGATAAATACACTCGGCGCGACCGTTCCGAGAGTAGGGTGACACCAACGCATCAATGCTTCACCACCAACCACTTTATTTGTGACAAAGTTAATTTGCGGTTGGATATAAATATCAAATTGTCGATGCGCAATCGCTAGTTTTAGTTCCTGTAACGTCTTGACGTAAGCCTCAACTTTTTCGGTCATCTGAGCGTTAAACGGTAACCATTTCAAACCACACTTTTGCGCTTCGAGTAATGCCATGTAAGCGCTTTGGTGAAGGTCTGAAATATCATCCCCTTCCTGACTAGCACACGCACTTGACGCTCTTAGGTTCAAATCTGACAAATATAAACTATCTGCTAGCTGATTTTTCCAAATGCTTAGCAATGTTTCTACCTGCTGTTCCGTTGTTTCGTCGTCAGTCACAAACACTAACGTTTGCTGTGGGGGTATGCACACAGCAAAATGTTTTTTATCCAAAATCAGGTCGATCTGCCAAGGCAGCTCAGATACTTTATCACCTATATTCGTCAATAATTCCTTCGTTTCTGAGGCCACTCTTTCTGTACCTAAAGTACTAATCAGGCGATCGATCCCTTCCATATGAATTAGTACCAATTTGATGCGCTTTATATTGAGGCCACGGTCGATAAACTGGCCTTTGAGGGCGTATTGATAAAAATTCTGGTTTGGCATATTTAAGGTTTGATCTATCAAACGATGTTGTTTCTCGTGTTGCTCTTGATATTGTAGTCGCTTCGCAAGACTCACTGATAATAAATAAAGTTCCGCTAACGCGCCAATCATGAAACTGTGCATGGTGATGATATTTTGAGGCAGAATATTAATGTAAGTAAGATAACCACAGAACGCACCTATAAAGGTACACAGCCACGATAGTAGGTAATAAGATGCTGGATAATATCTTTTTCTTAAGGTAACGACTGCTGTACCAATGCAAACATAGGCTACGATAACAATCAACGGCAGGTTGAAATACATACGTTGCAGTTCTGTCATTTGATAGCCAACCAACAGCATGACAGGAAACACCCAAATACTCTTTTCAATTAGCCAACCAGTTTTTGGTCGAAACTTTTTGATATCAAGAAAATGGTGGCCAAACATTAAAGCACACCAAAGTATCATTAGGTGCAATACACCCATATGGTTGCCCAACCAGCGGCAAAAAGAATCAGGAAAGATTAAATAACCAAAGCCGTGTAACGGTGCAAATTGAAGAAACATAAATAGCTGGAAAAGCATATACCAACCATATTGCGAACTGTTTCTATTCAGAGAAAAAATAAATCCGTTATATAACGCCAAAGCGAGGAACACGCCGATAGCCCCGCCCCAAAGAAAAAGGGTTTTATACTCGTAATGATTAAATGCCTGCCCATCCATAAGGCTAAGCGGCATAATGGCTGGACCATCACTCTGTTTTCGAATTAATAACGTTAGATTGTCATTTTCTGCAATTGAAAACTCAAAAACGACTCCCTTATAGAACGCTTGTGAATCGGGACGGTCATTGATACCTAGTTGCTCAGTTTGTAGCAACACTCCCTGTCTGAAAAGGTAAACATCTAGGTGTTGCAACAAGTGGCTTTGAGATACGAGCGCGAGTTCTTTTGGCTGATTTAGATGAATGGCGGACAGATCAATTTTATACCAGTAACTATCTATGTTTGGTGACATAGATTGCTGGTACAACTCAGTGCTGAACTTGGCAGACTCAAGCATATGCTCAGCACTACTCGCATTGGTGTCAATGGCGGTAGCAAGCGGAACCTTCAAATTAAGCTGTTTAAAGTGGTCATCAATACTAAGATTTTCTGCTAACAAAGAATGACTCAAAAATAGCAAACAAATCCAAAGCGATTTAATCATATGTTGACCATAACCTTCTTGATCTTCATTACTCAGCAAATCTGCTGCAAACATTGTACTTATGAAATGCCCGTCACTTAATGGACCAACAACATGGACACATTTAATGCGTATTCGTTAGTTGTTTCGTACCCTTGTCTATATAAAAGCTTATGTCACTACACGCATATTTCAAGCAAAAATAGCGCCTACAACAAATTGATTCAAAGAAAATGCCGGATCAGAAAAAAGTGCCGATAGTTCTGAACGCACACTCGGCGGTGTTCTTTGAGCTTTAAGGGTAACGTACAAATGCGTCGTTATGGCGATTTATTAAATAAAATGTTTAACAATATCAATGCCATCACTCTGCAACCCTATGGTTACCCTAATAAGCAAATATCATTGTGCACTGTACCGATAGGGTCTAGCGTCTCGTCATTTTAAAGATTAAACTCGGACGTAGACGTACCCAATGTTAATTGTCACTAAAACCTTATCCTTCTAATGGAATCAGATTATGCTCACACCCATCGCGATTAGGCTCATTCAAGGCGCTGACTTAAAAAAATCCATTGCTCAGCTTGTCACTCAACATAAAATTAAAGCGGGTAGCATCGCCTCGTGCGTAGGTTGCTTATCATCCGTCAGTCTGCGCCTAGCGGGTGCGCAAAAAACATTACAGCTCAATGGACCTCTAGAGATTGTATCGATAATGGGCACCCTAACGCCGCAACATCAACATATTCACCTTACAGTTTCAGATAACACTGGTCGCGTCATTGGTGGGCACTTATTGGACGGGAGTATTATCGACACCACCGCAGAGCTTATTGTTCATCACTACCCTGTCCTTTCCTTTTCTCGTGAATTTGATGATACCACTGGCTTTACGGAATTAGTTGTCAACGATGAAGTGTCTCACTGTTAGCATCTCTCATCAAATTTGGGGTAATAAGTAGTCGAAGACTGGAAGCATGAGTTATCATGCTCAATATCCCGCAACTATTTCTATCTCATGCAATTAATTAAAATAGATAAATCGATTTATAAAAGGCACCTTAACGTTATTTCTGTGGCGCTTGTTGGAGCACTGGCATTGCTTTCCGTTGGTTTTGGGAGCTTGCTGATTGCCGTTTTTGACGCGCAACAAGTGACCTCTGAGTCAACGGGGAACTTTCATTTAAACGTTATTGGCGTGATAAGTGCCGCTATTGTATGCAGCGCGGTCCTTTTCTATTTGAAAACGACGCCATATTTTGTTGAGGTGTACTACGTTTGGCGCTTGAAAGCGTTACATAATCGTATATATAGAAGGCTAAAAAAGGTCAAACAACGTGTTAGTGAAAACGACCGAGATGCTATCGTTGTTCTTTTTTTCTACTATCACAGCTTAAAGCAGGTTTACTTTCTAGATAACAACACGCTCACCCTTCCTGAATTAGAGGTGAATATCCGTAATCTACAACAACAGATTGATTCGTTAGACATGCATGTTGATATAGATGACTTTGATTCCAGTTTCATCAAATAGCGACATAATTGTGATTCACACCCTCACTTACCTTTAAACAGAAAGATACCGATCGTTTTGGGTTTACCCCGATCGCTATTATCGTTATCGTAATTTATCGCCACATCATAACTACAAGGACTGTCGGAGACTTATGAACAGCACGATTGAAACCATATTGAGCCATCGCTCTATTCGAAAATACACGGAACAACCAGTTGAGCCGCGCCATTTGGAAGCCATTATTCAAGCCGGACTTGCCGCGTCATCCTCTAGTCTGCTGCAGGTTGTCTCTATCGTAAGGGTAACAGATAACGACAAGCGTAAGCGCTTGGCTCAATATGCGGGTAATCAAGCTTATGTCGAAAATGCTGCAGAATTCTTAGTGTTTTGCATAGACTATCAACGCCATGCGCTAATTAACCCTGAGGTTCAAGCCGACTTTACTGAACTGACTCTCATTGGTGCCGTAGACGCAGGTATTATGGCACAAAATTGCTTATTGGCCGCGGAATCATTAGGGTTAGGTGGTGTGTACATCGGTGGCTTACGTAACAACGCTCAACAGGTCGATGAGCTCCTCGGGTTACCCGAGAATACCGCAATTTTATTTGGATTGTGTTTAGGTCATCCAGACCAAGAACCAGAAGTGAAGCCTCGCCTACCCGCACATGTAATTATGCACGAAAACCAATATCAATCACTGAATTTGGATGATATTAATAACTACGACCATTCTATGCAAAGTTATTATGCCAACCGTACGAGTAATCAGAAACAAAGCAGTTGGTCACAAGAGATAACAAAAAAACTATCCGGCGAATCGCGGCCGCATATTCTTACTTATTTGAATAGCAAAGGGCTGAACAAACGATAGTAGGGAAACAGTGTTACTCTGCTCTCAAAGAGACCCAATTAATAACTGGATAGGGCTGACTTACCGTGTCAGTCCATTTCGTGCTCTTCTAATTGTAAGCATCTGTAAGGTTTGTGTTCTAGCTCCGTATCAGTTAAGCCAAACTTACTCGCCAAACCAATAAGTTCTGTCCGATAACCCTCTAATAAGCCCGCGTCATCTGTCATGATTGCGAACTCTGCAAATTCACCTAAACCGTGTAAATGATCAACCGTTATATGGAATTTGTCGACAAAATAAATGCTGCGGATTTTGTTCAATTTCAGCACGACATCATAGCCCAAGGTGTTAAGCATCTGCCTCGCATTGTTAGCATCAGTGATATTCGTTGCCTGACAGCAGTCTTCTTCTGGTCCTTTTACAATCCACAACTTAATACCTGAGGGTTCCATCTCTCGAATACAAAGGCTTTTGTTTTGAGATTTAAGATCATGATCGCACGTGTCAAAATACCAATCTGACTCAACATTATCCTGAAGCATGACTTCATGCTCCATCGACTCGAGTACTTCTAAAAACTCAGATTTCGACGCAATACGATACTTTAATTCGACTTCAAATTTACCTTTAAAATGTTCGTGATTCATCGTTCACTATTCTCAATTATATTATTATCTGGGCTAATCAATTTTTGGCTATTTATCTGAAGAAACACACTATGTCATTAGATCTTACTATTCTATGAGATACCGCACAATTATCTTATTTGAATCAGTCACGTCCATAGTCCTTAACAACATCTGCGATCATTTAAATTAAAGCGAGTAACGTCGTCGCCCTACTTTCTCTTCTTCATAAACATACCTAACGTGCGTATGCTGAGATAACCAATAAACAGATTCGCACCAATAAACACAGGTATGGCAATGAGCTCTGCGGCATACACACCAGTCAACGCGAGTTTTAGACCACTAACCGTTGCTGCTGCGATGCCAAATGTGTAAGCCCAATACGACGGAGCGAAAGGTTGTGCGCCAAGCCATTTACCTAGACGAATACCAAGCATCAATTGATAAAGCCCATACCCCCACAACATCAGAACCCAGTGGTCATTACTGCCTGGATTGATTGAGAGCCAAGCCATAGCACACACAACGGGTGGAGCGAATTGGATACCCAGCAACGGGCGTTGTTGTGAAGGTAGCTCTTGCGCTTGCCAAAGACGTTGGATAATTAATGACTCCAATGCTAGCCATGAAAACATACCCGCCCCCAGAAACAACCAGCCCCAATCGGGATACCCCAGAGCACCGAGTGCGGCAGCACTAGTAAAATTTCCCGCAACAGTGGGAAGATACAATGTGGGTACAGAGTCTACTTTGTTACGGCCGCCTTTCCAGAGAGAACCGTTATGCCAGAGTGAAAAGAACAAATGCCAAACAATGCCTGCAGTACTCAAAATCAAGGCTATCGGACGTGAATAAGGTAGAACGGCGAGTACGATAAGCAATGTAGATACACCTATCAGAGCTGGCGTACCGCCTTGTACAGGATGGCGAAACTCTTGACTGATCAATGCTGGGTTGCGTATCGCTTTCGCGATATAGACGATTAGTAAAGTCAACCACACCAATGTCGCGACGGCCAGTATGCTTTCACCAATGATAACGGGAAATCCCCAAAGAGGATGTGCGAGGCGCCAAGCTTGCCCTAAACCGGCAAGCCCAAGCACGATGCCGAAGTAAGAAGCAGGAAGTGTTGTGTTAGACATGATTCTCTTTTGGATTCGAAAAAACGAATTACAGCATAAATAGAATTTGAGAGCAAAAGTATTAACTAAAGTACCGATCAGCATAATGGGGGTTATTTAAATGCTAACTCGTATTAATTATTTACATTGCCTGCTTTTCTTTTGTACCGACCAAGCAATGTATACCCTGTTGATTGAAATACTCGGCAATATTATTCACTCGATTTTGAAACTCGACCCTATCAAAATTAAGATCTCTCATATTGTAGCGTAACCCTAACGATTCATATTTCTCTTCACCAAGGCGCATAAAACTTAGAAGCTGCAACGTGTTAACCTGTCCAAGCATCTCATCAACAATAAAGTTCGCCGTCGCCTTTATGTTATCAACGTCATCATTGACAGTCGGGATGACAGGAATTCTCAATATAACTTCTTTATCAGTTCTAGAGAGCTGTTTTAGATTGCTTAATATTTTTTGGTTATCGACCCCGGTGTGTTTTTTATGTCGATGTCTATCCATAAGCTTTATGTCTGAAATAAAAAGATCGGTATAGGGAAGTAGTTCTTCGATTTTATTCCAGTTGGAATAAAGGCTTGATTCTATACAGGTGTGGATACCCTCTTGTTTACAAGCCTTAAATAGAGCTAAAACAAAATCACTCTGGAGCAAAGGTTCACCGCCAGATACTGTTACGCCTCCTCCCGAACGCTCATAAAACCCTCGGTCTTTCAAAATGACTTTCATGCACTCATCTACAGACATGGATTTACCCCACTGCTTGATTGCCTCAGACGGACACTCATCAGAACAACCAAGACAATTAGTGCATTTGTTGCGATCTATCTCTTCAAGCTTAGAGCCCGAAAAAATCAACATCTTAGGGTCATGACAAACCTCTTTACATGAACCACATTTTTGATTGGAGATACATTTATTCTGATAAACGCCAACCTCGATATGCCTATTAAAACTTTCTGGGTTACCACACCAATCACACCTTAGTGGACATCCTTTTAAAAAAAATTCAGTACGAATGCCTGGACCATCATGTAAAGTAAAACGCTGCACGTTAAGTACAGTTCCTAGGTTTGACACTTTCAACCTCAATATATTATTTTAAAAGTGGACGAATTCACGTCCACTTTATTGATCAAAACCTAAGCTCAGTTCGATGAATTAGGTCATCTTGCAATGGTTTGCCAAGCTCAACAAAATAAGCACTGTATCCTGCTACACGCACAAGCATGTCCGCATACATTTCAGGATTTTTTTGTGCCGCTCTCATTTTTTCTGAGCTCATAATGTTGAATTGAACATGCATGCCTTGTTTGGCGATATATTCATCAATAAAACTGACCAAGATATCTCGACCTTCTACACCAGAAACTGCATCTTCAGGGAATCGAAGGTTTAGCAGAGTTCCGTTGGTTGCGAGGCTATGGTCAACTTTTGTCACTGAGTTAACAATGGCTGTTGGCCCATAAATATCGTGAGAACCACCCGCGGTATGAACCGGTCCCATGTTGTCAGAAATGGGTTCTTCATTTTTACGTCCATCCAACGTTGCGTTGGTATACAAGCCCATACCAACGTTTGCATTCACTGTATAAACGCCCGGACTAAACTGACCGCCACGCGGATTTTTGCGGCCTTTAATATGACGACAATAACATTCAAACATAAATGCAAATAGTTCATCTGCCTCGTCGATATCGTTGCCATAATGAGGAATCTTAGAACTATTAACGAGTGCATAAAGCTTCTCATATCCCCGCCAATTGTTCTTTAGGGCCTCTAGTAATTCCTTTCCAGTATACTTCTTATCGTCGAAGACCAACTTTTTAATAGTAGAAAGTGAATCGGCACAGGTTGCAATACCCGCCGCTTGTGGCGCCGTTCCATTGTATTTCACGCCCCCGTAGGTCATGTCTTTACCTGATTCAATACAGCCTTCAAAAAAGGCTGAAATATAAGGTGTCGGCTTGACCATACGATGGATCTTGTCGGTCACGTTTAAGCAACTACATAATTGGTCACACCAATAAGCAAATTGCTTATCAACGCTTTCTAACACTTCTTCGAACGAGTTATACGTTTCTAGACTACCGGTATCAGGACCGAGTTGTTCTCCTGCGTTAGGTCCAGATAAAATGCGACCACCATTGATCACCATCTCCATCAATTTAGCCGTGTTCACATAACCCGCATCAAGCCAACCATGCTCTTTGCCAGGGATTGCTGGTTCTACACAACCTACAACGGCGTAATCCCTCGCTTCTGTTAATGTGACACCTTTGGTTAACATTGCTCTAAGTGCAGGACCGTCATTAAATAGTTTAGGGTGTCCGTAACCGGCTCTAATACACTCAATCGTTTTTATCTTTAATTCATAAGGGGTGTTTTCATGCAAACGTAAACATACCCATGGATTCATCATTCGAGTATGTACAGAAGCTTCTAATATAAGCATTGTTAGGTCATTGGTCGCGTCAAGACCATTTGTGTCAACGCCACCAATAGTTAAACTTTCCCCTCCAAAACCACGGCCATTTCGTACTTTTACGGTGCCTTTGTCTTTCAATTTGGTGGGATTATTTATTTTTACATAAAGCACTTCAATCAATTCTAGAATAAACGCTTTCGAGACCGAATGTTCCTTTATGTCTTTTTCATAGAATGGGTATAACCACTGATCCATTCGCCCATATGAAATTGAATGGCCGTTACCCTCGATCTGCGTCAACGTGACCGCAAAATTGAATAACTGAGCAGCTTGCCAGAAGCTCTGAGGTACGCCGCCTGCAATTTGAGAACAGTTTGCCGACATATCTTTCAGTTCTTGCTTTCTATTTATGTCGACCTCATCGGTTGCCAATTCGTCCGCGAGTTTTGCATAACGTGTGATATACGTTTTGGCGGCCTGCAAGGTGATAATAGTGGCCTTGTAATAGTCTCTTTTGTCACTGAAATCTGGGTCTTGCTTAGATAACTTGGCAAACGACGTTTTTGCTTGCTCTAAAACGCCATCGTAACCAAGTGTCATTAGTTTATTAAAATCCATTGCGAAATGGCCAATTCCAGCAAAATGATAGTTGTTTGTCTGGAATACCTTTTCACCCATATGAGACCCTTTCTTTTGGTCGTCATCAAGATGGGCTGTTATTATCTCATTCGCACTTTTTCCTTTCCAATATTCACAAAGCGCTAGAATTTCTGCCCTGTCTTCATCATTACGGATATAAAACTGGTCGTTTGTCCGTTCTTCAAATGGAGAATTCAATATTTCATCAATAATCCAGTCGACAGAAAACTCTGGATAAATGGGGGAAGCTTTGGCTGGAGCGGCAATTTCACCTAAGATTAATTCTTCATCGTATACATGTATCGTTGTGTTAAGAAGAATGTTTTCAAAGGCGTACGCACATTGAAGAATACGTGGAACATCCTCATAAGCTTTATAAGCTTGCGTGACGAGTCGCAACCGTTCTACATCAATTTCGTAGGGTCTATCAAGGAAAGTTTGTCGTAATTTATTTACCCTTGGGTACGGTGACCAATCCTCATGACCAACCTCATAACCCAGCCCATAAACCTTATCAAAGTCTTCTGTTCCTCGCGCCAAAGTATGAGCATTTGCGTTCATTTCATGCAAACTCTCCTTATCCACCTGGAAGTTGTCCATTGTTTACCTCTTAAATGTATAAAACTGAAATAATTGTCAAATCGATGGAGTTCTATCGTAATGAACCGGCCATTACTTCCCCAGAATGAATGGTTTCATTATACGACATGCCTCATCTTCATCCGAGAGAAATGTCACAAATCGAAACTAAATTGACAAAAAACAACATTATGTGACAGAGGTAATGGTTATTATATTTGTTCAGTTTATAGTGTCCGTGCATTTCCTGTCGGCTCGTTTGGGCACGGGAAAAACGTTTGCAGAGAAAACCATTCATCGTATTTCAGTGATATCACATTCACTAGATTCAACCATAAAGCGAACTATCGCTTTTTTTTTTAGGAAGGAACATGGACACCACCATCATATTAGTTTCGATGATCATTGCATTAGCCGGATTTACCCAGGGTTTGACTGGGTTTGGCTCTGCATTAGTATCGGTACCGCTACTCTCACTTATCGTAGGTGCCCAAACAGCCGTACCCATTGCTGGCATATTTGGGTGGCTAGTGACATTTCCTATCGTGTGGAAAATGCGTCACTCGATCCAGCACAAGACGGGGTTGATCCTTTTCGTTGGTTCAATTCCAGCCTCATTCGTAGGTGCTAAACTACTGGCTAGTTTGCCATCGCAATACATTCTACTCACCATGGGAGCGGTGTTGATCGCTTCAAGCTTGCATTCAATGCGCTCAACTAAGCCCTTATTCAAGAAAACCTCAATACCCATTACTCTCGGAGCAGGTTTTACCTCAGGAATGCTTGGTGCAAGTGTCGGTGAATCGGGGCCACCGGTGATTGCCTATACCTCAATGCAGCCTTGGAGTGCTGACCAGATTAAATCTACTTTGGCCTTCTTTTTCATGCTGCAAATGATTGGTGCCAACATCAGTTTTTGGAACGAAGGGCTTATTACGGACGAAGTGTTGTCGCATGTTATGTCTGCGATGCCAGCCTTTGCGATTGGTTTGACAGGGGGTATGATTGGGTACCATTTCTTACAAAAATACAAAATAAACTACCACCATATTGTGCATTGCTTTTTGTTGTTCATGGGCTGTGCTCTAGTGTTTAAAAATGTCCACTTTTGATTGATTTTGTCACAAATGATATTTAAAGAGAAAAATCCAGAGATGATTACGGCTGTTTAGTGTTCTGGTGTAGGCGAGTCTATCTAGACTCGCCAGTTAAAGCTTAGCTTTTATACTTACAGCAAGGCCAGTAACACCAAAACCATTATCATCCTATTGGTGAATGACAACTCACGCTGAGTAAATCGATAGACCAGCTTTCTTAATGGTGGCAAGAATAACCCCGCTATAACTGTACATATCAGAGCCATTTTAGGTTCGCCTGATGATACCGCGCCAAAGACAGCAACAAAAAAAAGCACACCAAACATCCAACTGAATACTGCGTAAACACGACTTATCCAGCGGCAGTGATGACTGATGTACTTCGTATCACTTAACAATGCATCATCAAAATCAAATTGGTCCCACGTTACAGGTCTCCCCTCTGATTTGTTTTTCTCAATTAGGTCAACGATTTCTAACGCTTTTTTGTTGAGGGAAAGTGCCTCTTCCTCCCGGTCGACCTGCATATATAGATTGGCGAGCGCATCTAAACCGTAAGCAAAATCTTCCCCCCAACGATCTGGTTCTTTCTCACTTGCCGCGCGCCTTACCCATAGGGCTTTTCGCTCAGCAATTATCGCCTCTTCTAGCTTATCGCCTTTTTTGTAACAGGTTGCTAGGTTGCTAAGGCTAGTTGCGTAACTTCTTTCCCATACATTCTGTGATTTATTGTGTTCAATCTCTGTGGCTTTCAATGCTTTTTCTGCGCAAGATATTGCCTTCTCAACTTGATCAATGGAGAGGTAGCACATCGAAAGGCTATCTAGGCTATTTACGTAACGATAGGCCCATAAGCTCGGCGCCTTTTCATATTCAATACTGGCAAGCTTAACGGCTTCACTTGATAGAAAGATCGCTTCAGTAATATTGCCTAATTCGCTATAGGAAAAAGCCAGATTGGCTAAAACTTCCGCGTGATACTTTGCCCACTCTTTGGGCGATAGTTGGCATTCAGTTCTGGTTATTTCTAATGCTCTCTCCTCTAGGGCAATCGCATCGTTAAGGTGATCTTGCTTTTTGTAAGACGAGGCCAGATTTGACAGGGTGATGACATAATCGACGGCCCAAACTTTCGAGTCATGGCTATATTGTTCTTCGATCTGGCGCAGTAGTTCTTCTTCTATTGCGATGGCTTCTTCACAGCGGTCAACTTTCCCATAAGAGACCGCTAGGTTTCTATTAATATTTACCTGCTTTTCAAGCCACGCAGCTGGCTGGGTAACGACCTCTTGGGCAATGATGCGCAATGCTTCTTGCTCCAACTCGATGGCCCTTTCATATTGGGTGTTTTTTTTGTAGGCGCTCGCTAAACCAGAAAGCGCAGTAACATGCTCTTCTACCCAGAGTTTGGGGGCCTTACCATATTCTTTACTGCTAATTGAATGAGCCGTTTTCTGCAATTCGATGGCCTGTTCTATCTGATTTACAGAAATATAAGATACAGCGAGGTTGTTCAAGATATTAACGTAACTTTTTGACCACACTTTCGGTGAGTTTTTCGTCTCCACCTCTAGAATCGTTAGTACCTCTTTATTCAGCGCAATGGCTTCATCTGCTCGGCCAGTTTGATCATAAGAGCTGGCGAGATTGGCCATAATCTGAGTATGGTATTCAATCCACACCTGTGGCGTCTTATCATATTCGACTTTACTGATAGAATAAGCGTGTTGTTCCATACCGATAGCGTCATCCACACGATCTGTTTTTTTCAGCGTTGCCGCCAAATTGACAAGGCGGGTAAGGTAATCCTTCTTCCATAATCTTGGAGCACGATGATAACAAGCTTCCGTCACTTTTAACGCTTGTTCTTCTATTCTGGTCGCCTCGTCGATGCGCCCCAATTTGACATATGAACTGCCCAAATTACCCATACAGGTAACGTAATATCTTTCCCACTCTGATTCGGCGATTTCATATTCTCGCTTACAGATAGATAGAGCGATCTCTTCTAAGGCAACCGCATCATTAAAACGGTTTAGCTTTTTAAATGAGTAAGCCTGACTGATTAGATTACTGACATACAGCTGACCCCATGTGCCCACAAGACTTTCATAGTTACGTTTTAATAAAGGTATAAGCGACGCTACAATCCTCAGTGACTCCTCAATACGACCCGCACTAATGTAGCAAGTAGCAAGATTAGATTGAACCACTGCATCTAACTCACTCACACTATCTACCGTTTTTTCAGTGAGGGACAACGCCTTCCTATGTAGTGCGATGGCCTTAGAAAAATCACCTACATCTTCATAAGAAGAAGCCAATAACGTTAGCGTTTCTCTGTACTCATTTACCCACGCATCTTTATCGTGTTGAAAACCTTCTTCGCATACTACAAGCAATTCACCTTCTAATTCTATCGCTTCTTCTATACGATTAACGGCGCTTAATGAAATAGCTAGCGCCATTGATGATTTGTAGAAAGTTCTTATCCAATCAGGTTTAGCACTCTGTTTTGCTCTTTTTGCAATAGAAGACTCGACGGTCTGATAAAACAAGCGCTCCGAGGTATCTGCACTGTCCAAACTGTCTATCGCTTTATTGTAGAATGGCTGTGCTTTATGCTGCGCCTCAACTACGTCCAGAATGATTCTATACATGGTGTCTGTCGCCACTTCTACTTCGTTGGCGAATCTATCCTGCATCAAATAGTCAAATTGCATCGTTAAGAATGTATGTAATAGAGCATGGCGGTATTGATACTTGCCTTGTTCTCCCATATAGCGTTTTAAAATTTCGTACACTTCTTCAATAATAACGTAGTGCTCTTCGTTCAGGCTCGTATCGCTTCCGCCCTCATGTAGGTGCGTTTTCAACGGGGCCAATTCTGGAGCGTTCGAAGCCGCAAGGGCCGCTAGAGAGTTTTTCACTAATACGGAAGAAAACGGCGTCCCCATCACCGACGAAAATAGCAGCGTACTCACCGCTGTCGTGCCAAATTCAGAAAAGTATTGCCTTAATAGATGAAGCCTTTCCTCAAGCACTGCATAAGCCATTAGGTTAAACGATTGGAAGCCTTTGGCATTTGTATAGTGTGAAAGTGAGGCTTTATGTTTCTGTTCGAGTGTAATAAAAGTCTCTTTAATTACTGCATCAAGCTCGCCAATCTGTGGGTTAATACGCAGCGGTTTGTCTACTATCAGCCTAGTCAGTTGCGACCCTTCGTAAAACTTGTCATCACATAGAATATTAATCGTTTCTACGGCAAACAGCGTATTCACCGTTTTAGACTCAGAATCTGTTAATTTTGTTACCACCTGATCGGACAAGGTCTCTAATTGCGTTTTGTCACCTTGTATCACTTTAGCCATCAGTTCAGTTAGCGATGCTCGATTCAGGCCGGTTAAATTAATATTGGTACAGGCAAGAGAGCAATGATTACTGACCAATTTGACCTTCTCACTTCCCGCAACCGCTGCCATTTTAAATAGTGACTGGGTAAATGGCTTTTCAGCGCCAGCGGCGCTTTGTCTTTGCAATACAGTCGCGGCATCGCTGGGTCGTATTGTGGCAATCAGATAGACATCAATCATGCTTAGAAGTCGAGTCGACAAATATTCAGCCGAGATTTCGTCTATCCATTGCAGATCATCAACAAAAAGAACCAGAGGAAGAGCGTGGCTGTTTATCTGCTGTAGTTTCTGTATTGCAGCATCCAGCGCCGAAAATTTCTTCTCCTTGCTCTGTTGATGAACGTTATCTATCGAACCAAAGTCGTTGCCAAGTACCTTGTCTATTCGGTCATCAACCAATAGCCGTTCTCTCGCAGCTTGACCAACATGAACCACTTCCTCAGCGCCGTTAAGAATAGCGCCAATAACCTTGAGTGCGCCTTCACGGCTCGCTGCTTTTTTAATTAACCCTATTCCCTTGTCTTTCCAATCCCGCATAAGTTCAAGCCTAGGGGCTTCGCTAAGGATACTTTTTTCCAATGAACTCAGGCCAGTGTTCATAGATTGATGTCCCACTTCATTCACTAGCCTTAGCGAAATAATCTCTCCTTGCTCTTGAACCTCTTTGATATGTTGATTAACTAGGGCCGTCTTGCCAATACCGGGTTCGCCAGCAATTATCGCGATTCGATTAGTCACGACGGCTTCTTGCTTTGTACCAGGTAATTGCTCGCCACCGCTTTTTGAGCGAAAGCGTTGATTGAGAGCAATTAACTCGTCTTGTCGACCAATAAACAGAGAAGATTTCACCGCAATCGTTGGGATATCACTACTTGGACGCTCCAAAATTGCATAGCGCTGGGCAAATCGCCGTTGATCATCTAGCAGCTCTTTCTTGGATTGAAGCGATTGTTCCACCTTTTGGTAAGGCTGAAAATTTTCGTCACTATATTGATATACAATGGAGAGGCCTAAGCTTTTATCTTTTTCTTTTAAGTACTTAGCATAGGAAACAACCAATGATAACAAAGCCAGTGAGTTATCATCTAGCTTGTGTGGGTTGTTGATATAAATGAGTTTGGACTCGCCAACGGAGACAGCCAAAAGTAATTTAAACGCCAATGGAAATATGTTGTGTTCTTCGCTTTGAGAAAATGTTTTAAACAGCTTATGCAATTCTCGTTTCGCTTCAGTGGACAAAAACAGCTCATGGTTCTCTAGGTGATGTGCCATTATTCCACCTAGCCCTGCACTGGATGTGTCTTGAAGCACCGATTCCACTCTATCCAGCAAAAAACTACTCAGATCAAGATGCTCCTGAGCCGAATCGATAATAGAAGAACTAAAAGCATCGCCGATTTCGTTAAATATGAAATCCACACCTTTGTCTAGAAAACCCCCAGCAAAGTCGTTTAACAATCCACTGGTTCCAAGTGTAACGCCGGCCTTTATCGTCTGTTTGATCACCTGTACATTAGCGATATTTTTCAGGTCATTGCGGAGCAACTGCAACAGGGCTTCAAGAATGGCAAATTCAGATGGGTCATCGCCATTTGCACTGATAACGATAACGTTGGTTTTATCACTATTACTTAGTTTGTGGTTAAACACACTCTGAGCAGAAAACAGAGCGACATCACTCGTGTCGACAGCGATTTGCTTATTATCAATGAAGCTGTTCAGGTCTGTGCCAGAAAGTTCTATCAGTAACGGAGTAGAGACCGCTCTTCCCAGATCGCTAACATAATTACTATATAACTCTGTTTTTTTCATTAAATGACCAGCCCTAAAATTACCTATTCTAGGGCTAACTTACTCAAATATGTGAAGAATTACTATGTGGAATTGTAGATTCACCTTAAGAAACCGTGAAATATTAGGATAATGCTCTGTGGTATTGATTTGCATCTTCCATATGGTCATTTAATTCAGTGTAGTTGCTCAGTTTTTGAACAAGATGAAAGCCGTTATTGGTTAAAATTTTATTTGATCCAACATTGTTCACAAGTGCAAACGCGTTTACGTATTTAAGCCCTGATGTTTTTGTTAGCAGAGTAAGCAGTTTTTTGACCGCACTAGAAGCCACACCTTGAGATATATAAGATCTTCCAACCCTATAGCCCATTTCTCCGTGTTCACCTTTATCATCTATGCGATGTAAATTTATACGTCCACAAATAGTGCCAATATCATTTTTTATTAACATGGGATACATCTCACCATTCTCATATTTTATTAAGAAATCAGAGATTTGCTGTTTAACGCCTAAAAGAGAATAGAAACGGTCTTCACGAGAAGGGACATGTTCTTCGAACCAACGTTTATTATCAACCTCAAATTTCAAAAGTGCTTCAGCATCTTTCAGGCGAACTAAGTGTAGAGATATTTCCATTATCGGTACCCTAACGCTTATTAATCGGCTTTATACCTAGACATTATATCAACGGTATTTATCGTAGATTCCGTCGATAATGCCTTCTTCTTTAAGTTTAACAATCGCCTTGTTGAATCGAGTAACCGCGGCTTCCTTTGTTGGATGGAAACGGATCATCATATCCAATGAATGATAAGGTTTGCTTAGAACGGTTTCATCTTCTAAATGCTGACTCGTGATCTGATATTGAGCAAAATCTTTGTTCATAAGTGCTTGAGAAAGACGACCGGCCACCAACAGTTGGATCAACTTATTCTCATTTTTGACAGGATAAGAACCGATGCGTCCGTCTTCAAAGTAAGGGGTATATTTGGGGTAATAGTACCCCTTCACCACACCTATAGTTTCACCCAACAAATCTTCCTGAGAGTCTACTTGTGCATAACTCTCTTTATTAAACAGAATAATTTCATCCGCCACTGCAAATGGGATGCTGTAAATACCTGGAACACTAGAGTCGCTTCTATAGGCGGGGTTTGTCATTGGTTCAATGTGTAATTCGCCAGTCTCGAACAGGTGAAGCGCGCGATTAAAAGGAACCCTTACATACTCAATAGTATCTCCTGTTTCTTGAGACAAGGCTTTGAATATATCTTTGATTGTTCCTGTTCGAGCGTCGTCTTCATTAAAGAAGTACGGAGGAAAAGAGCCAGTATGTAACATTACGCGCAACGTGTCCGCGACGCTGGCATAAGAGAAGGTAGAAGCCAATATGACAATGGCCAATTTTAAATTATTTAGCAGTAGCTTCATTACAATCCCTTTAATAAGAATTAGACAAATACGGTTTACCACCCTATTCACCAACTGAATTGATAAGATTGTAGTTTATACAATACGCAAAACAGATCAAATGATCTTCTATGATTTATAATCGTTTTATGACATAGGTTGTCAAGGTCATCATTGTAAAAAAGCTAAGTTGTATTGGAGCAAGACTGTCTTAGCTTTTTCAAATTATCATAATTCGACATAATGAATTAAAAAATGAGCTATTAATAAATTAATTCTATAATCGCAACTTTCGTCTAAAGAACCTCTCGCATTTGAATAAACTTGGTCACTTACTCCGGATCCACTTCCATAAGGCAATGAAGCCCTCAATCAATACGTAAGAAAAACTCATCTTGACTTGTTCTTGGCTGATTCGGGAAAAATCACGGTTGTATTTCTTAACCGCATCAACGGACGTTGCGGCTGTTATTGGACCTCCATCGAGTTCAAAATTCTGATCTATCAAAGCGAGTTTGTCCGCTTGGTAGTACTCTGAATCGACTTCCAAATAGGTAAAATCCGTAATTTGATTATTTGGGAACGTGAAGAATTGATATCTTGGCATTTCGTTTTCCGTTACTTAACCATCACAACTCTAAGTTATTGAACTAATAGTCAATTACTTAGAGTTAACACGTCGCGATTCTACCTTGTAAATTATCAAAATCTTATATTGGCGTCACAATTATGAAAAAAAGCGTATTTGTCGAGAGGCAATGAGTTTCGGATACATTCGATGTTGTTTAAAAAGAGATAGGTTGTGTATAAAACTTAACGTCTGTGAATCATCTCATTAATAACAAAAAATTATTAGCTTAATAAATTATGATAATTTTAACTAATAGCAATCTTTCCATATACTCTTCTCATCGAAACAAAACACGAAATAAATAATTGGATTACTGGAGAAATTTATGAAAATGAATCACGTGGGAATCATGGTTGGTAATATGGACAAAGCGGTTGAGTTTTACACAAAGGCGTTAGGTTTAGAAGTCGTGATGAACAATACGAAAGTAACGGAAGAGCGCGAGACTGCAATTGGACGCATGTGTATTGCCGTTTTCGGGGAAGGCTTTAAAGGTTTTAACATTGCTCATTTACTCACCAATGACGGGATTGGGTTCGAGTTGTTTGAAATGAAGGAGCGTCAAGAGCGCCACGACGTCGATTTCTCTCGCATTGGTATTTTTCACTTCTGCCTTCAAACAGATGATTTCCACGGTGTGATTAAGCGTACTGAAGAATTTGGTGGCAAGGTACGTATGGATATTATGCGATACCACCCTGAAGACGATAACAATAAAGCGCAGATGGTTTATCTAGAAGACCCATTTGGTAATCTATTTGAACTGTACTCGCACACTTATGAAGAGACTTACGCTGCAGATTACGAGTAATCTAACGTCGTAAATTAGGCTAAGAAAAGGATTGGTTTTTTGACAATCCTTTCTACACCAAATGAACGGGGTCTTTATCGAATCAAAAGGCGTTGTTCTTAATCCTTTTTAACTGGGTCCAGCTTAGTCGCCCGGTGATCTAATCTTTTGCCGCAATCCTTACGCCCAACCAACCTAGAAACAACATAAGGAAAGGAACTGAGGCAAGCGTTATTTCTGTCATAGGCGCATCGACAAACATCTTGGCACCCAATAGATGGGCTCCAACGTTTAACACAATGACGGCACCAGCGATGGCAAATAGACGCATTTCTTTCTTAACACTATTCATTTTATACTCTCCACTAAAATATTGAGATCAGTGACTTCCAACTAATAGATAATCAGTAAATTAATATTGGTGTTCTGGTAGGTTTTTATTTTGGTAACAATCCGCAAACTCATGATTTCTATCTCGGTGTTTTGCCTCATCTTCACGGATTTTCAAAATAACATCTCTCAACTTCGCATTTGAAGGTAACTGGTAGTAATCAATTGCCATTTGAGGCGCTGATAGGTTTTCTACCTTTCCTTCATCGATTCGTTCTAAGTATTCTGTATAGCTTTTACATGCCTCTTCTTCGAAATACCCGACTATTCTATGGGCAATTTTTGATGACAAAATATAGATGGTACTGTACACAACAATGAAAACAGCCTGCCCTATCAATACCAATAGTCTTTCTATCCAGCTTGGGTTCGCAATATTCAAGAAAATCATTAAATGCATCCTCTCATTTTCTGCTTCATCTAATAGCTCTTTAATCCATCCTTGATCATCTTTCATTCTTCGTAGCGCCTTAAGATGATTGAACATACCCGCAACCATTCCCGGTACTGCCGCAATGGTTTCTAAAATTACTGCACGTTTAGCATATTTGTCCCCATAAAATAGGTTAAGTAAAAACTTAAGGCATTGCGTTATTCGATAAGCGACATGTTCTGAAATTTTTGTCGCATCTCTGTGCGTAAGTTGAAATTTTTGCATTGCAGTTTTAGCCAAGTATGGGCTTAGGTCGGTACCTTTCGATCACAAAATAGGTACAACCGAAGCATCTTTTAAAGTTGCTCGATTATATCAATGGTTCGTTGATCTATAATAGACACAGAAACTAGACTATTATGTATAACAGACCGTTTGATTACCACTCATTACCTATCTAAGTGAAGTCCATTGGCTAAATATATTGAGCTTGCAGAACAGATTAAGAGCCAGATTCAGAGCAATGTCTGGGAAATAGGCGATAAACTCCCATCATTGCGGAAACAAACTGAACTATCAGGGCTTAGTTTAATGACGGTAATGAATGCCTACCAATTATTAGCGAATCAGGGCTGGGTGGTGTCTCACTCTCGTTCAGGTTACGTTGTTGCCCCTCAGGTCGAAGATTTTCCGATCCTATCTCACCAAAACGACCCGCAGATAACTGAATCTGTCGATATCAACGATTTTGTATTTGATATCTTGCAGGCCAGTCGAAAAAAAACAATGACCAATTTTGGATTTGCCTATCCAGATCCAAACCTTTATCCTCAAAATCAAATCAACAAGTCTTTGATTCAAGCCGCACGGAAGATGCCTGCGTCTCATGCTTTAGATAATCTTCCACCAGGCAATGAAACCTTGCGCAAAATAATTGCGAAACGATATGCCGCTCAAGGTATGAATATCAACCCTGAGGAAATAGTGATTACTGCCGGTGCATTGGAAGCACTAAACTTAAGTTTACAAGCAGTAACACAAGCTGGTGACTGTGTTGTCGTTGAGTCTCCGACATTCTATAGCGCTCTTCAGTCGCTAGAAAGATTGAACCTACGTGCGCTTTCTATCAATACACACCCGAAAGAAGGGATCGATCTTGATTCCCTCGAAAAGACACTTAAAACCCACAAGGTTAAGGCGTGTTGGTTAATGACTAACTGTCAAAACCCACTTGGTTTTACGCTATCCGATGAAAAAAAAATTCGTCTTGTTGAATTACTGACAAAGCACAATGTCCATCTAATAGAAGACGATGTTTACAGCGAACTCTACTATGGTGGCACTAAACCAAGACCAGCAAAAGCGTACGACAACAAGGGAATGGTTCTACATTGTTCTTCTTTTTCTAAATCGCTCGTCGCAGGATTTCGTATTGGATGGGTAGCCGCAGGAACCCGCGCATTACAGATTCAAAAGATTCAGCTAATGAGTACATTGTCGACAAGTGCACCCGTTCAACTAACTCTCGCCAATTACTTATCTACTCGGCATTATGAAACTCACTTACGTCAGTTAAGAAGAACATTAGAGCAGAGAAAGTTTCAAACCTGGCAGTTATTACGAGACCACTTCCCAAAAGAAGCCAATGCTTATTACTCAACGGGAGGCTATTTTATATGGGTTGTACTACCTGAGCATGTTAATGCAACCGAGCTATATCGACTCGCTCTGCAAGAAAACATTAGCATTGCCCCAGGAGAGATGTTTGCTACAAATCAACTGTTCATTCATTGCTTTAGAATGAATGCTTCACTAGATATTTCTGACAGCGTTGTATTGGCAATCAAACGATTAGGGTCGCTTATAGAAACATTAATTTAGACTCTGGCGTCGTCATAGTGCGCTAAGCTAAGTATAGCGACTACGTGTCACCTCATCGTCCTTGAGTTTTATGGGCTTCAATATCATGGCTTATTGTTTGGAATTAAATTATCTAAGGCGAGATTTAGCTCACCGAGCAATTCGGATAACTGAGCCATCGATTCAAAACCAATTTCATCAGCAAGTCGTAAAGCAAACGCCCCATGATGCGGGCTTATTTTTGCAATAGACTCCAAGCCTTTTTCCGTGGGCTTAAGTAACATGGCTTTTCGATGAGAAGGATTCGATATCGATTCAAGAAGCCCGTCATCTATCAATTTAGTACTTGTTCGCTGTACACTCTGCCTTGTAATTCCCATTTTACGGGCGATTTCAGCTTGAGTCCGTGGCCCATCAAGCACGGCTCCCAGCACTTGCCAACGCGTGGCGGTGATGCCTGCCGGTGCAGTTAATTGCTCCGCAACTGTGAGGAATTTTCCATTCAATGCAAAGATAGTTAACGCGAGCGAACTCAATTCTTTTTTCGGGTCGGTCATTTAGAATGCTCCTCCATTAGATTATAAAAACCCATTGGGTCTTGATGCTGGAAAAGCATAAGCCATGAATTGAGGGTGGTTTCCGAGTACAAATCTAGTTTACGAAAGATCTCAACGGCAAACTCTACAGGGGCAAGGCCACTCGCCGTAATTAAATTGCCGTCTGTTATAGCCGGCACCTCCGAATAGTTTTCACTACCACTATAGTGCTCACCGTCTAAAAACGCTTTTGCATTGCTTGTATGGCGTAACTTATTTAATAAACCTGCACGTGCTAGTGCTGCCGTTGCCCCACAGATAGCGGCGACAGGCGTTCCATGTTTTAAGAAGTTATCTGCACAGGTTACAAAGTCGTCTATCCCTCCAGTTACAGCGTTGTCAGAACCAGCGAGAATCAAAAGTTGGCTATCTTCCGAAGATAGTTGAGCCAAAGACATATCAGGAAGAATCTGAATCCCACCTTTTGTTCTAATGGGTTCTAGCGTCATTCCGACCGTCTTAATTTCGTAAATATTTGGATTTTTTTGAAAGTCAGGACTGTTGATATGAGCGATGACATATCCGTACTCCCAATCCGCCATTGTGTTATACACACATAGATGTACCGTTTTCATTTTCATTTGTGACCTCCCTACATTTGTAAGCATGCTGTCACAATGTAAGCAGGCTGTCAATATTATCTCCGTATTGAGTGAGATACTAAAGTAGAAACAAGTGGTTCTTTTTCCCACAAACGATAGAGCAACCGTAAATCTTATATGTAAATCAAACTAGTAAAGAAATTGTGGGTATTAAGCATTCATCCCCTGTAATGAAACGGACTTATTTCTGTAACCTATTCGCAATCCTACCTATTTAGGATAGTACCGGTTTGAAACTCACACTTCGAAGGCTATAATGAAACGCTCATCAATTTCACTAATTCACGTTTTTACCTTTCTTCTCGTCACCGTCATAGCGTGCTTTATTTGCCTTTCTTTATTCAGTAATAGAGGCATTGATCGTGTTGGATATCAATTCAACAAACTGAACGACCAAATGCTACCTCTAGCACTATCTAACGCGAAACTGACTAAGAATGTTCTACAACACGTTAAATTTATGAACGATGGTTTGCATTCAAGTAGTATTCATTCTCTTAAAGAAACCCAAACTCAGATCGAGCAATATCAACAGCAAGCAAAAATAGAAATTGATCAACTTAATAACAGTGCGACCAAAACCGACTCCATTATATCTGCGTCTCAGGTTATTGAGTTAACAACTCATATTCAAGGACTTGATTCTCTATCTTCAGGTATTTTAGCCATTCAAAATAGTACGCTGAACCTTACTGCACAAATCACTGAGAACCTACCTACCCTTAGGTATGGGCTAGGTTCTATCGGGCCAGAAATGAACCGAATCAGTCAATTTCTAATCGAGGGCAATCCTGAAGCAAACGATGCAGCCAGTCGTTTTGTATCAAGTGCTATTGCGCTTAATAGTACTTTTTTGCTTCTGATGGTAGAAGAAAACAGTGACATAGCGAGAACGTTGTATAAGGAAATTTATAATAGATTGGCGGCGTTAGATTTGGCATTTGACGATCTCTCACTGCTTATACCTGAGATAAAAACTTACACGAGTTTCGTCACGCCATTCGACATTGTGATGACAGAACTGAATGCTGAAAAATCTATCCCAAAATTGCTGCTGATTAAAGTCGCTTTGATTGAAAAACAAGAAAAGATGGTCGATACCGCCTCACAGACATCTTTAACGGTAACGACATTGCTCAGCGGTTTATCTAGTGATATAGAAAACGCAATGAAGCAACGAACATACTCAGTCATTCAGTCTATCAACACATTCAAACAACATATTTTCATTATTAGTTGCATACTTATTATTGCTCTATGGACTGCCGCCGTATTCATGAGGTCATGGATGTCTAAAGGGATGAATAATATTATTCAGCATCTAGCGCATGTTGCTGAGCATGACTACCATTATGATGTTCCTGAAATTGGTCCAAAGGAAATGCAACTCATTGCGAAAAAGTTAAATCAAGTCATGAAATCTACAGCCTACTCGATCAGAACCATGTCTGATAATTGTGATTCGCTTTATCAAACATCAGAGATAAGTAAAAGCGTCTCTAATGATATAGAAGGAGGGTTAACACAACAAAATAATGCTCTATCTTCGATGGCAGATATTGTCGCAGAACTTGACTCATCCATTAACGAAATCGCGCAGTTAACCCAAGATTCTCACACTAAAACCCATGAAGCTACTCTTGCCGCGGCCGAAGGTTTAAATGTCATCGCCAGTAATAATCAAAGACTGACTCAACTAAACAAAGTTTTAGGTCAAAATGTACAGGCTATCGATACACTCGATAGCCAAGTAGAGCAGATTCAGTCTATGGTAGGTGTGATAGCTAATTTGGCCGAAAATACAAACTTGTTAGCGCTAAATGCGGCCATTGAGGCCGCACGTGCGGGTGAACAAGGGCGAGGTTTTGCGGTGGTTGCCGATGAGGTCAGAACCCTTGCAAGTAATACATCAAAACAGACCAACAACATAAGGAAGACAATGCAAGCACTTATCATTGCCTCTGATGAAGCGAAGCAGTCTATCGGACTCAGCCAAACCGAGATGTCATTGTCTTTGGAATCCAGCAATAATGTTAGTCATACCTTTGAGAATATCTCAAATACCGTTGCCCACATTAGCGACAGAATATCCAAGGTCTCTGTCTCTACTACGAAGCAAACACAGGCGGTAACAGAGGTCAGTAATAGTATCTTTTGCGTCAACCAACATGGTGGCAAAATTGGGCTACAGCTCCATGCTTTTGTAGAATCGACAGAAGAAGTCGCCAACATTGCGACACAGCAAAGGGAATTAATATCGACGTATCGTTTGTGACCAGTTAGGGTTCTGAATTCGTTAGGATCTTTAGTTAAGAGAAAGCGGTGATTGTTTACGTTGGTCGCTCCTGCTTAAGTTAATACAACAAAAGCGGCCAAACTATGAATGACCGCATTTTAGCCACTCATCTCACTATAAAGAGGGTTGTACGTTGTTATTTGTCATCGCCACCGATAAACGCTTGTTCTATTCTTTCTAATTCTTGTTGCTCTTTAAGTTCTATTTCTTCCTGACGAACTCTCTTTCTTTCTTTTAGATCATTTTTTTCTGATTTGGTCAGAAACTTCACTGCTTTCTTGTTGGTAAGAGCATACAAGACAACATCTTCACCTTTATCCCTGCGCTCGCTCACTCGTTGTGAAAAACGTTCGTCGTCTCGTGCTTTCCGCTGTTCAGCGTTTAACTTGCTCATTTCTGATATTCTCGTTAGTTGTGTTTATTACGTTCAGCCAAACAATGAGAGGTAATACGCGCTCAAATCGCTGACAGGGAATCTTAGCACAATAACCTTAACTGTCGCATTGGATCTCATGCAACTCTTTAGTTCTATACTTAAAAGGATGTCGTGATTACCCTGTCGAAACGTGTACAGAATAAACAAACTTGGCTGAATATTGTTTAATACGTTTCAATATTGAGCTGTTTTTACTATTGCATTATGGTGCCATAATATAGGATTTGATCCGGATACAAAAGTAGCTCGACATTTGACCAATTAAGTCTGTATAATCCGCGCCTGTTTTACCTACACAACACTCAACCTATACTGTTGTAACAATTTTTCGCTTAGGTTTTGATACATAACATATCCAGGATATTCCATTGATTTCTACCGCAAATATCACCATGCAATTCGGCCCTGCGCCATTGTTTGAAAACATCTCTGCTAAATTTGGCAACGGCAACCGTTACGGGTTAATCGGAGCAAACGGATGTGGTAAGTCAACCTTTATGAAGATCCTGAGTGGGGAACTAGCGCCAACATCTGGCAATGTGTCCATTACCCCTGGTCAAAAAGTCGGAACCCTAAGCCAGGACCAATACGCTTTTGAAAAATACAGCGTTGTCGACGCCGTAATTCAGGGTGATGCAAAACTATGGAAAATCAAACAAGAACGTGAACGTATCTATTCTCTGCCTGAAATGAGCGAAGAAGACGGAATGAAGGTTGCCGATCTTGAAAGCGAATTTGCAGAGATGGATGGTTACAGTGCTGAAAGTCGCGCTGGTGAAATATTGCTTGAAGCTGGAATAGAAGAAGAATATCACTTTGGATTAATGAGCCAACTAGCGCCAGGTTGGAAACTCCGCGTTTTACTCGCACAATCTCTTTTTTCTAATCCAGACATATTATTGCTTGATGAGCCTACCAACAACTTGGATATCCATACCATTAATTGGTTAGCTGGTGAGCTAAACAAACGTAAGTGCACCATGATCATCATTTCCCATGACAGACACTTTTTGAACACTGTCTGTACTCATATGGCGGATATTGATTATGGCGAACTCCGAATATATCCAGGTAATTACGAGTATTTCCTTGATGCATCAGGTCTAATTCAAGAGCAATTGCTCGCGGGTAACGCGAAGAAAACGGCTGAAATAGCTGAACTCCAAGACTTTGTTAACCGATTTGGAGCCAACGCGTCTAAAGCTAAACAAGCGAGTTCACGCGCTAAAAAGCTCGATAAAATTTCTTTAGATGAAGTGAAATCGTCAAGTCGAATGACGCCTTCATTGCGCTTTGACGAAAGTAAAAAAATGCACCGACAAGCATTAATACTTGAAGACCTTAGCCATGGGTTTGACGATGAAATACTCTTTCATGGTGGCAATCTGATCCTTGAAGCCGGAGCAAAGCTTGCTGTTATCGGTGAGAATGGTGTGGGTAAAACTACCCTACTTCGTTGCTTAGTCAACGAGCTTTCGCATAATGAAGGCGTAGTTAAGTGGTCCGAAAATGCGGCAATCGGCTATTGCCCGCAAGACAGCAGCAACGAGTTTGACAATGGGTTTACGTTGTTTGAATGGATGTCTCAATGGAGAACGTCAAAACACAACGACTTGATGATACGAGGCATGTTAGGACGCCTTTTATTCACTGAAGATGATATCAACAAGAAAGCGTGTAACTGCTCCGGTGGTGAAAAAAACCGATTATTGTTTGGTAAATTAATGATGATGGATATCAACGTTCTTATCATGGACGAACCAACCAACCACATGGATATGGAAGCTATTGAAGCCCTTAACAATGCCCTTAAGTTGTTTGAAGGCACATTGATATTTGTTAGTCATGATAGAGAATTTGTCTCATCACTTGCGACACACATCGTTGATATTAAAGACAAGCAACTCATTAACTTCCACGGAACGTTTAATGAATATATGTCCAACTAAAAAAGAGCAACACCTAGCGTAAGCTACGAGTTCCTGTTGTTGTTTACTTCGTGACAATCAATATTAAGAGCAGCCGATTTGGCTGCTCTTTTGCTTCATTTTTTACACAAATAATACCTTGATTTATGGATCAGGATGATCTTTCATTCTTATTTAATCACTCTCATTGACAGTATACTAGCGCAGCGCTTAAGGTTGTTAACCATATAGAGATATCTTGTTAGTACGGGTTAAAACCTCATCTATCTATTTGCATAAAATACGTTGTATAAAACACGCGAAGCATTTGTTCTGCTCAACTAATCACAGAATTACATCTTGAGCCAAGTTTCATCGTGTCCTGTTATGCCGAAAATACATTACTTTATTTTGATTGGAAATTATGAAAAAACTGACCATACTCGATGGTGGAATGGGTCGCGAACTTCAAGATATTGGCGCCCCCTTTTCGCAACCACTTTGGAGTGCTCAAGCGCTGATAGAGTCACCTGAATATGTAACAAAAGCTCATCAGAATTTTATTGACTCAGGTGCTGAGATAATTATCGCTAACAGCTATGCATGTGTGCCATTTCATCTTGGTGAAGAACGTTTTCAAACCGACGGAGCACGACTCGCTCGCCAAGCCGCAATGATCGCCGAAACCGTGGCTATGAATAATAACTCAGTGTGTGTAGCAGGGGCCATTCCTCCGCCACTCGGTAGCTATCGGCCTGACCTATTCCATGCCAGAGACGCAGAGAAAATCATCACAACCCTTATAGAGGCTCAAGAACCCCATATTGACCTATGGATAGCAGAAACCATCTCTAGTTTGGAGGAGTTTGACGTAATTAACTCTGCACTTAGAAACTCGACCAAAGATCGCTACTACGCTTTTAGTTTAAACGATAACCAAGTAAATGAATCCAGATTACGATCAGGGCAATCTGTAAAAATGGCCACGAGGTTGGTCTGCCTTTCTGGTGCTAAAGGCATATTTTTCAATTGCTCGGTTCCTGAAGTGATGGAACAAGCGATAAAAGATGCAAAAGAAGTTATAGAGAAGCTCCAAACGAATATTGAAATTGGTGTCTATGCCAACAACTTCCTGCCAATCAATTCCGATCACGAGGCCAATGATACGCTGCATTCTATACGAGACCTTTCACCTGATGATTATTTGGTATACGCAAGGCGCTGGTATGAGCTCGGAGCGACGATCATTGGTGGTTGTTGCGGCATTGGTCCGTCTCATATTCGAACGCTGGCACAATGGAAGAAAACCTTAATATAGTTAGAATTAAACAGCCTAATTTGAAATTAACTACATGAAGTACGATTTAGTTTTAAAAAATGCTTGACAATAATTTCAAATCCTATAACATTCGCCGCAGCAAGAAAGAAAGCCTAGTTGTTTACATTCTCCATTTCGTTGTTAGATCCATAATACCTCGCTCTGTAGTTTTTAAGTTTTTAGTTTATTTCACGCTATTCACGCCCAATAGGGCAATATTAAATTTGAGATTACAGGATATTATTATGTCTAAAGTTAAAGGTACAGTTAAGTGGTTCAACGAAGCTAAAGGTTTCGGTTTCATCGAGCAAGAGTCTGGCCCAGATGTATTCGCTCACTTCAGCGCTATCGCTAGTGACGGCTTCAAAACTCTAGCTGAAGGCCAAAAAGTAGAATTTACTATCAGCCAAGGTCAAAAAGGCCCGAACGCTGAAAATATCACAGCTATCTAATAGCGATGATATTTTAGTTCTATACGAGCTTGAATAAAATTTTAAGAAAGGCATATCCTCGGATATGCCTTTTTTTGCGTATTAATGAATTGCTCCGACATTTCAATACTTTCGAATATCGGAATAATCCAGACAACGCGACAATAATGACTATAAACTAATGCCTCTCACTCCCGCCATTAACCAGTTTCTCCGCTAACTCCACAATTAATATATTAATTCCACCTACAATGCGCTTTCTTAGCACTGTGAATTGTCGGTATAAAGCATATGTGGCACAAAGAATTGCACTTTGACTTAAAGTCATACATGGTCGTAGTAACCATTACGTCGATTTACCTAATCGTTAACTCAGCATGAAGGATACTATGACTATTTTTGTAAGCAAAATAGACAAAAAGCTAATACGAATCGCAAAGGAAATGTTGACTGTATATTCACGGCAACTCGTCGTTATCCATGGTGGTCTTATTGGTCTGGCGCTTGTGGCCGGTGCGGTCTATATAGGCGCGCTCTTTTCGTCTGAGAGTTACGGTATAGCCTTCTTTCTGAAAGGACTACTCACTATTGTATTGTTTTGTGTTGCCATAGGCGTCGCATCAAATTGGTTAGCAGTACTTAGCAAACCTAATGAACAGAAAAAAACGTCCATTATAATTAATGGGTTTGCCGTATTTAAAGCACTCCCAAAAAAAATCATCGCCGTGTTAATTGCGGTGATTATAGTGATAGCATTTGCATTAGATACATTTTACGTTGTGCAACTACAAACAATAACGACCACAATGCCCACCAATCCAGCAATGCATATCATCGTTAGTTTTGCGGTCATATTAGGAATAACGATTTGCGCCAGCCTTACAGAACCAGTACTCGCGACGAAAGTGCGCTCACTACATAACAATAAATACTATCTAATATTCATCGCCAAAGCTTCAATCGTCACTACGATCTTTTATTATTTAAGTTGTCTCGTTCTGGACTTTGGCTCTCTCAATATTGCTATTGCGTTCGGTAGTTTTTGGAGTGCTCTACTTCTCGCTCATATCGATGGTTACTCACCGATATCAGAAAATAAAGTTTCTCAGTCTGTTGATTAATGTTTGAGAAGAAGAGTGACGGGTTCACATTTTAGATCACGGATAAAAGTTGATCTTTGATTGGAACCCATACATTTCAAATAGAATTAGGCAAATTCTTTTTCTAGATAAGCAATAATATCAGATGACTCATACATCCACGTGATTTCCCCAACGTTGTCGATACGTAAACATGGCACTTTAAGCGCACCGCCATTGGTTAATAGCGCTTCTCTATGAGTTGGATTGTTTTTGGCATCTAAAAGATCAATATTAATCGATTGACGTTTCATTGCTCGTCGAACTTTTACGCAGAATGGGCAGGCTTCAAATTGATACAGACTCATTGAACTTGCCCTGTTATCGACCTCTTGTTGTGACGCCTCGCTACGTTTGATGCCTTTTGGAGCAAATATAAAATTCAATGTTAAAATTATTTTTCCTAAAAACCAACGTACAAACTTCATAATTTCTCTTTCTGATTGGGTATAAATTAACAATAGTGTAACAGTGTTACGGCCTCGGCAATAGACTTGTTGGGTCGGTTTATTTTCACTTGTTAATTTCCTACTCCACCTACTTTCTCGGCCGGCGTTTCAGAGGTCACTGGTGGCCATTCTTTGAATGTCGCTAAATGTTGACCTACTGCGGCTTGAGCAGGACCAAACGCCCACATTTTCTGTCCCATCCATTTAACGTACATACCAGATTCTTCAGCTGCTCTTTCATATGGGTCTCTTCTCAGGTTAAATAATAAGGGGGCATTTAGTTCTTCTTTTGCCCCACCCCAACCCTCATTTTGAACAATGAAATGCGCCTTCCAATCTCCGACACGAACTGCCTGTAGTTTATCTCTTTCGTAGTAAAAAATTTCTTTGCGGCTCGATTCACCATCTTTGGTTAACATCTCCATTTGATTATAGCCGTCGAGATGTGCTTTATGTCCTTTGTAACCTTTCAATAGCTGTTCTTTTACATCTGCGGGTCCGCCAGCGGCTTCAACTAAGGTAGGCAGTAAGTCCATACCGTCAAACATGCCATTATTTACCGTGTCTGCAGGTATTTTGTTGGGCCACTGAATGAGAAATGGTGCGCGTACACCACCTTCCCACGTTGTACCTTTCTCACCATGGAATGGTGTCATCCCACCATCTGGCCACGTCATTATTTCAGGGCCATTGTCTGCCGTAAATACGATAATAGTGTTATCTGCGATCCCAAGCTCCTCTATTTTTGCCAGCATTTCACCCACATGGTCGTCAAGATCTTTCATAACAACCTCTTGTAGTCCCCAGCCATTCGTTCCAAGCATTTTCTCGTATTTCGGTGATAAATGGCTCCAAACATGTCCCCGAGATGGGCAATACCAAGTGAAAAATGGCTTATTGGCTTCCACCGCTCTTTCAATAAAATTTATGGCGTGTTTGTTAACTTCATCATCCAACGTTTTCATACGTTCAATAGTAAGCTTACCGTCATCTTTAATCGTTTGATTGCCTTTACCATCAGACGTAACGTGTAACACGTTGCGCGGCGCAAACTTCTGAAAAGCTTCGTCTTTTGGCCAGTCTGGGTCTTCCGTGTATTCCATTGCATTTAGGTGGTATAGCCACCCCCAATATTCATCAAATCCATGCATCGTTGGCAAGAACTCATCTCGATCACCTAGGTGGTTTTTACCAAACTGACCCGTTGTATAACCAAGGTCTCGTAACATTTCCGGTAATGTCGGCGTCTCTTGGTTCAGGCCAACTGGCCCACCAGGTAGGCCAACAGAATGCATTCCTGTTCTTACCGGCAATTGACCTGTTAAAAATGCAGAACGTCCAGCGGTGCAAGAGGGTTGAGCATAATAATCGGTTAACAGCATTCCTTTTTCAGCAATACTATCTATATTCGGTGTTTCACTACTCATTACACCGTTGTGATACGCACTCAAGTTGGAAATGCCGATGTCGTCGGTAAAGATAACAAATATATTTGGTTTATCTTGCGCAGCGTTCGCTAGTGCTGAAAATAAAAGCGCGCTGGTAAATGAGAAAATTTGAAACATCCTTTTCATATCGTTTTCCTTACTTTTCACTTTTTTTGATTAAGATAAAGCCCGCGACTGCAAAACCAAATTCCAGAATCATATAGGCAAAGAGTAACCAGTGAGGCATTCCATCTACAAATAGGCTGTAGAGTCGTCCAGTTGCTAAACCAAACATAAAAACCGTTAAGCTATATAGTGCTGGTAACTCATACTTTTCACGAAAAGCACCAAGGATCCAAAACAGCACGAGCGCAAGATAAAGGCCCATTACACCACGAAAAATATGACTCACATTAATCGCAACTGCATCAATACCAAACAGAAAAGACAACGACCTGACAGGGTTCAAACCATAAGAAAGCGCAATTGGTGTTAGCCCTGCTGACGCTAGCAACAAGAATGCTCTTTGTGTCTTCACTTTCTCATCCTTTAACTTTGCTCGTGTTAAGTAAAAGCGTAGAACATATTTATTAAGATACAAATAGTTATTGTTATAAGTTTACTCAATAATACGGGTCAAATTGCTTTACCGTGCTCACTTCTCATTCATTTGTTTTAATAGCATGTTCGTCACTTCTGGCGCGGAATATTGAGATAATTCATTTATACATTTATTGGCTTTCTGGTGAAGTAGCTTCGTTTTTCTATTCGTTTCCAATAGATTGCACCTAGCGAATAACTGTTGTGGGTCACGACTGATATCGAATACGCGTTTATTCATCCAATAGAACTCGACCATATATTGTTGTAATGGTTTGTAATCAAATATAACTGACTTTATAGTCACGAAAGGCATTATCAAGCCCTTCAATATTAACCCGATACTCTTCTCCTCTTTTAAAGAATCGATTCTCTTTGTCATCAAATTCGAAAACACTATTATCAAAATCACCGAGTCCGCTCTGTTCATCTGCATGTTTCATTGCCATATCATGGTCTGAACCTTTCTAAGCTTTAAACTCTATTTCATGACATGCTTACCCGTAGATATAGTACTTTTGAAACAATCATCGACTTATCCATAACAAATTTTGTAGATTTAAATATCATTCAAACACTAATTTTCTCGCATTTATCTTAGTGACTACAACACATCGTCTAAAAACCTTACTTCATTTCCTTAGCAAAAATACATCCGTAAAGATGGAATTCAATTTAACAGCTAACGGATAAAGCCACTGTCAATATATAGTATTTAGGCGTTTTGTTGACACTATTTATAAAAATGCCTCTAATAAAAATAGAGTGTTTATTCTAGATATTAATCTTATTTATTTATCTGATAAATATACGATTCCTTCATGACACATATCAATTCAAAGAACGCAAGTGGTTGTTAATGTTAGCGAACATTATGCATAAAAATTCATACAATAAATAATGTATACAGAAAGCACAATAAATAAAAATAGAGGTGAGTTATGTTTAAGAATCTAAGGCTAGGTTCAAAGATTGGATTGGGGTTCGGTACTGTTTTGTTATTATTGTCTGTGGTATTAACCACAAGCATTTTTGCACTACAAAAGGCCGACAATGGTATTTCCGACTATAGAGGACTCGCCCGCGAGACCAATCTAGCAGGGAAATTACAAGCCAATATGTTGATGGTACAAATGAATGTGAAAAATTTCTTAATCACCAAGGATAATAACGACTTAGAACAATATAATAATTATCTTTCGAGAATGAAGGAGTTTTTAAAACAAGCAGATCAAGAAATTACAAACACTGAGCGTGCGTCTCACATTTTGGAAGTAAATTCCTCCATCATCAATTATGAACAATCCTTTGAAGCGATAATAGATTTAATTCGTAAACACGATATTATTTACTCAACGGTTATCGTGCCTAAAGGCAACGAAATGCGATCTACCATCGAAGAGATCATCGTGACGGCTTACAAAGATGGTGATAATGAAGCGGTGTACCATGCAGGTCATGTCCAAGACAAAATGTTGGTTGGGCGCTTATATGTGATGAAGTATTTACAAACCAACAGCCGTGAAGACTTTGGTATTTCGATGCAGAACATGTCAAATGGTCTGTCAGATGAAATCCAAGGTCTTGAGGATAATCTTCAGAACGGTAATCTTAAAAGTCTATTGACCAAGTTTAAAGCGGCTCAATCAAGATATGTAAAAGCAATGAATGACATTGATAGTATTATTACCGAGCGCAATTTAGTAACTGAAGACTCACTCAACATAATTGGCCCTTCTATCGCGGCTATTATCGAAGACATAAAACTCTCAGTGATGAAGGATCAAGAGACTCTTGGGCCAGTACTGAAAGAATCAACAGACCGCAGTATTCAGATTACCGTTGCACTTTCAATTTTGGCCATTACGTTGGGTATCGTAGCCGCCTACTTATTGACGGTAAATATAACCCGTCCTATCCAAACTGCAGTTGATGCTGCCAACCAACTTTCTGAGGGTGATCTGACCATTGACGTTGGTAAGGTGAGTAAAGATGAAACGGGACAGCTGTTGAACGCTATACAAAATACAGCCGACAACCTAAAACAAATGATGTCGACCATATCGATGGCGAGTAGCGAACTTGCTTCGGCTTCTGAAGAGTTAGCCGTCGTGACCGAACAGACTTCAGAAGGGATCATTCAACAAGAATCAGAAACCGATATGGTGGCGACTGCGATGCATCAAATGGCGACAACCGTACATGATGTTGCTGATAACGCCGCAAATGCGGCCGCAGCTGCAAATAAAGCGGATATCGAATCGAAAGCCGGTTCGGCTGTTGTTGAACAAACGATTCATTCCATCAATTCCTTGTCACAAAGCGTAATGGACTCTTCTACGAAGTTGAATGATGTACAGCAAGAAGTTGTCAATATAAGTACGATCTTAGATGTCATTAAGGGTATAGCGGATCAAACCAACTTACTCGCCTTAAATGCCGCAATTGAAGCAGCAAGAGCTGGAGAGCAAGGTCGAGGTTTCGCGGTAGTAGCCGATGAAGTTCGTTCACTTGCGGCTCGGACTCAGGGTTCAACATCTGAGATTCAAACGCTTATTGAGCAGCTTCAAGCGGGTACAGAGAGTACGGTGCAACAAATGAATCAAGGTAAAGTACAAGCTGAAGGCTGTGTTCAGAACGCGGTTAAAACGAGTTCTGCACTTGGTGCAATTAGCAACGCGATTAATGTAATTAACGATATGAATATGCAGATTGCCAGTGCTTCAGAGCAACAAAGCTCTGTTGCAGAGAACATTAACGAAAATGTTTTAAACGTGAAGCGCATTGCGGAAGAGAACTCAGTAGCCGCAAATCAGACACGGGGCTCAAGCACCGAAATAGCGAAGTTGGCGGAGCAACTCAACCAATTAGTTTCTCACTTTAAAGTATAGACATATAAAAAGAGGGGTTTTATACCCCTCACCTCAACTTGATATTATTTCGCTTTTTTAATCGATCTCTCGGTGTATAATCGAGCCAACTAAGATTCCCATTTCCTGCTTAGAGCCCCGGATAACGTAAGGTTATTAATAACAACAATGAAATATAAAAAAGATATTGATCCCCTCGCAAACTCCCAGTTATTTGATGTCTTACAACAAGGATTTCTCGCACCGTCTACTTTGCCGTCCGTTGCTCTAGAACTTGAGCGTATTGGTATTACTGCAGACAAAAACTCCACTCTGTTTTTCTCAATCGTTAATCAGAGTTCGAACGCCGTTGTTATTACTGATGTAAACAAAAACATTATCTACGTAAATAAAAAATTTGAACAGCTTAGTGGCTATAGCCTCGAAGATGTTGTTGGTGAAAACCCACGTGTCCTAAAATCTAATCAAACCTCATCAGATACCTATAGAGATATGCACCTTACGTTGCAAGCTGGCAATCAGTGGCGCGGCGTGTTTATTAATGTGCACCGTAATGGAAATCAATATATAGAAGAAGCCGTTATATCCCCTATCTTGAACGATAAAGGGAGTGTCATCTGTTTCTTAGCAGAGAAAAAAGACATTACCGCCCAGAAACATGCCGAGGATAGGGTCAAAAAATTAACTCAGTTCGATAGCCTCACTGAATTACCAAACCGCGCGTTTTTTATTGAAGAAGCTGAGTTTCTCGCTAGCGTAAAACCAACTACCGACAACCATTTTTCAATACTGTTTGCCGACATAGACCGATTTAAAGAACTCAACGATACTCACGGACACCTTTGTGGTGATGGAGCTTTAAAAACGGTTGCCAGACGCTTAACAACGTTGTTGTCTGCTAATGATTTTTTAGCCAGAGTAGACGGCGATGAATTTGTCGTTATACACAGAAATGCGACTAAAAATAGCACTTCGTCTTTGGCAAAGAAGTTGATCGCGTCCTTTTCCGAACCAATCGTAATCCAGGGTCGAGAACACTATTTGGGCGTGAGTATTGGCTCATCAACTTGGCCGACAGATGGCCAGAATTTGGACGAGATATTATCTCGGTCTGATTTAGCAATGCATAGAGCGAAGAGTACTCAGCAAAGTTATGCCTCTTACACCCAAACGCTAGGTAACGAATACGACAGAGAAAAGAAATTGTCTGCAAAGCTAGCAAAGGCGATTGAAAACGAGCAGTTTTTCTTGGTATATCAACCAAAAATCGATCTACACACTAAAAAGGTTATGGGTCTAGAGGCTTTACTCCGTTGGAATGAGCCAGAGCTAGGCTTTATCGGACCTGTCGAATTTATCCCTATTGCTGAAAAACATGGTTTGATCACTGACATAGGCAATTGGGTGATCGTTAATGCCTGTAAACAGATAAACGAGTGGCATGCAGAAGGGTTAAAATTCGAGGGAAAAATTTCAATAAATATCTCGGTTCAACAGATTGAACAACCTAATTTTTACGAACGAACGCTTGCAACAATAAGCAATGAACAGATATCACCAACTCAGATCGAATTGGAAGTGACTGAATCTATATTGATTAAAAATCCTGAAAAAATCATGGCTATTTTGAGCCGTTTGGTGGACGCCGGCTTTACCATTGCTATCGATGACTTTGGAACGGGTTACTCTTCCTTCACCTACTTGAAAAAATTAAAAGCCAGTGTTTTGAAGATTGACCGCTCATTTGTCGCCAATGTCACCGTCAACCGCCAAGACCAGAGTATCGTTCAGTCTATAAGCCATTTTGGCCACAATTTAGGCCTAACTGTGATAGCTGAAGGGGTCGAAACGATTGAACAATCAGATTATCTAGCCTCAATAGGCTGCGATATGGTTCAGGGTTTTTACTACTCAAAACCACTACCAGCCGAAGATGTCGTGCCATTTATAGAAGACAATCAAAATCGAATATAACGCAGCATTCGACATTCTAAACCGATGTAATTTAGAGCCGCGTCACTTTAGAATGGATCGACATTAAATCTAGCCTCTCTTGCTTCAGAAACAGTGCAATCCGTTGCGACCATCAGTTCAGCAAGTGTCGTATTAGGGTTTTCTGTAATGAGTCTCTGCAACTTATCCTGTTTAGATTCTGGAGGTGGTCCACATTCAAGCCGCGTTTGTTCGAGTTTTTCGATGATATAACGCATCCTATCAGGGTGTTTAGCCTTCAACTCTTCTAGAATTTTTTCAAGTTGGGTAAGATTCGCAATAAGCTGCCAGTTTCTTGAACGTCGAATTCGCTTAAGTACGCCCCCTTGCTCAATGATTAATTGTTTTGCCTCTTTAACACCTACTCCACCAATGCGATGTATCAAGGATGGTAAGTGGGTCAGTATATTATCTGTCTCTTTCACAGGTCTCAGTGTCATTGCTCAACGTCTTGTTAATTCTAACAGGGTTGAATACTTACGCCATGCCCTAAAATAACCAAACATGACCACTTTGGTGCTTATGTCGATCTAGGTAACATTTTTTGTTGGATCAAAGCCAGTGTACTCGCGCTAAACGGTATGCGTGTCTATAAATTCAGTTTCTTAAACAATACACCTTAGACAAACTCAGAGGAACCTTTTACATTACTATTAGAAAAGGCGAAAAGGAGAGATGTAATGGACTATGAGCCACATACACAATCTACACTTTCATCCCATAATTACCCTATCGGCACTTATGTTTGTACCACGTGTAATATGACTGTTGATGTACATTCTGATAACCAAAAAACCCCTATTTGCCCATGCTGCGAGCAACCTGTGTTTATTATCGCTGAAGAGCAAAGCTTATTGCGTAAACATAAGTAACTAACGACAATCTATCGTTATTTTTGTATTAATATGTGCCTACGCAGTCGGCAACACAGCCGAAATTAATACCTTGAATTAGTATTTATTCTAGTTACCTAAATTAGCCTGTAGCCATTGATTAAATTCATAGATCTTACGTGACGCCAGTTTATAGCTTGGTATGTGTACGTAGTAGCCATAATTGGTTTTCATTGAAAGATCAAATGGATTCACTAACTGCCCTTTTTCTAGCTGAGCGTCGACCATAAAATCAGGAAGTAGAGCTAAACCAACACCCTCCTTTACCGCTTCTAACGACATGTAGAAATGCTCAAACGCAACACTGTGATAATTAAAGGTGAAAGCGATCTCCTGCTTCCTTTTAAACTGCTCCCATAAATGTGGCCTAGTTACATGAGGTAATAGGATAAGCCTTTGTAAATCGTCGATCGTTTTGACACCTTCGTTTACTAATAAAGCAGGGGATGCAACCAATACTAGGTTTTCTTTTTGCAATAAAGTGGCGTTTTCGTAGTGCTTGGATAAAGGTAAACAACGGACCATAATTTCTGTTTCCAAATCCATTTTTTTTATCATCCCATCACCGGTTTTAATTCTCACGCGAATATTTTTGTTCTTCTTATTGAACGATTCTATTTGCGGTATCAACCATAGGCTGGCAAAGGAAGGTGTCACATTGATGGTCAGTATCTCTTCCACTTGGTCGGTCTGAATTAGACTAGCGGTAGCGTATTGAATAATCTCTAGTGCCTCGACGATTTTTGGCAGATAACGTTTACCAGCATTAGACAGCTCGATACCGTTGATGTGACGTTGAAAAAGCGGTTGACCTAGTTGCAATTCAAGACTTGAAACCTGTTTACTTACCGCTCCCTGCGTCACAGATAGTTCATCTGCTGCCTTCGAAAAGCTCATATTATTCGCCACTGCAATAAATGTTCTAAGCGCCTTTATTGAGGGCAGTTCATTTCCTTTTAGCATCGATTTTCTTCGTCCATTATTCGCTACTCTTAAGATTATTCTTATTACACGTTGACTTCAAAGGCATTGTGTCAATTTCGCCGTTTTTTTCCGACTCAATGCGGTAGAATTAGCGCAAATAATCGTAATAGGAAAATGTATGCGAGTTATATCCTTTGAAGGTACCCCCTATGAACTTGGCTACAAACTAGGACAGGAAGGAAAGTCTATCTTTGCTAGCTATATAAAAAACAGTCCGTGCTTTACTAAACTCCTGCCCTGGCGTGAAAGTGATTGGCTTTCTTCTGTAGACCAACAGATTCAGCAACACTTTCCTCGTATCTATAAAGAGCTACAAGGGTTAGCTGACGGCTGTCAACAAGACTATAAAGACATTCTGTTATGGAACTGCCGTGGTGATTTACTACCAACTGGAGCAGAAGGCTGCACCTCGATAGCAGTCAAGAAGGCAGATAGAGTCATTGTCGCTCATAATGAGGATGGCGACCCAAACTTGCGAGGGCACTGTTTCTTATTAAACGCAACATTAGATAGCAACATACGCCTATTTTCATTTGCCTACCCCTGTTCTATTCCCGGACATACTCTCTGCGCAAATAACCATGGCTTAGTGTATACCGTAAATAATATTCGTTTGGTAGAACAAGGAACCGGGCTACCAAGAATGGTGATATCTCGTGCGCTATTGGAGACCAAGAATTGCGATGAGTTTGTTACCTTGCTTAAAAATCACCAGCGTTCAGGTGGGTTTCATTATACAGTTGCAGATACCACATCAAAACAGCTTTTAAGCGTGGAAGCCCCTTTCCAATCTGTGTCCACACAGAGGGTAGAATTAAAATGCGTTCATGCGAACCATTTGGTTCATAACAAGATCAGTTCGATTAAACAGATCATCACCGAGTCTTCCCAATGCAGACAAAATAGGATGGAAGCGTTAGCTGAGTATTACTCTGATTCAATAGATGAAGAACGATGTTTTCACATATTGCAGGATATCGAGATAGGTGCACTCCCGATATTCAGAACCGAACTGGATGATCCTGATGAAGAAAATACACTTGCAACCGGTGTGTTCACTTTGCGTACTGAAGGCGTTGAAGTAGTAGTCTACGGTATGGAGGATTTTAAGAACCCGCTGATCTATCGTTTTTCATTGAACTAATATGCCGTTACATTAAGAATAATGAAGGCTTCGTTACAAGGTATCGATTGGTCTAACAGCCAAGCCAATCAATACCTTAATCTCTAATTTTAGTTACGGCCGTACTCTGAATAATCCGTCAGTCCGTGTTCTGAGCCACCAAACAGGGTGTTGGGGTTGTGCAGCGTTAATGGATAACCATTTTTAATACGACTGGGTAAATCCGGGTTAGCAATAAATGGACGGCCAAAACCAACCATATCAGCCACACCTTCTTCAATAGCCTGCGCGCCCTTCTCATCATTATAACGACCCGCATAAATTAGCACGCCTTTATAAGCTTCGCGAACCGCCGCTTTAAACTCTTTTGGTGTCTCGGGTGCATCATCCCAATCCACTTCTGCGATATGGATATAGACAACATTTAGCGTATCAAGTAGTGCCGCCGCCGCCGTGTAAGTTTCAACGGGTGTCGCATCCACTGTACCGTTCAGTGAGGTAAAAGGCGCGAGTCGAACACCAACACGGTCAGATCCAATAACGCCTGTCATTGCGCTAACCACTTCACTTAGAAAACGTAAACGATTTTTAATAGAGCCGCCATATTCATCCACTCGAGTATTCGCCTCAGAATCAATAAACTGGTTTATCAAATAGCCGTTTGCAGCGTGCAATTCAATTCCATCAAAACCCGCCTCTAATGCATTTAATGCGGCTTGACGATACTCACCAACAACATGTTGAATATCTGCTTTCGTCATTGCTCTTGGTTCTACCACGTCAACAAAACCGGGTTCATCAGTACCATTATCAATGAATACCTTCACGTTTTCTGCTGTAAGAGCAGATGACGAAAATGGTTGTTCACCACCGATATTATCAGGATGGGTTACTCTTCCAACATGCCAAAGCTGAGCGAAAATAGTACCGCCTTTGGCATGAACTGCGTCAGTTGTCTTCTTCCACCCTCTAATTTGCTCTGGAGTATAGATTCCGGGAGTCCAAGCATAACCTTGACCCATTGCAGAAATTTGAGTGCCTTCCGCGACAATCAGACCGGCCGATGCTCTTTGTCCGTAATATTTCGCCATCATCTCGTTAGCAACGTTACCTGGCTGACTTGCACGCGATCGAGTCATCGGAGGCATGACGATACGGCTTTTAAGTGATAGTTGACCGAGTTTTATTGGTTGGAATAGCGCGTTGCTCATTTTATCATTCCTGTAGATTAGCGAACTTGAGTTATTTCAATAGATAAAGTGTACAGCCAACCAATACCCATATGAAATTATCAAATATTATGTATTCAATAATTTGACGTTATAATACGGTGGCATTGATACGCGGATGCTTCTATGAGTAGACAATAAAACAATTAGTTAACAAATTAACTACATTTGAATCACAAAACCAAAATCTATCAGTATAAAAAACAAACATCACCGGATATATTATCCGTTAATGACTAATTGAATTCACGGAGTGAATATTGTTTTGGTTATCAATACAATGGATTGACGGAGTTAGTTAATGAATATTTCCAGCACCAGCGCCAACCTAGTTCAGCTAAATGATTTTCAACATGAAATGTTATTACTGCTCGATTCGAGCCTCAAAGTTTCAAGGCTAGCAAGTTACCTTGTTGATGATCGGTCACGTCCAATTTGCTATCAGACGTCTAAAATTCAACCATCGATGCATAGAGAGTATTTAGAAGGCTTCTACAAAGAAGACCCTCTTTATCCTGAACATTTCAAGTCCCCAAGAGATCGAATAATAAAGATGAGTGACCTCGTCTCTCCAATGAAACAGCGCTCGAATATTTATTACCAAGATTTCATTAAACCTTGGAAAGTTCAAGAGATTGTCGAACTCTATTTTTATCATAATAACAATCTAATCGGTGGGGCTTCCTTGTTTTTTGATCAGTCTGTTAATCCGCCTTCAAAGGATGACTTCATCCGTTTGGGCGCGCTACATCGATACATCGAATTTAGCTTAGGTCAACAACTCAAAACCGTCACTCAGTTAAGTTTTGATGACTTTTGCGATCAATTTATTCTAACCAATAAAGAACGAGTCGTCCTCCAATTAGCTATTCAAGGGTTGGCAAATAAAGTGATGGCGCAAAAACTAACCTGTAGTCTATCAACCGTTAAAACTCACCTACAGCACCTTTTTGCAAAACTTGAAGTAAACAGTAAGGTAGAAATGATCAATAAAGTGTACAGTTCGAAGTGTATTTTATAATGTGAAAACCGTTATTTTGATAGCACGCAGGCTAGAGCCTCATTACCGCTCTAGTCCGCGTTTAGGTTAAATTTAAGGTCGTTCTGAACTATTTATTGATATTTACAACCTGTAATAGGCTGTTTTCCAGTAACCCCTCTAGTCCAAACTCTACACCAAAACCCGACATTTTACAGCCACCAAATGGCGCATGAGGGAGGACTTCTGCATGGCCGTTTATCCAGACAGATCCACATTCTAGTTGCGAAGAAAGGGCAAGTGCTGCATCTACATCGCCCCATATTGAACCACCAAGGCCAACCTCACTATCATTCGCCATAGCAACAGCTTCGGAAACGTCACTATATGGGATGACAGGGAGCACCGGACCAAACTGTTCTTGCTCGACTATTGCCATCCCATTTGCTGCGTTACCCACAATGGTCGGCGGGTAAAAATAGCCCGTTTTATCTAGTCTAGTGCCACCAACGTAAATTGTCGCACCGTCTCTTTTGGCGTCTTCCACCAACTCCATTACCTTCTCTAACTGTTTTATATTCTGCACTGGTCCAAATGTTGACGTTTGTTCAAACCCATCACCAACGACTTGCTTGTTAGCGATCTCAGCCAGCAATTGACAAAGCTCGTCATGTTGTGACTTATGAACATAAAGGCGCTTCAACGCCGCACATGTTTGCCCCATATTGATGAAAGACGTACCAAAGATACCCTCTGCAATCGCATCTAAATCCGCGTTTGGCAATACTATTCCAGCATCATTACCACCTAATTCAAGAGTTAGTCTTTTCAGGTTACCTGCCGCGGATTTCATAATATGTTGTCCGGTTTGAGTAGAACCAGTGAAGACTATCTTTTCGATGCCCTTGTGCTCACTCATCGCTTTGCCAAGTGAGCCCTCGCCAGAAAGTACGCTAAATACCCCTTTTGGTAATACATCTTGCAGCAATTCCCCAAGCATGAGCGTATTCATCGGAGTTAACTCAGAAGGTTTGTTGATTACCGTATTCCCCATACGAAGTGCAGGAATAATATGCCAAATTGCAATCATTAATGGCCAGTTCCAAGGCGTAATCGATCCCACAACACCGATCGCTTTACGTCGCCCTTCAATGCGTTTGTTTGGCGAATCCTCATATACCTCGACCGGAATCTCGATGCTGGTCGAATGTCGCGTCCACGCAATTGCACCGCCAACTTCCATCTGAGCAAGCGACATCGGTTTCCCTTGCTCTTTTACGATAGTTTCGGCCAATATTTGTGCATTCTTTTCAATTTTGTTCGCAATTTCGTTGATATAATTATCACGCGTTGATTGAGGTAATTGACTCCAACTTTTGAAGGCATTTTTTGACGCTTCAACCGCTGTATTTAGCTGGGCGATAGAAGCCACCGGCGCGTTAAAAGCGACCGTTTCATTCGCAGGGTTTAGGACATTCATTGAAGGCATTTCACCCATGACTGAACAACCATTTATGGTTAAACCTATCTTGTTCATTATTATATTCCTCTCTTATTATTGCTGTTCGTTAGCGAACCGGTTGTTTCTCGTTTACGCATGAGCGGTCTTCGCTTTTGATTTGCTTTCTTTGATTAAACTGAAGATAAATAAAGTGACGGACAGAACTATCACTCCTAACAACACTAGGCTAATCGGACGGTCTACAAAGATCCCAAGGTCACCATTAGATACGCCTAAAGCTTGCTTGCTGCGGGTCACAAAAACAGGCCCTAAAACTAGGCCAAGTATGATAGGTACTGCAGGGATATTTTCTCGTTTTAAAATGTAGCCAAAAATCGCAAAACCTAACGCTATCAGCGCATCAGAAAATTGATAGTTTTGGCTATAGCTGCCAATAAAACCGAGCACAAGGATAAGCGCACCGATAAAGCGGCCTCGAATACGAGTAAGATTTACTATCCATTTACTGGTAAATGTTAGGAACAAAAAGGCAACGATATTGATAAGGAACAGAGAGATATAGAGGCCGGATATAAACTCTGGTTTCTCCGCAAATAGTGTCGGTCCCGGTATGTAGTTGTGTACCATAAACACAGAGAGCAGCATCGCCATCAGTGCGTCAGCAGGGATCCCAAACGCCAACAACGGAATCATAACAGAGGCAGTAACCGCGTTATTAGATGTCTCCGATGCGATGAGTCCTTCTTTTGCACCCTGACCAAACTTTTCTGGATTTTTGGAAAACTTCTGCGCCAAAGTATAAGAGAAGAACTGAGATCCAAACTCCCCTACGCCGGGTAGCAACCCCATAACCACACCTAGAGCAGCAGAGCGTAGAACTGTCCATTTATATTTAAATACGGTGACCATTCCCGAAAAGCGGCCTTTTCCTTCATACTTCGTGACCTGTGAATCGTTCCCTTTTTGCGATAGAAGAACAAACGCTTGTGACATTGCGAAAAGACCAATTACGGTGGGCACCAACGGAATACCACCTAATAACCATTCTTGATCAAACGTATAGGTTAAGGTGTTGTAAGAGCGATCAATGCCGATTGAACCTAAAAAGATACCTAGTCCTAACATCATAGCGGCTGGAAAAGCTTGTCTGTAATGGGCCATCACAACAAAGATCATGCCCAGCGCGGCTAACATAGCAAACTCGGCAGACCCAAAGTGATTCGCGACTTGGGAAAGTACTGGCGCAAGTAGAACCAAAGAGAGTACGCTGATAATACCGCCTATAAATGACGAAGAGTACGCAATAGAAAGTGCCTTCTTGCCCTCTCCTCTTTGGGTCATTGGATAACCGTCATACGTCGTTAGCACTGCTACGGGTGTACCTGGCGTATTCATTAAGATAGCGGGGATCGCCCCGCCATACCACGCACCGCCATAAACTCCGAGTAATAAAGTAACACCCGGAAGGGGGTCTAACGTAAAAGTTAGAGGAAGCAAAATAGCGATCACTCCAGCAGGTTCTAGGCCCGGAATTGAGCCAATAGAAACCCCTAAGAGTGCACCACAAACAATCGCTAACATGACGTTGAATGTGGCGATTTCATTTATCCCAAGAAGTATAATATCCATATCTTTCTAATACTCGGTCGGTTTTATAAATACATATTTGCAAATTCGGAGAATTGCGCAGGCAGTAGAGAATAGAGCCAAACATCAGGCAACCAGAAATTAACCAGAACTCTAAATACCAGCACCATCACAACAACGGATACCGCTGAAATTGACACCCAAAACCGGGTAAACAAATTGCTTATCCAAAGCATGGTTAGGATAAAAATCAAACTAGACGGCGCAAATCCAATAACAGATAAACTACCGATGTACAGCATGAAAAATAGACTAATTATGATAGCGGTTCGGTACTTGCTGATAGCAGAGAATGCGAGTTCAACGGGGTTGATGCCCTTAAGACAGTGAATGTTCTTAGCCGTATTGAACAGCAAATAAATGCCACTAAAAGCTAAAATGATGTACAACCCGACAAAAGGAAACACAAAAGGTTGGGTATACCACCCATGGGCTTTTAGCACTTCTTTGGCCTGCATAGGTTGTAATAGAATCAGCATTAACGACCCCAAAAATGAGGATAGGTAAAAATAGTAATGAGACGATGACTGACTATCAGTGGACGTTTCATCCTTTACTTTATCGTTAGTTTTTTCTCTGATATCAATAGCCATAGATCCTCCTGCGAATTAGGACGAAATAGAATACTATTTCGTCCTTCTGACTTAATTCATGTATTCCAATAAACCTTGGGCACTAGCATAGTCGTCTGCAATCACTTGTTGAGCTTCATCACCGCCAATCCAGAATACGCTGGCGCCTGTGCTGGCACTTATTTCAGCAACACGGTCGGTAGCCAATGCAGCCTGAGCTATTTCAGCAATACGGTTTTTAATCTTCTGCGACGTTCCTTTCTTAACGAATAGACCGTTCCACGTTGTCTGAGCGATACCGGTTTGCTCCTCAAGTGTCGGGACATTTGGGCTAAGACTTAAACGTTCATGAGTAATAGACGCAATTATTTTTACATCACCAGACTTAAGACATGAAAGTATCGTCTGTGTAACGGTATTGATTACGGTTGCGTCACCATTTGCGAGCGTTGAACAATTGATCGAATCAAATGGTGCATTTGATGAGAACTTAAGGCCAATTTCATCTGCGGCTTTAAACGTAATCGCCGTTGGGAGTGCTTGATAACCAAAGTGAGCAAGAGAGACTGGATTCGATTTAGAAAATTCAGCTAACTCTTCCATATTGTTATAAGGCGCGTCAGCTTTGACCGCGATGACAAACGGGTAATCTAAAAATATTCCAACAGGGTCAAATGTATTTTGATCAAAAGGTGCATTGCCAGATAAGATTTGAGTCGTTAAAAGGTCCGCAACAAATGAACCAATCGTTAAACCATCGTTTCGAGCTCTAGAGACTTCAGAAGCACCGATAATACCGCCACCTCCCGGTTTATTGACTACGGTGGCTGGTTTGCCTGTTTCTTTCGACATCTCTTCAGCAATGATACGGGTAAGAATATCTTCGAGGTCGCCTGGAGGCCAAGGCACAATATATTTTACAGGCCTATTGGGGTAATCGGCTGCATTGACCATCATTGGTGTCAGCAGTATTGATAATATCATCCAGGTAAAAGTAACAATTTTTTTCATGATAATTCCTTATATTTATACATTCCTAAGTGCATTCTTTAGTTTGCCTTGTGACTCTTGGTACTGAGCAGAGGCACAATCAAGACTGGTACAACTGATTTTTGTAATACTTTGTGCGAAGTTGAGCCGAGAAATACCCTCGATAACGCACTCACTTCCCTATTCCCCATCACTATCATTCCAGCGTTGTATTGCTTAGAAGCATCGACGATGACTTCTTCAGGCGAACCAAATTGGATATGAATTGATAAGTGCGGAATCGCCTCTAATGTGGAAAATTCTGTTGTCACAAAACGATTGATTCTGTTTTTGACATTAGAAATTATCGACTCTTTATGCTGCACAGAATGACTCTGTTCGATATTTTTTGGCAAAAGAGAATGGGACGCGTCGGGAGTGATTTTGTTTACCTTATCGACAGCATGCACATAGATGATCTCTGCTTGATGCGAGATCGCCTCCTTCAATGCCACATGAAAAGCGGTTCGGCTGCCCTCACCAATATCTGATGCGTAAATAATGACGTTAATTTCATTGCTCATTGTGCGTTCCATCGTTAAATGACCGATTCATTACAGGCGATGTTAGGTAAGAAAGAAATCAACCATAAGGATGAAACGTTAAAATTATGTAACATGTTTACTTTTATTTTACATATCAACCTAACGGCTGATAGCCGCCTCGAAATGAGCGTGATTAGATAAATGGGTCTGAAGCACAATAAAAGGAATTAAGATGAGGCATTTAGATTCTCTTACTTATTATGCTGCTACCAAAAAATATGACCTAAGCTTTCCGAGATTGACAGAAGATCTTGAAGTAGACGTTGTCATTATTGGTGGCGGTTTTACGGGTGTTAACACCGCACTAGAGTTGGCGGAAAAAGGCATTACAAACACGGTAATTCTTGAAGGACGTTACCTTGGTTACGGAGGTACAGGTCGCAATGGTGGACAAATCATGGCGGGATTAGGCCATGACCTAGATACGGTAAAAAAACACGTTGGTCCGGAAGGGTTACAAGAACTGTTTAAGATAGGCAACCTTGGTGCTGCCATCATTAAGGCGCGAGTCGACAAATATAATATCGACGCCGATTTCCGTCACGGCTATGCCTATTTAGGCAGTAACTCCCGTCAAGAAAAGACGCTTCGTGCATGGGAGAAAGAGTTTACCTCTGTTTCCCCAAACGAAGATATCCAGCTCTTAACGGGGTCTGATGTAAAGCAAGTCGTAGGGTCACCCGCCTACAGCTGTGCCCTTAAACATATGGGTGCGGGTCACGTTCACTCACTTAATTTATTGCTTGGTGAAGCCAAAGCGGTCAGCGAATTATATGGAGTGAAAATCTTCGAAAATTCGATGGCAATATCGGTCGATTACGGTTCGACAATAACGGTAAAAACTCCAACTGGCAGTGTTAAGGCCAAGAAAATGTTATGGGCTTGCAACGGTTTCCTCGATGGAATGGAACCAGAGATACACGGCAAGACCATCAACACTTACGCTTTTCAGCTCGCCACTGAACCACTATCTGACGAGTTAATTGAAGAGATAAGCCCAATTCGTGGCGCATACAGCGATATTCGCCCAGTGATCGATTACTACCGAGTTACAAATGAAAACAGGTTGTTATTTGGCGCAGCAACACGCGCATTAGAATATATTCCGAAGGACTTAAAGGCATGGAACAGAACACAAATGCTTAAAATATTCCCCTACTTAGATAAGGTCAACATTGATCTCGCATGGGGAGGGCCACTCTGTTGCAGCGCAAATCTATTCCCACAAGTTGGTACATTAAAAGAACACTCGAACGTGTTTTATGTCCAAGGTTATTCCGGGTTTGGGGTCACCCCTAGCCACATCGTATGTAAAGTGCTTGCGGAAGGTATGAGTGAAAAAACCGAACGCTATGAGTTAATCAGTAACATCCCTCATGTAAATGTACTCGGAAAAGACTACATCGCTCCCGCTCTCCTAACGAGCGGTAAGATGTGGCATCAAGTTTCCGGTTATTGGACGGGTCGTCGTTAAGCTAAGGAGAAAACAATGAAAGCATTATTACTGAATGGAACGTTGCCTGAAATGGCAGAAATAGGCAGTGTCACGAACTTAGGCTCTACTGTGATCGAAGGTGATCCGCAGGCCAGCATAGCCATGATTGACGGCGCTCCAGAAGATACCGTGGCCTGCGGTATCTTTAAATGTACGAAAGGTGTCTTCTCTATGCAATATCCGTTCACGGAGCATGCCACTGTTATAGAAGGTAGATTGAAACTAAAGAATATAGACACGGGAGAGGAATCCACTTTTGGTCCCGGCGATTCATGGTTTGTCGCACAGGGCAGCAAAATCGAATGGCACATTATCTCTAACCATTTTATTAAACACTACTTATCGGTAGCGAATTAATACGTCACATCGATACAAGATGGTATTTTGAGACCAACGCACCTAACGCATATTAGGTGCGTTTTTTTTGCAAATTAAACGGTTCCTTATCATCACTCACTGTCGATGAAATATTAAATGGCTTTTTCATTGCTAGCGGATCGAAACATTAGTCTGACATCCACTGTGTATTGGCTTGGCTCAGTGTGTTAAAGTGCGCGCAATTAAACTTAGGCATCACACTTTCAGGTTGCTAAGTACTCATTATAAATTAGGAGCTATTATGACTAATAACGATATTTTACGCCGCATTCGCTACACCTTCGACTTTAAAGATTCTCAAATGATCGCCATATTTGCAGCCGCTGACAACACAGTAACTCGCGCTCAAATCAGTGACTGGCTCAAGAAAGAAGAAGACCCAAGCTATATTAAAATGGTCGACACCGAACTGGCTATTTTCTTGAATGGTCTGATTAATACTAAACGTGGTAAACGTGAAGGCGAACAACCTACACCAGAAAAACGCTTAACCAACAACATGGTTTTCATGAAGCTTCGCATCGCATTGAACATGAAAGCAGAAGATATTTTGGAAACAATGGAAGTCGCTAACTTTATTATGAGTAAGCACGAACTAAGCTCTTTCTTCCGCAAACCAGACAACAAACATTACCGTGAGTGCAAAGACCAAATATTACGAAATTTCCTAATGGGTATTCAACGTAAACTTCGTCCAGAAGACACCAACGAAAGTTAATCCTTATCGTTGTTATCCATTAAGAAGAGTACATCCATGCCATTTTCTAAACTGCCTCTAAGTTCTGATATCGTGTCTGCGTTACCAGCAGACATTATTGTGCCAAGAGAAATACAAACGCTTGCTATCCCGGAGATAATGAGCGGTCAAGATCTACTTGCATTAGCACAAACAGGAAGCGGAAAGACACTGGCATACGGATTACCTCTGATAGAAAAAGCCAAAAACAACCGCCATGTAACACAGGCAGTTATTTTGGTGCCAACTCGCGAACTCGCTACTCAAATAAATGAAGCCATCTCGTCAATATCACAACAGGTTGATATACATTCGATCTGCCTTTGCGGTGGTGTAGACAAAGAGAAGCAGATAGAACAGTTATCTCATCACCCTGAGATCATCGTCGCCACACCCGGACGGCTGCGTGAGTTAATCAATGAAGGGGCCGTTGAGACACATAAAGTCAACACGGTAATCTTTGACGAAGTTGATCGGTTATTGGATATGGGATTTTGGTCTGACCTGAATGCGATATTAGATACATTGCCGACTCAACGTCAAACAGTCATGTTCTCCGCCACCTTGCCACCAGAGCTAGAAAATAAAGTCAGCGCGCTACTCAATGAACCCGTGCGCATTCAGGCCCACGCCAACAATAGTGTGGTAGAACATGTTGACGAAACTCTTTATTTGGTGAACAAAGGCAGCAAAGCGAATGTTCTAATACATCAGATAAAGCAGCAAAACTGGCCGCGAGTATTGGTGTTTATTGGCGCACGTGATAGTGCAGATTCACTAAATAAAAAACTGAGCAAAGCTGGTATTTCAACAGCCGTGCTTCACGGCAATAAAAGTCAAACGGAGCGAGAAGAGACACTTCAATTATTTAAACAAAGCAAGGTAAAGGTTCTTATCGCGACCGACCTTCTCGCACGCGGTATTCACATTGAAGAACTACCGGTCGTGATTAATTTTGAAGTGCCGTCAAGTCCCGAGGTGTATGTCCATCGAATTGGCCGTACAGCACGCGCCGGAAAGCAAGGCTGCGCCATATCTTTAGTTTGTCATGCGGAAAGTGATTATCTGGATGCGATTCGACAATTTACAAAACGAGCATTAGCGCTTAGTCAGTTAGCCGAATTTCCAATTACGGACAAGCCATCAACAGGCGAAAGCAAACGTGCGCCGAGGGACAAAAAAGCCAACCGACGCACCAATCACAAAAAAAGCGTTAAACAGTTTCTAGGGAAAGATAAACGATAGTACGTTTATCTTCTATGAACCGTTTTGTATTTGCGCAACATATCCTTACTCTTGAGCCCATAACCATGCTGCGCCACGTACACCACTTGAGTCTCCGTGGATGGCTGCTTTTATGGGTGTATGACACTCTCCACCAAACGTATACTCTGGCAGAATCTTAGGAACGTTACTGTATAATCTAGTCACGTTACATACACCGCCAGCTAAGACTACAACATCCGGATCGAGTAAATTCACTACACTGGCGATAGATTTCGCGAGTCGACGTTCGTAGACCTCGAGTGTGAGCAATGCTGTTTCATCACCCTCGTCCGCCAGATCTGAAATTTCTTTCCCTTTGAGTAAATTACCTGTTCTTCGTTCATAATCAGCACACAGTCCCGTTCCAGACACAAACTGTTCAATGCAGCCATGTTGACCACAATAACAAGGGGTAGCATCGGCAATTTTACGTTCTTCTGCATCTTGCCACGGTAGCGGGTTATGCCCCCACTCACCGCCAATACCATTACCACCAGCATGTGGGACACCGTTAACTACAATACCCGCACCTGCACCTGTACCTATAATCACGGCCAAGACCATTTTGTACCCAGCACCCGCACCATCTGTTGCTTCTGATACTGCCATGCAATTCGCATCATTGGCGACGCGAACCTCACGCCCAAGCAAAATAGTTAGGTCTACATCGAGTGGCTTTCCATTAAGCCAAACTGAATTCGCATTTTTTACTTTTTGAGAATACGGAGAGATCGTTCCGGGAATCCCAAGTCCAACGGTGCCAGTCTGTCCCGTCGCTTGTTCTGCGTCCACTACTAAGCCTTTAATCGCGTGAAGCGTATCAGGATAAGAACCTTTTGGGGTATCGACTCGTTTTCTAAATAGCTCTTCACCCTTATCTGAAAGAGCGATGGCCTCGATTTTCGTACCGCCTAAATCTATCCCAATGCGCATACTAATTTTCCTTTTTGGTTTTAAGTTGTTGATGGGAAATCGGAAAATATTGTGGCGTATTTAGCAGATAGAATCTGTGCGGGTAGTCATGGCGTTGAAGAATTATTTTCGAGGTTAAACTAATAGTGCATAAAAGGAATGGTATAAATAATAGGCAACGTTAGCGGCCTATTATTTATTATTACAGGTTATAAGCGAGAAGAATTAGAAGAACCCTAAAGGATTAATATCATAACTTACCAATAGATTTTTCGTATTTTGGTAGTGGTCTAGCATCATTTTATGCGTCTCTCTACCAATACCCGATCGCTTATATCCACCAAAGGCCGCATGCGCTGGGTAAGCGTGATAACAGTTTATCCAAATACGTCCTGCCTCTATTTTGCGTCCCATTCGATACGCAAGATTTTGGTCCCTAGTCCATAGCCCTGCGCCTAACCCAAATTCAGTGTCATTTGCAAGAGCCAGTGCTTCTGCTTCATCCTTAAAGGTCGTAACCGCGATAACTGGGCCAAAAATTTCTTCTTGGAAAACGCGCATTTTATTATGGCCTTTAAGCAAAGTTGGTTGAATGTAGTAGCCATCATTCAGACCGTCATCCTGTTTTGCAATGCTGCCACCGATGAGTACTTGAGCGCCTTCCTCACGACCTATTTCCAAATAACCCAGTATTTTATCGAACTGTTCTTTGGAAACTTGAGCCCCCACTTGAGTATTCGGGTCTAAAGGATCACCCTGCTGAATACCCTTCGCTCTTTCCACCACTTTCGCAATAAATTTATCGTATATAGATTCTTGTATAAGAACGCGAGATGGGCATGTACACACCTCTCCCTGATTGAAGAAACCTAACAACATCCCCTCAACACATTTATCTAGGTACTCATCTTCATAATTGAATATGTCTTCAAAGTATACGTTAGGTGACTTACCACCCAACTCTACGGTAGATGGAATAAGATTATTTGCCGCACATTTTAAAATATGTTGGCCAACCGTTGTCGAACCAGTAAAAGCTAACTTGGCAATTCTGGTACTTGTTGCCAGAGCCTGACCTGCTTCGTTACCAAAACCATTAACGACGTTTAGCACACCAGGTGGTATTAAATGACCTATTTTTTCCATTAGAACAAGTATTGACACCGGCGTTTGCTCTGCAGGTTTTAAAATAATACAACAACCAGCAGCCAGCGCAGGAGCGAGTTTCCATGCCGCCATTAACATTGGGAAATTCCATGGGATAATCTGACCGACGACCCCGATCGCTTCAGGGAAATGATAGGCCGCTGTATTAGCATCAAGTTCAGCAGCGCTGCCCTCTTGAGCTCGAATACAACCCGCATAGTAACGAAAATGGTCAACCACCAAAGGTAGATCCGCGTTCAATGTTTCTCGAACTGGTTTCCCATTTTCCCATGTTTCAGCGACGGCTAATTCTTCCAAGTTTTGCTCTATCATATCGGCAATTCTTAGCAGCATATTTGAACGTTCACCAACACTGGTCGCTGCCCATGCATCTCTTGCTTTGTGCGCAGCGTCTAGCGCTAAGTTAATATCCGCTTCATCCGAACGGGCAACCTGACAATATTCTTTTCCATTTACTGGCGATAGATTCGAAAAGTACTTGCCGTTGACTGGTTTTACCCATTCGCCACCAATATAATTATCATAAACAGATTTGAAATTAACAATAGAACCTTGCGTTCCTGGCTGAGCATAAATCATAGGTCATCCTTCCTTTAGATACATTTCATCATTCGTTTCATCGTTTGTTGTGTGCTCTTTTTTAATTGAACACTGACATCTGTAACGCAATTCACACGCCAACATGTTAGAACTTGCCGTAATTAAATAGTAACAGTATGATTACATATAATTAACATCACCTAACGTCGGGCTAGAATCGCCAAACATTACCCTGTTCACTTTGTTCAACTGTCTTAAAGTGGCACACCAGAAACGTTACATTTTGGAACACTTATGAATCTTCAAATCGACGACACCATTGATTGGCTGAACAATTCATGGCACAGAAGCAGTGAAGCAGGACTAAGAGAGAATCGACTTCCCGACGATATTCGGTTGGAAAGCTTTCAGCTTAGCGAAAGAAGAGATAACGCCAAGAGGCTAATTAACGGACTGGAAAAATACGCGCTACCTCTTTTTAACCAGATGTTTGCTCGAACCAATAGCCGACTGATACTAACCGACATACAGGGTGTGATTTTAGGTTCATGGGGCTTAGAAAAATTTGCTAACCGCCTCACCTCAATTGCATTAGAAAGTGGCGTTTGCTGGCAAGAAAACCTAAAAGGAACGAACGCGATAGGAACTGCCATTATTGAGGCCAAGCCAATATCCATCATTGGCGATCAACACTTTATCCATCAACACCGATTTATCAGTTGCTCAGCTAGCCCCATTTTCAATCATCAAGGCGAAATGCTCGGAATTTTAGATATCACCAGTGAGCAGCAAGTACATCACTCCAATACCCAACTTTTGATTCAAAGCATGATTCAGAAGATAGAAAACAGCCTGTTGTTTGGCATACCAGACGGCACAATTCGAGTTGATATCGCTTGTGACAAAGCACTGCTTGATAGTGGATGGCAGGGAATTATGATTGCCAATGAAGCCGGCGAAGTTATCGCCCACAACCAACTGGCATCTCAACTTTTGGATCATCAAGAAATAATAGGCGCTCCTCTGGAGCATCTGTTAAAACATGAGTCCACGCCGTTTGTATACCGCTTACATCCTCAGTCAACAAAACCTATTCCAAAATCAGTTACCTATTCTCCGTCAAGCGAACTACATCAAGGGGATGAACGCATTGAGAATGCCTGGCAACAGGCGTGTAAGGTCATCGACAAACAGATCCACCTGTTGATCTTGGGCGAAACAGGCGTTGGTAAAAGCGAGTTTGTTAAGGCGCTTCACCAACAGAGTAAGCGTAAGCAATCCCCACTTGTGATTGTTAATTGTGGCGCACTGCCTAAAGATTTGATTGAGTCAGAGCTGTTTGGTTATGCGCCAGGGGCATTTACTGGAGCAAGCCACAAAGGCTATCAAGGAAAAATACGTCAGGCGGACAAAGGCACTCTGTTTCTAGATGAAATTGCCGACATGCCGCTTGAAGCACAGTGTCGTCTATTACACTTTCTTCAAGAGAAAGAAGTGGTCCCGGTGGGCTCTAATCAGACCTATCACGTGGATATTCAAATCATCGCCGCCACACATAAGAATATAGAGCTACTCATAGCAGAAGGGCGTTTTCGACAGGATCTCTATTACCGACTAAATGGCCTAGTTTTTCACCTACCTTCGTTGAGAGAAAGAAAAGACAAGGTTGCCCTTATTAAAAAGATTCACAGAAAACACTGTAAGAATGAACAGACATTAGATAGAGATTTACTGAATCTACTTAAAGATTTTGCATGGCCCGGGAATATAAGAGAATTGGACAACGTATTGCACGTTGCAACGCTGCTCGCATGCGATGAGCCGAAACTTATGCTCAAACATATTCCCGACCACATCAGCGCTTCATTGCAATCTTTAAGTCAGACGCGTTCGTTAGCTATGGAACATAGTAGTGAAGATATTAGCCTTCAAGAGACCGTCGAAGACACATTAATTAAGATCTATCGGGCCAACAACGGTAACATCAGTAAAACGTCTAAAATCCTTAGTATTAGCAGAAATACCATCTACAGGAAATTGAAAAAGCTTGGTGTGTTACCAAGCTAAAAACAGTTAAACGTCATAATAATAATAGTTAACACACTGGTCTGCTAACAAGTCCAAAGAGTCTAATGCTTTTGCCAACTTGTCCGCTGGCAATGTATCAAATGCTAATGGTATTTCGGTACAGCCAAGTACAACACCATCGGCACCTTTTTCAATTAGACTATCAAAGACAGGTTCCATTAACCTTCTTCCCTGCTCTATCTGACCTGCTTTAACACAGTATATTCCTTCCATAACCTGAAACTGCTCTGTTGCCGTTGGTAAAATAGCCTGCATTCCGCGAGTCTCAATAGCATTGGTATAAATGCCCGTTTGTATGGTTGCATTCGTAGCCAATACGCCCACTCGACACATCTGACGGCGGCTAGCTTCATTCATCACTGCGTCAATGATGCTAATAAACGAAACCCTTTCATTGTTGCTGAGTTTGTCCAGCCAGTAATGAGCAGTATTACAAGGTATCACTACCTTTGTGGCGCCCGAATCTTTTAAGTTCATTAGGTTTTTTAGCATTTTTTCCAACGGGTTTTCACCGTTTTCTAAGATATGCTTGGTCCGATCAGGAATAACAGGATCATTCGAAATAATCATAGACATATGCTCTTGATCAGAACAGGCCGGGCTTTTTTCCACTATCCGCTTAACAAAATCAACCGTAGCCATCGGGCCCATACCCCCTAAAACACCTAACTTCTTATCCATACTCGCTCCTTATCTAGGCACAAATTAACAAAAATAATCCTTGATAAGAAATGAAATAACTGGCATACCTATGCATGGATCGCATAGCTATGGGTGTCGCTCTGATGTTAAATATTGAAACCAAATGGTTGCTGGATTTTTTAAAACTGGCCGAACTCCGTAACTTCTCTAAAGCAGCAATCGAACGAAACGTAACTCAGTCAGCATTTAGTCGCCGCATACAAGCGCTCGAAAGTGCGGTGGGATGCCAACTTTTTGATAGAGATAAGACACCGATTGCGTTAACGCAAAGTGGCAAGGAATTTCGAACGAGTGCTCGCTCTCTCATCATTCAGCTTGAATATGAGTTAGAGCGTCTTAACGATCTCTCTATTCTAGGAAACCAAAAAGTAAGCATCGTAGCGGGCCATTCAATAGCGACCGATATCCTACCATTGTTCAAATTCAATCTGTTCGCAGAAGAGCAAGAAGTCATTTTGGACGTTCGCGCGATCGATGTTGATGATGCCGTAAAAATGTTAGAGGAGAGCGCTTGCGATATTGTATTAAGCTATAAAAATCCTCAGTTGCTTGCTGAACCCTACCTGGCACATAAACTTGGCGAATCAAATAACTATTGCGTAAGCGTATTATCCGATTCAAAACCAAAATACTCATTATCCGAAACCATTGTTACACCGCTTATCATGCATTCAACGTCCAGCTATATGGGCAGATTAACTCGTCAAACGAGCAGTCGTTACGCCCTTAAACCGATTTTTTCTTCATCTATGACCGATCTGGTTAAGGCTTTGGTACTGCAAGGCGAAGGCATAGGCTGGCTACCAGATTATGCTATCATTGACGAACTGAAACAGAATAAACTCGTTATATTAAATCCCGAAGAAGCAACCTTAAATACCGAACTATACGCCTACCGTTCTAAAACCAAACTCCACCCAGCAGGAGAACGGGTATGGAAACGTATATGCGAACACCAGACTATATTTACGCCCAACCACAAAACCAACAACTAGGCGTCAAACCTAACATCAAATCACTGGTATAGATTGAGAATTGGTTTACTATGTGCAACCGAATTTTGCAGCAGATAGCCATAGAGCCAATGAAATTATCTGAAAGCCCAGTGACTCAGCACCGTTTTAACGGACTCACTTTTTTTGTAAAAAGAGATGATCTCTTACACCATCAATTCTCTGGTAACAAAGCACGAAAATTCATGTCTTTGTTAACGGGAGAGTTTCCCCATATAAAAAATTTGATTGGCTATGGTTCCGTTCAGGCAAACTCGTTGTACTCTCTCTCTGCCCTTTGTGCGATAAAGAAATGGAAACTGACCTTTTATGTTGACCATATTCCAAGTTATGTTAAACAAAAACCAACTGGGAATTATCGAGGCGCCCTCGACTTGGGTGCAAACATCGTCGACCTATCGCAATTAGAAGACAGAGACGGCCGCCACACCAGTACCTATATTGACGACAATTTTTCTGGCCTAAACGATACGTTGATTGTGCCAGAAGGTGGTCGTTCTACAATGGCAGAACCGGGCGTTAAAACCCTCGCCCAAGAAATACTTAATTGGAAGTTAATGGAACGATGCGACAACCTCGTCGTCGCACTACCGTCAGGCACAGGAACAACGGCACTCTATCTACAAAAACACCTTGAACAAGCAGACATAGAGGTCATCACATGTGCCTGCGTAGGTGATAAAGAATACCTAGTCGAGCAGTTTTTGGATGTCGACAGCAAAGCGACGCAACCGACGATAATTGGTACGGATAAAAAGCATCACTTTGGCCGATTAGACAAAGGTGAATATGCCTTATGGCAATCATTAGAATCACAAACCCAAATAGAGTTTGATCTTCTTTATGACCCATTTATGTGGAAAAACTTGTTAGATTGGCTATCGGAGAATCCAAATAAGACCGTACTTTATATCCATCAGGGTGGCATTTTGGGTAACGAGAGTATGGTTGGCCGTTATCGCCACTGGTTGTCTATCTAATACCCAATTAGATGCGTTACTGTTCTGTGTCAACAATGACTTTATTGACTAATACACCCTTTTCGAAGGTCAGTCTAAGCTCTTGTGTATAGTGCATTAACTCTATTTCAAAATCGAAATCGAGCAACTCGCCATAAGGTAAACAAAGCGTGTCGCTAAACCAATCCGCAAATACTGATTGGTCGCCTGCCATTCGATACATTCCCTCAAGCGATTTTAGATATAAGCCATCTCCTTTAACTTCCCAAACCCCTACGTATTGTCTCCAACAGGCTGTAGAAAAACAAAAATCATCGGCGTCAATTGCTTCATTCAATGCATCATCCGTTAGCTCTATCACTCTACCATCGGATAAAGGTAAAGAAATACACCCTGGCATGTCGTAACTCTGACCCTGATATAGAATCCGTTCCTTTATTTGTGTTGTCATGCTGAACCTTGTGGTTAAAGTACTTGGTCGCTAAAGCTCACGCACCCAAAATTCTACTTGGGTCAGAAGCTACTCGTTCTGTTTGAGCTGATATCTGTATAGACAGTTCACTATAGAGTCAAAGCGATAAAATAACCAAAGGGGACATGTGAAATTTTGAAGTAAGTGGCGAACACATGTCGCCACTGTAATTGATTAGTGGGTAGTTCCAGATGGATTGACACCAAATTCAGACTGCTTGTAAACTTTATCAAAGCGTTTTTGCTTTTTTTGAGTATGATCTGAGTTGGCCGGTGATCTTCTTTCTGCTAAAGCAATATTCCGTTCGTGCTCTCTAGATGAGCGAACAAACTCTGGATTATTCAATGCTTGCTTTCGTAGTTTATTCACGCGTTCAATTGTGTCAGCTAACATAGTTTGTCTCCCTTGCCATTACTACTGTGCATACATACAGTATAGGGGTATTCTAAAGTTAGTCAAACCTAGATGCTAAAAAAGACCCATTTTACGGGCCACATCAAATTTGAATTTATAAACTATGACGACAGGAGTGAGTAAACGCCTAGATATGATTGGGGCGTAATGAACAATCATTACGCCCCTTAATTTGGTTATCTAGATTAATTCTACTATTTCGGTAAAATTACACTGTCGATGACATGAATCACACCATTGCTAGCCGCGACATCTGTGGCGATAACATTCGCATTATCAACCATTACTTTTGAGCCCATCACTTTGATGGTGACCTTTTGACCTTGGACAGTTTTAGCACTCGTCAATTTCACTACATCTGCGGCCATCACTTTTCCAGGAACCACGTGATAAGTCAGAATAGCAATTAATTGATCTTTATTTTCTGGCTTCAGAAGGGTTTCTACCGTACCGGCAGGCAACTTAGCAAAAGCTTCATCTGTTGGAGCAAATACCGTGAACGGTCCGTCACTTTTCAAAGTATCGACTAATCCTGCGGCTTGCACTGCGGCAACAAGTGTATTAAACGAACCATTCTCAACGGCTACGTCTACAATGTCCTTTTTCATCATGCCGTCGCTATGTTTCATATCCTTGTTACTCGAACAAGCTACAAGAGCGAAACTAATCACGACGAATGTAAATGCTGATATCATTTTCTTAAACATAATCTTATCCCTTTGAAGTAAATGTCATTATTGCTGTGCTTAGATGTCGATAAGTAATACGGCACCATTTCAAAGAAGGATCATTTTTATTTCTATTTTTATTTTTACTGCAAAAAGATAGATTTAATGTTCAGGATTACGGGGCTTATTATTGGGGTCTGGTTGGCTATCAATACACGTTAATGACACACTATCACTGTCCCCTCTCATACCAAAATTTTGGTGATTACTTGAGCGAGCACTTTTCGACTGCTGGCAATTAAGGATTAAGCTCTCTTCACTAAATCTAACCGAAGAACGTCTAACCCAGACTAAACCTACTCGTCTAATATTAATTAAAACCCTAGAGGTTTCTTCCTTTTGAACGATGAAGGGTGGGGATGGTAGTCTTTCAACGGACATTATTTTCCATGAACCATCGCTAAACTCAACGTCTATTGCAGGTTCAATCCATTGTTCCACCAACAATGTAGCACTAACTGACGTTGCCATGGATAGTGTGATAGACAAGAGAATCATCCGCTTCGCTAAGTTCATCATCGTTCCTAATGCACTTAAGTTAATCTTCATATTTCGTCTCATCCCTCCACTCCCCCATTCGCCTTTCTAGTCGCTCTATTAGCTGAATGCCTAACCAACCCAGAGCTAGAATAGAGACCCAACTAGCAGGCGCTAGATGAAACACACCATAGGCAAAAAACAGAACAACACATACATAAAAAAGACTTGATAACAGAAGCTTGCTTTTTATACACATCAACACTTTATGTTTATAGGCAAAGCGTCTTACCGCCACCAACAATGTGATATACAGAGCCCACACAATTAAATTGATATATTCAGCGTTTGGGTCATCTCGAATATACTCATTTTGATCGACCATCAAGTTATCAAGGGCCATTGCGTGAAAAAAAACACCGGGCATCGCACCGTGTACCGGTGAAATAACATAGTCATGTATCCCTTCTATTTGGCCGCCGACCAATACAATACTGTCTTTAACCCAACGTTTAAGTTGTTGCCGCTCTTCATCGATTGGGGAACGGGCTAACGCCATAAGCTCATCAATATAGAGCACCCTTTGCGGTGGACATATTTTTTGCACCTGTTGATCATCCGTCATTGGTATGATGCTGTTAATAACCTTATTTACACTACTCCAAACGACGCTATACCAAGAGTTATCTAGTTGTATACACTCGTCTTTACGATGGGATAGCAAGACTGGCGCCGCGATTTCACTCCATCGAACACTAATAGGGTATTTTTCATCCCGTATAGGTGATTCACACTCTCTATTTTTACAATATTCTTGATACAGTACGTTAGCAGTGGTCGCCACCTCATGCGTATAAAGTGGATATAACTCTGCTCGTTCTTCCCATCCATTAGGAACCAAAGAGACCGACGGACTTAGTGCTTCCCTAACCTCTTTTTCCATAACGGAGTCAGCTTTACCTTGTGCAAAATAGAGAGGAACATTTGTGGCAGCACGTGCAGCATTTAACTTCGCGATAGCTCTGTCAAAACTATCATCCAAGGCGCGTTTCTTCATCCACATTACATCGTAGAAAACCGCCATTGGAGATTGCGCCATTATCGCGGTTAGCATGTTAACTTGATCCAAGTAGGAAAGCGGCCAGTCATTGGATTGCCAGATCTCGGGATAGAGGTTTTCTATCGCTTTGTCATTGAACAAAACAACCAGAATATTAGGCTGACTTTTGGTCGAGTCGTAGGAATGTGCGGTGAGCTTGTAGATGGCTTGCTCACCTGCTCGTTCACTGGCACTGCCAATTCCAAAAGGATCACTAAAAATAACCCATGCGCCAAGCAGGAACAGCATCAACCACTGAATCATAAAATTATATTTTTGGTAGAACAGGTTCAGTACAACTTTCCATTGCTGACTTATTTTCATTGCCTACTCTTCATTTGCTCTCACACACCTTTGTTCGTACTCATAAAACTCAATCTGTTCTCAAACGTATTACGTTGATGCTTGCCTTGCCGACTGATTTACCCTTCTTTTCAAACGCACGTGTTTGCGGTGTGTCCCCTAACGATTGAGCAAATAAGTCTTGAACTGATGCGGAACCACGAGCCTTCACGGAGAACGATTGAGAATCAAAGAATTGCGAGCTTTGCATAGGCTCTTGTTGGAGGTGACTAAGTGAAACCTGGGGAGCTTGGCGATTCGTCGGTATCGCAATGACGACAAATTGCTCCTCCCCCGTGGTCGATTTCGATACGTTCCCTTCAAACTCCGCCGCTTCTCCAGCGAATAACCGTCCACTATAACCGGGTTCTGGAAATACCTGATAGATACCCATGCCGCTATCGATAAACATCACCGTTAGGTCAATTGGGGCGCGGCCTTGATTAACAAAGCTAACATATAGATCATCGCCGTCTGTCGCCTTGACCACTTGTTCTAGGCTTTGTGGTTGTTCGTTTAAGAATACTTCAGAAACGATGGGAGAACGCCCTGTTAAACTTGCGGATAAACGTTTCAGATTTCGTGAACGTACCATTCGAGACAAACCATTATTAAGTACTTCATAGCGGTTCAATTCTCCTTTATCTAAAGGCATAGACAGATACGTTTCGCGCTCATCAACATCACAAACTCCACTATTATTTTGCAACTGACAAGGTAGCTTTTCATTCTCCAAGGTGAAAAAGTAGAGTGTGTCTCGGCCTGCATACAATGAAATATCCGCTGGCTGATCTGTCCCGACCCACTTCACGGTTCTGTCTAATAGCTCGCTCTTTTCAATCAACGTTGTTGCAGCGTCAACCCAGTTTGCATCGGGTAATGCTTGCCATTTCACCGTCAGTGGTTTTGGGTAGGCAGGACTTGCCAATTCTGCATATGAATATCGAGTGTCGATCTCACCTTCCACAAGTCGGCCTTCGCTGGTTGTCATGTCGGCCTGAATAATTTCTAAAGTAGCGACTCTATTTTTTGCTGAAATATCCTCATAGATATCAACAACTGCGCCAACTTCTAGGCCATTTAATTGACCACCCTGAATGAAGTGATGTCCTTTCTTAGTTGTGACAGCGTAAACCGTCGTGACCTCCTCTGTCTTATGAAAAATAGGTTGATCAAGACTCTGTCCACCTTCGAAAAGTGGTGTGGTTCTGTGCCAAGGCAGGCTGTTATACGTGGCTAATATGCTTTGCGCTAATTGACGGTAGGATATATTCGGATTTTGACTAATTATGGATGTCATGACGAAAGTGAATAATCCTTGAGGTGCCTCTCCCTCACCACTAGGTAATGACATTTCGGGCGCTTCTTCGTTGCTTTGAGCCGCACCAAAGCTCATCAACGCACCTGCATTTTCACTAAGTGCTACCGGAGTCAAAGAGGAAGGTGCAATACGATTACCTTTCTCTGGAGGCATGCCTAGCGAACCTTTTGATATGGTATTATTGTCGCTGCTAATACCCAACACTTTTGGCTCGATACTGCGCGACCTGATCTCTTTACCTGTCACGCTTCGCGTCATTGTGCCGGAATGACAGGAGTCAAAAATAATCCAAACATTGGCACCAATATTTCGTAATCGCGTAACCAAAATATCCACTTCATTGTCGCTTAAACTATTCTCAACCGTCCCGATATTTTTAGACCATGCACCGGTATCTCTGGGAAGAAAAATCTCGTCTAAACCATCAACACTATCACTATTTTTTGTCGCACCAGTAAATACCGAAGGTTGTTGACTGCCATGACCTGAGAAATGTAGGTAAGCGAAATCACCGGGCTTTAGATTTGATTCCAGTTGCGCAAAAGCCTTAAGAATATTCGCTTTGGTTGGCAGCACAGCGGATGGGACTCCATCGGCTAGAAGCTGTATATTTGCTTCCGCCACACCTTGTTGTAGCAGCATACTCTGCACTCTTAGTGCATCATATTTAGGCCCCGAAAGATCCAATCCATCAGGCAAGTTAGGGTATTCAGAAACACCCACGACGATAGCGTGATAATTGGGTGTAGTTACGGTCGACGCGTGGGATAAAAGTGGCGATACCAGCATGCAAAACAGAGCAATAAAACGCATTGGTTCTTCCTTGTACACAATGAGATTATTCAATAAATCATAATAGAGAACATAGGCGAAAATTCATTTCGCCTATCAATCAAAGTAACACAACTAGACCTCGTAATCTAAATACCAAGATACTAGTTAGCGGGTTTTAGTTAGATATTATTGCGTACTCATTATAGACTCGACCGTGATTAGTTACTTCAATCACAAAAGGACCATTGAGGATAGGAACCCAAGCGCAATACATAGTGTCGCTGTAATCCGCATCTTCGCAAACCAGATTTCCATACTCATCGAATACGCGCAAATCCAAATCTGTATCGCCATCACCTACAATCAATAATTCTGCTATCTCGTCACCGTAATAATCGATCACGTACTCGTGCATTCCCTTTGCATCAATTGTGTCGTAATGTATTTCAGAGCCCCCCATTTTACCTCGCGTTTTAAGGCCTTCTACTTCTTTTATCATCGCTATATAAGCTTTGTTATCACCAGAAAGCTCCGTTGCCGCTTCCAATAGTGCTTCAGCACTGTTTAGACTGACTGACTCTTTTTCTGACTTTTCGCCTCCCTGGCTTTTTCTTTCACGTTTTTTCTCTTCAATAGCCGTCATTTTGTAGAGCTTCGCGGCAGAAATTAATAACAATGGGTCTTTTTGCGCCATACCGATTTGACCCAGTTGCTTTGCGACAGCAAGATTGGACATTGTCGACTTAGGTTGGGCCTTTACGTCTTCTTTAATGTTTGGGGCTTTCGCCAATGAGAGCGGGGAAAAAATAACGAGTGTGGACAACAATAATACGACTTTATTTTTCATTCTTAATTCCTTTTAAACAAATATTTACACCACTACGTTGGTGATAGTTATTAGCTAAAGAGATAACTGGATCGTCTTAGCCAACAAAATCACTTTCAAAGTGTAGCAAATTAATTATATATGCCTACTAATCAATAACGTTTTTGTTTGCCCTATTTTACTATTAGCCTAATAATAGATTTAGGAAGCGAAAACAAACACGCAGCGATACGGTTACATCGTGTGTAAGGTCACTATTCATGGAGGAAAGTATGCCCCGTCAATCAAAACGGTTTTTTAGCTACATCATGGGTGTATTTTTAGGTCTCATTGCTACCTACTCAATGGCTTCCTCTGATGAAAAATGTTTCGTGTCAGAAGATTTCATTAATCTGTTGGCCGGAAAAAACAAGCTGGCTTTAGTGACGCACGAAAATCCATTTTCAGTCCTAGCTAAACACGACAATGTTGACACTATTATTTGGCTTACCACGTTAGATGCCGATCAAAGTGCACTAGGGTTATTTACCATTCAACGACAGGGTAAAAAGAGTGACATCACTGTCATTGCGACATCCTGCGATTCCCTCAATACAGATTTAGAATTCGTCGCTCGCGCAGTTAGACAAGTAATTAATGACGAAATACCGCTATCGCCTAATGCCCATTTTGTTACAGACATGGGGCTTTCTTTTGACCAAATTATCGAGCTACAAAATACGGCTTATGTTTTGGCTGGTAAATCTCAACCCGACGAGCTTTTCGAGACAATGACTGAATTAGCAAAAAACATCGCGGTTGCCCAACCTCTGCCTACCTCTCGTAGCGTGGATGAAAAAGAGTTTTACGTACAGACCGTTTATTACGGCACCACTCGCTCACCAGAAAAAGAAAACGACAATTACTACGGTGCACTCAGAGATATCACACAGCCGCTTCATATGGGAATGGCGAAGGTTTCGATTCCAAAAAACCATAAGAAAGGCCACATTGAACAACCATTCTTATCAATTAAATGGTTGAAGCAGTCTAACGACCACGTACTGATTCAATCAGTGACCGAAATGAGTGTTGATGATTTTTGGACGTCTCTCCCCGTCGAACAAGGGGTTGGTGAATGGAAGCAAAGCATTATTGTCTATATACACGGTTATAATGTTGCTTTTGGGTCTGCGATAAAACGTACCGCACAAATGGCATACGATTTTGATTACTCTGGTGTCCCTGTCTTATTTTCATGGCCGTCAAATGCCTCTCTCCTTGGTTACGCTTCCGATCGTGAAGACGCTATCTGGAGCGCGACTTACCTAGCTGGTTTCCTAACCACACTCGATAACCAATTCCCCAATGCCAACATACATATCGTTGCCCATAGCATGGGGAACCAAGTTCTTCTCAATGCACTTAACGAACTCGCACTACAGGAGCAAAGTAAGTCGCTTCAATTTGGTAGCGTTATTCTTGCCGCCCCAGATGTTGACAGTGAGTGGTTTCAATATCAGTTGGCCCCACGAATCAATCGACTTGCCACCAACTGGGCTATCTATACATCTGAAAACGATGGCGCCTTGATTGCGTCAGAAAAAGTCAACCAAGTTAGGCGCTTAGGCATGCCTGTTAGCCTCGTTGATAACTTTGATATTGTTGACACAAGCGAACTCAATGCAGCGCCCTGGAGTATCCCTGAATCCCATTCTTATTATGCTAATAAACTGCCCGTGATAAAGGACTTGGTGGACCATTTACGAGGTATTCCACCAGCCAAACGGTCCTTGAAAAAGATGACAAAGAAAGAAGGGACTTACTGGCAGATGCTTGAACAAGAAGATTGACGACTTTAGTCAGCGAGAATATTGACTAAAGAGTAGAGTAAAAAGGATAAACAATGAATCTATGGAACCTATTGCCTTTCTCGATGATAAAGATCGATTACATACTCAATCTGCCCTACGCGGCATTGCTTGCCTACATCTATGTTTTGTATGCGATAGGGGTACACCGCAATTACCGTATCAAATTGATGCTATTTCTGGTACTTACCATCATCGCTAGCGGCACCATGGTGCTGACTATGGGGCCTAACATCGGCCGTATAATTCCACCGCTTTTGCTCATATTAGTCATGTTTTCTCCTGTTTTCGAGCTGGTAAAGTCTCTCATTTACACAGACAAGAAAGGCACAAGAATTTGGCTAAAAATAGCTATCGCAGGTTGGTTGCATAGCCTCAGTTGGGTAGTATGGTTGGCAGCGATGGCGAGAAGTTAATTCTACGCCTATAGCATCAGTGTGGCTTGTCGATGACGCACACTAAGTGTCATCACCATTTAGCCCTACCAATTACTTTTACAAATTATTAGTAAACAAACTTTGCATGGCACGGCTTACTGGTAATTTCGTCGCGCCAATTGTCACCATCATCTTTCCCTTAAAATCCTTCTTCACTTTCTCGATGGCCGACACATTCACAACCGTTGAACGATGAATTTGCCAAAACATATCAGGGTCGAGCTGCGATATTAACTCTTTAAGTGACGTGCGCAAAAGGTACTCCGTACAGCTACCTTCTTCGTATTTGTAAAGCGATATATATTTATCTTCTGCTTTGAAATAAAGCACTTCCGAGATGGAAATCAAGTGAATATCGTCACCTTTACTGGCTTTAATCCATGTTAAGTAGCTTGGTTGAGCTTTGGACGTGAGTGCCTGGATTTGGCTCATTAAGGTTGTTAACTCCACCGAAACAGGCGGTTTTTGCTCTGTTAATCGGGCCTTTACCTTTTTAATACATTGGTCCAAACGGACATCGGACAACGGTTTAAGCAGGTAATCCACCGCATTCGCTTCGAAGGCTTGTACAGCGAATTCATCGTAAGCCGTCACAAAAACAATATTCGGTGCATTTTCATCTTTTGTGATCCTAGCGGCGACCGACATACCATCCAACACTGGCATTTTGATATCCAGAAAAACAACATCAGGTTGATGCTGTTCGATTAGCTCAAGCGCTTGTTGCCCATTTTCCGCTAGTGCTTTTATCTCTAATTCTGGCCAAAGATCAGCAAGAACCTTATTCAGATGAAATCTTAACAGTGGTTCATCATCAGCGATAATGGCCGTAAAATTAGACGCTTTCATCTGTTGCCTCCTGTAGCATACGCAATGCAGATAAGGCTATTTTTAGCCTAGCTTGAACACCGCCAGATATTGATTCCGATATGGTTAGTGTCGCCTTTCCTGCGAACAATGCTTGTAAACGCTGGCGAATATTGTCTAAGCCTACTCCGTGACCTATATGGGCCGAAGAACCAGTAAGACCGACCCCGTTATCGATAACCTCTATGAGGATATCTTGTTCTATTTGATTTACTTTTATCTCAATTTTACCGCCATTCACTCGCGGTTCTATACCGTGTTGAATCGCATTCTCGACCAAAGGTTGTAACAAGAAAGGTGGGAGATGGACTTCGTTATCGATGTAATTTGAGATCGTATAATTCAGTCGATTACCCAAACGAATTTTTTGTATTGCAAGATAGGCATCGATATAAGAAAGGTCTCGTTGTAACGTCGTAAACGGTTCTCGACTGCTTTTCAAGGTTTCTCTCAGTAATTCTGTTAAGCGTTCCAGCATAAGACGCGCGCTCGCCGGCTCATGTTCTATAAGGGTGTTTATATTGGCGAGAGTATTGAATAAGAAATGTGGTTCTATCTGACTTTGAAGCTGTTTTAACTGGCTTAAAATTAACGCCTTTTCGTGTTCCGATTGTTTGCGCTTAGCGACCTCCAATTCCTTTTGCGCGGCCAATTTTTGCTCTTGACTGTGAAAATAAAAGAAACAGGCCGTTGTGAAAATAAATCCAAGAAAAATAATAGGTTTCAATCGCGCAACATCATTAAGATCCGCATATTGATTCATCCAGAAATAGGCATTAGCCGTACCGAACAACATCGATAGCCCGAGAGAGAAGAGGCTAACATTTCGTGAAGAGAGCTGAGGCTGATAACGGCCAAGTAAGTGCGCCGTAAACACAGCGCTGTAACCGAAGCCAAAACTGATAATGAAATGATCCAGTATCGAGTTCCCCCAAATGGCCTGTGTCGCAAAAGCAATGATGGTGCAAAAAAAAGTCGTTAAGACGATGCTGTTTATCCAACCATTTGCATCACTTTTACTCTTAGCCATTAAAATTTTCCTTTAAGATTTAATAGAATCATATGCTTATCTGATAAATTTGCATACAACGAACGGCTTTTCCCGGTTAATAATCTGGCGGCCAACTCTACATCAAAAGCCGCAGACCCTGAATCATAGGCATGATAATTTATCCATTGCGTCGCAATTAAGCCACCATCTTCAGGTGAATAGAGCAGATCAAAGGTTGGCTCAATATTGTCGAGCCACAAACTATTACGACTCCAATCCCAATGGCTCCAGCCACTTGAATCTAACGCCCAATGAAACATGACGTTATGCTTCATTAAATTCGGTAGGTTCAATCCACTTGCATAGGATCGAGCAATAGACTGGGTTGACGTGTCTTGATCTAGCGCTTCTACCCTTTCGAATGCCTGAGACCACTCGTCTTTTCCCCAACTTCTGTCATCATACCAATATTCTAGTATTATATTGTGGCCTTGGCTGCTCGCCCAGTTGAGCCCCATCAACACTTGAAAGCTGTCGTCAGAATGAGTCAACGCTACCGGAGACAGTTGCTCACCCTGTTCGATACTGAGGTGCTTTCTTTGAAATACAGCAGAACTATGAAATTCCCATGCTTGATCTAAAACCGTTACCAATGAGCCTGCTAAAAGCCCTTTTCGAACATCATCATAGTAGGCGATCACCTGCCACTCATTACGGTTTTTCAGAGCATAACGCCTTACACCGATCCCTTGCTGTTGTGATTGTTCTTCTATTGGGTATCCTTGTTGCTGAGTCCAAGACGAGTCGGTATACACAACACTCCATTCTCCTTGCGCATCAAAATAGGAGACGAGCGCCGTACCTGCGCCCTCCTCTACTTGAATCCCAATGGGGTTACGTCGATAGGGCTTAAAGATATCTAACGGACGAAAGCCATAGCCGACTCCCCAATCAAGTCTCAGTTTACCTAGGGTCACATCCACAGGGATAAAACTGTTGTCTAACTCACCCTGCCAAAAGAGCTCCTGAATGATAAGTTCTCCATCAAAAGATTGGCTATCATCACTGCTCCACATTCTCTGACCATTCGCAGCAAAAAGGCCGGTCCAGCGGTCCCAATCGATCTGAACGTCGATCAAACCATCAACACGTTGACTCTGCGCCTCTTTAGGTTCACCAAACAACAACGAGTCTTGGTACTTAGTCGTTGTTGTACTGAGTATCCAATCCCACTGAAACGTAGGTTCCTCTGCTCGCAATAGATGCGAATAAAAGCTAAAAATAGCGGCAATAACAAGGCCTTTATTCATACTATAAATCCAGTTTTGAGTTACGGGTCAAATACGCAGGATTGTAATACTTATCTTCCAAGGTCATCGGCATAATGCTTTGATATTCGATGATGGTTTTTTTAGCTGGTTGAATTTTATCAATCAAGGTCATCGCCACCACTTGCAACCTGCCTTCTCTTTCGCCTTGAGTAAACAAAGCCTGTTTTGCGAGCTTCCCTGAACGCAGATAGAGATCGGCTTTAATAGGAAAACCGTTGCGCGCATCTAGCCATAGGTCAATATGTTGATAACTCGCCCCTTTTGTCGTCGCTAATAGGTTCAGTTTGTGGGCATCAATGCCTAGATTTTCTTGGGTGACGACGCTCTCTGTACCAACCATTGTTGCTTGATAGTCATCGCTCCAAGTCAGGGTCGATATATCCCCTATTGATGCCTCCCCCAACAGTTTCTGCATTGGCGTAATTCGAATAGGACGGCGGCTTTTGGGCATAACTAACCAGTAATTGTCGCCTAACATCAGCATTTTTTGTCCCGCTTCTACAGCCGATTTAAATACCACCAAAGATTCACGATTTGGCCTCGTGTAAACATGATACTCTCGCGTTTTATCGATTCGGTCATGTTCGAAAAGGGTCACTTTAGAAACCACCTTTGATGAGGAGGAATCTAATCGGTATTCATCGGCTTTTTTAACCATATCAGCAACATCGTTCGCCACACTTTGACCCACGAAAACGCCATTGAGAACAAAAAGCAACATGGTCATTTTCAGGTTTTTTTGAAAGTACTTAGACATAGATTAGTGCCTCCGTTATTGGTTTCTTCACACCGTTTCGAGCGGACAACCACGCGGCTGTGACGCAGATGATAAGAACGCCAAACCCGCTATAGGTAAAGAGTTCAAAAGAGAAGTAGATATTCAAAGGGTACCCTTCCGTACTACCTGGTGGTGGTGGCATTTGGATATCTGAAAAGGTAAGAAATAAGCTTGTCAGTGCCGTAGTGATACCTCCTAACAGCGAGCCGATAACCGCAAGCATAATAGATTCTCGAACGAAGCCAGATACAATCTCTCTTGGATAAGTGCCTAACGCAGATAAGGTACCAATTTCGCGAGTTCTTTCTGTTACCGACATCGTCATGGTATTGAATATCGCAACAAAAACAACCAAGCCCATAACCGCGCCCATGATGCCGAAAATACGGTCATAAAGGTTCTTAACCTTCACGTAGAAAAACGCCCGCTCTTGCCATGGCGTTACTTCTACAGGTTGATCTAGAACCATGTTACTTAATACGTGTTCTACCCAATCCTTTGCAATTAGGGTCTGCGCGGTTTCGAACAAGAACACCGATAACGTGCTCACTTTTTCACTATCTAGTAACTGCTGAGCCGATTGAATATGCAGATAAAGTTGACGTTTATCCAATTCAGGCACCCCAGTGGAATAGATGCCATGTACTTTAAAATCAATCGCGTTAAGCGCGCCTTCACTCGTACTTGCCAATAAAGTAACCCAGTCTCCCGTTGTTACCTTCAGGTTCTTTGCTAAATCGACGGCCAACATGATTTCGGGCTCTGATGCGTCGTATCGACTAGAAAGAATATTAGACAAAGTTTTGCCTTTCCTAACATCTAAAAATGGGCCTTTCATATCAAATTCCCTATCATTGACACCAGTTCCAACAAAAATAGTCGACTTGTTACCGTTCGAAATCAAGCCAGTGAACTCTATTCTTGGTTGTATTCCTCGAACTGAGTCATTCGACAAAAGGTTCTTGATAATATCGTCGCTGTCAGTCAGTCCATTGGCTAAAGGCGCCTCTTCATCCAGTTCAAAAAAATCTGGTTGGCTGAGAGTGAGGTGTCCGGTATCACGCGCAGTAGACTCCTGCAATGATTGGTATGTATACAGCCCAAAACCACCTGCGGAAGTGAGTGCGAATACAGCAATACTAACAATGAGAATCGAGAGTAAACTACGACGGCTATTGCGGGTTAGATTGAGAAACGCAATACGCAACGGCTGTGAAATTAACTGACCCATTTCATTTCCTCTTTAGCAATCATTCCATCTTGTAAGTTAATTATCCTGTCGCAGTGACGAGCCATTCGCTCGTCATGCGTGGCAACAATAAAGGTGGTTCCCATTTCGTGACCCAATGATTTCATTTGATCGATAACAACAGACGCGGTGTGGCTGTCTAAACTGGCTGTCGGTTCATCTGCAATCACCATTTCTGGTTGATGAACAAGTGCGCGTGCAATCGCAACCCGTTGTTGCTGCCCTCCGGACAGGTTGTCTGGTCGATGATGTGAGAACGCACCTAACCCGACTTTATCTAATATTGCTTCCGCTTTTCTCTTTTGTTCTCGTAGCGAATAGCCATTCAACATCAACGGATAAGCGACGTTTTCCCACGCACTCATTACAGGAACTAGGTTGAACTTTTGAAAAACGAATCCCAACCGAGAACGCCTTATTTTTGCCGCGTGGAGTGGGTGTTTGGGATAAGCGATTCCATCAAGCTCAATCGATCCGGAATAGTCCACATCCAATAAACCTAAGATATTAAGTAGGGTACTTTTTCCAGAGCCAGATGGTCCACACAGTGCCAGCATCTCGCCTTTAGAAATCGCACCACTGACCTTATCTAGAGCAACCACTTTCTGGTGACCAAGCGCATACTGCTTGCTAATCTGATTAAAGTTCAACATAACGTACCTCCTATCCCACTTGCTTGGCGTTTGTTAGGCTAACGTTCGTAAGCGAAGTTTTTATTTCCGAAAAAGCAGCTTCTGCTTGTAGGGTCATAGGATTGTTGCTATCCCGTTTATTCATCTCTTCCAGCCAACGTTCCGCCTGTGAGGTATCTTCCGCTCTGATAGCGGCTTTTACCGCGTAAAAGTAGATCCATGAGGTGGTCGCGAATGGTTGAGAGGTAAAGCGCTCCTCAGCCAGAAGATCCAAATATAGGTCATAGCCTCGTTCAAAATGATTGAACATATCAGGAAGCGAAGTAAAGGTAGAAGCGGCGATAGCACGGCTCAGAATTGATTCTGGTAGACCTTGTCGGATCGGTTGTTTCTCGAGGGAAGTTGTATCGTTAGCCAACAGGTCTAGCCCTTTAGTTATAGTGGCTAACCCCTGTTCGGTGTGTTTCATCTTGTTCCAAGGCATAAATGCATCTCGGCCCATCAGTGTTTGCGTACTACCTAGATAAACCAAACTAAGTGCGTCCGCGCCATTACGCTCTAAGTCACTTTGCAGTTGCTCGTATACAACCTCGACTTTAGCTTCATCCCCTTGAGCCGCCTGATTATATTGAGCAATGAGCTCTTCACTCGGTATGGCAAAAACCTGACTACTAAACAAAAGCCCAACAACGATTGAGTTTGTTGCGATCATCGATTTCATGTGTTTGTCCCTTCCATATGGTTAATATTGAAAGGTTAACCTTAAGAGTGGGAACGTGTTGGTGTTTGCGATAAATGGGCGATATACGGAGGGAATGGTAAATAGTCGGTGCAAACAGCAGAAAATAAGATACAGCATAGATAGCCGCATAATGCGTTACTTACTTTGATAGCGAGCAACAAGAGCCTTTTTTTCTTTGTAACTCTGAATCAATTCATCCTTAGACTTATCGCTGTTTTGATAGAAAAACCCACCCTGTAGCAACAGATCATCATAGTCCTCTTCAAGGCTGTGTAGGACATATTCAACACGCATGGCCGTTGTCGATGTGCAGCTTTTTCCATGCAAGTCATCCTCTATATCCAGAACATGTGAACGGAAAGATTCTAATCTAAATAACTTGCCTAGCTCTTCCGTATTTATGAGTGCTTCACGCCATTTATTCACAATTCGTTCGAAGTGATTAATCACAACGTTATCCGCATTCTGTTCAACTAACCAACGAATCTTACTTTCAAATGCCTTCACACCCAACTGTTTTACAATCCTATAATTATCTAGCTGCCTTGACTTGGACACGTTATTGGTTAGTAACCAACCAAAATAGAATCGCGTTTCAAAACGTTCGACCATATGAAATATAGGGTCGCTCAATCCGTTACTATTAAACTCAGTACAAGGACTCATTGGGTACATGTACCCGAAATCAAAAAGCGTTAATTTACCCATATTATCCACCAGCATATTGCCGCTGCATAAGTCCCATTCCATAAGGTTGGCTTTTTCACATGCGATCAAGGTGCTAAAAAGCTGCTCGATGAGCGGAGGGGTTACATCCGTAATTTGTTCACCTTCTATCCAGGGAGACAAAATTATCCCCAACTGATAATTGGCATAAACGGTGTCCACAATACAATCGAACTCGTTCCCTATTTGCTCATCTTGTTTCAATCGGTAAAAATCTTGTCGCCTTTGTACCTCGTTAAGAAAAGAATACTGACCATCTATATTGCTCACACCCGACTTAGGGCGTCTCTTTTTAAGGGTATAATCTTTGCCTTGTATACAAAGACGATACACCTCCGCAGTTAGCCCTGACTGAAAGGTTTGAATAACATAGTCTGACGCCTCATTAGTTGCAGCAAGAATAACCGGGTCCATTGGGCACAGATTAGCGGCACCCACTTCAATGTTCTTACCACTCTTTTCAAAGGCCACTTGATTCTTTTGTCTATGATTCATTCTTTATTCCTATCGAACTGATGATGCTCACGTTGCATATTTGTTGCATCGCCTACTTTTTTCTTTTTAACGTAATTTCTGTGCTTCATCCAATATCAATTCGCATATTGACGGTATTCATCACGCTTGGTAGGCGTAAATAATCACGCTTTTATCGTAACAACATTCATTACGTCACAGTTCAATGGCGTACAAACCACCAGAATTAGGTTGAGCTTTGAGCTCTTCCTCTGATAATCCTTGGCGCGAAGAAGTGATATAAAGAGTATTCCGTCCCTTACCTCCAATTGCCGTGCACGTAGGATTTTTAGTAGGAACCTCAATTATTCGATCTATCGCACCGCTTGAAGGATGAATACGAATGACCGCATTTCCAGACCACACCGCATTCCAAAGATAACCTTCGTCGTCTACCGTGGAACCGTCTGGCAATGAAAAGCGACCCTCTCCTCTATACAGAACGCGTGGTTCAGATAATCGGGTGCAATCGGGTGAGTAATTATAGGCAAAGATTGTTTGGGTTGGTGTATCGGTAAAGTACATCGTTTTGCCATCAGGCGAAAAGCAAATGCTGTTGGCGCAAGTGACACCTTCAATTAGAGTGTGAACCGTTAGGTCCTTATCAATTTTAATAACTGAGGTCGTGTAAGAATCATCATCTGATTCATTGGCTCCGCCCACAACAAAGTTGCCTTGACGATCAGACTTACCGTCATTTAATCGACTAAAAGGATTGTCAGGCTCGAAATCAAACTGTTTCTCTACCTTGTTAGCGTCAAGATCCAATATTGCGACATAGGAATCAAAACCGGCAAGAATGGTATTGTCACTTCTTATCATGAATGCACACAAGCGATCGGGCATTCGGTGAGATTTAGCTTGGCGGGCTGTCGGACAATATGTCCACAGAAAGCGACCTTCTATATCCGTCCAAAGAATCTGTTGTCTATTTTCACACCAAATGACACTCTCACCATGAGCATTTTTACAGTCGACGACTAACTTAGCGGTATTCATATCTATCTCAACTCTATTCAATCTGATTAACCATTCATTTATACCGACTATGCGCTGACGTTTCTAGCCTATGTTTATTTTCAAACAATATTCGTTAATAAAGTAATGGGGTTAACATAAATACATTTGATCTCAGTAGACGCTTTTAAAGTCACTGAGATTAAGCGAAGATACAGAACCCGCCTGCCTTTACTCATTAGTTTGTACCTACCATAGGTTGGAAAGCCTTGGTACTTAATGAACTATTGGTAATAAATGAGCACTTATTGTTTGGTGAACAGTTGGTGTTTAGTAAAAACCTGGTGTTTGGTGGAAATAGGCAAAGTGCCTTCAAGGAGACAAAAGCGATGGAATGTCGGTCAACATTACCTTTCTTATCAATGAGTCAGAAAGCTTATTTCATTCTGCTGCTCTGTACGACCGTCTTTTCTGGTTATGCCAGCGCCAATTATGCCCAAATGCAATTGACCAGCAATAGCGCAGGCTATATATGGGCAGAATACTCATTACTGGGGCTCGATATTGACCTGCCACCCCAGTGCCAAAACCCAGTTCAGTTAGGTCAGCACTACCCGATGATGGCGATATCTAATCAGGCGCTTAAACAGTGCGAAGAAAGCCTTGTAAATCGACATTCCCACGTTGAGTTTTATGAATCAACACCTGAATACCAGTGGCAAAGTTATCTCCAATTGAGTTGGTTATTAACCCATATTGCAGAGCATACACAAAGAAACATGAATCCCTTGAATAAACGTAACCCTTATATAGATTTGGATAACGCTACGGCTTGGGCGAACAAAGCACTCAATCAAGTGGCCAAGCTTTCTAAACAAGAAGGTGTGATGGCTAAAAGCACCATCAATACGCTCATTTATTGGCAAAACGCACTGTTTCGTCGCCTAAATCCAGAAACTCCACGACTAGAGTTAGATGTGGCCACATTTAGAGCACTGATACCCCAGGATATCGAGACTCGAATCGCCGCTTTTGACAAGGAAAAACGTGTCTTGTTTGACCAATCCATCAGGATGTTAGAGCTGAACATCTGGCTTCGCCTTAGTATAACCAAGAGTCAGGTTCTGCAATTGAGCTACGACGAGTTATTAATAAAAAGAGACAATGAAGCGCTTATCGTCCGATTCCTCGCTTATTTAGCGAGTTTAAGAGAACAAAACGACATTGTGAACATTTATCAATTGTACAATATCGAACTCAGCACCGACCAATATCAGCAACACGAAGACGCCTTAGAATGGAGAGTTGACAAACAACCTGCTGCTTCTCAACTAGATTCAGATCTCACACTTTCGGTTAAACTGCGTTCAGCAGGCGTACATGGCAGCACGCTAAATGAACACACTTTTCAGCAGATTAAAAAACAACTGACGTCTTTTGAATCTGGCGAAATTCCACCATTCTTTCGCTTTAGTGCCCTTCATCTGCAAGCCGCTTTACTCGATATGATGGGTAATGTGAGAGCAGCAGAACGCTATTTCAATAAAGCCCAGACGGAAGCTATACAAATAGCAAACAGAAAAAACTCGCAAATTCCGGAGGAAATGGTGTTTGTTTACCGATTTTTTGTGGAAAAAGCACGCAATCTATACCAATTAGAAAAAACCAGTGAAGCAGCAGAGCTTCTTTCTCTGTTTCCATTGAATGACTTTAGGCAAGACGACCTGCTTTTTGTTAGCGCCGTTCTGATCGAAGATGGTCAAGCCGCTCAAGCCGAAAAACTGCTCAACGAGGCATTGATTACTGCAGATAACGACACCTATCAAGACAGCTACAGACACAATCTAACTATCGCACTATTTAGACAAGGTAAGTTGCAATTATCTCTTGAGCAACTCATGCTACTCGAAACTGTGGCTAAAGAGTCCAACAATTTTCATTTGCCAACCTATCAACTCAGCATCGCCCTGCTGCAATCTGCACTCGGCCAACGAGATGAAGCAAAAAATCGAATAATGCAGCTATTGGCTAAAGGTGACATCAGCCAATCTTTGCTGTTAAGTAACTTAGAGGCACTCTATATCACACCTGATTCTGAGCCGATGCAGTTGAACCAGTTTTATCCAGCACTGGTAAGTCGCGTCTATATGGTCAGAGAGGGTTATCATCAAGGAATGGTCATCAGTTCCACTTCTACGTTGAAAAACGCCTCTGCAGCGCAACTTGTGGTTTATAGCGATTCCGATAATGGTCAAACAGGTTTCGTTCATGCATCTCAACTTTCATTGGCACAAGATAGTGACCTTGCGGTAACAAGCGTCGCGGGTGGCTCAGTCTGGCTATTTCAACCCTCTAGCGGACGAGCCATTAGAAAAATCAGGCTGTCTAATGGAAACGTGTTAAAGCTTCAACTCTCTGCCGATGGGGCAACACTCTTTGCCTTGATCAAAGAGCAAAACAGCTTTCGTTCCTATCTACAGAGGTGGGATTTACAGCATGATCAGATGACATGGAGCTCGGGGGAAGAGGTTGGTGAAGTCGCCGACTTCGATTGGCTAGAAACAAAAAATAGATTACTGGTTCTGGACCAAGCCTCCATTGATATTTATGACACATCCAACTTCAATAAAATAGATAGGTTTGAGCACAGCACTCTTAGCTCTGGTATTGAGCATCTTGCTAGGCCATATATAGGCAAATTCACCACCAATAATAAAATCGTTATTGGCTTCGAATCAGAATTGGTCAGTTGGGATCTCAATAGTGGTGCCAAACAGATAACGGCACTTCCTTCAACCCCCAAATATATCGCACGCACTGATAGCAATCACATGTTGCAAATAGAACTCGTAAAAAGCAGTTGGGATTCCCCAGAGATAATTCTCTACTTTGATAGCGAAACCCTTACCGAAATAACAGAAAATGACTCATACCAAGGTCAATTTACAGAAAAAAACAGCACAACAAACGAATGGGTTAGAATAACCAAAGCCGAATCCGGTTATTCCATTTATCGCCGTTCTGATAACCAACTCATCAACCAATTGCGAGCACGAAATCGTCAGGTTTTGCAATCCACACTTTTCGAAGACCAGAAACTGATGGTTCTTAGAACAACGGAAGGTATTCAGCTCTGGTCCTTAGAGACAGGGCGTCAGTTACCAACTGGAGAACACCTTAACCATAGGTATTCCGTTATGGAGAAGCTGGATAATACCCATCTTCTTCTGGTCTCAGATTTCGCTGATAACCTAACCGTGCTTAACCTAAAAAGCTTAACACTGGATAGCATTGAGCTAAACCAGAATCAAAAACCAACGGACCTCATTAAGGTCGGCGCAACATGGTGGTTGTTATCAGATAACGGCTATGTCGGAAGTCAAAAACGACTCGCGCTCGCCCAGCTCACTTGGACAGATAACCGCCTTCACTATCAAGAGATTGCCAGCGACCTCGAATATCAGGCGCTAAACTTACTAACAGGCTATCAAAGCAGCACTGGATTTAGTGTTTGGTTAATGGCTGAATTAAACAACGACCAATTCCAATTACTTACTATTGCCGGCGATGCAAATAGCGTATCAATAGAGGATAACCTTGGCATATTACCGCTAACCAAATCTCCTGACTTTGGTTATTCAAATATCAATGTAGGCAACGTGATAGAGGTAATCGCTGACGAACAAAAACTCTCACTTTTAACGGAGAGTGGCTGGTTACGCATAGACTTGACTAATGGTGTGGTATCGAAAGAACAGGAACAGCTAGGTCGCGTTGCGGCCTTACTAATGCCGCCCAATTCCGACGAGCAATTTCGAGTTGTTCGTGCCGCCTCACGCAGTTTTATTGTTAATGAGCGAGACAATAATGAGCCCTTTGTCGTGCTTAATGACTCTATTAGCGATATGCGTTACAGCGACAATGGCGAGTATTTGACCGCAATAACCTCAGATCAAAACTTATTGTTCTTAGACCCTGAAACATTTGAGCCAATCGTAAGCCTAATGTTAATGGAAAAGAACGGTTGGTTAGTCACCGATCAGGAAGGGAGATACGATAGTTCGGCTCCTGGCGATATTCCTAACGCTTCATGGATAGTAAAAAGCAAACCGCTGATACCCTTGCCTCTTGAAAATTTTATGCAGGAGTATTACGAACCAGCTCTGCTTGTTAGAGCCCTGAATTTTGAAGCGTTCCCAGAGACAATGGATCTACAGAGCATTGATACACGTCAACCTGTAATAGGCTTTGAAAGACTTATAAGCAACAACAACGGTACCGTCACGATCAACCTTACAATTGATTCGAATGATGAAGGGGTAGATTCTATCCAACTCTTTAGAAACAACCAGTTAGTGGGGCGAGTTAAAAACATCGATCATCCGGGACGACAAATCGTGACCTTCAGCGAAATACAGCTGCCATCATCAAGCGGTTCATCCCTTAATAAAGAGCCCATAGAATTTAGTGCCTATGCGTTTAACAGACAGGGCATTCGAACCCCGGTCTTAGTCATTCCTTACCAAGCTGTTCACAATATCGAGCGAGAAAAACGCGCCTATGTCATTACGGTTGGTGTAAACCAGTATAACAACGCCTCGTGGGACCTTACCTACGCTGCCAACGACGCATTGGAAATGCAACAGCGTCTTACATCCTCATCGTTAATTGAACAAGGGTATAACGTCATCCCCATCCCACTCACCTCTGATCACGAGTTCAAGAACGCAACAAAAGCGACGATAACCAAGGTAATGCAAAGACTCGCCGGAGAGGACATCCCAATGCCGGAAATCAATGGTTGGGAAAACATCATTAAAGCGACACCAGACGATCTGATCTTATTTAGTTTTTCTGGACACGGACTATTGGCCGCTGGAGAGTTTTATTTCTTTACCAGCGATATCGCCAAAGGCGATAGTCGAGAGATCAACTCGGCACTTCTTCAAAGTGCCCTTTCAAGTACTGAGTTCACTCATCTCTTAGAATCTGTTGATGTCGGAACAATGGTGATGATTGTCGATGCTTGTCAATCTGCAGGAGCGCTCGATTCCAAAGGATTTAAACCGGGACCGATGGGAAGCAGAGGATTAGGCCAGCTCGCGTGGGATAAAAAAATGTTTTACTTAAGTGCCAGCCAAGCTGAACAGTTCGCATTAGAGAGTGACCAGCTTAACCACGGATACCTGAGCTACAGCTTGGCAAAAGAAGGTTTAGCTTCTGGTCAAGCAGACTACTTTCCAGAAAACAACGAAATCTCTGTCCGTGAATGGTTGAGTTATGGCGTTAAGCGGGTGCCAGAGTTAGTCAATGAGTTACGTTCTGGTGAATTTAGCTCTTTGCAAAGTAATACTAGAGGTCTTGGTGCTGCCCCAACGGACATGAATGCCCAAACGGCATTGGGTAAAATTCAACAACCCGTACTATTTGATTTTGCGGGTCAGCGCGATATTGCATTGCAACAATTGAACAACTAACAGATCAGTGGGTAATATTCCATTCTTTCGGCGGTACCCAACTATCAATCCAGTCGAGTAATTGTTCCTGTGGCATAGGTCTAGCTATGCCATAACCTTGTGCCACATGATAGCCCATTTCTTTAAGCCTGCGTCCATGCTCCAATGTTTCTACACCTTCTGCTACGGAGGTCATGTCAAATGCTCGACACAGGCCTAAGATACCTTCTAGAATACTCATATCTGTCGGGCTATTTAGCATATTAATCACAAAGCTCCTGTCGACTTTGAGGGTACTAACAGGCAATTGTTGCAGATAGGTCAATGACGAGTATCCGGTACCAAAATCATCCAAAGAAAAGCTAATACCTAATTCATTGCATGCTCGAATCGTATTAGCCACTTCAGTGAGATTTTCCAATGCATTGGTTTCTACTATCTCCATCTCTATTAATGATGGAGGCAACCCTGGAAACTGAAATAGCTTATTTTGGACAAGCTGGGCGATGTTTCTTTGTCTAAAATAAGCGTGACTGACATTGATACTCACCGGAATATTTGACCCATTCTTATACCAAGTATTTACCTGAGTTAACACATTATCTATAACCCAATCATCCAGTTTTTTAATTAAGTTGTATCGCTCAAGATCCGGCAAAAAGTCGGCTGGGCTTAATAGACCCTCTTCAGGGTGATTCCAACGGATAAGTGCCTCTACGCCCACTAGACATCCGGTCGTCAGGCTAACTTTTGGCTGATAATATAAAACAAGTTCTTGAGACGAGAAGGCCGTAAGTAACTCTTTAAATCTATCTGAACTCTGTTGGTGGGAAGCATAACCATTAAAGTTATGAATATGGTTCACACCATGGCTCTTCGCCACGTATAACGCTTGCTCTGCTTGCCTCATTAAATGCTCGGGCTCTAATGGGATGTCTTGTGGGTAACTTGTCACCCCTGCGCCTGCCGTTACCACAATCTGTTTACCGTTAATCTCAAATGGCTCAGATATGCAATCTAAGACAAGTTCGACTTCTTCTTTTCCGTTGCTGTTCGATTCAAACAACAGATAAAATTCATCACCACCAAGCCTCGCGATAACGCAACCCTTACGAAGGACCTCTTTTGCTCGATTTATCACGTTCTTAATGACTATATCGCCAAACTCATGACCATAAAGCTTATTCACATTCTTAAAATCATCGATATCGAAAAAAGCGACATACAGAAAGCTGTTGTTTTCCTCACTTTTGCAGATCGCTTGAACCAGACGATCCATAAATACCAATCGATTTGGTACACCCGTTAGGGAATCGTAAAAGATAGCCTGCTCTAGTAATCTCTCATGTCGTTTCTGCGCAGTAATATCTAACGACACGCCACAAAGCGCATAGACCTCCGAGTTCTTATTAATAAGAGGAATCTTTGTCGTTTTAACATCTTGTTGCGATTGCCAGTCTTCACGCCAAAAGGTTTCATCTTTAGAATACCGATGCTTGTATTTGAATACCTGTTGGTCAACTTCTACGATTTTTTCTGCCATATTTTGATCATAAAGATCAAAATCGCTCTTCCCTATCATCTGTTGTAAAGACAAGCCAAATTGCTCTCTTGTCAGCTTATTTGCAAACAGATATTTCCCCCCAACATCCTTTAAAAAAATATAGGCGTCAATACTATCTAAAATGAGACTTAGTTTTTTTTCACTCGCCTCCAAATTTTTATTGTTTTGATGGCGAATAAAAATATGCACAATTAACAACATAACCACAGCCAAGAGTAATACCATTATTTCAATATTATAAAATTCAAACGTATTCGGTTTTTCAAAACGAATCTCCGCATCATCCGGAAGCTGAGAATCAGATACGCCGTACTTTATGAGTTGTTGATCATCAAAAATAGGGATATTAGGGCTGCTTTCAATAACGGAAACCGTGGCAATATCGGTTCCATTCAAATACATAGAAATAAGCCTACCGGCTTCATAACCTTGACGTTCATGGCTTATCACTACGCCGCCAAATACACCGCTACCCATCCCATGTTCATAGGGATGAAATATAGGCGCTTGTGTATTCTCTACAATATAGTTAAGTGAATCATTAAACGTAAAGCTCGATGCGATTTTATCCCTATAGGCAGAAAGGAGCAGAATTGTGCTCGAAGCCGAGTCAATTTGGTTAAGCTTAACTTTAAACTCTGCCCAGCTCAGCTCTGCCAAATCAAGTAAGTGCCAGTGTATTGATGGGTAGTCTCGGAAGAATCGTAACAACTTTGCTGTGTCCGTTTTTCCTGATGTCGTCCCATCACTCACCACAAAAATATCTTTTCTTTCCGGAAACGCAGACAGAATGATGTCAATAGTAGCCTCTAACGTCACGGCTTCTATCACACCGGTGACAAGTGGGTTATCGTTCTGAGCTTTGGCCAATTCAATATTATTGACCCCGAGAAAGGTAATGGGTATCGACGGGAATAATTCGCCTTGATATTTTAGGGCAAACATTAACGCATTATCGTCAGCAGTAACAATAAAGTCGTATTCCATCTTATTAGAGAGTTTATATTTTAAGGTGGTGTAAAAATTATTAACGGTATTTTCATCATACAGCGATTTGCTATCCATATATTCGATATCAAAATCCACTCTAATACCAGATTCATCCAGACCAGATTTCAGCCCTTGAAAGACCTTATCTGTCGTTTGAAAAGTTGGATGATAAGAATAAATAAGCAGTAAACGTTTTGGGGCTTGCACCTCAGTTTCAGCTGTAGCATAAGTCAACGAAGAGAAGAACAACACCGCAATGGCTAACAATATTAGGCCGATATTTGCAAATGAAGAAAATTTAGTCCAGTAGGACTTCTTCATAGTATTCATGCGTACTCGTTATCAAGTTCAAGGACGGTCACTATAGCATATCAATTAGTTACAAAACGCCATCAAACTCACACCACCCATTCATATACTAAATGAATGAGTGGTCAGTCATTTATTAGAGCAATTAACTGGTTGGGATAATATTGGACATAAAAACAGTTCCACAGACTCTTATTAAATAAGGGATTCATTCATTTAAATGACTATATTGTACCGCTATGCTGTCCAGCACAATATAATGAAGATATAAACACCTCTGTCCAAAAAAATTTAATTCTCGGCTTGTCTTTAGAGGTCATTGCCAACTTCCCAAGAGAAGAGCTCTACCCCCCCTTTTTCTGGTGGCGAGCCCAGTTTAAAACCGCGAGTAGACACCTGAAGCGGCGCTTGCTCCAAATGAACAAAACTAACGCCAACACCTTCTGATATTTGACTAAATAACATTAAATGTTCGACACCTGTCGTGCTCACATTAACGTACCAGTTAAACGAAAGCGATTCGTTGGGTTGTAAACGGTTGGGTTGACCACTCTGCGGATGTAATTGAGTTATGCCATATTGGCTGTCGATAAACAGTATATTTATATCTTGGGGTTTACGGCTTATATTTCTTATTTCAAAAAGAATTTGATCATTCTCTTTTAACGTCGGACGAACATTAACGGGTAATGACTGAACTTTGTTACCCCGTTTAACTCCAAACTCAACCTTAAGGTGCTTCTGGGTTCCCGTTAACCGGACATTACTACTCAGTAAGCGTTCTACATTCGCGATCTTTAATAAACTATTCTTAATGACAACCAAACGACTTCTTTGAGAACGAGGAACCGATACGTTAAGTAATCGCTGTACTACTCTATCCTCAAAACAGATTGCCTCTTGTGCTTTCTCTATCTGTTGCTCTTCACAAGGTAGTGATTGATCTGCACGCAGAAACCAATACATGTTGTCGAATTGACTGACTAATATTGACGCGTTATTTACTTCACTAAGTGCAAACTGTGGCTGACGAGAAACAATATTATCTAATAGAGCTTGCAGTGCTTCCCTTTGAGAGGGCGTCCTGTTTTTTGAAGGCAACATCGCGATATTTAACGTCGAATTGAGTGCCGAATCAATGATGCGAACATACACATTTTCCGGCCAGGTTCCGGTGTCTAAAGATTGAACAGATGCATAACTAGTCACAGCCGTCGCACGATCGATAGTAACTTTAGCCAAATAGTCCTTATCTTGTGCTAAAGGGTCGGAATAAATTGCCACCAAAGAGTTTGCAGTCAACATCGATAATGCCCCTCCTTGAATAACCAACTCCTTTCCTTGAATTTTACCAACAAATTGGGGTTCCCCACTGTCTTCAGAATCAAACACAGTTTTGGTCAAATCGGTGGCACTAAATAGAGGGATGCTGCTTCTCCACGGAATACTTTCGTAACGAGCGACTATTTTCTGCGCCAATTGCTGATAACTAAGTGTTGAGTTTGACCCTAAAACATCCATTAGAGCATAGGTAAACAACCCATGAAATTGAGAAGCGTCATCGCTGCGTGGCAGTTTCATTTCAGGTGTAGTTTGTGTGCTTTGAGCGGCGGAAAAGGCGATCAACTCACCTCTGGTTGTTAAATGCGAATTTGCAGCCGTGTGGAATAACGCCTTTTGTAATCCCGTATCTTTTTCGTAACGAGAGTCGTTCCATTGACGAAAAAGCAAATTTGCGGGTGATTGGGATTTATTAAAGGGCGTTGTTGGAATATCGAGTATGGATGGCGCGACTTGGCGAAACCTTATATCAGGCATCGCTGCCCCTCTCGTCATTGTCCCTGAATGGCAGCTATCAAACACAATCCAGACATCTGCACCTCGGTCACGAATCGCATTGATATAGTAAGCGATCTCGTTATCTACTATCGCATTCTTCACTGCGCCCGTTTCGTTGTTCCACTCACCGACATCGGTTGGGAGGAATATTTCATCTAAACCATCCGCTTCGTCATTCGATTGAACCTTCGCAGGCTGACGACTACCGTGCCCAGAAAAATGCAGATAAAAGAAATCGCCCTCGCCAGCAGCCGTAACTAACTGTTCTAATCGCGTTAAAATATTACGTCGCGTAGGCGATTCAAAACTCGGTTTAGTGACCAATGAGTAGATGTGTTTTTTATCGAATTTATTCCTAAGTAGTACGTTCTTAATGATCTCAACATCATTTTCTGGCCCTAACAGTTGAGCACTTTCCGGTAGGTTAGGATAATCACCAACGCCAACCAGTAATGCGTATTTTTGCGCGGTAACACTGGTCGATAAGAATGATAATATGATTAGAAAAACGAGCCGAATCATCCTCATACATACTTGCATAGTCTAAGTATCCTACTGATTAATTGTCTTTTTCCTACTTGAAGTGAGCTTTAGGATAAGCACCAGGCTAGCAAGGAAACCGGTAATCACATTAGCGATAACTAACGGCCAATCTTGATTTACAATACCATAAATTAACCAACTAAAAACACCCGTCACAAACATGCAATACATGCCAGTAGATATCCCATCTACATTTTTAGTTTTAAGTATGGATGCCACCTGAGGAACAAATGAGAATGTGGTACAAAATGCGGCAAAATAGCCGATAGTTTCATTCATGAACGTTTACCAAAATAGGTCAGTTATTTACCGGTGTAAGGTTACCATAAAACGCTCAAATGGCGACCTTCTCATTGATAAATATGGCCAATGCCGACAATGAAACTGCCACATCTTCTACGTCAATCGACTCTTTGGGGTTGTGACTGATGCCCTCTTTACAACGCATAAACAACATCGTTGTAGGCACAATTTCGGCCAATACCATCGCATCGTGTCCCGCGCCAGAGGTTAATGCTAATGGTACACCTGTGATCTGCTTTACAACCTCTACCATCGCGGTGGTTACATTAGGTTCACAGCTCACTGCCTGTGCATTATGGGTTTCTTCTAATTTGATACTCAACCCACTTTCACTTGCCAGCGCCTCCAATCGTTCAATAAAACAAGCAATGAACGCATCTCTTGCACCATCATTGATACTTCTTACATCTAACGACATATTCACACGGCCCGGTATCACATTCACACCACCTGGATACACGTCTAATTTACCCACTGTTGCTAACACGGGGTAATCATCGGCAATGGATTTTCTCGCGACTTGATTGAGTTCAACCATCCACTGGCAAGCCGAGACAAGTGCGTCTTGCCTAGAGGCCATGGGGACAGTTCCTGCATGACCCGCTTTACCTTCGAGTGTAATAGAAAACCGCCTCGCTCCGGCAATACCATTAACCGCAGAGATAGGCAGACCTTTTTCTTCCAATACAGGCCCTTGTTCTATATGAAGTTCGACATACGCAATCACATGATTACTGTCTATCTGCGCTTCCGAAACCTTAGATACATCCAGAGCGAAGCCACACATAGCCTGCGCCAAGCTAACACCATTTTCATCGGTTAACTCACGCCATTTACTTTTCCATTTACCGCATATGGCTGAACTACCAAGAAGCGTTGCACCGAAACGTGATCCTTCTTCATCACCAAATCCCACTACATCAACATGAAAATCAAAACCAATACCAATACCGTTATCCGCGAAATATTTGATCAAGACCAGAGGCGCAACAACACCCAAAATACCATCGTATTTACCGCCATTAGGAACGGTATCCGTATGGGAACCCAAAATAACGCGCTGCTCTGTATCACTGTTTGCTTGAAGTCGAACCCATTGATTGCCTGCTTGATCTTGCCAGTTTTGCAAGTGGCTTTCTTCTGCCCATGTGCGTATTTGTTCGTTGGTCGCCTTATGTTCCGGCGTCAGATAGCGTCTATCCATTTGGTCAGGGGTTTGAGTGTATTTGGCGAGAACCTCACAGTACTCCATTACGGTAATGGCAAGTTTGTCCATTGTCGGTTTGGCTAGTTTCTGTTGATACCACGTTTTATCCATCGCCTATTTTCCTGTCTGATAACGTTCGATCGCTGACTGATAGGCGGCCCCTTGTTTAATCGCTCCGCCTGACTGAACCAATAAAGCTTCTAACCCAAGCAGTGTGAGTAACACTGTGTCTAGCCTTGCGTTATACCCCATCGTGCCTATACGCCAAATTTTGCCGTGAAGGGGCCCAAATGAGGTGCCAATTTCAATATTGAATTGAGACAGCATTGCCTGTCGAACGGCTTCACCATCAACATAAGAAGGGATCACCACACCAACCACATTGTTCATTTTATGGGTTAGGTCTCCGAATAAGGACAATCCCATCGCTTTGAGTCCCGCAGCTAATGCATCACCGGCTCTCTTATGCCTTTCAATAACACAATCTAAACCTTCTTCTAGGTTGAGCTGCGCACATTCACGTGCGGCGAATAACATACTCGTCGCTTCAGTATGATGGTTTAAACGCTCATCGCCCCAATAATCCAATATCATGCCCAAATCAAAATAATTGGAACGAATCCTGCTCCGTTGTCCTACGTGGTGATCGTCGGTGCGAATACCTGCTTCAATATGCTTCCTTTGTCGTATTTCCTCGACGGCTTTCTCGCTTAACGTTACTGGCGCTGAACCCGATGGTCCACCCAGACATTTTTGTAGTCCAACTGAGACCGCATCAAGCTGCCATTCGTCGGCTTCAAATTCATTACCAACGATCGACGCCGTCGCATCGCTATAAAAAAGCACGCCATGCTTTTTACACAATTCACCCGCACCGTCTAGCGGTTGCAGCATCGTAGTTGAGGTATCGCCTTGTACAAGCGCAAGCACTTTGGGTTTATGACGAATAATCTGTTGTTCTAGCATTGAATCTGTCACAACAGTGCCCCATTCAACCTCAAAGGTGACGACATCGGCTCCCGCGCGTTCCGAAATCTCAGCTAGTAGATGACCGAAACGACCAAAAACTGGCACCAGAACTTTGTCTCCCGGTTCGATAAGTGACACCAACACCGCTTCAATACCGGCTCTGGCAGTACCATCAACCAACACGGTAGCTTGGTTATTGGTTTTAAATACGGATCGATATAACGTCATGGTTTGGTTCATATAGCCGGTCATTACCGGATCATACTGCCCAATCAATTGATTACCCATCGCCTGCAATACTCGGGGGTAAACCGTGATTGGCCCGGGCCCCATGAGAATACGCGGAGGGGGTGAAAGTCGTTCAAATAAGTCCATATTTTCATTCCTTGAAGGTGATGGCCGTCTGGTTAGTCGTCTGAGCTAAATCTACATTCCTGTGTTTATAGGGTTTGTAACAACATACGAATACCCGTGAAAGCAAGGACGACGGCAAACACTTTTTTCAACATTGCATTATCGAGTTTTTTACCTAGACTCGCGCCAATTGGTGAGAAGAACACCGTTAGCGGAACAATAAATAGAAACCCTAACCAGTTAACTAAGCCGTAGTTACCAAAAGGCGCATCGCTTGGTGTTGTGCCAACCAATAACATCGTCACAACACCAGGCAGCGCGATTAACAACCCTACAGTAGCCGCTGTGCCGACGGCCTTATGGGTTGGAAAATTAAAGGCAGACAGTGTTGGAACCGTTAATGTACCGCCACCAATACCGATCATTGCACTCAGGCAACCAATACACGTTCCTATCACACCTTGGCCGGTTTTACTTGGCAACGATTGTGCTAAAGGAGCCGCGTTTGCACCAAGTAACATATTGAGCGCGGAAAGAGTGGCGATAATGCCAAACGCCGCGGTAAGCCAGGGGCCACCAACACGTGTGGCCAATAAACTTCCGCAGATAACACCAAATACAATAAACGGGGCAAGCCATTTAAGTAGAACCCAATCTACATTACCATTTTTATTGTGTGCCTTAATCGAGCTTAAGGAGGTAGGAACGATGGTGGCCAGTGATGTGGCAGTAGCAATCATCATGGCAGAGGTCGCGCTTACACCAAAATTTTGAAAAAGATAAAAAAGGACAGGCACAATAACAATACCGCCCCCAACACCTAATAACCCCGCTAACAACCCCGCAACCACACCTGTCGCTAATAAAGCCAATATCACAGGTAATACTTGAATAACGTCGTTCATTGTCTGTTTGTTCCCTTACTGTTTATCTACCATTTATGTGCACTAACTAGACACTAATTAATTATGATCGCTTTGCCGTTACTTCTTGGATCCGATGCGGCAGTCGTCGTTTGTTTAGACACGTGGATAGCCCCTGCATGGCCGAAAAACTCGGCTAAATCTGGGGCCGACACTACATCATGTCCTTTTTCTTGTAGCGTTGCAGCATGCTTGCGATACAAAGCGTCCTCCAATTTGAGGTTTTCACTCGCTTTGCCCCATGTTTTACCCAATAACCAACGTGGTAGTGCAATCGAATCACCGATGCTTTTGCCTTGTATCAGATATCGCCAAATCACTGCGGCTTGAGTTTGAGGTTGCCCTTCTCCACCCATGGTTCCGTAGATAAATCTCGACCCATCTTTCAGCAACGCTAACGGCGGATTAAGAGTATGCATTGGTTGGTGACCACTTTTGATAAAATTAGCATGTGTCGGTTCTGTACTAAAGCCTAAACAACGGTTGTTCCAGACAACGCCGGTTCTTGGATTAACAACACCAGAACCAAACTCCCAATAGATACTTTGAATATAACTCACCGCTAAACCGTCGCTATCCACAACCCCCATCCAAACGGTGTCTCCAATAGGACCAGGGCTCGGCCACGGAGCAGCATTAGAAGAAATTAATCGATTTTGTTTGCTTATCGAGTCAGTCGAAAGACGCGCTTGCATCTGGTCGTTCAATGACGTCTCATCACTTAGGTTGCTATTGCGCCAGTCAAACGCGATTTTTACTGATTCAACTAAGTAATGAAGCAACTCTACCTCTCCTTCGTCACTGCGCCAATAGTCATCTTTTTCTGCTCGCTGCACAATATAATGGTCTAACAAAGCAAGAATATTCAATGACGCTCCACCTTGCGTAGGCACACCAAGGTTATAGAAACAACCCCATTGTGTGACTGCTCTTAGTGGCGTTGATATCTGAGCCGATGTGCTAGCGATATCTTGCAGCGAAATAGGGCTCCCCTCCTGCTTTAAATAACGCGCATTTTCTTGGGCTAGATCACCGTGATACCAATCTTGTAGTCCTGCTTTTGCTAGCTGTTGATAAGTCCTCGCCAATGCAGGCAAAACCATCAAGTCTCCAACCTCATAGGCTTTGGACTGCTTCAAAAATACCGACGAGAAATCGTCACCACCCCATTCATCAAGCAGTTTGCATTGGGCATCACGTAAACTCTGCGTTACCTCAAAACCATTGTTCGCATACTCGATTGCCGGCTCAAATATTTTGTCCAATGAGAGCGACCCAGCATACGTTGATAACGCTTTTTCCCAGCCAGAGACAACACCCGCAGTGGTCAAAGCCACCTTTGGACCTCTCTGGTGCTGACCAAATTCCGCGTTAGACATATCTTGAGCACACTGGCCTGCAGCATTGATGGCGATAGGTGCTTCCCCGGGTTTATGGATAAGCCAAAAACCGTCGCCACCCAAACTCGTCATATGCGGATACACCACCGTTAAGGTGCTCGCCATAGCAATACATGCCTCTACGGCGTTCCCGCCCTGTTGTAAGATTTTCTCGCCTGCTTGGGAAGCAAGATAATGCGGGGCGGTAACCGCTGAACTGTATGACATAAACATCCCTTTAATATTTGTGTAACGTCCATTCTATTTTACAACGAGTTTACTTGTTGTTTAGCAAAATGAATCAATGACAGGTCTGAATTCTCTTTACCCATTAAACTCAGGCCTATCGGTGCTTTACCAATAGTTATTGCAGGTATTTGCAACTGGGGCCAGCCACTTAAACCTGCAATAGAGGTGAGCCCGAGCAATACTTGCCTTTCGTTATTGACTTCATCCTTATTCGAGTCGATCAACGGTGCGACACTAGGAACCGTTGGCATGAGTAGAACACACCCGTCGGGTAACCAATTCGCTTTTTCACCATTCCATTCTTGCAGTTGGCTCAAGGCTCTTTCTTTGTCCTCACTGCTGATATTTTGCCCCCACCGCAGACGCTGTTGGATGTCGGCACCAAATGCAGATAAATTCGCCGTCAACCATTCACGATGAGTGACCCACAAAGAGCAGGCTTGAAGCACTGAAAAGCAGAATCTTCTCTCCTCTGCGCTCAATGGAGGGTCATCCAAACGCGTTGTATGCCCCTCAAAATTTAAGAAAATCTGCTCAGCATAAGATTTCAGTTCTTTATTGACACCGTCCCATAACACCTCGCACCACGCCATACTATTTAATGGGACGATCGTCTTATTTCCTAATAATGATTGAAAGCCCTTTTCCAGCATTGACAGCTCCTTTGCCAGCAAGCCCGGGGTATCAAACATTGGCGCAAGCGCTATCAACCCTTGTGCAGAAATAGCACCATAAGTCGGTCGCATACCAAACAATCCACAGTAACTTGCAGGGACTCTAATTGACCCCCCTGTATCAGTTGCCAATGAAAGGTCGGACTCCCCCAGAGCAACCGAAACCGCAGAACCTGAACTCGATCCCCCACTCGTACGCATGTTGTCACGTGGGTTAACAGAAACACCATAATGGCTGTTGTTGCCAGCAAGCGAATAGGCCAACTCGTCGAGTTGTGTTTTGTAGGTTAATTTCGCCCCGTGCTGTAACAAAAGGTCGACCACCTTCGCATTCTGTTTCTCAATTGGCGCTTGTGCTAACCAACTTGGAAGACCGGCTCCCGTCTTAAAGCCTTTTATAGCGAAGAGATCTTTAACAGAAACTCTGACTTCTGATAGTGCATCACTGATGATGGTTTGTGTTTCATTTTCGACCGACGAGATGTCATCAATATTGTGAAGCTGGACAAAGGCATCACTCTTTGCGTTCTCTTTCTCTCTAGGGCAAGTAGCGGCCAGGCTATCCCCTAATGGTTTTTTTTTAATGGCCTTGTTGGCCACTTTCTTATGCTCAGACAACCAATGCTCCGCTATCTGTTCACGTGTCGCGTACCAAACATCCTTAAATTGCTTAACGTATGATATAAACCGTCTTAATCCCGCTATTCGCGCTGGCCTGCCGACTAGCCGACAATGTAGGCCAATACTCAGCATTTTAGGATTTACGTCGCCCTCCAAATACAGTTCATCAAAGGCATCTTTTAGATACTGGTAAAACTGCTCACCGCAATTAAAGCCTTGCGGAGTAGCAAAGCGCATATCATTGGTATCCAGTGTGTAAGGCACCATTAATAAAGGTTTGGAGTAATTATCATCCCAATATGGCAATTCATCTGCATAGCTATCAGCACTATAAAGAATGTCATCACGCTCCGCGATGAGCGCTAACGTGTACGGGCTCGTTCTACCAGTGTACCAGCCTTTCGGCTTACTACCCGTTACCCTCTCATGGATAGAAATCGCCTCTTCCATGTGGGCTTTTTCTTGCTCTAGTGTGAAGTGTTGATAATTTATCCAACGTAAACCGTGGCTCGCAATTTCCCATTCAGAATCCAACATGGCTTTAACCACTTCAGGGTTCTTTTCTAGTGCTTTTGCAACACCGAAGACCGTTACTGGAATCTTTTCTTTATTGAACAATCGATGTAGACGCCAGAAACCAGCGCGGCTGCCGTACTCATAGATCGACTCCATACTAAGGTGCCTGTCTGGATAGGACTCTGCACCTATGATCTCAGAAAGAAACTTCTCAGACCCTTCATCACCATGAAGCACACAATTCTCACCGCCTTCTTCATAATTAATAACAAATTGGACCGCAATTTTTGCCTTGTTGGGCCACTTTGGGTTTGGCGGCGTTTCTCCATACCCGACCAAATCTCTTGGGTAGTTATCGCTCATAATCATTCCTTGTTGAGACTTCTTATTACGCGTTTGAATCGGGTTATGCGTCGTTGCTATACGGCTATGATTTAATGGTATCCATAGCAATGTAAATAAAATGATAGGAGTATATAGCCCTTATGTTAAGCAGTTTTCTGACCAAGTGTTCAGGAAATCACTTAACTCAGCGTAAACCTAACCCTTTTAGCACTATATTCACGGTAAAATTTCCAGCCTCTATAAACTCTTTATCATCGAGAGAACGGCCATTTATTAACTCTATCTCACTATCAAAATCCGCATAAAATTGTGTCGTCCCCCAAATGAGGAACAGTAAATAAAGTGGATTTACTTTTGGGATTAAACCTTCATCAATCCATGTTTGAATGACGTTGACTTTGCTTTTCGACCACACAACCATTGGCTGTTCAATGGCATCTCGAATGATTGGCGCACCTTGAATTATCTCCATTGCAAATATCTTAGAGCGCATTGGATGTGTTCGGCTATAACGCATCTTTTCAATAATATAGCGACGAATAACCTCGTCTGGGGCCTGTTGGTTTGTTTCAACGGAGAACCCTTGATTCCACATCTCAAGGATATCGGTAAGCAGTGCTTTATAAAGACCTGTTTTTGATTTGAAGTAATAGAGAATATTCGCTTTTGGCAATTCAACACTATCCGCAATAGCTTGTACCGAGGTGCCTTTGAAACCATATTTGGCAAACTCTTGTTCGGCCGCATATAATATTCGCTGCCTGTTTTTTGCGCGAATAGACCCTCCTTTCCCCTTAGCACTTTCTTCATTCACCGTGTCAGACATATCGATCCTATTTTTATCGTTAAATTTCGTTGTTCTCTTCATTTTTGTCGTGCCTGTTTTAAAAACACAGCCCCAACTTCAACCTTATTCTCGTACTAATTTAGTGCAGACGCGCCAAGTTTGCCTCGTTCGACCATTCAAAGTTACAACATAATCCTAGCAAACCTTACCTTTTCTAGTGAGTTGAACAATTGGTCAGGTTATTGCATTAACCATTCCAATTATAGGAAAGGAATCAACACACGATGACCAATGGATATCTATTAGAGCTCTGGAACGTGAGTAAGTTTTTTCCAGGTGTCATAGCAAATAACAATGTAAACCTGACCCTAAAAAAAGGAGAAACACTGGCGTTACTGGGTGAATATGGCGCAGGCAAGTCAACTCTGGTGAAGATGATATATGGTGTTAATCAAGCCAGAGCTAGGGGTATCGGCATGGTTTTGCAGATGACATATTGCAAATCGCTTCTGTGAACCCTGAACTGCCTACTGACATCAAAGAGGCGATTATAGCCACACATGCTAAAATTAAATCAGGCGAGTTCCATCCTTTCACTGGCCCAATGAAAGATAACAGTGGTAAAGAAGTGATTGCAGCGGGACATACGCTGACGGATCAAGAGCTTGCGGGTATTAACTGGTACGTAGAAGGTATCGAGGCAAAAATCCATAACTAATCGCCCTCGAAAAGACTCACCAGCTTTTGTATAGCTCGTGGGTCTTTTTTTACCTAGTTACTTGACCAAGTGGACAACTTTTTTTGGCACCGGAGGACGTTATGTTAGAGATCATGATCAACGATGAAATTGTTCAAATAGAAACAGCAGCCGTTGATAGTATGCTATTGCCCTATTTAAGAGAACAGCGAGAATTGACCGGGTCTAAAGAAGGCTGCGCCAGTGGCGATTGTGGTGCTTGTACTGTTGTTATGGCAGACATGGATGAAGATAACCAGCTACGTTATCGACAGGTCAACGCCTGCATTACGCCTCTTCATGCGCTACACGGAAAAAAAATTGTCACCGTTGAACACTTGCAACAAAACGGAAAACTGCACCCAGTGCAGCAGGCCGTTGTTGATAATCATGGTACACAATGTGGCTTCTGCACTCCCGGTATTGTGATGTCTCTGTATGCGCTTTCTAAACAAAAAAAACGCCCAGAAAATCCGCCGGATTATCTTTCTGGCAATCTTTGCCGTTGTACTGGTTACGGCCCGTTGATTAAAGCGGCAAACCTCATCGCTGATATCGGTATTGACGACCCAATAAGTCAAGACGAAGACACACTTGTCGAATGGATGCATTCGATAGAACCACAGAACACGGTCAATTATTGGAAGCCATGTGATCGAGAAACGCTTGGCAAACTTCGTACCAAACATCCAGATGCAAAACTGATTGCGGGTGGTACAGATTTAGCTCTTGAGGTAACCCAGCAATTACAGCGTATAGACAAGATGATTGATCTCTCCGATGTGAAAGATTTACAAGGTATAACAAAAACCAAGTCAGGCTGGAGAATTGGATCCGCCGTGCTGCTTTCAAAATTACACGCTTTTATGCGTGAACATTACCCAAGCACAGACGAGTTAATTGAGCGATTGGGTAGCCTCACTATTCGAAACCGAGGTACGCTCGGTGGCAGTCTGGGTCATGCTTCACCTATCGGGGATGTGGCGCCATTACTTATCAGCTTAAATGCCCGTATCGAAATCGATAACGGCAAAAAGAAGCGACTATACGCGCCGGAAGATTACATTACTGGTTACCGTGAAACCCTTATCAAAGACGATGAATGGATAAGTGCAATCCATATTCCTATATTGGCCCCGAATCAAAAACACGCCATCTATAAGATCAGTAAACGGTTCGAAGACGACATCGCTACCGTTGTTTTGGCGATTAACCTGACCTTGGGAAGTGATAACCGTATTAAGGCTTGTATTTTATCTGCCGGGGGTATCGCGGCAAAATCTGTTCGACTTTCGCAACTCGAAGGCCTTTTTGTCGGCCGTCATTTCACCTCTGAGTTGGTCCGTAAAGTACAAAAACTCGTACCAAACGTTATTGCGCCCATTGGTGACGTAAGGGGCAGCGCGGAATATCGTATACAGCTTGTGCAAAACCTCATTCAGCGCTTTTATCTGGAATGTCATCAGGTCCCAACAAGGTTGAACACTCCACTCCATTCATCCAATGAAAAGAGTACAAAAGAGGTTAATCAATAATGCGTAAATTAACCCATTTAAACCCGGTAAGTGGCGAAAAACAAATGCGCTCGTCAAACATTGTTGGCCAAAGTTACAAACACGAAAGTGCCATTAAACAAGTCACTGGTGACGCGGCATTTCTAGACGACTACCCAACCCCTAAAGGGTGTTTGCATGGTGCCGTCATAACCGCATCTATTGCAAAGGGGAAGATAACAGCGCTTGATCTTTCTCCCGTAAAAGCGATGCCTGGTGTCGTCGCGGTTTATGGGTATCACGATATCCCCGGAAAAAAAGATATCGGTCCAATTGTCAAAGGCGACCCACTACTCAGCGATAACGAAATAAAGTTCTATCAACAACCAGTCGCACTTGTATTGGCTCGAAGCCATGTTCAAGCAGTAAAAGCCGCAAAGAAAGCTCAGATTGAATACGATATCGATCTGAATCCTATCCTTGATTGTGTGAGAGACGGCAATCAAGCAGAAGTGTTGCCTGCAAATACCATGGGAACACCAGTGTCAGTCGAACAGTTTGAAAAAAGTGACATCGTTATTTCTGGTCAACAGCATATTGGTGGGCAAGAGCACTTCTACCTTGAAGGGCAGATAAGCCTTGCAGAACTCACCGAAGACAAGGGGATATTTTTACGCACCTCAAGCCAACATCCAACCGAGGTACAAACACTCGTCGCCGAAGTGCTCGATATTCCATTTAACAAAGTGACCGTAGATATGCGTCGAATGGGCGGAGGCTTTGGAGGCAAAGAAACACAAGCTGCTCAATGGGCGTGTTTAGCCAGCATGGGCGCATTGTTGTCTGGTAAAGCGGTAAAAATTCGACTCCCCCGATCCACGGATATGTCGGTAACGGGTAAACGCCATCCGTTCTTCAATCAATATAAGATTGGCGCAAATAAACAAGGCGTTATCGAGTCCGTCGCATTAGAAGTGAATGGGTTATGCGGCCACTCAGCGGATCTTTCTGGTGCTATTGTCGATCGAGCGATGTTCCACAGCGATAATGCCTACTTCCTCGCGAAGGCATCAGTCACGGGTAACCGACTGAAAACCGACACCGTTTCCCATACTGCATTTCGCGGATTCGGCGGGCCTCAAGGCATGATGGTGATTGAACAAGCAATGCAAGACCTCAGCATTGCCGTGGGTGAAGATGCCCTCGATCTACGCCTTAAAAACCTTTATCGAGCAGGTAAAGACACCACTCATTACGGGATGGCCGTTGAGCAATATAGAGAACTGAAACAGGTCATCACTCAGCTAGAAACTCGTTGCGACTATCGACAACGTCGAGAAGAAGTCGACGCATGGAATAAAGCCAATCCAATACTTAAAAAAGGATTGGCACTTACCCCTGTAAAATTTGGTATTGCATTTACCGCAACGCATCTAAACCAAGCCGGCGCATTGGTCCATATCTATACCGATGGCAGCGTGCAGGTATCTCATGGTGGTACAGAAATGGGACAAGGTTTGCATACCAAGATTCAGCAAATTGTGGCTCAAACTTTAGGCATTCCCTTTGAGTTGGTGCTAATCACCTCAACCAGAACCGATAAAGTGCCAAACACCTCGCCTACCGCCGCCTCATCGAGTACCGATCTCAACGGTATGGCCGCGCACAATGCAGCAAAAGCGCTGAAATCTCGCCTAATAGAGTTTGCGTTGAAAGAGTATAAAGCCGTAGGAACCGAAGCAGACATTATCGATGGCGTGCTCGCTATCGGGGATAAGCAGATAGATTGGTATTCGTTGATTCAGCAGGCTTACTTAAACCGTGTTTCCCTCTCCGCTAGCGGGTTCTACAAAACACCAAAGATTTGGTATGACCCGAAAAAATCTATCGGTAGACCTTTTTTCTATTTCTCATTAGGTGCTTCTTGTTCAGAGGTGACTATCGATACCCTTACAGGTGAAATGCGGGTTGATAGAGTAGACATCTTACACGACGTCGGCAGCAGCCTTAACCCCGCGATCGACCTTGGTCAAATTGAAGGCGCATTTATTCAAGGAATGGGGTGGTTAACGACAGAAGAGTTGGTCTGGAACAAAGACGGTGCGCTGCTAAGCAACAGCCCGATGAACTACAAAATACCAACCATCGGCGACTATCCGAAGCAGATGAATATCGACCTTTTCGATAAAGCAAACCCTGAGCACAGCATTTATCGTTCTAAAGCTGTCGGCGAACCGCCTTTCATGCACGCCATCAGCGTTTGGTGCGCCATCTACAATGCGGTTTCGTCTATTGGAAACCATACTTTAGCCGCTGAACTGAATGCACCTGCTACAGGTGAAGCCATATTAAAAGCCTGCGCAAAACAGTACGACAAATTTGGTCGGGAGGCGACCTATGCAAAATAATCACTCAGACGCTTTCAACCCGTTCACTGTAGGCTCTAAATTAACATGGTTAGAGGCATGCCAATGGCTAGAACAACATGGAGAAGCCTATTGTATCGCCACCATTGTTGCTGAAGCTGGCTCGGTTCCTCGGGCAAACGGCAGTAAAATGGTTATATCAACCCATGCTCAGTTCGACACACTTGGTGGCGGTAACCTTGAGCGTCAAGTAATCAAGAAAGCACGAAAATTGTTAGACCATAAACAAGAAGGCGTGTCTATTGAACGCTTTTCGTTGACCGCGGATTTACAACAGTGTTGCGGCGGTGCGGTGCAGGTTATGCTTGAGAGCATAAACTGCCTATTGCCTAAGGTCGTTATTTATGGCGCAGGGCATGTGAGCCAAGCCTTGTGTACCATTCTTCAGCAGTTACCTTGCCATGTACGCGTTATCGATAATCGGCATGAATGGATAGAGCAAGTAACGGTCTTAGGTGTAAAAGCCTATCAGCATGACTTTCCAATCGAAACCGTCAACAATCTCGATACAAAAAGCATCGTGCTTATTATGACACATGACCATGCTTTAGATTTTGACTTGACGAAATTAGCGATAGAGAGAGACTGCTTTCCTTATATTGGCCTTATCGGTTCTCGAGGTAAGAAACAACGCTTTGAGTTTCGCTTAAAAGAGCAACTCTCTAACCCTTCATTATTAGAACAACTCACCTGTCCAATCGGCCTTCCCGCCATTCAAGGGAAACTGCCGATGCAAGTTGCTGTCTCGGTTTCTGCCCAGCTCATGGCCCTTTTTGAATCAATCAAATCCGATTCAGCATATCAAGCAGAAGATCGCCCACGCAGAGAAAAACAGTGGCAACGAGCAAACGACACCAAAAAGATGCTGAAGAGGACTCCGCATGGCTAATCAACCCGCAGACAACACACTTTCCATCGATAGACCTCTGTTGGAGAAAATTTGTTCAAGCCAACGCTGGCAAACACTGCTTTTGACATCGTTATCTCCCAATTCTGGCGTGGCGTTAAGCAAAGAAAACGTGCTGGATATGGCGGACAAAGCCTTTCGCCAACTAGAAGAGAAAGACTGGTTAGACGCCTTCGCTGGACACCCAATGATTGGTGATATCTCTAGCCTTAGAGAAAAATACGCGCAAGGCAAAGACTTGAGTAAGAAAGAACAGAGTCAGGTATCGGGCGCTTGCGAAACGGTACTGCAATCGCTTCTTAAATTAAATCACGCTTACCTCAATAAATTTGGTTTCATCTTCATCGTCTGTGCCACCAATAAATCAGCTCAAGAGATGCGGGATATTTTGCAAATTCGATTCAACAATAGCCGTGTTGACGAGTTACTAAACGCCTCTGTAGAACAGAGAAAAATCAGCCATATTCGCATGGAGGCACTATTATGAGCAGCTTAAGTTGTCATGTACTCAATACCACCCATGGTATTCCTGCTTCTTGTATCGAAGTAGAACTCACTCGATTTTCTCAACATGAGAGTCTGCAAAAAGGCATCACAGATCAGGACGGTCGCTTTCAGTTTGATGCCGTCACACTTAAAAAAGGACGATACACCCTTAAGTTTCACACCGAGCAATACTGCCAAAATCAGTTCGACGATTGTTTTTTTCCTGTGGTAGACGTGCATTTTGTTGTAGAAGATGAACGTCACTATCATGTTCCTTTGTTGCTCTCTCCATTCTCTTATTCAACCTATAGAGGGAGTTAATATGCTTAGACAAGTCCATCGGGGAAGTCTATTGCACTTCCCCAAGCGCACCATCGATCCGGCCAAAAATTATCAATACTTTAATGACGGTGTGCTAGTGATACAGGAGGGAAAGATTACCCATGTCGGTGAGGCCGAAACGTTTTTCAAACTGCCAGAGAATCAACAGCTACTCAATTATGGTGGCGTGGATCTGCACAAGGGATTAATCATTCCCGGAATGATCGACGGCCATGTACATCTACCGCAGATTGAGATAATAGCCAGCTACGGAAAACAGCTATTAGATTGGTTGAATGAGTACACCTTCCCTACCGAGAAAAAGTTTGCCGAAGTGGAATATTGCTATCGACAATCACGGTTTTTTTTAGAACAGTTGCTTTCTCACGGAACCACGACCGCGAGCGTATTTGCAACGGTCCACCCACACTCTGTTGATGCTTTTTTTGTCGCGGCTGAAGAGTTGGATGCAAGGATGATCTGCGGAAAAGTCATGATGGATAGAAACTGTCCTGATTACCTTCAAGATACGCCTGAATCTGCTTATCACGACTGTAAAGTTCTCATAGAGAGATGGCACGGGAATGGCCGAGCCATGTACGCGATCACGCCTAGGTTTGCACCAACAAGCTCACCGGAGCAGCTTAAAAAAGCGGGACAACTTGCCGAAGAACACCCGGACGTCTTTATTCAGACTCACTTAAGTGAAAATTTGTCTGAAATAGAGTGGATAAAATCCCTTTATCCTAAACACAAAGATTATCTCGATATTTATCAAAGCTTCGGCCTAGCACGCGACCGTTCACTATTCGGTCACTGTCTTCACCTGCAAGACCGCGAGTATAAAGCGTTAGCGGAATCGGGTTCTACCATCACCTTTTGTCCTTCTTCTAATCTATTTCTTGGTAGCGGTTTATTCAATTACCAAAAAGCAAAAGACCACAATATTCCAATATCTATAGCCAGCGATATTGGCGCAGGAACAAGCCTAAGCTTATTCGCAAATCAGTCGGACGCCTACAAAATTTGTCAGTTACAAGGCATTAGCTTAGACCCATTTGAGTCCTTATATCGCTGTACTCAGGGCGCGGCCGATGCCATGGGCATATCCCACCTTGTTGGCAACCTTAATCCCGGAACCGAAGCCGATTTTATCGAACTGGATATCAAGGCTTCACCCATTCTTCATCAACGCTTGGTGCGCTGTAATAATCTATCCGAGCAACTGTTTGCTATCTCAATGCTAAGTGATGAAAGAGTCATCGCGGCTACCTATCTGAATGGAAAACTCGTCTACAAAAAAGGAAGTAAAATATGTGGCCACAACTCTACGAGTGGATTGCGCTATTTATCAAATGGTTCCACGTAATTAGTGGCATTGCATGGATAGGGGCAAGCTTCTATTTCACGTGGTTAGACAACAGTATAGAGATGCCACCTAAATGGAAAAAAGACAAAGGTATTAAGGGCGATCTATGGGCCGTGCATGGCGGTGGTTTCTACGAGGTAACAAAATACCAAGTTGGTCCAGAAACAATACCAGGAAACCTACATTGGTTTAAATGGGAAGCCTACACCACATGGATGACGGGCTCCGTATTGATGATCTGGATGTATTATCTTAATGCGCAGGCCTATCTTATCGACCCAAGGGTAATGACACTCTCCACCACAGCAGCCGTTAGTTTGGGGGTCGGGACTATCTCGGCGGGTGTGGTCTGTTATGAAGCGTTATTACGTTCACCATTAGCCAGGAATCGAACACTCTTTGTTGTTTCACTTACCGTTGCAGGTGGGGCGTTTTTCTTCGTCTTCACCGAATTCTTTAGCGGACGTGGTGCGTTTATCCATATGGGTGCGCTAATAGGCTCGATTATGGTGAATAACGTCTGGCATAAGATCATCCCCGGCCAGCGAAAAATGGTGGCGCAAGTCGCGGCAGGCGAACCTGTCGACCCGGCTCCAGGTTTAGAAGGTAAGAGGCGCTCGATTCACAATAATTACCTTACACTACCCGTTATTTTCTTAATGATAAGTAACCATTACCCAATGATCTATCAACATGAATTTAACTGGTTGGTTGCCCTGTTAATCATGGTAATCAGTGCTTGGATTCGACACTACTTCAATCTAAAACACACCGGTAAAAATAAGCCAAGTGTTTTGATTTCCGGTATTGCGGCTATGTGTCTGCTCGCGGTGGTTATCAGCATTCCTTCTAATACGCCGAAGGAGACAGCAGCAGGACAAATAAGTGAGGTAACCCCGCTGACGACAGTGCAAGGTTCAGTAAAGGCTATTATTTCGTTGCGCTGTGCAAGTTGCCACAGTAGCAACCCAACCGATGACGTCTTTGTCGTCGCGCCGTCTGGCGTCGTTTTTGATAGCTGGCAAGATATTGAACGCTGGGCACCAAGGATTTTAGCACGTTCAGTCGACACCGCTGATATGCCATTTTTAAATAAAACCGGCATGACAGATGAAGAGAGAAGCCTACTTAAGCAACTGTTAAACCAAACCAAATAGGCTCAAAACAAGCTTTATTCTAGACGCAATCATGTGCAAATAAGCGTATCTATAAATTGTTGTCTCACCGGATCTTGATAGCTGTCATTCCAGATTAAACCGACATCCCATTTTGAGCTGGAGCCACTTAATGGGATGTATCTAATTTGTGGCTGGCCCAATAATTTTGCGCTGGCTGGAATAACCGTATATCCCAGCCTTGCTGAAACTAGAGACAGAAGCGTTAAAATATCGTCAGACTCTTGTTCCACATTCAATTGCAATTGATTGTCGCGAAGAAACGAATCTATTTGCCCGCTAAGCCCCTGCCCTCTGGCTGGGGTAAGTCGCATATAGTTCAATTGGGAAAGTGATTTCCAATTATCCTTACTGTCTATCCATTCACCTTCATGCACAGCCACAACTAATCTATCCGAAAAGAGCCGAATACTTTTTAAGGGAGGACTAACAGGTAGTCGATTAAAGCTTAGCTGAAGCTCGCCACTCAGAAGCAGCTTTGTCTGATGGTGCGACGGTATATCATTCAATGTGACATGCACGTCTGGAAAATTCTGTTTAAAAGTAGAAATATATTTAGGGGCTTGGTGGTAGGTAGAAATCCCAAAACCGATACCTAAATGCCCTTTCGTGCCGTCGGTAACCGACCTTGTAAGTGCTTCAAAAGATGTAAAGCTTGCAACCAATCGTTTTGCTTCCGGAAGAATCGTTTTACCCACTTGCGTTAAGCTCGCACCACTTCGGCCTCGTTCGAACAATATTGAATTTATGTCGTTCTCTAAACGCTGAATCTTCTTGGTTAATGCAGACTGAGTGATAAATAGTTGCTCGGAAGCCATCCGGTAGTTACCCGATTTAGCTAGCTGACAAAATGCGCGTAGCTGATCTATATCCATTCCCATTACTCATGCATAATTGAATTAAATTCATTATATGGAATGCTTAAATGAGGTTAAAGTTATTTCACAACCTAATGGAGAATAATGACTATGAGTAAATCCACATTTGCACTGCTATCAGCAAAAGGGCTGGTTATTCCTCAAAATTTAGAGGACGACGAAGCTGGCGCGGTTATTTGTTCAATGATGAAAGATAAAGCCATCATATTACCCTTTATTTGCCATGCAGAAGACAGTAGAGATGCGCTTGAAATTTACAATGACAAAGTAAAAGGTAATCTCGATCTTTTTACCGTTTTCTTAGGTAAGGAGTCGTTCGATGTCCGCTAGAATGGAAGCCGTACTGTTCAATATGGATGGGACGCTAATTGATTCCAAACCCATTATTGAACAGGCATGGCGATATGTAGCGCAAGAACATGGCATTGAGTTAAGTAGGACTACCATTGAGCAACATATTCATGGTAGAAGTGGCAACTACCCTGATTTTATAGCACTATTGAATGTTCAACAGAACACGTTATTTAATCCGCCATAACGGGCTTATTTGCGTCCATATACACCCATACCATGCGATCCACGAACCACGCTTTGCATAAAATAATCCAAATATTGCCGATTATTAGCACCCAAATATCTAACGAGTAAAGCCCGTAAAGAAATGGCATCATGCCCAACGCTGACAGGCATTGAAGGACATTCGTCGCCTTCTGATGATGCGTTGGGATAGCGCAAACAGCCCGATTCAAATATATACGCTCACCAAATGTTCCTCTCGATGCCCAATTGTCTGTCTGTTTTGGTGCTTTAAATAACCTAGGGTTTAGCCATATCCAGATAAATGAGGCCAATACTAATAGCCAACTGTATGAACCAATCCAATGCTGTGAATAAAAAGAAACTGAAATGAGCGGTAGAATAGTAAATCGGGTATAGACACTCCATGGATTAGAATGCTTAGCCCAACTATCGTCGTTCATCGTCATTAATTGCTCTGATAACTTAGTAAAATCCATCGTACTTTTACCTCAACCTGTTTTTAACGCAATCGATCATGTCTTTTCAATTCTTTATTTATAATCGCCTTAAGTGCCTCAGTTTCACCATTGTAGTTCTCAGACAATCTTGCCCCAGCAACAACCGCTAACCATGCTCCGAACTCATTTTTATCCAATCCGTTATTCTTTCGGTAATGGTAGATATATTGACGACAGATAATGAACTTAAAAAACGTATCCATCGCTTGTTTTACTCTAGACGTTTCGGAGCTCCTACTGAGTGAGATAAGAAGATAGGTCCGAGCCACATCCGCTAATGGGTTACCCACGTCAGCGTCTGCCCAGTCCAAAACCACGACATTAGTTGTGCCCTGCATCAGATTTCCCGGATGGAAATCATTGTGACACAGATGCGATTTAGTCGGTAAAGACAACAGTAAGGCCAGTAATTTATCTTTTACTACTTGCGAAAGTAGGTCTTTTTCTAAAATTTTTTCTTTAAGTCGAAGCCCCTGAGATATAAAACCATCTTGTACCGTCTTCTGATGGATTTCACTGTGGGCATTCGCCAATAATTCTCCCAATCGAAATACCGTCGATGGCGATTTCTCAATGATGCCTAATATTGACTCTCCTTCTATCAGGTTCATTTTTAGTGCGAGTTTCCCATTCACTGTCGTGATACCAGCGATAGTTGGAACGGGTAAACGTAACGCACTCGCTTTTTTTGTTGCCTCGAATTCATACGCGACCGTTTGATAAGAAACATCGGATTTAAATGCTTTATAAACGGAATCAAAACCATCATAAAATACGTCAGCTTGGCTTCCCGTTCCTATCAAACTCATATGGTGCAAATCGATTTTTTCTTCAAGCATTTTATTTTTACCTAGTGACAAATTATCAACATCGTTTACATAAGAATATTTTGTCTACGCCAAGAACTGGAAAATCGCAGAATCTTCCCGTTTCTATAAACCCCAGTTTCTTATAAAATTGCGAAGCCTGAAATGTATACGTGTCGAGATAAATACCATTGACGTTTCGATTTTTTCCCTCTTGCTCAACCATGTTTATTATCTTCTCGCCCCAGCCTTTCCCTCTAACGCCTTCTGATAACCAAAAATCATCGAGATACAAACACTGTCCTAAAACTCTCACCGTGACGCCACCATGCAGTTTACCAGTATCACTACGCAGAAATAAGGCGAAACTGGCGTCGTAAACAAATGGCAAGTGAGTCCTATTAAACGCCGACAATCCTTCATGAACGGCGTTAACGTCAGACTTATCCGGCGCGCTATTCAATTCAATAACTAGAGACAAATCTGTTTTCTCGCTTTAATGGAATACACTAATGGTATCGGTTGACCATTGCACAACTTCTTAAAACCGCGATCGCCATCTTTTTCCATTTCGGAAAAACAATTGTATGGGCTATATGGGAATTCGTTCACGCTATCAACACTCAGACCCGCGCCAATTAGTGCATTGATGACTTCGCTTATAGGGTGTGGCCAAGTCATCATTACCGACGTTTCTCCGGTACAGTTTTCAGTATACGTTCCTTCATCATCAATATCGGCTTCATTCGATGGAAAATAAGAGTAACCCGAAAGAACATCATTGAAGTTATGAAACTCCACAAGGTTGAGTTGACCGCCTTCCTTTAATGAACTCGAAACCAAATCGGCCCAACGATGTAAATCGGGTAACCAGCACAAGGCCCCGTATGAAACAAAAACAACATCGAATAACTGATCGTTTGTATCTGCAAAACTGTAGATATCATCACAGACAAAGTGAGTAGATAAGCTCAGCTTTTCAGAAAGACGCTTAGCCACATTTATGGCCTCAGAAGAGATATCGACACCAGTAACCTTCGCACCTAGCCTTGCCCATGACATTGTGTCTTGTCCAAAATGGCACTGGAGATGGAGTAATGCCTTACCATTAACGTCACCAACTTCGTCGAGTTCAATTTGATTTAACGAATTTCTTCCGCTCAGAAAGCCTTCTACATCATAGAACTTTGAGTCTACGTGAACTTTTGTTCGTTTATCCCAAGCGTCTTTATTTACCTTTAAATAATTCATTCTTCGCCCTATTCTAATATTTATCTTTTGCTACCTATTATGTATTTAACCTAACAGACAACAAAAACACCCGAGTCTAACGAACTCTCAAAGTTGATAACAATTCGCCCTTTCGCTCGATGAGTCATTAAATGGCGTATCGCTTCTGAGATACTCTCTTGAGTAAACGGAACAACCCTATCAATTGGCATTTTAATATTCTCATTGAGAAGAACCTTGTAGGCCTGCTCAATAACATTCTTGGGATATTTTTCACCAAATGTATACATCGGCCCACGGCGAATTCGGGTAGTGAGCATTCTTTTTCCAACATAACCTAGGACACTAGCAAATTCTGACCAGCTCAATTTCTCTTCACCTACGTATTGCATGGGGCCGACGATCGTTTCAAAAACACCATCATTTTTAAGTACTCTAAAGGCACTTTTTTCTATCGATTTCCCACCGACACAATCGAACACAATGTCGTAACGAATGGCATTATACTCAGCCAAGTCTGCAAAATCGTTTAATGTATAATCAACGACTTCATGTGCGCCTAATTGACGTACATACCTTTCATTTTTAGCGCCGCAAACAGCCGTAATATGACAGTCTAAACTCTTTAAGTACTGTACGATCATGCTGCCAATAGCACCAGAAGCACCAACAACAACACAATCGGTTCCTCGGCGGACCTTTGCGGCTTGTATCGACCCCCATGCGACGCAAGCCCCCATCGTGGTCGCGGCGGCTTCAACATGTGTTAATTTGTCTGGCTTTCTCATTACCATTTTCTGATCGAGCACGCGGTAATTCGCCCAAGACCCACGTTCCATTTGTTCCGACGGGATAGCGATAACCTCATCACCAATCTTTATCTTTTTTACACCAGACCCTACTTTTACAACCACACCCGCTACCGAAGAACCCAAAATACAAGGTTTCTCATCCGATATCGTTTTAGGGCCATAGAATCGACCTAAAGCCGTTCCTTGTGCCGCATAAATTTCGTCGATATGCATGGCTGAAGCGCAAAGCTTAACCAACACTTCTTGGCTGTTGGGTTGTGGAACCGGCACTTTTTTCATCGTAATGTAGTCATGGACTCTACCCACTACCGGAATATCCGTAAGGCATATAGCGTCCATCTTTGACGTCGATGAGACATGATCATTCATAGGATAATTCATTAAGTTTTCCTTTTTTGTTATATCTCAATGCCAACAAAGATGGGGTGATTAACAGGGTTAATACGGTTGCAAACACCAACCCACCAGCGACGGTGGACGCCAGTTGGACCCAAAATTTTGCGATCGGCGCACCAAATTCAATCTTTCGGTTGAAAAGGTCGACATTCATTTCCAGTACCATAGGCAGCAAACCTAACACCGTTGTGACCGTGGTCATTAGGACAGGCCTAAGCCTCTGCAAACCTGTATTGATAATGGCCTCTTGGACTGGCATTCCTTCCTTTACAAATTGATTAAAGGTGTCGATAAGAACAATATTATTGTTCACCACAATCCCGGCAAGCGCGATGATGCCCAACCCTCCCATTACGACCCCAAATGATTGTTGGGAGATAAGCAGACCCAGAAAAACACCAACGGTCGAAAACAGCACCGCACTCAGTATTAAAAACGCCTGATAAAATGAGTTGAATTGAGTAATCAAGATGAGCCCCATCATGAACAGCGCACCCAAGAAGGCCTTGGTTAAGAACTCTTGTGATTCTTGTTGGTCCTCATTCTCACCTTTGTATCGGATACGAACAGTGGGGTCTGTCATCAAATCGGCCAGTTGCTCGTTGAGTAACGTAAATACGGCTTCTAGCTGTACACCCTCTGCCAAATCAGCTTGGATCGTCAATACTTGCTTGCCATCGACCTTATGAATCGATGGTTGACGCTCTGACGGATAAACTCTCGCAAAATTACTTATTGGCACCATTCCATGAGAGGTATTAACTCTTATCGTTTGTAAGCTATCGAGATGTCGAAATGCCTTAGGATAACGAACCTTTATATCTAGCTCTTCATCGCTATCGTCGGGTCGATAATTACCCACAACGAGTCCCGTAGTTAACATCTGAACACTCGACCCAACTACCGTTGGGTCGGCACCAAATGAAGACGCTCTTTCCCTATCGATATCTATTTTCCATTCAATACTTGGTTGCTCTCCATCATCAGTTACATTGCGCAGTTGTGGCATCGTATTTAATAAGTGTTTCAGTTTATCTAGGGCTGGTTGAAGCTGATCTGACGCCAATGCACTGACTTCGATTTGGAGCGCTTTACCGTTGTTCGGCCCATTACTCTGCGCTTGAGCTTCTACCTGAATACCAGAAATACCTTGCAATCGTTTCCGAACTTCCTCCGTAATCAGATTTAGATGCGGCCTATCTTGCCATGGCACCAAATTACCCCGCACAAATCCGACAGCGTCATCATTCCCTGTTTTTGAGTAGAGTGTGTCTATTCCATTTATGTTTAGAATTCTGTTCTCGACCTCTTTCATCAAATCACTTTTTTCATAGATAGATAAATCGGCTGGCGAACGAATCGTGAGATTAAATACACCGGTATCAATTTTTGGAAAAAAGACGACTCCTTTTCCATAGTTTGCATAGAGAACAAACACTGAGATTGAAAAAGCCAGTGCGATGGATAATGTATAAACAGGCCGGTTAACAACAACCGACAGTGCTTTAGCGTATAGGCGCGTTATCATGTTCGCTTCAGAAACTTCATCATTCGTTGAAGCGTTAGACGCATCTTTTAAAACAATCACTGAAGCCGATTTACCCGCAAAAACAGCCCCTAATGTAGGAACAAAGATTAAGGCCATAAACAAAGACGCAACAAGAGTAAATATTAACGTTAAAGGCAGATACTTCATAAAATCGCCCATGATACCGGGCCAGAATAGCAAAGGTATAAAGGCAGCCAACGTTGTGGCAGTAGAGGCAATAATGGGCCAAGACATCCTATTTGCAGCAGTCAAGTAAGCCTGTTTCTTGTCGATACCCTTTGCCATCTCTTTAACGGCATACTCGGTTACGACTATCGCCCCGTCGACCAACATACCCACAGCCATGATCAAACCGAATAGGACAATAATATTAATGGTCATACCGAAAGCGACCAATAAAATTATTCCGGTTAGGAACGCACCGGGTATCGCCACGCCTACGAAAGCGGCACTTCTCCAACCTAAAATCATGACGATGACTATCACAACAAGAATCACCGCACTGGCGACATTGTTTTGCAAATCTGACAACATGTTCTTCACATCAATTGATGTATCACCGACATAACTAATATCAATACTACTCGGCCATGAAGCCGATTCTTCATCTATCAGAGCGCGAACTTTTTCAACCGTACTGATCGTGTTTTCACCCGCCCTTTTTTTAACATCTAACGTAATGGCCCGTTGGCCATTAAGGCGTGTAATGGTTATCGGGTCTTCGTAAACACGTCGAATTGAACCTATATCACCAAAGGTAACAACCTTGTCACCAGAGACTTTTATCGGCATAGACAAAATATCGGACATCTGCTCGAAAACCGACGGTACTTTGATAGCAAATCGCCCCTTACCTGTGTCCATATTTCCAGCAGCAATAAGGCGGTTATTTCGAGAAAGCAGATTTAAAATAGACGAGTGGTCAAGCTGATAGCTCTCCAGTAACAGCGGGTCTAATAACACCTCAACCGACTCTTTACGTTCTCCTCCAATATCCACATTAAGCACTTCAGGGAACGCTTCTATCTGATCTTGAACCGTTTTCGACAATGCTATCAACGTGCTTTCTGGTACGCTGCCCGAAAATACAACTGTCAAGGCTGGAGCCCATGCAGCAAGAGTGATCTCTTTAACGATTGGCGCTTCGGTATCCGGTGGAAGTTCCCCCTTTGCAAGTTCAACCTGTTGACGAACATTTGCCAGCGCGATATCTTTATTTATGGTGGGTTCAAATTCGAGAGAGATAGTTACGAGCCCTTCGTTCGCATCACTTAGCATCTCTTTGATACCTTCGATATCATTGAGTTTTTTCTCTATTGGTCGCAACAATAAACGCTCAGCATCATCCGGTGAAATACCATCATGCGACACTGAAATACTGATGAAGGGGAGCGGCACATCGGGGTCGGACTCTTTCGGAGCAATGCTATAACTAACGGCTCCGACGAAGATAAGTATGATCAACAACAAAATGAACGTACGACTTCGTTCGATTGCAAAGCGAATAATACTATTCATTGTTTGTTGCCTCTACGCGGAAAATATTGACCGATTCTCCTGCACTTACAAAACCTTGACCCAAAACAATAATGTCCACTCCACGACTCAACCCCTTTATCCACGCACCATCTTGGTCCGTTTTTAGGATATCAATCGGCTCAAACCTTACCTTTCCGTCGACGACACTCTTAATACCAAGCTCACCGTCAGTACCTAACACTAGGATCGAAGGTGATACTTTGATTGCGGGTTCAACCCCTAGCGGAAGCTCAATCTCAGCACTGGTTCCTGCATACAAGATGCTATCCTGATTCGGTACCTTTATTTCGATACGGAAGGTATTCGTTGCTTGATCTGAAACACTTGATAAGTAGTTTATTTGACCATCTATTAACCGGTTATCCAGTGTTCGAATTTTTGCTTCTTTCTGGTTCCGTAAAAGGTAGATATCGTTCTCTGTAACAGAACCGCTGACAATAAGCGGGTCTAACATTTCAATTCTCGCCACAGCATCACCAACAGACACATAATCCCCTGCTTCAACAAAACGTTCATTCATCACGCCATTTTGCGGCGACCGAATAGAGGACCTATCAATCGTTCTTTTAAGTTTGGCAACCAAAGACTTCACTCGCTTATACTCGGTATGCAATTTAGCCAGTTGGATCTTTCCTTGGAACCCTTTACTCGCTAACTTCTTCGCGCTGGTATATTCAATTTCTTTCTGCTTTAGGTTAGCCAGCGCGTAATCTAAATCATCTTGTACCCCATCAACATCCAATGTGGCGATGAGATCACCGGTTTTGAGTGCGCTGCCAGGCATGGCCAGCACTTTGGTGACCTTCCCTTCTACTTCCGAAGCAACCGTAACGGTTAAATACGGCTCTGTTCGGCCATTAAGTTTTATACTCTTTACGATATTTTTCGTTTGAAATTGCTTCACACGAACGGTATAAACACCGTCATTTAATGGTTTTTCTTGAGCAATAACTTCCGCAGAAGTAAAACTACCGGAAAACATCCATCCACCAATTAAAACGATGAAAAGAGCACTCACTAGATTGGATTTATTCATTATTCAACACCTTTTCATCTGTTATATTGTGCCAATATTGGTCATATTAGAGGTCTAAAACTTGAGGTTGAGACCGACTGAAAATGCCAACAGTGAAGCGTCAAAGAAATCGATATTAGAATTAGTCTGAGACATTCCAGCAAACGAGATGAACGACAAGTAATCCACATTAAAGAGTGAGGCGTATTCATAAGCCACAAATGCACCATAAGAAGAATCTGATTGCTTGAGACCAAAAACGGGATTGATCGCGTCATAATCGCTTTCTGCATAATCGACGTTAACCGACAAAGCATGATGTCCGAACTGATTAATCAACCCTAGGCTCGCCGCATAAGATTGAAACGACATGGCACGGCCATCTGCGTTATGGTCAATGTAAGTTACCGTTGGAGAAAGGAACATAGTGCTACTTAAGGGGAATTGATAACCCACATTAAGATAACGACTATCGCCGCTTCTTCTCAAAATAGATCGCTCTTCATTACTCAATGAACTGCCTGACAACTCATTTTCTACTTCATTCGTGCCGTAACCGAGGTCCAATGAAAAGCCTGTTCCAGAACTTGGTGTAAGCTGAATTCGGTAGCCTTCACTTTCACTATCTGTAACCGACCTTTTGGTTCCGGTTAAATACGGGTCTTGCCATACTTCAGCCGCCGATAGGGTTGGCACATAGGAAAGACTTAAAACCGTCCCCTCTACTATCTGATTTCGATAACCAAATGCCATGACAAAATCACCAGAAGCAATATCGTCCCTCGACATCCCGGCGAACAACTGCTGCTTTCCGAAATTATATTCAATCACGCCGACAGGGAATAATAACGCCATGTTCTCTGAATCACCTTTGCGGTTAATCTCCCCTTCTAATATTTGATTACTTTCTGTATTAAGGTTCGATTCCACAGACATCATGCCCGTGTTAATCCCAAACTCACCACTAAAATGGCCGTTTAGAAACTCAGATGCGCTTGCCTGCACAGAAAACGCAACACTCAGTATCGCTACGTTCGCTATCGTATTTACATTTTTCACGTCAAGTCCTTCCTATCAGGTATGCGCAGCCAACCAATAGCTACGCCTAATAACCAAAACACATTCATTGTGCTGCTGAATGAAAATACTAGATGAAAATTAACGCACTTACTGTTCGACTTTGTCGGTGAACGTAGCGAAAAAATCAGGATTTACAAATCTTTAAAACCGAGAAAAATTACGGGAAATATTATTTGTCACTATAAAAACAATAAGATAAAGACAGCACACGACGAAAGGAATCGATGCCTTTTAATACATCCAAATACGATTGCTGACTATTTTCCAGCTCATCCGACAATTCCTGACAATCCAACACATATCTAGACAGCTTCTGTTAAACAGAATGCTATTATGTAAAATGTAACTATCAGCGGATAAAACTGTTTATGAAACTTGCCCTCATTATGCTAACTGCGCTGTTGATGATTTCATTGGCGTTAATTCAGGTTGTCATCTTCCCTTCATTCCAAAGCACATTGACAGAAGACGCTGAAACATGGCAGTTGAAATACCTAACTGCGGGGCAAATCCGAATGTTGGCAAATGTAATTGCGCCATTGCCAGAGCGCGAGCGCGCACAAGCGCTTGAAAAATTGAGAGAAAATATTGGTTTTTTTGTAGAGATATCTTCGTTGAAGGATCACAGTTTTGACGAAGACCAACTAAGAGAACTAAAGGCGGGTGAAACCGTTGTCGATATTTATAAAGATTCAACTTATCAACTTATCAGTGATAACCAGTATATTAGCTTTGTTTTAACTAATGAGGTGCCTTACCATTTGACGAACAAAGCGCAGCGCTTTGTTATGGGGTCACTTTATTTAATCCAAGAGGAACTAAGGTCCATCCCACAAGAGGATTGGGACGAGGCCTTTATGGATATACAAAAACAATATATGCACCCTATAGAACTAAAAGACATGAGCACGCTCGACCTTTCAGACAAAAACATTGAATTACTGAACAGCGGTAAAATCGTCACGCTAAAAACCGAGGATTCGAAGACCATCGATTATCCTGCAGATTATGCGATACAAAAGGTGAACAATAGTAATAAAGTCATCTACGTTGGTCCTTTTTCGCCAACAGTCATCGAGAAGCTTTATGTGCTACTCACCATCTATTACATCTGCTTTGGTCTGTTTATACTTATTCCTATTTTGCTGTGGCTACTACCCGCTTGGTTCTCCATGAAGGAACTTAAACGTGCTACAGCTTCACTTGGACAAGGCAAATTTAGTACCCGTGTGAAGCGAATTCCTTTGAGCCAGCTTAACCATCTTTCTCAAACCTACAATGTCATGGCGGAGAAGATTCAGCGATTGATTTCATCTCATAAAACCCTGACAAATACCGTCTCTCATGAACTGAGAACACCGATAGCGAGGATAGAATTTAATATCGAGTTACTACGGGGGCATGTCAGCGGAGACTATGCTTTGAACCAGTTGGGTCAAATCGAATCTTCTGTGGACGAGCTTAATAAATTGGTCTCAGAGATGTTGATGTATGCTCGCTTTGATAGAGAAGCACCGCCCCTCAAACTTGTACAAGTCAATGTGAATCATTGGATAAATGAACAGGTTGATGTTTGGCGAACTACTCATCCTGATATTGAGATACAGGTAAAAATTGAAGACTCAATGGATGTCGTTTTTGACCGGTTTTATATGAATCGGGCACTAAACAACCTAATCAAAAACGCAATATGTTACGGTAATGGCACAGTAGTCATTTCTACAGCCAAGACAAAAAAGCACCTCCAACTCTCAGTGGAGGATAACGGATTCGGTGTCGACTATACTGAACGTTATGACGTTTTCACGCCGTTTTATCGCAGCAGTGAGCATGTAGACAGAGACAAAGGTGGATCAGGATTGGGTTTATCTATTGTAAAACTCATCATGGATTGGCATAACGGCCAAATTAACGTTAAAAAATCGACATTAGGAGGGGCAAACTTCCAGTTGACGCTTCCTAACTCTACTTCAACGGATGTAATAAAATGAATGCAAAGATAATGATTGTTGAAGATGACGCCCCTTTAGCACAGTCAATTAAGGAGTACCTCACTATTGAGCAGTTCGATGCTCGAGTGATATCTAGAGGCTCTGAAGCCGAGGCTGCCATTCTTGATTGGCAGCCTGACATTGTTTTACTTGATGTCATGTTACCCGGAAAAGATGGCGTATCTATATGCCGAGATTTACGCTCAGAATATGACGGCATCATAATAATGTTTACAGCAAAAGATGATGAGATAGATCAGGTTGTAGGATTAGAGATTGGCGCAGATGATTACCTAACAAAACCGGTCAAGCCGCGTATTTTATTAGCCAAACTCAAAGCATTTTTGCGGAAACAAGAACGATCAAGTAAGCCATCATCCGCCCCCATCGATAACCTGACCATAGGTGATATCAAAGTTGATACCACCTTAAGACAGGCGCATCTTAATAACGAGCTCATCTGCCTCACCGATGCCGAATATGACCTGCTTGTATTGCTAGCGGTAAACGTTGGCGTCATATTATCGAGAAGCACCATCGTCGAAAAAACACGAGGCTATGAATACGACGGTATTGACCGTAGCGTCGATAACCTTATAAGCCAATTAAGAAAAAAACTTGGCGATGATCCAAGACAACCGGTAAAACTCAAAACCATACGTTCAAAAGGCTATGTTCTGCTCGACAGGTAAGCGCGAACCTCCGCGCTTTATTTTAAATTGTCTGTTTTTGTCGACATATACAGACCATTACCTTTGATATACAAATGCGTTTAGGACGTTATATCTCTATTATCAACAGATTAACCATCACCTAAAAGCCAATCCTGCTGACAATCCCCGACAATTCCCGATAGAAATCATCGTCCAATAACTTGAGAATAGGTTTGTACGTTATCCATTCATTCTATCAATAAATAAAGAGGCAACACATGAAGTCAGCAGCGATTGTTCTTCTCACACTTTTCGTTTCATTTTGCGCAGCAGCAGAGGCTCCACCATCACGAGTCAGCACCTTCATCGGTACCAAAAGTATCAGTGATAATACGTGGGAACCATTTGATTCTCAGTTTGAATTTGGTGTCGCGGCAGATGTTAACATCGCCAATCTACCAGTGAATTTTTATGTTGGTATGAATGCCTCCATTGACAAGCGAGACAGTGGTGATGACGAAGGCAAAACCGTAGAGAAGTTATTAGGCGTAAGTAAACACTTCCCTATTGGTGGTTCTCCATTTAACACCTATGTAATGGGCGGTGTCGCTCATATTGAAGGTGAGCTGACTAAGTCTAGTGTGACACAGAAAGATTCTGCTATGGGTTACTTTGTAGGCGGTGGTATTGTGTGGAATTTCACCCAACATTTTGATATCGGATTTGAAACTCGATATTCCCAAGCTGAGATCAAGTTTGATGATAAAGACGTTGATGTAGGTGGTACGCACCTAGGTGTTACTGCTGGATTTAATTGGTAAGTAAGTAGGACTTTGGTTCTCGAACATCCAATTGGGGGCGATGAAAGCAGGTTTCGATTGATTTATTCAAACCAGATAACCAAGGTTATCTGGTTTTTTGTGCAACGGAGGCTATGAATTCCCCTATAAACTCGATATTGAGACAAGACAATACCGGGTGATAATCGTTTTCTATAGTGTATGCTTTGCGTATTAAGTATATAAACCAAACCGCAATAAATGAGTTAGCGATAATGATTAAAAACGAAGTCACTCAAATTGCCGAGCTGCTAGAGAAGGATGTCGTAAGGTTCCAAGCCTTGAGTTGTGTCCATTCACTACAATTGCCAGATTGCTATATTGCGGCTGGCTTCATAAGAAATATGGTCTGGGACTTTGAACATGGTTATCACGTTTCCACACCGTTCAATGATGTTGATGTGATCTATTTTGATAACAATGAGTCATCTAACAATGTCCATGAGCATTATGAGCAACAATTGACTGAAATGATGCCCGACCTTAATTGGCAGGTTCGAAATCAAGCAAAAATGCACGTTCGAAACGGTGACAAGCCATATAAAAGCGCTCTTGACGCTATGGGTTACTGGGTCGAGAAAGAGACCTCTGTCGCAGCGAGAATATTGGACAATCATCAAATTGAATGCATTAGCGCATTTGGTTTTAAAAGCCTATTTCAATTAAAACTTACCTATAATCCAAAGCGAGACAGGGCAACCTTTGAGCAAAGGATATCGAGCAAAGGCTGGTTGATTCAGTGGCCTAAACTCACTGTACACATTTAATTTGTAGACGGTAATCAACATTTTGTGGCTGAACCATTGGCGTAATGGTGAACTTAGTCATCAATTTTACGTGACCAATCCCGCGTTTTTATTAACATTAATGCAATATCTGTGATTGCTATCGATAAAAACGAGATCTAAACACATACCTTCATCCTACTGTTGTTCGCAGGTACTATAGTTAAGTTCAGAGGTTAGCGATAAAACGCTCTACACATAATAAAGATGTACATCTCGTCACAATTAGAGCACACATGGTAATCCAAACTGGTAGCTTTGAAAATTTAGACCACACCGAATCTAGTCATCTCGAAAGTGAACTATTGACGGCGATTGCCCGTAGTGCAGAGAATCTATCTAACGAACGTGGCTGGCCTGAAGGTGTTGATGCCCTATTGGCTGATCTAGGCAAAATTACTAAAGTCAGTCGAGTATGGATATTTCAAACACTAAAATTAGAAGATAACTGTATCCAGCAAGACTACGTCTTTGAATGGGCTTCTAAAATCAAGTACAAACAAATTGGGCTTCCTAGCTTCAACCGCTTTACTTCTAATACCAAAGAACCTGAATATGTTTCTTTAATAGAAAGCCGCACTCGGGGAGAATACCAACACCTCATCGTCAATCGACTTCCTGATTCTTGGTTAAGAGGCTATCTTATAGAGCAAAAAATATGCTCTATGTTAACCATTCCTATTTTTGTGGAAAACAAATGGTGGGGCACACTGGGTTTTGATGATTGTGAACGTAGCATTGAATGGTCATCCAGTGAAATTGCACTGCTGCGAACCGCTTGTTTTCTTATCTCTAGTGCGATCCTAAAAGATCAATTAAGCGCAAAACGTCGCCAACTAGATATCCTTAAACAAATGACCGCGTGCAGCGCTTGGGAATTGGATATTCGTAGAGGGCATTTATGGTGTACACCAGAGATACTCAGCAATATCCCAGAGAAAACCGATAACCTGCAGTTTTCATTCCGACAATGTATCAGAAAGATTCACCCGGAATATCGAAAGGAATTTTTTCGTATTGTCCGTCAGTTTAATCAAAGCAGTTCTAATTCCTTTCGCTGTGATCTAAAAATCCGAAGAGACAATGGCGACTACGGTTGGATTGAACTGTCCGCCAAAATCGATGACACTACTGAGCATAGTGGCGATGTACTCGCGGGTATTTTGTTAGATATAACCTTGAGGAAACAGGCAGAAGAGCGCCTAAGACATGAGGCCACCACCGACCCACTCACAGGCATACTTAACCGAAGAAAAATAGAATCACTCGTACAAGAGCACATTGATAGATATAAAAAAACAGGTGAGAAGTTTTCGTTGGTTGTTTTAGACCTAGATCATTTTAAGAGAATTAACGATACCTATGGTCATTCTGTTGGCGACCATGTGTTGTGTCAATTTACCGAGCTATGTCAGCAATCGTTGCGCAAAATAGATTATATTTCTCGTATCGGTGGGGAAGAGTTCGCGATTCTATTGCCAAATACCAATGAAGAAGAAGCCTTTGTCATAGGAGAACGAATCTGCCAAACCATTCAACACAACCCTTATGTTCACAAAAGCGATCAGATAATCTATTCCGTTTCTATTGGCTGCTCAACGCTCAAGGATGAATACCTAGAGGTCCATAAGATTTTCGAACGAGCTGACTCCGCACTGTATTTCGCAAAGCGATCAGGCAGAAATCAAGTTAAAGTGAGTTAACCAACGGCGAATTTATTGTGGTAGAGTGCCCACAGAACCTACAAAAAATACGATTTTATGTCTACCAATTTGAGCACATTTTTCCCTGCTGGGGTCCGTTTCATGATCCTATCTGCTTTTGGTTTTGCCCTAATGTCGGCGTGTGTAAAGTACGTCAGCAATCATGGCATTCCGTTATTTGAGATAGTTGCAGCAAGGGCTATCGTATCTTGGGTCATCAGCTACCTCGATGTTAAGCGAAAAAGAATCTCTTTATGGGGTCATAACAAACCTCTGCTTATTTCTCGAGGCGTGATGGGAACGTCGGCGTTAATATGCGTCTACTATTCAGTGACGACGTTACCATTGGCAGAAGCGACCATACTGCAGTATGTCAATCCCGTATTTACCGCCCTTCTAGCCGTTCTATTCTTAAAAGAGCGCATTCAAGTCTCCACCATTATCTGCATTGTGATGTGCTTGCTTGGCTTATTCTTTATGGTAAAACCGAGCATGAATAGCAATTTACCTAGTGATTTACCACTTTTTAGTGTTGGTATTGCCTTATTGGGCGCCCTGTTCAGTTCCGTTGCCTACGTGATAGTACGAAAACTAAGCCAAACCGAAGATAGCTCAGTAATCATCTTTTATTTTCCACTTGTTGCCCTTCCTATCTCATTATTATTAATCGGTGATAGCTTTGTTTGGCCGAGTATTCACATCGTGATAATGCTGGTAATGCTTGGCGTTTTTACTCAAATTGGTCAATTTGGCTTAACCAAGGCAATGCAAACTCAAGCCGCAGGAAAGGCATCTGCTTATTCGTATGTCCAGATACTGTTTTCTGCTTTATTGGGTGTCGTGTTCTTTGGCGAAATACCTTCGATGTGGAGTTATATAGGCGGCGCATTTATTGTCACCGGCGCACTAGTCAATGTATTTGGACAGCATCTAAGAAACCCATTTAAAACCTAATTTTGTCATCATTTGGTTTAATCATAACCACGAGTAAAAGGGTCGACGCTAACGACCCTCAGCTTCAACATTCCTTCGGACATAAAACTTTAGTGACCCTGTCACTAATGAGTGCGACTGCTCATTTGCATCGGCATAAGACATCATAACAATAAGAACAATCCTCTCTTTAATACGCAATTCATCTTAAGACTCAATTCACCTCCGTATTTATATATAAATTGAATTTATGTATCAAGCCAATATGAGCCTATGTATTAACCCTGTATTTATGAATAAACTTGTTTGCATCGAAGTGAGCAAGAAACTTCATTTCATTAATTATTTTGATTAAACCTATAGGTGGAACTATGAGAACTTTCGCAAAACTATCCATAATATCGACGGCAATGATTGTCGCTACAACGGCATTCGCGGCGGATCCAATGATGCAATACAACACGCAGAAAACGAACAGTAATCTAGAAAACTCCCAGAAATTTGAATACCACGAAGGTGACACATTAGAACAATATATAAGCTCACAACCCGAAGGTAAGTTGTACTCTTCTGAAGAAGAGGTCCTTGCCGTTTTGATGGGAGGTGTAAATAACGGTGACTACCGAGGTAAAACCAATACAGGCTGGAAAGAAGGTTTGATGTTTGAAGGCATTGCCCCTTATGGTGACCATATGGTGTCAGGTGCAAACTGGTTTCCACGCACCGAAGAAGTACAACCGGACGAAATGCGCGTGACCTTTATGGGAACGTCTCCGATGATTCGTCCTGGTCAAGCAAACACATCTATCTATGTAGAACTGGGTAACGGCTCAAATTTCGTCTTTGATTTAGGCGAAGGATCCATAGCGAACTATGTAGCGGCGGGTGTCGCAATGAATGAATTGGATCATATATTCATTACCCATTTGCATGTTGACCACTATGGTTCCCTACCCTACCTATACAAATTCGGTGGTTGGAACGGACGTTGGGAAAAACCGTTAAACATCTATGGCCCTAGTGGTGCAACACCTGAATATGGCACACGACACATGGTAGAAGGAATGCAACAAATGTTGAATTGGCATACCGATGCCTTTGACGTGTTCCCATCGGGCAACGACCTTGTGGTACATGAGTTCGACTTCCGAGACGATGGTGGTGTGATCTACGATCAAGACAATGTTGAGGTCATTCATTGGCGACGCAGCCATGCAAAGGATGGTGCTTCTGGTTACCGTTTAAACTGGACACAAGAAGATGGTCGCGTACTTTCATTTGTATGGACCGGCGACGGTCGTCCAACAGAACTTGATTTGAAATACGCGAAAGGAGCTGACTTGTTCATTACCGAATTGCAAACAGAAACCTTTGGCATTTCATCCATCATCCAAGGGGTTCCACCGTTCTTAGCGCGCTACACCGTCGATACACACCACACTCCGGCTTATGCTGCGGGTTATGTGGCAAACGAAGTGCAACCTCGCTTGTTTATGACAACGCACATGACATTCGACCCGTATCTAAACGAGGAAACCGTTGCCGAAGTACGTGAACACTGGAAAGGCCCTTATCACTTTGGCGCACCAGACGGCATAGTCGTTAATATGACAAAAGACAATGCATGGGTACGTGAAGGGATTTTACCTGACTTTCCGAATGCACGGGCGCCACAGTTTGACATGGCAGACGGCTCAGATTTCAGAATTCCGATGCCAAAGAACTCCCGTGCTGATATCCAAGAACAGGAAATTAGAGACCTCGAGTTAGATCCAAAGCTGTATTACCCAGAAGGTTACCACCCAGAACTATTAACAGAATGGCCAGTAGAGAGAGACATTGTTATCCCGGCAGAACAAGTGCCAGAAGCGATGAAGAAAGGGATGAATACAAAACAAGAGTACATGGACAGAGTACGTGAACACCACAATCTAGAGCGAAAGTCAGTGAGTCGTCCAACTGAGCCGAGTGAAGGGTCAGGAACAGACAAAAAATAGGACGCAACAACAGTAAGGGCATGATTGTCATGCCCTTTCATAAAAAGACGCAAACATTTGGCCATACACCCATGTTTGCGAACCATCATTTGGTTTTACTTACGCAATATTTTGGAGTACATCATGAAAAAATCACTTATCGCTATGGTTATATTAGGTCTTGTTTCTGGATCTGTGCTAGCAAATGGACAATCGAATGCTCACGATTATCAACCGGGTGCAACAAACAATTCAGAGCGTCTTTCGGCTATCGACCCCGATTACGAATTAACGTTACCTTCCAACAAAAAGGGCTATTCGAGCTACGACAATACATTCATGTCTGATGGTGGAACTTACACGACGTATGTTAAGCCTAACCCGTCAGACGATATCCATGTTGCTGATGAAGGGTCAATGACACTTACTCATGCTCAAGGTGGAGGAATAATGACCGAATACACCATTGGAAATGGCGCGAATACCTTCACTGTTATGTGTGGTTTCACTTCCGGCCCCTCTTTTTGGGCAGACAGTAAACCTGCAAATGTTTGTAAGGATGCACAAGCGTTAGCCGTCGCGTTAGAAGCCAAGGGCGAATGGGAGATGGAAAAAATGAAATATACAATCCCGCCAGCAAAAATAAACTCTGACTCTTAATAAGCAAGGCTAAACGCTCACTAAAAGCTAAGGAACTCACATGCGAACCGGGCTGAGTTCCCAATGTAACGTCACATAATATGCAAGGTAATATCCTATGAAACGCTTTTCTACATCACTACTAATTTTATGTTCATTGACGGTTCCTGTTACCGTTTCAGCGGCAGCGCACGACCACAGTCATAACCACTATAATCCGACATTAGAACAGCTAGGCAATGATATTGTTGGCTTAACCGTCTGCTATAAAAATGGTTATTTGTCCAACGAAGCGCAAGAACCTGCGTTTACAAATCTGATTAATCACGCGGACGTTTCCGGTGAGGAATTAGGCATGTATTACATGGATAAATTAGGACCGAAAGCAGAACAGATTATGAGTGATGAAGAATCGAGGATGTTATGGAATGAAGCGTATTGTTCAGAATTAACCAGCACTTACTTAGACAGCAATAAACTGGCTGAAGTGAAGAAGACTAACCACCACGATCAGAACGCGCACAACCATGGACATGATAACAGTGGCCATGAAATGCTTAAGGAAGAAACGATTCAACAAGACATAGAACGTGGACGCCTTCTGAGTATCAACTAACACAAATCATTGAATTACCGGTTCCACCTCAAATGTGGAAGATGCTTTGGCTCTTCCACATTTTTTTGTGTCCTTGTTCCCTCGCTTCCGCTGAGCGAAAAAGCATGATCAGTCGTCTCACTTAATCAGTTTACATCAGCGTAGTAGTGTAAGTAACTCATCTAACTCATTCACGACTAGCGATGCCTGATCTGCAAAATTCGGTGTTTGACCATGTGTCACCAAACATGATGACATATTGGCATTCGCTGCCGCTTGTAGATCGTAGAGATAATCCCCCACATAAAGTACGCTATCAGTTGACAGATTCCATTGGTTTGCCAGTGCCACAAGTGAGTCTGGTGCGGGTTTAGCAGGAAAATCTTCACGGGTTATGACTTGTTCAAATTCGATATTATTGTGGTTCAATTTCAACGCGGTTGCTTGCCGGCAGTTACGAGTCACAACCGCCATATAAAAGTTGTTTTTATACAGAAAGTCGAGCAATTCATAGCAACCCGACATAGGCTCAGACCTTAACGCGTCACTCATCTCATGATCGAAGATAATTTGATGGGCTCGCGCTCTATCTTGCTTGTTGGATAATGAATCCGAATAGGTGAGCAAATCTTCACTTAATGGGCAACCAATCACACCTCGTAATGCCTGAAAATCCATTCCAGACGTAACCAATGTATTATCAAGGTCAAACACAACTGCTTTAATACGATCTAAATCCATATAGGCGGCTTACCTTAAATTATCTGTTTATAAATAGCTCATCAAAGCATAGCATTTCTGGCAACGAGGGGTGAGCTTACAAAAAAAGTGACGTCAGAATTTAGAACTCGCCGCTTACTTGAAATGTCATGCGTGCTTTACTGTATGGGTGATCAAGTTCTAATCGCTCTGCATGTAAGTGCAAACGGTCGGCCTTTTCGCCATATAAAGCGTCTCCCACTATCGGCATATTTAAACCTAAGTGATGCGCACTGTGAACGCGAAGTTGGTGGGTGCGACCAGTTTTTGGGAACATATACACCTTGCTTAGACCGGATTTCACTTCAATCAATTGCCAGTGAGTTTCGGCATGTTTTCCATGTTCGTCACACACAAGTTGCCGCGGGCGATCATCAGGGTCCCCGCGCATTGGTAAAGAGATATCCCCTTCCGCTTGGATAAGTTCGCCTGCTAGAAGCGCTATATAACGCTTTTGAACGCCACGTGTGATGAACTGTTTTTGCAGGCTTTTATTCGCACGCTTGGTCAGTGCAAACACCAATAAACCGGATGTCGCCATATCTAAGCGGTGAATCACAAACGGGCCTTCAACGTTTGGAAATAAGGCTTGCAGGCGTGTAAAGGCCGAATCTTTAATGGTTTTTCCGGGCACCGATAATAAGCCTGATGGCTTATTAATAACGACCATCGCTTCATCTTGAAATACAATTTCTAGTTCTTTGTCTGCCGCCCAATTTTTTTCCAAAGGATTGGGTTCAACATTCAAGCCTTGCAACATGTGCCCCAAGATAGGCTGACATTTGTTATTGCACGATGGGTAGAATGTCTTATGTTGTCGAATTTCTGATTTAGGCGGTACACCCCACCAAAATTCTGCCAAAGCTAGCGGTTTAAAACCGTGTTTATAGGCAAAGTGCAGCAGTTTTGGTGCCGCGCATTCGCCAGATCCGGCGGGTGGTACAGGGTGGCTTGTCGGGGCAAAGATATCGACTAAATCGCGCATCTGGCCACGATTATCGAGGAAACGATATTGTTTATGCAGCTTATGTTGTAAGGCGTTAGACAGTGCTTTATGTCGTTCTTTACGTTCTGCCAAATGCTCGTGAAGGTTCGCCAAGCGTTGCTCTTTGATGGCTAATTTTTCACCCCACACGCGTTTTAAATGCTTGAGTATGTTCTTCTCTGTCACGCTTTGTTTGCTCAAACCATCCAATAGAGCGTTTAGCCGATCTGGAGCAAGGGTTTGTTCACCCTCTTTCCGTAGCTGTTTACGGGTTGCGCGACGATCAATCATCATCTGGCGATGTGCCTGTTCTTCTTCTTGGTAAGCGGCGCGGTCTGCTTCTATTTGCGCGTTGATCTCAGCCAATTCTGGATTTTCGGCCAACGCTTTGTAGGCGGTATTGGCTGTATTGATCGCATCGCTCTCACCTCGGAAAAAACCTTCTTCCTTAAGCATATCGAAAACAGGCGGCACAAAACCGGGTAATAGATTCTGGTCTGCAATTTTGCCGGAAAATGCACTCAAAAAACCGATTTCTCCCTGCGGGTTTTGTACGAGCAGCACTCCGAACATTTTTCCACGGCCACTGCCTTCATTCTCTAAACCAAAGTCGTGTTCGAAATCTGCCTGAGTTTCTAGGTGTTTTTGTAGTTGCTCGGCGGCTAATACGCATAAAGGATGCGGTATATAGTAGAACGGAAACGTAAATTGTTCCGGTAAATCATAGCCTTCGATAGTTGTATTAAATCGAGTAAAGCAGTGTTGAGGCGAGTGCATTTTAAAGGCCGCGTGATAGGTAATTCTAAGCACGGATTGTACCTGTTTTTTGAGGGAATGCCATGAGGGACTGTCCTTTCGGAGTGGGTATTGAGGATGACTCTATCTCTAGCTCCGAGACAGTTGGCATTCCGTAACACAGAAATGACTCATTGTGTGTTTCCGAAACCTGATGTCTTATTTCGTCAGCCATTATTTACCACGTTTTCTGATCTGTGTAATGTCTATTGACCGTTGGACGATTCGTAAAAATAAATCAGTGTATACTGGACAAATCCAAGCAAAACCAAAGGAAGTAACCTATGTTTCTGTTTACCTCATATTTAACTAAATCTGTTAGTGGACTGCTGTCATTATTCTTTTTGATGACCAGTTTTTCAACAGTTGCGGCCTATGAACGAAACAAAGCCATTCCTGTAGAAAAGGTCGTCTATGGCCGAGTAGAATCCATTCGACATGTAACCCAGAAACAATTGATAGAAGACCGAAATGTTGGCTGGAAAACTTTTGGTGGTGCCGTTGTGGGTGGCGTTATTGGACATCAATTTGGCGGTGGTTCGGGTCAAGATATAGCAACCGTCCTTGGAACTTTACTTGGTGGTGTCGCAGCCAATAAACACGGCGACTCAACACACATTCAACAATACCAACTCATTGAAATAATGATCAACTTAGATGATGGAAGCAAAGTGATGGTGCTTCAAGATTCTGACCCACGTATGCCTTTTACCGCAGGAGATGACGTGCGTGTTGTATACCTGACCAGTTATGTTCGTGTGGATATTGCGATGTAATACTACAGAACGAAAAGGTGGTGTTTTGCTTCCCATTGGGTTGACAATCGGCTAGAAAGGTTTTGCCCCCATACAAGTTTCAGCTTGACGTTTTTCTCGTAGGGTAACCGGACACACGCCACAATATATCCTATTAACTATCTGTTATTTCATGGTTTAAATGTGTACCCTATTAAATTAAAGTGTGTGTCCTATTAAATTCTGTGTCCTATCATAGCCAGCGCTTTCAAAAATCGGGACGACCATCTTAGCCGCTACCTCTTGTTCAGTAAGAACTGATATGCTTACAAACTTAAGCCTATTTTCGCCTAAAGCATTGTTATCAATAAATAACAGTAACAACAAACCCAAGATAAGCTTCAGGCCGCTTATCTTGGGTTGTTTCACCATCCATCCAACACTCGAAAGTTTATGCATTCAGAAATATTTATAACTTAAACTCAGCAACCGCTTTGTCTAGCTGACTAGCGGCTTTGGTTAGTTTAGTCGCCTGTTGAGAGTTATTTTCTGAATTTTCAAAGGTCTCTTTTGCCAGATCATTTATACCAACAATACTTGCATTGATTTCAGCTGCAACCAGCGTCTGTTCTTCCGCAGCAGTGGCGATTTGGTTATTCATATCTTGAATATGGGAGACCGAGCTTTGAATTGATTGCAGTGCGTCGTTAGCCTTTTGCGAAATATCCATCGTATTCTTCGCATTGTTGGCGCTTTTGTCCATCAAGGTAACGGAAGTTTTTGCTTCCGCCTGAAGCTTCGTGATCAGTTGTTGAATTTCATCAGTACTGTTTTGGGTGCGGTTAGCTAGATTGCGTACCTCATCAGCGACGACAGCAAATCCTCTTCCTTGCTCCCCTGCTCGGGCCGCTTCTATTGCTGCATTTAATGCGAGCAGATTGGTTTGATCGGCAATTTCGCGAATAACATCGAGGATCTGTCCGACACTTTTTGTTTCTGATTCCAGTCGATTGACCACTTCTTGTACGTATACGATTTCGTTTGAGAGGTTTTCAATACTGTTATTCATGTCGTTGACAGTTTGAATTCCGTTTTCAGAGTAACTGTGAGCTTCGGTTGCAGCGGTTGAAGCCTCCATTGCATTGCGCGCAACTTCATCAACTGTTACCGTCATTTCATTCATTGCGGTGGAGGTTTGCTCTAGCTGCCTCATTTGAGACTCAGAACTATGATTTACTGACGCTGCAGACTCTGCGATCCTAGATGAAGATGTATTAAGGACTACCGCGGTGTTATTGATTTCTTCAATGGTATCTTTGAGGTTACCAGCCATTGAGGTAATCGCAGCATAAATCCCAGTCTGGTTGCCACTGTTGTTTGCTGATAAAGTTAAATCACCACTTGCGATCCGTTGAACAAAAGATTCAATTGCCTCTGGCTCTCCACCAATCGGACGGTACATCAATTTGATTACGATCGTATAGGTTATAAACAACGAAAGGATAATGAAGACTAGGGCAATTATCAGGTTGATTTGAAGATTTGAACTGGACGCCGCATTTATGTTTTCCCAAGAGTCCCAAGCCCAAACAGTCCATCCGAGGTTTGGTAATTTGGAAGATAAAACAAAGTACTCATCACCATTAAGTTCATAAGAGTGTTGGCTGGTTTCATGATTAGCATACTCTTGATAGCTTGGTCTGAGTTCATACAAGTCTTTGCCTAAAAGGTCGGGGTCTATGGCGGCGAGAACATAACCGTCTTCACGACTTACAAATATCTGATTATTATCAGAAAGACTATTGGCAAAATTTGTAATTGCATCCACGCGTATATTGGTACAAAGTACCGCAACTGTTTTTCCGTTACGTTTTACTGGCACAGCAATCGCCATAACAGCTGTGCCCTCGGCACTAGTATATGGTGTGGTAACGATATTGTCATCGCCATTAAAGGCACGTAAGAACCACTCACGCCGCTTCTCCTTAGCATTAAATCCCTCAACCAGACCGTTAGTTGAACTTGAGTAGGTTTCACCACTCGATACTGCAGTATAAGCATTAAGTACATCGACTGATTTAGTAATGTTTTTCAGTGTACTCAGTACTTCCTGTTCATTAATATTACCACTCGCATCAACGGCCAATTGTTCTGACATCGCATGCAATACATCAAAATTACGGCTTAATCGCTGCTCAATGCTATTTGCTATCAAAAATGCTTCTTTATTTAGTGACTTTGTGTAGTTGTTTACTGAGGAATCTTTAAAATTTTTGTATCCCACACCAGTCAGCACAGTGATTATGGTGACTAATAAAAGCCCTATGAGGGTGGTTATTTTTGCTTTAACAGACATGAAAGCTCCATCATTTAACGAGAGTTAGTCTATTTTATGGGCTGATAGTCTTTTTTGTTGAGCACTTGAACAAAAAATCAAACATTGCATCCTGTGCTTTGTCACAACTTCGACATAATTGCGCACTATGGAAACATCATATTGTTGTATTATCAACAATTCGATATTTAAGCGTGTTACAAATTGATTACAATAAGTGTGATACAGCCCTAAAAGAGGTAGTCTGAATATCCCCTAACCATAGGTGTTTTAGTGCATAATTCAGGCATGAAGAAACTGATCTGCTCCAGTGATACTGAACACTCGACTAAGCGAGTGTTGCCCATACTTCAGTTAATTCATATTTTACTAAATTAGAAAAAATGCAACTCGGAACTGTCCACATACGAGTTACAGGTAGATATGGTTAAAATAGCTATCCTTTTAATATTATTCAGATTAACGGTGTGCGCCTTTTTGTAGAGTTCCTATTTATCCAAGACATCACTACACCTGCTGCGGCTCCATAGACATGCGATGCCCAACTAACATGGGGTTGAAACGAAAATAAACTCCATAACAAACCGCTGTATAACATGAGTACCAACAAGCCTATAAATAGGTTTTTTAACGTTCTATTCAATAAACCATAGCTTATCAAGAAAGCGCAGTAGCCAAAGATAAGTCCACTCGCCCCTGCATGTACTCCGGAGCTCCCCAGAATCCATACACATCCTCCTCCTAATAAAGTAATACCGATGCTTACCCGCCAGAAAATAGCTAACCCTAATTGACGAACCAACAGCATTAGTATGCAAATGGGTATTAGATTAGAGGCGAGATGGGACCAGCTATGATGAATAAAAGGTGCCAGTGGTATACCCAAAAGTCCAATAGGTTGTCTCGGTATGATTCCCCAATTTGATACGAAGCCAAGCGATAAGCTATTGAGAGTTTGTATAACTATGAGGCCAACCGCAAAGATAAATACCGGTCTTAAATGTTTCTTTATGATGTCATTTTTCATTCTGAATAACTCCAGGAATATATAATGCAGTACTCATTAGTAGCGAATAGTTTAAAGGTAGCTATCACCTGATCACACGAGTATCCAACTTATCATCATTTTCATAAAAGCGAACCCCTCTATTAAAGTGAGTGGAGCAAATTGACCAATAATTAGAAGGAAATTCGTAGATTGTTCATGTCACTGTAGTTACTCAAAGTATCATTTTTCTGTCACTCAGAAATGCCCAATTATGTGGAATCGAGACTTGTGGTGAAGTGGATATTTATACTTAAAACCCTCATTACCACGGTCCTCCGTGGTAATGAATACCGAATTTAAAATGAACAGTTAGGCATAACGTCATGCAGTTTGATGTTCTTGTTTACCGTTCATTATGAGAGTTTCGTTAGCTTTGAAATGATTACCACGCCAGAGCATGGTAACGAGTGATAAAACCCCTACACAATTAGTCGTAGATTCTAACTGTCGGGATGAAGGAGTTATCCAAAAATGCGCTAGAACGAAATCTACTAACACATTTTTGCCCCATTCCGTTTTTGTGCATTTAATTTAGTGGCAGATCGTGCCACTAAATTAAAGGGCTCAAAGACGCGAGGTTTTCTGAGTGCTACTGATAGTTGATGGTAAGATTAGTATATTCAGTACCACCAGCATTTGAATAAAGTGTGCCCAAAACATTCATTGCAGTATCACTCCATAAACCGAAGTAATCATCAAGATGATCAAACATACCCATATTGTGCGCTGTCTCATGCATAACCATTTTGTAATCCCAGTCACATTGACCGTTACCCATGTTTAACCAAAGTACTGTATCGCTTGCATATAAACTAGTATTGGGATCAATACTTATTGATAGACCACCATAATACGGTGCCGATGAAGCATTTGCGCACATATTTTGGGGATCATTTGAATATTCACTCGAGTAATACGCTGTCCCTTCAGAAATAACTAATCCAGTAGCAACGCCATATGTTGAATTAAATGTACTCGCATCAAAAGTTCCATTTCCACGGTTTTCATTTGAATAATTTGTGTCTCTGTAAACAGATAAATCGGCAGTAATTACAGTAATATCAGTGAAGATATCGCCTAGCCGATCTTCAAGATTAGAAAATGCAGTAACAATACTATCTGGAGCTGAACTGCTATTAGAGGACACATAGTAAAGGGGGATTTGAGCTGTTGTATCAAACCGAACTATTCCTGTCTGACTATACGTGCTCATTGTACCACTATCGGTTAATGTTGTGGCCGATGGAGTATAGTTTGTCGCTTCGACTAATGAAGATATATCTGATTCAGATGCTTTACTAATGGAGTTTGAACTAGAACTGCTGTCATCATCACATCCAGAAATAACTAAGCCTGTGATTAATGCCAATAAAGTTTTTCTCATTTTTTGTGCCAACCATATGATTATTAAAAATGAGACACTAAAATAATTTTAGAAAAAAACAATTGATATTCATCAATTTACAGCTGATTTGCTATGCATTCAGGTATTGAATGATTAGATTATCAACACTGATTTTTATTTTTTAATGAGAAATTTCTTGAGGTAAGTTAACCCAGCCACTCGTTCAACTCACTTTTATCCAAAAGTGTGCCCACAAGATAGTTGCTCGTGTTCGAGTAAACACACTTAAGATTACGCACTCGCAGCAAACATAAATGTGATAATTCCAATAACAAGAACTTTAGGTAGAACGCTTTCAAATGACATAATAAGCACCTTAATTTATAAATGTGAACGTCTGTTTGTTGTGAAACTTATAACTGATTTAACGGTTAATTCATAGCGCGATATCCTCTACCCTGCATACAATTCCTCATTAGTTCGTCCCGTTCTTTCTGATTTGAATTTTCGGCAGAATTTTTAGAGCCTCTGCCTGATAACACCCCAACAGTCGTCCCGATGGCGGCACCCTTTTTTGCTGCACTGCTTCCCGAGTTCCCAGAAATACTCCCCGCTAACGCTCCGGCGGTTGCGCCTCGTAGGCCTCGTTTAACCCCCTGCTCGGCGGCTCCAGCTGATTCATGTTGGCCTACATTAACGAGTAGATCAGAGCATTGCTGCTGATCTAGGTTGAATTGAACAGAATCGTACTGTAATTCATCAAACACCAAAGTATGTCCAGTGGCGTAGGTCGGTACTGCTGAAAATAGAACAACACCCGCTACCGCGAGAGCGTTGATAACTTTATTTCTTCGAGATGTGGATGTCATAATTAGCCCTTAAAAAAGTAATTCTATTTACCAAATAAATAACACTAAATCAAAGGACTAGAAGTCGTATGACAAGCCTAAGGTGATTACATTATCGTTATCTATAACTGATTGTGGAACCCCATGATTGCCGCTCACTTCCCCTTCGTTGCTATTGAAGTAGGTGTATTTTAGGTACGGTGTCCAGTCATCAATGGTTGTTGATAAAATCACTTCGTGTTCATTTGTACGATAAGAATTCTGGCTAAAATCGACAGCATTATTAATAGACCCATTTGAGCCATCACGATGTTCATGGGTGTATTTGTAAGCTAAGTTCCAATTCGCTGAGTTATATTGAGCGCCAGCGATAACCTTATTTGTATTGATTGTGGTGTCACTGAGTTTTTCTGGAGTTTGGCCTGATTGATTGTAACCAAGGCCACTAAATACATTCAAACTGTCGGTAACTTGATAATCCAAAATACCTTCAATCAACAACTCTTCACCCGTCTCCCACTTACCAAGCTCACCATATAGATTAAAATTTAGCGACTCGGTAAGTTGAAAGTCGTAGCCATAACCCGCGGCTAGCCATCCTTGATCGTCAAAACCTATGTAGACTTGCCCATTTTCTGATGTATCAATCAGAGCGCCAGCTTCCGTCGAATAAATGCCATCGTCGGCCGCGTTAGAAGCGACATTTTGTTCAATATAAACTTGGGTAGAACTTGCAAATGCGGTAGCACTTAACAGTGAAAGTGATAGCGTGATTAGATTTCGTTTTTTCATGTGTGTCTCCAGTAATAAGGTGCTTGATTAGCTACTGGAGAGTATGAAGTTAGATTTAATTTATAGTAATAATGTTATCTATGCTTGAATTATAAATTTCATTTATGATTAGAGAGCGCTTCTCTTAGTTTTTCTCGTACTTGTAGATGTTGTTTGTCCTTAATATAACGCCGATGGTACAACATCCGAAACTTAATGGTATTGAGCTCAAGTGGAATAGTATGAATTCTCAACCCAAGTACTGGTGCGAGTTTTTCCGCAAAAGAACGCGTAGAGGCGGCGATCAAATCTGTCGTGCTTGCAAGCATCAACATACTCGATATGGAACTCGTTTCTATCTTAACATTACGTGGTTGAATATCCTTGTCGGACAGAAACTCCACCGTATTCATGTCGCCACGCCTAAATTTAAGCGCTATATGCTGCTCTTGAAAATAGTCTTCTTGGCTAAGGGTTTCTCCAATCCGTGGATGACCAATTCGAGTGAGACAAACCGCCTTATCTTCGAACAACGCCTCCTCTATTAGTGAATGCTTTTTACTGGATATTACGTCTATCACAATGTCCACTTTTTGAGAAATGAGAGCGTCAAACAGCGCACTCTCTTCAAGTGGTGCTTCGCTGAATCGTACCCCTTTAACGTCGCTGACAAAGTGAATTAGGCTTTCGGTACAGTACACATTGAGATCATCCACTTGATTCTCGATGCTCCCCATAATATTGAGAGGGTCCTCGATTTTATTCGCAAGTGATACCGCCGCGCCAGTCGGAGCGATTCCTCGACCTTCACGAACAAAAAGTTTCTTACCTACAACCGTTTCTAAACGTTTGATTGCAGCACTAACGGCTGGTTGGGTTAAGTCTAATTGTTCAGATGCCGCAGTGATTGAACGCTGTCTATATACCGCAAAAAAGGTAGTGAGTAGATTAAGATCCAAAGCTTTAGCCTCGTATTTATAATAGTGGCGACGGAAGGTCTTACATTCAATTCAGATAAGACTGGACCATTATGCCATCTTAATCGTTCAATTGTCGTCCTCCCTAGATTTTAATCTAACACGAAAGGAACGTTCTCAAGCGAGTTGTTAAGCAGTTCAGAAAGAACACAATCACTAGAATTGGGCCATTCTAGTGATTGTGAAATTACGGGTATTTTCAGGCACAGATCAGCGTGTTAAAGAAAAAAGTAATTGTTCGATTTCCTCACCCAGTAGTGACTCTTTTTCATACAGTTTATCTGCTATTGAATCTAATGAAGATCGATGTTCAGTCAGCCTCTGTTCCACAGACTTCTCTGCTTTTATTATCCATTGCTGTACCGCAGTTTGGGCGTTCAACAGCAATTCACTCTCTTCGTATTTGGTGAGCATTCCAACGTTTACCGGGCCAATTGAAGGCTCGAGTCCACCTTCGTATATGGCGTGCATCGCTAATTTCGTTGCCTTGCTTATATCATTAGATGCACCTGAACTGATTTCATCTGCTTTTGCGGAAAAAAGCTTTTCAGCGACTCTTCCCGCCAATAACACCTCTAACCGATTCAAAATACGAGCGACCGAATAACCTTCATACTCCTCTTCTGCTCGAGTCGCGACAAAACCCAACGCCTGATCCCGCGGTTCAATCGTGACAAAATCAATCTCTTGTTTAGGGAACAACAACGAAGAAACAAGAAGGTGCCCTGCTTCATGATAGGCTGTACGTTGTTTTTCGCGCTCGCTCAATACAATATTCTCACTTGGTGATCCGTAGGACACTCGCACCATAGTTTTTTTGATCACTTCAACCGTCAGTGGATTATTTTCTCCCACCACTTGATAAATTGCTTCTCTAAATACTTGGTCGATTTGAGCGGAAGACATCCCTCTTGATGATGCAACCAAGTCATTTAAATCTGCGGTGACAAACTCAACGTTATGCCTCGCCGAAAACTTGGTAAAGAATTGCTCTCGTGCATGACGATTAGGTAAATCACAAAAAATAGTTTCGTCAAATCGGCCCGGACGGACAATAGCACTGTCTAACAGCTGCGGGTGGTTTGTTGCCGCCATCACAAATACCGCATCATCACCCGACACAAACCCATCCATTTCTGACAGTAAGGCATTAACGGTCAGGTTGCGGTCGCGGTCGGCACCTTGTTCACTGTTAGAACGGCTGGACGCTATGGCGTCGATCTCATCAATAAACACCATCGACGGGGCGTATTTTCTTGCCGTAGCAAACAGCTTTTTAATATTTTGTGTCGTACCACCAGAACTAGAAGACGATAACTCAGAAGCTGAAACCGCAAAAAATGGCAATCCACTCTCCCCTGCCACGGCTTTCGCTAAAAGCGTCTTACCCGTTCCGGGTGGCCCTGCAAACAAAAAACCACTTGGTATAGGCACGCCAAAATGGCTCAGTTTTTCTGGTGTTTTAAGCCAACTAATGACGTCTATCAACCGTTTTTTTGCTCTCTCCAATCCAATGACGTCATCTAGTTTAATCGTCGGTAGACTCATTTTAAATAAGTCGTTTGCTCGCAAATCATCCGTTTGTACTACCTGGTTCACGGATTGACGGTGAAATAGAACATTAAAGCCCTGCTCAGACGGGGTGACAGAACAGTGATAGTTCAATGCCTCCCTGCGTCTTGTCATGTTGGATAAATCGTGCTCTATCGCTAAATAGTATTGTATTCGTTCTATCATTGAGGGAAACGAATGATCAAATTTTGACAGCTCAATACTAAAATGTTCCCTCACATCATGAGACAGACTTACCGAATCATCTTGTTCGTCTTCATTCACGATACGATAGGTAAAGATAGGAAGCTTACTGTGTTTATCTAACTCATCAGATAGAAAATACAGCAACGAACTATGGTTATTTTCTATCGTATCAATATCAATAAGCAGCGCGTCTGGAAGGTGTACTTCTATGGCGCTTTTTATCTTATCTTTATCACTGCAAAGAGAGACGTCATTCTTCATACTAGTACGATTAAGCAGTTCAAAAACTCTCGAGTCATTATCTAACAGCAGTAGTTTGCTATGAGAATGCGGCTGCCCGTGTTCTTCATTGTCGACCTGAATATCAAACACCATCTTGTCGTGAAAACACTGTTCAAAAAATGGCGTCGCCTTATTCAAAATTTGCGACTGAACTTTTGCTGAAACGCCCTTTAACCCACGAACCGAAATGTCCGGTGCCATTGTTTTTAGCAAGAATCCGGCAAAGTTATCAGGCCAGTCAAAGGTAAGCTGCGGATCAGGCTTTTCTTTTTCTTCTAGTTCACGATCGGCCAAACGCAAAAGATGGTTAATCTTGAGTGATGAGAAAACAATGGGGTAACCCTTCGCTAATCGGTTAACAAATTCTGGTGACAATTGCGTTTTACTCGACGGGTTTTTAGAACTGCGCAAAATGTCAAAGATACTAATAGAACGATTCTGTGGGTTATTCGCTATAATGTCTTGCCCAAGGTTGGTCGTAAATATAACGATACATTGGCTAAAATCCACCACTTCTTGGCTGGTTTGGTCTTTCGCGAGTCCACTGTCTAATATCGACAACAGCGACTGAATGACCGTGCTGTGCGCTTTCTCTATTTCATCAAACAACAGTATTTGTCTCGGTTGCGCCCTAACAACATGGGTTAACATACCTAAGCTAGCGTCTACATATTGAATCCCAGTACCAAATAGCTTTAAGCCATCACGACTGTCTGCATAGTGCTCCATATTAAATACATTGAATTCATAGCCGGTTTTTTCGTATTCGTTTAACTCGCTCAATAACTGAGAAGCCAGAAATGTTTTTCCGACGCCTGATGGGCCAACAAAAGTATAAATAGTGCGCGGTCCCTGTTGGGAATCAATACTCGACGTCAAATATCCTTGGCATAAACTGTTTATCGCACTTTCCTGACCAATCACTTTCTTACTCAGCTTTCGTTTTATACCTTGGCTAGATAAGGATCTAAAAACCAGATTATTTGCTCTTTTGTTATTGAACGCTATATAGCTGACATCGTCATCGTTACTGAGCATTAATTGGTCAACAAATGCCCCTGCACCCATTTTGTTATCGGTATAAGCGTTCGCGAAGCAGTGTTGGACATAAGAAGAGAGCTTCAGTTTCGAAACACATTTCTTCGCGACTTGATACCAAGTAGAAGAAGGATCGCCAAAACTGCGACTCTCTGAAAAACGAAACAGGTTTGAACGCAGTGCGTACACCTTCTCACTAAAAATCAATTGATAGCTTTGGCATTGAAAGTTCGAAGCAAGTTTATCTAACAGGGCAGTTTCATGAATAAGCGCAGCCAGTATCGTCGCTTCCGTCACCTTAAGTTCTAACGACGCCTCTTTTTCCAAATCTTCAATTGTTTTATCAGAATGCTGAGATAGGTATTCGGCCGTGGCAATAACGGCAATTTCTTCAATGAAATTCTTTCCTATGTTATCCATCATTGGATATCTTTCTGCTAATGCAAAAGAGAGAAGAGGTTTCGATTTATTCGACCCATTGTCATCCGCATCATAGGCGATCGATTCGTAAGAAGTCGGTTGACTGGACATAGATTGTTCCAATGGTGATTCATCTAACGCAGTTTGATTATGGTGATCATTCAAATCGATATCAGACACATTGACCGCCTGTTTTTCAATGGTTAGAAAATCAAAATCCGATTCAATATGTAACCTATGTTCTTGCTGATAGTTGACAAACTTTTCTCTAACTTGAGTACAAAATGCTGAAACATCATAGCTTAAATTTTTGTCATCAGATGATGCGATAAGATTAAAATGAGCAGATAACAGTGCTGTACCGCCAGCCTGTCTAACCTCATTAATGAGCTTTTCTTCATCCAAAATATCGATATTTATCGCTTCAATGAAACACAATCCTTCCTTATTAACCACAAGGTCATAGCTCAACATTGTCGACAAAAGATGTGGGTCGTTAATTAATTTGTCGATGGCGACGAATACGATGGGTAAAAGAGATTTACTGCTTGCTAAAAAGGTCGTCTCGAGTGGATTACCATTCCAAAAAATATTATTTTGGTTAAAGAAAGCCTTCACGAGATTATATTTATTCATTAATGAGTCCTAACGCTGGATGATTAAGGTTTTAACACGATGCAAGAATGTCGTCTGAATTGAATTTCAAGCGCGATACGACGTAGATAATTAGTTTATCCAATAGCTCATTAAAATTCAGCCAACCATAAGGCTTAATGGCTTTAACGTTCATCTTACTTGTTCCGACTTTATACAACTATACGGTATAAAGTCCAACAATAACATAATGAAAAAATTGCAAAAATATATTTTGACCGTATGTGGTTTTGATTAGGAAACTACCCTATAATTCGCGAATATAATAAAATACACAGAAAAGTGCATAGATGAAATTTCTTACAATTAGTTTATTGGTTGGCTTATTTTTTGCTCTCCTTGGTTTTAAGAAGAACAAACCTCGCTTACAAAATATCGGTGTTAATGTCGCGGCTTTGATTGTTATTTATGTTGTCGCCTCAATTGCAGGCCCAGCACGTTACACCATTGATCTTGAGCAATCACCGGTTGTTATTAACAATAAATCCTATCTTGTCGCGTGGAAAATTAATCGTGTACTTCCATTTGAATGGTTAGCAGTGGCCAAATATGTCGACCATGATACAAAAACTGGCGGTATTGACCAGTATAAGAGAATACCGGAAAAGCAACGAAGAGAATTAAAACAAAGCTATCAAGGTGAAGGGATATTCACTCAATATTTAATATTCATTTTGTTCACTGCTTGGGTCGTTGTTTATAGAAAAAAAATAAAACGACGCCCTGTAACTATCCATCTATTAACCCCAGCAAAAACGCAAGGCAAAATGACTAAACAGGCCATCAATGATTGCACTAGTTTAGTCGTACTAAATGAATGGATTGATACAATACAGAAAAAACCATTTTTTCGGTTTTACTATAAGAAAAGTCGATTAAAGCTGTGCAACACGAGAAAAATATCGCTTCAAAAAGAGCTCTCGCAGGCATTCTATGCCATTGCCAAAAGCATCCACATTCGAGCGAATACCTCTTCCGATGGAATGTTCGATAACACCAGTGAAAAAGGCTACCTTCCGCTTTGGGTCGCAAAAATGTTACTCAAGGGTGAATATGAATTTGGCATTGACATCGAACTGAACGCTGAAGGGCATTACCCCAAATTGGAGCACCTGACAACATATGGCCGAAATGTAAAAAAAGCAGGCTCCGACGAAAAGACCCATACTCTTGTTTGGCAAGACAACAGAACAAAAGAAAGTATCAAGAAAACGATAGAGAAATCGCTCATCGAAAATATTGAGAACTCATTAAACGCCATATTACCAAAAGGTTTGGTCACATTCTCTAAAGACAGTACCACGCGTATACAACTGTCTATTACTTCTGTCGATTATACGGATAATGCGGATAATATCGTTCAATTTGCCTTAGGGGAGAAATACTATCTATTCGCAACGCCGTCTTATCAACTTTCTACAAACATGATTGGTTCTGGATTTTTGTTAAGCTCGAAGTCAGTACCATTGCAAAATCCTCAAATTACTGATATTTCAAACAAGGCATTAACGTCAGAACCAAAGATAAAGATGCCAAAGCCAAAAGAAAATAAAATACCAAGCTTCTGCACCAACATAGTAAAAGTAAAAATAGTCTCTTCTGTGATCGAAACCTTATTTATCCCCTTACCTAGTGGTGGGGTAAAAACCGCGATGGTCGCGGCACGCAAGATTGATGAATTATATACAGAACTGGCCAACGACGTGCAGTCCGCGGTATTAGATGAACTCACCAGTGAAGCGATGGATATCGCTATACAGAACATGATAGAGAACGATCCGGTGATGTTTGTTTCATTACTAGACAGCGTAAGTAGCGAGCTGTTATCTCTGGGCATAGAGCAGGAGCTAATCAGTGAAATGGCAAGCTCCATTATGGCGGAAGTCGCTGCAATGGCAATTACAGGTTTAATAGAGGACTAACAGATGATCAGACTATTTACGTTATTATTAACCTTAGTTATTTCAAGCAACGTAATGGCAAGTTCAGGAATCACTGGCACCGTATATCGGTATCTTAAAGAAGAGCTTTTCGGAACGGTCACTCATGAATCTGTCGGATTTTTCGGGTCATTAGACCAATTTGTAAAGAAAAACGACGTCCGTTTTGCTGATACAGATAACAGCGTTCCGATAAAATTTACCGACTTGGGGCAATATGATTTAGGTTTATATTTCCCAAATAAGGGTTATGTTTATCTTAGCAATTATGACAATATCAAACTGCCAGCTAAGTACGTCGCGGTCACTTTCAAAGATAAAAAGGGTAAAAAAGCACCCTATCGTTATGTGAACATTCCAAAGACTAATCAACCCGTTATCATTTCGGCTTTACCTGCCGTCACGAATCAACAAAAACTTAAAAAACAATTTCCTTTAAAGGTCTTTACCTACCCCAACAATGCCACCATTAAAATAATGAATATCACGCCAAAATACAAAGAAGGAATGATACTCAGGAATGGAAACTATCTCATTCAAGTAAGCAAAAAAGGGTATGCCACCTACCGTAAAAAACTAAACCTATCATGGAATGAACCCAATGTTCATGTTGTCTTGGCAAAGAAATCTTAAGCTTTCATTTTAGGTACTAGAGCGATTTAAACAGGCGAGAAAAGGATTGGCATTAACCGGTAACATTATTGCTAATCCTTTTTATTCTTGCTCAACTGGAGCTTCGAAACGTTTTACATCGCCCATATTACTGACTCAGTTCAATACGCTTAAATACCAATCGATAACTAGCCTGACATTAGCCAATGTCTAATGTCTAATGTCTCTAGCTAAGTGACATAACCTTACTTGTAAACTAACTTCATGACTTGATTCGTTTTGGCATTGGTGAAAAATAGCCCACTAAAACCATGACAACGCCGACAAAAATAACAGCGAAAACCATTACGATGGTGTCTCGATTACTCAAATCTATAATAAGCATTTTGAGAACGGTGAATCCAAACATTAACGCACCCAGCCACCACAAGCGCACTGCCTTAAATCGTGAACCAGCCGAGGTTGCCGCCATGGCTAACATACTCCAAAGTATGGCTATCCCCGCTTGAAAAATACCAGATTGCCACAAAGAAGAAAGTGTATAACTGGCTGGCGTGTAGTCGCTTACTGCTCGAGCTAATACGCAATGTGCAAATATAACACCCGTTACTACGCACCATGCTGCGATCTGTACATTCACGTTGTACCGGATCGGAATATATCTGTTTATCACTATTTGCGTGTTTTTATTGCGTAACCAAACGGCAACGATGATGATTGTCCCAATGGCAGTGAGTTCTATAGTATTCAAAATAGGCAGCCACATAATGTTGGCTATCTTTACATTAAATATAGGCAAACTGTACAGGATGAACGAGGCAATTATAGCAACCATGGGAAGCACAATAGCTTGTTGATATAATGGTAAGTATGATTTCAAAGGCCACTTGTTTTCAAGTTTAGGTACGTAAAAAATTGAAATAAAGGCAATAGATAACCATGGCAATAATAGAATGCCTTCTTCAATGCTAAGAGCGAATACCTGACATATGTAGATAAAACAGCATAGTGCCAGTCCCCAAAAATGAATCGCGTGGCTGCTACAAATAACGCGTTTTACTGTGATTTTATGGTTAACAAGGCCAGTGATGGCTGCATATAAGTTATATTTGATAAAGGCATAAAGTACAGCAAAAACACCCACGACGACCCCACCTCGTTCCGCCCATTCAACGTAAGTTTCAGGCGCAGCAGAAAAAACCACCAGGAACGTAACCCAAAGGGGTGAAAACCAAAATAACTGGCTGATAGGTAACCAACGTGTGGCTCGGTACAAAAAGAAACAGATTGAAAGAGTCGCAAGAAGATAGATAGCCAGAACCAGATCAACGCTGCCATGCCAAGTCGCTCGATTCGACGCGGTTATAACTAATACACCTAACAGCGCGTTAAAGCAAGCCATCGTGCAAAGTGAAAGCGTTTTCGAATACATTGAAAAGGTCGTTTTATACAGTAATATTACTGACACCATTATGGCAATTCCGCTAATAACAAGATGGTCTAATTGGGAGCTGTAAAAATAGAGGGCCATTATTAATGGCAATAACAACGTACTCCAACAAAGCGTTGATCTAGAGAACCTGTGACTGCAAAATAAAAGTATGCCGACAAATATAAGTTGAATAGCCAATAGATAACTCAGTTCTGGCGATATCACCCACCACCAACAGATACCAATTACCATCACGACCGTCCCCATCGAAATAGTGGAAACCACCGTATTAGCTACGGTTAACCAAGGTGTCTTATAACTAAACTTCCATTCAGAGGCATAAAAAGCCAGCACAAACGCGACTAACACAACTTGAATGACCCACGACCATATCGTCAAAGGTTGAAAAAGAATGCTTTCTTGCCACTGATACAATTGATACAATTGATACAAACTCGCCACCAAAAAGCCAAGGCCAACCAGCGCAAATTTGTTCCTATTCTGTTGGTTGCTTAACCAGAGAATGGTCGCCGCTTTTAACGCATATATAATAGCCGTTGAAGAAGCACTAACGAACACTGGAATTGCCATTGCCAAGAATAGCAGCGCGAAACTTTTGTATACGCTAACAAGCTGATCATTTCTCTGATATTTAAAGGTTATTAGCGCCGCTGACGCATAACATAAGAATAAAAACAGTGATGAATAAGCCGAGTACATCGCAATGGATTCTGTTGCTGTATAAAAGAGGGCGTAAGAAGTAAGAGGAAGTGTGAACACCAAACTATTAGAGATAATTTGCTTATTACTTGAAAATTCTTCACCCGCATGAGAATGCGCCAGTAAAAAATACAACACAAAATAACTTGCTAAAAACGGCAGCGTTTCTAACATTAATATTGGCTGATATGAAAAAACCAACCATGCTTCAACTAAGACAAAGGTGCATACAACGCCAGATTTCTCCAAAAAATACCATCTTTTCTTGTAGGCCAGAAATACAAGGCCAACATTCAATAGCAGATAATATCCAAGTAAAATAAGATGATTCCCAGCGGTACTCGTAGACAACAATACCGGAACAGCAAAACCCGCTACGGCTGCCACAACGGCCATAGTTTGTGTATTTTGAAGCAAGGCAAGTAATGTAGTGATGACGACCAATACGGTAACTAATACAAACGTTAACTCAATAGATAAGAGAGAGAAATAGCGTCCCGCGGCTATCGAGACAAGGTACAACAAAGCCATGCCACCACCTTGCAAAATAACACCAAAATGGTTCGGTTTGCTTCGTAACCTCCAGCCCAGACCAACACAACAGGTACCCGCTATCGCTACCGCTAACAGTTTGACTTCGAGCGGTACGCTAAACGCCTCATAGGTTAGTTTAATTAGAAATGACAGCCCAACAAAAACAATCGATAGACCAACCAAAGCAATAGGGCTGATTTTATCAATAAATTGAGTAACTGGGTCAGGAAGTGCTTGTTTTACCCGATCAAGTAAACGAGAAAAGTTGGATGTATAATCGCTGTTTCTTTGTGGGATTGATTCCGAGGCTAAGCCTATCGCTCCCTCCAATTCAGGTGCAGTAATTGCCTGAGCATCCGATATAATATAATTTTCTGCGTTATTTTCTAGGTCACAAAAGGCTTCGTCTTCAACCTTATAAGGTGTTGGAATTGGGATATTATTATCGACAGTTTGTTGCTTTTCGAACTCCATACGCAACAAGGTATGATCCGTCTTAAGCCTTTCCAACTGCTCACGTAGTTGTGTTGCCAATGTATTGGATGATTTTGCTTTGTTAAACGCCACAATGGATATGACAATAGGCAACAGAAAAAAGAGAGCAGCACCAAAGAAAAAAGTCAATTCATCCATAAATCCACATTCTTAAAAATAATTATTTATTTCAGTAGGCTATCATAATGAATGTACTTTAAGTAACCCTTATCCTATTAAAGCTATAGGATTAATTGATGTTGTGAACCCATATCAAACCGGTATGTATTCCCACGCAACAGCGTGGGAATAAGGACAATGAAACTAGAGATTAGTTAACTTGATTAGTCAATTTCTGAGGTTCATCCACTTCCGTCAATAACCCTTTAAGTAAGCTCACACTGCCCAACAACAGAATAACCGTAAACGGCAATGCAGCAATAATGGTGATGGATTGCAAAGCTTGAATAGATTGAGTACCACCAATCCACAGCATAACCATTGCGATAAAACCAGAGATAACAGCCCAAACCACTTTCTGTTTGACCGGTACTTCTAATTTACCACCCGCCGTCATGCCATCAATAACAATAGAGCCCGAGTCTAATGTTGTCACAAAGAAAACGATAATCAGTACTACCGCAATAACGGATAGAACATTTCCGAACGGGTAAGCATCTAACATATAGAACAAGCTTAGAGAGACATCCGTAATACCTTGATCAAGGCCTAACTGCCCCACCTTGTCGATCACCTGTTCAATAGCAACGCCACCGAAGATAGACATCCAAGCTGTTGTTACCATTGTCGGGATAAGCATTACGCAAAGAAGAAACTCGCGAACGGTGCGTCCTTTAGAGATACGTGCTACGAACATACCAAAGAAAGGGGCATACGCTACCCACCATGCCCAATAGAACACAGTCCAACCGTGCAGCCAAGTTGTGTCGTCGCGGCCAGAGGTTTGACTCAACGGAAGAATGTTTTTCACATAGCCCGTCACAGCGGTAACCAAAGAATCCAATACTGTTGTGAAATTCAATACAGCAATAAGCCCAAGGAATACAAACGCAATAACCATATTCAGATTACTTAGAAACTTAACGCCGCCATCCATGCCACGCATAACAGACACTATCGCTAAGCCCATAATCAAGACGATAATGAACTGCTGAAGATAGATGTTATTTTCTATCCCAAAAACATGACTGATACCGCTAGCCGCTTGCGTGCCCCCTAAACCAAGAGACGTCGCTAGGCCAAACAAGGTAACCAATACCGTTAATATGTCAATTACATCACCCGTTTTGCCCCAAACACGATCACCCAACAACGGGTAAAAAACAGAGCGCATTGAGAGTGGCAACCCTTTATTGTAAACAAAGTAGGCAAGGCAAAGTGCGGTCATACCATAGATAGCCCATGCATGTAGGCCCCAGTGGAAGACGGTTGCGCCCAATGCCAATTCACGACCCGCTTCTGTATAAGGTTCTGCATTAAGTGGCGTTCCAAACCAATTGGTGAAAAACGCCGTTGGCTCTGCAACCCCCCAGAAAATGAGTCCAATACCCATACCTGCGGCGAATAGCATCGAAATCCAAGATGCTTTTGAATAATCCGGAGTAGCATGTTCACCACCTAAGCGAATTTTACCTAGAGGTGAAAACGCTAAAATAATGGCAAAGATTAACAAGATGTTGGCTCCCCACATAAAGAGGAAGTCAAAATTTGACAGCGCCGCACCCTTAATGGAATCGATAGCGGCCTTTGCATCTGCTGGCGGTAATGCGAGAAGGGTGACAATGAAGAGAATAGACAAGCCGACTGAGGCTACGAAAACTGTGTTATGGAAGTCCATGCCCCATTTACTGATGTTATCTTGACCGACTTGATAATCAGTAGAATCAATACTGTATTTTTTTGATTTAAAAATCATAAATTTTGATGTTCACATATCCGAATCAACGAATACAAGGAGCAACTCCATATCCATTTTAATTGATTGACTAGCCGCATCATATAAACATGATAATAAACTCCGCTGCGGGTGATTAGCGGCTTTTGCTCAATCCCAAGCGGCGTATTGTAACACAATATGGTGTGAATCTATCCACGCGACGATTATCAATCAATACTTGTGACTAATTTAATAAGACATTTCTGAGCCTAAAATGCCAACTGTCTCGATTCTAAAACGTTGCTAGACATTTCCTAATGACGCGCTTCAAAAGATTAAGATACTTCGGATAACATCTACTATGAAGCGTTCTCTCGTTCCCACGCCGGAGCGCAGAAACGAAGACAAATGGGTTATTTCTGTTTAGGGCGAAAAGGCTTTATAACCTCTTCGTTGCATTTCAGGTAAGGACCTTCCATCAGATCGATGCAATAAGGTATCGCAGGGAATACCGCATCCAGACATTCACGGATAGATTTCGGTTTTCCAGGTAGGTTTACAATTAAAGTATCATTACGAAGACCGGCGGTTTGGCGTGACAAAATAGCGGTTGGAACGAATTTCAGCGATTCAGCACGCATGAGTTCGCCAAAACCAGGCATCATACGGTCACAAATGGCTTCTGTTGCCTCGGGAGTGACATCTCGCTTTGCTGGCCCAGTGCCTCCAGTTGTAACAATCAGACTACAATTCTGATTATCAGCCATGTTGATCAATGTGGATTCAATAATATCCTGTTCGTCTGGGATCACTTCGTAGACAGGCTCCCACTCAGAAATCAAATATTCATTCAGAGTTTCAATAATTGCCTTACCAGAAATGTCTTCATACACACCAGCGCTTGCTCGGTCACTCACCGTAACAATACCGATTTTAACTTTTGTCATTTGTTATCCCTTTAGCGAAATTCTTGTTAAAGGCCAAGTGTAATGAATTATGTAGAGAGGATAAACCTTGGAGAATAAAAATCCCTGCTCATTTTGTCATAAACAGGGACTCAACGTTCTTTACCTAAAGCTGTACCAATGGAGGGTTAAACGATCTTCTCAGCGCTAACAATAACACCGTCGGTATCTGCATACAGATAGTCGCCCGTTTTCACTTCAATGCCACCAAACGACAACGGAACGTCTCTCTCGCCAGAAGTGACAGGAATAGATTTCTTTGAACAGGTACCCAAAGCATAAAGAAAAACCGGAATGTCTTTGATTTGAAACGTATCGCGAATATAGCCATTTACGATGATGCCAGCGTAGTGATTGTTATGTGCAAACTTCATTAGGTTTTCACCAACAACAGCAAAGTATTCTTGGTCTACATCAACAACAACAACCTTACCTGTGCCATCTTCATCTCTTAGAAGCGTGATCAGATCTGAATTATTTTTGTTTAATTTAATGGTGATGATGTCACCCTGACATTTATCAGCACCGCCAAAATTTTGGTATCCAGCGCCCAAAACATGTGTTCTTTCTGGGTATTCATCACAGATATCTGCGGTAAAAAATTCCATAAATCATCCTTGTTTTTATCAATTTTAGATTTTTAAGCTCGTTTCGCATTCTAGCATTCATATATAGCCAAGTAACCTCAATATGCTGGCTCAGTAAAATATTATTGTCACTTGGACTCCCACTCTTTTTACATCTTTTTTTAGTGTGGTATGCTGCAAGCAACTGGATCAAAAAAGATGTCCAGACGCCTAAGGAACACGCTATAAATACGAGCAGAATTTTAATTCAGCCATCCAAACAGACAGACAATCCTAATACGGAAATCAGGAAAGGTTTTTTATGAAAGTAGTGACTGGAGTAGTTGGCAACGATATCCACGTTGTGGCCAACCGGCTCATTGAACTTTCCCTCGAAGCGAGAGGGTATGAAGTTTTTAATTTGGGTGTAAATACGCACCTAGAAGAATTCTTCGACGCCGTTGTGGAAACCGGCGCCGAAGTACTGCTCATCTCTTCACTTAATGGTGAAGCAGAAGGATGGAGCCGAGAAGTCAGAGCGCTAAAATCCCAATATAAAGGATTAGATAACGTCATCATGATGATTGGTGGCAACTTAACGGTGGGTACTGGTGATGCAGATGAGATCGTTAAAAAGTACAAAAAATATGGCTTTGACTTGGTATGTCACCAAATTGACCTCAATACTGGCCTTGACCTTTTAGAACAGTTTATAGAAAAGAGAGGTCAAGCATGAGCCTGCTTCAAGAAGAACGCGAGATAATTCTTAGCAATGAGTACGTCGATACTTTTGATTTTGATGAAGTAAATGAATTCGTCACAAACGCTAGCAAAGAACTGTTTATCTCTCACCATTTCAAAAAGAAAGAAAAAATGTTGGTTCAGCCTCGCGGTGGCTTCCCAACCTATAAAAAACAGTTCGCTCTAAATGAGTTCTTCGTTAACGCGAACGTCGATGTGCTTCCTCTTACGATAGATTCAAATACCCGGCTTAACGATTATGGTACGGCGAAAAAAATGCTTCGCCTTAGTGAAGAAAATGACGTAGATATGCTCAACGGCTATCCGTTGGTGAACCACGGCTATCGCACCACGCGTAAAATGATCACGCATTTCAACAAACCTGTCAGTCTACGACACGGTACACCAGATGCAAGGCTACTTATAGAAACAGCTATTGCTTCAGGTATTTTTGAAATTGAAGGCGGCCCAATCACCTATTTGTTGCCCTATTCAAAGAACTTCCCATTAGACAAAGCGTTCATGTATTGGAAATATGTAGAACGTGTTTGCGCAAATTATTCTAAGCTTAACGAACCGATTAATCGCGAATCGTTTGGCCCATTAACGGCTACTTTAGTACCACCTTCTATTACTATCGTTATCCAACTGTTAGAGATGCTGCTTTCGTTGGAAGAAGGGGTTAAGTCTTTTTCCGTGTCGTTCGCGCAACAAGGTTCCATGAATCAAGATATTGTCACTGGCGCGGTAATTAAAAAATTAGCCAAACATTACGCAGAAGCAATTGGCTGCGGTGATGCCAGTATCCATTTGGTTTATCACCAATGGATGGGCGCTTTCCCGACCAACAAAAGCTATGCAGAGCAGTTGATTAACATGTCGACGGTTATTGCATCCATGGTCGGTGCGGACAAAATTATCACCAAAACACGTGAAGAAGCCGTTGGTATTCCAACGAAAGAAGCGAATGCAAAGACCGTTGCCGATACTCAATATACACTCCGTATACTCAACGGATTGCCTAATATCGTTGATGAGCAAGAAGAAGAGATACTGACAGCAGAAGTGATGGCAATTATGGATGCGGTATTTAACGATCCAGCCGATACGCTGTGGCGAAAAGCCTTTAACTGCATCAAGTGCGGGATAATCGATGTGCCATTTTCTCCGCATATTATTAACCACAATAAGATGATAACTATTCGCGATGCCAACAAAAATATCCGAATCATCGACCGAGGTGGTGTGCCAATCCCAGATCGCTGTTTTGAATATGAGCGCTCGCAATGCGACCTCAATAAAGACACCACCAGCATCGTTAACGACATAATTCATGATATAGGCATTATGCAATGAGCCAGAACGTAGACAAACTATTTATCGATATCGGTAGTACCTACTTTAAGGTGTCCGATTCAAAACAAATTGAGCAACATTTCCGAGACTTCAACAAAGATATTCTTGATGATTTGATGCACAAGTGCGGCTCACGAGTCAGCCAGTATGAGAAAGAAAATGTCCATATTTGCTCGTCCGCGAATGGAGGTTTAAGCACGTTAATTATTGGCGTCACCAACTCTTTCTCACTCAAATATGCCACAAATATTGCTTTTAACTCCGGCATCAACATCATTGATACCATTCTCTACCAAAACATCGCTGATTATTCGATTCCTAGTGACTTGGTAGACGTTGTCATTGTTGTGGGGGGTATTAACGCCAATGGCGGTATATTTGGCGAGCCACTCTATCACTATTTAGAGCAGCTAAACTATTCCAACATTGTCTTTGTGGGTAACAAACCGGACGGTCTAACGCTCTCGGAAAAAGTGGACGGAATGGTCACCTTACCGAACATTGTCGACGATAGATTACACATAGTTGAAGATAACCTTAAAGAGTATCTCACCAATCTTTATCAACTCGATATTGAAGGTAAAGAAGACATCAAAGGTCTATATCAGATCACCTCTAATCAGATCTACTCGACACCCTATATCGTTAACCAAGCGTTACCTTATGTCGATGCGAGCTATTCTGTTGTTGACCCATTTATCTTGCTTGATATCGGTGGCGCAACGACAGATATTCATTACTCCAAAGACCTCGTTATTGACGGCAACATCGTGACAGAAAACGAGTATGACCGTCTGGTTTTTAAAAAACTCGGGGTCTATAAATCTAAGCAGTCTTTGATCTTCGCTGCGCAAAACAATGAATTCGTTTATGAGTTGTTGATGCACCTAAAAGTCACTGAGAATATCTTTGAAGAGCAGAGTGAAAAAGCAACAAAGATTCTAATGCAGCTTTCCATTTTTTTGGTTCTGTGCAAAATTTCACACTACCGAAAAGCGTATATTAATCTCAAGTTATTGGCGATTAACTCTATTGTGATCACTGGGGGAATTACCAAAGTGCTCTCATCCGAAGAGATAGAAGATATCATCGCTTTTTTCTATAAAAAAATTATGACGTCCGACCATAAGCCCGTCACCATTCTAGACAGCAATTATGATATATGGACTCTTGGTGCAAAAGGAAAATTAGAATGTCAATAAACTGTATTCGAAGCCTACTAGAAAACGCCGTTGAGACGCATGCAGATAAAACCGCCATCGTCTTGGACGACAGTCAGCTCACCTACGCTGAATTGTTCAAAAAGGTGAATCAAGTTGCGCTGTATTTAAAGGAACTTGGCCTCCCTAAAAACACCCGAATTGGTATCTATTCCAATAAGCGCATCGAGCAAATGATTGCGAATCTCGCGGTGCTTTCAACCGACTATATCTTGGTGCCGATGAGTAAAATGCTTAAGCCTGAACAGGTTAAGTACATCATCAAAGACTGTGATATCAAGTGTATTATTACCGATAATATGAAACTAGAAAGCATTGAAGAGATCGATTTTGACGGCCATGTCATCTCTTATGATACCGCCAATAAAGAGATCGCCTCTTTTGAAGAGATATACAAATACTACAACAAGCCTTATGAGTGCGATATAAGTGGCCACGACTCAGCGGTCATCACCTACTCCTTCGGTCTTTCCGGAACACCAAAAGGCATTGTCATCTCGCATCGTAATCTTATCGATTCCGCGAGAGTGGTTTCTCAGTATTTAAAACTAGAAACCGATGATGTTATCTCTGGGGTGCTGTTCTTCAATCTAGATTACGGCTTAAACCAACTATTCTGTACGCTCATTAAAAAAGCAACATTAGCCATGCACCGCTTTATTCTACCGGAAGAGTTCTTTAACCATCTGATAGACGACAAAGTGACTGTACTCCCTGTCATGCCCGTCTATATTTCTCAGATGTTTGATGAAGAATCAACTCGTATTCCAAGTGCAGAACTATTTGATCGAGTGAAAACGATTACTTCTTCAGGCGGTAACGTCACCGCTAGAATGATAGACGACTGTAAGCGCACCTTCCGTAATGCGGACTTCTATTCGATGCACGGACTAACCGAGGCGTTCCGTTCCACCTATCTTGACCCCTCACAGGTACAGATTCGCCCTAGTTCTATTGGTAAGCCGATCGCCGACGTGGAGTTATATGTAATTAACGAAGATGGTAAAGAGTGCGCGCCACGCGAAGTGGGTGAACTTATCCACCGTGGAGGCTATATCTATAAGGGTTACTGGAATGCACCGGAAGAGACAGCCGAGCGCTTTAAATCTGTCTCAATACTGAAGGATGTGATCAACCTAGAGGGCCAACTGGTTGATGAAACCGTGGTTGCCACAGGTGATTACGTCTATAAAGATGAAGAGGGCTATTTCTACTTCGTTTCTCGTAACGACGACATGATAAAAACTCGAGGCTACCGCGTCTCTCCTTTTGAAGTGGAGTCTGTCGTTGAGAAAAACATCCCTGCCATTGATCGTTGTGCCGTGTTTGGATTAGAAAATGAGCTTATCGAAGAAGAGATTGTTTTGGTCTACTCTGCGCCAAGTCAGATCAGTGAAACAGAGATCCTGTTTGAACTAAACAAACATCTTGCCTCTTATATGATTCCTAACAAAGTGGTCTATAAGAAATTTATGCCGCTCATGCAAAACGATAAGAATCAAGTAAACAAAGACGCACTGAAGCGGGATCTTTCTGCTGTTTAATAAGACCAAACTAAGTGCGTTTGTGATCAACATGAATGTCACTCCGTTGACCATCAAAAGTCACACATAAAAAAGCCACCTGCAAACAGGTGGCTTTGAATAACCCGATAAGACCCCTTCTATACGCTAACCTGCATCAATCGTCATCAAGGCCTGTCTCTGTTCAGTTTTAAGTTTACTCTTACTATCAAGAATAAAAACACGACCGGGATCTATCTCGTTTTCAATTAAGAATGTTTTAACCGCCCTTGCTCTCTCTTCCGCAAGGCTACCCAAATCGGTCTCGCTAATCGTCTGAGCATTGAGCAATTGGTTATACATACCAATATGAAGTGTTGTCGTGATCTGTTCAGGCGTAATCTCAACGCCTTCATTTGAATCGATTAAGACTTGCTCAACTTTCATTCGCTCTTCATTTACGTCCAGCTTCAGCTCTTGTACAAATAGCGCTTGCAGAGCATCGGGTAAAATACCCGTACTAGGTATTCGGCTTGCACTGAAATCGGCTGGTAATTCAGGTAAGCCGCTCGTCTTCAAAAGCTTGTTCTGTAGTCTCGTTTCTGCCAAGGCTCTGCTATCTTCTGCAAGTAATACTGCCCCTTCAACACTGATGCGCAGGTTGGGTCTCGCATTAAGGGCTTCGACAAGCTTTAATAATCGCTCTTGTCCCGAGGAATCTAACATTGAAATCCCTGCTTCATATTGAATTAGGTTGAGTTCTTCATCGCTGCCGACCAAATTGGCAAGCAGAGAAAATGGTGCCGTAATCGCTTTGGTCACTATATTCACTAGCGCCTTTAGAATCACTCCACCAAAGCTAAACTCAGGGCTCTCTACGTCACCATTGACGTCAAATCCAAGGTCAATAACACCATTACCATCCTGAAGTAATCCTATGGCCAAAGTAACTGGCAGGCTTGTCGCCAACGATGACTCGCTCGGTTTACCTAGTATCAACTGGTCAACAACGACGTGATTAGTTCCTTTTAATCGGTTATTTTCAAGACGGTAGTTGATATCGAGTGACAACTGCCCCTTATCGATATAATAGCCAGCGTATGTCCCAGAGTAAGGATTAACCGAGGTGAGCTCCACGCTATTTAAACTAAAATCCAGATTAAGATAAGGGGATTCAATAAGCGGGTTTATTTCTCCAACAAGCGAAACTGGCGCGTATTTGTCTATGTTGCCTTTTATGTCGACTAGCGCTTTGGTACCTGGTGTTGTAGAGATATTCTTTATAAACCCCTCTAACGATTCAATACCCGATGCGAAATTAGGCGTCAGTGAATAGTCGGCATAAAACGCGGATCCGTTAACTATCTGTATCTTTCCGATATCCACCGATAGGTCAGAACCATTTGTTTTATTTGACGTGGTGGTTTTCTGTTTATCTTCCTGCGTTGCGTTTGATGTGGGTTGTGGAACCGACGCCGCCTTCTCTGTTGTTTCTTCGCTAGACTTAGAAACCGCACCGATGTTTGTGCGTAAATCCTTGGCAACAATCACCTTGGCATAAGGTGTATTCAGCAAAATGGTTTTTATCTTAAGGCTGTTATCCGCTTGATCGGCTATCAACGAATCGATAGACATTTTTTTCCATTTTAATAACGGTTCTTTCTGCAAGACATCTTTAATCAACAGTTGGTCTATCGCCATTTGCCCTTTATATACCGCTTTTCCTCGGCTGTTAGCAGAGAACCCGCCTTCCGTACTGAAGGAACCTTTGCTCAATATAATATTCAGATGTGGATCCAAATACGGTTGAAACTGAGCCAATTCCAAGCCAATTAATTGCACCTGACTGTCTAACTCCTGAGCCTTTATATCTAATTTACCCTGACTATTAAAGGTTCCTCGCGTACGACTAGGTTGCTTATTAGTCTCTGAGGCAATGCCAAAATCAAATTTATAATCGACTGGAGCGCTAAGATCACTACTTACCGGACCAACGTTAATGTTGAGCGGATGTACTCGCCAACGTACACCATCACTTACCATTCCTTCTTTGAGGTTGATATCCGTCTGCTGCATATCAAATGAGTTGAGTTGTACCAACCACTCTTTATCTTCAGCAACTGGACGCCGAGTCTCATCTTCACTCGATACCGACGTTTCTTTTTTCGTTGACGCCTCTTTGCCCGCTGAATCGTTCTTCACAATAGGTGGAGTATTGTTTACCTTCGCCGTAAAACGACGTTGTAAATCAAGTCCTTTATTACTCAGATCGCCGTCTATCCAAAGCTTCATTAACGAGAGTTTGTCTAGGTCAATACGCTGGGAAGTGGTATCAAGCGATATACCAGTTAGCTCTAGAATCGGCAGTTTCAATTTTGGTTTTTGTTTATAGTCGAAAATCACATCCGCTAAAGAAAACTGCCCCTGACTCGCGACAAACCCTAGCTGATCATTGTCTTGTTTAAGATGATAATTAGAAGCAAAACTCGTTTCACCGGAACTCAATTCTGCCTCAATAACATGTTCGGTAAACGGCCAAAGCGGTGCAAGTTGCAACTTGGTTAAGCGAATATCACCGCTTACTTCCAAAGGTTGGAGTTGAAACTTGCCGTTTAGCTGTAACTGGCTTTGGTCTATCCCGGTCATCCCCAAACGATAGATATTAGCAACTGAGTTGATCGACGGCGTTTGTGTGTTGGATTTTGTCCCCACGGGTGCGGTCAATGTAAATGCGGCCGTATCCAGCTCACTGAGGTTGAAATTGATATTCTGATATCCAAGCTCTACTCCTGTCTGTTCGTCTTCAAAATCGACCTGCCCATTGTTCAAACTTATAGAGTGTGTTTTTACGGCAAACCGTTTATCGGATGTTGGTTTCTTTTCTTGCTCGTCTACGGCAGGTTCCATATCAGAGCCTGAATCAACCGCTTGCTTAGCCGTTAGCTTTTCGACTATGTCGCTAAAATTGAAGGTCGTCTTTTCCATTTCTCCATTTAATCGAGCAAGAAAAATATAAGGATTTTGAACCGTCAGGTATTCTAAGGTTGGCGTGAGACTAACGATACTTTGCCAAAAATTAAGTTCTACCTTTAACTGCTTGATACTTACAAAAGGGGCAGATTCATCTCGTTTTGCAATAACCACATCATTAATTTCCGCCCGCAGCAAAAATGGGTTAATTTTTACTTCTGAAATCCCGACCTCTCGTCCAAGAATTTCTGCCAATTGTTTAGGCGCTTGAGATTGTAGAACAGCCGGTGCGACAAGACCTAGCAATCCAGCGTAAATGCCATAACTCGCTAATACATAAGTACAAATTCTTATCAACTTCGGGGCAGATTTAAAACGATTGAAGGCACTAGCAAAGGTATTTTTCATACAGTAATCCATACTCTGAAATACAACGCATCTATAAAAAATGCATTAAAGGTAAGTCTAATATAACTCTACCCTATAGCGTGCGGTTAAACCAGTAAGACCAACGTGATTTTGGTGTTGCAATCCAAATAATTTACCATTAATATCCGCACCGTCTTTGGGGAGTAACTTGCCAAAACGCCTTGCTGCGTTAATGGTTTGTCCGTCAACATAATTGATGAAAATCATCATGGCGTTCAAGATTCGGTTTACATCGAATTTAGTGAGACCATAGACAATGAACACTAACCGAGGTGGGAAGTGCTCGTTGTCTTAGGTTTTATAATTCCCACCTCATCAGAGATTATTTTGAGTGTACTAGCCATTTCTATCACCACCGTAGCACTAGCCGAGATCGGTGACAAAACCCAACTTCTATCTTTATTGCTTGCTAGTCGATACCGAAAACCCATTCCAATTATTGCGGCTATTTTCTTAGCGACTATTGCAAATCATGCATTGGCTGCCTATTTAGGCGTTGTGGTAGCGGATTATATTAACCCTGAAATGCTCACATGGGTTCTCGCCGTTAGTTTCTTAGCTATGGCTGGATGGGTACTTATCCCTGACAAATTGGATGAAGACGAAAGCATATCGAACAAAGGCCCTTTCGTAGCCAGTTTCATCGCCTTCTTTATTGCAGAAATAGGTGACAAAACTCAGATTGCAACGTCCATCCTTGGCGCGCAGTATTCCGATGCCCTTACGTTCGTTGTGCTCGGGACGACCATCGGTATGTTGCTTGCTAATGTCCCCGTGGTTCTGATTGGTAAACTCTCTGCTGATAAGCTGCCACTCGCGCTGATTCGAAAAATCACAGCTGGACTATTTATAATATTAGCTATTGGTGCTTTCAGCATTTAACTCGATATATCGGATGTAGAAATGAATTGGATCGCATTATTTTTGCATAATTACATTCCAGTCTTCTCGAACTGAAAGGTGATCCATGTCGCATATGAATGTGAATATGTGATCTATATTTGATTTTGGGCTCATTCTCAGGAGGAGATATGCGATATCAAGTTAAAGAAGCATTCGATAAAATTATCGATATCACTAGCGTTAAACCTAATCATTTGCTTGTAACAAGTGCGATACCAAATGACATTCGGCTTGCTTATATTGATAGTGAACAAAGGACGTTCGAACTTAAGTATTCTGACGGGCATTTATATCTGCTAGACGACATTGAACAACAATGGTTTCCTTTAGACAACGGTAGATATTAGTCCATTTTTTTTCATAAAAGGCGTAAAGGGTTTTCCTTTGCGCCTTTTATTATTAGATACCTAGGACACATCTCTCTTTTTTCTTATCCAGTGGAGTCTGACCTTTTCCTGCTGCTTCAACCTACCAATGATTTCTAATCAACTGGCAATAAAATTCGTCAACGAATACAAACCAAATAATTCTGAACAATTGTTCAAATGACAATTGAACGTTCGTTCATTTTATATTATAGTCCTTCAATCAATATGGTCAGCACGACATACCTCGTAATCGTAACATCACTTTTGACTGGCTAAATAACAAGGAATATAAACATGACTGAATTTACTCTTCACACTGTAGAAACCGCACCTGAAGCAAGCAAAGAGTTACTAGAAGGTTCTATAAAAGCATTCGGAATGCTTCCTGGTTTGCATGCGGTAATGGCTGAGTCGCCGGAATTGTTGGAGGGGTACCAAACGCTGCACAAATTGTTCTCTGACTCTTCATTCAATGCTGAAGAGCTCACCGTTGTCTGGCAAACGATTAACGTTGAACATGAATGCCACTATTGCGTGCCGGCACACACTGGAATAGCAAACATGATGAATGTCGACCCAGCGTTGACCGAAGCACTGCGCAATAGAGATAAAATGACAACGGAAAAACTACAGGTTCTTCATGATACGACGCTATTAATGGTGCGCGATCGTGGCGTGATATCAAATGCAGATATTGAAACCTTTTATGCTGCTGGTTATGGTCAGCGCCAATTGCTTGAAATTGTATTGGGTTTGTCTCAGAAAATCATGAGTAACTACACCAACCATCTAGCAAATACACCAGTAGACAAAGCGTTTGAAAAGTTACTTTGGAAATAGAAACGTAGATTTTATCTTCGATATATAAAAGTCCACTGCCTTCGACTTTATTACCAAGCCAGCAACCTTTTGCTGGCTAATTTTTTGTCAAAAATTACGTTTATCATAAGGCATGACGCGAAAATTACGAGGAGTCAAATTAGTCCCAGGATCCTTGTTCAACCGCTTTATTGTGTAACTCAACCGCTTTTAATGACAGTACTTCTTCGATAAAGCGCTCTAATATAGGCACAAATTCTTCTATATACTGTAAACACAATCTAAAAGTCGTCAGTAATGACCCGCCACTTTCAACTTCGCTATGCCCTAGCGGGATCGGTAACATCATTTCTTTGTACAATGTGCCATAAATACTCACCGCAATCGTTGCTTCAAACGACTCTATCGCTTCGTCTAATGTCAGTTCAGTTTGAGAATTAACACCCACGCGAATAGTCGATGGATTCCCCAAAATTTCTGTTGTGATAGAAAGTACATCGAATCGCTCACTAACAAAAATTGAAAAATTTACACCGGGTATCTCAGGTGAGCTAAATGTTGTTTGGTTGCCGGGACGTAAGGCCTGCAAAATTTTTCCGTATATTTTTTCCATAGTAAAAGTCATAGGAGGCGTTGATGCAGACGCCCATACCGACTATCGTTTCTCAAAAGATGATATATAAAACTAATTATTGATTATATTTTCAATATTCGCCAAGTTTAATCGTTAATAGCGTCCCGTAACTCTCGGACATATCTCAATTTAGCGTACAACATACTAGAAATAGGTAAGCAGCTGTTACACATATACATTATTCATATGGAAATGGATTACACAGGCAATTTATAAATGATTACCAAGGCGAATTAATGAGTGCCGATGCGATATGAGAAAATGCCAATTGTCTCTGCTAAAGAAATGATGTGAAACCGTAAATGTAACAACGATATTTACCCTAATAAGTCTTGTACTTCTCGCCTTGGTGATAACGGCGTGGCCTTCGCTTTTCCTAGACGAAATAACATCTGTACGGTTTCATGATTTTGTACGTGATAGTGTTTTTTAAACTCCGCCTGCAGTGGCAGCATATCTTCATACTCCTGCAATATTTGGCTCATGGGATGCTGGGCAATGCCTAATGCCGATGTTGTTAGATTAAGGCGGTTATATAGCCGTCCCATTTCTACCTGTGTCTTTCGGCTATTATCATGGCTCGAAAGCAACGCAAAATGTTGGGTGCTATTTGCGACATTCTGCGTTAGCTTCACTCCCTCTTTACCAAAACTAGAGGGATCTTTCTCTGTTTGAGCACGGCTTAAAAAGAACGCTTCAGCAACCATTCTCTTCACGCCAACAACCCCATTTTGTGGCAAACCAAACCCATCTCGATGCTGAGCAAATTCTTCATCGTTAAAACGAAACATAGCAATAGTCTCCATGTTTCTCGCTCGTTCTTTCTCTTCTATTTCCATCGCCTTAATGACAAAGTCAGCCATGTTTTTTTTATCCGACGGCTCGTCAACTATTTGCAGCAAAAACGGAGTCTCTTCAACGAGTTTTTCAAGCTTCTCCCTATCAGACTTTAGCACCTTCTCATCAGTGTAAGGTGTCTTATTCGACTGCCTACTTAATAGCTGGGTAAACAATGGGTCTGTCTGAATATCCGGCTGTTTTATTAGCTTGATTGACGCCACTGGGAGCGCGGTTATGCTTTGGTTGTCATACTCCCCTTCCGGGAAGTAATCTACATCTGCTTTAATACCAAAATACGTGGCTGCGATAACTAGGCTTTCAATAAACGTACCTTGGCTTATATGAATTTGACGATGGATAGGGTCGGTTTCAGGCAGTAAGCGCTCTGAATCAACAAAGAGCATGATTTCGTTTTGACCATGCAGCGCTACTTTCCACGGCTGTTTATTGTGCGCATTCGGACACAACATCGCATAACTTAGAAGTGTTTTCCTTATGTCATCATAGGTATGTTCTGGCCTAAACGATTCAGATTTCACACCATTTACTTGGTCGAGCAAAAGAGGACTTGCGGCTAAAACAACAGCCCCTGTTCCCATCACTTTTATAAAATTTCTTCTGTTCATTACTTTCACTCCGTCCAATACACTGATAATATACATTCCACGGAATAATTATATACATTCCATGGAATGTATAGCAAGGTTTTTTTACATTATGACCAAAAGTAAGCAAGAGCTATACGCTAACCTATTTATATCATTAGGTATTATTCATCAACTTAATGATAACTGGATCGCTAGGGCATTAGCACCAATAGGATTAAATCAATCTCAATTCAATTTACTCAATCATTTCTCTCACCAACCGGAAAGATCACAAACGGTCAGTCAACTTGCTCAGGTAATGCAGATGAACCAACCTGGCATAACAAAAGTAATTAATAGGCTCGCCGAATTTGGCCTAATTGACATCACAAAAGACGACCATGATGGCCGAAAAAAATGGGTGATGATTAATGATGCAGGCTTGGAAAAGGTAAAAAATGCTCGCGAGAGTTTTATCCCTAAATTAGACGCCTGTTTTCAAGATTGGGATGAAAAAGAGATGCAACAAATGTTAAGTAAAGTGGACAAGTTGAAAACGTGGTTAGATGAACATCGAGAATGAAACCATCAATAGCAAAAAACCTAGCACATAAAGAATAACTTCACGATGCTAGGTTTTATATTGTCAATCTATTCGCCTTTAATAGGCTTGTAGTATTTTTATTATTTCGGATTCATCATTCGCCGCGATAATACGATCAATATCATCATCGTTTTGAAACAGATTAGACAATGCCATAATCGTATGGATATGGCTGTCAGAATCCATTGCCGCTAGAGTAATCGCAAGATAAACGTCGCCGTTATCACTCGACTCCAAATCAACGCCATTTTTAAACACAGTAACTTGCAACGCCGCTTTCTTCACTCCATCCTCTGGACGAGCATGAGGCATGGCTATTTTCGGTGCTAAAACATAATACGCACCAATCTCTTTGTGTTTAACTTTAATAGCCTCTAGGTAGCTCGCTTCAATATCCCCTCTTGCGAGTAATACTGAGCACGTCAACTCTAGCGCAGAATCCACCGACAGGTTCTTTTCTGAAGTGACGACAATGCCGTCACGTCCAATCAAGTCGTATAGACTCATGAAACAATCCAACCAAGAATCAAGCCAACCACACCAAAGTCAAAATCGGCAAATGTTGTCGCTTCTAGCCCTAAACCACCAAGCACTGGCAGCAATAGCATTGGTAGGAATGAGATACATAGCCCTTGCGCAAAAGAACCCAAGATAGCACCACGTAAACCGCCGGTCGCATTACCATAAACACCCGAAGCACCACCAACGAAAAAGTGAGGAACAACACCTGCAACAATGATTGTCCAACCGAATAGACCTTGAATACCCATCGCAACAAGTCCTGCAGAGAACGAACACAAAAAGCCAATTAATACAGCATTAGGTGCAACAGGGAATACCATAGGACAATCTAGTGCTGGTTTAGCACCCGGTACTAGGTTATCTGAAATACCTTTGAACGCTGGAACGATCTCGGCAATCAGCATTTTCACACCTTGAAGAACAATATAAACACCACCAGCAAAAATAAGCGATTGCATCACAGTGAATACAACCCAGTTCTGTCCGCCAGATACCGTCGTCACAAAATCACCGCCAGCAAAAATAGACGCCAACATGAAGAATACCGACATGGTAGTCGCAACCGCAACAGGCGTATCACGCAAAAACATAAGGCTCTTAGGCATTTGGATATCTTCTGTTGTTTTAGAAGTATCACCAAATTTGCTGCCAACATACCCTGCTACAATGTATGAGAGAGTCGAGAAGTGCCCGATCGCAAGCTGGTCTGTACCCATCACTTTTTCAGTATATTTCTGACCAAGCGCAGGCATAATAACCATCAAAGAACCAACTAGAATAGAACCAACAGCGATTAACGCCACGCCTGTCATTCCAGATGTTGATAAGATTACCGCCACCAACATTGACATAAACATAGTGTGGTGGCCGGTTAAGAAAATGTATTTTAATGGAGTAACACGGGCCAATATAATATTAACAACGAAAGCGAAGAACATTATTAAAGCCATCTCGTAACCAAACGCTTCTTGCGCCAAAGCCACAATCGCTTCATTATTTGGAATAACGCCACTTACACCAAAAGCTTCTGTAAATACAACTGAAAAGTTATTCAGTGCGCCGACCAATGCACCGGCACCAAAACCGAGGATTAAGAATCCCATTACGGTTTTAATTGTTCCCTTCAATACGGTTGACACGTCGGACTTTTGAGCAATAAGACCAACAAATGCAATTAAACCAACCATAATTGCCGGCTCTTTTAATAAGCCAAGCATAAATTCAAAAAAGTTTGTCATGATATTTTCCTACAAAAATGTTTTTAATTGTTGTTCGATAGATTCTTTATCAAATATATTTTTTAAACTAATTATGTTTTTCTTTCCTGCTTCTTCTAATTGGTTTGCAATATCAGATGCTGCAACCCAAATATCTGCTTTACTAGAAGCAGATGAAGACAAGTCTTCATGATCGACTTCTGCTTCAACGCCCAGTTTTTTTACCACCTCTTTTACAGCCATTTCCATCATCAGAGATGTTCCTAAACCGTTTCCACATACAACCAATATTTTTTTCATATTATTTTTGTCTCTCATTGGATTAAATAAAATATATATTTTTGTTTTTGTAAGGCCTTGAGCGAAGCATACAAGAATGGCTATAAATCAAACAGGATCTTCATCACAAAGTCACAATGACCTTGTGAAATGGATCACATAAATGAAGTGTATACGATCAAAATAACGGAGCTTATTGATTAAATCAACAAGCTCCTAGTCGAAAATGCAGAGGAGGAATATAAGAAATAATTAGGAAAAAGAGTTAATCATGACAACGTTAGGATAGTATTTTGCCTATTTACACGTGGATATATCCATATGTACAATTATTTACCATAATCAGACAATATTTTCTTAAATAAGCGGTTTACTTCTTTGGCTTTCTTATTTCGCTTGGTTAACTGTTTTAATGAGGTAGGCTTGTCTGAATCAACATTATCTAGGTCAGTCTCACCCGATTTATCTATCATACTTTGCACGGCGGGTAACAACATGCGAATTTCTTCATTATTTTCATTCGCGAGAACAACAATATTTTCAGATTCAACTTTAGTGATGATAAGCGAACCATGCTTGACCGATTCGACCCTGATTCCAACCATTATTGATTCAGGTGGTACTGATCTATCAGGTACATTACCTCGTCTTAATTTTGTTGCGTTGATTGCTCGAATGTTGCCTGTATTTTCAAACGTCACAATGACAGTGTGGCAATTATAATATTCCACTACTGTCACATATCCATGTTTATTTGTTTTAAATCTGGCTCCATTTTTCATATCTAGTGGAGCGTCCATCTTTTTCACTATTTTTCTCTCTTGCATCTTTATGCTTATCTACATGAATAATGTTTGAACCAATTAATTTACACCTTTTCGCGATCTTGGTAAAACAATTATTCAATAAGTATAGCTATATACACTTCGAATGACAGTGAAACGAGGGAAAAATTGCCTAATTTTCAAACAAACACTTTCTCTAAAAGTGCCTTTAATGCAGGGTATGAAAAGTTTTGCTCACCAATGCAATAGTTATTTTTCATCCGCTGGTTACGCATTTCGCTATCAAATAGATAGGCGACAGTTTCCGTTGCAGCGAGGGCCAGTTTATTAGGTTCGATATAGGCTAAACCTTGTGAGTCGATTTCGTGGGTATTGCCTAAATCAATGATATCGAACTGATAATTGGCAATATCGAGGTCATATACTGGATAGCGATAAACCACCATCGGCACTTTAGCCACCAGACCTTCAAGAAACTGGTTACCCCACCCCTCGAGCAAGCTTGGATAAGTAATAATATCGGCATGGCAGTATACATCCCACAACGAATATACTTTTTGACCTTCTCTATCATCGCGGGAATGACCAACCCAATCGCTAATAAAGAGAAGCTCTACACCTTTATTTTGCGCTTTATCTTTCAAAAGGCGGCGATAACGCTCTTCTTCACACATACCTGCAAAGACCAAAATCAGACGGCTCTGCTGGCAAAATGTCTCTCCGTTATAAAGCGTTTGGCCTTCCAAATGTGTCCGTTGATGTGATATTTGGTTTATCACGTCAATCGCGAGTTCAATCCCTTTTCGAGCAACCACACGCGTCGCTTGCAAGAACATCACGTCATTTGGGCCTATACCAAATCGGCTTCTCAGGTCTTGATTATACTCATCAATTTTCCAATCACTATTATGGAAATCAAACACATTGGGCACAACCGTTGCGTCAATGCCTCTTCTTTGTTTAATCTCGTCTTGAGCAATCCTATTGATTACGCAATGCTCAACCAGTGGATGCTTCGGAGGAAAATGTGACGCCAATAATTTACCAACCCCATTGGACGTCGGATTGGAGTATTTCACCCTTTCCCAATGAAAATCATGGTGATGACAGATAACCCGAGTTTGCGTCTGTTCTATCGCCTTCATTAAGCCGATAGCCGCAGGGAGATGATAGCCCAACGACCAGATATTGTTTGGAACAACAACATCGATATCTCGTGTTCGAATGACTTCCATGATATTTGCTGCAATAACAGTCGCGCGGGTTTCAATGGCTTCTAGCAAATCGTTTTCTGACTTAAAATCGGTTCGTTCTACATAAGCGTTATGAATAATTTTATCGTTAAATGGGTCAAGGTAATGGAGTTCAGGAATCAAATCCGCTTCACAACTACCCGCACTGCCGGCCAAATAGGAGACATTGTGCCCCATGGCCTCAAGCGCCCATTTCCATTTATCCATTTCTAAAGAAACCCCATCGGTTTCTCCCACTCGAAAGTGTGCTAACAATATGTTCATCGAATATCCAATCTATGCGTAGGTAAGTAAGTGGTGAGTTAATAAAGATTTTAGTAAGGCAAGGTTAGAGTCTCCATACCCTTCTGCCAATCGTCAGCCTCAAAATTAGTGATACACATCACAATCACCAAAACCGGTTCCGGTGAATCCCCGAAGTGTGATTTGGCGCAATAAACCATCAAACAAACTTGTACTAGACTGTAAATAGGCAAGCACGACTACCTTTATAAAACCAATGAGATTCGTTCTCATTATTTTTTCTCAATAAACAAAACCGGTTTTGTAAAGATCAACATCTTATACGTTCATGACTTAGAACCCAAAAAATATTGTGGTATATCAAAAATGACAGTAGAAAACATCGCACTAAAAAATACGACCAAAGATTTGCAACAGATTCTTGCGGGTGTCTATTCTCCAGCACAACTTTCGCAACTTATTCCACAGCTAATCAGCGTCGCATCTGGCGTTAAAAATCCAGAAGATAAGAAATGTTGGGTAGACCAAAACGACATCATGCTTATTACCTATGGTGACTCAATGGTAAAAGCGGGAGAAGCGCCACTTAAAACGTTACATCGTTTTCTCAATAACCATGCTAAAGACCTACTTTCTTCCGTGCACCTTTTACCGTGTTTTCCTTATACCTCGGATGATGGGTTCTCCGTCATTGACTACTGGAAAATAAACCCAGACCTTGGCGATTGGGCCGACGTTAAAGCGCTATCCAATGACTATGAGTTGATGTTTGATGGTGTTATTAATCATATTTCGCAATCAAGCGATTGGTTTCAGGGCTACCTAAAAGGCGAAGAACAGTATCGTGAGTTCTTTGTCGAGGCTAACCCTGACAGAGATTATAGTTCAGTTACTCGACCAAGAGCGTTACCATTGTTAACGGCTTTTGAGACTGCTCATGGCACAAAACATGTCTGGACGACCTTCAGTGAAGATCAAATTGACCTCAACTTCCGATGCCCACAGGTGTTCCAAAAAATCATTGAGTTAATGTTGTTTTATGTCGAGCAAGGTGCCTCCTTTATTCGCCTAGACGCCATTGGTTTTATGTGGAAAGAACTTGATACACCTTGTCTACATCAACCACAGGTTCATGCTCTCATTCAGGCAATGCGAGCCATACTTGGTGCCGTCGCACCACATTTAAAGCTCATTACCGAAACAAACGTACCACATAAGGACAATATCAGTTATTTTGGCAATGGAGAGAATGAGGCGCACCTAGTCTATCAATTTCCTCTACCACCGCTTACGCTACATACTATCCAAACCGGTAAAAGTGACCAAATTGTTGATTGGATGGCAAGCCTAGAGCCATGCTCTGACACCACCACATTCTTTAACTTCCTTGCATCCCATGACGGTATTGGCGTTCGTCCAGTAGAAGGTATTCTCAATAAAGAACAAGTCCAAGAATTGCTTAAAGGCGTTGAAAGCAACGGAGGACGTGTCTCTTATAAAGACAACGGCGATGGCACACAGAGCCCTTATGAATTAAACATCAATTACTTCGATGCCGTTCGTGATATTAATGCAGACGATCAAACCAACCTGAATCGTTTTATGGCTGCACAATCTATTCTGCTCTCCATGGCTGGGGTTCCAGGACTCTATATTCATAGCCTATTGGGGTCGCAAAATGACATCGGCGGTCTAGAATCTCTAGGATACAACCGAGCAATTAATCGCGAAAAACTGGACGCGGACACGGTCGTAAGTGAGCTAAGTGACCCCCAAACTAGGCGTCATCAAGTATTGAAGCGCTTTGAAAGCTTATTAACTTTACGCAAAAGTGAACCCTCATTTATGCCGAATGCGTCGCAACGAGTGGTCAAAACTGACTCCCGTTTAGTGACCTTCGTACGTAATGAACAACTCGCGGTTGTTATCAATATTAGTGATGAAGCCGTTGAACTAGAAACCTCCATTTTACTCACTAATTTAAATAGGGATTTGATTTCCGATCAACGAGTAGAAACAACCATAACGCTTGCCCCCTACCAAGTGATGTGGCTAAGCAACAACAACTAGAATGTCGACGTTATAAATACGACTTTAATAACTTAAGAACATCAAAAAAGGATAGACCGATGAAACTCAAAACTCTAACCCTCGGACTCGCTGCAGCTGGATTGGCGCTTCCGAGTTTAGCGAATGCAACCACTGTTGAGTACTGGACAACGCAAACTCAATCAGACCGAATTCAGACCATCGAAATTATGGCGGATGTATTTGAAGCGCTAAATCCAGGTATCGATGTGAAAATTGTTGCGGTTGACGAAAATGACATGCCGAAGCAGATTGCCGCTGCGGCCGCTTCTAACACGCTACCTGACATGATTGAAGTCGGATCTAACTTGTCTTTAGCTTTTGCTGAAGAAGGCATTGTTGATACCACTGCAAATACAGATGTTATCAACAGCATTGGTAAATCACGCTTCTATGATGGCGCTCTTACTCTTGTCGAAAACCCTGACATCAATGAGTATGTCGCCGTTCCTTACCGAGGCTGGGTACAAGGTATTTGGTACCGTGCCGACTGGTTTAAAGACGCAGGCCTAGCGCCACCAACCACTTGGGAAGCGATTGAAAAAGCGGCCAAGCATTTTTACAAACCAACAGAAAACCAATACGGTATTCTTATTGGTACCAAAGCAGATAGCTATGCCGAGCAGTGTTATACCCAGTTTGCCCTTTCAAATGACGCTGGACAGTTTAATAAAGATGGCGAACTCGTTTTTAATTCTAAAGCCCAAGCTGAAGTGCTCGATTTCTACAAAACACTTTCTCAGTATAATCCTCCTGGGCCACAAACATGGCGTGCACGTGACTACTATTTACAAGGAAAGTTAGCGATGTTCTTCTATTCGTCCTACATCCTTGACGATATTGCCCTTGCAGAAGCGGCTGCTGGCTCACTAAGCTCTGAAAACTTCAGTGATCTTAAAGGCGCTGCTTTTGACCCTAAACTCGCAAAAAACACGCGTTTAGCCACAACCATTACCAAAACATCGCCTTCATCATTCGGTACTTTAGTCGGGTTCACCGTGATGAAAAACGACAACAAAGCAGAAGTAGACGCGACGAAATTGTTCATTGAATACATGAACGAGAAAGATCAGGTTGTCGCCTATTCGCACATGGCGGTTGGTGGTCATCTACCAATGCTTCGTGACATTGCTGAAACAGACGAGTTCCTAAATGATCCAAAAGGTATTTTTGCTCAATACGGAAAAGAATCGATTAAAGAGATCGTCGCGGGTTTTGACAACATCAAAAACTTCTCTGTTGTTGACGGTAAAACGTTCCCTAAATCTGGTGAAATCTTTGCAAAACAGATCATCCCTCGCATGATCTATAGCGCTACAATCGAAAATAAAGACACACAAGCGTCTTTAAATTGGGCTGAAAAGCAGATGCAAGAAGTGGTTGCTAAGTAATCATCGTCAAATAGAGTGTGGGGTACATTGTCGCCCCACATTTTTTGCAAGAAAAACGTCTCAAGGGAAACTCATGACTCCATTAGAAAGAGCTGAAGCAAGGTTTGGTTGGAAGCTAGTTGCGCCAACTATTGTTATTCTTAGCTTACTCATTCTTTACCCTCTAGTGTATAACATCTATCTGAGCTTTTTTGATGTTCAGCTAAATGGTGACAAAGCATTTGTCGGGTTAGAAAATTACACAAAACTTCTCTCAAATCCGGATTATTATTCGGCAATCGGTACAACTGGCTTGTATCTATTTGGTACGGTCGTTGGTACTACGTTACTCGGTTTAGCGATGGCTTTATTGCTCCGTGAACCTTTTAAAGGCCGGGGGCTTGTGAATGCTGCGATTATGCTTCCTTACGTCGCACCAGTCATCTCTGTCGTCTTTGGTTGGCAGTTTTTGTTCGACCCTATTTCTGGGGTTATTAACTACTTAATGGTTGATGTGTTTAGCCTTTGGAGTGAGCGTACTAACCTAATTGGCGACCCTGATTCAGCCTTGTGGGTTGTCGTGGTCTTTGACATCTGGAAACACGCCCCCATCGCGTACATGTTAATTTTGTCCAAACTAATTTCAATTTCACGTGATCAATATGAAGCCGCTTCTATTGATGGATACGGGCCTATTGGCCGCTTCTTCCACGTTACGTTACCAGAACTGCATTTTGTTCTTGCTACCGTGGTATTGCTGCGCCTCATTTGGAACCTTAACCGTTTCGAAGATGTGTACCTATTAGCACCCAATGTGCAGACATTACCAATATTTACGTACTACCAAGCATTCACAGGCGTTATTGACCAAGGATTAGCGGCGGCAACCTCCGTCATTCAACTTGGTGTCCTGTGCGTATTCATCTGGTTCTATATTAAAAAAATCATGAAGTGGTAAATAATCATGCTAGGAAAACGGTCATTAAAAGGACGTCTGGGATTCGTCTTAGCAGTGGGACTATTAGTAAGCTTTAGTTTACTTCCCTTTGCCCAAATCCTCTCTACTTCTCTCAAGCACCAGTTTGACTGGGGTAATCCATCACTTATCCCTCAAGTTATCAATCTTGAGGCCTATAAAGAGTTGCTCGGGCTAACCGAAACGCAAGAGGTCAAAATACCTGTTGCGATTCAAAAAATACTCGATAATCCAAAGCTGCCTCAAGCAAAAAAAGAGGCGATTGCAGCGAAATACACCGCTAACGACAACCTGTTTCCATTTGGAAAGTACATGTTGAACAGCGTGATGTTCTCAGTAGGTGCAGCATCGATTTCTCTTATCTTTGCTGTCATGGGCGCGTATTCCATCAGTCGGCTCCGTTTCAAAGGCAAGGTAGTCATACAGCGCTCTGTCCTATTCGTGTATATGGTCGGTGGCGTGTTATTGATGGTGCCACTTTATCAAATGGCCATGAACATAGGGTTAGCGTCGTCTATGTGGGGAAGTGTCTTCAGTCTATTTCTCATTTATATAGTCCAGACACTGCCCGTCGGCATGTATATGCTTGGTAACTATTTCCGTGGTATTCCGGTGGCACTCGAAGAAGCCGCAATGATGGATGGTTGTTCCAGAACGGAAGCCATTATCAAAGTAGTCTTACCGCTCTCTTTACCTATGCTGGCTACGGTCTTTATCTACTGTTTCATCATCGGTTGGAACGAGTACTTGTTTGCTTCAGTATTCCTAAAGCAATACCCAGAGTTCCACACTCTACCACTTGCTTTGCAAGAACTATTTGTATCAAAAAATGCAATTTGGGATCGGATCATGGCGGCATCAATGCTGACTCTTGCACCAATTGTAGTTTGTTTCTTATTTGCATCTCGCTTTATGAAAGGCGGAAATACTGAAGGCGGCGTTAAGGGTTAATCATGGCTTCTATAAAACTTAAAAATATCGTTAAGAACTACGACGAAACGAAAGTAGTGAAAGGCATAGACTTAGAGATCGAAGATGGCGAATTTGTTGTCCTCGTCGGCCCTTCTGGCTGTGGTAAATCAACAACATTACGAATGATTGCCGGTTTAGAGCAAGCCACTTCAGGGGAAATTATTATTGGCGACAAAGTCGTCAACGATGTCGAACCGCAACACCGAAACATCGCGATGGTCTTTCAAAACTATGCTCTATACCCGCATAAGTCAGTGAAAGAGAATATTGTCTTTGCCCTTCGACGACTAAAGGTTGACGAATCAGAGATTCAACGCCGCCTTATCGAAGTCTCTGAAATGCTGCAACTTGACGAGCTATTAGATCGCAAACCCGCCGATTTATCTGGCGGACAACGTCAACGTGTTGCGATGGGCAGAGCCATCATTCGTGAAGCCGATGTATTTCTGTTTGACGAACCGCTTTCAAACCTAGATGCAAAACTTCGCGGTCATATGCGTACGGAGATTGGCAAGATCCATAACAAATTTGGTCGTACGAGTGTTTATGTTACCCACGACCAAGTAGAAGCCATGACGCTGGCAGACAAAGTTGTGGTCCTTCATGATGGCCATATCGCTCAGGCTGGCACGCCTATGGAGATCTACCTCAACCCTGTGAATATATTTGTGGCCCAATTTATTGGCTCACCTTCCATGAACATTATGCAGGGTAAACTGTATAACGACGTCTTACATATTGGTGGCTATGACCTTCCACGTGAGAAGTTATCGAGCGTTGCTTACAAAGACGATATTCCAAAGCATGGTTTAGATGTAAAGGTCGGTATACGCCCAGATTTCTTTAATGACAAAAGCTTCTTTGGCGAAAGCGAAGAGAACTTCACGTTCAATCAAGTAACCATCGACCTCATTGAGCCCATGGGTTTCGATAAAGAGGTTCTATTCACATTGGGTGACGGGCCTATAAAAGCGCGACTCGATCTGCGTTCAGAACTGGTGCGGGGCGAAAAAATGGACCTCATTGTCGACCTTTCCCGAGTGTTAGTATTTGACAAAGATACCGAGCAACGTCTCTGATCTTTATACTTACTTATAAGCTTGATACTCACCTATAACCTAGACTCCCTCCCCCTTTGCTCATAAGGGGGTTTACAGGATGAACCCATGTCATTAATCACCGACATTTGTGAACGGCTGAACACCACGAATACGTTTTCGATACATCACGCTAAAGACCTGTCAAGTCAGCTATGTCACGCTTGGTTTATCGCGCAATCTCCGCAGCATAACGCCTACATTCACGCTACATCGCTGATAGAGCAAAACAGCGATCACCCGGTTATTCAGTTTGCTCAGCGATGTTTACCGAAAGTCGAACAAGAATTAGTCGGTATTTCTATACCCGATAGCCCCCACCCTTTTTGGGCGATGTTCAGTCCAGAAGCGATCGATTGTGAAACAAACCCCGTCGCTGTACGAGATAGAATTCAAACGGCACGCACTCTCACTGAGATCCAAAGACCGCACAACCTTCTATCCAATGTCGCCGAACAACTATTAGTGACAAGCAACATCTTGCTGACGATTCCTCTAGAAAATGATGATATTCAACATATCGATCTGGGTAAACCATTCCATCAAAGCGTTCAGCTAGCCCAACAAGAACAGCAAAAATATTGGTACGACCATCCAATCCCTATCGGCATTCACGCCAACGAGAATGAGATCCTTTACGGCTTGAAACACTTGGATAGCGCATTGTCGGTCGAAATCGAACGCGGAAATATGGCAAAAGAACAAAAACTCACTGTTGTGTTATCTTGCTCAGTAACTCACCCTTCCTTAGCAAACATCGCCAAAGAATACGTAGAATATGAGATTCGAACGCACCTTAAATTGAAGCACATTCAGGTGGCATTATTTAGCGAGTGTGAATGCAAAAACGTATTAACGGCTGCTTTCCCAAGCGCGTCGACTGAACTAAAAGATGTCTTTGGTGTAAACGGAGCATACGGGCGACATTATACATTTCTTAAAGCTATTGCCCCTCTCTGGCAACAGACCATCAACCCACAACTTAACGCCACCTTTAAGATCGATTTGGACCAAGTCTTTGACCAAGCAAGGCTCATCAAGGAAACAGGCCTATCCGCGTTTGAACTTATGATTCAATCAAACTGGGGAGCAGATGGCGTAGATGCTGAAGGTAAACCCGTGCACCTAGGTATGCTAGCCGGTGGATTAGTCAATGAGTCCGATGCTCACAAAAGCTTGTTCACTGCGGATGTTAAGGCTCCAAATGGCAGTGACTATGCCATATTTGAACAGCTATTCTGTGCCCGCTGGCCACAAGCCATCTCAACAGAAGAAGAGGTCCTAAGTAAGCGACATGATATTCAGCGTGTACATGTCACAGGGGGGACAAACGGCATTACCATCAAAGCGCTCTACAATTATCGTCCTTTTACCCCAACATTTATCCATCGCGCTGAAGACCAAGCCTTCATTCTGTCAGTCTTAGCGAACCCGATTGACGGCGAATACTTGGTTTATAGCCATCGACCGGGTCTCATCATGCGACACGACAAAGATGCCTTTGCGGGAAGAGCAATGCAGGTAGCAGAAGCAGGGAAAGCGTTAGGCGATATTGAACGAACCTTGCTGTTTAGCACGTACGCTAACGGTCATTCTATTGGTTTAACGACCATCAAAGAGAAGCTTTATCCGTTTACTGGTACGTTTGTTTCACAAACGCCAGTAACACTTGCCTTGATACGATTTATGCTTGAAGGTAGTGCTAAATGTTCAGATTATCTTGATAGTGGCGCATTACGGCTTACTCAGTGTTTAGATTATTGTGAAAATTCATTATCATCACAGGTTGAGGCTAACCTCAAGGGTTGGAACGAATACTACGACAGCTTATTGGAAACACAGATTCCTATAGAAGCACACGATGTATTGTCTAACTGTTTATTAAATCTAGGGTAATTTATGTCCATTAAGAAACTTGCTGAGCATCTAGGCATATCCAAATCAACCGTCTCTAGAGCGTTGAATGGATACTCAGATGTAAATGCAGACACTCGAGAAAAGGTATTACGAGCGGCTCAAGAGATTGGGTATAAAGCAAACCCTACCGCTAAGCGCTTAGCCTCAGGTAAATCACGAAATGTCGGCATTATACTACCGGCGAGTTCTAGAATGTTTGTTTCTCCAGCTTTCTCTAAGGTATTAGCAGGTGCGGCTGCATTTTTAGCCAAGCATGAGTACCAATTAATCGTGACCACCATTTCGGAATGGCAAGACGAGCAACAGGTTTATCTGGATTTTATAACCAGCGGTCTGGTTGATGGATTATTCATTGTTCGTACACGCAGCAATGACGAGCGCATCGCGATGCTGCAAAAACATCAATTCCCATTCGTTTGCCACGGTTTTGATACTGGTTTCCCTACCGACAGTTTTGTGGACGTCGATAACCGACACGCCTTTTATGAGTTAACCAAGCGCCAAATAGCGTTAGGCCATTCACGTATTGCTTTCCTTGATGCACCGATAGAGTTGACGCTATCTAAGGCCCGTCAACAAGGGTACTTGCAAGCCATGCAGGAGGCCAAGTTACCTACCGATAATCGATGGTTATTAAATGGCGATCTCAACGAAGGTGCGGCCATGAAAATGACCAAAGAGGTGATGTCGTTAGCCAAACGTCCAACCTCAATTTTATGTGCAGACGACACAATGGCTCTCGGCACAATAGCCGCCTGTGAAGAGTTAGGCTATCGACCTGGTGAAGATGTCGCCATTGCCGGCTACGGCGATTACGAACACAGCCGCTATGCAAAGCCGTCGATTACTTCTCTAAAATACGAGACTCACGGTGTCGGTGAAGCAATGGCGAAACTCATGCTTAACAAACTAGAAAAACGAACCTACGAGGTTCAAAACTGGTATCTCGCTGAGATTGTCGCACGACAATCCGATGCCCAAGTAAATACAGAAGAAGTGAACACTAAGTAGTGCAGAATTGGAGACCGCTTCTGCATTTAAAACATCAAACCCCGTCATCGCCATGAAAACCAGCGTCATCCCCACGAAAGTGGGGATCTCACATCACCAAGATTCCCGTTTTCACGGGAATGACGAAGTATTTAACACTAACCGAACTGCATTACGTTTTCACGGGAATGATGAAGTATTTAGCACTAACCGAACAGCATTACGTTTTCACGGAAATGACGAAGTATTTAGCACTAACCGAACAGCATTACGTTTTCACGGAAATGACGATGACGATTTATTCTCAAATGATTGGCTTCATCGCACCGCTTTAATACACTAAAAGCATAACGCTATGATGAGTCCAGACGTGATACAGGCGACGCCAACGCCTCGGGTTAAATACCATTTCTCCTTCAAAAAATAGATCCCCATCCCTAAACCAAAAACAATACTTATCTGGCGAAGGGCCACAACATAGCTAACGTTATCGGTCATCGTCATCGCAAAAAGCACCAACCCATAGGTTGATGACATCATTATGCCAGCAACAGCGCTGCGTTTTCTGATAGACCAAGCGATCAGAAATTCCTGCTTATTGTTGGACAAAAGTAACCAAAGACAAAGCGACGCGCAGATCGCCCAGTATTGGATCCCTAAATAAAACACCGCTGAGTAATACGAAGGGAAATGAATTGATACCAAGATATTGAGATCAGCGAGCGCCTCTTTGTCGATGATCGAATAACCAGTGGTTCCTATCGCAGCAAATAACGCCCAGAATACGCCAAAGTTGAGATACGCCTTTAATTTCAGCTCACCAAACTGCGACAGCGGTACAAACAGACAGCCAGCGGTAATGAGAATGAAACCGAACCATTCATTGTATGACAATGAATAACCCATCAACACCGTTCCAAACCCCACCATTAAAACAGGCAAGGCCCGCGCAATAGGATAAATAACACTGATATCCGCTTGTCTGTAAGCATAGGCGAGTCCGAGCAGATAAATCATTTGAAAAACACCACTGCTAATAAGCAACAACCAGAAGTCATTCTCCAATGCGTCGATGCCAACGGTAACAACAAACCATATTAAATAAGGCGTTAAAATAAGCGCAGCCGTCACACTTGAGGCTAAGAAAAATGCCATTCTGGAATGGCTATTAGACTTACCTAATACGTTCCAACCTGCATGCATAATTGCAGACACAATAATGATAATACTTGGCCAGAAAGCCATATTAAAATTCCATTTATTATTTGCTAGCAAACAACCTATCGTTCTATATGGGCAATAGACTCGATACAGATGGCATCATTGCGCCAATATTCAATATCACAATCGATAAGTTCACCTTGCTGGTCATAGTTCTTCCGTTCCACTAGCATAGCCGGAGAGCCAGCCCTGATCCGCAAAGCTTGTGCTATTTCATCTTGCACGGTTGTGGTGACAATACGGTACTGCACTTTATGGTATTCAATACCAAAATGGTCGCGATAAATATCGGTCAATGACTGCGATAGATCAAAGTTGAGTAAGTTGGGGAATCGCTCTGGCCGAACAAAGTTTGTTACATATACAACGGGTCGGTCTTCCAGATAGCGTACCCGCTCAATACGGTATACATCGGAAAATGGATCCAACTTAAGCAGCCTCGTCGCTTGCTTTGTCGCAAGAAGTGCCTCGGCCGACACCAACTCTGTTTTCGGTACACGATTTTGCGCAAGGGCCATATTATAAAAATTTAACGTCTGAGTTGGGTCATAATAAAGAGGCTCTGGTGAGATAAACCAACCACGTCGATCTTCTCGATAGATTCGCCCTTCTGCTTCCAGCAATGACAGCGCCCCTCTCAGGGTAACCCGCGTTGTATTAAAAGACTCAGCAAGCTTCCGTTCAGAAGGCAGTTTCTGGCGTGACGGTAACAATCCAGACTCGATTTGCTCGACGATAACGTTTTTAATTTTTATATATTGCACTACGTACCCTTTGATTAGCTCAATTCTAGTCTGATGCGATGGATTTAAACTGGTATTAACCAGATGTACATTATCACTAAAAAGTTAAAGCATAATGATTCTTAGCGTAAAATAAAACAACCCTTTTTGTACAGAGTTAGCTATTTAAATACGCTACCATTTTTCATAGACGTATATTTCATTGAGGTTAATGTTTTGTGAATTTCCTTTTCATCTGTTTACGACGCCAAATCTAACTTGGTAAAGTAATGCTCACATCTGGTGTAGTCCAATAAGAGAACAGTATGAAAAATGAATATCTACTTCTAACCCCAGGGCCTTTATCTACTTCATCAACCGTTCGTGAGGCCATGCTCAAGGATTGGTGTACTTGGGACGATGATTATAATAAAGGTATTGTAGAGGTGATTCGTCATAAGTTAGTGGCACTCGCCACTAAACATGAGGGATACACCAGTGTATTAATGCAGGGCAGTGGTACCGCATCGGTAGAAGCAACCATTGGCAGCGTCGTCGATAATCAAGGCAAACTGTTGGTTGTCGATAATGGCGCATATGGTGCTCGTATCGCACAAATCGCACAAACTCTCAACATTCCTTGTCACGTTGTTTCTCCCGGAGAAACCGCTCAACCTAGCTTGCAAGAAATGGAAGCGATGTTAGTGACGGATGCCACCATTACCCATGTTGTGGTTGTTCACTGTGAAACCACCACTGGCATGCTCAACCCCATTGCCGATATAGCGAATCTTGCAAAGCGCTTCGATAAGCAAGTGATTGTTGATGCAATGTCGAGCTTTGGCGGTATACCAATGGATATCGCGGAACTCGACATAGATTTTATGATTAGCTCGGCCAATAAATGCATTCAGGGGGTGCCGGGGTTTGGTTTTGTTATTGCAAAGAGATCCTGTCTTGAACGGTGTAAAGGCCTTGCTCGTTCACTCACGTTAGACCTCTATGATCAGTGGCAATGCATGGAGGAAAACCATGGCAAATGGCGCTTTACCTCCCCCACACACACCGTTCGCGCTTTCTATCAAGCCCTGCTTGAACTAGAAAGCGAAGGGGGGATTGACGCGCGTTATCAACGCTATTGTACTAATCAGGCAACGTTGGTAGAGGGCATGCGTTCACTCGGCTTTAAAACCTTACTGGCTGATGAGCTGCACTCCCCAATTATCACCTCGTTTCACTCCCCTATCGACCCCCACTACCAGTTCCAGAATTTTTACGATCACCTCAAGAACAAAGGCTTTGTTATCTATCCCGGAAAAGTCTCTAACGCCGACTGCTTTCGAATCGGCAATATAGGGGATGTTCATCCCGCAGATATTGAACGCCTTATTCAAGCAATACGTTCGGTTATGGTCTGGAATATCAGCTGATCGCGTGTATTCGATGTCCATTGGCTATTAATAAACTCACTTTAAGGATCCACCATGAACAATCCATCTCCAATTCAGGCCGTTATTTTTGACTGGGCAGGCACGATTGTCGATTTCGGTTCGTTTGCGCCAACCACGGTTTTTGTTGAGGCCTTCAAAAAAGGTTTCGATTTTGAAGTACACCTAAAAGAAGCGCGCGAGCCTATGGGATTAGGCAAATGGGATCACATCTGCGCCGTTGGAAAGCTGCCTTCAGTCGATACTCGTTGGAAAGAGAAGTTTGGCCGTTCGATGACAGATGAGGATATCGACATTATTTATGCTGCATTCATGCCACTACAAAAAGCCAAAGTAGCGGACCACGCCACCCCGATCCTTAACGCCATTGACGTGGTTGAGGGCTTAAAAGCAGCGGGTATAAAGATAGGTTCGTGTTCAGGTTATCCTAGACAGATTATGGATGTGTTGATCCCGTCTGCTGCGGATTACGGCTATAACCCCGATTGTGTCGTCGCCACAGACGACCTGCCACATGGTGGTCGACCTTCACCATTCATGGCACTGCAAAACGTTATAGAGTTAGGTGCAACGAGCGTGGCAGCGTGCATTAAAGTTGATGACGCCATTCCCGGAATTGAAGAAGGCCATAATGCTGGCATGTGGACAGTGGGTTTACTGCTCTCCGGCAATGAAGCCGGGTTAACTTACGAAGAATACTTAGCAGCCGATGACCATACGTTAGACATTGTTCGTGAAAAAGCGCGCGCTCGACTGCAAAAATCATCCCCTCATTACCTTATAGACACTATCTCTGATTTTCCTAAAGTAGTGGACGCGATCAATAATCGCATACTCGCAGGAGAGCGCCCTTAATCTCGTCTTTTACCCTCCCCACTCTCTAAACCCAGATCAATATATCACCATTTCAAACCACCTGTTCGCAGGTGGTTATGTCAGTTTTATGACCAACTATAAAGCCTACTTATAGCGATAGCCTAAATAATATTATCGTCAACAAAATATCTTATAGCTGTAGCGAAAGCTTCACATTGCTTGCTTAGTATTTATTCATCAAATTAATAATGTGTACACCAAGTACATGTTCGGATGGCAATAATGTCTTTTATGCAAAGACCAAACGATTCAACAATGGATCAATCCACACCTAAGGTGATCCTCGTAATTTTGGATGGATTAGCGTTCGATACCAGCCAAAGCTGTATGGGGTATCTTCAAGCTTTGGTTGAGTCAAACAAAGCAACCTTGTATCGCTTGCAAGCAGAGTTGCCTTCTAGCTCAAGGCCGTTATACGAAACGATTCTGACGGGCGCCACACCCGTTGAAAGCGGTGTGATTAGCAATAACGTTGTTCGTCGTTCAAATCAAGAAAGCGTTTTTGGCCTTGCTCAATCGCAAGGACGGACAACGGCCGCCGCTGCCTATCATTGGATGAGCGAACTGTATAACCATGCACCCTATAACCCTGTACAAGACCGTCATACCCATGACGAAAAACTACAGATACAACACGGCTGTTTTTATCATGAAGACCATTATCCAGATAGCCATCTATTTCTTGATGCTGAATCTCTTCGCCGGGTTTATAACCCAGACTTTCTCTTAATCCACTCAATGAATATAGATGATGCAGGACACAAAGCTGGGTTTAACAGTACTCATTACCGAAACACAGCAAGAAAAACCGACGTCACACTCTCCAGCCATATTGCTTGCTGGATAAGCGAAGGTTATCAAATCCTTATCACCTCAGACCATGGTATGAATGACGACAAGAGCCACGGTGGCACCCTTAGTTGTGAACGTATGGTTCCTCTTTACGTTATTGGCGACGCATTTTCTCACAACGACAAATGTGAACCAAAGCAGACCGAAATCTGCGGCACGATATGCCAGTTGCTTGGTATAGAGCATAAGAAAAGCATGACCGCTTCATTTATTAAATCAGAGGTTAGAGATGACATTGTCCGTTTTTGATTTAGATGAAACCTTGATAGCCGCCGATAGCGCTTCTCTGTTTTGTCAGTATCTCGTTGAGCATCAATTAATCGACGCCAATTTTGTAGAAAAAGATGCCGCCTTTATGCGCCTCTATAACTCTGGGCAACTGGATATTAATGACTATATTGCCTTCTTTGTTGATGCCTTAAGGCAATATTCGGTCGAGGATATTGAGGCGCTTTTGCCGACTTTTTTAACCGATCATATAAGCCATGTCATCTATCCAGAAGCGGTTGAATTACTTATACAGTTAAAGGAACAAGGCCATACGATAGTGATCGTATCTGCAACCGCAGAATTCATCGTCACAGCAATAGCCAATTTGCTCGGTGTCGAACATGTGTTGGCTATCCAGCTTGAAACCGACGTGGATAACAACGGGGACGACTTCTACAACGGAAAAATCAAAGGCACACCATCCTTTCGCGAAGGAAAAATCAACCGCCTACAAGCGTGGGTGACCAAACATAATGAAACAATGGATGGGGCGTATTTTTACTCCGATTCCATTAACGATGTTCCCCTGTTGCAGCTTATCGACAATCCGGTCGCCACTAACCCGGACACAAAGTTACGACAGATAGCAAATCAACAAAACTGGAAAATAGTCCGCTGGGAAAAACCACAGTTACATAACGTAAATCACTCAAATCATACTCAATTTACACAACTGGAGACACACAATGTCTAGACTGATGTTCGCTGGTGCGTTGGCACTATTATCAAGCCAAGCCATGGCAGCATGTCCTAACGTTGCAGGCAAGGATGCAGGCGGTCAATATCCGCACCTATTTGAAAAAGCTGAGTTTGAAGCGCAGTACAATTGCAGCCTTTCTTTTAGAGAAAATCCCGATATCAACGCACTTAATCAACGTATTGCCGGTAACCCGACACTTGCACCATTAAATGAACGTTTACCGTTGGAGCCATTGGTTATAGCGCCTTATCTCAGCATCGGCAATTACGGTGGTGTGTTAGATGGTATCTCTAAGGCAACCGAATCTGGCACCTCAGATTTGCTTTCCATTCGCCACGTAAACTTGGTCCGTTTTAATGATGATCTTGAAACGATAGTACCAAATGTCGCAAAGTCTTGGTTGTGGAATGATGATTTCACTCAGTTAACCATCACCCTGCGAAAAGGGCATAAATGGTCTGATGGCAAACCATTTACAGCTAACGATATTGCGTTCTGGTACAACGATATCCTAATGAACAGTGAAATTATCGAGAAACCAAAAGAACGTTTTCTCTCTGAAGGCAAAAAGATGAAAGTCGAAGCGCTTAACGATACCACTATCCGCTTCACGACAAATGCACCAAAGCCAGGGTTGCTAACGAACTTTGCGCTTGATTACGCACAACCTTTCCAGCCACAGCATCTCTTAAGTAAATTCCACCCAGACTTTAATAAAGACGCCGATAAGCTAGCAAAATCACTAGGGTTCGATAGCGGTTACGATGTCATTCACTTCTATTACGGCCAATCAGATTGGAAAGATATTCCGACTCCATTGCTAAAAGATGAAGCCGCATCCAAGCGACTCACGAGCGCGGGATACACGGGTATTGCGCCGACACTTGAATCCCATTTGGTCGTGGAAGACACACTCGAAGGCCGTCGTCTGGTGGCGAACCCTTATTTCTTCCAAGTTGATACCGCGGGTAACCAGTTGCCGTACATCAATGAGATAAAAGAGGTCTATATTGGCGATGAAAATATACAAACAACCAAGCTAATTGCAGGCGAAGTTGATTATAAATCTCAGTCGGTCAACCTTCCTGCCGCCCCTGTACTGCTTGAGAATCGTGATATGGGTAATTACAACGTCAGTCTGCGTCCAACAATGGGTGAAACGACCTTTGCCTTTAATCTGACCGACAAAAACTTAGAGAAACGAGCCGTTTTCAACGACGTTAGATTCCGTCAAGCGATGTCCGTTGCCATCAACCGCAACTACATCAATGAAATTGCTTACTTCAAACTAGGCAAACCAACGCAATACACCGCATTTGATGCCGATACCGCTAACTTCGTCACTGAAGAACTTAAAACCAAATGGACTGAGTTTGACCAGAAACAGGCTCAAAAACTGCTAGACAAAGCCAGCGTTAAAGATAAAGACGGTGACGGATTCCGTGACCTACCATCCGGCAAGAAATTTGAGTTAACCATTCAATACGCGACACAAGGCGCAGCAACAGAGGTAGTAGAGATAGTCGCCGCAAACTGGGCGGATGTGGGCGTAAAAACCACCATCAAAGAGGTAACATCGGATGAATATCGTAACTCGCAAACCGCGAACGACTTATCGGTTCTGGTCTGGGTGATGGGACGACCTCTTGCCACTATTGCGAGCAACAACGAGAACTTATTGCCTCCTTACGACAACTTTTTCGGCCTACGCACAGGCATGCTTTGGTCTCAGTACAGAGAGACCAACGGAGCTGAAGGTGTGAAGCCACCGAAAACAGTGGACGAAATGCAGGTCATGGCGGATCGCTTTGTCACTCTGCCTTCTGGTTCTGAAGAGTCAAATAAGCTTGGCAAAAAAATAGCAGAGAAAGTGGTTTCCGACCTATTTATTATCGGCACGGTAAAAGCGGTAGCACCAATCTACCACAATCGAAAACTGGTTAATTTCTCGGTTCCTAAAACCTCTTCTTATGATTACTACCGCGTATATCCCTATCTACCAACGCAGTGGTACTTGGATGAAGCAAGCAATTAATTCACGTCGTTAACAGTAAAACATAACGAAAAATAAGCGCGTAGACATGGGCAAGGAAGCCCATGTCATTTTTGGTTTGTATTGTATTTAAAGGTGAGCAAAGTGATGAGTTTTCTTTCGCAAACGTGGCTGTTCTGGATACTGCTTTTGATAGGTGGTTTCCTCTTTATACGCGGACGCGGTAGTCAATATTTCAACTATGTATTCAACCGCTACGTCTTGGCCTTGATTACTTTACTGATAGTAAGCGCCATTGTGTTTTCATTGATGGAAGCCCTGCCTGGTGACTGTGCAGAAAAGTATATTGCCTACAAAAACACTCAAGGTGAAACCATTACACAGGCAGATATTGACGCGGAACGATCTCGAATGGGGTTGGACAAGCCACTGCCTTTACGTTGGGGAAAATGGGTGACGGACTTAACATTGCGCGGGGACTTGGGTTTTAGCTGTGCTAAACGTCAGTCTGTTAACCTTGCTCTGGGCGACCGATTTTGGATGAGCCTTAGCTTTTGTCTTGCGGCACTTTTTCTTTCCTATTTAGTGGCGGTTCCTTTTGGTATTTTTTCGGCTTTTACCATCAATAAGTCGTGGACAGACAAAAACCCGCAACACCCAGTTCGACAACGAGTCATCAATACACTTGGGTTGTCATTGAAAAAACTGGTCGACTTACAGCTTCGTATTATTAGTTATCTAGGGCTGGCGCTGCCGAACTTTCTATTGGCGCTCACCATTATTCTTATCTATGTCTTCGCTGGCGAGCCGGCCCCAACTGGGCTCTATTCTGATGAATGGCAAGGGGTCGCATGGTTTACCGAAACGGGTTTTTCCTATGGAAAGCTGAGCGATTTTCTAAACCATATATGGCTGCCAATATTCGTTATTGGTTGGTCCGCCACCGCCTTACAGCTTCAAACCGTACGAGCGCTAGTGGTCGACGAATCAAACAAACTTTATGTCGATGCCGCACGCGCCAGAGGGGTTGATGGTATGGCGTTATGGGCCGGTTACCCGGTTCGTCATTCAATTAGCCCCCTATTTAACAGCATCGGATTTGACTTTCAACGGGTATTTAATGACCTTCCAATTGTCGCCATTGTTATCGGCCTTACCGATGCGGCCGCTCTGTTAATTGAAGCACTTTCAATGACCAATGATCAGGAACTCGCCGCCGCAATTCTATTTCTAGTGGCGCTGGTTGTGATCGCAATGAATTTTATTACCGATGTGGTTCTAGCCGCTGTCGACCCTCGGGTCAGACAAAGCGTACTGGGGAAATAACCGATGATTCGTATATTAACAAGACCATTTACAGCGATACTCCGTCGTAAGAAAAAAAAGACGCAGGCAGATGACGCCTATTACACCGCAGGACAAATGGCGCTGATAAAAGCCCGCTTTAAAAGTAAAACCAGTGGCGTTGTTGCGGCTTGGATCTTATTTTCACTCGTAATGCTTGGCTTTTTTGCCCCGTTTTTCGCACCCAATGACCCGACGATTCGTGGCGCGAACGTAGAGTACCGCCGGGGCGCCCCACAGGTTATCTATTTTTGGGACGAAAATGGCTTCTCATTGAGGCCGTTTACCTACCGATACCACAAAGAGAAAGCCACACTTGATCTCTCTTCTCTGGGTGGCGATCTGGCCGCATTAGACGCACTCACCTCTGGCGATGCCCTTACTTCTTCAAGTCAGAACAAGTTCATTACCGACCCCGATCAGCGTCGCTATCTTCAATTTTTTTTCAAAGGCTGGGAATACCAACTGATAGATTTCACCCTGCTAGGCTATGAGTTTAACCTCAAATGGGATAGGCACTTTTTCGGTGTTGAGCAAGGGCAGATACACCTATTAGGGACCGACGAAGATGGAAAAGACGTACTGAGCCGAACCCTTCACGCTATCTGGGTTACCATCAGTATTGCCATTGTCGCTCTTATCGTAAAACTGTTGGTGTCGCTGCTTGTTGGGGGAGTCAGTGGATACTTTGGCGGCAAGGTGGATGCGGTGATGATGAGCATCACCGAGGCGGTTCGGGTCATCCCGTCTATCCCTATTTACCTTGCCTGTGCCGTTGCCCTTTCCGAACTAGAACTCGATGCCACTCAGCGTTATTTTGCTATCGCTGTCGTGATAGGTGCATTGGATTTTGCAACCTTAGGTCGTCGCCTTCGCACCCATATTTTGACCGAGCGCAACCAAGACTACGTGCTCGCCGCACAGCTTTGTGGTTCCAGCACGTGGCGTATTATATGGCGTCATTTGGTGCCGAGTTTTTCTAGCTACATTATCGTCGATACCCTGATCAACTTCCCATATGTGATTTTGGCAGAAACCAGTTTAAGTTTTCTCGGCTTAGGTCTCACTGAACCCGTGAACAGCCTAGGGGTGTTACTACAGAAAGCGCAAGATCCAGACATACAACAAAACATGATGTGGCAGTTTTATCCTGTGGTGCTTTTTGTTGCATTAATCATGGCTTTTGTATTTGTTGGCGACGCGCTTCGAGACTCTGCCGACCCATATTCTGAAAAATAATAGACAGTACAGTTAACGGAGAAAATAACATGACTAATTTAATCAGTAGCAAAAAACGCCTACTTGAGATTCGAGACCTGACTGTCGATTTTCGAACCGATGAAGGTTTAGTAAGAGCCGTAGATCGAATCAACCTGAAAGTAGACCAAGGCGAAATAATGGGACTGGTCGGCGAAAGTGGCTCTGGTAAATCAGTCAGTGCAAAAAGTATTATGCGCCTAATGCCAAGCAACGCCATTATCCAACAGCCAAGCCGTATTCAGCTAAACCATGAGGGCAAAGATACCAATGTATTGGCACTTCAGGGGCGAGATTTGAGACTAGTGCGAGGCAACGCTGTTTCGATGATTTTCCAAGAGCCCATGGCAAGTTTCGCCCCTGCCATTCGTATCAGCGATCAAATAATACAAACCATGCAGATCCATTTAGGCTACGACAAAGCCCTTGCGCGCAAAAAGGGAATAGAGCTTTTTGAACGCGTTGGCATTACCGACCCCGAGACACGTTTCGACCAATACGTATTTGAACTATCTGGCGGTATGCGTCAACGCGCCATGATCGCGATGGCACTCTCAACGAAACCAAAACTGCTCATCGCTGACGAACCTACTACTGCATTAGATGTCACTATTCAGGCACAGGTACTGGACTTGATGCTAGAGCTTCGTGAGCAATACGGTATGGCGATGTTGTTTATCACCCATGACCTCGGTGTTGTATCTAAAATTGCCGACAATGTCACTGTGATGCGCAAAGGTAAAGTGGTCGAAGAAGGGGGCGCGGACGATGTTTTATTCTCCCCCAAACATGCTTATACAAAACGACTGCTTGATGCACTTCCACACTTAAATGACCTGCCTTTGCCTCCAAAAACCAAACCAGATCCTTTGGTCAGCATTAAAGACTTATCCATCTCTTATACAATGTCAGGAAGCACCCGAAAAACCGAGCAGTTTGTTGCGGTCAAAAACATCTCTCTCGATCTACCGCAAGGGCAGATAATTGGATTGGTAGGCGAAAGTGGCTCAGGAAAAACATCCTTGGGCAAGGCGTTACTCGGTGCATCCCCCATCAGCAGTGGAACGGTTAAATACCACAACACAGAGAAACCAATAGAATTTGGTTCTACCAAAAAATATAAGCGCAGCCGGTTGGCTAAAGTGGCACAGATAGTATTTCAGGACCCCTACAGTTCTCTTAACCCCAGAATGACGGTACGAGACATCATTGCAGAACCACTCGAAGCCATGAAATTGACACGAAATAGAGAAGAAACCGACCAGCGAGTAATAGAAATAGCCAAACTTTGTCATATCGATGTATCCCATCTACGCCGCTTTCCACACGCTTTTTCTGGTGGTCAAAGGCAACGCATCAGTATCGCACGGGCATTGGTATGCAAACCCAAGTTCATTGTTGCAGATGAGTCTGTCGCCGCTTTAGATGTCTCTATCCAAGCTGAAATCCTCAATTTACTGAAAGAATTGCGAGAAGAATTAGGGATTACTATCCTATTTATTTCACACGATCTAAGTGTTATTGCCAATCTGTGTGACTGGGTCTGTGTTATGAAAAGGGGTGAGTTAGTAGAGCAAGGTACGGTGCGAGAGATATTCCTTGCCCCCCAGCGGGACTACACTCAGAAGCTGATCGCGTCGATACCACTCTTGGAACAGAGAAAAGAGAAAAACCAGTTGGAAGTGGTTAGATTGGGTAAATCCTCCAACAAGACACCCGTAATGAGCCAATCCATTGCGATGAAGTGCGCAATCTAAGAGGTTTTGATGGATTACTCTCTTTCCGAGATCCGGGCGTATAACGCCATCATAAAATGCGGTAACTTTAGCCGTGCGGCTGAAAAACTTAACGTCAGCCAACCCGCCGTTACCGCCCAAATCCGAAAGCTAGAAAGTCGTTTTGAGTATCCTTTGCTCGAACGATTTAGCAAAGGGGTGAGCCCCACAGAATTGGGCAAGCGGCTTTACCACCTCTCTTGTCAATACGAAGACCTCGACAAGGCCATCGATGTATTAGCCAACCCAGATAAACACCTTGGAAACGTGACCTTGAAGGTTGCCACGGCTTCTACGCTTGTCTTTATGCCGCTGATCGCGCAATTTCGTCAGCGCTTTCCTGATGTTACATTAAAGCTCATTTCCGCGCCGACCGCAGAGTGTTGTGACCTATTGCTCAAACGAGAGGTCGATATCGCATTGTGCCCCATGCGTGACGATTTAAACGGGGTATCCAAACTTCCTTTTCATACCCATTCTCTCGTCGCTATTATTCCCCTCGCCCATCCTCTTGCACAGTGTTCAGAAGTTTCATTTGAACAACTCTCGCGCGAGTCACTCATCTACTCCCGTCCGTTTACCTGTACTCAAAGTGTGGTTGACGATTACTTCAACCACCTCAACTTGCAACCCAATACATCGATAGTAATGGATAATCGTCAGGAGATTTGTGAAGCAGTCGCTTACAACCTAGGGATAGGTTTTGTCTTGGAAAATGATATACATTCCGATCCGCGATTTTGTATCAGGCCGATTAAAGAGGTAGACAATGCGGTAGAAGAGCACGTCTCCTGGCTAAAAAACCGAAGTGTGTTACCCGGTATTAAAGACTTTGTACAGCAAGCATTAGAGTTGCGATGTCACTCTGATGGTTCCTTGTCATTTACGCCCTAAAGGGACAAGTTAACCGTCATCGAAGCGACTAACATAGCACTATAATCGCAAAGCTAATGGGTACACAAGGACAGCACTATTGCCAAGCCAAAGCAGCCTTTATTGTTGCCTAGGTCTTAAAGACTTCCTTTCTATCAGTTCAACGGGAATCATTAACTTTACGAGGGTATCGTCCTGTTCTTGTATCTGGTTAACGACGATTTTTACCGTTTCTCGAGCAAGTCGCTTGTAATCTTGCTTAAATGAAGTGAGTTGATAACTCATCCAATCGGCCTGTGAGATGTTGTCAAAACCAATGACTTGAAGTTCATTCGGAATCGATATGTCTAGCTCATATTTAGCTAAGTCCATCAATGAGATTGCAATAATATCGGTTGCACAAAATACGGCATCTGGCGCATTTTGTTGACCTAACATGTGTTTAATTTGATTCTGCGCCAAATTGTAATCGTAATTCGACTCAACGTAGACAGGTTCTATCCCAAGCAGTTCTCGCGTCGCATCAGAAAAACCCGCTAAACGTTCAGCGTTGGTGACTGTAGGAATTTCACCCGTGATATAGGCCAACCTTTTTGCTCCGCGCTCAATAAACTCACTTGCTGCTTTATATCCAGCCGCGTAGTTATCACTAATGGCATAACTACACTTCGTTCCTTCTTCCACTCGAGCAAATTGAACAATAGGTATATTAAAGTTCTGACACTCTTCGTATATTGCAGTATTGAACTGGGCTGACGCGGCGATAACACCATCTACTTTGTACTGAAAGATATTGGGTATTGTGCGGTGCTTCCTATCATCACGTTCCCATGGGATTAACACCGCTGAATAACCGTTCCTTTGGAGTTCGGCACTGATCAGTTGCAATGTCTCCATATGGATTGGGTAATCTGTGTCTGGAAAAACTAAACCGATTAATTTGGATTCTTTCGTCGTCAAGCTTCGGGCAAAAGCGTTTGGGCGATAGTTCAACGATTTTGCTGCATCCAATACTTTTATCCGTGTTTTTTCAGACGTTGAACTGCCATCAATGAATACACGAGACACGGTAGACTGAGAAACCCCTGCCAACTTTGCCACATCTTTAGACGTCACACTTATGTTCTTATCTGCCATTTCACAATTACCATCATAATTCCAGTACATGCTGATTGTAACAGAATTATCTACTACGTAGTCATTCGATTCGATTCTAAGTATCTTATATTTTTCACTGAGTTAGAGTTTCAATAGGTTGTCTTTTGAAGTCAATTCACAACCTTATAATCCATTTAAATTAAAAACGCCCTCAACTATAAGGGCGTTTTTATACATTATCAGAGCAAAATAGCTTAGATTTAAAGTTCGGGATTCATGATTTGTTGCGTGCGCTCAAAAACATCCACACCCTGTTGTTTTAACCAATATGGTATATCGATTAATACCCAATTTTCAGATAATTTATCGCCTTTACGGTAATAAACATCAACAACTTGCATGTCTGCACGGATCTCACCGCCAGGTAGACCAAGAAAACCACCAATTGGAGTATTAGACAAATTAGGCCAACCAAAGAAACATGCGAAATTACCTTCAGCGAAACGACATACATGACCATTAAACTTCTTATCAGTCAGATTATTCCGAAATGGGAGTTGATGTTGTTGCTGATAACGAGGGATAGTATAAGACGCGCCGATACCGCAAGGGCCATACCAAATCATATCTTTAGACCAGCTTTTCTCCAGTACTTCAGGAGGGCAACCCATTGCACCGCTATCATTTAAGGAACTGAGGTCATCTACCATTTTGTTGACTAACGCTAAAGTTGTTACACCCTCTTTTTCATCTGCATCATCAAACAATAATCCGTTATGGTCTCGAGGACCAGGGTAAACAAAATGACGACCAGTGGACGGAGGAAGTGGATAACAGCCAGCTTGGTCCATCACACCAAGAAGGTCCATAAACATGCCTGTTTTCGTAATTTTTCCGTTCTCTACACAGGTAAACTCAGCATAGCGGATGTTCATCATTTTACCTGTTGGTCGAATGCCAAGCCATTCAGCATCGAAAAGCCCCATGAAGTGACCCATGCTCATCACCCATTGCTCGCCACTAATTTCATTAGTACCGCCAATAAATATATCTTGTCGCCTTTGCATACGATTCATCGATTTTAAGATTGGCGTCCAAAAAGAGTCCGCTACTGCGTCGGCTCCTTTTTGCTCACGAAATGGATATACTCCGCGCCATAGGTAGTCGTCACTAACGTGGTCTTTTAGCACTGATGCGACTGACTCTGACGTGGCATTTTCCATCGCATTAAAATAGTCACGGACGATGCGCTTGGTTTCTTGATATTTACTCATTGGACAATCCTGTTATTGTTATTCTTTATACCGTTTACTGAGCGAAGTCTTCTTCGCCCAGTAAACGAATAGCATTAATTAGGTTTAGTGATTAGTCGCTGGCTCGTTTAAACCTTTCTTTTTGTAAAAGATACCGCCTTTCAGTGTTTCTGGAAGTGAGAACCAAACTAGTCCAGCAATAACCCATACAATTGGTGACCCCCACATGGCCGTCGTTAAATCGGTGCGATCTTTGATGAATACCAACACCATTGGCGCCCACATTCCGATAATACGACCACCATGAAATAGTGCAGCACCGAAGCTACGAAGATGAGCGGGGAACAGTTCAGAGAAGTACCCGCCCCATACCGCACTTGAAGAAAGACCAAAGTTATAGATAAGACCCAATAATGCGAGAAGATTCACGCTACCAATGAATACATCACTCGGTGCGACGAAAAAGATGGCTGCCATGGCACCCGCTATAACAAAACCAAAGGCATTGACCTTTCGCCCATATTTATCAGCAATAACACCCCAAACCCAAGCTCCGAACAGACTACCAAATGCAGAAATTGAGAATATAATACCTATTGTTGCGCCATCAAACATACGCACTTCTTTTAGGTAAGTCGTAACGAAACCACCGAAGAATTGGTAGCCATAAAAGTTTAGGCCAGCGAGTAATAAACAAGATAAGGTTATCTTACGATGGGTACTGTTAAACATCTCAGCCCAAGAACCTTTCTTCGCAGGCGCGTCTTTAGTACCTTGTTGGTCTTCTTCACCATAGGCGATGACCTTCTTGTCTGATGGAAGTACAAATACCATCACACCCGCAGCAACAAGCGGCGGTATACCACCAATCCACATAATGCTTTCCCAAGGAGCATCAATACTGGTAATAAATGCTGCATACGCACCCATCACCATCAATGCCAATGAAAACATACTTGATGCAAAAGCAGTCAGTTTTCCACGAACACTTGGCTCAAACAAACCAATCATTGTCGATACGGCTACTGTGAAGTAACCCCCAAGTGAGATACCGATGATGAAACGCATTAACGCCCAAGTCGTGTAATCAGTGAACATCATATTAATAATGGTAGCGCCACCGTTTAGTGCTGTGATTGCGATAAGAGTGGGTTTTTTACCAATATTTGATGCTACCCAAGCACAGCTGAATGCACCAATTAGCGCACCAACCGATTGCCACGTATAGAATTGTGCAGTGTCAGCCAAGGTAATGCCATCATACGCTTCTACAATATATGGCCGAACATAATCTACAATTACAAAATTGTAGCAGTAGAAAAAATAGCCCACTAAAATAGCTAAGTAAGCGAGTATTCTTTGTATCAATGGTACTTCGTTCATGTGTATTTTGGCGGTCATGAGCGACTTATCCTCTGTCTGAAGTTTAATAAATGTGTATCTCTTGAGTTAGGTGAGTTGTCACCGCTCATCCAGTGGGTGAATATTACACACTTCTTAACCTTATAAACCGTGACATACATCGACTTTAAAATGACTACGCACCCAACGGATCAATTTATGTGACAACGATCTACCTTTTCTAACAATCTCTCGAATTACCGTAAAAGTCGTAAGATTTTATATAAAAAACGCTGGATGATGACTAGTAATTCATCGTAATTTCTATAATGATAGGAATAACAAGTAACATGATACTTAATATATTCGTAATAGTGATAGGTTAAATACAAAAATGGTTACGTACTCAAGCTTTGCGATTATGGCTCTTTATGCCATTTCAACACTAATGATCAGTTACTTAGTTAACCGACATAGTGCAACCAAAGGCGATTTTTCCACAGGGAACCGTCAGTTTGGATGGTTTACAGCTGGCGTGTCCATATTGGCGACCTATATCAGTACGATGACTTTTCTTGGCCAACCAGGTTGGGTTTATACCAGCGGTATGCAAGCGTTCGCTATACATCTAAATTATCCCATCGTTATCTTTTTTGCCGTTGTGTTTTTTATTCCGGTTTTCTATAAATTAGGGCTAACCTCGATCTACGAATACCTAGAACATAGGTTCGGTATCGTTGCGCGGACGATAAATTCGCTCGTGTTTATCTTGGTGCAATGTATTTCTGCGGGTGTCATCTTATATGCCGTTTCATTAATCTTGGTTCAAATCCTCCCCATATCCGTACAAGAAGCCATCGTTTATATCACGCTGTTTACTGCCATTTATACGTATTCTGGCGGGATTTCTACTGTCATTTGGACCGATATGCTGCAATCTGCGGTCCTTCTAATTGGCTGCATATCCATTTTTGTTATTCTTCTGCTCAACTTACAAGACGGAACGACTGTACAACAAGTCTCCGCTATAACGGAGAAAGCCAATATTATTAACTTAGACTTTGATCTAGGTGTTGATACTAGCCTTTGGTCGGGTGTCGTTGCGGTCGCTTTTTTACATCTTAGTGTCTATGGCACCAACCAACTGATTATTCAAAGAACATTGGCAACCAAAGACGTAAAAAATGCACAAAAATCTATGCTTCTTTGTGGCTATGGCGCGTTTTTTATCTACCTATTTTTTAGCATAATCGGTGTACTTCTCTATCTTTACTATCAAGGGAAACCGTTTGAGAACAGCAACAATATCATTTTGGATTTCGTGTTTAACCATACCAACCCAATTGTTATTGGATTAATCATGTCAGCGCTTGCCGCTGCCGCCATGTCGACGCTCGATTCAACCTATAATTCCATCGCAACTGTCGCAACTTTCGATATATATAAGCGTTTTGTACGAAAAAATGCGCACGTTGATCATTATGAAAAAACAGCAAGAAGACTAAGCCTCGTCACTGCCGCGGTCGTCGTTATTCCTGCTCTCTTCGCTATATCGAATGAATCGGTACTCAAAACGATAGCCAGCCTTACTTCTGTGTTTGTTGGGATTCGTTTGGGGTCATTTGTGTTGGGGCTTGGTTTTGCTAAAGCAAACGAAAAAGGCGTTATCGTCGGTAGCGTTCTCAGTATTATTGCCATTGCGATTTGCCGAACAGGCGACATATCGTGGCCTTGGTATGCTCCAATAGGAACCACAGTCTTTCTGATTTCTGGATTACTCACCAGTCGTTACTGGGGAACCAATACTCCAGAGCAAATGGCGTTTATCGAAACACAAAAAAGCCTATACCAGAAGCCAACAAAGAGTCAGTTTATGCTGCTAATCTTCGCAGCTTTCACTATCAGTACTTGCTTTTACATCCCTGATTGGCTGTTAGCCGCGTTATCTTAAATAAGTAATTCTATGCTATCTATCTTTGACATCTATAAAATTGGCAACGGGTTTATTGCAACAGAAGATGAGCTTAATAATGAACCCCTTAGCCAAGATGATTCCGTTGAGTTCCCTTTTCAATCAGCCTAACAACTTCTTAATAAAGCGGACAACATTTGGCGAGTGATGCTTCAGTGCGTATCAAAAGGACTCAATACTGAAGGTATTTTAGACAGCGGATTGAACGTTACACGCCGAGCACCTGCGTTGCTAAAAACATTGGAATCCAATCATGCACTGACTAGTGACCCGATTGGTGGATTGGCCGCTATTCATTTTGGCCCACCCTGTGAATAATTAAAACTATGTTTATTTTATGCGTATAACCAATATCTACTGTAGCAGTCGTCACTCGTTCTTTTTCTCTTACATGCTCAAAATCGGGCCGTCTTGCTACGAATAGAAAAAGAGAGGAATCAAGTAATAGCCACGGTTGGAATTACGCCATTAATTCCAACCGATTGCCTTCTGGATCCAACACAACACTCACATAATAATCATTGTCCGTTCTACAGGGGCCATCTAATAACTCATATCCATCGGACACGAGTTTCTCTGTTAGGTCGTTGACCTGTTTTTCGGAGCCTAATGAAAAAGCCAAATGGGCCAACCCGATAAACTGCGTATACACGTCTGATATTGGAAGTTCTACCGAGTCCATTGCCATTAGTTCAATGCGAATACCATCTGGAAGCGTCAGAAAATAGGAAGCAAACCCAACATTTTTGTCCTCATATTTCTTATCGCACTTGGTGTCAAAAAAGTACTCGTAAAAATACCGCATTTTTTCCAAATCAAGGCACCAAATGGCTACGTGATCAATCTTCATTTTCATTATCCTTCTCATCTTCCCATTTAAAAAGCCTCAAAAGCGACGACATAAACAGATGGGCTTCAAGTTCAATTCTATTTTTAACGATATTTTGTAAGGTGTTATGCTTGTTTACTTAACGAGTTTTGACACATATGGAAGGTTCCTCAGTCGATCTTTCCACGGTAAGCCGTACCCAACCAATAGGTCATCATTCTGCATCTCATAGGCATAATATTGTTCTACCGGAATGTTCACGCGACCAGGTTTGACAAACAGAGTCGCGATTAACAGTGAGTTCAACTCAAACTGGTCATTAAGGTAATGCGCTATTCGCTTCATTGTTCCACCAGATTCAATCGCGTCGTCGACAAGAATGACGTTTCTTCCATTCAGTTCAATGTTTTGGTGAAACACAATCTCAGAATCGTTGTTTCTATCCCCCGGAGTATGGGGGCAAGAGATATAGTCCATACGGATATCAAAGGTTAATTCTCTCACCAGATCCGCCGTAAAAAGTATACCACCCGGTACAACGGTGATAACAACCGCGCATTGCCCCTCAAACTTTTTATTGAGCCTTTGTGCTACCTGAGTAACGCCGTTTTTAATCTGAGTGGTATCGAGAACCATCTCGCCTACGTGTGCATTATTCATTGTTATCCTTACCCTATTCTTATTTCTTGTTTTGATTCGTGTACATCATTACTCTTCAATAAATGAGACGTTAGCAGCGTATAAATAGGAAGAGACACCAACAGATAAAGGGCACTTTTTAATGACGTTTGATGAGCGATTAAACCAATAATTACGGGCCCGCATAACATACCTCCGTAAGCGAAGGTCGCAACAAATGCGATTGCTGTACCCGATTTTTCAGGGCTGACTGAAGCGGCTTTAGAAAAAACCAATGGCACGATGACTGAATAGCCTATACCCAAAAATGCAAAACCAATCAGGGCAAAAAGCGGGGAATCGACCACGATAATTAGCATTGCACCTAATAAACTAAATAGTGAACAGCCCCTCACGGTATTGACCACGCCAACTTTCTCGATGACAAGATGACCACTCAGTCTCGAAAGCACCATCAACATTGAGAAGGTTGCATACGCCCAGCCGGTAAAACTCATGTCAGCACCGAACTCTTGTCGCATAATTACTGCGCTCCAATCCGCGATGGCGCCTTCACCAAGTGCGCAACAAAAAGCAATGAGACCGACAGCAGAAAGGAAAATGAAAGGCAGTTTTACCGTGCCTTGTTGATTCATTGAGTCTCGTTGAGGCTGCGTAATAACTGATGGTTTACCAAGTAATACAAATAAAGGAATGAAGAACAAACTCACGACAACAAAGTGAACCAGAGTGTCAATTTCCGCCCAAACAAAGAAGACGGAACTCGCCGCCCCTAACCCTGCACCCAAGCTGAACATCGCGTGAAAAAAAGGCATGAGTTTTTTGTTCGACATTGATTCGGTTTTTGCCGCCCAGCTATTCATAGCAACGTCCATTGCACCATGCAAAAAACCGAAGAAGAAAAGAGAGATCGTTAATGATTGAAGGCTAGAGCTCAGTGCCAGACCGACAAATGGGATTGGGTATAGCAGGTAGATACATTTTGATAGGGACTGTACACCGAGTTTATCGGTCAAACGACCCGCTAATGGAAACGAGACCACCGCACCAAAAGCGAGAACAAGTAATAACATCGACAATGTTTTTTCATCCAGTTCGAAAGCCTGTTTAAAAAAAGGGATCTTAGCTGCCCATGTTCCAAACAGACACCCGTTAAATATAAACAACAGGGATACGGCGTATGAATTTGTTCTTACAGGAGACATCAGCAATCCAGATTGACTTTCGATAGATTATATATTGCCTTATTTGGGCTATATAAATAAAATAGATTAATTCTATCTATATATCGAATTTTTCAATGCTTAGACATCTCGCTAACCATCTACCCTATTTTTCTTCCGTCGCGAAGCACCTTAGTTTTTCCAATGCTGCGATAGAATTAGCCGTGTCTCAATCGTCTATAAGTTATCAGATCAAGTGTTTAGAGGAGAAACTCGGATTTAAGCTCTTCATTCGAGGTCAGGGAAGCAAGGTAGAGCTGACCTCTAAGGGCGATAAACTCTTTCAAGAATACGTTGTTCTAGAGCGGAATTTTAATCAGGTGGTCTCAGACACCAAGCTAAATAAAAATCGAACCAAGTTAGAGATGACAGCACCTGTGGATTTAGGTGTGAAGCTGCTTACGCCCACGCTGTCTCAACTTGAAATGGATAAATTGATCATCAACCTAGATCTTACCGACAGCGTGGTAGACTTTAAGAAGAGTAAGTTCGACTTCGCCATCAGAATTAATACTGACGAAAGCGGTTTGGAGTATTTACCTCTGATGGAAGCGAAAAACCTCTTGTTATGTAGTAAGCGGTACGCGCTAGAAAATCAGCTTTCACAGTTTGACCAAATCAACGAACACCACCGTTTGATAGTGAGGAATTCGGAAAAAAGTAACACGTGGGAAAAGCTCTTTCTACAACATGGTAGAAGCTATCATAAGCATAAGAATATGCAGGTAATCAACAACAGTTTTGCCATCTATCAAGCGATCATTGCGGATACTGGTGTTGGTATTCTGCCAGAATATTTCGTTGACCAAACCAACTACCAAGACCTATACGTCTTCAAAGAAAATCTGAACGAAACGCCCTTTTATTTGGCCTATCAACCTTCATATGTCGCCAAGAAGTGGGCTTTATTAATTAAAGAAAACATTATCAAGGCGTTAGAGCAACAACACGTAGCTTAGGTTTGATATGCGTGATCCCTTGTTTTCTAATACCTGATATTATATTTCTGATGTCATATTTTGCATGACACTATGTTGCAAAATTCGCTCTGTGCAAAACTATTCACTACGCTATAGTCTTTGCCACGAGCACTACATCACTTAATAAGACTTATGAATCATATAAAAACCACTATCGCTATCACATCCATGGCATTGACCCTTTCAGCCCCGACTTTTGCTGAAGAGCAGCTTTCAATGAAAGATGCCGCTAAAAAATCTGCGAATCCCGTTTCTGATGTATGGATGATGATTACGCAAAACGACTATACCTTTCTTGAAAAAGAAGATGGTCACCATGAGATGCAAAATCGACTCAGTTTCCAACCTGTCATGCCTGTCCCTATTATGGATGGTGAATGGAACCTAGTGAACCGTTTGGTTGCCAATCACTACAGTTCACCCGGTGATCGAACATCTAGCTCGATGAATGCCGATGACTTGTTCTTTAATGATAGAACCACGGGCATGGGCGACACCGTATTCTTCTCACTTGCTGCGCCTAACCGCGATGATGGCTGGATTTGGGGTGTTGGCCCAACGGTTATCATGCCAACGGGTACCGATGGTTTAACTCAAGATAAGTGGCAGGTAGGTCCGGCAGCATTGGTGGCTCGTCTCGGTAAAGATATTGGTAACCCGACGAGTATAGACAGCTGGAACGTTGGGTTTTTAGCCCAGCATTGGTGGGACGTGAGCGGTAGCGATGATGTTGTAGAGTCTACAAGCCAATCTGATATCCAGTACTTTGTTAACTACCGTATGAATAACACGTCATTGATTGGTATGACACCTAACATCCAGATTGACTGGGAAAGAGAAGGCTCTGATAGATTCACTGTCCCGGTTGGCCTCGGTTACATTGGCATGTTCAAGGTAGGGCAAATGCCGGTTCGTTGGGGTGTTGAGCTTCAATATTATGTAATAAAACCCGATGCGGACAGTGACGACCAGTTTGGCCAATCCGGTTATACACCTTATACACCAGATTGGAACTTCAAGGTCTTCTTCGCACCAATCGCCATGAACCCATTCAAGTAATTTCTGGTAAAAAGACAAAAATGGCCACTATTAGGTGATAGTGGCCATTTTTATTACTTCGGGCTAGACCCGTATTGATTACTACCTTGAGTTCCTTCTGTCGCTGCGAAATATATCAGTACCAGCACACCAACAACCGGAATGAGCACCAACAATAACCACCAACCTGATTTATCAACATCATGTAATCTTCTTACCCCTACAGCCAAGGAAGGGACAAATACGGCTAGGCTATAAATTAGCCCTAGGAATACCGTACCTAGTACGCCATCTACCACCTGAAATGCGATGCTAATGAGTATATTGACTAGAAAGAACATCCAATATTCTTTGCGTCTCGCTCTTCCCTCAAAAACGGCATAATTTTTTAAGACCGACAGATACCAGTTCATTCTATTCTCCTAACCAATTTATAATTATTGAAGCGACGACTACCGTTGCAATCCTGTTCTATTTGATCTCTATAATCAATAGCACATCTCAAAAATTATACCAGCTAGTATTTCAATAAATTACAGCCAGTTGATAGGGTTACAAGGCTTAATTAATCACATCCCGTAGCGAAATGGTTTGCCAGCATCAAGCATCGATTTATGAACCGGCTGTAGAGCCTGAGCGTACGCCGCAAGCAAACCGATGGTATATTGGCTTCGTTCTGCTATATGCTCATTTTTACAGATAAATTCCTTATCCAATAACGTTTCTATATCACGAAAAATTAAGTGATCTGGAAGCAGACAAACGTGATTGTTTTTGCTCGCGGTCATTCTCAGTTCACTGATCGGGTAGACCCCGTTGACGCTTGCGGAAACACTGACCGCAAGTGCCGGCTTATGGGCCAGTTCATTGTCTGTGGTTAGTAAAAGAAAGTTTTTCAATGCCGGTGTCGCCATTCCATGCCACTCTGGTGTGATAAACACAAAGGCGTCTGACGACTCAAGCTCTTTCGCCATTTCACGCCACGGTGCCCATTCATCAGTACCGCCCCACACACCTTCATTCCAAAATGGCAGGTTCTGTTCATGCAGATCAAACACCTTGATCTGGTCGAAATGAGGTTGAGCAACAGAACTTAAATAGTGTGCCACGTTAAGACTTTGTGATTGAGCGCGTTGGCTTCCCGCAATGATGGTCAGTTTCATGATGATTCCTTTTGAGCGTTATTTATTGTCGTGGTTTGGTTATTCGTAATTGGTCTATTGATAGTAATAGGGTGATTGTTAGTAATAAGATGATTGTTAGTAATAGGATGATTGATAGCGGCCCTTGGAGCCGCTAACCAAATAGAGATTAAAATGCCGACAGCACCTAGCAACTGTAACGATGTTAATGACTGTTCCAGAACAACGTAGCCAAGAACGACCGCTGAAACGCTGCTTAAAAAGCCGAGAAAAGAGACCGTAATAGTGGGCAACTTGTCTATTCCGTAAAACCATAACGAATAGGCCAGCATTGCCCCTATAACACTTAAATAGCCATAACCGAGTACATTATTCAGGCTGATTTCGTTCGGTGGCCCTTCCAGCCAGATCGCCATAGGTAGCAACATCAACCCACCAAATAGCAACTGCCATCCAGTGAAATTTAATAGCGACATTCCATCCGGCCTGCCCCAGCGTTTCGTCATCACCACTCCAGAGGCCATGCTAACTGTGCCCAAAAGTCCCATCACTATCCCACTTGCGCTTAACTCTGCTTGATTATTAAGAACCAATAGAACGACGCTAACGATGGCGACTAGGCTCGCGAGAGCTTGCTTAAGGCTTAATGCGTTATTAAGCAAAACGTAACTCAGTGCCATAACTATGATTGGTTGGACCGACATCACTAAAGCTGCCATTCCACCCGGCAGATAAGTAGCGGCAAAAAATAAGCAGTAAAAGAAAAAGCCGATATTAAGAAAGCCAAGAACGATGAGTCGCCCCCACCATTGTCCTGTAGGTAACATTCGGGTTAGCAGCACTAGCACCAAACCCGCAGGTAGGGCTCTTAATGTTGAAGCGACAAGCGGGCTATTCTCCGGCAGCAACTCGGTAGTTACAATATAGGTGCTTCCCCAAATGATGGGTGCAATCGCTGTAAGCGCCATCGTCCCTAACAATTGAATCCTTTTCATACTCTTTCCTCGGTAGATAATCTTTATAGAAAGTGTCTTTAGTAAAAGATACTTTCTATAAAGTAATAGATATTTTTCTTTTATTCAAGTATCTTTTTGAAAAGTTATTTTATCAGGAGTTATTTATGCAGGATCAAGTTGACCACATTTTGCAACAATGGCGCGACGCTAAACCGGATCTAGATTGCTCTTCAATGGGGATTGTTGGTCGTTTACGTCGAGTAAACAGGTGCTGGAAGCAACAGTTGGACGACGTCTTCGAGCAGAAAAAAATGACAAGCATCGAATTTGATATTCTTGCAACGCTGCGTCGCAACCAGATACCACTTACCCCGACCGAGCTTTATCAAACATTGATGATATCGTCCGGAGCCATGAGCACTCGTATTGAAATACTGGTTCAGCGTGGCTTGATAGAAAGAATCGCCAGTGAGAAAGATCGCCGAAGCTGCAAAGTAAAACTGACGGCTCAAGGCGTGACCGAACTTGATATCGCTTTGGAAGCGCATCTCGCGAATATGGGTGGGATGATTGACGTTCTTGATAGCGATGAACAAAAACAGCTCGCTGGATTATTAAAAAAAGTATTACTGCATAAGGTCTGTTGACCTTTAGCCGAACTTTATTACCAAACCTGTACTTTTAAGGAGCATCATTATCATATTAGAATTAATTGCGGTTGTGGCTACAGGCCTTTTAGCGGGTGGATTATTAACCGAAGCTCGCATACTCGTACCTTATTGGCGACAAATGCCGACAGAAGATTTTTTGAAACTTCACCATACAATGGCACCGAGCCTCTACCGCTACTTTGCTCCATTAACGGTGATGGGAACCATTTCCCCTATCCTTGCATGCATTTTTGTATCAGCCCCAAACAGGGTCGTTGAGTCTGCGTGGCTCATTAGTGCAGTGAGTGCATTACTATTATTAGGCTTTTATCTGTTCTTTTTTCGCAGTGCCAATAACACATTCTCGAAGACAACCGATGTCGAGGTTGCAAAACCTATATTAGAAAAATGGGCATCTATGCACACCATTAGAACGTGGATTGCATGCGTCAGTTTTTTATCAGCGATACTTGCCAGCATTATGGCTTAAGGCAGCGTATTTAGATATTTGCCCTTTTTAACTAGACCTTCTCGTAAGATGCCTTGACTGAACACTTGTTATGTTATCTATATTTTATGAATAAGCTTGTATTCTGAGATAGATAGAACGGCCTCTTCCAGTGAGGCCAAGCCTAGTGTCGTGTATCCAAAAAAATTAGGCGTCATATTTTCACGAAATGATTCAACCGATTCGACCAATTTATCCTCGAACATCTGCGCATCAACAACATCAGATAACAATTTTTTTTCATTGCTAGCCATTGGTGACAAAAATTCAGAGAACCCACTCACTGAAGAATAAAGAAATCCGAATTGACCACCATTATTTTCTTCAATGTAATAGTTGCCGGTCCTCGCAAAAGAGGCCCGGACTTCATTGATACTTTCTATTGTGCTAAATGATTGTTTAAACAAATCCTCTTCACCAGCGTGCTCTACCGTATCAGGTTCATAGCCTTGAGAAGGAAAAACTAAGTAGGCAACGATAGCGTCATCACTAGTAATAGCTGACAGCAAATAATTATCATCCAAGTAGTATTTGATTATTTCATCAGAACTGGAGCGTTTGATATACACTGGCGCACCATAGTTCTCATCCAAAACAGAGGCTGAGGCTCGAATGTAAATTTTTGACAGCTTATTTCTCGAGGGTATATCGGTGAGTTGAGAGAGTGAAATGTTATATATTTTCTCTAAAGCCTCCATGGTGTCATTAAAACTACCAAGTGCAAGAGAGACAAGGGAAACTAAGCCTATGGTTCGGGTCCATTTATCCTTCACAATATTGCGCAAAGGCGATGCGATCGGCGGCGTGCTGTTCAGTTGCGGCTCATCAGCCGATTTAACTGCATTATAATCTGTCACTTTAGCTCCTTATTTCTTTTAATTTTTCTATCAGAACATCAGATCCATCTTCAGCTTGTGTCTGGATTGATTCCACCACATCCGAACCCAAAATATCTTCTATTTGGTCGCTATAATTCATACCAAGAAAAAGACCAATCCCAATTCCAAAAACCAAAATTATTAATGCTAAAATTTTAAACATAGTTATCTATTCACTCAGTCAGTCAGTCAGTCAGTCAGTCAATTATTTATATAAGGCAATTCTACCGTTCACCTTCTTAAGGTAATTTTTAGTTTCATCGTAAGGCAGATTATTGATTAGATGGTTGTAAACCTCATCCGAGCTCATCTTATTGATGATCTTCGCCGCTTTATTGACGCTAGTCGATCTATTGGTATTAAATGCTTTAGCCACATTACCAGCACCGGTGTTGTATGCCGATATAACACAGTACAAACGGCTTTTCTCATCTTTAATACTACGTAAATATCTAGAATTAAGAATGTTGAGATAAGCGGCTCCTGTTTCAACATTTATCTCTGGTACATACAGATCTTTCGCCCTCATTGGAGAATCTATATTCCTAACTTGCTTATTGACATCATGCCCCGCGCTTGAAGGGACAATTTGCATTAAACCAAATGCTGGAATATGTGATTTTGCCTCCGGTCTAAAACTCGATTCACTATGCATAATTGCCATCACTAATGCGGGGTCAACTTTCCACGCCTCACCCTCTTTTTCAGCTAATGACGTGAACTTTTTCGCCCTTTTCTTCAGACTATTCTCTGGTAGCTTTACTTTATAGCTCACTATTTTTTTCTTCGCTGTCGTACGTTTCTCTATTGGCACAATCGGCTTAGTTAGCTCAGTAGTTGGTACTGCATCTGGAACGACAGCGATCTGTTTAATGGGTTCAACACTTGGTATTTCGTCTGGAACGGCGACGGTCTGTTTAGCAGGTTCAGAATTTACTTTGGGTACCTCTACCGAATTGTTCAGCTCACTAGCGGAGACTCCGTGGAGCAACCTCATCTCGTTATAAAGTTGAGTCAATTTCTCTACGCGAACTTTCGCTTGATTCAGTAATGCCAATTTCTGTTTGTGAGCTCGTTCATAGATAAAACTATCCGGTATTCCTATCGCCGAACGAATCAATCGTTCCGCTCTCACGTCTAGGTCATTCATTTGAGCTTTGGTTTGACTTACAATAAACGCGCGCTCTTTTTTCTCATTTTCAGTCGAATATGTAATTGTTTTTACGACAGGTTTATCTACTTCAACACGTAAAATATTCCCATCAATTTCAATGTCTTTAGAGTCAAGTAAGTCTTTCGCATCAGCACTATTGTCATCCGCATTAACCAATACCGATACAACTGCTGTATTACTTTCATAGTCTACTTGCGTGCGTACTGTATTGTTTTTAGAGTAATCGACTCGGGTTGATTGACCAGATATGGCACCTTCACCCCATTGACTGATCAGATCAGCCTTTTGTTCGTCTATTTGAAGGGTGTATTCATCTCTCCATGCTTCATACTCATCTAAGTACTTATTAAGATATTGATGAAACTCTTGGTATATTTCTTTTTTTGGCTGCTGAAGTTTTTTTGTTTCTTGATCTAGTTGAGAAAACCCATCAGTGCTCGCCCCTACATTAATGCAAAGTATTACTGAAAGGATCGCTAAAGTGATAGTTGTTTTTTTCATGTGATGCCTTTATCTTCCCTAGCGTCATAATCCACTGACGTTATGATAAAAAGGCTACCGAGGTAGCCTTATAATTAAAACACTCTGTTATTTTGAAATAAGAGAATCTAAAGCATTCGTTATGTCTTCTGACGCTTTCTCATTATTAAATTTTTTCCAAAGCACTGAGTCTTCACCTGTCACTTCATCAACAACCTTTGCAACATTACTGTCATAAGCGGCTTGGTCCATGCCAACCAACACATATAGCCCCCCAGTAGGGCTCACTTGACTAACAATCAGCCTGCTATTTGTTAAGGTCTTACTTACCACTGTTTTTGTTAAGTTTTCAACGGTTTCTTGAACGTCTTCATTCACACCAGCTTCAGTAGAGGTAGACACACTACTCTCAATCGCCTGTTTGAATAAATTATTCACATCCGTCTCAAAACGCGCAGCCAATGCTGTGCGTGCGTCATTCACTGCAATTTTTCGCATTATCGCCATGCCCGAAATGCTCTTCTTAGCATAACCCGTTGCGCCTGCAGCTAAGTCTTTCGGCATCACGTCACAAATCCATGCTGGAGCTTCAATTTCATAAGCGTCAGGGAATGTACATTCGGCAAAATTTTGAGCTTCATTAACGGTTATATCATTACTCGCACAACCGAATAAGCTTGTTAATACTGCAACGGAAATTATTAATTTTTTCATGTTTATAGTCCAAGTCCTAATAAATCTACTCCCAATAAATCTTGGGTTTGACACTCAAAGTCCAGCATACTTTCACAAACTTTAGGTACCACTTTAACAACATCACCTTTATTTACTTTATGGGCGACTTCTTCATCTATGGCAACCCAAGAATACTTCGATTTTATCCCATGCTCAGGGATATTAACGACGGTTCCTTCTCCATAGCCAAAGGTTTCAATTTCATCATCAACTTTCATGCGCTTTGAGAACGCAATTTCAGCACCTGGTGTGACCTTTTTGTTACTTCCCATCGCTATTTTTACCATTGAGCCTTCTTCACAGGTACGAAGTTCCATTACAGAAGCGGTAGGTGCTAAAAGTTTCTTCAATTCAGGGTTATATGACACTGATTCGGCAGCAGCTTTACTTGCTAAGCTAGCGTATTGCGCACTAGAGAATTTACAACTAGAGTTTCGAGTTTCAGTTGAAGTACTTTGGTCCCCTTCTAACTCCATACGCTTAATCAATTCCATACTCGGTAATGACACAACTTTAGTCACGCCTTTCACTTCAACCTCAAAGCGGCATTTAGCGGGAATATAATGCGAGTTGCCGTCATCATCTGTCCAAGTTCGTGCCTCAACGTATTCTTTGCTAAATTCTGAAGCAGTTATCTCCGTCAAAACCGCGATGTCTGCTATCGGTACACCTTTAGTGTTGTAGCGTCCGCTTTGCTCAGCTAACTTAATTTCATTTTTCAATTTGTTAGCAAGTTTTCTGTCAACCAATTTCGCACCAGAAGCAGCAATCTGCGCTTCTAAATCATTCCTAACCACGCTCTGAAGTTTTTTCTTTGCTGAGTCATTAAATTCCATATCAACAGGTAACACGATGACTCGTTGATCTTTAGCTGATTTCACTTCAACATCTGCTACAGGAATTTCAACGCGGTTATCAGGAGTACAAACATGTTCTGGTCCACCTGTTAATGCGCAACCACTCAACGCCGTAAGAACTAAAGCCGCCACTGCCGTTTTTTTAAACATTATAAAATCTCCGATTATAATTGTTAATTAAAGCCTATTGATTCCCATAAGCCATGAGTTTCAACTTGTTCTGAAAAATGTCGAATAGCACCTTCACTTGACATTTTGTAACTAGTAACAGAATTACCGCTAGAAATAATCTCATTACTCGCTATTGTTTTATTATGTTTGTTACGCATGACTACATCTGTAATTAAGGTTGTTATATACGCGTCACCAACTTTATTCTTTCGTCTTTCTGTCGTTAACGTTAATGTATGTGTCGTACGTCTATTGCCTGTGAAAGTGGTAGTTATTTGCTGAGAGGACAACTTCTCCGACATCAATAAAGCCATTTTTTTGTCTTGAGACTTAACTTTGATATAAACAAAAAGTTGACTTTTTACTTGGGCAACTTTCTCTTGCAAATCTGAAATGTCGTCTGTTTTATAGAGATTGTCTTCATCTACAACTGATAACATGCCAACTCGAACTAACGCTTGTTCTTTGATTTCATTTATATCTTTATTATTTAGCCACCATAAAAACGAATCACTATTATTAAGCGCTTTCAATTCTCGAGTTGCGGCTAGATTCAGTTGTCTTAATTCTTCTTTTAATTGTTTACGTATCGTGCTTTTTTTAACTCTGGCCTCTACATAAAAACCAATGTCGTTTTGATTTTGTTGAAGGTACTCGATGCCATTTAAGGTTAAATTGGCCGTTTTTGTATTTATTTTATTATCTACAAATGTCTGATAATTTTGATTTTTATTGCCTTCCGATGAGGTTTCTCTCATATAAAATGAAGATTCAACCTGAGTCCAAAGTCTTTCATTTATTTGATTTGCCGCCGCCTTTTTCGCCTGAGATGAGCTTCGACCTTCACCAACAGCATAAATATATTCTGAAGTATCAGACTTAGGTACTTCATACCAATCAGGTTTACTGGTTGATTGACAGGCCGTAAGAAACAGGATGCAAGATATAAATACAGTGCAGTTTATTTTTTTAAATGCGTTCAAAATATCACCTAAGAATAAAAAACCTCATCACTTCAAACAAAGTTGAATGTCAGGTTGATGTCAACAAAATGTCAGCATCATATTGAGAACATAGCAAATTATCATTTACCATTAAAGGCAGATATATTTCTTTAAATAAGTCATTTTCATCATGAAACTAATTAGTTAAATAAATGTATACGAAATTAGATGTTAACTTTAAAGAAATTGAAATAGTGATAGTTCTATATATAAATAGAATTGTAAATTAAATTTTCCTTATGCATTCTCACTGAACTAAATTCGTCAAAGCCCAGTATTATTGAGTTTAACAAGCCTAAAGGTGTTACTCACTCAGTTTGTGTGCAACAGGTATTAACTATAAAAGGGTGATTTCGGTACAGAATCAATCCTGCTGTGAAACAATTCATTAAAATATAATTAACATCACGATTACACCAGCCTGTAGTTAGGCCAAAAATGTGTTATTTAAATAAAATTAACTTTGTTCCAATAGTGTGATGAGGGTAGTAAAAATAAATTGAACTCATTATGAAATTTTATTAAAAACCCATCAAGCAAACAGAAATTTTTGCTTGTTAATCGTACAATTTAGATTAGGAACTTAAGATAAAAAGGCTGTTCAGGTTGAATTAAATTTACGGATTTGTAGAGTTATTTTTCAATATTTTTAGTTGTCCATTAATGACTACACTATCAACAATGGATTTTGACCAATGCCCACTCTTTTATAAAATTATATTTTTGATCGATCTTTATTACTTCGACGTATTAATATAGTCATTTCGAGATATGGAATAGTATTTAGTTTTTGAATACGCCGGCAATATGACTTATATTATTGAGTTAAATATTTATTCATCAGCTCGATCAATTAAAACATAATATTTGGGTATCTCTATGGCAAACCAGTTCTTTGAACGTTTTTTAACAAAACTTGACCATAACAAACGCGTAATTATCCAGCCTCATGACTTCCCAGACCATGACGCGGTGTCTTCCTCTTTTGCTATGCATTATTTGTTAACACAGCTTGGGTATAACTGCGTAATCGTCTACAACGGTTATATCGACAGAATATCTCTTAAAAACATGATCGATTGGCTGTCAATTGACGTTGTACATATTAATGATTCAGCGTTAACACCTGATGATAAAATCATTGTAATAGATGGCTGTATTGGGGAGAAGAACGTAACAGATATGCCAGGTGTTGAGGTTGCCGTAATTGATCACCATCAAGTGGACGCGCCAGATTACATTTGGTATGCAGATATAAGGCCTAATTACGGCTCAACCGCTACTATCATGGTGGAATATTTTCAGTACTTTAACATTAAGATCCCTAAAGCTATCTCAACTGCTCTGCTTTTAGGATTAATGTTCGACACGAACAGCTTTACTCGTGGTGTAGGTTCCGCCGACATCAATGCCATGTTAACGTTAAGAAAAGACGCTAACTTAATTCTGACGAACAAAATTTTTAGGAACCAACTCGAATATCAAGATCTGTCGGACTTCAAAACACTATTGAATGATGTACAACGTGAAGGCAATTTAACGTACTGTATATTGCCTCGATGTTCTACACAGATGCTTGGTGTATTGGGCGATTTTTTATTAAGCCTAGACAAAATTGATAATGTCGTTCTTATTACTCCCCATCACCAGCGCGCCTACATATCTTTACGCACCGAATGCCCCAAGACAAATGTTGCGAGCATTATTAAAACGCTTCTCAATGATGCTGGCATTGGTTTTGGAGGGGGTCACAAACATATGGCTGCTGGAGTCATCCACAGTTCCGTGTCTCTAAACAATTTACCTCGGGTGATGAAGAGTTTTCGTAAGCAATTGAGTGCCTCTTAGGTCAACTAATCAAATACCATCAGCCTACATTTGGACTATTCAGAGAGGAATATTACGCTCATCGACAATATACTGAACATACATTGCGCGATGACTTTACGTTCATGTTATCACTGAGTTTTTGTTTATTTGGCCCACTATTAGAAAACAAAAAAACCTACCTGTAGCAGGAAGGTTTTTTTCGTTTATTAATACGCTATCTTGTTCAGTATCTATTTCACTAAATACTACTTAAGAATCAATGCCTAATGCTTCTTTGATTCCAGAGGCGATGGTAATGACATTTGCACCGTATATTACTTGGATACTATTCGTCATCCGCACAACACCAATGGCATTCAAATCTTGTTTCCACTTTTTGTCATCGGCCACTAACGAATCGTCATACAAGGACACACGCAAACGAGTTGCACAGTTCGAGATGTTTTCGATGTTATCTGCACCACCAAGCGCTTTAATAATTTCAGCCGGTAGCCCCTTCGATGTCTGTTCTTTCTTCTTCTTCAAGTCTTCCTTGGAGAATAATGCAATTTCGGCATCATCTTCTTCTCGGCCTGGTGTTTTAGCATCAAACTTCAGGATAAAGAACTTGAATGTATAGAAGTACACAACAAAGTAGAGCGGAACAATCCATAGCAATGCCCACGCATGCACTTTCTCAGGCTGCAGTAGGTTTGGAACCATGAATAACAACTGGTTACCCTGAATGGATACGCCCATCATCTCGGTAATGACATACGCAAGTCCGTTCAATGGAACGTGTACAGCAAAGAACAAGAATGGTTGAACAAACAAGAACGTATACTCAAGCGGTTCAGTGATACCGATAACGGCAGCGGTGAACACAGCAGGCACCATGATGGCAGCCACTTTCTTACGATTGGCTGTTTTAGCCGTCACATACATTGCATAAGCCGCACCCGTTAGACCACCCATTTGGATAGGAATACGACCACTGGTGAAGTTGTGAGTAATATAACCCGTTGCATCCGGTGAACTCATTTGGCCGTTCATAATGTTACGAACACCTTCATAAACCACACCATCAATCTCCATAATGCCACCAACACGAGTGTACTCAATTGGGAAGGCAATTAGGTGGTGTAAACCAAATGGCAGCAAGCCTTTATCGAACACGCCAAATAGGAATGAACCAAAAATACCAGAGCTAGTTATGAGGGTAGTGACAGATTGTAATCCACCAGCGATTGGCGGCCATGCGTAGTACACAAACAATGCAATAGGCATAACAGCAAAGTAACAGAAGATAACAACAGCACGCGGGCCAGAGAAGAAGCTCAGTAGTGCTGGCATTTCAAATTTGTAGAAACGGTTGTGGATCCAGGCCGTAATACAACCAACAAAGATACCGCTAAAGATACCCATGTTGTACGCAAAAACACCTAGAGACTCGCCCCATAATGAATTGAAGTTTTGCGCCGCCACCTTTTCATAGCCAAAATCATTCATTAATGACGTAACGCTTGTGGTTTCTTGTGTCCAACCGTGGAAAGAAGCAATAGAACCAATCGCTACGTTAAAACACATGAACATGGTGAAACCGGTAAATGCTGCCCAGCCCTTTTCTGATTTTGCCAGCGCGAACGCAAGACCAATCGCAAAGAATGGCGGTAGGTTACGCATTACCATCAAACCAAGATCGAGCATCAGTTTAAAGAATGCAAAAAATACAGAGTCGGTCGCTGTCATTTGATTAACAACACCGGCACCAACACCAATAAATATACCTGCGATAACCAGTACGATGATTGATACCATCATACCGCCAGCAAGTGCTTGAATCCTATCTCTCATAATTTACTCCTAAAGTGATATGAGAACCTTCACGTATATTGTGATTGCTTTTTTTAGTGACTTGAGGCTGAGCCTTTCGTTGGGCTGATGAACACAAGTCACATCACCAGGAAAAGTCGGTCCGAATGCCACGCCATTGTCTAGCGCCCGTGCGTATGAAGCAGCACCTTTGCTAAAACATTGCGCGTCCGTTTTTGTTACTTCGGAGTACGCTTTTCCCATCGCTTGGATAAGATCACTTTCGGGAGAGAGGTAAGATAGAGGTAAGTACTGTTGTTCGATCATCGTCACTCCATACTGTTGGGATAAATGGTGGAGTTGGGTACGAGTTTGATCGATCGTCAGGCCCTTAGGAAACCGAAAATCAAAATCCAAATTGTATCCATGTTGATCCAAGTTGATGGAGGAGACACAACACGTCGTTGCGCCCATTTCATCGTCTTGATGAGCCAACCCTAACTTCGACCCTTCCGCTGAATCTGCAAACCATGCATCAAGCAACGCAATAAGGTGTCGAGAATTAGAATCTAACCCTTCAACATGCCGCATTTGGTGAACAAACTGATCCATACAGTTATCCACTTTATGCGGGTTGCGGGATTTCTCCCACGGCGTTGATAGCTCAACGCGATATAACTCATTGGTTCGAGTTACCTTGGCAAAGTCAGCAAACAACGCTGAGACTTCGCCTGCCTTATCACCAGATAGAGAGACAGTCAGTTGATAACAGGTAGAGGTTCTATCCCGCTCACTTTCTATGCTAACTATCTGACAGGAACCTAAGTCATTAAGAGCTGGAAACGCGCTTTGTAATGACGTATATAGGATCCCTTTTTCTCCATTAACGATTGGGAAGTCGCCATCTGGAGAGAAACCATAATCCGGTTGAGGATTGTGTTGAAAATAATGCTCTACACATTCCCAAGTTGTCTCTTCTGCGCCACCAATGATGACTCGTATCTTCTTATCGAGTTTTACATTGAGCGCTTTAAACATCTTGAGAATATACAGGCTCGCAACCAAGGGCCCTTTATTATCAGTAACACCTCGGCCGAATAACACATCACCCTGTTGATGCATTTCAAATGCTGGCGTAAGCCAAGCATTCAAGTCGCCTGCTTCAACAACGTCAACATGATGCAATATAGCGATCTCTTGCTTCCCTTCACCAAAGCTAATGTCTAAGGCGTAACCTTCGTGATCACGAACGTCAAAGCCTTCTCGTTCAGCCCAAGAGATTAGATAATCAAACGCCTCCCTGATCGCCTGACCAAAAGGGGCATTGGATTGTCGCGTCGCGGTATCTCTTACTGACGGAATAGCAATCAAGCCCGACAGATCATTGAGCAGTACTGAAAAATTCTGATCAAGATAATCGAGTGTTTGGGTAGAAAAATTGCTTTCCGTCATGTTTGGTTCCAAATTTTATCTTATTGAGAGAAGTATAAATAGAGCTGTTATCGAGATCTCATTTCTTCAATAACTCGCTCTTTCGAAAACCACTGCGTTCCGTTGCTGTCAGAGAACGCCATAAAGTCTGCACAACGCTGTGCAAAAATGCCGTTTTCTACTACACCAGCGATCGCGCAAAGCTGTTGTTCCAATGCTTTGGGTTGTGAAAGGTCCAATCCCGCAACATCCAAGATAATGTTGCCATTATCTGTCACACAACCTTCACGCTGAGCTGGGTTTCCACCAAGGCTCTGCAAGGCATTGAATACCGCTTTTCGAGCCGCGGGTAACACCTCGATAGGCAACGGAAACTGACCCAATTGTGTGACCAATCGACCGCTGTCTGCAATAGTAATAAACGTCATCGCCAGTGTCGCAAGCACCTTCTCTCTTGCTAACGCCGCACCGCCACCTTTCACCGTGACCCCGCAGTCCAACCCTTCATCGATACCATCGATATAAAAATCCACACGCTCACAATCAGAGATCGCGATCTCTTGTAGGCCTGCTTTTTGAATCGCCTTACTCGAACGCTCAGAGCTCGATACACAATGAGCAAATTCAGCCCCACTTTGCTTCAATAGCTCAACAAACACTTCCACCGTTGCACCGGTACCAATACCGATCACGCAGCTAGGCGTAAGCGTTTTTAGCACGTGGTCTAAGGCGACTTTCGCCGCCTTAGTACGCAGGCAATCTTGGCTCGTGTTTTCAATAAAACAGTGTGCCATACCCATATTATTTCTCCAGAATCGCTTTGGCTTTCGCCACGACGTTTTCAACCGTGAAACCAAACATCTTAAACAGTTGCTCAGCAGGCGCTGATTCACCAAAGCTCGTCATCCCTACTATGTCACCTTGCAGGCCAACGTACTTAAACCAGTAGTCTTTGATACCCGCTTCAATCGCAACACGCTTGACAACGTGACTTGGTAACACCTGTTGTTGGTACTCAGCACTCTGCGCATCAAACACATCGGTAGCCGGCATAGACACAACGCGGCATCTTATCTCCGTTAGTTGCGTTTTCGCTTCCATTGCCAAGGCCACTTCAGAGCCGGTTGCAATCAGGATAAGCTCAGGCTCACCTTCACAATCGGAAAGGATGTAGCCGCCTTTCGCCACGTTGGCGAGCGTGGTTTCATCGCGTTCAAACTGAACCAGATTTTGGCGAGAAAAAATCAGCGACGTTGGGCCATCAAAACGTTCAATAGCGGAGATCCACGCAACGGCCGTTTCTACTTGGTCACACGGACGCCAAGTACTCATATTCGGTGTCAGACGTAGTGACGCGATCTGCTCGACTGGTTGATGCGTCGGGCCATCTTCACCCAAACCAATAGAATCGTGGGTGTAAACAAAGATGCTGCGCTGCTTCATTAGCGCTGCCATGCGAAGTGCATTACGGGCGTATTCCACAAACATCAGGAAGGTTCCACCGTAAGGGATAAATCCACCGTGCAGCGCAATACCATTCATCATGGCTGACATGGCGAATTCGCGGACGCCATAGCTGAGGTAGTTACCCAACGCGTCTTCCGCACTGATTGCTTTCGAGCCTGTCCAATTGGTTAGGTTTGATGGTGTTAAGTCAGCGGAGCCTCCAAGAAACTCTGGCAGCATTGGACCAAAGGCTTCAATGGTATTTTGAGAGGCTTTGCGACTCGCAATCGTTTGTGGATTCGCCTGCAAAGTTTTAACAAAATCTTGGCTATGTGCCTGCCAGTTTGATGGCAATTCGTTATGGCTACGACGACGAAACTCAGCCGCGAGCTCTGGGTAGGCTTGTTGATACGCCTCAAAACGCGTATCCCAATCGGCTTCTACTACCGCGCCTTTCTCTTTGCCGTCCCATGCTTGATAAATGTCTTGCGGGATCTCAAACGCTGGATGTTCCCAACCGAGGTTCGAACGTACCAAGGCCACTTCGTCCGCGCCTAAAGGTGATCCATGACAATCGTGACTGCCTGACTTGTTTGGTGAGCCAAAACCTATCACGGTTTTGCAACAAATCAGTGTCGGTTTATCGGTGACCGCTTTCGCTTCGGTTATCGCTCGGTGGATATCGTCAGCGTTGTGCCCGTCTACATCTGCGATAACGTGCCAGCCGTACGCGTCAAAACGTTTTGGCGTATCATCCGAGAACCAGCCTTCAACGTCACCGTCAATAGAGATACCGTTGTCGTCCCAAAATGCCACGAGCTTACCTAAGCCAAGCGTCCCAGCCAGTGAGCAAGCTTCATGAGAGATCCCTTCCATCATGCAGCCATCGCCCATGAATACGTAAGTATGGTGGTCAACAATATCGTGACCTTCGCGGTTGAACTGCTCCGCAAGGACTTTCTCGGCTAACGCCATACCTACGCCATTGGTAATACCCTGGCCAAGTGGACCGGTGGTGGTTTCAATACCGGGCGCATAGCCATACTCTGGGTGACCTGCCGTTTTGCTGTGCAACTGGCGGAAGGATTTGATGTCATCCATTGATAATTCATAACCAGACAAATGCAGCAAGCTATAGATCAACATTGAACCGTGACCGTTAGACAAAATGAAGCGATCGCGATCGGTCCAGTTTGGATTGCTTGGGTTGTGCTTTAGAAAGTCGCGCCAAAGTACCTCGGCAATATCGGCCATCCCCATTGGGGCGCCCGGATGGCCTGAAGCCGCTTTTTGTACTGCATCCATACTCAATACGCGAATAGTGTCGGCTAATTTAGAACGTGAAATCATCATGCTTCTCCTACAGACGTGCGTCGATCATGGCTTCAAGCTTGCCTTGGTCAACGGCAAAGTTACGGATACCTTCAGAGAGTTTCTCAGTAGCCATTGGGTCTTGATTCATTTCCCAGCGGAACTGCGCTTCTGTCATCAAGGCAACCGGTGCAGGTTCGATAGCATCGCGCTCAGCAAATAACTGGCATTCCACGTGGCCTTCTTGCGCGGCAAGTTGGTCTAGAATGGCTGGGCCAATCGTTAATCGGTCACAACCTGCGAGCGCCAATACTTCACCAGCACTGCGGAAGCTTGCACCCATCACGACCGTGTTGTAGCCATGATCTTTGTAGTAGTTGTAGATTTCAGAAACCGAAACCACACCTGGATCTTCATTTGGTAGGTAGTCTTTTTTATCGGTATTGGTTTTGAACCAATCAAGGATACGACCCACAAAAGGTGAAATAAGGAATACACCCGCTTCTGCACACGCTTTTGCCTGAGCGAAGTTAAACAACAAGGTTAGGTTGCAATTAATGCCTTCTTTTTCCAGCTCTTTCGCCGCGCAAACGCCTTCCCATGTGGAGGCCAGTTTGATCAGAATACGGTCGTTGCTGATACCTGCTTCGTTGTACATTCCAATCAGCTTTCGTGCTTTAGCAAGGCTCGCGTCTTTATCAAATGACATGCGCGCATCTACTTCTGTAGAGATACGGCCAGGGACAGTTTTTAGAATTTCTAAGCCGATATTGACGGCCAATTTGTCGCCCGCATCAATTATCTGCATTGCTTTATCGCTGCTTTGCTCTTTTGCCCACGCTACCGCGTCGACAATTAGGCGGTCATACTGAGGCATCTCGGCGGCTTTAAGCACAAGCGAAGGATTTGTTGTGGCGTCTTCTGGTTGAAACGCTGCAATGGCATCGATGTCACCGGTATCGGCAACAACGGTTGTGTACTTTTTCAATTGCTCTAATTTATTCATCGTTATTTCTCGGTAAGTTTATTAATCAGCTGCGGTAACGTTTGCTCATTCATCGAACTCAGCACCACGTTAGCTAGCGAGACATCGAGGTGACGAGTGAGTAGGTTGGTTACGGCAACGGTTGGTATTCCTGCGGTTCGAGCCGCCTTTACTCCGGGTGGAGAATCTTCAAATGCGATGGCTTGATGGGCAGAAACACCCAATTTTTTAAGTGCAGCTAGGTACACATCTGGTTGAGGCTTACGCCTTGTCAGTGCAATTTCTTCCGCACCAACAAAACAGTCAAAATAATGAACAAGGTTGAGACGAGTCAGAATTGGCAAATAATGCTCCGAGCTCGAGCTCGTCGCTAAAGCGACTTTGAACGCCTTTGATTTGGCGAAATCCAAATACTCTCGAACGCTGTCACGTTCAGACATACTTTCGACTAGCCGATACGCTTTGTCGTATAACCGCTTATCAATTTCATCATTCGTGAGCGTTTCACCAGAGACTTGGCGATATTGCTGGTAGAGATAAGTGGCTGGCATAGCGTTTCCAACTAGGCCAGCAATCTTAATTTGCGACACCTCAACACCGTATGGTTCCATCAAAGCTTCCCAGGCTCTGAACATACAGGTTTCGGTATCGACTAGAAGGCCATCGAAATCAAATATCAATGCTTGTACATCACCTACAATGAATTCCTCTCGTTCCAATTCCATTGTTGCGGTGCACGAGTTATCAATATTTTCATCCATAATTTTGCCTTCTTTGTTGTTTCTATTCATGTTTCATCGTTCACTAACACTAAGTCTTTCGACTAACGTCAGCCGCACGACGAGTATTGTCTATGCCAAACTTGCACGTAGAATCTGCTTCATTTCTTCACCACTGGTCAGCGGTAAATCGAAACAAAACGCAGGTTCTAATGCTTTGACGTCATCTTCTGTCACACCTATTTGAGTCAAATTAGACTCAAGCCCGATGCGATCTAAAAACGTTACTAAATGTGCGGCAAGCGATTGCGCCTTTTCTTCAGTGCTTCCCATAGCACCAAATAATTCAGCCACTTGCGCGTAACGTTCTGGCTGTTTACGCCATTGAAGTTGAACATAAGCTGGATAAACCACCGCGAGCGTTAGCCCATGCGGCAGATTGGTTTTACTGCTACCAAGGATTTCACCCAGTGGATGAGGCGCCCCCGCGCCGCCATTCGCTAAGGCAATGCCACCTAAGGTGTCGGCTTTCGCTAACTGGCAACGACCATGAAGGTCTGCGCCGTTATCGACAACATTCGGTAGGTTTTCTACCACTAATTTCATCGCCTCTAGCGCCATTCCATCCACAAATGGGGATGGTCGAGTACCAGTAAACGATTCAAAGGCATGTGAAAATGCGTCAAAACCCGTCATCGCCGTCATGCGCGGTGGCAGAGTCAACATAAGTTCAGGGTCTATCAACGCTTCACATGGGTAGAACTCTGGGTGGAACAACGTCAGTTTCGCGTGTTGTTCTAGATCCGTAATCACAGCGGCATGCGTGACCTGAGAACCAGTTCCAGACGTGGTTGGTACCGCAATCAATGGCAGCGTTTTGGCAGGTAATGCCTCTACGTTGCCAAATGGCGAGTCATAAGTGGCGAACCAATCGGCCCAGTTCAATGACTCTGCGTTAATGGTTGCAGAAATGATTTTTGCTGTATCAATCGAAGAACCACCACCGATGGCCAAAACCACATTGCAGTTTGCTGTTATCGCTAACCTGCGGCCACGTTCAACGACGGTTGTTGGAGGGTTTGGCACGACACCATCAAAATGCGTGACCTCGATACCCTGCTCTTCCAACAGCGTAAAAATACGTTCGTAGGCAGGCTTTACTGCTTCAAAAATTGGCTCTGACACCACAAGGCAACGAGTACCATATTGAGCAACAAGTTGACCAATTTTTTGAATTTCTCCCGCACCAAACGTCAGTTTTGTCGGCTGATAGTGTTGAAACTGTGTCATGGTTAATTCCTTGGTAAAGGTGCTAAGCTAATCATATTTAGGGGGTAGCTCAGCACTGGCAACGAAACGGCTTACGCTTCTTATTTCTTATCTTCTAACTGGTCAATCGCCGCACGGAAATCGCGAACACCGGCCGTGATGCCATCTTTGTGACCGAAGATATTTGTTGATGCCACCATCGCGTCAATATCTTCGTTTAGTAGCAATTCGATATTGTGGTTACGGATGCCACCATCGACACACAACTCACAATTAGGGTTGCGTTCGTTAATAAGCTCACGAGCTTCACGAATCATCGCGATAGCAGACTCACGCCATAGCCACTCGTCATCGTTGTCGTTAATACCGTGGATAACAATGTGTAGGCGATCCAAGTAATAGATAGATTCTTTAACAAATGAAACCGGTGTTAGAGCACCAACCGTTAGACCGAATTTCATGTTCAAGTCTTTACAGTATTTGATGATGTAGCACAGTGGTGCACCGATGAAATGCTCTGCAGGAAGGATAAGCATGTCTGCACCCGCTGCCGCGATTTTCTCGATAAATAGACGGTCGCAATCTTTGAAATAACCATGCACTTCGATTGGCTTGTCAGTGTAAGGACGAATGCCTTCAACGATCTGATGCCCACCCATAAGTTGCAGGTTTTTCAGGTCATGCATATCCGCTGCATCACAGTGGATATAATCGGCACCAGCGTCAGACACTTCTTTTACAACATCAGCGATGTGACCGTAATCAACGTGAGCAAGACCCGCTGCAATTTTAACTTTTTTCATGATTTTTCCTTAATAACTAAATGAGTGTTGGCGTGTATGTTGACCTTCTTGCACGGTTAAGCGCAGGTACTGGCCAATTCCACAACCGTTGTTGTTGGTGACAATAAGATTTGCTAACCCTTTCAATGCAGGGCTCGCGTTTTCCATTGCAACTGGTTCTCCGACTAAACGGAACATAGAGGCATCGTTGTCTCCATCTCCAAAAGCAATGGTGTTGTGAGTTGGGATATTTTCGGTGATTAACCACTGTTCAACCGCGTAACCTTTGGTTGCGGTTAGTGACGTAATATCGAGTTTGTTCGGCGCAGACAGATCCGCCTGACAACGAGATTGTAGACCGTCACGAAAATGATTTAACGCCCCTTTGTTTTGGCTAGAAACCAACACTTTATAGACCGAGCCCGCTTGGGCAATCAGCTCGGCAACGTTAGGCACAATGCTCACCGTCAAATCGGCGTTAATGGATTTGGCCTTGTGTTCTAAACTTATCGTGTGATTTGACGTTTGCTGAGCAAACACACCATTACTTGAGTAAATAGTGAAATCAAAATGGTTGTCGTTAAGTAAACCAAGTAGCTCTGTAAAAAAGCCCGTATCAATGGATTGTTGGTTTGAGACTTGTTGGGTTTTCGGGTCATAAAGATAAGCGCCATTGCAACAGATTATCGGAAGGGATAATTCGAGCTGTTCAACATACGGCATCATCAATTCATGTGGTCTGCCGCTCGCCAAACTGACCTTGTAACCATTATTAAGCGCAAGAGCGATGGCCTCTTTATTCATTGCACAAATTTGGTCATCATCACTTAATAGTGTTCCATCCAAATCAATAATAACGGCTTGATACTTCATACTGGCCTCCATGACCTCTCGTGACGCAAAGCAACTATAAAGGGTCAAGTTAGGTCATGTAAAGTCATTTGTGACGCTTTATGACCAAAATGATGCGTCAGATCACACTTAAACGTCAAAAAAGGTCAAAATAGAATTTAATTTGCTCAAAACTTCATATTCGGTCAAAATAGGTCAAAACTAAATTGGGACCTAAACAATGAATGAAGCTCAGCGTCATAGAAGGCTATTAGATCACTTAGACAGTCATACCTTTATGACGACGGGTGAATACGTAAGAATGTTGGATATCTCATTATCCACGGCACGCAGAGACATCACCAAACTCGGTGAAGAAGGCAAACTAAAGAAGATTCGAAATGGGGCAGAAAGCATAAACAGCAGTTCTGCGGAATCAGCCACCCATGCACCAAATAGCTTTATCCCTAATGAACCGGATATAGAAGAGTATTCTGCGAAAAACCGCATCGCAGAAGCAGCCGCGAACATGTGTGATGAACATGACAGCATTATTGTGAGTGGCAGTAACACCACATTTCTAATGGGCGAGCACTTACTGCACCGAGATGTGCAGGTTATCACTAACTTTATGCCGTTGGCCTACCAGTTGATCAGCCAAGACCATCAAAGCGTCATTATATTGGGTGGGCAGTACCTGCCAGAGCGTCAGATTACCATTTCACCAGATGAGAAAGCCGCCGATGACCACAAAAGCCGCTTCGTCTTCTTTACGGGTTCTGGAATCACCACCGCAGGTATCCACACTTCTGACCTACTGGTTTATATGGCCGAGAAAAAACTTCTTGAGTACGGTGCCAAACTGGTTGCCATGGTAGACAGCACTAAGGTAGGCAAACACGGAGGCAAACTTCTCGCCGCAGCCCAACAACTCGATACCCTGATCACCGACAGCGATGCAGACTCGGATGTCCTTGATAGTTTAAGAGGCCAAGGGGTCAATATTATCGTGGTGTAGTGCCGTGGTTTTTGAAGGTAGCTGATGGTTTAACTCATCGGCTATTTTCTATTAGCACAATATTCTTTTTTGTTGAAAATCTAGCTGGATCACAACACAAAAAAACAAAACAAAACCAAGTAACTAATAAACAGCTCAACAGCTCAAAACTCTTTAAATATCAACCCATTCATTGAACTAATGTTTAAAGTAAAACCAAATTACTTCATACTCAGTACACTGCAAATAACTCATACAGAATATGGGAGTGTCCTGATGAAAATCAAAACCAAACTGGTGTTAACGACGGCCATTTCACTCATTGTTACTGCAAGCCTATTAATATTTATTTCAAACCAAGCAGCAACGAGCGCCATAGAAAGGCGACTATTTAATACCGAGCTTCCCGCGGTACTGTTATCTGTCACCGAAGGTATCGGAAAAAGCCTCGCAACCCCTTTAGCCGTTTCTAAAGCTATCGCAACTAATCCCGACTACGTTTCGATGATTGCTAGCAATACAATGTCAGCGAATCAAAATCAGATTACTGGCTATCTTACAGCACTTAAAACGGAATTTAGCGCGATTGCCTCCTATGCTGTATCAGCCCGTACTGGTGAGTATTTTACCGCAAGTGGCTTAGACAAGACGCTCTCACCGAATAAAGCTGACGACCAATGGTTTTATGGTTTTATCAACGGAGATAAAGCGTACGAATTAACGTTAGATTTTGATGATGCTAGTTCCACCGCCGTGTTATTTATCAACTATGTCGTGATGGACAAAGGTCAACGAATTGGTGTTGCGGGAATTGGTTTGGCGCTATCAGAAATGACCGAAATGATAAAAGGTTATAGCATTGGTGAACAAGGTAGTGTTTATCTAACCAATGCAAATGGTGACATTCAACTTCACTCGGATCAGTCCATGCGGGAAAAATCGCTATTCGATTCCGTTGACCTTCCAAGAGATCAACTTCTAAATAGCGCTCAAAATATCATTCAACTTATTGACACAGAAAGCGGCGCTAAGGTTATTGCGACCAAATATATTCCGCAATTAGATTGGTTTGCGGTTGCTGAACTGCCACAAGACGAAGTCTTTGCCGACACAAACGCTTTAACCTCCACTTTAATTATTGTTGGCCTGGTTATTACCACAATTTTCATCTTAATTGCATCATTGTTCATCACAAAGGTTATTGCGCCACTTCACCATGTTGGTGAAATGCTGGAAGAAATAGCAACAGGTGACGGCGATTTAACGCAACGATTAGATGACAGAAGAGATGACGAAATAGGCAAGTTATCTGGTAGTTACAACCGTTTTGTCGAGTCTCTTGTTGCCATGTTATTGCAAGTGAAACAAACCAGTACTTCTTTGGCCGCTAGCGCGCATTCTATCGATTCACAAATGGGCCACATCAATCGTGATGTTCTTGAACAGCAGAGCCAAACTGAAATGATGGCTACCGCGGTTCAAGAAATGGGGCATACCGTGAATGACATTGCTTCCAATGCGAATCAAGCGGCGCAAAATGCAAATCAAGTGGTAAAGGATGCGAATGAGGGCTACCAATCTGTCGAAACCACCGTGGACTATGTGACCACAATGGAAACACAAATCGACGCCACCTCTGAAGTCATTCAACAATTAGCTCAGGAAGCGACGGAAATTAACACGGTACTTGAAGTAATTAGAGGTATATCAGAACAAACCAATTTGTTGGCATTAAATGCGGCCATCGAAGCCGCTCGTGCTGGTGAACAAGGCCGTGGGTTTGCCGTGGTTGCCGATGAGGTACGCAATTTAGCACAGAAAAGCCACCAGTCTACGGCTGAAATTAAGACCATCATTGAACGATTGCAGCTTCGTTCTTCGGAAAGTGTAGACGCGATGAGCACGGGTGTAGAAACCGCCGGAAAATCAAAACAATTGGTTATATCATCTGGCTCCATGTTAGTTGAGATAACAAAATCAATTCAAAACATGAGCGATATGAACGTTCAAATTGCGACGGCTACTGAAGAGCAATCCAGCGTTGTTGCTGAAATAAGCGGCACTGTCACTGGGGTAGCCGAGATTGCGCATTCTAATGCGGATTATGCAAAAAATGCAGCCCGCGATTGCGAGCAATTGAGGCAACAGTCAGAAATGCTAGAAAGTTTGGTGGCCCGATTCAAAATTGCATAAGGCGGTAAGGCGCTTTCAACCTAGGCAGTTCGAACCACAATAACTACGCACCGACGAGTATTGCCTGTGAAAATACGTCGCGATAAGCTTTCGCGGCGTATTAAAACCCCTACTTCATTATTCTTTGTGTGAGGATATTTATCGTTACGCAACCACTTTCACACTAACAATCGACTTACAATCCGAGTCAGTTTCCACCGTTCTAAGGCACGATGTTTAGATTCCAATCTTATGGTGTATGTCCCTTTAGTCCTTTGCCTTTAGTCCTTAAACAAGGCGTCCCGATGATACCCAAGGTAGGGTTTGTGCTCACGCATAATACGAAACGTCATATCATCTCTTAGCCCAATCACTTCAGGTGCTTCTAGGTAGCTGGAAAGCACTGCATTACCACTCAGCCACTAATAATCTACTCTTAACCCCGCTAATTTGTAGACCCATAGCCTCAAATACTTCTTCGAATTCATTACATTGCGGTGGGATATTGGGCAGAGACAACGAAGCTTCAGTAAAAAACCGTTGCGTGGCAGTAGTATCGTCACCCCAAGCAAGCGTCCACCAATCTAGAATACGGTGTTTAGATTCAGCTAAACGTATTCTCTTGGGTAACCTATCTTTTTTCTTCAGATTTTCAGTTTTTGTACTTGGTAAAAGGTTCCATTTGTCATTGTTTGGCCAATAAGCGAAGGGTAAGCAGTGGTCTACATGATAGCCATTTGCAAGTTTAGTGCTGCTCCAAACACTAGTAAGCTTGATGCTATTTTGCTGTAACTCATCCACGCGCTTGCGGACGCCACTTGTATCATGTTCTATATCTAACCATATTAAAGAGTCATGGTATGTTTGTAGAGATATCTCGTTTTTCCTATTTAGTTCAAATCGCTGCATTTGAGTAATCCATTGATTGACGACCAATGGCTCAATCCATGAATTATATAAACGGAAACATTCCCAAAGGCTTTGTTTTAAGACCAATGACCCAAAACTTTCGAAAAATTGGTTATCAAGATAAATGCATGATTGCGGTTTTCGGTGTTTCGTTGGCGGTTGAGTAGTAAATTCTTTATTTTGCTCTGACATCGAGCCGCTGTAGATAAACTTGATTGGTCCATTTTTCATCGTTTTTATCGACGCTTGAATGGTTTTTTGAATCGCTTTGGCTTCATCACCAACAAACAAACTACCGACGGCCAAATCGTCTGCTGAAAGATGAGTAATCTGTTCCCAACCATCTGCGGTAATAAAGGCTAAACCCAGTTTAGAATTGCTATTTTGTTGGAGCTCACTATGGTCAATTAAACGTTTATAGGCCTTAACCCAATAAAGCGCAACAAGCCCTAACGGAATAGATACTTCTCCGTCAGTTCTGTCTATCACACAGCCGGGGTGTGCATCAGCTATACGTAACAGAACCCGCAACAAGCCAAGCTTATAAGTAGAACTTTTACTGTCGTTAACAATAATGTGTCGTACTTTATTTAGATCACCAGTACCATCATCTGGCAGTGTCATCACAACGGTTTGCCAAGTAACATTGTTACGTTCGAGGCTATCATCAGAGTTTGATACATGCCTCACCAGTAATGCTGTATCCTGAGCGAAACGTTCTAACTCTTCTACCGACACAGGATAACTTTTACGCCCATCACTGAATTCACCATGCCGAAGTGAAATAACCAACTTACCATTAGGCGATAATAGGTTTGATAATTTGCGAAAGGCGCGAGCACGGTGTGTCGGTGCTAAATGCATCCATACCGCACTGACTAGAATAAGGTCGAAACGAATCGCTAAGTTACCCACTTTCTTTAACGATGGTAACTCATCACACAACCACGTTACTTTATCGCCAGTCAGTTGTTTACCGTGTTCAATCATAAGCTTAGAGGGTTCTAACCCAATGACCTCGGCACCACGTTCAGACATCCACAACGCATCACGACCCGAACCCGCCCCAACATCCAGTACTCGATATCCTCCATCTGGCCAATATGGCTTCCACGAGAAATGCACCTGTTCAAAGGAAAGTGAATTGTATTGATCGCAGAGTTCTTGCGAGTTTTCGTTATAAAATGAAGACATAGAACTACCAACTTCGGATCAGGTGAACATTGTACAAATGTAAGTGCGTATTTGGCTAGTATACAACCATAACTCAAACAAACTCTCAAGTTATTGATTTACTAGCTTATACGCACCTAATCTTTAACTATAATCTTATGGTTTATGTCCCTTTAGTTTGATTGCACCAAATACTCCGTTCTTCGGCCAACCTAACAAAATAGCCATTGCACCTAACACTATGTTTTTATACCCTGTTGCGGCATTGGCAAAATCCAGTGTCGGGTTTGAGACCCCGCCCTACACACTTACGACACATTGATTTTTTAAAATCATCATGTGTAGCCCAGCACACCTAAAATTATGGTGAGCTGAGCGGGGCAGCTTCGGCTGGCCGTTTCGTAAGTGGCGGTAGTCTCAACCCTGTTCAGTTCACCACCCAAAAGCTTGAGACCTTTCGGTGGTGATTCGCTCAATCGCTTACAGAGGCTACTATGCCAAACGCAAATTCAACGCTAAACCTGAACAATACGACACTCCCCCTACTCGCCCGCGACTATCTTTCGACGCTTTACGCTACCTGCACGGATAAAAACGAATTAGAGATGAAAACGGTGATTAACTATTTAAATGAATTGATTACAGAAGATGAGTTGCGGGATGCTTCGCGTCTTTAAGTTACGTATGCATTCCCACGCGGGAGCGTGGGAACAAAAGAGATATGAGTTTGGTTGATACCGTCAAGCCAACACACTTCTGCCCCATTGTAAGTTTACGCACTTATCTATCACACTTTACAGATGGGGATTTGACCTACTTTTTTTAATCAGTAGCTATCGTAGGTCGTCCAGTAAAATGTTTCCAGTAACTGTTTCAAATATAATCAAATCAAAAATAGTTGTTACTAGAGGAACTATCGTTGTTAGATATACAGCTTTTACATGGGTGGATGTTCAAACTCTCTAAAAGTGAATAACTTAAATTACCTGATGAAATTACTCTTAGGTAAGCAATCAGAAGATCTGCGATCTTGTTTTTATATTCTTTTTTCCACCACAGCATGACAGGTTTATCCTTAATAACTCCGTACGCATCAGTCCCATATGTTAGCTTATCAATCTCATCTGATATTTCTTGTGATGATGCTCTGTATAAGTCGGCATTATTGATTAATGTTTGTATTTGATTGACAATATCTTCTTTAGTCATGTTTTCAAAGATAATATGACCGCTATTTTTTCTGATTATTACTTTCGCTGAGTCTGAAATGTTGAACTTCAATCGAATATTGTGTGGAATCTCATACAGCAACTCTCGGTCGTTTATGTCTTGATAAAGTATTGACTTGAAATTTTTATTAAGTTCTTTCACAAGCTCGTTACTTACATAATTTGAACCAGTAAAGCCAGTAACGTCTAGGTAATTCTTATTTAGTTGGGTACAATTGTGATCAGCGTGAAAAGAACCACCATTATTCTTCGACTTTTTGAAACTCATTATCATTTTTTCGTGGTCATTAATAAATGATTCACTGTTTGACAGTAACTCATGGATTATGTGGAATCTGCTTAGCTCGATACTAGAAAACATTCTTGATAAATCGTGAATTAGAGGTAATAATTTCGCCAATTCATCGTGTTCTATAAGCTCTTTTGAATTACTAGTTATGTTTTTTAAATTGTAATTTGTAATGTATACGCTTGCCATGCTTTATCCTATACAGTATAAAATAACCAAACAAGATTATTTCTAAGGTTAATCTCTAACACTAAAATAAATGCAGTTTATTCAGATTAACAATATCATATGAAACCAATTGTTTATTCTGATTAGTTCACACTTTTTATTGAAATATGGAGTTTGAACGTGACCCTACTGACTGTATATGATACTTGAAACTAGCGTATGTTATAAAATCTCCCAAGCTCTATCTATACACATTTAAATGTTTGAACTCCATGTAGATTGTTGATATACCTTGAGCGAATAAATTATACAATTCTAGATGAATTTCAACCTAGAGGTAGAAAATAATGTCAAAAACCAAAGAGGAAGTCATAAGTGCTCTGGAAGAATTTAACAAAGGTATGGCGACCTTTAGTAACGAATTAACATCCGGACTTACGGCATTTAATGAAAAAATGGAGCAGCATCTTGCTGAGCGGGAATCTGATGAAAATGTTATTCGTAAAAAAAGAAAGTTAGAAGATTTCAAGCGTCAAATATTAAATAATTAAATTGCTAGTGGAACCAAATGAAGTAGGAGTGTTGAGTCAGCAGCTCATAAAACAAAGAACCGACCAAATTTCATAAATAAGTGGTTTTAGGAAACAGCCTAAATTTACGCAATACATGGTTTTGTCGATTTCCTTGAAAATCGATCACTGTTATAGGCGGTGATCGTTGGTGTTTTAGGGCATGAAAAGTAATCTGAAGGGCAGACGCCCTTAGAATCCCTAACTCACAAATGTCCAAAAGTGATCTAGAACAGGATTGAACCTGATTTCAATTCCCACAATTTGATTTACTTTACCTCATGCCCAAAACTCTAACTAAATGTTCAATTTTGCTAATCCACCACATAGTTAAAAATTACCGTTGCGTTACTTGTGTTAGGCTCATGGAGGGACTAGAAAGTTTTTACATATTCTTCTGTATGCTCACATAACTTGCTAATATTACTTGAATTGCCAATGTAGCTTCGGCAAGATATACGGGGAAGAATAGGGGGTGTTATTTGTTAACTTATATTTGGTTATTATCCATTGTTTTGATATGTGTTTTGGCGAATAATTTTGGACGTTCAATACTAACATGGAGTTTAGTCAGTGTATTACTTGGACCAGTTTCAATATTGGTTATTTTGGTTTTAGGAAAAGACCAAAACAGCTTGAATCAACGAGACATTGATTTAAAAAAGAAAAAAATCTGTCCCAATTGCAAAGAACTTGTCATGTTCGATGCTAAAATTTGTAAACATTGTCGAAGCCATCTTAATGAAGTAGCAGAGAACGAGCTTGTATTAGATAGTAATATCCTAGAAGTAAAACTAGCTTCCGATGAACACATTAAAAGTTACAATCTACAATTCTTTATTATGATTCTCGTGGGATGTGCCCTGTTAGCAAGTTTTATTTTTTTTGCGTCACTATAGACTGCATTGCCTTTTTGATACTCCTAATCTTCGCTAGAGTGTTTGAGCGTCATACTATACAGTTTAAGACTTAGCCTAGGATTTTCTAATCGATGTAATACCTACAAAAAACAGGCCTTATCAAATAGAAAATAGTTAAAATAAAACGATTATAGCCGAGTTTAGAAATCCCTGAATTTACCCGAATGGCAAATTCTATCTGATACGCCTAAATTATTTTTGTCCAGAAATGAGCTATATTTCGCTTGATAGCAATTTTTTATTGAACTACAACAGTTGGCATTCTTAAACACGAAAATGCCCCTTTGTGAGCTGGTAAGATTTTAGGCCGATAAACTCCGTCCGCAACTAATCGGGCTTGCTGGGGTAACTGGGAGCTAGAGTGCGGTGCTCAAAACTCCCAGAAGTGTGCATAAGCAGCTTTTCTTACTGGTGATTTTCGTCTGCATTGTTACGCAAATTAACTCAAAGGCATATCGCTATTGTACTAAATCAATCTAGGGTTAATGACCTAATTTATTTGATTAGAAAAACCACTTTGAGAGCTCCACTGGTTGTTATATGTGTGGATAGTTGAGAATCCACCAATCATCACAGTCTCTCTTTCTGTATAGGTTCACTGTTTATTCAATGTATTCATTAGCTAAATCCGAAAGAATACTTGAGCTTCCTGTTTTGTTTTTTCTTTCATACAAATATCTTGAAGAAACAAACGTATCTCGCCTTCTTTTAAGAAATTTCAAGTCCGAGTTATTGAAAAGTGTTGTTTTAATATCTTCTGGAAGGGAGATAGCCAAAAGGTATAGGTCATGACCGTTGGAAATTCCTTTAACTTTATAGTTGTCGTCAAGCATAGAGGAATCAAAGGCGAGTTTATAATCATTGCCATCAACACCTTTTTCAATACACAAGAAGCTTTTGAACAGTATTTCTAGTGAGAGGGCTGCATTTACATCTGAAATATACCCAAGATCAACTGTTCTAGTTGAAGCCACATAATATTTATACGCCTCTTCAACACACCAAGGGGCTAATGGTCCTTCCCACATGTCTAATCTCCATAAATATCACACAAGTTAAATGACAAAAAGCTATCTTTTGTGCCCTACAATACTGCATTTTGTTTTATGCTAAACAATAACTTCGACTTAATAGCAAAGGCAGAGTCATATGACCCTGCCTTCTAAACTTGCCTTGCTGCTCATTGGAGTCACTGAACACTCCACCTTACCCATTCGCTTTTACTTGAGCTATAAACCGTGTCAAAGCATGGTATGCTTTACTATCTGTCTCACCATCAATCACTGCGTCCTCTATGTAACCAGTCGGTGTAGTAACACGCAACCATGTTCTATCAGAAGAAATAATACTCTCAATAAGACTGATGTTCACAACAAATCCTTTGAGTGATGTATTCATTCCAGACTGGTTTTGAAAATCAGTAACACTTGATGTTGGCGTCAACTCAACCTTCCGACCATCGATATTTAACTCAGCCCTAATTACCCCTGCATAATCGTTAAAAATCTTGACAAGTAAAATTGCAGTTTTGGGTTTATCAGAACTCCATTGAGCTCCCAGTCCAGTACAAACCATTCCCTCACAAGCATTTCCGTGTGGGGTGATATTAACAATTTTAGCATTATCAAATCCGCTATATGAGACATCCGGATCTAAACCTGAAGTCGTGGAACATGCGCTTAATAACGCTAAAGATAAAAATAGTATCTTTTTCATTCTTACTCTCTTTTAATATTTCAGCCAAACCAACCAGTTAAAGTTAGTATAATTAGTTTGTTTTTCTTGAGCGCTTTGTCACAAAAGCGTTTTAGGGGTTAGTTCTGTTTTGCATGCACAGCGAAAAATTCTGCATTAAGCGAATCCGATACTACAGATTGAGATTGCATGGTTCTGTTTATTTTTTATCACCAGCAGCACCGCTTCATGAAGTGCCGTTTTACGATCTGGAAGTTGGGGAAGGTAGATACCGGTCGAAGCTCGTAAAACGTTAATAAGATGGTACGCCCCACCCACACGCTAAACTTAACATTGTTAGGTTCAGTTAAATAAAGGTGACCATCATGACTACTATTCGCGTTATCGGCATCGATTTAGGAAAAAACACATTTCATCTTATCGGCCATGATTATTCAGGCAGAGAAGTCTTTAGAAAGAAGCATAACAGACAAAAATTGCTTCGATAACTAAAAGGACATGCACCTTAAAATAAGTAATTGAGTCATTCCATTAAGTTTTTTTTGCACCAAATACTCCATTCTTCGGCCAACCTAACAAAACAACCATTGCACCTCACCCCATGTTTTTATACTCTGTTGCGGCACTGGCAAAATCCAGTGTCGGGATTGGTCTCTCGTGTATATCCAAAGGCACGTATAAAAGCTTTTTGTACGTGGCACCAGCACATCTAGATTATGGTGAGCTGAGTGAGAGTGCTTCGGCACGCCGTAACCTTTGGAACGGTAAGACCAATCTTGCTCAGTTCACCACCTAATGATTGGTCTCATTACTTGGTGTAATTTAATTTATCCAAAGGAGGCTACTATGCCAAACCCAAATTCAACGCAAAACCCAACGCCAAACCTGAACAATACGAAACTCCCCCTACTCGCCCGCGACTATCTTTCGACGCTTTACGCTACTTGCACGGATAAAAACGAATTAGAGATGAAAACGGTGATTAACTATTTGAATGAGTTGATTACGGAAGACGAGCTGCGGGATGCTTCGCGCCTTTGAGTTACGTATGTATTCCCACGCGGGAGCGTGGGAACAAAAGAGATATGGGTTTGGTTGATATCGTCAGTTAACTAACTTCTGCCCCATTGTTTGCTGCGTTAGTTAGCCGTCACACGATGCGGTAAAAAATTTGACCTACTTTTTCTCATGTCTGTAGAGTGTTTCAAATTAAACGAAATAGAAAGGAGTTCTAGTGACTATCACATTAAAGGAAGTCGATGGTGTCCCAGTTCGAGAGAGACATAAAGCCAAGTGCCATTGTGGAAGTGTAGAGATTGAACTCTATTTACCAAATGGTATCGAAGATATTCGACGGTGTGATTGTTCCTTATGCCGAAGAAGAGGAGCAATAGTAGCTTCAGTACCATTGTCGGGTATTAGGGTTCTAAGGGGAGAAGATAAGCTAAAGCTATACCAATTCAATACTAAAGAAGCCAAGCACTACTTTTGTAGTGAATGTGGAATTTATACTCACCACCAAAGACGTTCAAACCCGAGTCAGTATGGATTTAATGTTGCATGCCTTGAGGGAATCAACCCTTTAAAAATTGAAGTGATCCCAACCTACGATGGTGTAAATCATCCCGCAGACCACAATAGGTAGAAGCATTAGGGGGGCTGTATCTTCAGTTACAATGAGCAGCTTTAACAAGAAAATGTCCCATAGTTTGTTACGCTTCTAAATACGTTACAGATGATCAGCTAGTTTTGATATACAAAAAGAAATGTGTGGCAAAACGCAAGATCTTCCTCCACCACCATTTGCATATGTCGTCGAATTTCTTCTAAAAATTTGCTTGCCATCTCCACTCTTTCTTTCTGTATATCCGTACAGTTTATTAGGTTTGAATCTGGTTTGAGTATGAAAAATGGCTTGTTTTGTTGAGTGCTTAGTCTCGCTTTGTCGATAGGGAATTTAGTAAGTCATTGTTCATTAGGAGATTTGTGATGATCATACCTTAGATAACACGCACTGTTAAAAAGTGATAACACGCTGGCGCGTTTTTATGTGATGACAGAATACATAATTCGATGTATTTGCGCTAATTTTTAGTGAGTTATGATAAGTTGATGGAAAGTCAGGCAGCCAGAAAAACGAGACTGCCTGTTATTAAGAATCTTAGGTAACTAGGAGAATTCAGTGGAAGATAATAACTCTCTAGTGGCGAATGAAAATTCGTCAGAAATAGAAAAAATAAAGGAAGAACTTTCCCAAGTAGCTCTTACTACTAAAAAACGCGCCCTAGAAAAGTTTGGTTTAGCTGCCCTTGGCAGTATTCCTTGGGTTGGCGGTTTTATTAGTGCTGCTGCGAGCATGAAAACCGAGGAAGGCACTTTAAAAACTGATTCATTACAAACTCGCTGGTTAGAAGAGCATGATACAAAAATGCAAATTTTGGGTGAAACACTAACCGAAATTAGCGCAAGTTTTGAAAGGTTAGGTGAAGCTGTTGATGAACGTATTCAAAGTGAAGAATACTTAGATTTAGTTAGGAAATCATTTCGAACTTGGGATGCGGCTGACACCACTGAAAAGCGCAAATATATTGCTAATTTAATTATTAACGCTTCAGGTACACAAATCTGTTCCGATGATGTTGTACGTTTATTTATTGATTGGCTAGCGGGTTATCATGAATCGCACTTCGCAGTAATCCGGGAAATTTATAAAACTCCCGGCGTTACACGCTACGATATATGGTCTGCTATAAATGGAGTGGTTCCACGCGAAGACTCCGCAGAAGCTGATTTATATAAATTGCTAATTAGAGATTTAAGTACTGGTGGTGTAATTCGACAAGTTCGTGATACAACTCATGATGGTCAATTCTTAAAACGTAAACCTGCGCCAAAGAGAACTGGCTCTCGTACTACTGAATCGGCATTTGAAAATAGTAAGCCATATGTCTTAACTGAGCTTGGTAAACAGTTTGTACGTTATACGATGAATGACGTTGTAACCAGGATTGGTTAAATCGTTACCTAACAAGTCATTTCAGCAGGACAAAAAACAGTTGGTTTTTGCTCGTGCCTCGCTTATTTTAACCAACTATTTTATTGCCTCTGAATGAGGCGTTATACATTTTATCTAGGTTATGGAGTAACCATGAATTATAAAAATAAGATTGAACCTAAAAATTGCTCAGGTATGGAAGATATTCGCGTGGAGATCGATAGTATGGATCGAGATATTATCGCTATTTTAGGTAAACGATTTGAGTATGTTAAAGCGGCTGCGAAGTTTAAGACTTCGGAAACATCCGTACGAGCTCCTGAACGTTTTAAGTCTATGTTGGAGCAACGTAGGATTTGGGCTTCATCTGAAGGGCTAAGCCCTGATGCCATTGAGAAAATGTATCGAGATTTAGTGAATCATTTTATTAAAGAAGAAATGTCCGAATGGGCATCCGAGTCAACAAACGTATAAAAAGGCGTTAGGTGAATCTCAGAGGAGGTTATAAATTGAAAGAAAAAGAGTTAGAAGCTTATTTGCATGCACAAATACCTGCATCAAAATTATTAGGAGTAGAGGTTAAAAGTTGCAGTCAAACAAATATTGAACTGCTAGCTCCTCTTGAGCCAAATATTAATCATAAGAATACGGCATTTGGCGGAAGCCTTTCAGTTTTAGCCATCTTAGCTGGGTGGTCATTAGTCTATATGCGTTTAAATGGTATTCGAAATGAAATAGTCATTCAAGAAAGTTCAATGACATATTTAAAGCCAGCTAATGGTTCATTTACTGCTACCAGTTTATATGAAGAAAGCACTGATTGGTCGAAGTTTTATCGTTCTTTTACTAAGCGGGGCCGTGGGCGTATTAAAGTAAAAAGTAATATTCTCTGCGGAGAAGAAATAGTGGCTACTTTCCAGGGAACATATGTTGCGTTTAATAAAGAGTTCACCTAACAAATAGGATAGATGTCGCGCAGCCGACATCTTATCTGGGTGTTGAACAAGCCCGAAGCCACTCTTTATAGTAAATTGTGCGATTGAATCAGATAGGTGCTTAGCCTTGACTCTTTTCTCAAGGCGCACTGTGCCAGCATAAGGTTGCGGATGTAACCTTATCAACCAGTTAGCGCTATTTTCATTGTCTCGTGTTGTACTTTCTCCTCATGTTAATGGACGCCATTATCCTTATAAGGTTCGCCTTTCTGCTATCTCAGTCGACTGACGCCAACGCAATCCATTTCGTGCTGACAACAAGGACACGATCTTGTTGCTTTACTATTTATCAGAGTGGTTTTAGGTGGGGTTTGATAAAACAGGTGCAGCAACAACATTTGAATACGGAGTCGCAGAGCTTTGGCATTTCCTCGTAAAAATCCGTAGTCTCTCACTCGCTGAAGTCCTTTAGGTAACACATGTTGCAAGATGAGCATCAAAAACTTGAGTGTGGGTAAGGTTCGTGTTTTCCATCCTTTGGTTTGGCTGTCTTTATATCGGAAGGTCACCATTTTCTCTTCAATGCTAATAATGTCCTTATCCGGTAACACACCACGATATAGGTAACGTGATAAATATTCCAAAGCGGGTTCTCCATACCCGACATACCGACAATCAACGACCTATCGGTCAGGGGTCTGGCTAGGCAACAACATCAGTGAGTGTTGATTAATAGCGTGCAAGTGAGGATTCAGGTTTCGTTGTCGGCTGTGAGTGTGCAGTACGACGGTAAACCCCAGCTCACCTTTATGCTGCCTTTGAGCAAAATTTACACCACCCATATGATTGGTACTTTTCGGTGGTGATTCGCTCAATCGCTTACGGAGGCTACTATGCCAAACGCAAATTCAACGCAAAACCCAACGCCAAACCTGAACAATACGACACTCCCCCTACTCGCCCGCGACTATCTTTCGACGCTTTACGCTACCTGTACGGATAAAAACGAATTAGAGATGAAAACGGTGATTAACTATTTGAATGAGTTGATTACGGAAGACGAGCTGCGGGATGCTTCGCGTCTTTAAGTTACGTATGTATTCCCACGCTGGAGCGTGGGAACAAAAGAGATATGAGTTTGGTTGATACCGTCAGTTAACTAACCTCTTCTCCCATACAAGTTTCAGCTTGGCCGTTACTCTCGTAGGGTAACCGGACACACGCCACAATATATCCTATTAACTATCTGAGGCTTATCTGAAGTGTCAGTTAAATCGGAGAATCGTTATGTATTAGTAGAATCTAGCCACTTCATCAAACTCTAATCGAGGTAGTCTCGGATAGACGCCACTGCTGTCACCGTAACCAATATTTACGATAAAGTTCACCGTGGTATCTGAACCCGAGAAGAACTCATTGTTCACAGCCACAGGGTTAAAACCTGACATTGGGGCAACATCAAGCCCCACTGAGCGAAGTGCAATCATAAAATACGCCGCTTGTAGCGTTCCATTTCTCTCTGCGTTTTCTCTTGCCATATCGGGGTTACCTTCAAACATAGCTGCTGCCTCAGGCATGATCGGGAATACTCGATTCATATTCTTATAAAACGCCTGATCAACTGCGATAATAGCGGTAACAGGTGCCGTACGGGTTTTCTCTTGATTAGAATCAAGCATTAAGGGAACCAATCGTTTTTCTTTCTCTTCTTCACGTAGAAAGACGATACGCATAGGCTGAATATTCATTCCAGTTGGCCCCACCTTCGCCAAATCATACGCCTCTTTGAGTTTTTCATTGTCAACAGGCTTATCAGTCCACGCATGTAATGTATGGGCTTGACCTAATAGCAGCGCCATGGTGTCAGTGTCAGCTACCGATATTCGCGTTCTTAGCTCATTAATTTCCTGAATAGCTTCAGCTTGTCCCGGGAGTAAATTACTCATTCTCAACTTCCTCATTAGTAAATTAACATTGGATCAAACTGATCCACTTAGATTGATGGTTGGCGTACCAACCACTCTAACTAAAGCCCGGGAACATCGTAGTTGATATTACCGTACTTCCCTTCGTAAAAATCTGTATAGGCTGTCTGTATTTCTTCCACGCTATTCATAATAAATGGACCATGAGAAACAACTGCCTCACGGTATGGCTCTCCGCCAAAAAGCAGTACATCTATCGGGTGATTCAAAGGGTTTTCTACGACAATATCGCCCTCAGATTCATCAAATAGAAAGAACTCTTTCTGCAACACAACATCACCCGACACCTTGGCACTCGACATCGGAAGATAGCCGCCATATTCATGCCCAGCTCTGGTTGGAATGGTTATTGTTTGATTCGCATTAAGTGAAAGATGCCAAATAAACTGCTCAGTAAACGCAGGAATTGGCGAGCACTCCCCTTGAAATTCACCAAGAAGCACCTTCACCGTGCCAGCTCCTCCATGTAGCTCAATCAGCGGCAACTGCTCAGATTGCACTGGCATGTAATCTGGGTTCTCGGCTTTGTTTTTTGAAGGCAAGTTGACCCAGAACTGAAAACTATAGAATGAACCACCCTCAAGACGCAGTTGTGCAGGGAATCCTTCGTCATGAATGATGCCATTACCGGCATTCATCCATTGCACTCCACCAGCTTTAACTACCCCATGACCACTGTGGCTATCTAAGTGGTTGAGCTCCCCTTTCACTAAGTAGGTAAAAGTCGCGATTCCACGATGAGGATGAGCAAAAGAGCCATCGGTTGCAGGCAGCTCACCTGGGGCATAAATCTTTTCGGGCATATGATCGAGAAATACGATCGGACCAACGCTATCAACACCTTTATTTGGTAGCGCTCGGACAATATCAAAAGGTCCGACCTTTGACGGATTGGCCGTAGCCACTGAAGTAATCTGTTTCATGACCATTCCCTATTTCAAGCCTGATTGAGGCGCTGATAAAGGCCGACGAATCCATGTAAGTGATGCACACATTATCAACAACACTACGCCTGGTAATGCCGCTTGTTGAGGGTCGAGTGTAATGTGGTACAAAATGGCTCCGACCATCGTCATCGATAAACCGACAGCAGCAAAAAAACGTAGACGAGGAATAAATAGCGCAATACTGGCAGAAACTTCCAACAAACCAACCACCATCGCCATAAAGGGCATGTTCATACGCTCAAATGGTAAAATGACCTGTTCAACTGAGAACAGTTTTGCGAAACCCGCAGCGATAAAAGTAAAAGAGAGTAATATTGTTAAGGCGATAATTGAGGCTGATACTAATTTAGTGTTATTCATTTGATTCTTCCTATTTTTCTTTGAACTTGCCGCAATAGTAGACAACGAATACAATTAAATATATTTAGTAAATCTGCTATTCTATATAAAAATTACTTATGGTTACGTTATGAAACTGGATCAATTGAGAGTTTTGCAGGCGGTCGTTGAGACTGGATCGGTGAAAGCAGCATCTGAAAAGCTTTACAAGACTCAACCGGCTATAAGCTTGGCCATCAAAGCCTTAGAAACGCAAACGGGAGCAGAACTGTTTGACCGATCTGGCTATCGCCTTGTATTGACTCCGATTGGAAAGAGGATCTACACGCAGTCACTTCGGGTAATCTCTGAAGTCAATGATCTTAAATTGCTTGCAAGGCATTACGGGCTAGGGAATGAAGAGAAAATTACGATTTCAAAGGATGAACTATTTGATATTTCAGCCTTAGTGCCCTGCTTACAAGTGATCCAATCCGAGTTCCCAGAGACAAGAATCTCTTTTTGTAGTGAGATATTATCGGGTACTGCTGAGGTCGTAGAGAACGGTACTGCTGACATTGGAATAGCTCCACTTCCTATTACGTTTATGGAAGAAAAGGAGTTGGAATATCTTCCCCTTACAAAAATAGAGTTAGTGAATGTGGCTTCCCCGAAGTTCCTGAGACCTGATTTAAATATCAAGGACATCAGAAAACTGCGTAGTTTTCATCAAATTTTAGTCAGTGATTCAGGAAGCCAGAAAGGGGAATTTGATCGGGATATGGGCGTCCAGAAAGGACAGAGAGTCTGGTACGTTGAAGATATCCATTTGAAGAAAGAGCTACTGCTGGCCGGCCTTGGCTGGGGGCGATTACCACGACACCTAATTGAACATGAGATGGCAGAAGGAACGCTGAAAGAGATATCTTTTGAATTTACCCGAGCCCCTTTTAAATTGGATGTCTTTGCATTCCGCTCTTCATCGTTATCATTAGGGCCTGTAGCCTCTCGTCTATGGCGTGAGTTACGGAAGGTAACCTTTTAGATAATCCTACCATCTGGTGAGCACATGTGGCTCAGCCAAAGAATGACGAAAACGAATCATCTCATAGAGGCCTGATAAAATACTCAAACCAAATGATTATCATGTTAACGCCCATAACTATCGCTGTTATTGCTAGACTGAAATAGCAGACGACATCTCACGTTGTAAGAACTGCATTAACGTATTGACCCTATGTAAGCGCCGTTGTTCCGGCAAGCAAACAAGCCATGTCCGCAGTTCGCTCTCAACTTTGAAATTCGGAATGATGGTGAGACGCGAATCCTCGATACCTAAACTATTTGGGAGAAGGCCCACACCAACACCTTGGGTTATATATTCACGCATTAAAACATAGCCGTCTACAGACATGACGACTTCAGCGTCGGGCAAATGAGCACGTACCTCCGGCCCCATATCGTCAAATCCGGCAAGGCTGATGTAGCGGGTAAGATCTACCGGCTTATCGGCGCTGTGGAATAGGCAGTGGAATATTGGGCCAAAGTCATAAGCCGTGGTTCCCTGTGGTACACGAGCTGCAACGCGGATAGCCACATCAGTTTCAAATTGTTTTAGCGATTTCAGTGTGTCTGTGGCGGAAACCTCCAATAAAATGCCGGGGTTATCGCGTTGGAACCGGGCCAGAGGTTCCGCCATGGTGATGCTGAAGTGCGGCGGCAAGGACAGATGAACCTTGCCAAGATAGTGGCGTTCATTGGCCAGAGATTGGTCAAAAACTGCAAGTTCTTGCTGTGCTCGTTCGACAGCCGCAGCCGCTTTTCGCCCTAAGGACGTCAGCTCAAACTTCCCATCAATCCGATCAAAAAGTTTTCGTCCTACTTTCAGTTCCATGGCTTCTATACGCCGGGAAATCGTCGTTCTGTCTACCGACAATTTCTTAGCGGCACCGCTGATTGTTTTTTCTTCAGCTAATGCCAGCAAGATGGGCATCTCGGCCCACGGAATACCTTTGTGTGCAATTTTGCCCATGGTAGTGCAATAACCCTCATTTAAATGCAGATTCATAGCATATAAATTATAGAGCATCTAAGCAATCGCATTCTTGCGAACCAATAATAAGAGGACAACATATGAAATCCATGATTCTTAGTGCCATAATTGCCATCGCTTTTCCAATTATGGCAATGGCAGAGCCAGCCTACTATATCTTTCAGCTACAAATTGATGATAGAGATGCCTATATGAAAGATTACGTTTCCCGCGTTATGCCGACCATAATGGAACATAAGGGGAAACTTCTTGTAGCCAGCCCTGACCCACAAGTTGTCGAGGGAAAATGGACAGGAAACCAAGCCGTGATTATTGAGTTCGAAAGCCGCAAAGCTGCTGAAGCCTGGTATTCATCCTCAGAATATAAGGCTATACGTCCATATCGTTTAAAAGCCGCAAGTACAAACAACAGCATTCTCGTCGATAAGTTTGTTTTTCCGAAATAGAACGAATGAAAACAACGGAGTCAGGTCTTGCATTTTACTCTGATGCTTTTTACATACATTTGTTAATCTTATAAAGGAGAGCTAGCCCGTGGTGTCTAGCTCACTTTTGTCCAAAAATGTGCCAGCGCGGTTATCGCTAGCACGTTTCTGCCCCAAAACGTTTTATCCGAACGCTCACATTGACTTAGAAATCATAATGTTCGAAAGTGTAGAACTGAGTTCAGTCAAACTACAAAATAAGAGAGTCGAATGAGCATAGCTATAGGTACAGAGCGGTTGAGTATGAAACAGTTATCTAGCAATGATTGGTCTTTGTTTCTTGACCTTCAAACGGACTCTGATGTGATAGCTTTGTGTTTCGACAAACCAAGTGAAGCCGAGGTTAGAGACAGGTTTGAATCAAGATTACCAAAATGGGAAGCGAATTCTGAGCATTGGTTATGCTTGACTATCATTGAAAATAAAACAGGACAGAAGGTTGGAGTAACAGGCTTTAACATATCCGATGGCGTGGCTGAGGTTGGCTACTTAATATTACCCACTTTTCATGGTAATGGCTTTGGAACAGAATCGCTTGAAGCTTTATTGGATTGGTCGAAGGAGTTTAGTGAAATATCAAGCTATCAAGCTACAGTTACCCGAGGAAATATCGCGTCAGAAAGGGTGTTAGAGAAGTGTAGGTTCAGTTTGTCAAAAATTGCCAAAGACGCTTATGAGATTCGTGGCGAACTGTATGACGACCATATCTACACACTAGATCGAACAATTGTAGTGAATAAGTAAAATTGGTTTCCAAATTTTTATTTGCAATACAATAAAGATATCTGAAGGGTAGATTTCGTTCCAAACCGCTAAGAAACTTTTGTCCAGAAATGTGTTTCAGACTTTAATGGCAGCACTAAGAAAAAACCAAACAACAGAATGCGGCTTAGACAAATAAAAAGTTCTAGTCTTTGTTGCCCAACGACAAAGATCGTTTCTGGCTTGTTTAATACCCAGATAAGATGTCGGCTACGCGGCATCTATCCTTATTTGTTAGGCAGCAGCTGCACCAGTGAACATCCTATAACCAAACATAAACAATGAAATCGCCCAAAAACCATATCCCATTAGAAACATTGGAGTAGACTTATACATTGACTTTAAACCCAATAAGTTACTATTTATTTCTTCTAGTTCGTGCAACCTAGCTTTTTTCGCATCTCCTTCTAAAGCTGATGTTTCAATATCAGCACGTATGTCTTTTAGCATTTTTACGAAAGTTGTATCATGTTTTTTATCTTTTAATACTTTAGAATAAAAGAATATTAGTACTAATATTAACGCTATCATTTGAATATAAATTTGATCTTTAAGATCTTCAATTCTTGCTATAAATTCTCGTCTAATCTCATCAGACATCTTAGTATTTCTCTTTGCATTCCAATAAATTGCATAACGCCGCATTAAGATTGGGCTTGGCACTAATTAAAAAATACAGTCTTTTGACATATATCCGGCGTCTCCAAAACTAAAAGGATATGCACCTTTAATGAAGTAATACAAACCCACCAAGCCTCCCTCAGTGCCTGTTCTTTTAGCTCTTAAGTCACTGGTTTTCATTTCAATGATAAGACAACAATTGAAATAAAATGTCATCCGCTATGATTAACCGCCGTTGAATACAAGTATCCTATCCATTCAACTAACCCTCTTAAAATAAATCAAACCCGTTTTTCATCATTAAAATAACTGGCGATATTCATTGATTATCTTTATTAATCATATAGTTATACATTGTTAGCATATCTTGCATAATTTATATTTAGCCTGCTATCCCCGTGCTGATGATTCAAATATAGACTTCATCTGGTCAAGCGTTTTGTATGAACGCTTCATTACATAAAAGTTTATTTTGGTTAATTAATTTTTTAATTAAAACAACCATCTATTCATCATTACAAACATATAGGCATATCTATGAATAAAATACTTCCTCTCGTCAGCATCATTGCTTTACCTATGGTTACGCTACACGCGCAAGCGAACTCCGGCACCATCAGCTTCTCTGGCATGGTCACTGACTCTACCTGTACCGTTGAGGTCGATGGAAAAGGCTCAAATGCAACAATTCTCTTACCTACTGTGTCAAAAACAGTATTGTCTGCCATTGATGCTACCGCGGGTAAAACTGGTTTTAACATCGTAATGAAAGATTGTACGTTGGGCGGCACTCCGGCAGACACACAAGTGTCCACCTATTTTGAAGCCGGACCTACCGTTGACATCAACACAGGCTTGTTAATCAATACCATTGGCACCGGTGCAGCGACTAACGTTGCTTTACAACTTCTTGACGGTACAAATGACAAAAAAATTGAGATTGGTAGAGAATCGCAAACCGCTGAAAACTCCTACGCGACAGTAGCAGGCACTCCTGCCGCTACAGCCACCTTACCATACGCGGTTCAATATATTGCTACAACAGGTGCAGCAACTGCGGGTACGGTAACAAGTTCAGTCACTTATAACGTAATGTATAAGTAATCCCCTATAGCAATTACGCGATGGAGGGGTTAAACCTGCCATCGCCTTTCGGGCTTCTAGTGTAGGTATCTAATGTCATTTTTCCGCTTTCTTTTATTGTTAATAATTTCAGCATCTGGCTTGGGGGCATACTCCGTTCAGGCTAGCGTCATCATTAATAACACCCGCGTCGTTTATCTTGATACTGAAAAGGAAGTATCCGTCAAACTCAGTAATAACGGCAATAACCCTGTTTTGGTTCAAAGCTGGATAGATGATGGTAATCCAGAACAAAATCCTTCCACAATAAAAGTCCCATTTATATTAACACCACCAATCAATCGGTTAAATGCCGATAAAAGTCAAACACTGAGAATTTTTTATACCGGCGAGCCACTATCCACAACCGAAGAAACGGTGTTTTGGTTGAACGTGTTGGAAGTACCAGCAAAAAATAGCGAATTAGAAGACGAGAACACGCTTCAGTTGGCATTTAGGTCGAGAATAAAACTCTTTTTCCGACCGAACAACTTAAAAGATCATGCTAACGATGCGGGTAAAGAACTCGTCTGGAGCGTAACACCAACAGGGCTAAAAGCCACGAATCTTACGCCTTATCACGTTTCTCTGTCAAAGGTGAGTATCACCATAAAAGACAAATCCTATTATTCAGAATCTAAGATGATTAGCCCAAACAGCTTCCAGGAATTTAGCTTTGTTGAATTGGCATCCATCCCATTGAACTCGAAAGTGAATATAGATTATATCAACGACTTCGGCGCAACGATAAACGTTGAAAACACGGTTCAGTAATACCCCCATTTACGATTGTCTATTTTTGCACTAGATGTGCTAACTTTGATGAGGTTGAATTTTGAAAACCCAATTAAAATCAGTTAATAAACCTTGTTGTTTAACTTGCGCGTCAATGCTAGGTTTATTCCTACACTCTTTGTTTTTTTGTTCGTACACGCTGGCCTCGGAAGCCGTCGAGTTTGACTCCTCTTTTCTAAAAGTGAGCGATACAAGTGCAATCAATCTTGAGTATTTTTCGAAAGGCTCCACTGCGCTGCCCGGTAATTACTACACATCGATTTACATCAATGAAACCTACGTTGCAAGCGAAAACCTTTCCATAATAAAGACCGACGAAGGGACGTCAACCCAGCCGTGTTTAACGCTTTCTATCCTTGATTTGATTGATTTTGAGCATACTCGTCTTCCCAGCGAGTTTGTTTCCGCCCTCAACAACGCGGGCACTGGTTCGTGTATTGACCTTGAAGCATTCATTCCAAACTCAAACGTTGTTTTCGATAGTAGCGAATATCACCTCAAGCTTCAGATCCCTCAAGCATACATAAAACGAATCGCCCGCGGTTCGGTTAATCCAGAATTATGGGATGAAGGTATTCCTGCGGCATTATTAACCTACAATATAAACGCTTATAACAACGACAACAGTGACCCATCCGTTTCTGCACAGTTCCATACGGGCTTTAATTTAGGGGCTTGGTATTTCCGCCAAAACAGCGCTCTGGGATGGACAGAAGATACCGGCACTGATTTTTCAATACAGAATAGCTACTTAGAGCGCGCTATTCCAAGTTGGAACAGTCGCATATTATTAGGTCAAACCAATACACAAGGGCAGTTTTTCGATTCTGTTCCTTTTACCGGTATCCAGTTTAATACAGACACGCGGATGTTACCGGCTTCTCAGCGTGGGTATGCACCAGAAATTCGTGGGGTAGCACAATCTACAGCCCGAGTCACCGTAAAGCAAGACGATAACATTATATATGAAACGACGGTGAGCCCCGGTGAGTTTCTAATCAACGACTTATACCCAACGGGGTATGGCGGCAATCTTTCCGTCACCGTCACTGAGGCCGATGGATCTCAACAAAACTTCCTTGTACCGTATGCTGCAATGGTACAACTAATTCGCCCTGGCGCTCAACATTACTCCGCCGTGATTGGCCAATACCGAAATGACAGTTTACTCACCCAACCTGCGCTATTTGAAGGTACCTATCAGCGTGGCCTAACCAACTCATTTACCGGTTATACGGGAGTTCAAGCCAACCAAGATTACCTTGCTTTGCAAGTTGGGGCGGCTGTTGGTACCTCGTTAGGTGCTTTTTCGGCTGATTTTTCGCAATCTTATACTCGTTTGTTAAACGGCTATAGCGATCAGAAAGGTCAAAGCTATCAAGCGAGGTACAGCAAGAACTTCACCGAAACGGACAGTGACATCACCATCGCCGCCTATCGATTTTCGACCGAAGGGTATATGGACTATCAAACGGCAATGAGAACGCGAGATGCCATTCAAAGAGGGTCAAGTACGAACAATGTCTATCGCTCTAAAAATCGATTCAGCCTTACGGGTCGTCAGGAACTGCCTAACGATTGGGGTCAATTCTACATCAGCGGGTCGTTGGAAAACTACTGGGGTCAAGACGACTACTTAAACCAGTATCAAGCCGGTTATAGCAACATTTATGATGATATTTCATGGGGTTTAAGCGCCAGTCGGAACGATGACGCGCTAGGTAAAACCCAGACCAACTTTTCTTTAAATGCGTCGTTCTCGTTTGGCGCCACTGATATTCACCGCCCACGCGTGAACCTGCGTTTGACCAGCAATAACGATGGTGATGAAAGCCAGCAAGTAAGCATTAGTGATAGCGTGGGTGAAGACAACCAATTAAATTACAACCTTTCGTCTACGCGCGCCAATCATGGTGGCGGAACACAGACAGATGTGAACCTAGGTTACACAAGTTCGGTTAGCTCACTGAATGCGAATGCCAGTTTTGGCAAGCATTTTAACAGCCAAAGCATCGGTATGTCTGGTTCGCTGGTGGCGCATGCCGGAGGTATTACCGCGTCGCCACATATTGGCAGTACCTATGCGTTAATCGAAGCAAAAGGGGCCGAAGGCGCATCAGTATCTGGCTACAACGGTATCAAAATTAACAGTGACGGCTACGCGTTAACGGCCCACTTGAATCCTTATTCCATGAATGAAATTGATATCAACCCCAAAGGGGCCTCGCAAAATGTTGAGTTCATCAACACTTCGCAAAGAACCGCCCCCTACTCTAACGCTGTTGTATTAATGAAATACAAAACAAAAATGGGTATTCCACTGTTATTCAATAGCACGAATAGCAACAAAACAGTGCCATTTGGCGCGTCAGTTTCTAATGCACAAGGCAATACCGTTGGTCATGTAGGCCAAGGTGGTCAAATATACGCTCGTGTTTCTGAAGCCCATGGCGCGCTGGTTGTTTCATGGGGTGAAGACACCACCAAACAGTGTGAAATCGTTTATTCACTGACACCAGAACAGACGAAAGCCACACGTATACAAAAAATAGACACCGATTGCAAAGGGCAATAAAGATGAACGAATGGATAAATGTTTCGTCAACTAAAAAGATGATGACTAACTTAATCACGGCAAAATCAACACGTACTATCCCGCTGTGTTTTTTGTTTTCGGCCACCACTTACGCTCAAGAAGACGTAGAACAACAAGAGCTTACCCAACTCAGCGGTGTTTCACATTGGGGCACGAATGAGGCGGGTTCCGGCTCACTCGTGTATCCGCACCTTTTCGTTGGGGCAAAAACAGGGGTTCAGCTCTCCACATTGGAAGACACCAGCGAAGAAATAGCTTTCGGTGCCTTAGCAGGCATGCAGTATACCGAGCACTGGAGCTGGGATATTGGGTATCAATATCATGGTAATTCAGAAACGCCCATAAGATCGAACGAAATCAGCCTCTTTGATACCGCCATTCGTTACGATTGGTATGTCACTCAAGATGTAAGTGTTTACGGTAAACTTGGTGCTGCCTATTGGCGTATCAACGTCAATGAAGGATATAAAGGATCCGTCGATGAAAATGGCGTTTCTCCCTTGGCTGAAATTGGCCTTAATTATCGTTTAACACCCAATGTGTATTTAAATGCCGGTTATCAATACATAGATGAGGTTGGCGGCGACTGGTCTGGCCGCTATGACAGTAGAACATTGATGGCGGGAGTTTCTTACCACTTTAAAGGCCAGCCAAAGCCAGTTGCACAACCTGCGACACCGATTACTCCAGCCAGAATAACCGTAACGCCAAAGACAGAGATTGCACCAGACATCACACCCGCACTGGAACCTCAAATCGTCACCACCCTCTTTGAAACCACCGTTTTGGCCAATGTCGCGTTTACCTTTAATAGCGATGAATTTACCGAGCACCCATCAATAACCTCCAAAATAGACCAATTTGTTGATCTATTGAACCAACACACTCACGCGCAAGGGGTGATTGTTGGCCACACAGACTCCATAGGTACCGAACAATACAATAAGCTATTGTCTGAAAGACGGGCGCGGTCTGTACTGCGTGCAGTGGTACAAAAAGGGGCCGACGTAGATAGGTTGCGTATCGATGCAAGAGGAGAATCGCACCCCATAGCCACCAATTCAAATGCCAGTGGTCGAGTAAAAAATCGCCGCGTTGAACTGATTATTCTGTCTTTCAGCTATGAAAAAGAAAAACAATAAAATTGGCTTATCTCATCGGAACAAAAACCGTTCCGTTAAGGCACACGAATAAGCGCCTTTCTCGTTATTTTTCTTTATAAATTGAGTGTATTTACGGAGTTCCGATGTTATTTCCTCACCTAAAACTGATTATTTTTTTTGCTTTAATGAGCTTTCATTTTAACGCTTATTCTTGTTATTCCGTGGGTGGAGCCATCGACTTCTATTCGCTTAACCCAATACTTAAAGACATTGATGGCGCATCTGTTGCCAGCAGTGAAGAGTTCCCAATTAGGCCGCCTGCGTGGAACTGGACCCCCCAAAGGACTAAAACTGTGTCAGTAAAAGGTTGTGATTTTAAGTCTACGTTCATGTCTACCTTCACGCTTAGAGATAGTCTACCAGTTGCTGTGGGACGTATTAATTTGAATGATGTTTTCCCGACTGAGTATGACAACATTGGTTATATGATCAGATCAAGAGTGTTGATTGATAGCAAGAGTTGGAAGCCTTTAGAAGAGGTTGAGTTTAGCAGTCAACGAGTAAATGTTCCTATTGGCTATGTGCCCGACGATTACCAATTCAAGAACGAAATATTTGAATTCGCAATAGAATTCGTGGTCACAGGCCCACTCCGAGTAGGAACCTATACACTACGACCACAAACCGTGGGGTCGCTAATAATAGTGGATGGCACCGAAATCACCGATACGCGCCGAGGTCGAGTGGACATCGGCTATGACGCTTTTACGTTCAATGTTACTGGTTCTACGTGTGATATAGAAGCAAGTAGTAAAATGCAAACCGTTCAGTTACCGTCGGTGGCATCAAATAGCTTTAAAGGCCTAGGAACCACCGCTGGTGAGACCTGGTTTACGATGGACTTAGATTGCCCCGAAAACATCAGCATTTATGCCTCGATGATAGACTCAAATGCACCTTATGAGGCTAAAAACTTTCTCTCACTCGACGCCAGTTCCACGGCGGCAGGGGTTGGTATTCAGGTTCTTGCCAACAACGGAGACACACTAGTTCAATATGGCGGCGTAGACCAATGGCCTATCACCGGGTCGAACGGCCGCCCTAAAACCAAACATTCTATCCCGTTTATCGCTCGATATGTACAAACAGAAGCCAAGGTAACCCCCGGTAGCCTCAGTGCTCAATCCGTTATCTCATTTTTTTATGAATAAAAACCAATAACATACTAGAAAAAACAAGGGTAACTCATGCAAATGAAGATTAGATTGTCACATCTAAAATGGATACTAAGCCTTGGGGCTATGGCCGTTCACTGTAATACTTATGCTACTACTACTTCGTGTGTACCCGTTCCATCGTCTATGACTATGGCACCTATTTCTCTCGCTGATATTTCAGTCAAAGATATTAATTCAGCAATTGACGGCAGGGCATGGGGGTGGATGGGTAAGAGGACATTTTCGATGGGCGTGAAACTTTGTATATATCAAAACAAAAAGATGACGGTCTTTTCCAATCGCGTAAAAGGAACCCCAAAAAGAGTGAGTAGGATTAATCTCAATAACGTTTATCCTACTAACAATGAGAATATTGGCTACATGATAAGATCACAAGGACCATTAAGTGAAGGACGTTGGGAGATATTTGAAAACAACCCGAAACTCTACGAGCGATATATGAATTACGACCCCAACAATAAATTCCACACTGGTCCGGTTGCAGATTTTACGGTAATGATTGAATTCGTCGCCCTAAAGTCTTTGAGCCCTGGAACCTACACTATAACACAGCAAACGGTGGGCAAGATATTCACTGTCGATGGCTACAAAGTCGGTGATCCACACAGGGGACAAATGAGAATTCTCTCCCCCGGATTTACATTCAATGTCATTAGCTCCACTTGCGATATAGAAGCCAATAGCAAAGTGCAAACCGTTAAGTTACCCATGGTGACGTCAAATAACTTTAAAGGCCCCGGAACCACCACTGGCGAGACTAGGTTTACCATGGACTTAGATTGCCCACAAAACATCAGCATTTCTGCCTCGATGATAGACTCAAATTCACTCAATAATACTAACGACTTTCTCTCACTCGACACCAGTTCCACGGCGGCAGGGGTTGGTATTCAGATTCTTGCCAACAACAGCGACAAACCAGTTCAATATGGCGCAGACCAAAAATGGTATATCACTGGGACGAGCAGCAGCCCTGAAACCAAATATTCTATCCCGTTTATCGCTCGATATGTACAAACGAAAGCCAAGGTAACCCCCGGTAGCCTCAGTGCTCAATCCGTCATCTCATTTTATTATGAATAAAAGTCCGTAGCCAGTGCAACGCTAACTAACATAGGATGCCTACGATTGCTAACGGATACGACACGCTCGTTGATATACTAGGCATCACTAGGCATCACTAGGCATCACTAGGCATCACTAGGCATCACTAGGCATTGTTGTGTTATTTAGTATCAACGCGCAATCTGTTATAACGTTTTCGTATCCATAATGCTTGTACACTCTCATGGAGGTACAAACCAACCGCAGTTACAGGTGGTATCACCTGTTTATGGTACATACTAGCGCATTGGATGGCGTCGTACCCAACCGGTACAGGCACATTTAGCTTTTAGCCTTTTGAGTGCCGCCTGAGCTTTTTCCTTAGCCAGAGTTGAGGATAATGCATAATAAACACTCCCTACCTTAACGACGGAAACCTCGTCCGTTGTGCATGGAATATCCTCTAGGTTTGGCGATGTTTTTCCAGCGTAAAACTGTATGACGTAGTTATTTTCAGGCACATCACTTGCAGCTTGAACGGTTTTCTCGTTTTGCCGAGTCGAGTCTTCAAAAAATTCGCTATTCACTTTGTCGCAATTAGTTTTATTCGCTTGAAAATCAACCTCAACCCCCTCCCCTACTATTCGTACTTCTTGCCCAGGGCTCCGCTTACACTCGTTGTAAAAAGCCAACATTGAGAAATGCAGAATATTGCACTCTTTATTTACCTTAAACGTGGTTAAATCTTGAGCTTGAGTTGTGTTTACTTGGCAACTTCTTGTATCCAATACATGCCCACCATCACTACTCAACATAACCAATAGTTGTTCAAAGCTGACCTGAGTATTGTCGGCCAACACTGGACAAGAAACGACAAAACAGGTTGTCATGAGTCCAAACCAAATTGGGATTCTCAATTCATATCTCCTGACCGTTATCTGGAAACCCTTATTATGCCTGAAAACATGATATTCACATTAGCATTGCTAACCTAAAAATATAATGAAAATGTAATGGGGACACACACCTAAAAAAATGTAATGGGGACACACACCATAAAAAACAGAATAAACAAATTCCCAAATGTAATGGGGACACACACCATTAAAAACAGAATAAACAAATTCCCCAACGTCAAAATGTGATTAAGCAGCCATACAGACCAATCTGAACGAGGTATAGAGATATCAATACAGTGAATAGCGCTAAATGCTTTGATACGAGTTTCTATCTACCTTCTTCTATGTTCATCGCTTTTAGTCGAGAATTTATCATTCTTTATTAGCAAAACAAAATAAGCTATTGAAAACCTATGTTATTTTTCATAAGACGCCTGTCCTATACAATCGCACCCCATAAACCACCAATACAAATACCAGTGGTAGAGTAAAAAATCACCACGTCGAACGGATTATTCTGTCTTTCAACTATGAATAAAAAGAAAAACAATAAAATTGGCTTATCTCACCGGAACAAAAACCGTTCCGTTAAGGCACACGAACAAGCGCCTATCTCGTGATATAAATGAAAACGCTAACGAAATTGGGTACTGGCTTCGTCAGATATTTCGTATTTTCAATAACAATGATAATCGTCGCGATAAAATAAGTGCCTTTCAATATTTTAAACCAGCCATTCTCGTTATTTTCTTTTATAAATTGAGTGCATTTACGGAGTTCCGATGTTATTCCCTCACCTAAAACTGTTTGTTTTTTTTGCTTTAATGAGCTTTCATTTTAACGCTTATTCTTGTTATGGCGTAGGCGGAACCATCGGTTCCCATTCGATTAACCCAATACTTGAAAGCATTGATGGCGCAGGTGTTACCAGCATTGCTACCTTCCCAATTAGGCAACCTGCGTGGAACTGGACCCCAGAAGGGAATAAAGCTGTGTCAATGAATGAGTGCTGGTTTGAAACGACGAACATGACTTCCTTCACGCTTAGAGATAGTCTACCAGTTGCTGTGGGACGTATTAATTTGAATGATATTTACCCAACTGAGTATGCCAACATTGGTTATATGATCAGATCAAGAGTGGTGGGTGGCGAACTATGGGGTTGGAGGCCTTTCGAAGATGAACGAATTCGCAAACAACAAACTGTTACTAGAGGCCATGTGACCAGTAGTGAACAATTTCAATTCGCAATAGAATTCGTGATCACAGGCCCACTCCGAGTGGGAACCTATACACTACGACCACAAACCGTAGGGTCGCTAATAATAGTGGATGGCACCGAAATCACCGATACGCGCCGAGGTCGAGTGGACATCGGCTATGACGCTTTTACGTTCAATGTTACTGGTTCTACTTGTGATATAGAAGCAAGTAGTAGAATGCAAACCGTTCAGTTACCGACGGTGGCGTCAAATAGCTTTAAAGGCGCAGGAACCACCGCCGGCGATACCTGGTTTACGATGGACTTAGATTGTCCCGAAAAAATCAGCATTTATGCCTCGATGATAGACTCAAATACACCTTATGATACCAAAAGCTTTCTCTCACTCGACGCTAGTTCCACGGCGGCAGGGGTTGGTATTCAGATTCTTGCCAACAACGGTGACACACCAGTTCAATATGGCGGCGTAGACCAATGGTATATCACCGGGTCGAACAGCCACCCTGAAACCAAATATTCTATCCCGTTTATCGCTCGATATGTACAAACGGAAGCCAAGGTAACCCCCGGTAGCCTTAGTGCTCAATCCGTCATCTCATTTTTTTATGAATAAAGACCAATAACACACTAGGTAGAGTAGAAGTAACTCATACGAATGAAGATTAGGTTGTCACACCTCAAATGGATATTGAATGATTAAAAGAGAATCGTTTGGCTTTTTGTAGACACTTAATAACTACAAAATGAGACGTAATCTTACTCCAGCAACCCATGTATTATCTTCATTCGAAAAAGCAGGGTCGTTAATATATTGAAGATGAGGGGTAAACTCAGTAAATTCGTTTAACGTAATCTTGTAATAAATTTCTGATGAAAATTGTGAATTGCTGGTATCGACAACGTTATTCATTTCTTTCATTACGTTTGAAAAATCGTTGTTTACTTCGCTCCAATTTATAGCAAAACCAAGATTATCCTTTTCTCCACCAAGGCCAAAATACCCGATACCTGTTGTAATTGATCTTTCGTAAAGCGCCACGTCACCTTCAGAAAACCCGCCTCGAATAAATGGCATGATTTGTGGTGTCGCCATAAAGCTAGCGGAGAAGTTAACGCCTTGGCCACTCTCACCGTTGACTAAGCTATGTTGAGTCCCTTCGTCTAAATGCCAAAACGTGATATGGATATTGTCCGTATAAATTTGATCTTTTGACGTTGTCCAACCAAGCTCAAATGATGTAAATAATTTATGATCATTAAATAGAGTATCGAAACCATCAGCTGGATCATCGGATTGACCTTGTCCATCTGCAAGACCAGCTATGGTGTAGATATTATCGGTTATCATATGACCAGCAGCTAAGCCTAAAATACCATCGTCGGGTAAACCTATCGCACCCGCACCAGTACTGAACGCTAAATTGGTAAATCCGTTCCAAGGGCTGGCTAAGGCGTATACATCAACATAATCCGTTGTATCTAAATACCCAATCATGAAGGAAGTATTACCATTATTTAATTTTTGCTTCCAATACAAGTTGGTTAAGCGAGCGCCTTGATCACTATAAGTTGGGCCTATCATGCCTCCATAACCAATGCCGTTCCCTTTACCAGTAAAATTACCCTGAAAGGAGAGCTCTTTTGGGGACATATCTGAGTAGGCGTGCCTATGTTCCACCTTCCAAACAATACCGCCAACATCACTGGGCTCTAAACCTGTCAAGTTCCAAGCGCCATAAAATCGAGCGACACCAGATGAAGCGGTGTTTACTCCACCAATAACAGGGTCGGTTGCGTTGAGTGCGAGTAGCTGATAATCAAGACCAAATGATAAGCTGTGCTCTTGCAAAAGGTTTTCACGCCAACTCCTTTTGATTCGAGTATTTTCCGATATGGTATTGTCTACAGAGTCTGGGCTTGTGAAATTTGCATTCGCCATTATTGAAAAAGAGCAAAACGCAGCGATGGTACCTAAACCTAATGAAAAAGAGGGATATCTTGTCTTCACATCATGCTCCTTGATGCTATTTCTATGTGTTTTGCTTTCTATAAATAGGGTCATAGTTTTTCAGTTGCTTTCTAAACCAGCTCACGATAGAAAGAGCCGATGCTTTTACATCGGCTCCTAATTCAGGTTCAGAATTCAAACTTATTTAGACATGTAACGCTGGCGTAGATCGTTACGTAATTTAACGCGGGCTTCTAAATCTTCAAAATGCTGCTCTGTGGAAACACCTTCCCACATTAGTTGATAAACTCTCATCTTATTGCCACCATAGATCTTAGCCAGATCTTGATTGGTATAACCACGCTTCCAAAGTTCATCGGTAATTGCGGGTAAGATTCTAGCCAACATGCCAGAGTCTGTTGAACCCTTATTAAACGCATTCACCATATAGCCATCATCGGCATAGGTGGATGCGTTCGCTTTTGCAAAACCAACTATGTTTTCTGTTGTAAACAAATCATCAGATGCAATACCAACGTGATCAACCCCTACCAGTTTCACATAATAATCAACCATGTCTGCGGCTTGTTGAGGCGAAATATCTTCTGGCCAAACTCCATCCATCATCCATTCAGTAAACGTAGGAGAAATAAACCCACCACTCTTGGCTGCACGGAGTGCATCTGCATCACTGATATTTCGGTAACACCCTTTCGGTGTTGCTTCTTTTCCATTTTCATATAAACCAGCAGGAAGGGAATGAGTATAAACAAAAGGAACATTTGGATAGTTTTCTTCCATGTATGTCATTGCATCATTAGCCGTTTTACTTCCTGTGTGACTTAGGTCTAGAAGAATGCCATATTTTACCAGTTCATCTATGACTTGTTTCCCCCAAGCGGTTAAGCCGTCATCTTTTCCTTTCCATCCAACCAAAGCTCCTGAGCCAGTACGGAATCGGTCGTTGTAGGCTAGAATCATACTTGCCATGCCCATCTCTTTTAAGATGGCCATCCTACCTAAATCCTGTTCAAGAATAGTGGCAGTTTGGCTATTCCAAATAACCGCTGTTTTACCTTGAATATGTGCAGATTCGATATCACGAATGCTTCTAACAAATGTATATTTGTCAGGTTGTTGCGCCATCGCTTCTCGGTACTTCTGATGTTGAAATAGTAAGTCATCGAAATTCATAGAAGCGGCAGTTAGAGTCATGTCATGCCCAGTGATTCCTGCCTGACGAGACTCTTCAAAATAGTCGAGTAATTGCTTATCCTCTGTCCATCCTGCCCCATATGGGCTAGCTAAAAACCCAAGAACTACCGAGTCTTTCACAAATTGTTCTGCCTTTGGAGACGCTGGCCACTTTTTACTTTCTAAACTAGCATGTGAGGAAAAGGCCACCATTAGACCTAACGTTGTTGCTCCAAATAACTTAGCTAACTTCATTCTTGCACTCCTTGCATTGGCATTTCCAGCTTACGGATATTTGATGTATCCCTTTAATTAAACAACAAATTAACAATTTAGCCGTGTTAATTACCAGTGGTGGCGCAAAATGCACATCGAAGACGAAGTTAGGTCAATGCCGTTGGCTTTCTAGCCAGCGTAATGGAGAAAGCCCCTCCGATCTTTTAAACGCTCTAATAAATTGAGAAGGTGCTGCATAGCCTAGTTGAGCAGCGATATTTTCGATTGAGATTTTATTCTTATAGAGAAGTGTTTTAGCAAACTTAACGTTTAACGTGTCTTTGATTTTTCTAAAACTCGTTCCTTCATTTTGTAAACGCCGCTGTATAGTTCTGCAACTAATTCCAACTAGGTCAGAAAAATCTTGGAGAGAAAAATTTTGTTCACCAATGTAGCTTTCTAAAGCGTATTCAATATTTTTTGCATATGTAATGGGTGGGTTACTAGGAAACGTTTTTGCTAATGTGTCGATAGCACCTCTATCTCCCTCCATTAAGATACCAGCAGATTTTCGCTCTATGTAGAGTGGTACATTATTGGGCAGTTTGAATTGACGAAGCAGTGAAGCATCACCTTTGGTGATTTTAAAACCTTTAATAACAAGTTCTTTACCTAATAGTTGAGTAAAGCTTGCTTCAATGAAAAACAGTGTTAGAAGTTCTTCTTCTAGCGTGATTTTGGAGGCAGCAGCGGAGAAGTTAAGTGAATCAATACTTACCCATATTCCATAATCGGTAGAAGTTAAAGACATTTGATTATAAGCAGAATGGCTTTTAAGAAATTGGAGAGAATATTGCCCGTTTAATTTGTCAATTTGATTAGCGACGATTGTCTTGGCTTCTTTCTTTATCGTTTCAACAAATTGATCGTGCTGTAAGGCTCTATGAAATTTTATCAGTAACTCGCCAAGTTCAATTTGTGGACGATACTCAGATTCTGACGGCCGAACTGGATACGTAAATGCCAACGACTCCAACAGTTCTGGTTCTGACGTAAGTAATTGGTCTAACAAATTACTAAAATAGTTAAAGGTTTCTCTCTTCACTAGCGGAATATTACTCATTGATCATCTTTAAACGTATTACACATTAGTATCTGCCTTATGTGGCGAATTAACTGAATTGAGCACGGGTTTATATACAATACACCTGCTTAGCATAGTAGAAATAATCTGTGTGTTCGAGGTCGCCTCAAGACTCGGAGGAGCAGTCTAAAGGATTGCTCCCAATCTTCTGTTAAAACGCCGTTGTCATCCCATCTTGTTAGACGGTTTTCCAGTTGATTAAGTCTCCTTCCATCTGAGCCAACGCTTCTTGAGTTGGCTCAAAATCGGACACAACGAGATCAAAATCACTAACATGACCAATTTGGCAAGAAGCTTTCACGCCTAGCTTACTGCTATCTACAACGAGAATGTTAAATTGGGAGTACGTACACAGCGCTTCTCTTGCCATTACTTCCGTGTCGTTATAGTCGTAAAGATATCCTTGAGAATCAACACCTCCTACGGAGACGACGCCAGCTTGTACGCGATAACGTTGGAAAAAACGTAAAGCATCACCTCCAATAATATCTTTATCTCGCTTTCGTAGTTTACCACCCGCAATAGTGATACTGACATTTGGGTGCTCACATAAATACGACGCTGCATATAGGTTATTGGTGTAAATTTCTAAGTTTACGTCTCTCGAAAGCGATCTGGATACCATCTCTACAGTGGTTCCTGTTCCTAAAAAGCAGCTGCTAAATTCAAGTAAACGCTGTGCAACTTCTTTTCCAATTCGTTCTTTTCCTGCTCGGTTATGTAATTCTCGGGAGTTATAAGCAACATTTTCTCTTTGAAATGCAGCAACGCCACCATGTGTTCTAAAAACTTGACCTCTTTCGGTTAGAAAGCGAATGTCAGCACGAATGGTTTGAAGCGATACCCGACAAAGTTGGGATAACTCTTCGACACTTTGTTCTCCTTTATGTACGACTTGTTTCATTATTAATTCTCGTCGCTCACTCTGATTTACCATAAAAACTCACTCAAATAGATACCAATAAAAATATACTGAATTATGAACAGGCATAGCCATGATGACAAAAATATAACACATTATTTTTATTTGGCGATGCTTTCTATTCGAAAGGAAAATTACATCATAACGAAATCAAAATGAATTATTTATGTAACACACCAGTGGTTAAATATGGTTCGGCACTGGGTAACGGACAATTACTGAGTTCTTTCCATTGCTTACTTATACCATCCACGTAACACAATACTATTTCTATACAATGAGGAACGTATGAATAAAGTAACGGCATTATTTTTATCACTGATATCTGTCTCTGCCAGCGCTCAGACAGATCTATTACTCTATACCAGCCAACCTAACCAAGATGCTCAACAGACTGTTGCCGCGTTTGAAAAGCAAAACCCTGAAATTAGAGTTAACTGGATACGTGATGGAACCACAAAATTGATGGCGCGTTTTCAGGCTGAACAGGAAGCGGGAGTAAAGAGTCCAGATATGCTGTTGATAGCGGATAGCGTAACAATGGAATCACTAAAACAGAAAGACTTGCTTTATCCCTATGCCTCGAAATATCAGAAAAATTATGATCCTGCGGTGTATGAACCACAAGGTTTTTATCATGGCACTAAGATGATTACGACCGGGATTGCTTATAACACTCAAGCCAATTTTAAACCCGATTCTTGGTGGGATCTAACGAAACCAGAAGCGAAAAACCTAACCGCTATGCCTAGCCCACTTTATTCCGGTGCTGCGCTTATTCACCTTGCAACCTTAACCGAAAATAAAAACATAGGTTGGAATTACTATCAGGAACTTAAAAACAACGAGGTTAAAGCTCAAGGGGGGAATGGAGGAGTACTTACCGCTCTTTCATCTGGAACGAAAGCCTACGGTGCGATTGTTGATTTTCTTGCTATCCGTGAAAAAGCTAAGGGTGCACCTATTGAATTTGTATTCCCTAAAGAAGGGGTCAGTATGGTGACTGAACCTGTTGCGATTCTTGCTAGCAGTAAGCAAAAAGAAGCGGCTCAAAAGTTTGTAGATTTTTTACTGTCAAACCAAGGCCAAGAAATGGTTAAAGCGCAAGGTTACTTACCTGCTTCTAATGAAGTTGGCACTCCAGAAGGTTTTCCACCGCGAGATAAAATCAAGTTGTTGTCATTTAATGCTGACAGTGCACTAAAGAACGCGAACGAAAACAAGAATCGTTTTGCAGAAATATTTAACTAAATAAGTTTGTTAACCATTAATGAATACAGTATTTATGACAAATAACACAAGCCTTTATAAAGGGCTTGTGTTTCTGTTGCTGTTGCTGTTGCTAGTTACGATATTAACTATCCTACCTTCACTGCAACTATTTATAACATCATTATCTGACCTTAGTATGGGGCTAGAGTCTAGCCTATGGCGGGTGCTTTCTAAATCATCAACTTGGAAAGCGCTTGGGCATAGCCTATATACGAGCACACTTGCTATGACGCTTTCTCTGTTAATTGGAGGGGGAGTTGCATTGCTAGTGGCGTCGACAGATATTCACTATAAATCTCTTTGGGCATTTTTGTTTATGTTACCAATGATGATTCCACCTCAGGTTACAGCTTTAAGTTGGATACAACTGTTTGGCCCTAGTAGCACCATCTTAAAGAGCATAGGCATGGCACCACCATTAGGTAGCCCAAATCCTATCTACTCAGCAGAAGGAATTGCATTTTTATTGGGTATTCAGCACTCTCCGTTGGTTTTTTTGGCATTACGAACACAGCTAATTGCCCTACCTAGAGATCAAATAGAAGCGGCTCGTTTATGTGGCGCCTCGACAAGACAGATTTTTTCTGGTGTTATTTTGCCACTTTGCTATCCAGCCATACTCGCCGCAGCAGCGCTTGCTTTTGTCTCTGCTCTGGGAAACTTTGGCATCGCCGCAATGATTGGTATTCCCATTTCTTATATGGTGTTACCGACGTTGATATACCAGTATATGGCTAATTTCGGTAGTAACGTGCTAAATAATGTTGCCAGCTTATCTATCCTTATGGCTGTTCTCGCCTATTTAATTGTTTACCTACAAAATAAAGCTCAACAAGCGAGCTCTGTTTACCTTATTGGCGGTAGTGGGCAACCGCTATGCGTTCAGTTAGGTAAGTATCGACTCATCGCACAAGTCATGCTCTCACTGCTTCTTGGTCTGATATTAGTGGCGCCTCTTATTGCGTTAATTTTTAGCTCTTTGATTCCTGCAATGGGAGTACCTCTGAACTGGCAGACTCTTACTTTCGACGCTTACAGCACTATTTTTGCAAAACAGAGTTCAACCTATACGGCACTCACTAACAGTTTGTTTCTTTCTATTGCCGCAGCGATAACCCTTATTGGACTTTGTATACCACTTGCCTATTTGACCACTCGTTCACCTGGTAGAAGAACTCAACTTCTGATCAGTATGATCGATATACCATTTACGTTGCCGGGTATCGTATTAGCTATCGCTTGTATCCTATTATTTGCTCGCCCCGTTCCGTGGCTCGAATGGAGTCTCTATGGCACTCTAGGCATCATTTTTATCGCCTATCTTGCGCGGTTTATGGCCGTCTGTTTTAAACCCATTTTTACACAGATGAAGCAAGTGGATCCTGCGATGGAAGAAGCGGCTCAACTTGCTGGCGCTAGCCTATTTGAACGTCTCAAAGATATCATTTTCCCACTTTTAGCCCCTTCAGCGTTTGCCGGGGGATTGCTCGTGTTTCTTACCGCAGTCAATGAGTTAACAGTATCGGCTCTCTTATGGAGTGCAGGGACGGAAACTCTCGGTGTTGTCATTTTTAACTTGGACGAAAGTGGCAATAAAGTATTGGCATCTGCTGTTTCTGTCTTTGTTGTCTTTCTCATTGCAATAATCATGTGGTTGCTTAACAGTTTGTCGCGCTATTTACCTAAGGGGGTTATTCCATGGCAGAACTAATTCTTGATAATGTTTCTAAGAATTTTGACGACCAAACTGTCGTTGATAAGTTTTCACTCACTATTCCAGAAGGTGCATTTTGTGCCTTATTGGGGCCGAGTGGTTGTGGAAAAACAACAACTCTAAGAATGATTGCTGGTTTAGACAATCTGACATCTGGCAAGTTAATGATGGATAAGCAGATACTTGATAATGGAAGCAGTTTTATTCCTCCTGAAAAACGCCAAATGAGTATGGTTTTTCAATCCTATGCGTTGTGGCCCCACATGACCGTAAAAGAAAATGTCGCCTACCCACTGAAAGTACAAAGGCAATCGGCGGTGCATATTCAGACAGTGTTACGTCGAGTATTGGAAACGGTAGATATGGAAAAATACGCAAATCGTAGAGTTCAGGATCTTAGTGGTGGTCAGCGGCAACGCGTAGCACTTGCCCGTTGTCTTGTTGCCGAACCAAAGGTTGTATTGCTTGATGAGCCGCTCGCGAACCTTGACCGCCATTTACGGTCTGCAATGGAGCAGAGCTTTCGAGAGTTCCACCGAAAAACAGGGGCAACGTTTGTTTTTGTTACCCATGATCAAGCGGAAGCCATGGCATTGGCGACCCATGTTGCGGTAATGAATCAGGGGAGATTGATACAGTCGGGAACACCTGAATCTCTCTATCAACAGCCCGAATCTTCTTGGTTGGCCGGTTTTATAGGCAAAGGTAGTGTGCTAAATCTCCCGATAAAGCAGTATAACCGCAGGAAGTTAGATGCTCGAGATCTCGAACTTAGCTCCTCGGTAACACCATTACCAGTGCTATTGCGCCCTGAACATGTTGTGATTGCCGAAAGTGGCATTTCTGCAATTGTAAAAGACTGTGTTTTTCTCGGAGAGCGCTATCTTCTAACATTGAGTTTTACTCATGACCAGCAGTCGGTCACTTGCTATCACAATTCTGCGTTACCTTTAAATACAACCGTTTATGTCGAATTAGAACAAGGTTGGCGGGTGGATGTCGCATGAGTATTTCTATTGAAGTATTAAGTGGCCTATTACCGAAAGCCCCAGCAGCAATTTTGCTGACTATCGATAACAAACGATTTCTACTGGATGCAGGGGCATGTATTGGCACAACCGAAATACCTTGGTGCCTTTCTGACGAAATCGACGCTGTATTTATTAGCCACGATCATCACGACCATCTAGGTGGTATAAAGAAAATACCTCGTCATATCCCTATATATTGTTCAGCTTTTGTCGCGACCAAACTGTCGTTACATGACAATGTTCATGTTCTCCCCGCAAATGGCTGTTCGGACATCATGGGAATTCAAGTTCAATCAGGTTCAAACGGCCACGCATTAGGTGGGCTCTGGTTTCATTTTAATGTTGAAGGCGGCCTATTTTACAGCGGCGATTACTGCTTAGAATCAGACACTTACCGGTTTGATTTTCCTCCCGTAGCTAAAACAGCACTCCTTGATATGTCATATGGTGGCTACAATACGCCACTTATAAAGCAGCAAGAACAATTATCAGATGAGTTAAATGAAATTAGACACATTGGAAGCATTCTATTGCCCGTTCCAGCGTCAGGTAGAAGTATTGAGCTTGCTATATGGTTGGAAGAACATTTTTCTTGGCAAATTTGTTTTGATGAAAACGGCTTCCAACATATCCAACAAGCACTGCAACTGGAAGATGCTGGGCTGACCCCAAGGGTAATAAGTCGACTCAATAATCTCTGCCAATCAGCTTGTGTCATTGACAACACATTTAATATCGGGCCAATGGACATTATCTTAGCTGGTTCTCCAGACTTGGATGGCGGCTTGGCCAAAACCCTAATCGATATGGACATTAGTTTAGTACAAAAGACCATTTTTACAGGTCATATTGGGGAATATGCAAAGGAGCTTTGCCAGCAAAAACGAGCAAGTTTTACTCGTTGGAATGTTCACCCAACGCTGTCGGATAGTATCGCGTTAACTCAGCACCTTCAATGCCAAACACTTATTCCTTTATTTCATCCGAACTTAGCGTCTCTTGAAACAGAGATGTTTAATTCTGATGTTCACACTCATTCATATTGGGAACCATCTTATGCAACTAGTTAACAAGCCATTTATTTTTATGCGTCACGGTGAAACTCAAGCTAATCAGAATAATGTTTTCTGTGGGGCGACGGACATACCACTCAATGGGATTGGTAAACAGCAAGCGATTGACGCACAAAAACGAATAGCCGCTCTGAAAATGGATGGAGTTACTGTTGTTTCAAGCTCTATGTTAAGAGCGGTAGAAACAACGGAACTTGCGTTACCAAATATCGCTTTTACCACCGATACCGATCTGTCTGAACGCAATTGGGGTGATTTGGAACTACAACCCATTACCAAGCAAGTCTGCTATTTAGAAACCCCTCCGGGTGGCGAACCTTGGGAACTGTTCATCACTAGGGTAACTAAGGCACTAAACAGAATACTATCTGCCTACGAAAGCCCAATGATTGTTGCGCATTCTGGTGTTTATAGAGCTATTCAGTTTCACCTAATCGGGACTCCTTCTGGGCCCAGAGTCCCTAACGCTACACCTATTCGTTTCTGGCCAGAGTCGTACGGATGGAAGCAAAAAATCATAGATGAACATACAAATAAAGAGAGGAATAAAGGATGAAAAGCTGTGTGATTGTGGATGTAGATGGAACCCTAGCGGAATTTGATCCAGAAGCGGTTAAATCATGGGTGTTAGGAGATGAAAAACATTGGGATGCCTTTTTTGACTATATGCGAGATGCACTGCCGGTTCAAAATATTTATAAATTAGTTAATCATTTGGCCAAGCAGGGAGAAGCCATTATTATCTGTAGCGGAAGACCAGATAGCCACAAACAGCATACATTAGATTGGCTAGACAAACATTGTATACCTTATGAAGATATTTATCTGCGACCAAGGGGTAGAGACGCCGACTCCGATGCATCAGTTAAAAAAGACTTGCTAGACGATATTCATAAAGCTGGTTATTCACCTTGGCTGGTATTAGATGATCGTACTGAGGTTGTGGACTACTGGAGAAGTGCGGGTCTTACGTGTCTACAAGTTGCTCCTGGGGATTTTTGAAATTAGACGTTTAAATATGGCGTTGTACTACCAAGCTAAAAACTGTTTGATACAAGGCCTAAATTCACAATACTCTTGGGTAAATGTGCCTATTCAAAATTTTGAATGAATAACCACATAACCCAAAAAAGCCTTATGCTTTCCGATTAAAACTTTCCCCGCATCGGTGGGTTCTTTAAGCCACATTTCTGTTTTCCTACAATGTTCACCTTTGCGGGCTCTGACCGAAGCATCCTTTTCTTTCTCATCAATCCAAATCCGATATAGAGAAAGTATTCTGTTATGCATCTGTCCAAAGGTGAGTTGAGTCACTAGTTCGGCTGAGAAGGTTCTGCCCCAATATCATTTAGAGCTATTCTTAATCACACCTAGCGAACTAGTTAATTACCCCAATTTAAGTAATGAATCAATATATACCTTGCTGATTCATTTAACTATGTCTATAGATTTGTTAGTTGTCCTGTGGGGTATATACGTTAAAAGAATGCAGTTAAGGTCGTTGATAGATGGCTAACCAAAAAAATCGGCAAAGCGGCAATAGAAATGCTCAAAAGATATTCTAATGGTGAGATGATTCTGAAAGAACCGTACACGGCCGCGATTCCACCACCTCCTCCTAGTATTGTATTTCCAGGCATATTCAAAAGTAGAATAAGAGACAAAACTGGGCTCATCGTATTGACACGTTTCAAAAATCGAGACCCAGCAATGACGTCTTCAATTTGCGTATCGTGCTTTTCTGACCAATAACGGCCAAAACAATACGGAAGAAAAAGGCCGAAAATTGTCGATAAATAAACGACATAAGCACTTTCGACCCCCAGTACTATTAATAAAATGCTATTTCTGTTGAAGGAATATACGAAAGAGCGAGCAATAACTTTATGAGTAACTTATACATGGTACTCGTTCGGTTTTCTGGCAATCACGAACACATTATTTTTGTCGATTTCCCACGATGTCTGAACCTGAAAATGCCCTCTTATTAATGAAGATAGAAGCTCATCTTCGCGTTGGTAAACTAGGTGTGGAACAAAACCTGTTTTCTGGGCAAGCATCAGCAGCCAGCGCAGTGGGAAAGGGATATCATTAAGCAAAACAAGACTAAAAACAATATACCCATTGGGTTTCAATGCGCTCATCAGCGCCTCAACGACAGAATCGGCATCATCAATGAGATGCAATACACTATGGGCCATTACAAGGTCATACTTTTCACTTGGAATAGAAAAAGTTTCAATATCTTCTACAGTGAACGAGATGTTGTGGATATTATCTTCGATTGCTCGAGTCTTTGCGATATTTATCATACTTTCAGAGAAATCACATGCATCGTATTGTCTAACTTTACTTGATAGTAAAAGTGCAGTAGACCCAGTGCCACATCCTAGTTCAAGTACATCTGCGTTTGAGTGTAATAACTGACTGATTTTATCTAACTTAGACTTATAGGCATCTTGATTTTTCACTGGCGTCTTATAATATTTTGCCGCCATGCGGTTCCAAAATTCGGCTTGTTGATTCATCATTGACTCCTTTAGTCCTATAGTGAATAGAATATGAGTATCCTGAATATGAACTCTTTTCACAATTGACTAGACTTGAATGGCAGCCATAAAAAATCGCATGGAGCAACACATGAATTGGGATTCACTGAAGTTTGATTGGAACAAAGCTAGGGCGTTTTTGGTTACCGCGGAAGAAGGGTCCTTTTCAGCCGCTGCCAGAGCATTAGGAATGAGCCAACCGACTTTGGGTAGACAAGTGTCTAGTTTAGAGGAAGAGCTTGGTGTGATTCTCATCGAACGGGTTAGTCAAGGTATTCACGTTACACCGCTTGGGCTTGAGTTACTACTTCATCTTAAGGATATGGGGGAAGCTGCTTCTAGGTTTTCGATGTCAGCATCTGGCCAAAAAAGTGAGATGAAGGGAAAGGTCCGCATTTCATGCACCGATACAATGGCCGCCTATATATTGCCAAATCTTATTCGTCTTTTTCATAAAGAAGAACCGAAAATTGTAATAGAAATCATATCGTCTCATGAAATAACCGATATTTTACGCAGGGAATGCGATATCGCTATTCGCCATAGTGAGCCTGAAGATGATGATTTAGTTGCGCGAAAACTACCCGACCAATTGTTTAAATTATATTGCTCAAAGGACATAGAGAAGTCGTTAAGCGACACACTAGAAGGAGAACTTATTCCCTTTGTTGGGGTTTTGGGTGCTAACGACCAAATTATTGCAGAGCTGAATCGTTTAGGTTTTCTTATTACGGAGGAAAATTTCAGATGCTATGCTGGCAATCATGTTGAACATTGGAATTTAGTCAGAGCTGGTATGGGGGTTGGTATTATGGCGGAGTCAATAGCTAAACAATGTAGTGATGTCGTTGAATATCAGAAGTTATCGGCTCCTATTTGCGTACCAACTTGGTTAGTCACACATCGAGAACGAGCAAACAATCTGCGATTAAAGCGTGTTTATGATTACATTGCAGAATCATTAATCCAAATACTAAAACCATAGAATCATCAAGATTCGAACTTTAGGCCAATATAAATTGGTACGTTTTTACAAATTCAAATTTTAGGTATACAAATGTGCATAGTCTCATGCGGTGTTGGTCATTGAGTTTTCGTTTCTCTGCGAGATAAAATCATTAGGTGCGCGATTGAGGCGCACCTAATGAAATATGTATAGCTGGAGCTAGATATGAAAATTGCAGTAGCCGCATTAAGTTCACTTTTATTACTTGGATGTTCTTTTTCACCGAAATACTCATTTAGTACAGATAACACGTTAGGAAAGGAATTGATGGATTTACAATCTGCTTTTGAACTATCAGCACTTAATGAATCGGAATACTCTCAAGCCAAACACTCTTTAATAGATCAACGAAAAACCCCTGAACTGTTTAAAGCTGAATGATGTTCAAATCTAGTTGAATATAGAGGGTGATAAATTGAAGAAATTGAAGAGACATACCCTAAACATACATGACTAACCATCTTAGTCATTTATGATTAGGGTAGAGAATGAAGGGATTAGATTATCGTCTTATTACTCTTTAGAGGTCTATGTGTAGTGGATGAGAAAATTTGGCCAGCCACATGTAGGCTGGTCCTATGGTTGCAATACAAGAAGTAATTCGAAAAGTCAGAATGCTTCTATGGGGCGTACCATACATTTTGTCCAGAAACGTTACAGTTGTCGATTCATTATGTGCTTAGGAGGTTTTATTAATATTCAGAGCTTTTCAAAATTAACAGGTATTTCAGCACATACAATTCGATTTTATGAAAAAATTGGTGTGTTAAAACATGTAGCAAGAAATGCCAGTGGACATCGTTTTTTTACTTCAAAAGACATTGATTGGGTTGGGTTTGTCATACGGCTAAAAGAAATGGGTATGTCGTTGGATAATATAAAGCTGTATGCAGATTTAAGAGAAAAAGGAGAATCTACGTCAGAACGACGAAAACAGTTACTACAAGAGCATGTTCTTATCCTAGAAGAAAAAATAGCCTTAGAATCACTACACCTTAAAAAGATTAAAGAGAAAATAATTTATTATGAAGATGCTATTAATAACAAATTAAGCACTTGACTTAGAGTTAACTCCAAGACTTAAGCTGCTGTTTTTACATTAATAAACAGAGGCTTATATGACAACTTTAAATGAACGTTATGAAACAGGGTTAAAAAACTTAAAAATCATCGATCAAGAAGCCGGTGAAAAAGTAGCTAGCAGCTTAATTGATATTTCGCCTGATTTAGTGAAATACATGATTGAATATGCTTTTGGTGATGTTTATAACCGAACAGAGTTAACCCTAAAGTCCAAAGAATTGACTGTTGTTGCCGCTCTAACTGCAATGGGTAATGCGACACCGCAGTTAAAAGTACATATTCATGGTGCATTAAATGTAGGTTGTAACATTGCTGAAATTCAAGAAGTGGTATTACAAATGTCTGGTTATTCGGGGTTTCCAAGCGCAATTAATGGAATGTTAGCATTAAAAGATGTGGTGGAGGATCGTAAGCTAGAAGGAAAAAAAGATGAACTAGGGGTTGTACAACCTTCAATTGTCCCTAAAAATTCAACTCGTTATGAGTTAGGTGCTAACAATTTAAGCATGTTAAATTCCAATCAAGTTGAAAACTTAGAGCAAACCTTTAAAGATATTTCACCGGACATGGCAAAATTTGTTATTGAATATGGTTTTGCAGATATATTATCAAGACCTGCTTTAGATTTTAAGCACAGAGAAATGGCGACGATTGCGGCTTTAACTGCAATGGGTACCGCCCCATCTCAGCTTAAATTTCATATAAAAGCTGGGTTAAATATTGGCGTAAGCCAAGTAGAGATACAAGAAATAATGATTTTAATGAGTGTTTATGCAGGATTCCCTTCTTCGATTAATGGCACACTGGCATTAATCGAAGTGATTAATGAGAAAGGGTGAAATTAAAGCTGCACATAACAAATAAGAATAAGTGTCGCGGAGCCAGCACTTTATTCGGGTGTTGAACAAGCCCGTTGTCCTTTTAAGTAAATTGCTCGGTCGACCTGTAGCCTTCGATATGGCGCTGACACAAGCCATCTCATGATGGCTGCAGGGATGTATACGCGAGGAATGTAAAAATATCTACTCTAATTGATAAATTGCCCTAAAGCGTTTATGTCCAGAAATGAGTCGGTGGCGATTCAAGTCACAGAAATCGAGTTATACTCAAAAGCTTTAAAGTGTATGTCCCTTTTAGCATAAGACTCGGTAATCGATTTTGGCAATAGCGCCCAGCTGAAGTCTTCTTGAATAAGCTTAATAATCACAGCCAATTGATCGACATACTCATGTTGAGAGGAAAGAATGACTTTTTCCGTCATTTTGTAAAATTGAAGCAAAAATTGAAGAGACACACACCATTAGAAAAGGAAAACAGGCGATTTTTGATGCTTTGTATTTTAGTGTTATCCAGATTACAAAAGTGTGTGTCAGTGTTCCGCGTTTCGTTTCGTGACCTAAGTTAGCCCGCTTTCTTAATCATAGTTACTGGGTTGTAACCTTTCTCACCCTTGCTTACTGGCTCGCTAGGATTGTAATGGCGCATAAGAACATTAAATTTACCCGTCTTATTACCTTCCATAGTTGGGATATTATTTGGCTGACCTTCACACCCAAAACGGAGAGTGTATGTTCCATCGTTGTTAACAACTGGTGCCATTTCACTCGAAATGTTGGCTTTATCGTTAAACATGCGTCCATCAGCATTATAAACGGTCGCAGACCAGAATGCGCCTGCCTTCGGATCATTAAAAGTCGTTTCATAACATGCATTCGCATCGAAGTACTGGCTGGTTTGATAGATATTGTCTTCTACCATCGCGCCACCCCAACCGCCAGCAGCGCCAACATAATTCATATAATCGGTTTGGCCGCTTTCTTTGTTACCAAACGCCTTAGATTGGTCATAGCCGTTACTGAAATCGATGTTGCCAGCTTTATCGATCTCTTTGAAAGACACCATGTCCCACTCTTTTACTTCAAACGGTTTATCACTACCAGTTTCAATCTTCAGGTTACGGCGAGCATCATCTTCAAGAGCACGGACAATTACAAATGCGTGGTCTGTTTTTGCACTGATTTTATGGCGACCTGATCCGTAAATCATCGGCTGTGTCTCATGATTTTCGTCAACGACTTGCAGTGATACATACTGGTCAGTTTCCGGAACAGTAACGTATACATCACCGTTTGACATATCGATGACAGAAACTGAATAAAAGGTGTCTCGATTCATTCTCACCACGAATTGCTCTTCTGGAACGCTGCTCGGTACTGACATCTCAAAGAATATATTTGTACCACCTGCTTTCTCTATCACAGCGCCTAGACGCATGTTGGTGTACGCCTGAGCATAGTTATCTTCCGTGACTATGGTTGGCGCTGCAAAAACGTTGGTCGATAATAGAGCGACAGTGATAAGGGATAATGGTTTTTTCATCATAGCTACCTTTTATATTTCGTTTTCAAAGTTAATGTCATTTGGAAGAGTGTTATTTGCTCTGCCGATAGTGATTACTATATACTTCCCAAATGGAAAGTATGGAAAATAAGGCTTGCCAAAATGGAAAGTGTAGATCTAAATTTACTCCGTACCTTTGTATTGCTGTGTAAGTTGAATAGCCTAAAAAGGGCCGGGCTAAAGCTAGGAATCTCGGAAAGCGCTGTTAGCAAGCAAATGACCAAGCTAAGAGAACAATTGGGACACCCACTTTTCGAACGCACTACTGAAGGCTTGAGACCAACTCATTACAGCAGAGCTATTTTACCCAATATTGAACAAGCCTTGTCTATGGTACATTCCGCTATCTCACCGGTTGAATTCAATCCTGCCACCTATGCAGGGCCAATTACTCTCGCCTTTTTCGCCTACACATTGGAATTTTCAGGTGTTAAATTATTTAGGAAACTCTCAGAAAAATTTCCAAAAGCGCAAATAGAGTTGAAGACTTGGACATCAGATACAGAGCAAAAATTAGAAGAGGGTGATATCACCCTAGGTGTACACTTTCTAAACGAAGATCGTAGTACGAATATCTTTCAGAAGCGCATAACAGCCGATCAACTCGTGATCGCTGTCTCAAAGTCATTGGGTCGATTGACATGGGAAGAGGCGTTACAATTGCCTTTTATCAAGATCAGCAGTCAAGGTTGGAATAAAGAGCGTTACCGATATTTGGAAATGTTAAAAAATAATGGTATTGAACCCCACATCAGTATCACGGTGGACAATTTTTCAGTTGCGAGGCAAATTCTAGAACAGGGTGAGCACGCCTGTGTATTAAGCGATAGCTGGAAGGACGCTTCACTTAACACCATAGAGCCACCCAAAGAGCTTAGCATTGACCTAAACCTTGTATCTTGCATGCGTCTTGTCGATCGCCAAAGCCCACTAAACCTTGCAGTTCATGATGTGGTTAAAAGGGTCATGCTTCAATCTAGATAATTAATGCCTACGCTCAGTTAGCTTCGTTTACGCTACTTTTTGGTATCGTATTGAATCTTTTTCCATACTTGTAGTTGGTTATGAATTACTAATTTAGGAAGGTCGCTAACACATGCTTTCCCCAAAGTGTTTTAGCGATATTTTCAGCCGATGAATTTCAATCCTAAACTCTTAGACTTCCCGTATGGAATTAGGCAAACAAACGATGCGTAAAAGCTCCCAAAGATACTCACTGTGTAGACCACTTTCAACTCCCTCTAAATTACATGTTAATTCTCCATCAATTACATATATGATATTCGTACTAGAATTTGCTCGATAAATAAGTATGATGGTTAATCAATTCTTGTAACTAATTGATCTTTAAAGTGGCTACTAGCTTACTGATATTCCTTTTTATTTAAGTTCTTAATACGGAATAATTCAAATTCTAATTTGTCGTGAAACGGGAAGTTATTGACTATGTATGGAGAAAAACAAACTAAAGCTTATTGCTCTAATTGTGAAGAGTTAACACTCCACAAGTATATTTTGTTTGGTCAGGGTGATAAGTCTGAGAATCCTAGAAAATTCGGATTTCTTAAATTTTTGTTTTCGTCACTCGATCCAGGTTATGGAAGTGGTGACTACAAGTGCACCAAATGTGGTGCTTACCTTCACACACCAGATTACCTTGATTAATACCCATATAAACTTATCGACTAATCATGCTTATTCTCTTGGATAGAAATGCAATAGCTTGATAGATAGAACTGTTAGAGTCATGCACGGAATTATCCAAAAGCTTTCATCTTCGGCACTCTGAAAAGTGGTGCCGTTGTACTATTTGAGAGTCGCTTAATTCTCTGAAGGGTAGATTTTGCTCGATAGGCCAACTCGTTTATGTCCAGAAATGAGTCGGTGGCGATTCAAGTCACAGAAATCGAGTTATACTCAAAAGCTTTAAAGTGTATGTCCCTTTTAGCATACTTAAAGAAGAGCCAGAGCTGAAAGAAGAAGTCGTTATATAAATCAATAGGTTGTCTTATAAACATCTTATTGTGGGCACTCGAATCACTACAAAATGAAACGTAATCTTATTCCCAATAGTGACAACCACAGCAGCCTTCCATAGCGACAATAGAAGGTTTAGCCTTAGCAAGAAACTCTTTCATTTTTTGTCGGCTCAAAGGTTTATTGGAAAGCATTTCACCATGAACACTGATATGACAGACTTGTAGAACATTTTTAGCTAGGTCGATAGCGATAATATTGTTGTTCAACATATAGGAATCCACGTATTTATCTCATTCTCCTAAGTCTAGCTTGGCAAAGGAAGGAGTGGATTCCATAGATCATCTCATAATAGTTTAACTTACCGTTTCAGCAACGAGTCATTTAGCTTACTTTTCCTCATGCTAACAGTGAATAATCATATGAGCAACGGTGAAATCAACGATAGGGAAAGCAACAATGTTACCATCGAAGGAATAGCGTCTTTCCAGGTATCAAATTTGAAATGAAAGAAAATTGCCCCGATTGAAGTGAGTGTAATTAAACTCGCACCAAGAGCACTTACCAACAAATCTTCTGTGACCATGCCCACTAACATTCCGATTGCACCTGTCAATTCAACTAACCCAACAGTAAACATTGCAGCTCGATTGAGACCATACTTGTGAAAGAATGCTAGCTGCGGTTCGAATATGGCTTTTACCCATCCCAGTATTTTAATGGAACTTGCAAATAGAAAGAATACAATCAGCAACCCTTGAATAAACATCATAATTTTATCTCCGCATCAATTTAGTAAAACCATTTAAGCATTCCAAATAGGTGAGTAGTAGACTAAAATTTGACTTGTTATAATTCCCATTAGGAATGGTCGTGGACAAAATTCAATGCCTAACTATTTTCACCCGTGTTGCTTTTCACGGCACATTTACGGCGGCTGCAAATGAACTCAATACTACCCAAAGTGCTGTTAGCAAGAAGATCGCTTGGTTAGAGGGTGATATTGGTATTACTTTGTTTCATCGTCATGCTCGCGCAATCAGTCTTACAAACAGTGGCAAGCAATATTTGAAGTTAGCAACAAAGTTGACGGAAGAGCTGAGTACATTCGAATCTCAACTCAGGCAAGAACAAACACTAGTCTCTGGTACATTAAAGCTTTCTGTTCCCAGTGCATTTAGTGTGAAATTACTTTCGTCACCACTCAGTGAATTTATGAACTTGAACCCGAACTTAACCGTTGATGTGTCCGTGTCAGACAAGTTGATTAATTTAGTTGAAGACGATATTGATATAGCAATTCGAGCTAGTTACCTCAAAGACTCAGGGTTAAAAGCCAAGTGGTTAATGGACAATGAGCTTGTCTACTTTGCGTCCCCTGACTATTTGGCCGACAACCCATTGATTGTTAAAGCAAGTGATTTGAACCAGCACAAATGCCTCACCTATTCTTTGGCGAAACCATCAAATGTGTGGCGATTCGATGATGGAAAAGAAGAATTAAAAATCAAAGTACATGAATGCATTAGGAGTGATAACCCTGAGATGTTAGTGAAGATGGCAAAGCTTGGTCTGGGTGTAACGGCAATGCCTAGATGGATGATAGAAGAAGAACTGAAATTAAATACGCTAAAATTAGTATTGGAACAATATCAACATGCCAAATTACCTATGTACATGATTTATAAAGATGTCGACCACAAACCTCAGAGTATTCGCTCCTTTATCAATTTTCTTTCAGATTATTTCTATCAAAATAAAAAATAGAGTTTGTAAGTTTCAAGACGAGTATATGTGTCAATGCGAATTGCGATAGTGTCTATGTAGTGGGCTTTTAAAGTCATAACTATTATCCGTATCAACTCACTGGCAGAGACTGAATCTTTTCTGGCAACATTTAAAAGAAAAAATAGGTATTGGGAAAGCTTACGTAATGTAATGAGGACACACACCATAAAAAACAGAATAAACAAATTCCCCAACGTAAAAATGTGTCGTGAAATTAGTTCGTGTTGAAGGGAAGAGAACTCTTAAAGGCACTGATTACCTGAAGGCATTGGTATTACCTTCAAACAAGGTCCGTTTGTTGGAGATGGTTTCGATAAGAAAGTCACGGTACGTTTTAATTCGTGCCGTCTTTCTAAGATCAATGTGATTAAGCACCCATACAGACCAATCTGAACGAGGTATAGAGATATCAATACAGTAAATAGCGTTAAATGCTTTGATACGTGTTTCTATCTACCCTCTTCTATGTTCATCGCTTTTATTCGAGAATTTATCATACCCACTTAAAAATGAACGACGAACGCATCGAGAGACTCAGTGATAATAGAGAGTTGCTTCAATACTAGAGCTTTAAAGTGTATGTCCCTAGAATCTAACCCATTCCCAGTTTCGCTAACGAATTCGGTACGAGAGCCATTTGAGGCGATGGCGCCACATATGACGGAGGAACAGCGAAAAGTATTGAAATATGACGAATCACTGTTGGAATACTTATATTCAAATCCGATCACTAGAGCACTGAGCCACACGGCTACCACGGTCACTGTCGTTTAAGGTGGCGTTAAGGAAAACGTGATGGCTCCCAGTGCCGATGCTTTAGTTAATTTCCTTATTCTTCAAGGTGATAGTATTGAGTCAGGAACTGACGCAGAATATCACATGATTGAAAAAACTATTCATCAAACATGGGATGATCAAGATGACCTTGCGGTTGTGCCTTATTTCTTGTTTAGATTTTCAGTAAACAGATTTGTTTATGTAGTAATCTGCAACCTTAAGAATAGATTGTTTTACTTGGGAAATTTGTTTTGAATGGGGGCACCAAAGGGATATAGGAACCATTATTTCTTGTTTTATTTGGTCACATTTTATGGCCACCAGATTGTCAGTCACATATTCAGACTCGGTAATCGATTTTGGCAATAGCGCCCAGCCGAAGTCTTCTTGAATAAGCTTAATAATCACAGCCAATTGATCGACATACTCATGTTGAGAGGAAAGAATGACTTTTTCCGTCATTTTGTCATCAACTAATGACTTGAGCACAAATTGGCGTGAAGACTTCATTAGCGAGAGTGTTTCGTTGGGAGCCAAAGAAGACAGGTCACTCCCTATATGAGCAAATGGTACGAAAGGCATATTCCCTAAAAAGGTAAAATCGATGCTATTGATTACTTTGCTTTCATATATATTTACAATCCCAAAATGTATGCTTCCGTCTTCAATACCCGCTTTGATTTCTGGTTTCGTTCTAACCAGAAAATTAACTCGCATGGATGGAAAGTCTTCATATAACTGTCGACGTATCTTAGAGACAACGTGATGAGGTAAAAAACTGGCATAGGCGATAGTGACCGACTCTAACCCTCCATATGATAGGCTCAAAGCAAATCTATCAAAGGTTTTGGCTTGCTCTAATGTCTGCTTCGCATAGTGATAAAGTAGAACTGCATCTTCCGTTGGTTCTACTGTTCGGCTCAATCTCTCAAATAATGTGATAGCTAACTGATCTTCTAAATTAGTGATCACTTGTCCAACCGTCGTTCGATGCTTGTTTAATTTTATAGCGGCTTTACTGAAGGCCTGCTGTTCATATACGGCAACGAAGGTGGTTAACTGCTCTAGGCTAAAATTCATATTATCGGTAACGTTCATTTTTAGTGATGTTAAAATACTAGCACCACGGCGCTTTTTCGCCAACACAGCCCTTACTACTTTTATTGCCACTCCAGATTTAAAGACTGTCTTTTGATAATTTTATTTACTTAAATTTTCGTTGTTATACAAATACTTCCCAGTTCAGCCCTAATCGACTATGTATTGGTGTTAATGATGGATTAAGCCCTTCGTTAGAGAGTTAGTGGATATCAGTTTCCTAGTTAAAGTTACGTCATTGCTACGGCAACTTAACTTAAATCAATTAGGAATAAACATCATGACAACCGCAAAAATGACTGCTTTATCGACCGCTTTACTTGCTACTCTTTCTCTTTCTGCTTTTGCTGGCGATGGTGCAAAAGAAGTCGATCCATCCGACATGACTCGTGCTAGTTCCAATATGTACGTTGCAACCAATAACCACGGTGATATTAAGTTATCTGGCGCATTATCATACGCTTATGATAACGGTCAAATGTCGATGGTTACTTTAGAAGGATCTATGGGTAATGATGGTAAGTATAAGGATAGCCGTGCTCAGTATTTCCATGTATTTAGTTTGAATAATGCTGTTACACCTCGGGTAGCGGCATCATTGGACATCATCGATAATACTAGCTTTACTACGGCTGCGGCAGGTGGTGTCGCTATTTTTAGAACTCCGGTTGATTCACTGACCTTTTTTGGGCGTGCCGCTGTACTTGGGGGGGAGTACTCAGATGACACAACATCCGCTTTTGGTGTGCAAGATAACCGTATTATTGGTGGTATGGCGGCAGCTTATGCAGTATGGAAGCCGGGTGCAGATGGTACCTATTTTGCTGCATATCCAGAATTTACTTATATGAACGGAGATATTGAAACAAGCACAGTTAAAACAACGCTGCTTGCGGCAACGCCTTTTTCCGCAGACAAAACGCGTTGGGGCCAGTTTAAGGTGGAAAACACTTATGGAAGCATGAAGTCAGCGAATCAAAGCATTGATATCGACGATACAGTGGCTTGGTTTCAATACAAAGTATTCTTCTAAAATATTTAGGTTGTGCTAATAATGTGTTTGAAAAGGTGAATGGCGACATTCACCTTTTTGCTATTTCAGGCTCCCCTTTTATTATTTATACGATTTGATTTCCTTGCCTGAATGCGCTCGTCTATTGCACAGACGTTTGACCCATTTAGTTTTTAAGGCTTTTAAATAAATCCGAATGCCATGTTGTCTACATTCTTTATGTTAGTATTTATCTCAATCTTCTTCATTCGCTATAGCTGCGCCTAGGTCATCACCATTACGATACGGTAGTTTTCACATTGTTGATGGCTCAGAAACAAACCATCCGCGTGAAAGCGAATCTATTCATGTTCTAGTCTTAGTAGTATCGTTAGTTTCGAGTTTGCCTTCTTTCTTAACAATGAATGGTAGCTCCGCCCCTCTATATTCGCTATTACCACAACCAGTAGATCTAATTACAGCAATAATTCCCTCTCAGTTGGTCTTTGTTAAAGCTTAAACAATGATAGATATGTTTTGAAAACAGTCAGTGGCTTATAACTCCTGACCTAGGCAATTTATTGTGTTGGGGTGACGCAAAGTAATTTATTCAGTGTCTATGCGTACATGTTTTTTGACAGGGCTTGGCGTGACGAGTGTGCTGTTAATTAGCATAAACAGTTAATGAGGCAAGATAGCTAGAGGCAGGGAGTAACGACGTAACGTACCATTTCGATTAGTAAATTGAACGTCGTAGATACGAGTAGGCATTATTTCCTACCCATAATTTACTAACCATAAAAAAAACGCCAGTCTATTGACTGACGTTTTTAGAGTTTAAAACATGTTATGTTCAACCACTAAATCATTCAGTGGTCGGGCCGTCGAGTAACAACGGTTATCTTACATTGCTAATTATTAAAATATTTCGCAATCTCACGGGCATAAGTCTCTTCTTGGTTTTTGCCAGTGCTGGTCGAGAAAAAAGAAATCACTAAGTCTTTATTTGGCGAAATGTAAACACCTTGTCCACCAACACCGGCCTTGAATAGATCCCCATCTTCAAAGATTGCATCAAATTGATACCCATTCTTGATGTTAGTGTCGTTGTAAAAAGAGTTTTCCATCATCTTACCTACATAACCTCCACCATAAGCTTCTGGGTTACCAGAATTTTGGATTAACTTTATAACTTCGGTACTTATGCCACCATCGCCTAATTTTTCCGCTGAAGGAGTGAACAACATGCCGAATTTTGTCATATCTTCAATCGTTGTATTCATTGAGAAGAACATCAATGGATATCCTCCCTGTGGAGAAACAACCGTGTATGCGTCATTGTTTGCGCCCATTTTCTGCCACATATCTCGACTAATTATCTGATTCATCGGTAGGCCACGTACATTTTCAACAAGTCGAGATATTACGAATGTATTGATAGAGTTATATTCGAACGTTTCACCAGCCGGGGCCTTTCGTTTCATTTCAGCTAAAACTTCTAGTGGTGTTTGGTCAACATCACCGTCAAATACACCAATGGATACCGCCCATTTAAACCAAGGTTGGTCGGGGTTCGTGCGTGAGTCCGCCTCTGGTTCATCGTGCTCAGTTGCGTTCAAACCAGTCGCCATGTTTGCTGTATCGATGACTGATACTGTATCCCAATCAGAGCCTTTTAATTCTGGGATGTATTGAGATACTGGGTCATTAGGGTTAACTTTGCCCTCGTTTACCAATTTAGCTAGCTCTACACCTGCTGTGATTTTAGAGTTTGAAAACCAATTGTGCTTGTCAGTTTTGCGCATCGTGTTGTAACGTTCAAAGACAATCTCTCCGTTCTTCACAACGAGAAATGCATCAACGGGATAAGAATCTAAATGGTCGTTTAATGTTTTAGTTTTCCCATGTACCGTTGCTTCAATCTGACCAATTTTATTATCGATCTTATATGGAAATTGATAAACAGGGCCATCGCGCTCAACTTGAGCAGTAGGGTAAAAACGGCTTAGGTTTTGCCAAGCAAATTTCGATTGCTCAATTGGAAATTGCAGTTTAACTCGGTTGCTTTTTTGCAAGAAAAATTCATGAGTATTGTAAACATCTTTATTCGTTACTGAGTCATTTACGATGTCATTAGCAAACACAGCTCCTGCAGATAGAGCTGTTGTTATTGATAAAGCGATTAATTTTTTCATCATGTTTGTCCTGTTGATATATAAATGTGATCTAAGCAGTGTGCAGAAAATGCCACTACTGTTGTCTTCTTAATTGCAAATATAATACGATGAAAACTAGACGACTCTTAATCTCTTCCGATGGATCAGATCCATCGAATATTATTTGTAAAAATGTGAATGTTTTTTGTAGTTGAGGGGGTAAAAAATTATTTTTGATAGCACCATCAGCACAAGAGGCTTTAAAGTGTATATCCCTGTATGAACAAAGATATGGATATCATATCCATGTGAAAAAAGTGCTTAAAGCAATGACAGAAAAAGTACATTACGCTCCGATTTACTACACATTTTAACCCACTATTTTTGTCCGCATAATGCGGCGTTATAACTACTTCACTAGGAGAGCATTATGGAAGCTATGAGTATTATAGGATTTATTTTTGGGGTGGCTGGTTTATCTTATGCCACTACGGCAAAACGTGATATCGCTAAATTAAAGCAAGAATTTGAAGACTTTAAGGTATCTCTAGAGACATTACGGTGAGCTTAGAGGTTTGAGTTGCTAATGCCAAACCTGAACAACACCAAACTCCCCCCTACTCGCTCGCGACTATCTGTCGACGCTTTACGCTACTTGCACGGATAAAAACGAGTTAGAGAATAAAACGATGACTAACTATTTGAATGAGATGATTACAAAAGATGAGCTGCGAGGTGCTTCTCGCCTTTAAGTTACTTATGCATTCTCACGCCAGAGTGAACTGACCCCCAATAGCTGGTTAAACCATAAATTGCATTGTCACTTCGGCAGTTTCGGTAACCGCCTTTGAATACTGCTCGTACTCATCCACCAACTGGTTAATTAGAATATCTATCAGAAGCAACGCGCTTACTTTTGAGGCAAATGATCCGCCAGTTAACGGCCCTTCAGGACAAGCCGCCACTAAAACCTCGTCTGAATTTTCTGAAAGCGGGCTGTGACGAATGTTCGTTAAGCTAACCACGGGAACCTGTTGGCCTTGCGCTTTCTTGGCGGTATACACAACATCTTTAGTAGAACCTGAGCTTGATATTACAAACCACATATCGCCTTGCTTAGATGTAACCGAGCGCATGGCAGCAATGTGTGTGTCTTCAAATATTATCGAGCATTTACCAATACGTGTTAAACGGTAAGAAAGGTAGTGACCTACTACATTAGACGCGCCGACACCCATACAATAAATATTATTAGATTCATGGATTAATTTACAGATGCGCTGAACCTGCGTTCTATCAATTAAATCACTGGTGTCCTGCAAGCTAGTCATCGCATTTTTAGTGGCAACATGAATCAAATCACTATTCTCACTGCGTTTTGTCTTTTTTTGACGAGCTTGTGGCTGATTAATCTCAATCGCCAACGCCATGCGAAAATCAGAATACCCTTTAAACCCTAGATCTCTACAAAGACGAATAACCGTTGCTTCACTCGTTGCCGTTTCTCTCGCAAGTACAGTAATCGTAAAATACTGAACACTATCAGAGTTTGACAAAATAAAGTTGGCAACATTCTTGAGCTTGGGACTGTAGTCGTCAATGTTATAACGCAGTCGAGTGAGCATGTTAGTTTGAATAGGCGTGTTCATGATGAGTTTCATTCTATTTTCTTTCGCTACGAGTATAACTCAAGTCGCTACGAAAAAAACAAGAACCCAACGGGCGTTGGGTTCATTTATTCATAAGTTGCTATAGATTATACTTTTCTATGATCTGATTCTTATAGGTTTCAGCTTGGGTCCCGTATATTATTTGAACGCCGTCACCAGAACGAATCACTCCTTTTGCATTCAATGATTTCCAAACATCATCATCCGTTACTAATGCGCTGTCTATTACTCTTACACGCAAGCGTGTAATACAAGCATCTAACGTAGCAATATTCTCTACACCGCCTAGGTTTGTTACTATATCGTCGATTAAACCGGAGTCTTTACCATTATAATCTTTGCGAGTGTAAAGCTTGTTGTCCGAGTCATTACGACCAGGTGTTGAATAGTTAAACTTACGGATCATAAAGCTAAATACATAATAATAAACCACAGCGTAGACCGGACCCAAGATCAGAATCCATTGGTACGATGTTTTCGCAGTGCCTTGCAATAGGCCGAAGAACGTAAAGTCGATAATACCGCGAGAGAACGTTATACCAACCGCCACATCGAGCATATGCATGAGCATATATGCCACACCTTCAAGTACCGCATGAATGGCGTAAAGTGCTGGTGCAACAAACAGAAAAGTAAACTCTAAAGGCTCAGTAATACCCGTTAAGAATGAAGTAAGCGCGGCTGAAATCAAAATGCCTTTTACTTTCGCTTTGTTCTTATCATCCGCACAGCGATACATAGCTAAAGCGGCGGCAGGAAGACCAAACATCATTGGCAAGAAGCCGCCGGTCATTGTGCGCGTCGCTTCTGAACTAAAATGAACAGTGGTTGGATCAGCGAGTTGAGCGAAGAAAATTTTCTGCCCACCAGAGACGAATTCACCCGCGACTTCTTGAACACCGCCAAGCTCGGTATACCAGAACAATGGGTATATCGCGTGGTGCAGTCCAAATACATTCAGCAATCTCATTAATGAACCATAGAAGAAAGTACCTATATATCCCATAGCAGAGAATGCTTCACCTGCGAATATAATAGATTTAAAAATAGGTGGCCAAATAAAGGGGAAAAAGAAGGCGAGAGGAATAAAGAGCAGCATGGTCATCACTGGCACAAAACGATTACCACTGAAGAAAGCTAAGTAATCAGGCAGAGCGACATTCGAGAAGCGATTGGTAATAAAAGCCGACAGTAAACCACATACGATACCACCAAACACACCCGTTTGAAGTGTAAAAATACCTAGTTCTTTCGTGTACAGCGATGTTAAACCAACCGCGCCGTCTGGGGTTGCGCCTGCAGCAATAAGTGCGTCAACGGTTGTTGTTTCAGGTGTAAGACCCTGAAAGCCCAATAACGTACCGATGACGGTATGGAATAGAAGAAAACCTAATACAGCCGATAACGCAGCGGTTTCCTTATTTTTGTTCGCCATACCAATAGCCACACCAACCGCAAACAAAAGCGGTAAGTTTGCAAATACAAATAAACCCGATTTAAAACACAACACTAGGAACTGGTTAGCCACGGTTCCTGGGGCTAAAAAGGTTAGATTATAAGTCTCGATGAGTGGCCCACTGGTAAAAGCACCACCAACACCGAGCAAAATTCCCGCGATGGGGAGAACGGCAATAGGCAGCATGAATGCCCTACCGATTTGTTGAAGCACTGAAAAAATATTGTTCATATCTTCTCCATTAATTAATTGTTTTAAAAGAAATTTCATTTCTTTTGATGAGTAAAAATATTCATTGGATCGCCTTGATAGTAGACGTATGAAGATTTTCTTCAAATAAAATGGAGAAAATGTGTGATCTGTATTGAAAATTATTTTCATAGCAAATGAAACATATCTTCATAAATGTGACCAATTCATCACCACTACCCCACACAGTAATAACCATATTGAAATGCGAGCAATTTTGTCTTCTCTATGCACCAAGTGCAAGAGAGGCAATTAGACAGAACAGAAATTATCGTTGTGATAACGGAAGCAGTTGAAAGCAAGAGCGTGCTTGGCTTAAGAAGAGACGAACTCTCAAGCTATTGATTTACTGGCGTATACGCACCTCATCTCTTGCTATAAATCTGGTGGCATTATTGAACGTATATATGAGACAAGATGATTATTAACTTAAACAATAAACGTACACATACTATTTAATTAACTAAAATAATTAAATAGGTAGCAATTTTAATCAAGAACTTCTTACCGCAACATGTAAAAATTCATCTGAAATTAACGTCTGAACCACATATAAAACAGAGTGCTTTAGATAACGAATAGCGCTCGAATAAAACAGCAAGGTAAGTCATATTAAATGAATAACTACGAACAAAATATTATTAGGGTTTGTGATTACATTAATCAGCACCTTGATGATGAGTTAACCTTGGATAGGTTAAGTGCGGTGTCGGGCTTTTCTAAATATCATTTTCATCGTGTTTTTTCGGCTTATGCGGGGCTTAATTTAATTAAATTCATTCAGATGTCTCGGCTGAAACGCGCATCTTTTAGGTTGGTGTTCAAAGCTGATATGAAGATTATAGACATTGCTTTTGAAGCTGGGTTTGAAAGCGCAGAGGCATTTTCTCGTGCATTTAAACGAGAGTTTGATCAAAGCCCTTCTGAGTTTAGAAAATCGCCTAAATGGCAACAGTGGCATAACAAAAAACACGCGCCAATAATACAAGCAGATAAAAAGGTTGGTGGCAAAATGGAAGTAAAAGTAGTTAATTTTAAAGCGCAAAAAGTCGCAACATTAGAACACCACGGTGCACCCGAGTTACATTATGAAACCGCTCTGAAATTTATGACGTGGCGTAAAGAAACTGGCTTGTCACCAATTAAAAGCAGTAACACTTACGGTATTCCTTATGCTGATCCTAATGTCGTTAAGGCGGCGGATTTTCGGTTCGATTTGTGTGGGTCGGTGACAGAAGATGTACCTGAAAATGACGATAATATTACTACTAAAATTATTCCCGCTGGACGTTGCGCCGTTATTCGAGACATAGGCAGCCGCGATGACTTAGCGGCCAATGTGTACTATTTATATAAAGAGTGGTTACCAAAACACGATGCACAGTGTCGCGATTTCCCCGTATTCTTTCATTATGTTAATTTCATACATGATGTAAACGAACATGAATTAATAACCGATATCTATTTACCCATTAAATAGCTTCTTTCTCTTGGTTCTTTTATTTATAAGTTTTACAAATTAGGAATGTTTTAAATATGCTGGCTTCTTCTAACAATATTTTTCTTACAGGGTCGTTACCTTTAGTATTTATGAAAACCGCAGCACCTATTATTTTAATGATGTTAGTAAATGGTTCGTTCTCACTGGTTGACGCCTATTTTTTAGGTGAGTATGTGGGCACTCAAGCTCTTACCGCTGTTACCTCTGTATTCCCTGCATTTATGTTACTTGTCGCCTTGTCGAGTTGGGTGTCTGCTGGCTTTTCTAGTGTCATGGCAAGATTACTAGGTGCAAATAAAAAAACACAAGCGATTGAAGCTTACGCACAAGCCATGACGTTATCTATGTTTGTTTGCTTGATGCTAATTTTATTATTTTTAGTTGGTGGCAAAGACTTGGTATGGTTTGTTAACAATGGTTCTGAGAGCTTATCGGCCATAAGCTATGACTACTTATCACTTATGGTATTTTTCTCGCCTTTATTATTTGTTCTTACCATTAATAGCGATAGTTTACGTTGTGAAGGGCAAATGGCTTTTATGGCCTTAGTGCCTTTGTTATCTGTATTGTTGAACGTAGTATTTAACTATCTTTTTATTGCGGTACTTAATTGGGGAGTGGTGGGGTCTGTTTATGGCACTTTACTGGCACAAACATTATCACTATTAGCGGTGTACTTTTTTCGCCGTTACCACAAAACGGTATTAAAGGTTTCTATTCTTCGCTTTACTGCAAGTCGTCATTGTTGGTCTGACTTTTTAGCTTTAGGCGCACCGACAAGTTTGTCTTATGTCGGGGTGGCGCTATCTTCTGCGTTTATTTTATATAACTTACAAATTTGGAGTAACGCGGACTACAGCATGACCGTTGCAGCTTATGGCATTATTACGCGGATCATGACATTTATCTTCCTGCCTTTATTAGGACTGAGCATGGCGTTTCAAACCATATTAGGGAATAACATTGGTGCGAAAGAATGGCTTAGGTCAAACAGTGCAATTAAAATCTCCATCGTCATTGCCTTTATCTATTGTTTTTGTTGTCAGTTGTTTATTTTACTGTTTAAAGATCAATTAGGTAGCGTATTTTTGAATGACGAAAATGTGAATGCAGAAGTAGCGCGCATTATACCCATTATGTCATCCGCTTTACTTTTACTCGGCCCGCTAATGATGATTGGTGTTGTATTCCAATCCATGGGGGATGCGAAAAGAGCCGCTATATTAAGATTGGCAAAGGTATACTTATTTACTTTACCTTTAATTTTTATAATGCCAATGCTATTTGCAGAACCAGGTATTTGGCTAGCGGGTCCGAGTTCAGAGTTTTTAGCATTGTTACTGACCATTACTGTTTTGTATCAACGTCGCCAAAAATTTGGCAATCCGTTTGGCTTGTTTTTTGAAGATAGATAATCTGCATCAAAAAGGACATGCACCTAACCTAAACAACACCACACTCCCTATACGCCCGCCACGACCTGCGGAATGCTTCTCGTCTTTAAGTTACGTGCATTCCCACGCGGGAACGAGAAAGGCGGGAGCGTGGGAACAAGAGATATTCTGGGTCATTGAGCGTTCTTTCTTTAGTGTGCTTAGGAACAAAGCGACTCATCTCTATGTTAATGTCTTTACGAACCTCGTTCTCTTGCAATAGCTTATTAACCTGATTAGGTCTACATTTTCTTACCTATAGGGTAACTTATTGTAGATCATGCTCTACTTGTTTTCCCTAGATAAACGGCCTATCGAATCAAAAGAGCATTTTTTGACACAAATAGGTAATATATTATTCACTCACTCGCGGTATCATATTATTTTCGCACAAGGAATGCTCAATGAATGGAGTTCTATATGTTTAAAAATCAATTAACGGTGTTACTTACCGCTTGCTTATGTGTTTTTTCTTTTATTGCTCAATCCGCCAGTTTTGATACTGTTGTTTTAGGTAATAAAGGGGGAATACAAGATGGTAACTTAACCGCTTTTTTAATTAAAAGTGAACAAGATCCTAATTATGTCATGCTCGATTCAGGAACAGTTGTCAATGGATTGATTGTTGCGGAGAAACAAGGCGCATTTAATCACATCACTTTGCCAGATAATTCAGCTTATACCAAAGTCGGCTATATTTTAAATGAAAAAATCAAAGGTTATTTAATTAGTCATGCGCATTTAGATCATGTAGCAGGTTTGATTATCTCCTCACCAGATGACAGTAAAAAACCTATTTACGCGTTAGAAGCAACCAATCAAGATCTGATGAATAACTACTTCAACTGGTCAGCATGGCCTAATTTTGCCAACAAAGGACGTGGTTTTAAGCTTAATAAATACAATTATGTTGACCTAAATCCTACTCAATGGAGTACGATTTCGAATACAACAATGCGTGTTATGGCAATGCCTCTTTCTCATTCTGGTGGTCAGTCTACTGTATTTATTTTAAAAAATAATAAAGATGATGTGTTTGCTTATTTCGGTGATACGGGTCCAGATGAAGTTGAAAAAAGCTCGGCATTGCATAGTGCTTGGTCAGCATTAGCACCTTTTATTGAACAAGGTAAATTAAAAGGCATTGTCATTGAGGTTTCTTTCACTAATAAAACACCGGATAAATTTTTATTTGGTCATTTAACACCAAACTGGTTGATAAAAGAATTAACGGTATTAGAAGAAATGAATGGTACAGGTTCATTAGAAGGGTTAAATGTGGTTATAAGCCACATTAAATACAGCTTAAAAAATGGTGAAGACCCTAAAGTTATCATTCAAAAACAATTAGCCGACAAAAACAAATTAGGTGTCAATTTTATCTTCCCAGAACAAGGGGACTCATTGCAGTTTTAACATAAGCGGTAGCGTGTATTGTATGCATTCCCACGCTGGAGTGAAATGCCCCCCAATAATTGGCTGTTTAACTATTGGGGGTCAGTTCATAGCGTGAGAGTGAGAAATCCCCTACTCGCCTTTCTTCTCCACAATTGGGTGCACCAAAATATCCACTAAACTGGTGTTAATTAATTGGCGAGAGGTCGAAATAAAGTGGCTCCAAAAATCGTGGTGATGACCGCAGATCAGCAGGTCAATTTCGTGTTTTTCTATCACGTCAGGGAGTTTGTTACTTATATTGCCTGTCCCAACTAACGCCACCTTAATCGGCACTTCCGAACGGCTAATGAAACGTTCAAAGTAACGGTTGGTTTTTTCCGAAACGTTTGACTTACTCTCCGACAAATTCATGTCGAAAAATTCAGTGTAAATTTCCCCGTGGGTGCTATCAATATAAATCAGTGAGACATCGGCGTTAAACTTTTTGGCGTAAACCGCCGCCTTGTCTATGAGTGAGTCACTTTCGTCTGAAAGCTCTACGGCAACTAGAATGTGTTTATACATACGGCTACTTCCTCAACCTGTTAATACAAGATATCGTTATTACATGAAGTAGAATACCACTACAGAACGTTTGATTTTGCTCGTGAATTCGCATTTTTCTGATGTTCGATAAAACAAGATTAGACGTCCAAAATCAACGTAAATACTACTCCAACAAATCCAACAGCTCAGCGGCAATAAAATCAAACACCACTCTCACTCGGCGGCTGGTATTAAGCTCACGGTGTGTCGTCAACCATATAGGAAAGACAAACGGGTCAAGTTCGGTTGGTACTCGTTCTACCAACGGTTCCGAGTCACCGATATTCTCGGGCATGATGCCAATGCCTAAGCCCTGTTTTACCAGCTCCCAGTGCGTAATGTAGTTTTCACTGATGATAGGGAAATTATCATGCGTAAGATGTAGGCCCCGGCTATTAAGCTCTTTGATCAACATTCCGCTGCGGTCGAAGCTGATGTAACTGGCCTTATTAAGATCATCAATACAGCGTGGGCTGCCCATCTCATTAAGGTAAGCGGGTGTAGCGTAAAAACGAGCCGCCACTTCCTTTATCTTTCTCGCAATCAACTCAGGCTGCGTAGGTCGAAAGTTTCGAATGGCAATGTCTGCCTCTCGGCGCATTAGATCGCTGGTTTTGTTGGTAGAGACAATCTCTATGCGAATCTGCGGGTGTTGCTTGCGCAGCTTCGCAATGATCTTGGGCAGCCAAAATGCCGCGTGAACCTCGCTGGCGCTAATACAGATGGTCCCTTCAATATTTTGTGAAATGCCACAGGCAGTAAGCGATGCGAGGTTAGCGGCGTTTCCCATTGCTCTAATATGATCGAGAAGCTCTAGGCCCCCTGGGGTAAGAATGAGCCCCTGCCCGACACGTTCAAACAACACAATGCCCAGCTCCTGCTCTAGCGCGGCCACTTGGCGGCCAAGTGTTGGCTGCGTCATCTTTAAAGCCCTTGCAGCAGCAGAGAAAGACCCCTCTTCCGCAGTGACTAAAAAGGCGCGAGCTCGATTCCAGTCAAAATTAACCGATTGCCAATCCATACGTAAATGCATACCTGTTGTGTTTATATCGACATACCTATCCTACATGCCGAGTGTTACGATCGCCATCTGAAATAGTAAAGAACCCACAACCATCAGGAAGATGTAATGAAAACAGTACTAGTGTTAGGGGCCAGTGGCGCGACGGGTCAGTTAGTGGTTCAACAGTGCCTTGAGAAAGGTATCAACGTGATAGCCATTGTTCGCGCCAACAGCGCACTGCCTGAGTGGTTTAGCGAGCAACCCCCTTTACAAGTGCGTTCACAAGCGCACTTACAGGTCATAAAAACCAATATCTCTGAGCTGCCAACCGAAGATCTAGCACGTTACCTTAAGCCGTGCGACGCTGTTATCTCTTGTTTAGGCCACAATCTCACCGCCAAGGGGATGTTTGGCCAGCCGAGAAAGCTCGTCACCGATGCCGTCGAAAAAGTAGCCCACACACTAGAATCAATGAGCCTTGAACAGGAAGTAAAGTTCATCCTTATGAATACAACGGGCAACAGCAATGACGATATCCCCGAGAAACCCCCGGTTTCACAAAGGATGATTATTTCCGCACTACGTTGGGTACTGCCTCCGCACCTCGATAATGAAAAAGCAGCCGACTTTCTTCGCCTTCAAATAGGCCAACAGCATAAACAGATTGAATGGGTTGTGGTTCGTCCAGACAGCCTGACAGACGAACCCTTTATCAGCCAATACGAGCTGCATCACTCACCGCTTAGAAATGTCATTTTTAACGCCGGCAAAACCAGCCGTATTAACGTCGCTAATTTCATGTTTAATCTGATCAGTGATGAGGTTTTATGGCACCAGTGGAAGGGGAAAATGCCGGTTATTTATAATCGCGTATGACTCGACATGACCAAATCCAGTCATCACCGGGCAAGAAATTGGCCGAAATGATACCTACACAATCAATTGTTGACGTTTTATTACCTTGATATATACTTGACTAATCAACTACTATTCAATTATAAGTCAACGACTACACAAGGTAATTATTATGTCTTTACTGCCACAATCCAATCTTTTAATCGAGCATTCGTTTATTAGTTCGGTGCTAAACAAAAAGGTGGATTCTTGCTTAAGCCCGCATGGTATTAGCTTTACCGAGTATACCATTATGTACCACCTGCACAGTGCTGAAGGGATGGCCATGAGCAGAATTCACTTGGCAAACAACATTGGTTTAACCGCGTCCGGCATTACTCGCCTTTTGGCGCCAATGGAAAAAATTCACATAGTGGTAAAAGAGAGTAACCCAAGGGATGCACGGCAAAGCTTGGTCCGCCTTTCTGCGGCTGGCGAGCAGCTATTCCAAGACGCCTCCGTCGCGGTTGAACACACCGCTCAATCTGCATTCTCTCTGTTTTCGAAGAAAGAGCTGCAACTGCTCAGCGAACTTAACAACAAAATAAAGTGAATATAACTAAAGCTCGTTCGCTTTAAAATGGTATTGGTAAGGTAAATCTAATATGAATAAAAGTAACATACACATTATATTTGGTCCGATTGGAGCGGGTAAAAGTACCTTCGCTCAACAGTTAGCGAAGCAACATAACGCCATGATTTTTTCCATCGATGAATGGTTTAAAACGCTTTATCTCGATGACCTGAATGGCATGCCAGAGCTGAATTGGACATTTGAGCGAGTGACGAGGTGTGAGAATCAGATATGGTTGGTCGCTAAGCAGTCTATAAGCTTAGGATACAATGTGATTTTTGACCTAGGGCTACTAAAAATAGCCGACCGAGAAAGAATCAACACACTGTGCGAAGCCCTGAATGTTGAAAAACACTTTTATTTCTTAACGACCGATCTCGCCACACGGCAATCTCGAGTGATAACGCGAAATACGGAAGCCGGTGATACCTTCAGTTTCCCGGTGTCTCCACAAATGTTTGAGATAGCAAACGACATGTTTGAAGAACCAAATGACGCAGAGTTGATCTATGCAAAGGTTGTTGATACCAGTAAAAACAGACGTCTAAGTACGTCACCATAATTAAGTCGGCATTATCTAATGCCGCACGCCGCGATAAAACACAAAGCAAGTGATCGATTGTTAGGAAGCACTCGTAGTGATACTTAGGGAAACGCATCTTTAAGGAATACGATGGTCAACAACATTGCAATTATTGGCAGTTCAGGTGCCATTGGAAGTGCGCTAGTGCAGCAGTTATCGAGTTTGCACCCGAATGCGGTTATCCACGCTTTCTCCAGACATCACTCGGCAGAAGAGACAGATAATCTACGCTGTCACGACATAGATTATGAGAGTGAAGGTTCCATTCAACAGGCCGCTCTTCTGGCATCGAAAGACGCTCCTCTTGATATAGTCATTGTTGCCACGGGTATTTTGCACGATGGAGAGCTCAAGCCAGAAAAGTGCCTTATGGATCTATCAGAGCACAACTTCCAGCGCTTATTTCAAGTGAATACCATTCAGCCTGCGCTTATCGCCAAGTATTTCTTACCCAAACTAAAACGTAAACATCGTACGATTTTTGCGGTTCTTTCGGCGCGTGTGGGTAGTATTTCTGATAATCGGCTTGGTGGTTGGTATGCTTATCGGGCGTCTAAAGCCGCATTGAATATGCTTATCAAAAGCGCCTCAATCGAGATTGGCAGAAGCAACAAACAAGCGATCGTTGTTACCCTGCATCCCGGAACGGTGAACAGCCATTTGTCTGAGCCATTTAAGCATAACGTACCAGAAGACAAGCTATTCACGCCTGCGTTCTCGGCCGCGTCATTGCTCAACGTCGTCGCAAACCTAACCCCAACCGATAGTGGCAAATGCTTCGCATGGGATGGCGAGGAAATTGAACCCTAGCCATTATCGCCGTTGATTCATTGTCAGCCTCAAACATCATCACCCACACGATGACTAAAATAAACGTTTCAGCAAGGCCGTAAAATCTTGGTTGGCTTGGTCTTCTTGGGCGTGCTTGAAATCACTAATCACCGGTTTTCCTGCCACATAAACATGGCGGATAAGATTCTCGTTACACGCAAAAATCCAACGATTAATGATGTCTTCATTTTTACTGGCGGCGATAAAAGGATGCTGATGATCAAGCACCATAAAGTCGGCTCGGTGGCCGACAGTCAATCCCAGTTTTACATTCGACGCCTGATTGCCACCTTGTTGTGCCTGCTGAAATAGAAAATCGCCAACATGATTTTGTTGCGGGTTATACAGCCTGTTGCGTTGCTGATCTCGTAGGCGCTGGCCATATTCTAATGTGCGTAATTCATCGGCGACCGATAAGCTCACATGGCTATCCGAGCCTATCCCCCAACGCCCTTTCTCGCGCATAAATTCAACGGCGGGAAACAACCCGTCACCTAAGTTCGCTTCCGTTGTAGGGCATAACCCTGCAACCGCGCGATGCTGGACAATCGACATCATCTCGTCGTTGCTTAGATGCGTGGCATGCACCAAGCACCATCTTTCATCTAGGCCAATTTCGTTCGCTAACCACTGCACGGGCCGCTGACCGCTCCAGCTTAAACAGTCTTGTACTTCTTTTTGCTGCTCAGCAATGTGGATATGTATCGGCATGTTATCAGGTGCTTCTGCCAATACATCATGGATTTGGTCCTGTGTTACGGCTCGTAAAGAGTGAAAGCAGACACCGATTTGGTGTAGGTCATGGTCCGCCACTATCTTTTGGCAGCCTTGATGAATAGACAGATATTGGTCGGTCGTATTGATAAATCGAGCCTGTCCTGCACTGGCCGATTGCCCACCAAAGCCTGAATGGCTGTAGAGTACGGGCAACAAGGTTAACCCTAGCCCAGCAGTATTGGCCGATTGAATAAGCCGCTGCGCCATTTCTTCTTTTTGGCGATAAGGTTGGCCAGTGTTCTGATGATGCAGATAATTAAACTCCGCCACCTGACTATAGCCTGCCTTTACTAGGTCGATATACAGCTGGGTCGCAATAATACCAACGTCGTCCGGTGTCAGTTTTTGCACCATCCTATACATGAGGTCACGCCAGCTCCAAAAGCTGTCGTTTGGATTTAGGCTCACCTCGGCCATTCCGGCCATCGCACGTTGAAAGGCGTGGGAATGAAGGTTCGCCATGGTGGGTAACGTGGGTCCGGTTAATCGAATCGCCTTATCTGCTTTCGTATCTTGGGTGATTGCCTGTATCACGCCATCAAGCACCTCAATACGAACGTTGTTCGCCCACCCTTCCGCTAGGAAAGCTTGCTCTGCAAAATACACTTGGCTTGTCATGAGGACCCTTTTACTTAACGTCTTGATGAATTTAGTGTATCAGAACTCATCTTGTCTATACAAGTTGTGTAATTTGCTATACAAAACCTGTTATGCATCCGAAATAGTGGTTATAATTCCATTTAATCAAACGATAACCACCGCTATTCTTCAATACGCACAGGTCAAACAAGGCACAACTATGGTCGAAACCACCAGCAGCATGATGTACAGCCTATCGGAATCGATCGAGGATTCTCCAGCGCCTATCTATGCCAGAGTAAAACAGGCCATCTGTGCGAAAATTGATAGCGGGGAATGGAAAACCGATCAGAGAGTACCGTCAGAATCTGAGATGGTGAAGGCCTTGGGTGTTAGCCGCATGACGGTAAATCGAGCCCTACGAGAGCTGACTGGCGAAGGCATATTGGCACGTCAACAAGGCGTCGGAACCTTCGTTGCGAAGAGCCTCCCAAAGAAAAAAGCGCATTCTGGTCTGTTCGAAGTCCACAACATTGCCGAAGAAATCGCGGCAAGAGGCCACCAGCACAAGGCCGAGTTAATAGAGCTGACGCAGTCTAAGGCCAACATGGAAGAGGCGATGAACCTTGGGGTTCGAACCAATCACCCCATTTTTCGTGCTCGCATTTTGCACCTAGAAAACGAGTCGCCGATTCAGATCGAAGAGCGTGTGGTCAACGCCACCCTCGCACCCGACTACGATAAGCAGGAATTTCAACATAACGCCACGTATGACTACCTAATGAAGGTAGCCCCTATGACCGAAGGCGAACACCTTGTAGAAGCAGTAATAGCCACACCCGAAGAGTGCCAGCTATTGCAGATAGACATAAGTGAACCCTGTTTGCAGATCAAACGCCGTACCTGGTCTAACGATCAACTGGTCACCACAGCGCGGCTTTTATCCCCCGGCTCTCGCTTTCAATTATTCGGTCATTTTGGACAGTAAACTCGTTTAATAAACAGTCTGCTTCGTCAGTTCTGTTAGTTTTCGTCAGTTCTGTTAGTTTTCGTCATCACTGCCAGTACCCGTCATTCCTACCACCCTACGTCATCCATGCCCCCCTTCGTCATCCATGCCACCCTTCGTAATCCATGCCACCCTTCGTCATTCATGCCCCCTTCGTCATTCATGCCAGCCAACGTCATCCCCATGAAAATGGGGATCTAATATCACCAAGATTCCCGTTTGCACGGGAATGACGAAGTATTTAGCACTAACCGAACAGCATTACACGAAAGTAGGAATCTATTTCCCACCAGACTTCCGTTTGCACGCAATTATGTTCGGCCAACGGAATCGAATTTTGTCATCCCGACGAAGACTGACCTGTTTTCACGACAACCAACGTCATCCCCATGAAAATGGGGATCTAATATCACCAAGATTCCCGTTTTCACGGGAATGACGAAGTATTTAGCACTAACCGAACAACATTAGGTTTTCACGGGTGTGACGGAAAGGCATTATTGGTGGGCGATAGTGGCAATAAACAATGGTTTGTTTACGCCTAACGTTCACCCACCTTGCTTTTTTTGATCGAAACTCGCTACCTTTGCCTAAAAAACTTGCACTATTTAAGATTTACTTTTATTGTTTATAGCAACTTGTATATACATGTAGCATCATCTTGTTATTCCTAAATTGGAGTTACTCATGAATGCAGCAAAAAAACGAAACAATAGATGTAATGGAGACGTGCCTGATGTTCGAATTGACAATAAATCCTGGAAAAATCACCTTGCCAGAGCTACGCGAAATTAGCCGTAATTCGGTAAAATTGTCGCTGGATCAAAACGCGATTGAAGGGATTCACGCCAGCACGCAGATCGTAAATGACGTGATTAAAGAGAACCGCACGGTTTATGGCATCAATACCGGTTTTGGCTTACTCGCGAATACTCGGATAGCCGAAGAAGACCTCGACACCTTGCAACGCAGCATTGTTTTATCTCATGCGGCCGGCATTGGTAAGTTAATGAACGACGCAACGGTCAAAATGGTAATGGTGCTTAAGGTGAATAGCCTGGCGCGCGGTTTTTCTGGTATCCGTTTATCGGTTATCGAGGCACTTATCACGCTGATTAACAAAGAAGTGTACCCCTGCATCCCACAAAAAGGATCGGTCGGTGCTTCTGGCGACTTGGCTCCTTTAGCGCACATGAGCGCCGTATTGTTGGGCGAAGGTCAGGCGCGCTATAAAGGTGAAATCATTTCAGGGCAAGCGGCCTTAGCTATTGCGGGTTTAGAGCCGATTACGTTAGCACCGAAAGAAGGCTTAGCACTGCTGAATGGTACCCAAGCCTCTACCGCTTTTGCTCTAGAAGGTCTGTTCCATGCTGAAGACCTTTTTGCCTCCGCCGTTGTCTGTGGTTCATTGTCGGTTGAAGCGGCACTCGGTAGCCGCCGTCCTTTTGATGACCGTATCCATCAAGTCCGTGGGCACCAAACCCAGATTGATGTCGCCGAGGCCTATCGTCACTTACTCACGGAAAGCAGCGACTTAAGCGAATCACATGTCGATTGCGAGAAGGTTCAAGACCCCTACTCGCTGCGCTGTCAACCACAGGTAATGGGTGCCTGCTTAGACCAGATCCGTAACTCGGCAAAGACCCTATTAGTCGAGGCCAACGCCGTATCCGACAATCCATTAGTCTTTGCCGCAGAGGGTGACATCCTGTCCGGTGGTAACTTCCATGCCGAGCCTGTTGCGTTTGCAGCGGATAACCTTGCGCTCGCGATTGCTGAAATTGGCAGCCTATCCGAGCGTCGTATGGCGTTACTCATCGATAGCAACCTTAGTAAGTTACCGCCGTTCCTTGTCAACAATGGCGGGGTTAACTCTGGCTTTATGATCGCACAGGTCACCGCCGCCGCCTTGGCGAGTGAAAATAAAACCTTCGCACATCCAGCTTCTGTGGACAGCCTACCCACCTCGGCAAATCAAGAGGACCATGTTTCTATGGCGACCTTCGCCGCCCGCCGACTGAAAGACATGTCCGAGAACACGCGGGGTATCTTGGCAGTAGAGATACTCTCTGCGGTTCAAGGTTTGGATTTTCGTGCCCCGCTTAAATCGACAGAACGGCTTGAACAAGTGCGAGCAGAGCTTCGCGCTCGTGTGCCGTTTTATGACAAAGACCGTTACTTTGCGGCTGATATTGAAAAAGCCAATGACCTGTTGATACAGGCGGTCCACAACGACCTTATGCCTGCCGGTTTATTACCGAGTAGCTAATGCCAGAGGTGACTATGAACAACACGCTAACATTTGATTCAATCTGGCATGGTTTTCATGTCGCCACCATGGTTGATGGCCAATATCAGGTGATCGAAAACGCCGCCATAGGGGTAACAAACCAATGTATTAGCTGGATCGGCAAACAAGCGGAACTGCCCGCCTATCAAGCCCAGTCCGAGCATGATCTTGGTGGCGGTTGGGTAACGCCGGGTCTAATCGATTGCCACACCCATTTGGTTTTTGGTGGCAACCGTGCCAATGAGTTTGAACAGAGATTAAATGGCGTCAGCTACAAAACCCTGTCTGAAAACGGAGGGGGTATTGCTTCTTCGGTCAGATCAACCCGTGAAGAAAGCCATCAGCAATTGTTCGACTCTGCAAAACGTCGACTGCTTGCGCTAATGAAAGACGGCGTGACCACGGTGGAGATAAAATCCGGCTATGGTTTATCCCTAGAGCATGAAAGCAAGATGCTACAGGTGGCTCGGTCATTGGGCGCTGAACACGCCGTTGATATCAGAACCACCTGCTTAGCCGCCCATGCTCTGCCACCAGAATATATCAACCGCCCAGATGACTATATTGATTACCTGTGCGATGAACTATTGCCAGAGATACACAGACTGGGGCTTGCCGACGCCATCGATGCATTTTGTGAAGGTATAGGATTTAGCCCGGCTCAGGTCGAGCGTTATTTTTCTGCCGCGCAGTCGCTTGGCATGCCCGTTAAGCTTCACGCAGAACAACTCTCTTCTCTTGGTGGTGCGTCGCTCGCGGCTCGCTATCAGGCGCTTTCCGCTGACCATTTAGAATACATCACCGAGCAAGATGTGGCCGCAATGGCAAAACATGGCACGGTCGCCGTGTTATTACCCGGTGCTTTTTTCACGCTAAAAGAGACGCAAAAACCCCCTATCGACTTGCTGCGTCGATACCAAGTTCCGATAGCCATTGCAACGGATGCCAACCCCGGCACGTCACCTGTCCTGTCACTGCGACTGATGATGAATATGGCCTGTACCCTTTTTGACCTAACCCCTGAAGAAGCCTTGGCTGGAACCACCGTTCACGCGGCTAAAGCGCTTGGTTTATCCAGTACCCATGGCGAACTCGGGATAGGGAAAGTGGCTGATTTTATCTGTTGGGACGTTGAAAGCCCCGGCGAACTCAGTTATTGGCTTGGTGGCAATCTGGTTAAAACTCGTGTCAAATCCGGAGAGGTATGCCATGTCTAGAATCGAAAATTCTTATCACTTTGTTCAAGGCGACAGCCCTATTTTGGTGAGTATTCCTCATGCCGGTCTGTCCCTGTTACCAGAGATGAACAAGGTACTGAGTAAAGAAGCGAAAACGCTGCCGGATACCGATTGGTACGTGACCGAACTGTACGATTTTTTGTCCGATCTCAATGTCGGTGTGATCAGCGCTAACTATTCGCGTTACGTGATCGACTTGAATCGTCCGGTCGATGACAAACCCTTATACAGCAGTAAAACAACCGGGCTTTTCCCTGAAATTTCATTCTCTGATCAGCCCGTATTTATAGGTGATAGGCAGCATAGTGAGTCGAGAAAAGACCAGATAAAAACCGAGGTTTGGCAGCCTTATCATCAAAAAATCACTTCTGAACTGGCCCGTATTAAGGCCAAGTTTGGTTATGCCATCTTATTTGATGCCCACAGTATCGCGGCAGAAGTACCGATGTTGTTTGATGGCCGGTTGCCCGACTTTAACTTTGGTACCAATGCTGGCGATGCTTGCTCAGACCATTTGTTAGCAAGCGTCAATAACGTCATTGCGACCAGCGGCTATAGCCATGTCTGCAATGGTCGCTTTAAGGGCGGACATATCACGCGCTTTTTTGGTCGACCAGACCAAGATATTCACGCTATACAACTGGAGCTATCTCAAGCGACCTACCTACAAGATAGTGTCGAAGGCTATCGGTTAGATAGCGCAAAGAAACAACAAATCAGCCCACTCTTAAAGCAGATGATTAACGCGTTATTAGAGGCAGCGGCACAATTGTATTCCCTAGAGAAAAAGAACAGAAACGAGGCCTATGATGAGTGAAATGAGTTTTCAGGAGATGGTTTTAGAGGGTATCCCTAAGATTCTTCCCCCAAAAAGAGAGAGGGATGAAAGCCTAAGCCATCCTCCGAAAAGAAAAGACATTCTGACGAAAAGTGAGAAAAAATTGGCCGTCAAGAATGCGCTCAGATATTTTGAAGCTGAACATCATGCTGTACTCGCGGAAGAGTTTTACCAAGAGCTAGAGACCTTTGGTCGAATCTATATGTATCGGTTTATGCCGTCTTACGTGATCTCTGCTAGATCGATCGACGAGTTTCCACACCGATGTAAGCAAGCGGCTGCGATTATGCTCATGCTAAGCAACAACCTTGATAACGCGATTGCACAACACCCTGAAGAGCTGATTACCTATGGTGGAAATGGGTCCGTATTCTCAAACTGGATCCAGTATCGGCTTACCATGAAATACCTCGCCGAGATGACCGACGAGCAAACATTGGTTTTATATTCTGGTCATCCTATGGGGCTGTTTCCTTCCCATAAAGACGCACCAAGGGTCGTGGTCACAAACGGTATGATGGTGCCGAACTATTCCAAACCCGATGACTGGGAAAAGTTTAACGCCTTAGGGGTGACCCAATATGGGCAGATGACCGCCGGTTCGTTTATGTATATTGGCCCGCAAGGCATTGTGCATGGCACGACGATTACCGTTTTGAATGCGGCCCGAATGATAGAGGATCGTGACCAATCCAAGCTCCCTATTTTTGTGACCTCTGGCTTAGGTGGAATGAGCGGCGCGCAACCAAAAGCGGCGGTTATCGCCAAAACCATTGGTATCGTGGCGGAAGTGAACCCGAAAGCAGCGTATAAAAGGTTGGAGCAAGGTTGGGTTGACGAAGTGTATGAAGAAATGGACAAAATGATCGCCAGAGTGAAGCGAGCGGTGGAAGAAAAAACGCCGGTTTCTTTGGCCTATCTTGGCAATATCGTCGACCTCTGGGAGCGGTTCGTTATCGAAGATATTACCATCGACCTTGGCTCTGATCAGACATCGCTGCATAACCCTTGGGCGGGTGGCTATTACCCGGTTGGGTATAGCTTTGAACAGTCCAATGAAATGATGGCAAGCAAGCCCGAGGAGTTTAAGAAGGCTGTGCAGGTCTCACTTAAAAGGCACGTCGATGCGATCAATAAGCTAACAGCCAAAGGGATGTACTTCTTTGATTACGGCAACGCATTTCTACTTGAATCTGGCCGAGCGGGTGCCGATATCATGAAAGAAGATGGAACCTTTAGGTACCCTTCTTATGTTCAGGACATCATGGGCCCTCTCTGTTTTGATTATGGCTTTGGGCCATTTAGATGGGTCTGTTCTTCTTCCGATCCAAAAGATCTCGATATGACGGACAGGATAGCCGGTGATGTGCTTGAAGCGATGTACAACGAAGCACCCTCTGAAATCAAACAACAGATAGCCGATAACCTACTTTGGATCAGAGAGGCGAAGCAGAACAAACTCGTTGTTGGCTCACAGGCGCGCATTTTATACGCGGATGCCGAAGGGCGAATGCGGATTGCAGAGGCGTTTAATGACGCCGTTAAGCAAGGGATAATCTCGGCTCCCGTCATTCTTGGGCGCGACCACCACGATGTATCCGGTACCGATTCACCTTATAGAGAAACGTCGAACATCTATGACGGCTCACAATTTACCGCAGACATGGCAATTCACAACGTGATTGGTGATTCATTCCGTGGCGCTACCTGGGTAAGTATTCACAACGGCGGCGGTGTTGGCTGGGGCGAAGTAACCAATGGTGGCTTTGGTATGATGCTTGACGGCTCAGAAGATTGCGACCGAAGAGTAAAATCGATGCTCCATTGGGATGTGAATAACGGCATATCGCGAAGAAGCTGGGCGAGAAATGATGGCGCTATTTTTGCGATTAAAAGAGCAATGGCCGCCGAACCTAGGTTAACGGTAACCATCCCAACGGTTGCCGATGATGCATTACTCGATAGCGTTATAAAATAAGGAGCCTTGGGGGCTTGCCCCCATAAAAACGTAAAGCGGTTCGGTTAGTACTAAATACTTCGTCATTCCCGTGAAAACGGGAATCTTGGTGGTATTAGATCCCCATTTTCATGGGGATGACGCTGGTTTTCGTGAGGACGACGAAATTCGATAACGTTGACCGAACGGCATTGCGTGAAAGCAGGAATCTTGCTGATATTATCATCAAAATGACGAATTACCGAACCGCTGTTCATATAGGTGGGGATCTAATTCTAGTCAGTTTTAACTTGGTTAATAGATAACATGTAGAAAATTCTCGTTTTCACAGGAATCTTGGTAGTACATATAGCCATAAAAAACAGATATTCTATCTCTTATGCTAATGTTATATCGTAATGAGACAGCAACACAAAACACACTAACCCAGTAACGATATTCAAAAAATAATGACGAAATTTTGCGTCTTTTCACGGATAGTTCCGTCTTAGTCAGAGTATCGAAAATAGTTATTTAAGTTGAGATCCGGTTTGTATGATATCTGAATGGCAAAATCACAAGGCACAACTTCGTCATTACGTCAGCAAACGTATTGATGACACTGATGCCGTGGATGACATCCTGCAAGATGTCTACATCAAAGCCAGTGGCAACCTGCATCAATTGAAGTCAAAAGGCAGCCTCAAAAGTTGGCTATTTCGTATCGCCCACAATACGATCATGGACTTTTATCGAGATCGCCAGCCATATGAAGCGTTGCCAGAAGACCTGATTGCTGAGGACGAGGATACCGGCAAACAAGCACGTGAGGAATTGGCAGAATGCTTACGCCCCTTAATTGATGAACTGCCAGAAAAATATGGCACACCACTCCGATTGGCAGAGCTAGAAGGCGTTTCACAACAAGGTATTGCTGATCAGCTTGGTTTGTCACTATCAGGCGCAAAGAGCCGAGTACAACGAAGTCGTGTGAAATTTCGAGAACAGATGATGGCCTGTTGTGATTTTGAAGTCGGTCAAGATGGTATAACCGACTACTCACCAAAAGACCCAACCAGACAGAGAAATTGTTAGTCGCACACAATTAGCAAACATAATATTTTCGATATAGGTAACCTGCTATCTCGCGCGTAACTGGGTATGTAAACCTGTTACGCGGTAAAGAAAAGATATTTTTGGAGTAACAATGAACAACACAACACGCCCTTACGTTTCACCGCAAATCATCGAAGAAGCGACCGAGTGGGCTATTATGCATGGTGTCGCCTTCCGCCAAGCCGACAACACTGCAAGGCACTGCCCATTTAGTATTGCACCAATGTCAATGGAGCGCGCAGTATTTCAACATTTACGTAAAGTGACGCCACTCATTAGCAAGTTGATAAACAATGTTTCCGAGGATCACGACTTCCTCCAATCGGCTCTGGATGATGTGGCAAAAGCGGACCCGTTTTTTGGTCGTTTATTATCGTTGCACCAACAAGCTCATGGCGATACAGAGCATCGATTCACGCCAGCACGAAAACCACTATTATTGATGCGTACCGATTTTATGGATGATCGTCAGCACGGTGCAAAAGTTATTGAGTTCAATGGAATTGCCGCAGGTATGGGGCCGTTTGGTCAACGTGCAACAGAGTTCCACGCGTTTTTTCGCAGTCAATGGCCAACAGTTTATCATGCATGGTTGGAAAATAGCCTTTCGACTCCAGCCGAAAACCAAGGGCTTGACCAACTTGCTTATGGTATTGCGCACGCCGCTAAAAAAGTAAAAATGACGTTTACTTCCGATATTGCTCCAAGCAAGCCGACTTTTTTGATGGTTATTCAAGAAAATGAAGACAATGTTTATGATCAACATTTGTTAGAAATCGCGCTACAGAAGCAAGGTTTACGAACGGTAAGACGTACTTTTAAGCAGCTCAGCACACAGCTTTCAACCGGTGATAATCAACGCTTAATGTTGGAAGGTGTTGGTACCATTGACGTTGTGTACCTGAGAGCCGGCTACCAATATTCTGATTACTATTCGCCTAAACAAGATGAAGCGGTATGTTGTCAGACGTTAAGCCAAACAAGGCTATTTATTGAACGGCACCATGTTGCGATTAATGCGACGTTTAGTCAGCAACTTGCCACCAGTAAAACGATGCAGATGCTACTGACCATCATGCCACCTGAAGAATATGCTCGCTGGGGGCTTAACCTTGAAGAGGCTAAACTGGTAAAAAGTGTGTTAGCGGACATGAAGCCTATAACTCAAGAGACTGTGAACTGGTTCAACACACAAGCAAATAAACAAGAGTGGGTATTGAAAAACCAAGGTGAGGGTGGCGGTCACTGCGTATTTGGTGAAGACATCAGCAAGAAGCTACAACAACTCAAGCCAGAAGAGTATGACGCATGGGCATTAATGCAGCGTTTATATCCTCACGAGCGTGAAGTACCAACGATTGCAGTACGCGATGGTGTTCAAGCTCATGTCGATGATCTTGTTAGCGAGATAGGCTTATTTACTGCCTACTATGATGGTGAACCAGCCACTGAAATAGATGGCTACGCGGGCTACCTTATTCGCAGTAAACCTGCGTGTAAGAATGAAGGGGGAATTCATAGTGGTGAAGGTATTTTGGATTCTTTAGTACTGAATAATTGATAGTCAAAAATCATTATCGATTGAAAAAACACTTAGCGGCTCGGTTAGCGCTAAATACTTCGTCATTTCCGTGAAAACGGGAATCTTAGTGGTCTTTGAGTGAGCCTTAATTAAAGGCTATCAGCATTTTCTCAATAAACAGATAGCCTATCCCTTGTAACAACTGAGTATCACTAAGTTCACCAAATCGAATACTGGATTTCTGCTCTTTAACCGAGATGACGTTCCCTTCAAATGGATTATAGTGTGCCTGATCTTTAATAACTCTTAACCAATGCTCTCCTAACTTGCAGGCCTCACCATAAATAACGATGTCATTGACACTCATCGTCACTAAGAAATTGTAGATGCTGATCCCCAATGTGCTCGCGGCCTTATTGCAGAATCGACATACTAATGGGTCATTTTGCAAATACAGTTGGGCACATTGCTCAAATTCAAATTCATCGAGATAATACTGTTCATAGAAAAGTCGATTTTTAGTTTGCTTTCGAATGTCCGCTAACATCGCTTTTGTCGATGCCACAGTCTCGAGACAACCGTATCGACCGCAGCCACACTTTTTTCCATCTTGGTCGATGATTGAGTGGCCTATCTGTCCGCTTCCGTATAGCACACCTCTAAATATCTGATCATCAATTAGAAATGAAGAACCGATACCGTAGTCGACATTAATGACACAAAAGTCACGAGCATGATCAGGGTTTATCCATTTTTCTGCTAGTGCGAGCATCACACAGTCGTTATCCACGGTAACGTCTGTACCCAGTTGTTCTTCTAGGATGTACTTAAAATCAATCGGCGTATTCCATGGTGCTTGAGGCATGAACATAGAAGTTCCAGCATGGATATCAACCTGCCCATGCAAAGAGAGAGCAATCTTGAGTTTGCCTACATTCGCTTCTTTTACACAACGTCGATAAACGTCAATGACGGACTGGACGAGTTCTTCTGGAACCGCGGGAGAAACATTCCTTTCCCAACGGTCTAGGATAAGCTCCATTTTACCATTCACAACCAACGCTGAAATCGTTGTGGGCGTTACATGTAGGCAAATAATTGGGCTCGATTTATGAGAGATTTGATACACCCCACTCGAATTACCTCTTCCGGTATGTTTGGTTTGAACGTGTTCTACCCAACCCTTCTCCTCAAGAAAAAGAAGGATCTTGCTGATCGCAGGGATACTGAGCTCCAATAAATGAGATAGGCGAGACTTACTTAACTGTTTATATTGAAAAAGGAGTCTAATAATCAGCTTCGAATTGAACATTCTGACCGACTGATTGTTCATGCCTTTGAGCATTATAGACTCCCTCTTAATATTGAATAAAGCTACCCTTTCTCTGCTAGCCTCTGACGATACTGGTCTGCACCAACCGCAAGAAGTAGGATACCACCCCGGACTAGATACTGGTAAAAGGAATCGATATTAAGTAGGTTCAGAGCATTCTCTACCGTACCCATAATCAATACCCCGACAGCAACGCCAATAATACTTGCTTTACCACCATTTAATGATACGCCGCCAAGTACACAGGCTGATATGACACTGAGTTCAAAGCCTAACGATGCATTCGGTTGTCCACTGGTGATACGGGAAGCCAGTATCACCCCGGCAATAGCGCATATTGCACCTTGTAGAGCGAAATTAGTGATTCTTACTTTATCGACATCGACGCCCGCCAGTTTTGCAGCGTCGGCATTACCACCCACCGCCAATGCATTTCGTCCATAAGCCGTATTTTTAAGCAAGAAACCAAACACAACAAAACAGAGAATAGTAATCACTATTGGGGTCGGCATCCCTAAAATAGTAGACTGTCCTAACATGAAGAAGTCCATGTTTACTACACCGACAGCGTTACCTCCCGAAATAATATAGGCACCGCCTCGTACAATTTCCATCATAGCCAAGGTGGCAATAAGCGCATTTACGCGAACTTTAGTAACAAAAATTCCGTTCATAAGGCCAATAAAAATACCGGCTATCAATGCCCCAATAATACCTAATATAAAGCTGTCTGTTGCATTGACAATTAACGCCGCAAGCACGCCGTAGAAAGCCACTTGAGATCCTACCGACAAATCAAAGTCTTTCGATGCGAGGCAGAACATCATCGTACAGGCCACCATGCCTATCTGTGATATTGAAAGGCCAAGCCCCACCATGTTTCTTAGCGAAAAGAAATATGGGACAAATATCGCTAACGAAATAAATAACAATATATAGACAACAATGATGTTGAAATTTTCACTGCTACGAATCAACGACCATGTTGTGGCACTTCTACTCATGGGTAGTTCTATTTCAGTGGTCTTATTAACATCTGTGGTGCTATTAACCGTCGTCATACTGTCATCTCCTGTTCTGGGAAAGCCTTAGAAAGAATGCTCTCTTCTTGATATTCTTCACGCGTAAATTGAGCCGATATTTGATTTTCCCGCATGACATACAAACGGTCGGTGATGCCCATTACTTCAGGTAGTTCACTCGAAATTACGATAATTGAAATCCCCTTATTCGCTAGCTCATACAAGACGTTATAGATTTGATTTTTGGCGGAAACATCAATACCTCGAGTTGGCTCATCCACAATAAGTACATTCATACGAGGTTCAGATAACCAACGTGCTAGAATTACTTTTTGTTGATTCCCTCCAGAAAGGAACTGGATCTCTTTTTCAAGGGAGGGGGTTTTAATATCTAGCCGATCGACAAAGTGTTTGGCTTGCTCCATCTCCTTGCTTAGATTTAATATCCCACCAAGCTTCCAGAAGTTACGACGGCTACTGATGGTAATATTTTCCCAAACCGATCGAAAAGTAATATTCCCTTCTTTTTTTCGGTCCTCCGAGCAATACAAAATACCATTTTCAATAGCCCGTTTAGGCGTTAGCGTCGGAAGTGTTTTGCTATCTAAAGAGGCATCAATATGTTGACTAGATAACGCACCAATAATGGATTTCATTAATTCGGTTCGACCAGAACCAACCAACCCGAAAAAACCAAGAATCTCACTGTTTCGTACTGAAAATTGAACATTGTTAGGGAACAACTTGCTTTGAATATTATTGAGAGAAAAGCAGGTATCACCAAGGTCACGGGGAGAATAGGCATACATATCACCGAGGTTTCGACCTATCATTTTTTCTATAATTGTCTGGCGGTCGATCTGGGTTAGATCATCATATGAAATGACATGTTGTCCATCTTTCATCACAGTACATGAGCTACAAAGGTCAAATATTTCCGCCATTCGGTGAGAAATATAAATCAGTATTTTTCCTTGTTCTTGCAGCTGACGAACCACTCTAAAAAGCACCTCTGTTTCTGCGGCTGACAGGCTACTTGTCGGTTCATCTAAAGCAATGATATTGGCATTCAATATCATTGCTTTAGCAATCTCAACCATCTGTTGTTGACCCATTGAAAGCTTGCTGATTTTATCGGTTGGTAAGAAGCTTAGGCCAAGTTTTTTCAGCTGAACGTCGGCAAGTTGGTTCATTTTTTTCCAGTCGACTTTTCCTTTGTTTGTCGGGAGTCGACCTAAAAATATATTTTCTGCTACTGTCTGTTCAGGAACCAGTTGGAGCTCTTGGTGAATAATCGCGATGCCATTTTTTATCGCTTCACTAGGTGATCGGAAATGAACCGGTTTACCGTTAACCACAACCTGACCGGAGCTTGCTGGATGAATGCCGCCAAGCACCTTCATCAACGTACTTTTGCCTGCACCGTTAGCACCTATAAGACCGTGAATCTCTCCATGGCCAATAGAAAAGCTAATAGAGTCAAGTGCTTTAACGCCGGGGAAGTTTTTAGATACATCGCGAAATTCGAGTTGATTCTTCATTCGTATAATCCTTGGTGTGTTCGGGGTTATTCACCCCGAATTATCACAATTATAGACCTAACTCTTTACGCACTTCTTCGAAGTTATCTCGTGTGGCTAAATAACCAGAGGTATACACAAGCTTGTCAGGTTCAACACCATTGGCTACCCAGTTATACATGTTGAGAGATGTTTGATACCCGTGAGCTTTAGCACTCAAAATAATTGTGCCGTGAAAACCCGTGGCAACCGGCTTACGAAACTCGTTGATCGCTTCTTCCGTACCATTGATACCAAGTCCAATAATATTGTCCGATGAAATACCATTGCCTTCTAATGCCCGCACGCCACCAATAACTACTTGGTCATTCATGCCATACACTATCCATTTTTTAAACTCACCTTTTTGCGTAATAAGGCTGTTAGCGGAATTAAACGCTTGCTCGGTATTATCCAATCGATGAGGGGCTTCAAAAATATTTGCCGTTGGATAGTTGTTTTCGTTCAATACGTCCGTTGCACCTTTCGTGCGTTCATAGGCCGTTGGTAGCTGTTTGTAAGTTAAGGCCATAACAGCTACCTCGTTTTTGTCCCAACCACGTGAATCGATTTCAGCCAATAGTGCATCACCCACCTCTCGCCCAATGCTATAAGCAGAAATGCCCATATGAACGACGTCTTCAATCGGATTGCCATTCCCATCAATCAGGCGATCATCGACAGACATCAGTTTGAGGCCGTTTCGTTTCGCCGCCGCCACAACCGCTGGACCTAGTTTTACGTTTGGTACGCAAACAATGACGCCATCCGCTTGTTGTGTGCCCAGGTTATCCAACGCTGACATGAGTTTTTGTCCATCTTGCGCACCGATTTTGATCAGTTCAAACCCTTTTTCTTTTGCCGCAATTTCAGCGAACTTCCATTCATCTTGGAACCAACCTGCTTCTGGTTGTTTTACAATAAAACCGATCTTCTTCTTCGCTTCTGCGGCAACACCCAAAGAAATAGAACAAAGGGATGTTGTCAGTAATACCGTTCCGATGTTTTTGTAGAGGTTTTTCATAATGTTCCCTATTTTGTTAGACCAATGCGTTGGACTATAAACGCGCCTTATCACGTTAAGGATTCAGCGTTTCGCATTTTGCTTTATGTTTGTAAAGTACCGTTATTATTTAAATTAATGGTAATGCACTACTCTGTATATATTCTGATGTTTAATCACGCTATTAAGTAATCTATGTTTAGTATTAATGTGGTGGATGTTCAAAAAACGTTGTTAGCAGTGGCAAAAGTGAATCAATCAAGCGGGTCTTGCCATGCCCCGGCTCCAATTTAAGCAAGGCCGCTTTATCCTGTGTCGATGGCGTGATCCCAGTGTCCAATAACAAACCTTCTCCAAGCGAAGAGAGGTATCGAATAAACCGACAATGCACCTGATGATTTTGAATGATATCCCTATCAAATACATTCAGCTCAGGAAGCGAGACCGCGAAGAAGTCTTCGTAAACATCTTGAGATAGATGATCGTTTGCCCAATTTCTCATTACAGTAAAACGCTTCAGTGCACGGTCTTTTTCTCCTAATTTAGCAAGAGCCAGTGCTTGGAAGAACAGGTAATCAGCGGGTTGGTCATTGTAATAGCGACTTTCTGTTAACTCACTGGAGCCAAGCGTCGCCTTTTGCCAATACTGTTGTGCCTCTTGAGCATTACCACGTATTTCTGCAAGGCAACCGAGCATGAAATAGATGTCGTTGTCGCTTTGCCCCACTAGACGCCCTTCGCTTAAATTGTCTGGATAGGTTAGAGATTTAACCAATTGTTGCTTTGCGTTGGTGTACTTTCCGTCCGTTACGAGTTTTTCCGTTTGGCGTAATAATGCATTGATGTATTGTCCTGTGATTCGACCTTCACCACCTTCCCATGGATGGAATACTTTGCTTTCTAGCACGTCTAGTGCTCTGGCTTGATTCCCAGAAATATTAAGCAGTGCTATCCACTCGGCACTTAAGTCATCCCGCTTTAGCACAATACTCTGGTGCTTATTCAGCATGTCGAGTCTATCTTCAGGTGAGCGCCCTATCAGCTTGCTTAAATGATCTAGTTCGAAGAGCACTCTGGCGTCTTGAGAGTCAAGCTCCCACGCATAAGACATATGGCAGAGCGCACGTTCTAGATCTTGTTTTTTATTTGCATAGTAAACAGATAGATTGCGGTGACATTCTTTAAAATCAGGCCTAATAGTTAACGCATTCTTCCAAAGTAGCACCGCTTTTTCGTAAGACTTTTTGGCGTAATAGAAACACCCTAGTTGATAATCAACAAAAGGATTCCCAGCTAATTTTGTCAGTGCATACCACTCTATTTGTGTATTAGGGAAAAGTACGTTTTGACTAAACTCTTGTTCGGCTTTGGTCAATAAATGCTCATCCATTTCGCCGTCTAATGCTGTTTTAATGAGCAAAGAATTGGCGCCGCTGGCGTCGATCAGATCAATCGCTCTGATTGCACACGCCATTAAGCCAAGTGATTGATATAAGCCACTAACGTGGATGGCATTAGCTTGCCTTCTTTGGCACAAAGTCGAGAATATTTGCTTCGATTCATCCGAACTTGTAATTCGATACTTCTCAAAAAACAACGCATAGCCAAGTGGGAACTGTTGAATTGCCATATCAATGAAGCACTTAGCCTCGTCGGTTTTATCCAATTTATCTAGAATCACAGCCTTGATAAAAGCCGCGTGATAGCTGGTGCGATTAAGCTCTAGTGAGCGATTTATTTCTTCTAGCGCATCGGTGTATCGGTGCTGAATAAATGATAGGCGACTCGCCCCCATAAATCCGATATCACCACAGTTACCACTCCAAGTGGATTTATAGTAATCCTGATAGGCCAATTCGAGTTGCCCCATTTTTTCGTGAACACAACCTCGAAGAAAACTGGCGCGACCACAAGCCGGGTTTTTGTTATATCGATGGGCTCGATCTAGCGCGTTGTTTAATAGTGCTAATGAATTATCGTAGTCACACCGTTCGTACTCTCTATTCGCCAACGCAAGGTTGCAGCGATAATCCAGTGGGTCTCGATGCAGAGCTTCTTGGTAATAATCTTCTGATTGACCACTAGCATGATGATACTGTTCTAAATGTTGACCTATCAAATAAAGCTCTTCAATCGATGACACGTTTTGCGGAGCCAAAGGGGGTTGCGCTGGTTCAGGGATAGCTTCTTCAGCCGCATCGAGCTCTGTGTACGAAAGTACTTTTTGACCGTTTTGGGTGGTGACAACAATCGTTAGCTTTTCATTGCTTGAGTATTCAATGGTTTCCAAATGTACCTGACAAGGTTCAAAAGAGAATATCTCGTCAACGAGAACGGTATTGCTGGACTTAATGACGACTGAACAATTCTCTATTTGGGATATTGCATAGATACCCCATTCTATTTCTCTATCTTCTCTATGTAGTTTCAGCGCGAGATCTGTATTGGCTTGATGTACCGACCCTAATTGGCTGTATGGCAGGAAATTCTGCACGAAGACTTTTTCTTCATTTGAGTCGATCCATGTAAAGTCCGGTTGGTTATCGGTGAAGACACCCGTCATTAGTTCGATATACGGACCACCGGTATCTGTGAGGTTTTTGTCCCACGCTAACCCAAAATCACAGTCTCCCCATGTCCACTGTTTTTTTCCTGGAGAGATATGGTGATTGGCGATATGGAGTAGTCCCCCAGCTTCATTATGACTATAGGCTCCAACAAAATCGTAATCAGAACCCGCCGCCATATAAGATGTTGGAACAGGTAGGTTGTTATACCGAGAAATATCTGTACCAGGGGAATAGTCCACTTTGTAATATGTGCCTTTTGCTATCGGGAACTCACTCACGTCTCTCTTTCCGTGGTCGTAGACCGCGGTTACGTCTGGTGGGAATATACTCTGATGATCCTCTCCACCTTTAACGGCAGGATTAGACCACCAAAGAAACTGACGTGGTGTTGGGTTTCCGTTATAGACCTTACCGGTTATCTCTATGAGCGCTTTGTTTGGATAAAGTTTAAAGCCTGCACTGATTTGCAGACCATACATATGCTCGACTTCCCCAAGCCAAACCTCTGCACTACCATCATCGTGAGTTCGAATATTTACATCCACTGGCATATAGGTGGTTGGTCGGTGATGCTGAGGCCAATTAAACTCTATTCCTCCTGAAATCCAAGGCCCTATCAAGCCGACTAGTGCAGGCTTAATAACATCGTTACAGTAAACAAAATCTCTGTCGCGAACCTTGTCGTAGGCCTTATGAATTCGACCCCCTAGTTCTGGCAACAACATGACCTTGATATAGTCATTTTCAAGGAAGATTGCGTTGTATTCTTTGTCTATCAATTCATCATTGATTGAATCAATTACCCCATATGGGTACACCGCACCTGAAGAGCCTTGGTACACTCTTTTTTCCAAAAATAGGGGATTGGTATCAACTGCACCAGTAGGATATGTCGGCAACACCACTGTTTCTGACCATACCCTCGCTTTACTTTCCATACATAAACCTCAAAGCAGAATCTTTTTATTTTTAATCTGATGTAGGGAATTCTATGCTGTCGTTGGAGCAAGTAATTGCTAATACCTCACGCTGTTTATTAATCTTAGTTAAGTATAAATGCGTTAAAACTGGAGGAAATAGGTGAGGATAAAACTAGAGGGTCATTTTGAATCAATTATGAAATTACACCATGTTGATAAAAATTGATTTAAAACGATATTTATCAATAGGTTGTAGAAAGAAAAGGAAGTGAACGTAGGATGCATTAGGTTGAGAAACGCTAGCGATGCGTACTTCGTTCATTTTATATCAACAAATTACGTTCGTAATTACTTTCATCTTTGACCTTCTTTTGCAAGCTAACCTATAACGCATCACCACCGGCGGCGTTCCATGTTTTGGTAAAACCATTTGCCCAAAACTTAACGGGGTAACGGCGATTGTCATATTCAACCTTCACAGGAATCTCAACCCATCTTCTTTTTTTGAATTCTGAAACGACAAAATCTAGCCCATTTTGAGTCATTGGTGTGATAGCGATAGTGTTTATGCTTCCCCCCTCTATACACATTTTACGGAACTTCACATTCTGATTATTGACGGGATAAACGGCACTGATTGGATCCGCGTCAACATTACAACTCTCAGCCCATAAGAAAACCATGCTTAACCCTGTTTTATCATTTCTAATTATTTTTGCCATAAAATTGGTCATTTGATTTGAGAGCTCTTCATAATAAAAATTGCTCTTAACCTTTATTTCTTTCGCGTGACGAGCAGACAATGCTATCCCTTGCTCCATTTGCTCATAGCTAAATTTCGGAAACTCGCTAATACCCATCTGATACACTGAGTCGGCCATTTCACGCGTAAATTTGATCGTACTATCGCCATTATCAATGTAATTGTTTACGTTTTCTAACACCGCAGCCAACATTTCCAATGTATATTCGTAGCTCGCGATGTCGGAAGACGGGTAGTTATAAAATGTCGTCTCTGCTAGCGCGACAGATTTTAACGAGTGAGAGCGATCAGAATGATGAATTGGGCGCAAAAAATTCTCATAAGTGACTGAAGATTGGCCCGAAATAGATTCTGTTTTTTTCGCTTTATCGGCGGCTTCAGAACAGGTGAGACCTTGTGGCTTTGAATTCACTGAGGTGCAGGCCAAAACCCCGATCAATAATATTGCTCGTTTCATCTTTTTTCTCCATCCATGAGAAGCCAACCCTAAGCTTCAATTTCACTCATTCAGTGAATTAATTGTATGTTTGTTCATCACTCCAAACTATGATTTAAAGTAATTCTGCGCTAAGTAGCGAAAAGAAAACCGAAAGAGGTTCATGATGCAAGTTTCTGACATCCTATATGGGTTCTACTTCGACAAGAGTGGCTTGACGAAGAAAATTAAAAATACGGCTGAGCTAGATACTTATAGGTCGCACTGGCTCCATTTTGATTACACGCTTCCTTCCACGATTCTATGGTTGAGAAATCACAGTAAACTTAACCCTACTGTCATTGATGCTCTATTAAATGAAGAGACTCGCCCTAGAGCAACGAAGCTCGATGACGGGTTACTGATTTCATTAAGAGGGGTCAACTTAGCGGCTGGTAGTGACCCCGAAGATATGGTTTCTATCCGCCTGTGGGTCACAAATGACAAAGTAATCAGTACAAGATGTCGAAAACTACTTTCGACGCTAGATATTGCAAATGATTTCAGTCAAGGAAATGGGCCAAGTTCACCATCTCGTTTTGTCATAGAGCTAACTGAAAAATTGATTTCAAGAATGAGTGACACAATCAACGACATTGAGGAAAAGATAGCCAGTATTGAAGAGGCAATCCTCACGTCAACTAACTATAGTCTGCGTAATGAACTTTCGATCTTACGCCGACAGATCATCTCGTTAAGACGTTACCTGTCGCCACAAAAAGAAGCTATGATTCAGTTATTAAGTGACAAAATTACTCTGTTTTCTGTTGAAGATAAAATTCAACTACGTGAAACGTTAGATCACTTAGTTCGCTACATAGAAGATTTAGATTCAATTAAAGACCGCGCTACTGTTAGCCAAGAAGAACTCAGTAATCGTCTTGCAGAACAGATGAACAATCGCATGTATGTTCTTTCGATTGTTGCCGCTATTTTCTTACCTCTCGGTTTTCTTACTGGATTGTTCGGAGTCAATGTAGGCGGGATTCCCGGCGCAGAAAGCAGCGATTCTTTTGCCATATTTAATTTATTGCTTATTGGCGTCGTCATTATTCAAGTTTGGATATTCAAGAAAAAGAACTGGTTCTAATAATGGTTACTGACAAGTCATTTATCCGTGCCATCACGTCCCCCACTTCATCAATTAACGCTTCCTGTAACAAAGTGGGGGTGACGAACAAGGTAATCGTTTTCCTGTTCTACATCTTACTCACTCCTGAATACTTCACACCCGACAATTGCGCCATCTCTTTCTTCCAAGTCGCCAGATCATTTTTGTTAAACTTGTTTAGCGCATCATGCCCACAAGCTCTAGACATCACCTGCATCAACTCGACCGAGGCTTCAAAGAAGTTCTTCAACTGCACCGACGCTTTGCTAACATTCAACCTTTGGCGTAGGTCGGCCTTTTGAGTCGCAATACCAGCAGGACAATTGTTGGTGTTACACATCCGAGCCGCAACACAGCCAATGGATTGCATAGCACTATTGGATATAGCCACCCCATCGGCTCCTAATGCCATTGCTTTCACAAAATCCATTGGAACACGAAGTCCGCCCGTGACTATCAAGGTCACTTCTCCACTCACGCCTTGTTTATCTAGGTAAGCACGCGCTCGTGCTAATGCCGGAATGGTTGGCACACTAATATGGTCCCTAAACATCTCTGGTGCCGCGCCCGTACCCCCACCACGCCCATCAAGGATGATATAATCGGCACTGGCATCCAGCGCAAACTGGATATCACTTTCAATATGGTTGGCACTGAGTTTAAAGCCAATTGGAATACCACCGGTCACTTCACGAACTCTGTCTGCAAACTTTTTAAAATCTTCTGCGGTATGAAGATTCTTAAAGGTGGGCGGTGATATGGCAGCAGTCCCTGCTTCTATCCCCCTAACTTCGGCAATTTTCCCGATATTTTTATTGCCCGGCAAGTGACCACCTGTCCCTGTCTTCGCACCTTGGCCGCCTTTAAAATGAAACGCCTGCACATTGATTAACTTGGATTCATCATATCCAAACCCAGCGCTCGCGAACTCATAGAAGTAACGTGAGTTTGCGGCCTGTTCTTCCGGCAACATTCCTCCCTCTCCCGAGCATATTCCTGTTCCGGCCAACTCGGCTCCGGTCGCTAATGAAACCTTTGCTTCTTCCGACAGCGCGCCAAAGCTCATATCGGATACAAACAGGGGAATATTTAGTGTCAGTGGCTTTTTGGCATTGGGACCGATAACCAATTGAGTGCTCACTGGAACATCCTCTAGCAACGGCTTGGTCGCCATCTGTGCAACCATAATCTGTAGGTCATCCCAATGAGGGAGTTCATTCCTTGGTACACCCATCGACGTCATGGGACCGTGATGTCCCATTTTGGAGAGGCCTTCTCGTGCCAATTGATGGATAAATTCGACCGTCGGTTCTTCTTTGGTGGCTGCAGCGACCGGCATAGTACCTGCCGGCTGTATCTGAACACCGGGTCCTTCCTGCCCAACTTGTTCACTAGAGAACTGTTTATGAGATCCATCACAATAGGGTGGATTAGCGGTGTGTTTACAGCGACAAAGATAGGCCCCGCCACTTTCGTTCGCAATGAAGCTTTTAGGCTTAAAACCTGACCCTGCATGGGAGCCATCACAATAGGGCTGATTCCCTGAGCGACCACAGGTGCAAAAATAATACTCTTGATCTTTCGTCAATTCGACGTTGATAGGTTTGTTGTTTTCGACAATTGGGTTGCTCATATTCTGTCCTTATAATTGTTATATCCGCCTTTCGTGGCTTATCTATAAGGTTAGTAGAATACGCAACTCAGTGTATGTTAATTCACTGTATGCAGTCACAAAAAACAGGGAATGATGGGCATATTTAGCGAGAATTCCCTTTCCCACCCTTAACGAGATCTCAGTTCACAATACTTAACATAAAAACGTGGCCCTATGAATATCGTCGAACAACAAGATGAGCATCACATATACGACCCAATACGTAGTCTACTATTCGAGCGATATCAGGTTATTTATTAACCATAGATGCAGTTTTTACCGTTCGACAATATTGGAAGAGTTACATAATCATTATTTAGCAACTTCGAGGAAAATTCATGAAATTTGACAAGACAGTACTGGCTATAACGATGAGTCTCACCTTGGTGGCGCCTGTTTGCCAAGCAGAGGTTAAAAATCTCATTTTAATGATCGGTGATGGTATGGGACCACAGCAGGTTGGCCTACTAGAGTTATACGCTCGTGAAGCGCCAAGCTCTATATATAATGGCAAATCAACTGCGATCAGTAAGTTTGCTGAAGAAGGGCTCGTTGGCATGTCATTGGTACACCCCGATGATTCTATCGTCGTAGACTCCGCTTGTTCTGCTACTCAATTAGCTATTGGTCAATTTGCACCTTCTGAGGTTATTGGCCTTGATGCAAAGGGGAATCCTGCGGAAACCATACTTGAAAAAGCGAAGCGTTTAGGCAAAGCGACGGGTCTTGTCTCTGATACTCGCATCACCCACGCGACGCCAGCCTCTTTTGCTGCCCATCAACCGCACCGTTCACTAGAAAACACTATTGCGGCAGAGATGTTAGCTTCAGGTGTCGATGTCATGCTTTCAGGTGGCATACGCCATTGGCTGCCAAAAGAAGTGAATGACAAAGGGAAAATTTATGACGAATTTGTCGAAATGACTGACGGTGCAGTAAAAATAAAATCAAAACGTAAGGACAGCAAAAACTTAATTACTGATGCACATGACGCTGGCTACCAAATCGCTTTTACCAAAGACCAATTAGCCGCAACCACTAGCGATAGTAAATTACTCGGGTTGTTCGCCTACTCTGGTATGTATAACGGCATTCGCTATACCGCGACGAAAGATGACCCTAAACGTACACAACCAACGTTGAAAGAAATGACGATGAAAGCGCTTGATGTTTTGAGCCAAGATGAAGATGGATTTTTCTTAATGATTGAAGGTGGTCAGATTGACTGGGCGGGTCATAACAATGATGCGGGTACTATGCTGCATGACCTCTTGAAATTTGATGACGCTATCGAGTATGTCTACGATTGGGTTCAAAATCGCACAGATACCATGGTTGTCATCACAGCGGATCATGAAACGGGTTCATTTGGATTCAGTTATTCAGCCGCAAACTTACCTAAAGCTAAAAAGCTGCCCGGTTCTGGGTTTGCTGATCGCGAGTACAAACCAAACTTCAACTTTGGAGACAAATCGTTGTTAGATAGGCTCTACGCTCAATCTATGAGCTTCGATGATATGACGTCTGAATTCTACGATCTTGATAAGTCGATGCAAACGCCTGAGGCATTTCGTGACATCATGAATGACCATACCGATTTTCCAATTACTCTTGAACAAGCGACAGCTATCTTAACGGATGTACCCAATCCATATAAGACACCAGGGCATTCATACTTAAGCGCGGATACTCTGCCTGCTATACATGACTTCCAATCATTCTATGTATACGGCGATGAAATTCGGTGGGATCTTATGGGACGGGCACTGGCAGAGCAGCAAAACATTGTCTGGGGTACTGGTACACATACCTCTACACCCGTCGGGGTGATTGCTTGGGGCCCTATGAAAGAAATAAAGCCATTCTCTCAGATAACGCACCACTCCCAAGTTGGTCAGTACATGATGGATAACATTAAATAATAATAAGCACCAATCGCCAGACTTATGTTGAGCATAGGTTTGGCGTAATCGCCGATGAAACTCTCCCCTTCTCGGCTATTCCATGCTGACCATCGCCATTAAACACATAGAACTTCGCATGACACTCAATACCGTTTCCCTTAACCACTTGTGAGAAGGATCATTGTCGTATTTTGGGTGCCATATCAGCCAATATTTTTGTTTTGGCGCTTCAATAGGCAAAGGAAAATACTTGATTGAAAAAGATTGTTGCATGCTTATAGCAATGTGCTCAGGGATAACAAGCAACATATCGGAACGACAGATTGCCGTTAGCGCAGATGTAAAGAACGGGACAGTAAATTGAATTCGGCGACGGAGCCCTTGTTCGGCTAGTGCTGTCTCAACAAAGCTGTCTTTATCTCCGCCACCAGTCACCGAGGTGTGATTAAAGCGCAAGAAATCAGCCAGGCTTGGAACACTATTTACACGCAAAATAGTGGCATACCGCCCATGATTGCGTCTCGAACACGTCCTTACAGAACGAAGGTATCAAATGAATAGAATCATCAAGAGCGGCATCGTTTTGTCGAGCATGGCACTTGGCCTTACGGGCTGCCAACGTATACAACCTGAGGAATTTCAAGCTCAGACAGACCCCGCACCTTTGTGTCAATCCGCTATGTTTGATAAGTCAGCGCTGGTGTTCGACACTTTCTTACTGTGCGGAACAAAGGGAGTACCGATGGAGAAATTTACTCACGCAGCCAACGTGACCGCAGAGTGGCTAGATAATGATGAAGACGGTTATGTTGACGAGCCGCGTTTACTCACGACGATGCAAGCGAGCAAACCTGTCCTTCTGATGTCGGCAGACGGCCTATCTTCGTCGGCTATTTCTGATGTAATGAATGACCTAGACGGCTATCAACTTCAGGATTTAAGTGCCTCTGAGACAAACCCAACCGGCAGCCGACGCGATGCATCTCAAGAAGAAATTCATCACCTCATCATGGCATCCGGGTGGCAAAAACGCTTTCCTTCCATATTCGGTGATGCGCCAGAAAAGAACAGCGAACTCTATAAGATCTGGATGTCAGCAGAAGAGAATGATTTTTATTTTTACGGCGACCCTACCTGTGACGCCAACTGTAAAGTCACAGAATTTGTCTATCTTGCCTCTGCTTCCTATCTTGGTTCAACACGAGATGTAGAACACGATGAGATGCGCCTCAGAACACGACAAGAACTTAAGCAGAAACTACCAGCTATCGTCACCCTTTTTGAGTCACCCAACTACGTATATCCGACCTATCATTGGCCCGATGGCCAATATCCACACTCGAATAATATCCAATATACCGACTGAGGTAACACTGATTTTCTACTGGTCATTCACTGGTCATTCACCAGCATTGATTTATAAAGTACCCAAAGCAAAGCAAAACAAGCCTTGTCTTTGTAAACACGTAGTTTGACGTTCACTTTTGTAACCACTTTTACTGCGCTATGTATACCAACTACCACCACTATTAATGGATCTAAAATGAAAAAAATTATCTTTCTTACCTTCGCTGTCTTAAGTCTTTCGGCTTGTTCGGGTGTGCGCCAAACAGACCAAGCTTTCGATTCACATGCAGAAAGTGTTAACTTTCTATTTCTTCAGTTTCCTGGCGGTGACACTCAAGAGCGCGCGATGGAACTTGTACCAGAAAATGCCGAGGTCGTTACGGTTCAATCAACCCCTTCCGATACTACGTCTGTACTGGGTGTCTTAAACCGCCTGATTGGCATCGACCAAACTAAGGTTTCCGGTACCGTAGACACCGCTGAGTAAATGAACAAACTGTCTTGAATTCCACTGCCTAAGAATAAGCCCTACAATTGGGGCTTATTTTTTATATTTCGAAAACATCAGAGAACTCACCGACTGTCATGCCACCAATAAATAAGTGCAACTAAATTGTCTTATAAACAGGCAGACTTTAGCGTATTGCTATTTGATCACCTATTCTTTACTGATTCACTTCGAGTAGGCATTCTTAATGATTAAATCTACGATGGACGACACCCCGCTCGTTGGTATCGAGGTGTCGTATGACTACATCTTTAAAACGGTCATTGCAACGTCCTATAGCAAGTTATAGATAGATGGTAGGATGCCATTTCGAGAGTATATAGAGGTCATTTGATGAATATTCAACGCTGCCATTTCACATTAAAAAAACATGTTTTTTCAGGCTATGCGAAGCTTATGAAACCCATTACCAATCGTCTTTCTTTTCCAACACCAACCATTATCGCAAACCACTCGGCGGTGACGAATATGGTTGAACAATTGCAAATGGAAGGAATTCAACGTCCCGTCGTGATTACCGATAGCGTATTTAGTACGCTGCCAGCTTTTCAGATCTTAGTAGACGCATTGAATACGGCTTCAATTAATTATGCGATATTTGATGGCGTCGTTCCCGACCCTGATTTTGTTGTCATTAGTAAAGGCATTGAAGCGTGCAAGAGCCACAACTTTGACGCCGTAATTGCGATTGGTGGAGGGTCTTCTATCGACGCGGCTAAAGTCATTAATACCTGCGCATTAAATAACACTCTGCCAAGAAAAACGGTTGGCCTATTTAGGATAAGACGCAAAGGCGCCTATTTTGTCGCCATCCCGACGACCGCAGGAACAGGGTCAGAAACCACGATTGTTTCTGTCGTCACAGATGAAATTGATCATCAGAAGAAACAAGTCATCAGTATGAAGATTGTTCCCGACCTTGCCGTGTTAGACCCTAGGTTAATGATTGGCTTGCCCCCTGCTATTACCGCAACGACAGGAATCGACGCGCTCACTCATGCCATGGAATCCTATCTAAGTTTGTTTTCAACACCGGATCTAGACAAAATAAATCTAGACACGATTCGGGATATTTTTGCCTACCTACCTCAATGTTATGGGGAAGGGTCCACATCATTAGAAAATCGTTTAAAGATGGCTCAAGCCTCTCATAATGCTGGCATAACCTTTACTCAAACGAGTGTTGGTTGGGCTCATGGTATCGCACATCAACTCGGGGCGTACTATAAGATGCCCCACGGACTTGCCAACGCCTTAGTGCTTCCACATGTGTTGAAGTTTTATGTACCAACTGCAACAAAGAGAATGGCCGAGATGGCAGAAGCAATTGGTATCACTGAGGGCAGTAACTTAGAAAAGGCAAATAAATTAGTGGACAGCGTTATAGCGCTTTGTGAAATACTTAATATTAGAGTTGAACCCAATATGATTCAACAATCAGACATAAAAGCCATGAGTGCGAATATTATTAAAGAGGTGTACGTCAGTCCATATCCAGTGCCTCGTTACTTTGGTTCACAATATGAGCTTGAGGCCTTTATTTGTACTATCTTTAAATAAAATAAACCCTGAAACCTCCCCCTTTCAAAAAGGTATGAAATGTAGGACTCTGCGGTAAACATGAGTCCTACATCACTACATAAAGATACAACAGGTCGACTAGCTACACCTTAAAGCTATTGAGTAATACGTCTTGATCATTTACATTTTTTATTTGGGTTTTCATTGCCAAATTAGCATTACCCGCGGCCTCGGCAACTTGCTCAGAAAGAGATTTGATATTTAGAGTATTCGCGTTCACCTCTTCCGACACCAAGCTTTGTTCTTCCGCTGCTGATGCAATCTGAGTATTCATATCACTGATGGTTAGAATGAGTGCCTGAATATCACCTAGGGCCGAGTTTGCGCCTGTCGCTTGTTTAACGGCTTGATCCGCTTCAAGTTGACTTTGATTCATTGCTTCAGAAACGGATTTAGCACCGCTTTGCAACTGTTCTATCATGCCCTTTATTTCTGTTGTCGATTTCTGCGTTTTTTGAGCCAGATTTCTAACTTCATCAGCGACCACAGCAAAACCTCGACCTGAATCTCCAGCACGTGCAGCTTCAATAGCAGCATTCAAAGCCAATAGGTTTGTTTGGTCTGCAATATCGTTGATGACTTTTAAAATAGACTCAATGTTATTAGATGCAATGGTCAGCGCTTTTACTTCTTCAACGGCATACTCAATTTTACTCGATAGATTTTCTATTGTGTTTGCCGTATCACTCACCATGTCTGATCCGTTACTGGTTGCTTGCTCTGCCTCTTTAACTGATGTCGCGGCTTGATTAGCATTGTTGGCGACTTCTGTAGAAGTGACCGACATTTCATGCATAGCGGTGGCAAGTTGCTCTAACTCTTTTAGCTGTGTACCCATTGCTTGTGCCGATTGTTTCGCACCTTCGGCTGTCATCTCAGTCCCTTCTTTAATACTGGTGCCGAGTGTCTTTGACTGTTTTAGTTGGTCCTGAAGTTTACTGACGAAGGTATTAAAACTTTTCGCTAATAGAGAAAACTCTTCGTCGGTGTTGGTATCTAGACGTTGAGTTAGATCTCCGTGTCCAGTAGCAATACCGTGAATAGCGTCATTAAAATTTGCCAGAGGGCGCAGTAGATATCGAATCCAGTAAGTCAAAGCAAAAATACTAAGTACCAGCGCAATGACGCTAAATAAGATTGACTTATTTCGCAGGCTATTGAGTGCAGAATAAGCCAGTTCTTCATCTACAACCGCGCCAACATACCAGTTTTCTCCGGGTATTTGCATAAACGTAACCTGCAGGTTTTTACCTGCCAGCTCTGTTTCTTGCGCACCATCTCGAATATTAATATTCGGCAAGTAATCGGAAATATTGACGCCATTAAATGTGTTATTTGGATGAGCAATAGTGCTGCCCGACTCAGTCACAATAAATATATAACCCGCATCAAATGTATTAAATTGATTCACCGCTTCCGATAGATTAGTCAGTGAGACATCAAAAAACATACTCCCTATATAGCGTCCTTTTTGATGTAAAGGGCTGCCTATAGATACGTTTATTTCATTGGTTGAATCATTCAAATAAGGCTGAGTTAAGATAATTTTCTGTGCCTGCTTAGATTGTTTGTACCAAGGGCGAGTTCGAGGGTCGAAATCGTCGCCCGCCTCCCACGTGTCCACATTTTCAAGCATCTTACCATTTGATTCGTACCCGACACCTGCGGCAAGAAAAGACGTCTTAACTTGCGGGCTTTCAACTACTTTCTGAGCATGTTGGTAATCTTCTGCAGAAAACTCCACAAATTCGCTCACCGCTTTTGCGACATTTTTTTGAGCCTGTAACTCAGAGAATGTGTAATTTTTTACGCTACTCAACATCTCTTTAATATTTCTATCGATCTGAGAGTCAATGTGACTCTTAACAGTATATAGCTGCTCTATAGTCAAAAACGAAACCGACACAAACAACATTAACGATGATGCCGCCACAATCTTGTAGTTAAACTTCATGATTCTAAATCCAATTTTAATTTATATGCAACAAGGCGCAGTGAGTAATATATAATAAGCATATTAATTTGAATAACGGCTCATTTCTGCTACATATCTCACCGAATTATATAAATAATGGATATATCGATTTGTTTGGTTAACAAACGTACATATAACTGTGATGAATTGCATATCGCCGCGAAACGACTTATATGAATACGTTAGGTGATGGTGTTGAGGGTTGTTACTTTCATTAATAAAAAATGACCAGCTCAATGTTTTTAGGTTCTATTTCTTTAACCCAATTTCATTCTAAAGCTGTCTTTGTAGTGTCGAGAGAGATTTAAGAGCTTACCGTTTTTAAGTTTGATCTCTGCATCACCACTTGGCTGAGGGGTGATAGACTCTACTTCGTCTAGGTTGATTCCGTATGAACGGTGTATTCTACAAAAACCTCTGTCTGAAATCTGTTCTATTAGGCCGCCTAATGTGGCACGGATAGGATAGACCCGCTCTTTTATATGCAAGTTGACATAGTTTCCGGATGACTCTAACCACTCTATATCATCAATCTTAACTATAAATTCCTTTCCAAGCTTTCTAATTAACAGTCTATCTATAGATTGCTGTACTGGTTCATCTTCACCTTCATCCACCAGTTTGGCCTCACCAATCATTCGACTGATCACGAAATTGAAACTGTAGCTATACAATACAAAAAACACGTAGAGCCACGCGTCCTTCCGATATTCATAAAATAACTCCAAGGACATATCACCAAATTGATAGTGTATTCCTTGAGTAAAAAAAATAATTTTTCGTATCAGTACCATCAAAAACACGTGGATCAACGAAAACAAAATTGACCCTAAAAAGTGCCAAATCAGATTTTTTTTGTAAAGTAGCCAAGTTAATGGAAATTTATTTAACAAGGCTGCGATCAGAGGCAATGCCAACATAAAACCGACAGCACTGGAATACTCCGAAAGAAAAGGAGACCAAAATGGAAAGGATAACTCACCGCCACTCCGGAGCGCCTCCATGATAATCGACGTCGCATTGATGGTGTTATTGATGATTATGTAGAGCGAAAAAAACAGAAATATTGATAATTGGGGACGCTTCTCTATTGTTTTTAAAAGCATCATTTCACACCTTTCCTTTCTGAAGTCGGCTCTTGATGATTTTTCATCTCATTATACCGCGTCTCGTCCCTAACCATTGTCGTTTCAGCCTTCTTGGATGTTTCGTTGACCCAAGTGAAGCTACTATTTATCACAAGATATTAACACAAAGATTGCAAGAAATTACGCGGTTAAGGAAATTATAATGTCGGATGGAATACATACTGGTGCAGCGAGTCAACGGCTCTACTTTCTCGATTGGGTTCGAGTGTTCGCCTTTGCTTTTCTCATTTTTTATCATACAGCAATGATGTTTGTGGACTGGAGTTTTCATATTGAAAGTGGTTATAACAGCGTCTTGCTAAAATCTATTATGTTACTCACTTCAACCTGGCGCCTCGATATACTGTTTATCGTGTCTGGCGTCGCAATGAGCTATATGATCACCAAGATGCCACTGAAATCGTTTACTTGGCAACGCGTCATTAAACTCTATCTTCCGTTGCTGTTTGCCGTCGTGGTGGTCGTTGCGCCACAATCTTATTATGAAGCAATCCAAAAAGGGGTGTTTGAAGGTTCATTTTGGCAGTTCTGGTCTACATTTTATTTTACATTTACTTGGGATGAGCGCATGGAGGCCCCCTTTCCTACCTACAATCATATGTGGTACGTGCTCTATCTATTTCACTACACCCTTGTACTTCTTCCCCTGATGAAATTTATCAACAGCACAACAGGAAAGGCTTTTCTTGCCACGATTGAGCGCTGGCTGTCAAAAAAGAGGCGTATTATTTATGTTCCTATCGTCATTTACCTATCGATATATCTCTTATTCAATGAACACAAGATAACCCATGCATTTCATAACGACTGGTACGGTCATAGCCTCTTTCTTTTTGCGGTGATACTGGGACTCTTCTTTGTTCGAATGCCACTTATATGGCCATCTTTTGAAGAAAATCGATATCGAACCTTAGCCTTAGGGTTAGCAAGCTATGGTGTACTTCTGCTTATCTATAACCTACCCGCCGAAGACTTCATCGTTGACAAAAGCCTCGCTTGGGATCTGATACGATTAATTGTCAAGTGGTCATGGATCGCACTCATTATTGGTTTTTCAAGAAGGCACCTTAATTTCAGTAATCGGGCTTTACAATATTGCAATCAGGCCGTGTACCCATTTTTCATTCTGCATCAGACGATAATAATCGTGTTCGGCTATTATGTTATTGGTTGGAAGTTACCTGGAGTGATGGCATTTCTAGTCATATGCTGTGGCACATTCATTATATGTGCTTTACTTTACGAGCTTGTCATCAAGCAAGCTGCTCTTCTAAGGTTTCTTTTCGGAATGAAATCAAAGCAGATAACACAAACAACAAGTTAACAGGAACACACTGCAAAGCTATCATCTAACCTTTCAACGCCCTTCTAATCTACCACTTATCCTAGTGTCTAGTATTTTAAGGGTCATATAAGCCAAATCTCTGCTTTCTTGTGCATAAAATAATACCAATCTGGAAGATTAACCAAGTTTTCGATTACGTATATACTTAATCATAATATTCGATTGTATGTTGTTGGTCACATAATTAATACCTTGGTATTGTATTGGTACTATTAACTGGTATTGTCATTACCGTACGCTACAGTACCAAAGGAGATTAATATGAAATCTACAAACAAAAAATTATCAGTCATGATGTTTATCGAATGGTTTATCTGGGGAGCATGGTTTGTTCCTCTGTGGCAAATACTGACTTCAAACGGATTTACACCCACTCAAATCGCATGGTCTTACGCTTGTACGGCTATCGCGGCAATTCTATCCCCTATTCTAGTCGGTTCAATCACGGACCGATTTTTCCCTGCTCAAAAAGTCCTTTCTGTGATGTTGATTGCAGGTGCAGCATTAATGTATCTGGCGGCGCAACAAACTGAATTTTCGAGTTTTTTCCCTTTATTGTTGCTCTATTCATTAACCTACATGCCCACAATTGCGTTAACAAACAGTATCGCATTTTCGAACGTAGAAGACGTGGAACGAGACTTCCCAAGAATTCGCGTATTAGGCACGATCGGATGGATTGCATCCGGTATTGCTATCGGTTTCCTACCGGGTTGGTTAGGTTATGGCGATATCTCTTCGAGCAATATCCCACTTATAATTACGGCGGTTAGTTCAGCTATTTTAGGTGTGTTTGCACTGGTATTACCGAATACGCCACCGAAAAGTACTGGCAAACTCAGTCTTAAAGTCATGCTTGGTCTAGATGCACTGGTACTACTAAAAGATCGTAACTTTTTGGCCTTCTTTGTCTGTTCATTCATGTTCAGCATGCCACTCGCTTTCTATTACATCTTTGCTAATGGGTTCTTAACAGAAGTAGGGATGAGTAATGCAACCGGTTGGATGACATTAGGTCAGTTTTCTGAAATATTCTTCATGTTAGCGTTACCTTTTTTCACTAAGCGCTTTGGTATTAAAAAGGTACTACTTCTTGGTCTCACTACTGCGGCTATTCGGTATGGCTTCTTTGTCTACGGCAGTGCCGATACTTGGTATCTATATTCAATATTATTCGCAGGTATCTTACTTCACGGCGTAAGTTACGATTTCTATTTCGTCACCGCTTACATTTATGTCGATAAAAAAGCCCCTGCCCATATGCGTACCGCGGCTCAAGGTCTTATCACCTTAGGTTGTCAAGGCATCGGTAGCTTATTAGGGTACCGTTTAGGTGGTGTTCTAATGGAGAAAATGTTTGCTTACGATGAACCTCAAAACGGTCTGTCTTTTGATTGGGCAGGAATGTGGGGCTTTGGTGGCGTCATGATTGCCGTAATCTTGCTTATCTTTGTGTTCTTCTTTAGAGAACCAAACGGTGAGATTAAAGAAATTCAGATTGATCAGAATGACAACCAATCCAACGTAGAAAAAGCAGAAGCGTAAATATTGTCCTGCTCACTCTCATGATAATTCATTGGCCGTGAGCAGGAAATTTTGAACCCAATTTTTGGTGTAGTAAGATGACAATTAATATAAATGACAGAATTTTAGGTACTTTTTATGGACAAGCTTTAGGCGACTCCATGGGTATGCCTTCAGAACTTTGGCCGAGAAGCCGTGTGAAAGCTCATTTCGGCTGGATAGATAGATTCCTCCCTGGCCCGGCAGAGAACAACGCTGCATGTTATTTCGACGCTTGCCAATTTACAGATGATACGTCTATGGCTTTAGCGCTAGCCGATGCGATTATCGAGTGTGACGGTGACGTTGTACCGGAAGTGATTGCTCGTAATGTATTAGCCTGGGCTGAAGGCTTTGATGCGTTTAACAAAAACATATTTGGCCCCTCATCCAAAGCCGCGATGAAAGCGATTAAAGAAGGCACACCGATCAGTGAGCTAGAAAATAATGGCGTAACAAATGGTGCAGCGATGCGTGTGTCACCACTCGGTTGTTTGCTTCCAACACACAACCTTGATTATTTTATTGAACAGGTTGCTTTAGCGTCAAGCCCAACTCACAAATCTGATATTGCTATTGCAGGTGCTGTCGCAATTGCCTGGGCCGTGTCTAAAGCCGTAGAAGGAGCACCGTGGGAAGTTATTCGTGATCAACTGCCGGCGATCTCCGTCGCGGCTCAGAATAAAAACGTCACTACTTTCAGCGCTTCTATGGGGTCACGAATTGAGCTTGCACTCTTGGTTGCTCAAGAGGACAGTGGCATTGAAACGAGAATGGACAGAATATATAACCTCGTAGGCGCGGGTGTCAGCACGATAGAATCTGTTCCTGCTGCTATCGCAATGGTTGAGTTAGCAAAAACAGATCCCAATCGTTGTGCGATATTGTGTGCAAATCTGGGTGGCGATACCGACACCATAGGGGCAATGGCCACCGCAATATGTGGCGCTCTCAATGGTATTCAGGCTATAGACACTGAATTTAAAGCACAATTAGACAACGAAAATCAACTAGACTTTGAAGACTATACCAATAAATTCTTACAGCTTCGATCGCTTAAGGAGCAAGCCCATGCCTCATAGATCCCTGATTGAAATGCTCCCCACTTTGGCGAGCAAACGCCAGCTTTGTTTAGTGGGTGCGGCGGTCGTTGATATCGTTGCTGAGGTAGCCGCATTACCAACGAGCGGTGCTGACATAGAATTAAAAGAGAAAGGCCTTCATGTGGGAGGATGCGCGTTAAATATCGCCATCGCGCTTAAGAAACTTGGCCTAGAATCATTGAATGCTTTGCCCATAGGTAAAGGCAAATGGGCTGATGTCATAGAAACGGCAATGGCAGAAAATGGCCTGTCGAGTGACCTGCTTAACTATCATGGAGACAATGGTTGGTGTATGGCGCTTGTAGAACCAAATGGCGAACGTACCTTTTTATCCGTCAGTGGCGTTGAAAACGACTGGGATCAGAAAACCTTATCTCAATTACCCATAGAAGATGACGCCATCCTGTATTTTTCAGGCTATCAGCTTTCATCAGACAGTGGTGAAGTACTTGTATCTTGGTTGGAATCATTACCAACGAGTATTGATGTATTTATCGATTTTGGCCCAAGAATTGCGGATGTTCCATCCTCATTATTTCAACGTTTAGTGGCGCTTAAACCCATAGTTTCATTGAATCGCCAAGAAGCTGAGGTATTAGGAATGACCGACATCAATCGGTTTGTTCAGAAATGGGATTCAACATACTCTTGTCCGTTAATCTTACGCATTGATAGTGATGGTGCGTTGTTCTCCAATAAGACGATGACGGGTAATATATCACCGTTTAGCGCGCGTGTTGTCGATACAATTGGGGCTGGCGACACCCATGCTGGTGGTGTACTGGCCGGCTTATCTTCTGGTTGGGATCTGGTTGATGCCGTTTTATTGGGCAATGCTGTTGCCTCCTATGTCGTTAGTCATTCCGGTGGCGATTGTGCCCCTACTATTCCAGAACTTACGTCCTACCTTAATCAATATTAATCTGCCGAACTTGCTGTTCTAGGCTCAGCTTTGTCTGAGCCTATCGTTTGTCTCATTGCATTATTCACTCCTCATACAAAAAAGATCATCATCATGAATAAAAGAGCCAACCAAATACTGCTGGCCAGTTGCGGCGTAAACCTCTGCATCGGCGTACTCTATACTTGGAGTGTTTTCAAAAACGAGCTGGTAAATCTGGGTTGGAGTAACGCCCAAGCGTCAATGCCCTACACTTTAACCATCATCGTATTGTCGGCTTCTTTGTTAGTTGCCGGTCGAATACAGGATAAAATTGGGCCTAAGAAAGTGCTCATGGCAGGGTCATTATTAGCTGGATTTGGAATGATGTTGTCTAGCCTTTCGTTGACACCTCTAAATCTTAATCTAAGTTTTGGCGTTGTGACTGGCGCGGGGATTGGCTTTGCTTATGCTTGCCTCAACCCAACAGCAATGAAGTGGTTTCATAGCTCTCAAAAGGGATTGGTGAACGGACTCCTAGCAACGGCATTTGGTGTAGCGGCTATTTATTTGGCTCCGTTAACCAGTTATTTAATCGTGAACTATGGCTTAAACACCAGCTTTCAGCTTATGGGGGCAAGCCTAATCTTAGTCGCGTTCCCGCTATCTTGTACCATAAATAACCCGCCCAAAAACTATGTGCCTACTAATCGAAATGCGCCGTTGGCCAATGAGAAAGTCAATCAAGAGCAGAACTATGCATGGCGTGAGATGTTGAGTACCAAACAGTTTTATCTGTTGTGGGTTACCTATGCTTTTGGCGCTTCAGCTGGGTTAATGATTATTGCTAACATTACTTCCATCGCGGCAACCCAGGCGAATATTATGCACGGGGCCTATTTGGTCGTCACCCTATCCATATTTAATTCTGGGGGCCGCCTCGCCTCTGGCTTACTCAGTGATAAAATAGGTGGCTTGAAAACACTTGCTATCGCGTTGAGTCTGCAAACTATCAACATGCTCCTCTTTAGCTATTTTGTTTCTAGTTCAACACTCATGATCGGTGCCGCATTAGCGGGGATTGGCTACGGCACTCTTCTGGCTGTTTTTCCTTCTATCATGGCCGATTTATACGGACTTAAACACTATGGTTCGAATTACGGCGTACTTTATACCGCATGGGGCATTGGTGGATTTATTGGTCCCGTGTTGGCAGCAATTTCAGTCGATTTGTCTGGACGCTATACGTACGCTTATTTCATCTGTGCCGCTTTGGTTAGTATCGCCACATTTCTAACATTCAAGGTAAAGCCAATATCGCAAGCCAAAGCAGTATTCGATTTGGCTAACGCTAGAGGCAATTAACTTAGTCACGCTACATTGATCTGAGTGGCGATTTGTCTTATTGCTACTCAAATCTAGTTTTTTCTATTAATTCTACTGGGTTAGATAAGGTATACTTTCGCTACACTAGACGACGTTTAAGATACTATGCACACCTATCAGCCTTTGATCGACCTTATAAAATCTCGTATTCAAAAAGCGGACAAGTCTCCTCTCTATATGAAGGTAGCGGATTCTGTAAAACTTGCGACAGAACAAAAAATGCTAAAAGGTGGCGACTTTATCCCTACAGAGCGCGAGTTTAGTGAACGTGTAGGGGTATCTCGAATAACGGTTCGTAAAGCACTTGATATCCTAGAAAAAGAAGGGGTGATTGTTCGCTCTCGTGGTTTAGGCACCATGATAAGTGAAACCCTTGAGTATTCGAGCAAAGAAGCAACCGGATTTTCACAGCAGGTTGTTCTTAAAGGGAAAAAGCCCGATACTCTTTGGATTAAAAAAGACACTATTGCGTGTTCAGAAGAGGTCGCAAGGCAACTCAATATAAAGCTTAATGATGAAGTTTTTCTACTCAAACGGGTTCGTTATATCGACGAACAAGCGGTGTCTATAGAAGAATCTTATGTGCCGTCTCACCTCATCCATGATCCTGATGAGATTCAACTTTCACTTTATGACTATTTTCGTAGTAGAGACATTGTTCCCACCAAAACGAAAAGCAGCGTATCCGCTAAAATGCCCACCGAAGAAATTTTGGAAAAGCTACAGATCGAAGAAACTATCCCTGTTCTTTTAATCGAGCAAATCGCATTTGATAGTACAGGTACACCAATCGAGTACAGCATTAATCGATGCCGTGGCGATATGTATGTCTTTGTTAGTGAAGACTAACCCAATCTTAAAGAACCACTATGAATAGTAAAAAGTGTCGTTATTCTTTACACGTTTACGTTCCATTGCCCACGAGCACTGATTAAATTTTTGCCACTCTACTTTAATAAGGAAAATTATGCCTCACTTCGTTATAGATTGTTCTGAGCACATTCTGAGTATTCAACAAGAAGAACAGATCATCAGAGAAATTCACACCGTTGCCGTTTCTACTGGTTTATTCAATGAAAATGAAATCAAAGTTCGTGTAAATCCGTTTAAAACTTACCTAGTCGGAAATAAAAAGGATGACTTCATCCACGTCTTTTCTAACATTATGGAAGGTCGCACAACAGAACAAAAAGCGTCACTTTCAAGAGCTATCGTTGAACAACTCGTCTTATTATTTCCTGACCTTTCGAATATTGCTGTTAACATTCGTGAATTTGAAAAATCGACTTACTGTAATAAGGATATGCTCGTTAACGCAACGTTTTGATGTTGTTTTGTCGCGTCACACTGTGTCTGACATGGATCAACATTGCATAACAAATGGTCAATCAGTAATATACAAACACAATATTTTACGATTACGCGCTCAATACCATTGAACGCTATATTTCGGTTAAGCATAGAGTTGGCATTACAGTAATATGGAAGCATTACGTAAAGTATATCAGTACGCTGAACCTAACCTCACTTTGGTCGGGTTGCTCGGTGTTATCGGGTACCCTCTCTATTACCTTGTGTGGGGAACCCTTTTTCCTCAGCAGTACGAGACACTCCCTCTTCGTATGTTCTGTTCGTTGCTGTTCGTAGGCATTGTCTGCCGGAAAAATCTTCAATCCAGCTTTCGTCAATATATGCACTTGTACTATCAAGTTGTCATTATAACTTCGCTGCCATTTTTCTTTTTCTATATGTTGTTAATGAATGATTGGTCCCTCGTTTGGGTGATGTCATTTATGTCCGCCATCTTTCTACATATCCTGCTGGTTCACATTACTTGGTTGCTGTTTCTTCAAACCTTTGTGGGCATAGTATTCGCCACGTTATTTGCATGGCTAAATAAAGGCTACTCTCTGGAAATAACCATTGATTGGATGCAAATGTTACCCGTTTTCTTTTTTACCTATCTGTTCGGAAGCTTATGCTTCTATCGTTATCAGGCCGATTATGACTCAAAGGTCTCTATAGCAAAGTCTTTTGGGGCTGGTATTGCACATGAGATGCGAAACCCTCTTAGCAGCCTCTGCTTGTCTATAGACGTTATTCAATCCATATTGCCAAACGCCACTAAGGATAACAAAGAGACGTATCAGCTCAGTAAAAAGGAGGTCCTCCGCTTACTTGAAGTCAGCAGTGATGCGATGACGATCATTCATTCGGGGAACGAAACTATCGATTTACTACTTACATCTATCGACGAAAATCGAGTGTCACGTTCGACATTTAAGAAACACCCCGCTCAAGAGGTTGTTGAAAGCGCGATAAAAAGCTTTAGCTATAAGCGCGAGGTAGATAGAGCCGCAGTATCATTGGAGGTTCAGAGTGAATTCGAGTATTTTGGTAGTGACACTTTATTGAAGTATGTTGTATATAATCTGCTAAAAAACGCGTTTCATCACCGTAACGATAGTGACTTTACCGTTCACCTAGCACTAAAAGCAGAACAAAAATTAAATAAGATTATTGTAACGGATACAGGCTCAGGTATTACATCGAAAGTGCTTGAAAACATGTTTAAAGATTTCTATACCACGGGTAAAGCAGGAAATTATGGGCTTGGTTTACCTTTCTGTAAAAAAGTAATGCGCTCCTTTGGTGGCGATATCCAATGCCAGTCCGAGCTTGGTAAGTGGACTCAGTTTAGCATGACACTACCGCGGATAGATTCCAATATCGTAAGAGATATTAGAAACGAACTGACCAAACTTAAGTCGGTATTATTTATTAGCGAACAAGACCATTTAACATCGACAATGACCAGCGTTAGTCGCTTTATGGGCCTTGAGCTCACAACCTTAAATATTGACACGACTCTGGAAAAGATGGAGTACGAATTTGAATACGATCTAATCGTGGTTGATATCGAGAGTCTCACGCTAGGTAATAACCAGCTAGATAAACTCGAGTCGCTCTATTCATTTTCTGAAGCTCAACTTGTTTACTTGTTCCAGCAGCGTCCTAATCAACACCTTAGCAAAGCCAGTTTTACACCTATCTGGATTGATGTAGATTCTTGGTTATCACACCCTAAAGAGACGATTGAGCGCTTACTATTTGACGCTACCTACGTCAGTACGGTGACGCACAAATTACCGTCTAGCAACGAAGGAAAGCGTACGATTATGATTGTGGATGATAACGAGTCCCTACGAAAGTTCACGTCAATACTATTAGAAAAACAGGGGCTTAATGTCATTCAAAAGAACAATGGTTTACAAGCCATTGAAGCGCTAGAAACAGAGGATATCGATCTAATTCTTATGGATATCGAAATGCCAGTAATGGACGGGTTAGAGGCATCGCTTCGCATTCGTCAGTCTGAGAAACCGTTTGCCAATATTCCTATTATCGCTCATACCGGGGATAACTCTCCCAGTATGCTTAATAAGATCGATTCATCTTCCATGTCCGGATATATCGTAAAACCTGCGGATAAAAATCAACTGCTTGATAAAATATCCGATTGGATTTAGTAAAGAGCCTAACCAGAAGCCAAGCTCTTTTCTTAATGTAGCGGCATTGATTTACTCATCGCACCTTAGCAATAGCGCTACACAAACTCTAGGTTTGGATTTTTGTATGCTTCATGACAAACCGTCAAAACGTGGTCAACGTCTTTTTCGGTCATATCTGCATTGACCGAAAAACGCATTATGCTTTTGTTTTTTCCTGTCGCGGGGCGACAGAAAATAGCCCCAAATACATCATTCTCTTCAAGGAAATCTCTTACGCGCTCCATGTTTCGTTCTTCGCCACATTCCAAAGATATAATCTGTGACTCGCTACGAATGTTAAAGCCTATCCCCTTTAATCCCGTTCTTAGCTCATTTGCACGACGAAATAATGTTTGTCTTTTTTCCTCTGCATGTTTAATTATATCTAGTGTTTTTCTTAGCCTAGCGACCTCCTGAGGCAACACAGTAGAGCTAAAAATAGCCGGGTATGAGACAAAAGGTAATGTCTGACTAAGCTTCTTCGGGCCTAATATAGCACCTGCACGATAAGCGAACGTCTTGGCCAAACTTACCGTAACAAAATCCACTTGATCTTGAACTCCCAACGCATTTATTAACCCTGACCCGTTCAGGCCATGGGTACCTAATGAATGGGATTCGTCGACGACCAACGCACAACCAAACTCGTTTGCCATTTCGTAGATAGCTTCAAGTGGTGCAATTGTTCCTATTGTGCTGTAGATCGAATCAACAACAATGACTCCAGCGCCATGTCTCTTAATCTGTTTACGCAAATGCCGAATATTATTGTGCATGAATGGATAAATAGCCCCGCCCGATATTCTAGCGCCTTCCCATAAAGACATGTGGGCAAAAAAATCGATATAGATCGGCGTCCCTGGGGCACAAATGGTTTGTAACAGACCAAGATTCGCAGCCCAGCCAGATTGAGACAACAAACAGCTTTCCATGCCCACATAATCAGCAAGCTCATTCTCGAACTCTGGCTTTGATTCTTCATCCTGCAGAAAGACGGCTGACATAACGACATTGTCATCTTGCTCTGAGATCGCTCGTTTGTGGGCCGCTTGAATCTCCTTATTGTGAGACAGTGCCAAATAATCATTACTTTGCATGACCACCGCATCTGCGGTTGGACGTTTACCCAAAACCAAATGTTTTTGATTCTGATTTGATTCAATTATATCTTCAATATAAAAATCTAGGCGTTCCTCAATAAAGGCAGGAAGTGGTTTCGTTTTATTACTCATAATCAAGTCTCATTGTAATTTAGAAAAACGCCAGCGCTGACATCTATCTATATTCCAGACTTTGAAAAGATAGTCATTACTCAATTTGCATATTTATCGTTGGAGTAGCAAACTCCATATTTAAGGGTTGGGGAGGCAATTGATTTCAGTAGGATGAGCGAGCTCTACAAACGTGTAATAAAGGCATTATCTAGGGTCTATCGGCCAGTTTTAAACATTAAGCGATGGACACTGGATTTGATATACGGCGTTCTTAGATAAGAGTAAGAGCACCTGCTAAATATCTCGCGATATCGGTTAATTACTGTCTCTATTTTGTTTACGAAAATCTGAAGGGGTAAGACCTGTATATTTTTTAAACGTTAGATTAAAGGTGCTCTTAGCATTAAAACCTGACTGCATTGCAACATCTAGAATGTTCTTTTTTGGATGCTGAAGTAGTTCATTTTTAGCGTATTCAATCCGGAAGCTGGCTAAATATTCATAAAAACTCATCCCACAATATTGGTTAATTGATTGTGAAAGATATTGAGGCTGAATGTTTATTTTTTTGGCTATTTTTTCTAGTGAAAGCGTGCTATCAAGAAAGTAGTTTTCTCTTTTCATTATCGCATTCAAATCTCGAATGATTATCTCTGCCTTGTTTTCAGTTAACGCTGAAGTGCGATATTTTTTAACGTTTTCGCATGCTTCTCTTTCTTCTTGGCCCCTAGGTTTTTGACAATATGCGGTTGTAAAACCTAATAATATAAGCCAGATAACCAAATCGAGTATGGAAAAAATAACGCTATGCAAAGGTGGCACACTATATAGTATTGAGAAGACCGCATTATTATCAGCGGGTTCGTAGTAAAAAATGCTCATTGTTAAATCAGCTAAAATGATTAACCATGTCATTGACATCGACAACCAGACGCCTTTGAACCAATTGTAAGTGTCTTCGCTATAGCCAACACCATACAAAGAACCCCGCATTAAATTCCAAAGCATAGGAACGAAATACCGAGAACTGCTGATTAAGTAAGTCAGAAAGAAAAGCCCCAAAGATACTTCAATTGAAGTTGCTAACCATTTACTACCCGCTAATACTTCTAGAGATAGACTGTTAAGTAACAACGGTATCATTAAGAACAGACCAAAAATCAGTAGAGCACTTTTTTTCTTAGTGATTACATTTGCGGTTCTCAAATGCAGTGTCGAGTCCGTGAATCCAGCCGTTAGTGGGCCAAGTAACAAAACAATCGGAAGCGCAAGTATATTCAAAATTTCAGAAACAGGTGGGTCAATAACAATACCCAAAAACATCGCCATTTTTACCACTGCAAAACCAGAAAAAAGGGCTATTAGCTCATTTTTTGCTGTCAACCATTTGAGTGGATAGGCAATCACCAGCATGAAACAGATACTTAACATAATCACTGAAAATCCAGTAATGAGTTCGATCATTGAGATCCAGTGCACGCCTTCATCCTTTAAAGTTTCTAATGTCGCAATGAGCAAAGAAAACATAATTAAAGTTAATACACACTCTGTCAATTATATGTTTTGTTTATTGCTAGGTGGCACGGCATCGTCTCATTCATCCTTCTCCTTTTTATTTTCGACATAATACTGTCTTAATATCTTTATTGTGGTAATCACTTGATTAGCGGTCGCTATTAACATCATCAAAGCCAATATGATAGATAACACTACGGACAATAGATTTTCAAAATCTATGCAGATGCCACCATATAATATTTTATTCAGATTAATCTCGACAAACGTCTGCATGGTAACCCCCTCAGTAATCAGGCACCTTCACAGCTAACGACAACATGACGGATTCAGTAGAATACGATGTAACCATATCAGCCCAGCACTATGCGTAACCCGACAACTATTCAGTTGTCCTTTATTAATAAACCATGAATGCACATAAGGATGCGTTCCCTTTGTATTTCCATAATTCGTTGAGGGTTAACTTAAGCGAAGATAGCGAGCAGATCGTCCACGTTGGCGAATTCGGACAATTAAACCTAAAGACATGGATGAATTTATACATATAATCAATGGGTTAATTAACAAGCACCTACTCGCTTGTACACGTACAGAATGGTTACTTAGGACTCGTAGTGGTGTAAACCGTGCCATAGAATAGCAATACAATCCTAGTCATTGGGTATGCAGCCACTGTATAAATACAACAAAGCCCCTATGAAGGGATAAAATATCTCCTCATAGGGGCGGCCACGTTTAGACATTATTTAAGGTATATCTCGGCATCGACTTCTTGCCTTTTTCTCATATTAATCGATTACTCTTCACCTTCAGAATAGTTCACCAAAGCGCTCTCGACCAAGTCTGGGTACTCGTCCATAAACTTGATGAACTCTTCCTCTAAATCCGTCGTTGCTGGTACCTTGCCTTGTGCGGCCAAAATAAAATGTTCCTGCTGTGGAAGCTTAGGAGGAACACGACCATAGGCAAGTAATACCAAATATTTACCCGCATAACGGATCAAATGTTCAGTGGTCGGTCTGTAATTATCACTCAACTGTACGTCGAAACCACCGCGAGCGAGTACTGCCATCCCTTCCTCGGAAACGATGCCGTCTACATTTATCATCAGCTCATCGAGCCGCGCTATCATTTGCTCGTTAACCAAAATATCAACATGACCACTTTCAAACCCAAAAGTCTGATTTGATTGCCTTTGTGCTTCTGGACGCAATTGACTAGATAACGGGACGACACCATCGCTGTTTTCACCTAGTTTGAGTTTGTCGGAGTTCCTGTAGGCATAAAAAAGCTGATGATCGACAAATTCAGGCAATGGCTTTCGATATAATGATTGAATAAAGCGGCTATCGGGATTCAAATCACGCCATGCTGGCAGTACTAATTGTCCGTATTTTTCACCGTCAGCGGCGGCAGGATGCCCTCCCATAGGGCTGGCGATAGTAACAAATAGTTCAACTTTGTTTTCCTCATCTTTCCCTGAATACTGGTTGATTGCCTCTCTAACGACCACCCCCCCCATACTATGCGCGACGACAATCAATGGCATCTCCCCTAAAGGTACAACATCGCCAGATAAGAAAAGACTATAAAAGAGATGGGCAAGCTGATCCAGATCACCACCCGAAGGGTAGTAAAAAAACCACGGTTTGTAGCGCTCGCGATCGAGGCGGCTAATGATGGGGTCAAATGATCTCGCACTGCCACCAATACCGTGTACAAAAACCACGGGGATCTTGTGCGCTTCATCTTCTTCCAGTGCATAGAACATCGTAGGGGCATGCTCCAAAAAAGAAGCGGGGTCGTACATACCTAAGGTCGACATATTGTCATTAAACAGAGGGTCATCTAGGGATCGAATTGAACCCGAAGGATAGAAAAGAGATGGTTTCGTTTCAATGGTTATTGGTACAGCGATTCTCACTGGCCGAATAGACATTCGTTCTGTTGTTAGTTGAATATCGATATGGTTGACGACAAGTGTCGAGTGACTCATTCTGTCGAGAAGGAGTTTTCTACTTCCTATACTCTCCGCTTGCTCAAAAACATCATCACCATTGATGTCGGCATACACCTCTAGGTCATAACTTCCTTCCGGGAGATTCAGTCCAAAATGTGTGCCCGCAGAACCTTGAGAGAACATCGTGTCCACGCGCTCATTGAGTTTATACTTATCGGAATACGCAGCAATCGCTAAAGGCACATCGTCATATCTACCATCATCATCGAGCGTTTTTCCGATCACAAAAAAAGACTCTCGGTCCAACATGTGCTTAAGATTTGATTGACTTGGATCGGCGTTTTGAATCCGCTCATAATTCGCTTGGACTGACGTGTATTTTAGGTAGGAACATGAGGATAACAAAAAGGATATCACCAACAGTCCACAGGCATTGAAAGCAGCTCTGTTCACACTAAAATTTCCTCTACTCAGATAATGGAGTTTGACTACGTACAGGGTTGAAAAGCCAACTCGTAGAAACCGATCCAACTTTATTTATTGCGATCAAGTCTACCTTCCAATTCACAAAAGGTGTAGTTATATAGTTATTTTAGCTATTTAGTTAAAGGCCATGCCATGACCGGTTAAGTTAGCGGTTTAAAACTTTAGGCGTGAATAGTTCTTTACTCTTTTTAGCCAACCAAAGGAGATACACTCCCAACAGAATATCAATCGAACCACAAAACTCTGGCCACCACAAAGGTGCGACGGAATCACCATAAATAGTCAGGTGGACTACATCGTAAACACCATGACCAATAAAGCCCATTGCCAAGATCACTAGGCTTTTAATTTGGTCATATCTTAGCGCTAAACTGGCCAGTATTATGAAAAACAGGCCAACAATGACTTCATTCAATAATGCTTGATAATCATTCGCGTAGAGGGCAAATAACCAATAATATATTGGAAATGACATCAATAGTGCAGGATAAGCAAAACGACGCTTTTCATATCCTACCTTTTTAAATCTAAATATAATAAAACACGCGATAAAGACGCCTATTATCAGTGCAAAATTATTCATTTCCGGAGGTTCCAAATCGCTTAATGATGTGCATCATTCATATCCCTATAATTCAGTCCTTTCCTTCGTTCAATCATGATTCAATAGCATTTAGATATCTTCTTTTGCATGCTTCAAACGTCACGGTAGATTTAATAACAAAATTGAACTCGCCAAGAGATCAGTGTGTAATATGAGCAATGGTTTGAGGCGTATGAAATGTTGAAGAGCGGCTCCCCCGACACAACAACGTATTGTACAACGAGTGATGATTACAACAATTCATAAATCGCCTCTGGCCTTAACGGTTTACTAAATAAATAACCTTGCGCCAAATCGCAGCCCAGTTTCTTAAGTAAATTTAGCTGTTCAACATGCTCTACACCCTCGGCAACAACGTTGTACTCAAGAGAGTGTGCCATTTCTATCATGGATCCGATCAAAAGTTCAGTTTTGCGGTCTTCATAGTCGTCTAAAAAATATTTATCTATTTTTAGGCAATCAACACTGAGATGTCTCAGTGATGCAAATGATGAATAGCCAGTACCAAAATCATCGATTGCCATTAATACGCCCAGTGTCCTCAATTGCTTAAATACAGATAGGTACTTGTCTTTTGTCTGAACCACGCTCTCTGTCACTTCCAATTCCAAAGAAGAAGGAGGGATATGCGTATCACTCAATACCTTACGCACCATTGGAACAAATTCAGCATCAAGGAAGTGGGTTGGGGATATGTTTACCGCAACGCGTATATTTGTAAACCCAGTTTTTCTCCAATCAGAAACCTGACTACAAGCCCGGTTCAGCACGAACTCGGTTAATTGCTTCATCATCCCAATTCGTTCTGCTATTTCGATAAATTCGTAAGGAGGTACTTGTCCTAATGTAGGATGATGCCAACGTGCTAGCGCTTCCACACCAATAATATGGCCTGTTTTAATATCTATTTGAGTTTGGTATTCAACATACAGCTGATCTTTTTCAATCGCTTCTCTTAGATACTGTTCTATCTTAAATTTATACTCAGCTTTTGTACTAAATGATTTATCGTAAAATGAAAACTGATTTTTCCCGTTCTCTTTTGCGCTATAGAGAGCCGTATCTGCGGCCTTTAATAACCCTTTTAGGTCTTGGCCATCTTCTGGGAAACATGCAATACCAATACTACAGGTTTGGATTACTTTCCTACCTGAAAGAAGCGAAGGTTGCGATACGGAGTCAAGACACTTTTGGGCTATACTTTCGGCTGTTTTATTGTCGATATATTCAACGAGGATACAGAACTCATCACCACCTAAGCGCGAAATAAGATAGATATTTCGATTTAGCTGGAGCAGTCGCTCTGCAATTTCTTGAAGGTGAATATCACCGATATCATGACCCAAACTGTCATTGATACCTTTGAAATTGTCTAAATCTATATAATAAAGTGCGAAGTGTTTGTTATTGGTTGCGGATGTTTCAATGAGTGCTTCAAGGTAGAGATGTAAGTGAGATCGGCTAGAAAACCCGGTTAGTTCATCGGTATAAGCGAGCTCTCTCATTCGCTTTTGGTTTTGATCTCGTTCCATCACGATACTGGTTAACATCGCAGCAGAAGTCAGATCTGCTGATTCTTCTTCATCCGGTAATGCTGGGTGATTGTAGTACATACCAAACGCACCAAGCACATCATTTGTCGAACTCATGACGGGTTCTGACCAACAACAACGCATACCATGTGGAAGTGCCACGTCTTTGAGGTCTTTCCAGTTGGGATCGGTTTCTATGTTCTCGACTAACACTCGTTTACCGGTAAAGGTCGATGCCCCACAGGATCCAACATCTACTCCAATTCTCAATCCATTGACGGCATCGCTGTATGCCTTGGGCATGCTAGGCGCCCCACCGTGTAAAAGAATATTGCCATCTAATTCCAGCATAGAGCAGCGCATGCCGGGATGCTTATTTTCATACAACAAAGCAATCTCATCATAGACCTTTGGCGCTGGAACACCTTTCGCTATCATCTCAAGAATTTTGGTATGTTTTATTTTGAAAAACTCAGACTCTTTTTGCTTTGATATATCGGTATGATACCCAATGAGTCGTACGGCTTGCGTACCTGTTGATTCTATAACCTTAAAAGCCGAGGAACGAATATAGATAAATTGTCCACTTTTATGTCGCATTCGCATTTCAACTTCAAACTTATCTACCTTTCCTGATAAATAATGCGCTGCTTTCTCTAATACACATTTCGTTTCATCAGGGTGAACCAAAGATTTCCAAGTAGATAAGTTTCCTTCCAGTTCATCTTCTTCATAACCAAGCATGTACTTCCAACGAGGTGAATAATACACCGTATCTGTCTCAATATTCCAATCCCAGACCCCTTCATTTGCTCCGCGCATCGCCAAAATAAAACGTTGGTTACTTTTTCCTAATTCATCCGCTAACTGCTCATTGCTGTCCTGAACGGAAGTGAGTTCAAGCCGTAACTTATTAACCTGCGCGAGTAAATGCTGATCATTTTCCATAGAGACAACCAAACTATTCATAGGATTTTTTAATTATACTAACGATTTCGCTTAGTTAATATGTTTGGGGCGAAAAATTCTGGATAGACCCGAGGTTATTGAGATGTGACCTTGTTTCGTCTACGAGGTTATATTCATGTTGATCACGAACATATTTAGTATGGTATGAACGGAGGAACCAGTAGAAATACCCCCACTGGTTCTTTTATTAAAACTTCAACGTATTTTGAAGCAAGACATAATTATAAGGCAAAAATAGCCTAATTAACGAGTTAGATAGGCCGTTAAGAAACGCGTGATATCAACCATATCAGACACCTTTATATACTCTTCTGTCGTATGTACTTTAGCCATACCCGTAGAAAGGTTGACCGTGGTTAAGCCTTTTTCATTGAATATGTTTGCATCAGAACCACCACCAGTAGATTTGGTAAATGGGCGGATATTAATGCTTTCAAATGCTTCTTTAATCCCGATTACGTGTGGGTTTTCGTCCGCAATCTTATAGGCATTGTAAGCACGAGTTGAAATGATATCGATTTGGGCTTCATGTTTTTCTGCCGCCGCCTTAAACGTTGATTCCATGTGCTCAACTTGTTTCGCTAGTTTCACATCATTAAGAGAACGCGCCTCCCCTTCGATATAAAGGTCAGGCATAACAATGTTCGTCGCTTGACCACCACGTACAACTCCGATGTTTGCTGTCGTTTCTTCATCAATACGCGCCAGTGCCATATTTGTAATTGCATCGGCCGCAACCGTTAGGGCATTGATGCCTTCTTCTGGAGCTAAACCTGCGTGAGCAGGGCGACCCGTAATCGACACTTTTAGGTTTTGTTGGCCAGGGGCCGAAGTAACAATACTGCCTACAGGGCCACCTGAATCTAATACAATCGCGTGACTTGATTGAATGTAATTCATGTCGTAGTTTTTAGACCCATTTAAGCCGCCTTCTTCATACACCGTAAAGGCGAGCTCAATGGTTTTGTGGGCTAGGTTATTTTCTTTGATAACACGTACGGATTCCATCACAGCCGCAATGCCTGACTTGTCATCACCACCAAGAACCGTGTTGCCTTTAGACCGGATCACTCCATCTTCAATAATCGGTTCAATGCCATTACCCGGAATCACTGTGTCCATGTGCGAACTGAATACAATGCTGCCCTCTAACTCACCGTTTAAACGAGCATAAATGTTGAAACCATTAGATATGTGCTCTGGAACAGGTAATTTGGTAACAGAGAAACCTAGCCCATCTAGCTGTTCTGCTAGTGTTTCTGCCATCGCTTTTTCATTTTTTGATTCACTGTCGATTTGAACGATATCTAGGAAGTGATTAACTAAACGATCTTGGTTCACTTGAGTCATGTTTCTTCTTCTATATTGAAAGGAAATATAGGGCTACTCTAACCAAAGAAAGTGCGATAAAAGATGCACTGAATCAATAAAATGTCCGACAGCAAACGCCTATTTTTCAGTTCTACCAAGCGAATCGCAAATCAGTATCCAGTCAATTCCATATAACCTTCACCGGAGTGACTACCGTTAAAAAAGACTGGCCCTTCCCAATAGGGAATACTAAGAGGCATTTTGGCCTCTATGTTAAGCGCTTTAATGTTCAGATCGATCCTTTGACTTGGGATAATGATATTCCAAGCGACTGGATAACGTCCTTCATCGATCCGATGAAACTCTGAAGGCTTCATGGTAATTTCAGCAGAGGCGATGTTTTCACCGCGACCATCAGGATACATTCTCCTCGCACTGTAGAAACCCGGTTGTTCTCCATTGCTTTCCCTTAGCTGAAACAGCATCAATGTTGAGCCATCATTCAGGCGTAGTGCAAACCAATCCCAACCTTGCTGCGAACCCGTCAAAAACTGCGAGCTCCACTCTCTATCAAGCCATGCTGTTCCGGTTACTGATATTCGCTCTCCATCAAGTTCTATCTCACCTTCCACTTCAATAAATGGTTGGCTGTAATAATGAGAAGCCACCTTTCCATCGGCACTTTTTCGGCTAAAACCATTCTCCCCTTGTCGCTGCAATGGGCGATGACTGGTCAATGATAATTGATAATTAAAGCGGTCACTTTCAACCGTTAACAACGCAGGAAACAGGTCATCCCCTTTCGCCTGCCATTTCCAGTTGTCCAACTTAATCGTGAGAGGGTTTGCAGTTACCGCGGCAAATTTAGGGTGCGCCCGCGACCATTTTTCATTGGCTAGGTGCACCTCTTCAGTCGTCACTGCGGTATGCGCCAGATAAAGCTGATTGGTTGCCCACCCTTCTGTTTGTTCTGGCTTCTCAATATCAGCTGACATCGCCATCCGGAACTGAGTCCACTGTATCCCTATAGGCTTTCCTGTTTCTGTTTTCAGATTTGCAGTTAGATACCACCATTCCTGACGGAATGAGGGATGAGAGAGATGATCTGAAGGGAATACTATTCGGGTATCAGGACGCACTTCGGAATAACTGGCGGTGGTATCGCCAAGTATATTACTCATCGACTTCTCTGCCTCAGAATCGGAGCAACCGGCCAATATCGATATCAATATCAAGGCCGAGATCGTGGCCAATAAGACAAACGAGCGAGAAGAATGTAAACGTTTTGAACGCATCATATCACCTCACTCTGAAGGCTAGAGATAAGTGGCCGTTTTGTTTGCAGGTAAATCGGTAAGGCGACCGCCAGTAAGCTGGCGAACAGCGCAATAAACACCACTTCAAAATAGGCCTGCCAATCCCACAGCATGGCGATACTCCAGCCAAAGGCTTGCAGTGTGACTTTGTTTATCAGCAGATACCCCAACATCGCTCCAGTAGGCAAGGCAACCAGACAAGTCAGTAAAACAATACTCAGCATCTGACTGATCACCATAAAGGTCAGGCGTCGCTGACTGACCCCCAAGCTGTATAGGCGTGCGATTGGTGCAACTCTGGCCTGAGTAAGCATGAAACAAGCGCTAAACAAACCGACAGACGCCACCAGCAAAGTCAGACTATTTAACACCCTTGTGATGGAGAATGTTTTGTTGAATATCGAAATCGCCTTTTGCTTGATCTGTTGTTGGTCATACATCAGTGCATCTGAGATACCAAGCTGACGCTTCAGTCGTTGTCGAAGTGTATCCGGGTCCCCATCGAAACCAACCCCTATCCCTGCAGGTACGGTTGAAAAACCAAGCTGGTTCCAAAGTGTTTGTGGGATCAGTACCTCACCATAAGGGTTCCCGTAATCGTAGAATATTCCGCCGATAATAAATAACCGTTCTGGAATTGCATTTAATTCAATGCGATCCCCCAACGATAGCTTTAGTCTAATAGCCATTGGTTCGCTGATAATGACCGTCTTTCCATCAGAAAACTGCGCCCATACGTCGGTTGCTGAGTCTTTAAAAATGGCGGTCTTTTTCATGGTTTCCGGATCCTTGGTTCCCAATATAATGGGTAGACCACCGTACTGACTTTTTTGGTAATACTGCTTATACACCGCTCTAACGTCAGGTTGTTTATGCAGGAACTGTTCGACCTCACTTATCCGAGATTCAGCAGGGCGCACATAAAGATCAGCGTGTAATCGAACATTCAGCCAATTCGTCAGCGTCGATTCAAAACTGCCCACCAGCGTATTCATGGAAATGTTTGCGGTAAGCGCCAAAAGCATTGCCATCATCGCCAACGATAGCGGTGAAATCAGCTCTTTCGTTTCTGCAAGCTGATAGCCAATAAGCCCTTTTCGGGTAAACTTGGCAATGAGATTCACCAGTACCGATAATGACAAAGGCAGAGAGAGCGGGATCGCGATAATAACCAGGCCAAGCAGCGCCATGGTCTGTTGATAATCGTCACTGAAAGGCATCAAGATAGCGGAAAGCGCAACCAATATGATCGCAACGGTGAATTGGATTCTGTGTATTCGGTGAGCATTTGTCTGTTGACTGTATTGCCCCACACTTCTTGCCAACGGTTGATGTAGAAGCTGAGAGAAGAGTGAACTACAGGCAAGGATTGTGGACACCATCGTAAGCAACATCGCCTGCCACAGCCAGCTCCAGCTCCAAACGCCCGGCAATATCCTTGCGTTGTACAACTGCTCAAGCGTAACTGAAACCATAGGATGAAGCCAATGACTAAGCTGAAGCCCTAACGTAAATCCAATAACAGAACCGACTAAAATCAAACCAAATAGTTCGAAACAAAGCGCCAAAAGTAACGGCACCTTAGGCATGCCGATTTGCTGCAATTGAATGAAGAGTCGCTGTCTTTTTAACAGGCTGTAACGTACACCGTTATAGGCAATAAACAGGCCCACGATAAACGCGAGCATACTCATTGCGGTTAGGTTGAGGTGAAAACTCTCTGTAAGCGCCGTAAGATTTTCGCCTTCGTTGCTCTGACTTAGTACCGCTCTGTCACCCACCAGTTGAATCAACGGCTCATGGTCTTGCTCATCGTAGTCAAAAAGTGCGATATAGCTGAGTTTTTCGGGGCGAATGAGTAGCCGTTGAGCCAAGGAAATATCCATCAAAATACGGTTGCCTAAGCTAAAGCTTTCACTCAAACTTACTACCTTAAGCTTTTGTCCTGCCAGCGTGATCTCGGTGTCTTCGGCTAACGTTTCTGCCTGCGCTCGACTCATTAACACAATCGGTTTGCCCGCCAACATATCGGTGACGGGAAGACGATTATCAAACAGCGATAGGCGGTTATTGTTGTCAGCGCCACGGTTGTCTTTATTCAGTGCGGTTAAGGCCGCAACAAGATCACTGCCTTGAACCTGCCAACGGTTACCGAAGCCATCGAGCAATGATCCTTCTATAACCGCCAAGCTCTGACTAAATCCAGCATTTCTGAGATCGAAATAGATAGCATCATCAAGCAACGGTTGTCCTATGTTGGGTGTAATAAACCAATTGGCCTGCTGACTTAGTTGCTCGGATACGGCGCTGTAACTGCGTTTGGCGTTTTCATTGATCGCCCTAACCCCGGTAAGCAGGGTAACCGCAAGAACGATACCTATGATAATTGCGCCCGCCTGAAGCGGTGCTTTTTTGTAGTGTGCTAAGAAGATCTGCAAGCAAAGCTTGGTCTTTGTCAACAAGGCATTCTTAGGAATTAATTTTTTAAAGAATGCCTTTTTAAAGAATGAATGACCGCCAGAATGGCTACTCATGTATATTACCTTGCTCCAGATGCCAATGTCGGTTCATGAAACCCGCGCACGTCTGGCTATGAGTAACCAATAATATGCTCGTGTTGTTCTCTGCTGCTAACTCACACAGAAGTTCCATCACCTCTACGCTTGCCGTTTGATCCAAATTACCGGTTGGTTCATCTGCAAGTAATAACTCGGGTTGATGCGCGAGTGCTCTGGCGATAGCCACACGCTGCTGCTGCCCTCCCGACAGGTTCTCAACATGACGACCCAATAGAGTTTTTAAACCCAATCGGTCAGCCAGATGATCACACCAGTCATTCCATTCAAGGTTATTGAGTTGCAGAGGGAACGCAATGTTATCGGCGACGTTCAAAGGCGTAAGAAGATTTAGCTGCTGAAATACAACACCTAGATTCTGATGGCGAAACTGACTCCAGCGTCTATCTGGCCAATGTTGAGTATTGTTCCCTAAGAGCGCAAGTTGTCCGGAACTGGGTGGTTCGAATCCTGCTATGACGTTAAGTAAGGTACTTTTGCCGCTTCCACTGGCACCAGTAAGTGCAACGGTGTCGCCACGAAAGAGGGTTAGCCCAAGTTTATCTAATACTCTGTGGCACTGGTCGCCATCAATAAACTCTTTAGTTATCTCATCTAACTGAACTATCTGCTCTTTTTTCATTAGGATTCCATGCCTCAAACCAATAGGACTAGCATAGCCTATTATTCTTATCGCAAAAACGAGAAAAGCGTGGCATCGAATAATTTGTGAGATTGGGTTCTTAAACTCGTCATACGGTGGGTATAATCGAGCCACTTCGCTTTAGTCTTATACCTACCTCAATAACTACGTATCAACATAGGTGTCACTCCGTAAACCGATCAAGATGGTCATGTATGCTTAACATTGGCCTTTACTGACAATTAGGAATTAACGCCTCAGTAAAGTGCCTGTATAAATGCCCACAATGATAGAGATCACCGCCACAGCGCCTGCTGGTGACAGGGCCGGTAGCGCTACCAATAGTTGAGTATCATTCCCACCACTGGCTAAAACCGCACCAAAGCCCATCAAACTGCCAGCACCAAAATGTTCTAAGTAGCGCTTAAGTGTTCCAGGTTCAAATTTAAATGATCTCGTGAGTAATGCAGCCGCTAGCATGCCCAAAATCATAACGGTAATCAGCATAAAACGTTCGCTACTCGGCCATGTATTTTCAGTACCATTCCAAACAGATAAACCAATACCTTTCAGCAAGCCGCTTGGGGTCCAACGAGGCTCAAAAACAAAAAGGCAACCTGCCATGAGACCGATACCCAACATGGACAACCACAATTTTCTACTACCAGTGTTCAACCTTAAAATAATGAATCCAAGCAGTATTGAACCCCCAATTAATACACCATTATGAAGCATCATTGGTGTCTCGTAACTGCTGGGTTTAACATCAATCATTAATTTCACAAAGACTATCCATGCCACTAGCCAACCAGTAACCGTTGCCAGCATCACTAACTGCCCACGGGCCAGACGGCTAATTGTGGACACACCACAACCGAGATTCAACGCCGCCCCTAAGCCAAACAAAAAGCCGCCTACGGCAAAATGCCACGTGGGAAGGTACGTCATTAAATGGCTTGGCTGAGCAACAAAGTAGGTAAGACCAATAGAAAGCCATGACAACGTTCCGCTGAATACAATAGCCAATAAAAGCGTGGGCTTTCCGTTACGTGCTTCTTGAACGCCTCTAACCATACAAAGTCCGGTGGTCTGTGCGAGATACCCCAGTAATCCAATCAAAATCAGAGAAAAGTAGAGCACGTAACCCCCTAGAAAAATTAAGACCTATGCACGGTAATAAAAATAAACGCTCCCGTATTATCCTAAAGTAATGTCTTAATTTACTTCGGTTCTATGTGTTTATTTACACGCGTGCTTTCAAGGATTATAGACTGGTACAAACAAAACCAGCCACCTTCAAAGCAAATTAGACAATCCACTCACTACATTCTACTACCCGATTGTCACACTTAACGCCGCTTATTATTAGTGACCTTATTTAAGAACCCGAGTTCCACCATAGTAGACATATAACTATCTGGTTTGCTTAACACTTGCTCTTTTATTAACTTCACCATGCCTTCTTTACATCCTTCGTCATGATAAGCATCGAGAACTTCGTGAAGTGTTTGACGATGAATATCGTGCACCCATAAACCCGCGACGTCCGCACCTGCACCGAAGTGCAATAATGCTATTTCTGGGTCACATTTATGAGCGACGCCCACAGAGTTATGCAATGCAACCATCTCATGAATCAAATCTGCACGGTCGGTAGAGATCTCATGTTCTAAGGAAAAATCTCTGGCGACCTTCGCCCCTTCAACTTCGAAAGTACCGTCTTGTGGGGCAAGTTGCGTTAAACCTACGTCATGCATTATAGACCCCACAAAAAACACCTCTCGATCTATCGGTTTGTTGACCTTGTGACTCATCGCCAAACCAAATGCATAACTTCTTATACTGTGATTAAGAAGAAAGGTGGGACTATTTTGTTCGACCAAATGCAATGCCTCTTTGCATGCTTTTGTATCTGGGAACTTGTAATGATCAGGAGAGACATACGGAGCATGTCGTCTGAGTACAACGTTACGCGTTTTTTCTGTGGCGGTACGGATATCTCCCTTAATGAAATGGCATAACATACAGAGTTTACTTGGCTTAGGTTTCGAATGAGTGAGTTTCACAATTGAGTTCCTATAAGACGTATTAGTACATTTTGTCGATATGGTTCGCCAAATAAATATGCAACTAACAATTCTATTGATTAATGTGGCAAGAAGTGATTTTATTTGAAATAACTATACGCTGAACCATGAACTCACCAAGTAGCATACATGACAAATATCGCAATAAACTCGCCATCTATGCACCAAGTTGCCATTCTTCTTTTTGATGATGTTGTACTTACTGAAGCACTACTTCCTTACGAAACGTTCAGTCGAGCAACGCTGCCATGTGGTTCGCCTGCATACCATGTCTTTTTTTGTGGAAACGAAGAGATTGATAACAAAGAAGGGCTGTTGATTGGGTCTAAACACAGCCTCGACAAACTATCGACAGCAGATACGATAATTGTTCCGGGTGTAAGAGATCTAGAATCTAGCATTGATGTAGCGATACTCGACGGGATTCGTAAGCATGCTGATAGAGGTGGAAGAATACTATCAATATGTACGGGAGCCTTTGTGCTAGCAGCGACGGGCTTACTCAATCACTTAGAAGTAACGACACATTGGATGCACACCTCATTGTTGCAAAAAAAGTACCCCTTCGTCATCGTTAATCCAGAGGTTCTGTACATCGACAACGGGCAGATTTTAACTTCCGCAGGCGCTATTGCAGGTTTAGATTTGTGTTTGTATGTGGTTGGCCTTGATTTAGGCCATTACATTTCAAACGACTTAGCAAAAATATCTGTTGTTCAAATGCACAGAGAAGGTGGACAAAAACAATTTATTAATCACAACCATCATGATTCTGGTAAGGGCCCAATCAACACTCTGCTCTATTGGTTGGAATCGAATTTGGGTGACAGCATATCTATTGAGGATATGGCGAATCGAGTATTCATGACGACAAGAACCTTCAATCGAAAATTCAAAAATGAATTGGGGGTAAGCCCGACAGTATGGTTGAACAATGCTCGAGTAAAGTACGCGCAGCGTCTATTGGAAACCACAACATTAAGCTTCGAACACATTGCCGTAAGATCTGGGTTGGGTTCTGCTACGAACTTTCGTCAACGATTCCGTAATCGTGTTGGTACTAGCCCAAGAGAATATAAAAAGGCGTTTTGTCACTCCCCAAAGATATCGACATATGGCAATTAAACTCGTTTAGCTAAAATTGCGCAACTTCTCTACAAATAGAGCGCTTTGATATTAGCCCTAGTGTATATAAACTATGTCATTCATCAATAAGGCGAATGAAAGCGCTTTCTTTATATTCGCCAGATGGTTAGAATCTAGCCTTATCAATGCACATCTAACACACTAGAAATTATCGCTTTTACGTGTCAGATGAATACTCGCATCCAATACACCAGAGACGAACGACGGCATATTATCAACAATGAGTCACTTAACTGTATGAACAAAATGACACGCCTAAAGAATATCTGGACGATATTCTTTATAATTTTCATCACATCATTCGTGATATTTTCTGGCGTGACCTATTATAATTGGACGTCCAGTAAGCAGATTGTGCTAAACAAACAGCGGACACATGTTGAACTTTTTGGTAATTCAGTTAAGGCATTTTTCGAGTCGCAAGAGTCATTGCTCGATATTCTCGGTGTTCACTTAATCACTCAACATCAATTACCAAAGCAACCCATTCACGACTCTGTTCTTGACAACACCATGCTGTCTTATCCCGCTTTTTTGGGTTTAGGTCTAGTGGCCTATGACGGGCGGCCTTTGGTGACAAGCTCTAACTTTGACTTGAGTAAGGTGCCAAACCTGATGCAACTCGAGCAAACGAGAGATTCATTTATTGACGCCAGAGAAAGCCATAAGATCAACACTGGGCCGACATATATGATAAAAGCGCTGGGGAGCCACACGTTTGCAATGCCCATCCGAAAGGCCATTTACTTGCCGCGTGATGCATCACCCGCTATTGCGGTTATGACGGCGGGCATCAAATTAGACAACACCCCTATCTTTGGTGGCCATACAGACTTAAAACCCTATCATCAGGTGGAAATCGTAAGGCGTGACAAGTATCTTCAATTTAGCACGGATAATGAACACGTAAATTACACAATACCCGTCAGTGATCGATACTATTCCTCTCTAAAACAACATACTGACAATGAACAATATTTCAGTATTTTTGACTATGACCAGCTTGAATCTGGGAAAACGTTTCAAGTGGTCGCCCACTATGACCCATACCTTGAATTTTGGTTTGTTTCCAAAATGGACAAGCAATATATCGTCAGTATTTTCACCAATCGGTTTCTTGCCAGTCTCGCTATATTTTTTCTCTATAACATCGTGTTATTTTTGCTCATTCGTTCCATATCCAGATCAGAAAAAAAGAATAAAAAGGAATTGCTCCAACAAGCGCATCATGACGCTTTAACCGGTTTACCAAATCGTATTTTGTTGTTCAATAGACTCCGCCAAACCATTGCGACCTGCAACCGCAGCAATCACAATCATGCCTTACTGTTTTTAGACATTGATGACTTTAAAACAATAAATGACACCCATGGTCATGAATATGGCGACAGACTTCTCAAAGAAGCGGCATCTCGTATTCGTCAGTGCTTGCGTGTCGACGATACTCTGGCACGTTTTGGTGGTGATGAATTTGTGATTTTATTGCCTCAATTAGATGCCTCCATTGTCGCTGCCAAAGCGCAAGCAGAGCATATAGTGAACGATCTTCTCGAAACGCTTGCTCGTTCCTACTCACTTCAACAACATCAATACAGCAGCAGCGTAAGTATCGGCATCGTGTTGTTTGATGATGATTCACACTCGAAGTCAGAGTTAATAAAACAAGCGGATATAGCCATGTATCAGGCAAAGCACTCAGGTAAAAATACGGCCTGTTTTTTTGACCCAGAGATGCAAAAAAAGGTCGCGGCTCAGTTTAATCTTGAAAATGATTTACGCATTGCGATTATTGAGCAACAGTTTGAACTTTTCTATCAACCTCAAGTTAACCAGTCTAATCAAACTGTAGGTGCAGAAGCGCTTATTCGCTGGATACACCCTGAAAAAGGCGTAGTAGGACCGAACCAATTCATCCCCATTGCAGAGAAGACTGGATTGATCATTGCAATTGGAGAGTGGGTATTAAAAACCGCTTGTGAGCAGTTGAATCATTGGCAGCAACGCAAGGAAACCCAGCATCTCACGCTCTCAGTCAACGTTAGTTATAAACAATTTCGTCAACCTGATTTTGTCGCAATGGTCCGCAAGTTATTGAGCGAGCATAATCTTATAAATGGAAAGCTAAGGTTAGAATTAACTGAAAGTATGCTCGTCGATGACATGAAACGGACGATCTCCCATATGAACGAGCTTCGGGAGCTTGGTGTTGACTTCTCTCTCGATGATTTTGGTACAGGATACTCTTCTCTTAAATACCTCAAAAACCTCCCTCTGAGTCAGTTAAAAATAGACCAGTCTTTTGTTAAAGATGTCGAGTCCGATGCAAGCGACCAATCCATTGTAAAAACCATTATTTCTATGTCTGAAGCTTTAGGGCTTAACGCCATCGCCGAGGGCGTGGAAACACTAGAGCAAAGGACCACTCTAGAAAGGGAAGGCTGCCTAGTTTATCAGGGGTATTTATACAGCAAACCCATACCTATAGATGAGTTTGAAATGTATTTGAAAATCAAAAAGGAAAATAAGGACAATAAAGGGGCACATGTGTAGAAACGCCGTTCAGATTAAGTATTAAAATGTCATTAATCCCAGTGGCCAAGTTCACCGTCTCCCTACAAATCAGGGTCACTTAAGTCTACTTCTGTTGAAAATTTGACTGTGCGTAGTGAAATCGAAGTATGAAATTTTCTAATATTCAGGTCTTTACGCAACGAACCATCCAGAAATTGTTCATATTCCGAAATATTTCTAACACGAACAATTAGAAGGAAATCATAGCTACCTGATATTTGGTAACACTGGGTTACCTCTGGGTATTTCAATATCAGAGTGCGGAAACGTTTGTAGATATCGCCTCTATCTCTGTCCATCTCTATCGAAACCACAAACGTCATAATGTTTCCAGCCAACTCAGGGTTAACCAACGAAACGTCGCCAATAATGGCCTCCCCTTCGCGTAAACGTTTTACGCGCTTTAGACAAGCTGGAGGAGAAAGCCCAACTTCTTCTGCAAGATCTACGTTAAGTATTTTATTATTTTTTTGCAGAATCATTAATATTTTTCGATCTAACCGGTCTATTTCCATAATTTCCTCACGCCATAATTTAAGAAATGTGACACCAAAAAATTGAGTACAAAAGAAATTGAACTCTCCTTTTGATTTATATTACGAAATACAATTAATCACAACTCTCTTATCATAACAGTCTGATACTCATCAGATAAGAGATTGAAGAATGACCCGAATCGTATCCGAGATTAAACATTTAGGCCATGACATAGTGGCGACGACGACATCGCTATTTAAAATAATGATCCCCATGATTATTTTGATTAAATTGGCCGATGAACTAGGAGGCGTAACATTGCTCAGTGGTTTACTCGAACCAGTAATGGAAACGCTTGGGCTTCCAAACTCAATGGCGCTAGTTTGGGCTACCACTATGTTGACTAATCTTTATGCAGGGATATTCGTTCTCATTGATACAGACGTAACATTAACGGTTGCTCAAGTGACCGTGTTAAGCAGCTTATTACTCATCAGTCACGGACTACCAATAGAAGGCATGATATCGAAAGAAGCGGGTGTGCCGATGTGGGCAACACTTCTATTGAGGGTGGGTGGAGGACTTAGCTTTGCATGGATTCAAAATGCGTATTTTGAATTTATGGGCACGCATCAGCACGCTGCACAAATACTTTGGCAAAATGAACCACCCATTTATGAAAACTACTTCGACTGGATTATTGGGCAAGCAGCAAATCTATTTAGTATCTTCGTTGTCATTTGTGTTCTTATCACTGCACTTCGACTACTGAAGTTAATCGGAATTGAAAATGTGATGGCAATGTTGATGATGCCTTTACTAAAAATACTAAGAGTAAGCAAAGAAGCCGCCAATTTAGCCGTAATTGGTATTACATTAGGTCTTTCCTATGGCGGGGGGCTAATCATTAATGAAACAAAGAATGGTAATCTGACAACGAAAGACGCATTAATTACCGTGATGCTACTTAATTTGCTCCACAGCATCATTGAAGACACGGCATTAGTTTTACTTCTTGGTGCTGATCTAAATATGGTTCTTTGGTTTCGAATCATTTTTTCTGTTGGTGTAATGGCGATCGTTTCTCAAATATATTTAGCTTTTACTAACAGAAAAGACGCTGAATGTTGCAGGTCAAAGTAACACTGATAAGGCGGCGCTTATCAAACTAACATTAACCCACACCTGTCACGCACCTATCACGGACACACACCACCTATCACGGACACACACCATAAAGTCCTAGATATAGAATGATTTTATGACAAATTAATCGAAAAATCGTGCACTCTACGTTCCTTGATTTATTTTAGCCATTATTATCTTTACCTATCCATTATTATTCTTTATACGGTATTTATGACTACTGCCAGAAAACAGTTGGTCTCCATTGACTCAACACCTTATTATCATTGTGTCTCACGTTGCGTTCGACGTGGTTTTTTATGTGGTGTTGACCCACTAACTCAGCAAAGCTACGAGCATCGAAGGGAATGGATTGAACACAAAATTCACTCATTATCGCTGGTTTACTGCATCGACATATGTGCTTACGCCATTATGCACAACCACTATCATTTAGTACTTCATATCAATCGCAATAAAGCACTCTCGCTTTCATATCAAGAAGTTATTCAACGTTGGCACCTTAATCACAAATTACCTTTATTAGTACAGCGTTGGCTTACTAATCAATTGACCAGTAAGGCTGAAGAAGAAGCCTGTCTTTCCCTCATCGACTCATGGCGCTCTCGCCTGTGGAATTTAAGTTGGTTTATGAAGGAACTGAATTTTGATATCGCTCTTAAAGCCAATGCAGAGGACCATTGTATCGGTCACTTTTGGGAAAGCCGTTTTAAAAGCCAAGCACTTTTGGATGAACAAGCATTAGCCGCGGCCATGGCTTATGTCGATTTAAATCCGTTGAGAGCGGGCATTGTGAAAACACCAGAAGACTCCGAATTCACCTCTATTCAAGCAAGACTAATGGCGCTGAATGAACAGCAAAAAACCGCACCTTTTTTATTTCCATTTATTGGCAACTTTACCAATAAATTCATTCAGGGAATCCCTTTTAGGTTAATAGACTATATTGAACTCATCAATTGGAGTGCTCATCAATATAGAACAAACAATGCATCAATGAACAATTCAGTACCCGTTATACTACAAAGGTTAAGTTTGTCTCAAACCACTTGGCTTGCAGCTTGTACTCAACTTGAAAGAAGAAGAGCGACGGCTGTGGGATGCTATTGCAACGTAAAAGCGGCCAAAAAATACCTTAATAAATCAAGAATTCACCTTTATCGACTAGATGGTTAGTTTCTTCAACCTGGCTCGCCTTCCCATTCTACTTAACTTGTTTTCGTAAGTGATTGTCTATTTTTTTCAATTGGTTAAACACTCAAATATCGCGATATAATCCGGTAACCTTCCTAAAAATCTCTCAATTTAAACATTCATGTAAAAAACCAATTATGATTATTCAAATTTGAAAGTCTGTATTTTTTGTTCTCCTTAAGTGTATGTCCCTTTTATTTTAAGAATTCACCTTTATCGACTAGATGGTTAGTTTCTTCAACCTGGCTCGCCTTCCCATTCTACTTAACTTGTTTTCGTAAGTGATTGTCTATTTTTTTCAATTGGTTAAACACTCAAATATCGCGATATAATCCGGTAACCTTCCTAAAAATCTCTCAATTTAAACATTCATGTAAAAAACCAATTATGATTATTCAAATTTGAAAGTCTGTATTTTTTGTTCTCCTTAAGTGTATGTCCCTTTTATTTTAAGTGTATGTCCCTTTTATTTTACCTTTTATTTTCTATAAGAAATCTCGTGTCACTTTGTCGTGAAATAGTGAAATACGACTCAGCACATTTTTTAAGTTTTTCTGCTCCAACTTAGTTAAGTCGCTAAGCGCTAGTACATCGTTCACTTTGCGTAAATCTGTGTATTCGATTATCTGGTTTATAAATCGTAGTTGCCAAATATGGTCAAAGATATACACCATTTCACGAAACGTTATCGCATCAATTTCCCCTTGAGCTAACAACCCTTTTAATCGAGCCATGGTATTGCTCTCTCTGATATCATGTTTAAGGGCGTAGATACGACAAAAAATTTCCATTGGCCTTAAACCATCTTTTAGATTGAGTGATGCCCTACCATCGTAGTCTTCTGTTTTTATCTCATCCGAGGTATTCAGAGGTATTTCGTATGACAAACAGTTTTGAGCATAAGTGGGCAAAAATTCGGGATGAATATGAAGTAACGTCTGTATATGTGATTGAATATCATCAACCAGACTCGCGTTACCATAGGTTGAACGAATATCAAAAAACACATTGAGTTCTAGGATCGACTCAGGTGAAGCCTGCTCAACCCAGATACTAAAGTTTTCTTTCCACTCTTTTTGGCTCAGACACCATTGATGGTTCGATGCCATAATTAGCCCATCACAATAGCTGTAACCCGCCTGATTAAGCATGGCACATACTTTTTCTGCTAAGTGTAAAAAGTAACGTCGAATCGACTTAAGGTCTGTGTCCTCCGGCGTTTCAAAAATAATCGCATTGTCTTGATCAGAAAAAAGTGTCATGTCATGACGAGCATTACTACCAAATGAAACAAATGAGAATGGCACTGGTGGTTCGCCAATATCTTCGATAGTCAAAGCAACAAATCGGCATATTGCCGCATCATAAGTACTCCCAATGAGACGACGCAAAAAGTCTGGTCGAGTGCCCGTCTCTATCATGTCTCGAATAAGATCCGGAAGCCGATTGAGTGACTCCACTACTTGCCCGTGACTGCTACCGTTCTCTATCTCAGTAACGATACTACTACTGATCATTTGATAATTGGTTATTTGATTAATAGGCCCAAACCTACCACCATAGATCTTGCGCACGATTGGGCGAAATGAAATGACATGCCCAAGTTTTTCTGACAAAAAAATCTTTGACGTACTTAAAATTATATCAATTTGCTTACCGCCCTTAGTCTTGAGCTGAGCTTCAAATTCGCCGGGTTCACTCTCGTGACTAAATAGCTGTAATAAGTGGTGTAATACGTCAGTGTTTTGAGGGTTATTAGAAAAAAGCTTTTTCCAGATAGATTTTGATTTAAGCTCAGTGTCTGTATAACCAAGCAGTTGGTGAAGGCGACTGTTTGAAAAAATAATTTTTCCGTCCGCTTCAAGTATGTACCCCTCATTAGAGGATTCGACTAGGGCTCGATAACGATCTTTGGCTTCGTGAAGCGCCATTTCAGCCCGTTTTTTACGATTTTCAATAACTTTGGACTGAGCGATGACGTAACCCATAATAACAATAAGTCCAATTGTTATTACAAAAAACACACGATAAAGCGTGCTTTCAAGATGATCTATCCCCTGCTGAACGTCTTCAAAATAGACCCCAGTACCAATAATCCACTGCCACTCTTCAACCCCTTCTACGTAGGTCATTTTAGGCGCGGTAATATTCGGGTCGTCTTTCCACTGCCATTGGTATTCCAAAAAACCATGTTGCTCGGCTTTAACCATTTTAGTTATTTCAACGAATACTGGGAAACCAGTGGTATTTTCACTGTCAGTGTAATTAGTTAAGTCCTGACCTTTTAAATCACTCCGATAAGGATGCATAACCATTTTAGGGTGCATGTCAGTGATAAAAAAGTAGTCTTTGTTCTCGGGTCCGTAGCGCATCGCTTTAACTTCAGTAAGAGCTCGTCTCTGCGACTCTTCTTTACTTAGTACACCCCGTTGTTCCAATCCAACATAACTGTCTACAATACTCACCGCTGTCGACGTAAGTTCTTTGAGCATCTGTCGCTTCTGCCCCAACATCGAATCTTCAACAAGAGGAACAATCACATAAATAATATTGGTGATAAACAGTATGATGGCGGCAACGGTGGGCAATACAATTCGGAGACTAAAACTGGTAAGAGATTGCTGACTTTCATGTTGAGAAGTATGCAGACCACTAAAATAGTCTGCCAATTCAGCAGCATCAAGAACTTCACTTAACGCTTCACCGTGGGTAGTGTCATGATATTTTGCAGTGAAGGTGCCATTTTCAAAATCAGCTCGAGATGGCAAATAACCGTCATAATCATCTCTAATATGCGATTCAAACACATCCCTAATTTGTTGATTGGTGTATCTGCCACCAAACTCCTTGATTGCCTCACCAAGTGCTTCTCTACAATGACGAAAACGGCGGTGGTCATAAGGATCATAGTCCAATTTCCCAGCCATTCTTAGAGAGTGGTCACTTCCTTCATGATCAAAAAAACCGTCAATCCACCTATGGATATCTTCGGCGCGAACACCAAACAGATGTTCCGTGCGATTTGCGTGCTCTGTTATCTTCATTACTTCTATTTATCTCAATAGTGTTATTGACAATATAATCAAAATTGTGCGCCAAGTAGCAAGTCTGTTCAAAACAATCACATTACACCCAAACTTTTTTTTATAAATTAACCTAAATCAATAAATCCACTGGATGGGATTTGTAAACTCATCGTGATTTTGAAAAATCGTATTCTATCTGGAAGGGTATTACCTTCTGGTTATTTATCATCGAAAATTGCCAACCGTCATTTGCCCTCTTTATAAAAAAATAGAGATGCATGGTAGCGTCTGGGATGTCGTCTCGTACTGGTTGAAGACCAGTATACCACGCGTAAGTGGAACGTGGCTGGATATGGCAAAGCTCGAAATCCTACAAGGAATGACTAAATGTCAAAAAAAAATAAGACTTTTTACAAAGATATGCGCCGTAAAGCGCAAGACTTTGAAAGTCGCGAAGATTTTCTAAATCATGATCTTAAGATCATGAACTTCAAACGTTGGGGGATTCATTTACCTTCTCGAGATTACAGTATTGAAATCGAAGACTTTGTGCCAGCACTCGCCGCAACAATAGGCAAAGTTGTGATGGTAACCGCCATGGTTGCTGTATTTGCTGCGCAGTTTGGCCTATCTCCTGAATTTGTCGCCGAAAACGTTCGTTATGAATTGCTCATTGCGGGTGCTCTATTTGTTATTTTATTCTCCGCTATTTTAAACCCTAACGCGAACCTAGCTGGCACGCATGGGCCAATGATTCCTCTCATACCATTGATTGCCGCCGCGGGTGGGCACCCGCTAGCATTAGGCATAATGGTGTGCTTATTTGGCTTGATCTTAGCTTATACCAAAGGGGGGTCAAAACTCATGACTCTCACGGGAGTGGGAGTACGTGGAGGGCTACTTATCTACTTAGGTGCGGTAGGATTGATCGGTCAGATCAACAAAACCGAAGCTTGGGCGGCAAGTAACGATCAAGGTTACATCTCATTTGCCGTTATTGGTGTTACCGTTTTGGTTTACGCCTACTTAGCAAAAGTGAACAAACGTTGGTTAGCCATTCCTTTGTGTTCATTACTTGCCGGTATTGTTGCTTACGCAATGGGCGCTGAATTTGCCTTTACCACAGAACCAGGGCTTCCTCATTTCAGCCCGTTCTACTGGTGGGGTGAAAACACAGGTTGGAAATTAGGTTGGCCAAACCTTGAACACTTTATCGCGGTAACCCCTTTCGCACTACTAGCCGTTGCAATGTGGTCTCCGGATTATCTTGGCCATCGTGTTTTCCAAGAGCTTAACTATCCTAAAGAAGCGAAAGGCGTATTGATGGATGTTGATGACACCATGATGGTAGCGTCGATTCGTCAAGGTGTGGGTACATTATTAGGTGGTGGTAACTTAGCATCATCTTGGGGCACGTACATGATCCCTGCCGCTATTGCTAAGCGTCCGATACCGGGTGGTGCAATGTTAACGGGTATTATGTGTATTCTTGCGGCTGTAATCGGTTATCCAATGGACCTAGCAATGTGGGAACCGGTTCTTCGTATTGCTTTGATCGTCGGTGTTTTCTTGCCTTTACTTGAAGCTGGCATGCAGATGATTCACAAGCATAAAGATTCACTTAGTGCCGGTATCTGTATATTCTCATGTGCTTTTGTTAACCCAGTATTTGGATGGGCAATGACCATGCTACTAGACAACATGGGACTTATTGGTGACCACGAACGTGCTAAATCACTTTCATTTAAAGACAAGTATGTAATTCCTGGAGTGGCCTTTATTATCTGTGTTGGTTCTCTTGCTCTCGTTGGACAACTGCCTGGTATTCCGCCAATAATTGGTAACTAATCGTTTATTAATAACGGGCACTAATAGATTTTAGTGCCCTATTTTACCTTCAACACCTATCACCTATCACCTATCACCTATCACCTATCACGGACACACACCATAAAGACCTAGAAATAGGATGATTTTATGACGAATTAGTCGAAAAATCGTGCACTCTACAACCTTGGTTTGTATGAGATGCCATTGCAACGTAAAAGCGACAAACAAACACGTATATATCGCGATATAACCCGGTAACCTTCTTGAAAAGGTCTCAATTTAAGCATTCATGTATAGAACCAAATATGATTATTTAAATTTGAAATTCTGTATGTTTTGCTCTTCTTTGAGTGTATGTCCCTTTTATTTTCTGCCTTTTATTTTCCTTTTATTTTTTCATCAATAATGAACTTAATTGCTTCGTACATTAGGGCGATTTATAAAAGACGGTGCGGAGCCGTGATCTAATGTTATGACTAGCCCCTGTTTACTGCTGTTTATTTGGCTTTTTTTTACCTTATTGACACTGCATACCAAATACTCACATATACCCTATCCGTATAAACCGAATACTTTACAAAAAACGATTTGATCAATAATACAGTCATACCTGAGACTCATAATCGTTCCAATTTAAAAGAAGAAATTCACAACACACCCTCCTTCTATTTTAATAATATGACAACTCATAATTATATTTGCTCGTCAACTTAACAACCGAAAGTAGTAATTTAGAATACATCACAAATAACACCCCATGACACGAAATGTCAAATAGCTGTCTTATTGAAACAATAAACAACCTGCAATTAAATAGTAAATTGGCTCATGAAAATATAGCTTCCAACATTTATAGGAGAAATTTTATGATTTCAAAAAAATGTCTATGTGCAGCCATACTATCATGCACTGCTGGACTTTCTACAAATACTAATGCTGCAATTTTTGATATGGGAGAAGCAGGGAAACTCGAATTAAATGCTGATGCATTTATTAAGGGTTACTCCGTTAACAATAACGCAAGCAGTATCGGTGAAGGTGTGTCTGAAAAGGGTGCACAATCACGAGTTCGTTTAAGCATGAATATGTTTAATACTTCTGATTGGGCAATGTACACTCGATTACTAGGTTATTACGATTGGGCTGGCGACCGCCGCTACTCAAATGGAGCAGGCTCTAGCGTTAATGACGGCACAAATAGTGATTCGCTTTCATTAGATGTCGCCTTTCTTGAATATCAAGGCATTGATTCATGGTTATTTCGTGCAGGTCGCCAAGAGGCAAGTTGGAGTTATGGTTTCAGCATAGAAGATGACCGCCGTGACCGAATTATTGCTATGAATAACATCACTCTTGATGGTGGTCACATGATGTTGTTTGGCTATTATGATTTACGTTTTGCTAAAGAGCATTCAGAACACGTTAATGCGCCAAATTTTCGAGATGACCTCAACGTGTATGCCATTGGTACGGTGGGTAACTATCAAGATTTAGACTGGGGAATGCAATGGGCATATTTTGATGGTAGCAACGCTTCACCTAGCGAAAGTTCCAATCCTTATCGCATGGATGACGTCCATCTCTTCTTACCAAACTTTGCAAAGACTATGGGGAATTTCTCATTTAAAGGGGCTGCAAATATAATTTTTTCCGATTCAAACAGCGACAAGGACGCGGTCTATTTTTGGGGCAATGATAATATAGCCGCCTTCTTAGAAGGTGGCTACCAATTTCTCCCAGAGTTTCAATTGCAAGCGCAAGTAGCCGCATTTACCGACGGTGGTTTAATTGGCAATGGTTGGGATAGTTATTCGTTATTGATAAATAACGATCCAAACAACGAAATAAACCCGGCAAGAACCTTTCACTTCGGCGGATATGGTAACGTTGATGGTCGCGGTGAAGACGGATTACTATATGGCTTAAGAGCAAATTGGAATCCAAATGAAAAACTCAAGCTAACGTTTGCTATTGGCCATTTAGACGTTGATTATTATGGCGAACCAAATAATCAAACTGAAAGTACTTTTTACGATATTAAAGCGTTGTATGAGTTTAGCCAGGGAAACAGTATTGAAATTCGTACTGGTCATGCAGATGGAGACTTAAAAGACACTTCATTACTAACGACTCTTAGGGTTGGCTTTGGATAATAGATTAGAACTTCTACTAATTAAACATTTTATCGATATTTAAGAAAGATCTATTTTTCTTATAATTGAAAATAAATTATATCTTTTTAATTTTTAGCAGAAAGTTCCTATAATTTAAAATTTTCAATTTCTTTAGATATGCGCAAGTCTGCATTTACTATTAATCGATTGCAGCTGTAAATAAAGGAAACAAAGATGAACAGAAAATTATTTACACCGTTTACTATTAATAAACTGGAGTTAAAAAACAGAATAATAATGACAGGGATGCACTTAGGCTATAGCTTTGATAAAGAAATTGAATTTTTCAAAGCCAGAGCGAAAGGAGGTGCAGCCGCAATAATCACCATCGCTGGCGTGAACGAAGAAGGCACCATGATTAATATGCCATTGATTGACGAATCAATCATGGATAACTTTAATAAGTTATCCAACGGCATTCATGAAAATGGTTCTAAAGTCATTGTGCAATTATTTCATGCAGGGAGAAACGGTCAAGTCGGTTTGATGAAAGACAGGACCAAAGCGCCCGTTGCTCCCTCATCTGTGCCATCGCCTATCTTTAAGAGTGTTCCCAAAGTAATGACTATTGAAGATATCAATAGAACTATAAACGATTTTGGAAGCGCAGCGACAAGATGTAAAGAAGCAGGAATAGATGGGATAGAGATTAATTGCAGTGCAGGTTATTTATTGTCAGAGTTTTTATCACCGTTAACGAATTTGAGAACCGATGAATATGGTAAGACTCTAAAAAATAGGATGAAATTCCCAACGGAAGTCATAAAAAAAGTACGAGAGTCAGTAGGGAAAGATTATCCAGTAATATTAAGAATATCAGGCAGTGATATGCTGGGCGGTTATGGCATTAAAGAGATGCAAACGTTCGTCAGTTCTCTTGAAAATGGATTGATCAATGCGGTAAACGTTACAGGAGGATGGCATGAATCACGTGTACCTCAAATTTCGTCTCAAGTACCAGAAGGCGGTTATTCTTTCTTTGCTGGTGCAATAAAAAATGTAGTTGATATCCCCGTTATTGTTTGTAACAGAATTAACAATGGAGAAATAGCAGAAGAGATTTTACAAAAAGGACTTGGCGACTTTGTTGGTTGTGCAAGAGCATTTTTGAGCGACCCTCAGTTCGCAAATAAAGTAAAAACTAATACCCCATATAGAAGATGTATCGGTTGCAATAAAGCCTGTATTGAACGGGTATTTCAATTGAAAAATGCGTCTTGTATATGGAATCCTGAAAATGGACGTGAGGGAATTGAACGTCCAAAAGTAGATAAACAAAAGGTACTAGTTATCGGTGCAGGCCCAGCAGGAATGGAAGTCGCGAAGCATTCTGCAAAGTTAGGGCACGATGTGACGATATGTACTGAAGATAGCGAGGTAGGAGGGCTTTTACATATAGCAGGAGCTCCACCACGCAAAGACGCTATTTTAGAAAACATTAATACCATGCATTATGAAATTAAGCAGCTTGGTGTAAAAATAGTCGTCAATACAACTGTTGACCCAGGGTTTATCAAAGACTTTGCTCCAGATAAAACATTTGTAGCCACAGGAAGTTTGCCTGTAGTCCCCTCTATTGAGGGCATAAATGAAGATAATGTCTATTTAGCAGATGATGTTTTACATGGCGACCCACAATTACTCACAAAATTGAGAAAGGGAAAAACCTGTATTATTGGTGGCGGTGTTGTCGGGTTAGAGACTGCGCATTATCTAGCTGAAAGTGGCTTAGCAAATACATTAGAAACCTTTAATTTCTTAGAACATTATGTACCTAAAGAGTTACAACGCGAAATTTATAAATCCATGGATATTACCGTTGTAGAAATGCAAGGAAAGGCTGGCACAGATTTAGGAGCACTAAGGCTTTTCATGTTAGGTGAATTAAAACAATTGGGCGTAAAAATACTGACAAGAACCAAAGTTCAGTCAATAAGTTCACATGGACTTACCTACACAAATGAAGAGGACACTATTACTCAACCAGTGAATAATATCGTCCTTGCCATGGGTTATAAATCTAACGGCAAACAACTCATCGAATTCTTAGAGCAAAATAACTACAGCTACGACATTATAGGTGATGCGAAGAAACCCGGCAATATAGAGAATGCCACGATTGATGCATATCGTGCCGCTTTAAATATATAAACGGTATTTAATAGTAAAGGATATTATAATGGAACTTAAAGAAACAAAACTAATGATTAACGGTAATATAGGCATTATTACACTTGATAATCCAAAAACAATGAATGCAATAACCATACAAGTTATTGACGAAGTTATTGATTCCTTAGATGTACTCGATAAAGATAATAATGTAAAAGTTATCGTTATTACAGGAACCGATAAAAGTTTTTCTTCAGGTGGCGATATAAGACATTTTGCTGGTCTACTTGCTAAAGGTAAAACGCTACCAACAGAAGGGATTGAAAATATTGGTAAGATGATAATGAAAATTAGAACAACACTTAAACCTTGTATCGCAGCATTGAATGGCGTTGTTGCTGGTGCTGGCTGTAGTGTGGCATTAGCGTGTGACTTTAGAATTATTCCAGATACTGAGAAAATAGTAGAAGCGTTTATTAATCTCGCACTATGCGGAGATTCTGGAAACTTATACCTTTTGAATAAAATGGTGGGAAGTGCCAGAACAACCGAGATAATGATGTTGGGAAAAACATTAAGTGCTGATGAAGCAAAGAACCTTGGGCTCGTTAATAAAGTTGTTAAACGTGAGGACTTCTCTGATACAGTTAATAAATTTGCGCTTAGATTAGCGAATGGACCACTTTTTGCTTACGCTAAGCAAAAAGATTTAATTAATAAAATCAACTTTGGAAACGACTTTGAAGAGTATTTGGCCATCGAAGCTAAGTATATGAAAGAATCCTCAATGACTGAGGATTTTAAAGAAGGCGTTCAATCTTTTATAGAAAAAAGAGCACCTAAATTTATAGGCGAATAACCTCACTAAGACATAAAAACATGAAACACTCCTGGTAGTTTAAATAGTAATAAATTCGAATAAAATAGCAGTAATGACAAGTTTCATTATTGGCTTATTCACCTACGCAATATAGAGGAAATAGAATATGTCCGAACACACTAAAATAACAAAAGGATATCTTATCTTAGCCAGTTTATTTGTAGTATGGCTAGTTATTTGTAATATTATTTTTGTCGATATTTTCAAAATTCACGATACATGGCCTGCATTTTTTATTTGTATATTCTTCTTTGCTTACGAATTAAAAATGGAACGACTAAAAGAGATATTCATAGGCGCAACATCTGGATTAATTATTGGATTTACCATACCCATATGTCTAGATTTTTTAAGCAACTTTCTACCTTTTATCGTAGCATTTAATCTTTATTTAGGAGTGGTGTTGTTTATAATTATTGGAACAAAACCAGTGGCTCATACCTATCTTAATCCCACTACATTTACCTATGCACTTATGTGCCTAATTAGTTTCCAAAATGGAATTGTCATTAAAGATCAAATTTTTGGATGGACTGCAACCATGTTGCTTGGAGGAGCCTTGCTTATTGTTGGGCTTGTAGCCGTTATCAAGGTTTTAACTAGGACTACTCAGAAGTAATAAGCTGTCGTTGCAAAGATAAGGTCGACCTGGACTTACTCTGCTTTCGGAGTAAGTTCTTTTTTCAATATTTTGTTAAAACAAGTCTACTAAAGAGTACAAACCAAATCCCCTCTCGCACCATCCTCAGCCTATCGGCTGATATTCGCCTTGTAGCGCAATTCTTAACTGATTACACGATTATTAGCACTACAGAATATATCTCAACTCAATGACTATATATTTCATTGAAAACCTCATTTTTCAAATACGCAAATTGTTACCATATTCTGTTGTCAATTTGAATTAATGAACTCTGTATATGTTGGTTCTACCTTGGCATTGCGCTCCGCCGATAACGTAACTGTGCAGGAGGTGAAGATCATTCTTGTAGTGACGGAATTGATTCAAATCAAAACATAGCAATTTCATTTGAAGGATTAATTTTATTAAAAAAATGCCGCTTACATAATAAGCGGCACTCATATTATTTAGATATCAATAAAAGAAACATGCACCCTAAAAAAGGCCCGTGTTAAACAATTTCGATAATCGTGGCAATACCTTGTCCCATGCCAATACACATGGTAGCTAAGCCGTAGCGCCCTTTTCGCTGCTCCATCACGTTAATCAAGGTACCCACAATACGAGCACCAGAACAGCCTAAAGGATGACCTAATGAGATAGCACCACCGTGCAAGTTGACCTTTTCATCGCGACTTTCCCACAAGCCAAGCTCTTTCAAGCAAGGTATGGATTGTGCGGCAAACGCTTCATTCACTTCGGCATAATCAATATTATTGATGGATAAACCCGCTTGCTCCAACGCTTTTTTGCTGGCAGGAACAGGGCCAAAACCCATAATTGCAGGGGCAACTCCTGCCGTGGTGGTAGCTACAATACGAGCTCTTGGCGTTACGCCTAATTCAGTGGCTTTTTCTTCACTCATCACTAACAAACAAGATGCGCCATCAGACAGAGCTGATGAAGTTCCAGCTGTGACGGTACCTGAAACAGGGTCAAACACAGGCCTAAGTTGAGCCAGTGATTCTTCCGTTGTTTCAGGGCGAATCACTTCGTCATAACTTACCAGAATGGGAACGCCATGCTCATCATGCCCTGAAATGGGGACAATCTCATTATCAAAGCGTCCTTCTATAGAAGCCTGCTGGGCTAAGCGGTGAGAACGAGCACCTAACATATCTTGCTCTTCTCTTGGAATGTCATACATTTTGCCTAACATCTCAGCGGTTAAGCCCATCATGGCTGACGCTTGTGCAATCTGTTTATTATTTTCAGGGTTAAGATCCACGCCATGAGTCATTGGAATATGCCCCATATGCTCAACGCCACCTACCAACACAACCTCCGCACTACCCGCTTTAATGCTGTTGCAGGCCATATGAAGCGCATCCATAGATGAACCACATAAACGGTTCACTGTAGTGGCGGTAACTTCAACTGGTAGGCCAGCAAGTAAAGCCGAGTTTCGTGCCACATTCATGCATTGTTCTTCGGTTTGTTGGACACAACCCCAGATGACGTCATCGACCATTTCAGGCTTAACATTGGGTTGGCGGTTAAACATTTCCGACATCAATACAGCAGACAGTTTGTCGGCACGAGTATAACGAAACACACCATTCTTAGAGCGCCCCATCGGTGTACGAATTGCATCAACAATAACTACATTTTTCATCTTCATTTCTCCGATTAAGCGTAAAAGGTTTGGTTGTTTTGAACTCTTGACACCAAGCCTTCAGGTGCCTGATACAGCTCTCCCAAATGTTCATATTCTTTGGTAATTTCAAGTACTTTAGCGAGGCCCATTTTATCCATGTAATAGAACAGTCCACCACGGAATGGAGGGAAGCCCGTTCCATAAATCATGGCAATGTCGCCTTCTTCCGGTGAAGAAATGATCCCTTCGTCTAGGCAACGGATCGCTTCAAACATCATCGGCAACATCATCCTCATCATGATGGTATCACCATGCAGTGCGGCAGGTTCACCACGCAACTCCAACAACATTTGCTCTGTCTCAGCACATGGAGAGAGGCGCATTTTGCCACGGCGATCAGGCTTATATTGGTGATAGCCTTGACCATTTTTCTGCCCAAAACAGTTCTTGCCCGCCAAAATGCTGATGGTATTCACTTCTGGCTTAGTCATTCTTCCAGGGAAAGCGTCATCCATAACATCGATACAATGTGCAGCGGTATCAAGCCCAATAACATCTAGCAAATTCGCAGGCCCCATGGGCCAACCAAAGTCTTTTTTCATCACTTTATCAATGACCGCCAAATCACCACCATCGAGCAGCAGTTTATTTAGTGCTAAGAAATAAGGCGCTAGACAACGGTTAACGAGGAAACCAGCACAATCATTGATAACAATCGGTTTCTTGCCCAGTTGCGCCACATATTTGACCGCTTTAGCAATGGTGCTTTCACTGGTTTTCTCCCCACGGATTACCTCAACCAGTGGCATCATATGCACCGGATTAAAGAAGTGAATACCACAGAAATTTTCAGGCCTTTTTAACTTGCTGGCTAGACCGCTAATCATTAGGGTAGAAGTGTTGGAGGCTAAGATAGCGTTTGGTGCGACTTTCTCTAACTCGCCAAGGACCACTTGTTTCACTTTCGGGTTTTCGACCACCGCTTCGATAATTATATCGCTGTTTTCTAAAGCATTATTGTGCAAGGTAGGCATAATACGATTGAGCACTTGCCCCATCTCTTCTGGCTTTTTACGCCCTTTGCTAACCTGTTTGGTCAGCAATTTATTCGCTTCATTTAACCCAAGAACCAACCCAGACTTGTTGATATCTTTCATCACCACGTCCATACCCTTATCTGCAGTTACATAGGCAATACCCCCACCCATGATACCAGCACCAATGACACCGATTTCTTTATGCGCTTGTTCTTTCTTCGCCCATTTTTTACTCACTGAATTTACGACTAAATCGGCAACGGCAACATTAACAAGCGCATCTGCTACGCCCGTATCCACACAACGATTCACACCTTCGATTTCTAACGCTAATGCAGCGTCGCGTTCACAATATGCCGCTTTTTCAAGAGTCTCAAGGATGATCATTGCGGTTGGATAATGTTTCCCCGCTGCTCTAGCAACCATGCCTTTAGCAACATTAATTGACATGTTGAGTTCATACTTGTCAAGCTTAAGTGGTTGCTGTTTCTCTTTACGGCGTGCTTGCCAATCGAACTGACCTTCAATACAAGAAATGAGTACTTGTTCCGCTTTCGCAATAGGATCGTTCTCTTTTGGATCAACAACACCATCGGCCACACCTTGCTTAATTAGCTTGTCCGCACGGAAGTTTTTACCTGTGGTAAACCACTCTAGCGAGGTATCCAAGCCACATATTCGAGGTAAACGAGTCAACCCCCCCCACCCTGGTAAAACGCCTAACTTCACTTCAGGCAAGCCCATTTTTACATCGGTTGTTACCAGTCGATATTCTGCCAAGAGTGATAGTTCAACCGCTCCACCAGCTGCCACACCGTTGACGATAGCAACTTTAGGTATATTCAATTCTTCTAGGCGACTATAAATTCCTTGTGCCCATGATATATAGTCGCTCATAACCTCTTGACCGCCCAAAAAGAGTTCTTGGAATGCTTTTATATTCGCTCCAACACTAAATGTTGACTTCGCAGAACGAATAATCAGGCCTTTCGCCGCACTTTTTTCAATAACGGTTATGGCATCAGACAGTTCCAATAACGCTTCTTTGGTTAATACATTAAATTCGCTAGAACGCATATCAAACACCAGTTCTGCGAACTGATTACGTTCTACAACTTGAAAAAATTCACCTTGATACATAATGATTTCCTTGTACGTTAAATGGACTTATCGAATTCGACCAATTTGTTTTGCGGTATCACGCAGCTCTTGACGAAGTTCTGGGTGCGCGATGTTTATCATTGCTTCTGCTCGCTCGACCGTACTTAAACCGCGAAGGTCAGCAATACCGTATTCGGTCGCAATCAACTGCACATCATTACGAGGCGTGGTAACGGGTGTGCCTTCTGGTAATGCCAATTTAATGGTGGATTCCATACCTGTTGGAGCTTGGTAGGTAGAAGCCAAAGCAATAATAGACAAACCGCCCTTAGACATACGCGCGCCACGAACAAAGTCCACCTGACCACCAGAACCGGAGATCTGGGTATGCCCAACACCTTCCGAAGCCACTTGACCAGTCAAGTCCACCATAATGCACGTATTGATAGAAATGAGATTATCGTTCTTAGCAATTTCTACTGGCTTATTGACCACAGTGACATCACCAATCTCAACATTATCGCCGTTATGGAGAAAATCCATTAACTCTTGTGATCCCGCGGAAAAGGCAGTGACTACTCTATTAGGTTGATAGTTTTTCTTGCTACCGTTCACTACGCCAGCTTTACACAGCTCCATCATAGATTCGGTGAACATTTCGGTATGAATGCCCAAGTTCTGATGGTCTTTTAAACCAACACCTACAGCATCCGATAATGTGCCAATACCAATCTGAATAGTGGAACCATCTTTGATTAACGGTTTGATGTGGTTGGCAATCTTTGTCTCGACTTCACTCGGCTTATCTGGTTTTGATGTGGCGATAGAGTGATGCCCTTCGGTGAGATAATTGACTTCAGAGACATGAATAAGGTTTTCAGGATTTCCCACGAAAGGCTGTTGATCATTGCAAACTGTGATAATCAGTTGCATCGTGTCTACGTTTTGCATAATGAAACGATTGCCCATGCCACCACAAGCGCCCAAGCTCATATAACCTTCTTCGTTTGGCGGCGTCGTTTCTATAACCATCACATTGAAGTTCTGCTTTAATAATACTTCATCAACATTGGATAGATGATAGGGAATGATTTGCGCATTACCCTTTTGCTGAAATTTCTTTTCTAATGGCCCCATAAACAGACTTTTATAATCAAGATGGCCAATATATTCGGGCTTTAAAAACTCATAAGGGTAGGTAAATAAACCAGAGTAAAGCGTGGTATTTTTCAACTCGAGCGCTACTTTATTCAATTCCTGAAAAAATAGAACGGGAACAGATAGAAACCCTCCGCCCCAAATTTTGTCACCAGATTGAATCATACTGGCGGCTTTTTCGTTAGAGATCAGTTTATCGTTATAAGAATTTTGCCATGACATAGAATTTCGCCTCTTAAGAATGCCAACAGCTTAACAGCTCCCATAAATAACCAGGATAATTAAGCTGTTGATAATTAGGATAAAAAAGTAAGCTTTAAACAATTGCTGATAAAGCATGTTCAATTTTCCCAATTACATTACCCCAAAGGCATTCTTTATCTGTTGACCAACTACGTCACTAAATTGCTCTAATCAGCCAATATCCATTAATCTCGACTCTGCCTAAAAAATACAATATCGTCATCCGTTGAAGGTACAAATAAACGTATAATCGCTAGTAATAATATGGAAAATAATGAAAAGACTATCGATATAATTATTGCAGCGAACTAATGAAGCGAGCAGGTACCCATGCATACTAACGAAATAGAAGACAGGCATAGCATTCATTCCGGTTGGCTCAAAATCATAATGCAAACACTGCAAGCACATAATATTGAAACAAGCCACTTGTTGGATGAGTTTCAGCTTTCTGCCAATCATTTCGGTGAATATGATATTCGTAACTTGCGTTCAATACATCAATATGCGATCAAAACCTCCCATAATCCCCTTTTCTCTGCTGATGCGGCCAACTACATCACACCCTTCTCTTTTGGCTGTTATTCATTGATGTTGTGGTCAGCTCCAAACGTACATCAACTGATTTGTGATGCGGCGAGGTACTTCATTTTTGTTGCTCCACAAATCCGATTAAAGGTAGTAGAACTCGAGGGCATAACCGAGATATGGCTGATTAATAATAATTCCAATGAATCCACCAGAGTAACCACCATTGGCATGATCACCACAGTCAGTGTCTTGCTGACTATAATCAGGAAAACCACAGGCCAACGGCTACCCCGCTCGACATACCATAGTGCTATTCCAAATTGCGATTCAGAAATAAGAGCGGCACTCGAACATCGGTTTGACACTAAAATTGTATCTACTAGCTCTCATCGACGCTTGGTGTTTAAACGAGAAGACCTCAATGCACCGTTAATACATAGCTCTCCCGAGACTTATCAGGCCAACCTTGCAATCGTCAAAAGGCGAACTATCCAGCTCAGTAAATCCGATGTTATCTTGCAATTGCATATCATTTTTGAACAAGCAGAAACCTTGCAGCATATGACCATTCACAATGTTGCCTCACAACTGTACGTTAGCCCTAGGACACTTAACCGAAAACTGACTAAAGTTGGCACCACTTTTAAAGCCACATTAGAAAATTATCGACTTGAAATGGCTTTACAGTTGTTACGAGAACCCAATACCCCAATCACCACCATTGCCTATCATCTCGGCTTCTCTGAACTCAGCAGCTTTTCTCGGGCATTCAAACGCTGGACAGGATATTGCCCGACTCAAATCGACAATCACCCATAATATCGTTTCACTCATTCTCTCAAAAAAAGCCATCTCATTGACCAGATACGCCAACCCATTTTGCTAGCGACTTGGTTCTCAACTTTGTGGTTGTAAATATTTTAGAGTGCGGACATTAACTAACAATTAATCCTTAACTTACATGAGAAAACAATATGGATATCAAACCAATAATTAAAGGTGTTGTAGCGAAGAACTGTCATCCTGACGGATGTAAACAAGAGGTTCTTAATCAGATTTCGCAAGTAAAGAAGTTGCCATCTATTGCTAATGGCCCTAAGAAAGTACTGGTATTAGGTGCTTCTTCCGGGCTCGGCCTTGCGAGTCGTATTTCACTGGCTTTTGGCTCAAATGCAGACACTATTGGGCTCTCTTATGAACGTCCACCATCAGACGAACAAACTGGCACCGCTGGTTGGCACAACAACGTTGCTTTTGAACAAGCCGCCTCTGAACATGGATTAATAGCTAAAGACTTTATTGCTGATGCTTTTTCCGCCGACACCAAACAAAATGTAATTGACTACATTAAGACCAAATTTGGTGGTGAGGTCGATTGCATTATTTATAGTTTGGCAGCGGGCGTTCGGCCAAAACCTGACGGCAGCGGTATGTGGAAATCTTCCTTAAAAGCCATTGGCGAACCCTTCACTGGTAACTTCATCAACATTGAACATCAAGCTATGATAGGGGTCACTCTACCCGTAGCCTCAGAGCAAGAAATAGAAGATACCGTCAAAGTGATGGGTGGTGAAGACTGGCAAGAGTGGATCAGCGAACTTAGTCAAGCCGGTGTATTAGCAAAAGGGGTGAAGACCGTCGCCTATTCTTATATCGGTTCTGATATCACTTACCCTGTCTATTTTGGTGGCACGTTAGGTCGAGCAAAACAGCACCTGCACACCACTGCGGATCAGTTGAATGATGCATTAACCGCTCTAGGTGGTGAAGCCTATGCGGCAACGTGTAAGTCCACGGTATCAAAAGCGGCGGTGTTTATTCCGGGATTATCATCCTACATGCTTGCCTTGGCTAAGCTACTCAAGCAACGGGGCGAATACGAGACATGTGCAGAACATATGCATCGGTTGATGACGGATTTCCTTTACCATCCAGATGGTGCGCTAACCGATGATCAACGACTGCTACGTCCAGATAACCGTGAGCTTAATCCTGAAGTTCAAGATCAAGTCAAAACCATGATGACTCATATCACTCCTGAAAACTTCACTTCACCAAACGTTGGAGACTACGAAGGCTTTATTAAAGAATTTATGTGTATCAACGGTTTTGGCGTTAACAAAAATTAATGGCCAAATTAGGGGGCATTCGCCCCCTTGTAAAGCAAAGCTTGAACCTAATAACGAGAATGTAATTAATCACTGAAAACAATAGATAGCTATTTTACTTAAAGAGAACTTCGACCAATAAGGACATGTTTGCGTATACAAGAACGACAGGTATTGGATGAAAAAGTAAAGGAAGCTTTCGACAGTAGCAAAGGTAGAGATGGTGCAAGGCGAATTCAGGTTGAGTTAGCTGAGAAGGGTAATAAACATAATGTCAAAACTATCGCTGCCAACATGAAACGACAGAGCCTGGTGGCGAAAGCGACACGAAAATTTAAATACACAACGGACAGCAACTCTTGTTTGTGATGCCTTGTCGATGGCTCTGTTCCGTAGTGGCTTCCCTGAGGATGTAATTATCCATAGTGACAGAGGAAGCCAGTACTGATCTAAAGATTATCGTGACCTCATAACTGCTTATAATTTTGGGGCAAAGTATGAGTAGAAAAGAAAATTGTTGGGACAATGCTTGTGTAGAGAGTTTCTTCCATTCGATGAAAATTGAAGCGATCCAATATGAACCTATCATGACAAGAGTTACTATGCGTCAAGCGGTCTTCGAATACATTGAGGTTGATTATAATCGAACTAGAAGACACAGTGCTCTTAGGTATTTAAACCCAATTAACTTTGAACAAAAAATGTCGCTTAATTCATTGTCCAGTCCTGCTGGAGCAGATCACTTATTTTGATCTCGATAATAGTGTCACACGGATAGAATTCGGGTTAACGATTCGAATTCTATATTCCTAGCTAAGCGCTCACTTCAATCTCATAAGAAGTAAACTTACGAATGTTAATCACGCCAGTATCAAAAATTAGATACTGGCCTTTAATGCCTTGCAATATACCTTTCACTTCGGGGTTTTTATCAAAGTTATGTGAAGTAATCTTGGTTGGATGAGCAGTCACTGGATAATGTATCTCGGTCGTCAACTCGGTTAACACCTGTATCGCATCCGCTCCAAACTGCTGCTTAATTTCCTCTACTTTGTCGGTTACCAAGGGAAGAAGTTCTGCAAATTTGTCAGATAAATCCATTGCATCACCGTCTTGCTTTAATAAAGTCCGCCAATTGGTTTTGTCTGAGATATGTTTCGCAAGTTCAATCTCGATCAATCCCGATATATAACGAGTTTTTACTTTGAAAATAGGTAGACCTTGGGTGGCCCCTTGATCAATCCATCTTGTCGGAATTTGGTTGTGACGCGTAATACCGACCTTTAAACTAGAGGTATTAGACAAGTACACATAATGGTCAATCATGCAGTTCTCTTCACCCCATTGTGGCTCACGGCATGTACCTTGATCGTAATGGCATGTTTCAGGTTTCATAATGCACATGTCGCAACTAGCCAGCTTCCTCATGCACACAAAACAGTGGCCTTGCGAGTAGCTTTTTTTCGTCTTTTTACCGCATGAACTGCAGAAAATATTACCTGTGTGAGTAAGCGTTATCGCTTGACCTATGTATGGATTGAGATCAACCTCTGAGTCTCCAACAGGTAAACGGTAAAACACCGCGTCTCCCAGATTGGCGCGCATTTTACTCAAGGTTCCTTTCGCTAAAATAGACATGTCCTACCTACTACTTTTGTCATTAAGAATATTCATTGATTGAATTGTAGCAAAGAAGCATTGCTCATAGGATTATCTAATCACATTATTCTATTGCTTTGGCTTTACATACCTTTATCTCGAGAAAGTTCTTTATTACCCGTTTTCAGAAATCTTACACGGCTCTTCACTACAAATGACTTGAACAACGTTAGCTTCCGTCACTTGAGCCTGCAACGCTTCTGCATCAGATTTCTGTTTATTACCTAACGAAAAAAGAACCACGGTTAATAGAGCAAAAGCAAACGCAGCCCAATGGTAAGAATTAAATGTCTCTTTGAATAAGAACAACCCTACAATCAACGATGTGGTTAATATAGATAAAACGGCATACACCACGTAACTAGAAGTGCCATAACGAGAGTACAGAAGGTAAAAGCCAAGGTATGTAAAAAAGAGTCCTATCCCACCAATGATCACCCACTGCCAGTTTTCTTTAAAGACTACGTCATATCGGCTACTACCGATAAATGGCGCTATAACCACGGCTAATATCACACAAATAAGTGAGGTTAAAACCATATATGACAATGGCCCCTCTTCAATGACTACTTTTTTTTGCCCCGCAGCGAACATCGCATTGCCCAATGCGCCAATAGTCGCAAAAATTATTACCCCAAATAAACTTGACATTATACCTACTTAGAAAGTGTTATGAGCTATTGACTAATAGCGATTGGTCACGTGATTATTGGTGGATTATAACCTTTTTATCGTCATATAATACTGACATAACAATATGTCACATTTTTTATTTAAAACATCGCAAAAGCCATTGATATTAAAGTAATAAATTGGAGACAATTTAACAAGGAGAGCCTCTTTAGGCTCACTTTGTACACCTTAACTTACTGACCTAAAATGACAAAACCCCAGCATTTCTGCTAGGGTTTTTGATGTAGCGGTGAGTGAGGAATTCGAACTCTCGATACGTCAAAAACACCCATCATACCTCGCATTTTCAATGACTTACTTTTACCTAAAGGATTTTCGCCAACATGTTTTACTGCATCATGTATCGACTCTGAGACGAGCTGCATGATTTCAGTATCACAGTTATCCTGTAAGGACAGGCACTTTATTAAACAGGCACCGGTTAGATTGATGAGCTACATAGAATTGGTGGACTGGTCAGGAAAAACCCTGAGAGTTGGTAAGGCAAGCATAAATAACCAATCACCACCTATCCTAGAAAAGCTTAATCTGCCCCAGAAAGACTGGCTGACAGCCTGTACTCAGTTAGTGCCTTTTATGGTGCCTGTCCTTTTAAATTTTTCTTTTAGATTTTTTTTAGATTTCACTAAAAACGCACTAATCGCCGTGATGCAACTTAACCTCGGAAGTTTAAATATGGGAAAATTCAGTTCACGTTAATAGAGTGTCGCACCGGAGTATTACCAAACCATCTTCTGTAGGCTTTGTAAAAGCTGCTGACATCTTTGAAACCGAGACGATAGCTTACTTCTGATATACTTAAGCCTGTGGAGTTTAGCAATTTTTTTACTCGGTACTTGCGAAATAGGTTTACTATACCGGTATAATTAGTCCCTTCCGATTGCAACCTCCGGAATAATGTTTGCCTACTGACATACATTTTACTGGCCACCTGTACGGCACTTGGGACACCTTCTCCAGAGTCAAACGATTCTTCTAGTATTTTCTTCACTTGAACTTCATATGTCGCTTGCCCAGATAGCCTATCAATTGTCTCTAATGCCTTATGTTCCATGATCCCCTTTAGCAAAACACTACCGCTCTCAATCGGTAAGTCCAGTAATTCTAAGGGGAACACCAGACTATTACTTGAGCTTCCAAAACTCAAACTAACACCAAAAAGTTCTTCATATTTCTCTATATTTTTAGGCTTATCGAAAGAAAACGTCGCACTTTCTAGTATAAATGGATGTCTCGATAGGCTGCGAACCCAGCATAAGAGTTCGCTTATACTCCTTTCAATAGCCATGACCGGATAATCCTTCGTTTTGGTTATGGCGTACGTTAAGTAACAGAGTCGACCTTCTATTTTTAGATCCCAGTATTCCGATGCATTCATTAGCGATATATTATTAATAAAAATATTTAAAGACTCACCAACGCTACAAGCCTGACTTGCCCAGCTAGTTAGAATACCCTTTGCTCGAGGGTTTACTCTTTTGCCTAACGTTAAACCAATATCGCGATCAGGATGCAATTTATCGAGTCTGTTCCAAATATCAATGATAATAGATTCTGATATGTATGCTTCGACATCGAGAGTGTATAAGTCATCACATGGACATCTCTCTCGCTCTTTAGCAGAGCAAAAATTATCACATTCATCTACAAGGTTGATAGCAGATGCAACTGACACCTTACCGTCAAACATTATTTGTTTCATAATAAAAGCCTTCGATAAAATGCCTCTAACTCATTATTATTCCTTCATATATGAAAACCAAATACATTAGCGATAAGTAATTACGAGTCGCATAACAATTAAGTAAACTTTAACGCTGTGCACCCAAATGAAACATTAGGTGTATACAAGTTTTTTTGAAGATAATTATGAATCAGTTCATTGTTGTTTGGACAATGAGTTTGTTTATTGTTTAGTCATAATTAACGTTAAAACATAACCCACCCAAAGTCAATCACAAGCACTCACAAACACGCTCAATACGTCATGAAAAATGCCGCTTAGCCGTTTGCGAGGACACATATTTAATGACACATAACTACCAACTTGCATTACACAAACGCCACAACAAATAGCTTATAATATTAGAACTTTCACCTAAAATTTCGTATCAGTGCGCTTAGCGCTAACTGTAGTATCAATATCTCCCTCAACTCTGTCGCCAACAACCACTATCTTTTAGACGTACCTATCAATAAAGATAAGTTCGATTTACTAACCGTGTCTAGGGCCATTGAACGTTGGTCTTTGCTAAACGCAAAGACCAACATCATCTACAATTTTTAGCTGAGAAGCCAAGGATTAAAGGTGAATCAGAATGACTTTAATTACCGTCGAACAGTAATGTGAGCGTGTGTGTACCTCACCTATCCTAAAAGTCCAACTTGGCTCAAAAAGAATAACTGACAGTCTGTAGTAAAATGGAATGAAAACGTACACTTCTAGTTGCCTGTATAGAGATTTTTCCTAATCGACTTTACCTAATTACAACGGACTCAGATACAAAACTATAAGCTAAATATAACCGCTTTATTTTGTCCTACCCTCCGGCATAAATAACTTTCATCGGAAACTTAGCGAGTTTATCTCTCATTTCATTACTTATGAGATTACTGGTTATGACACCATCAATTTGGTCAAATGTTGCAGAACTGAAAAATGCTTTCGCATTGAATTTGCTATGGTCGGCCAATACATAATTTTGTTGTGAGACCGCAATAACTTCACGTTGACTCTGACGATAAACATCACTACGCAAACTAATTTGTTGACGATGCACATCGACCCCAGAGGTACACAAAAAAGAAATATCAAAAGACAAAGATCGGATCACATCAACCGCTAAAGTTCCTACAAAAGAATCATTTATTGCCAAATATGAGCCACCGATTAAATAAAATGACATAATACCACGTCGAAATAACTCATTTGCAACGCCCCGGCAATTGGTGACATAGATACAATTCATATTTTTTGGTATCACGGAAGCCAGTTGTATAGCTGTAGTACCAGAATCGATAAATACCGTTTGTCCCTCAGAAATCAAAGTGCAAGCTGCTTTACTTATTTTTAGTTTTTCTTCTACATTAGTTATGGATCTATCTTCGTTTGAAGAATCCTCCGAAACCATTAAGTTAGCGACAGCACCACCATATGTCCGAGTCAACGTCTTTTTACCTTCTAGTGCCACTAAATCTCGTCGTATGGTTGCTTCAGAGACACCAAATAGGACCCGTAATTCACTAAGTTTAACTGATTGATTTTCATCAATAAGATTAATTATTTTTTTCTGTCTTGCCGCAGCAAAGTGATAGTCATTTGACATTATTTATCCTGATATTTACCATTTCCATTCCGAATCCAATGAAATTTATTGATGACTCGTTACTATAAACTTAGATTTATAATCACTGCTATTTATTACAGCGCTGTCTAGTCACAATGTTGGATACTCGATCTAACAACACAGAGATTGTTCATCTTTCATAATACCTTTGAATTTAACCAAATGTTACAAATATGGTTTCAATAAATACGATGTTATAGAACAGGCCTCTTCCATGATATCAACCATCGTCTTAGCCTATCCGTAATTTCGATAATCAAAATTTACATAACGCGTGCTAACCACATGGCTATCATCGTCATCTATTGAATGAATATAATAGGCGTAAGGTTCATTCATTATCTCTTGTTGGCCTGTACCAAACGGCACAGCATTACCTAATTGAAAGCATGGAGCACCCGCTATATAACAATTAGCTCCTCGCCACACTGCCTGAAATGGCTTATGGATATGACCCGATAATATAATTATTTTCGAAGATGTCTTCTCTATAACATCACCAAAAGCAATGCGCCCAGATAACTGTATTGTTTCGTCATAACCAGAAAAGCCAGTTACAAACGGGGGATGGTGCATAAGTATTATATGTCGAGAAAACTTTCTACTTTCTAGTTTTCCTTTTATCCATGCAAGCTGTAATTCCGATAATTTACCGACATCCTCCCCTAAAATTTGAGAGTTTATTCCTAATAATCGAACGCCATTAATGTCTATGTGATAATCTGAAAAGCCATTAATATGTTGTGTATCGTTGTATTTAAAAACTTCTCCCAACGCCATGGGGTCATCATGATTTCCAGGCACTACATATACTGGGATACTTAGTACATCTAATAAGTCTTTTAATTGCTTATAAGAACTCAAATCTCCAATTTGAGTCAAATCACCTGTGATGGCAACAAAATCTAAATGTTCCTCAATACTTTTAATGTCTTCCACAAGCATTTTTAACGCAACAATCAAGTTTTTTCTCAAAATGGGAAAATCGCTGATATTTAAGCAGAAATGTAAGTCTGAAATATGAACAAATCGCATCGTTTATCCTATAGTTATTTAATGCCAGCACGCATAAAGTTAACAACAAATTGACGTTGAAAAATTAGGAACAAAATTATCAAGGGCGCTGTAGTAATCAAAGTGGCAGCATTGACTAGTGCCCATTCCACACCACTTTCAACGGTCGAAAAGACACTGAGACCGACAGTTACAGGCCTCACCTCTGGGGAATTGGTTACAATCAGAGGCCAAAGAAAATTATTCCACTGAAAGCTTATTGACACCAACGCATAAGCTAAATACGTCGGTTTAGCTAACGGCACATAAACATCCAACAATACCCGCCATGTGCTTGCGCCCTCTACTTGAGCAGCCTCATCTAATGATATAGGCACAGTTTTAAACGTTTGCCGTAATAAAAATATTCCAAATGCTGATGTAAGGTAGGGCAAACTGATACCAAAAATGGTGTCGGTCAGGCCCATCTTTGCGAGAGTACTGTAATTTTCGACGATCAAAATGTCCGGTGTAATTAGCAGTTGTACCATAATAAATGAAAATAACAGACCAGCGCCTGGAAATTTATACCTAACAAACGCATAAGCAACCAATGTACATAAGATTAAGTTGGCGACCAAAATAATCATCGTTAAAATTATTGTATTAACAAAATACTGGAAAAATGAAGCCGATCCCCAAGCGGTTATAAAATTTTCTAAGGTAAGGGGGGCATTCCAAGTAATGTTTCCTGAGTATTTCTCTTCATGAAATGCAGCCCAAAGCGAATATATAAATGGAAAAACCCAAACAAAGGACAGACTGATCGCCAATGTTAAATACGCTATTCTATTAACTGTATTTTTCATTGATAATGTGCCTTTTTGTCTAAGATTTTGAATAATATAAATGCCATCATGCCAAGAAAAACCACCATAAATACAGTGAGTGTTGACCCATAAGCGAAATCACGATATTCAAACGTCACCTTATAGATATAAAATAAGAATAATGCACTACTATTACTTGGCCCTCCATCAGTCATTACCATTATGTGGTCTATAAGTCTGAATGAGTTAATCAACGCATTGACAGCAACAAAAACCGTAGTGGACTTTAACAGAGGCATCACCACATCAAAAAATATTCTTATTGCACTCGCACCTTCAACCCTTGCGGCCTCTTTTAAATTGGTAGGGATTGCTTGCAGAGAGGCAAGGTAGAAAATCATAAAAAAACCTGATTCTTTCCAAATTGCCACTACGATAATTGACCATAAAGAAGTATTGGTATCACCTAAGAAATTAATTGACGCGAAGCCAAAATATTGCATAACTTGTGATATTAATCCGATGCCTGGCGCGTAAAAAAACATCCAAATATTAGCAACAGCAATCATCGGTAGCATCGTAGGTAAGAAGAAGGAAAGGCGCATTAAACTAGTACCTTTAATCTTGGAATTCACTATTAATGCCATTCCAATTGAAAGCGCTATCGACACTGGAATAGTGACCAATGCATAGACCGCATTGTTCCATAATATATGCATCAATACATCATCGGCCAACAGTGTTTGATAATTTTCCAAACCAATAAATTTTGAAGGCCTGCGACTTGTACCAGCATTCCAAAAAGAATGAATAAGAGAATTAATTGCCGGATAATAAGTAAATACAACCAATAAAGAACATGGCAACAGCAAAAAAATAAACGCTAGAGAAAGCTTTAGGCTTTTCATAATTTCTCCTTTGATTAACGTTTCGCTTACTTATAGTCTTTCAAAACAGCATCTGCTAGTTTCTGGGCATTTGCCAAAGCCTCTGCAGGTGTTTTTTGACCGCCAACTGACGTTTCAATTGCATCAATTAGAAACGAAATTACTTTACTACGTTGGAATGAGGAGAATTCACGGCCAGCAACGACCAATTGATCACGTGCCACTAAAGCATGCGGAAACGTTAAAGAATAGTCAGTCATTGTCTTCGTTTTCCAAGTGTCTGCACGTGGCGCAATATACCCAGTAGCAATAGACCATTTTGCAGCACTTTCAGGAGAGGTCATGAATTTTATAAAATCCAATGACGCTGCTTTTTCTTCATCGGATATCCCATCAAAAATATAGAAATTTCCGCCGCCAACCGAAGCGCCAGGTCCTCTACCTCCTGGCATAAAACCAACACCCCAATCAAAATCAGCATTATCACTAACGAATTTTAGATTACCAGTTGAGGTCCACATTGTGGCCGTATTGCCTTCAATAAATGCTTTAGGTGTGTCTCCCCATGAAATGCCGCCCTTAGCCATAACCTCTTGTTCAGCAAGCTCTAGTATAAACTCTAAAGCACCAACTGCTTCAGGTGTATCTATATGGACATCAATACCATTATCAGATGACAAATGGCTACCATTGGAGATCACTAACGCACCGAAAAGCCAAGCGCCACCGCCACCAAGTGTCGGAATACGAGTCCCCCACTGAATAACGTGACCGTTATCGTCTTTAATGGTGAGCTTTTTGCCCATATCTATCATTTCCGTCCAATTTTTAGGTGGCGTATTGGCGTCTAGACCTGCTTTTTTAAATGCAGATTTATTATAATAGAGTACAGGTGTAGAACGTTGGAATGGCACGCTGTATGTTTTACCTTCAAACATCGCATCTTTCATAAACCCTTTATAAAAGCCCTCTAGCCATTCCTTGTCTAATTCACTATTTGCCATATCAGAAATGGGGATAATAGCTTCCTCTTCAATAAGAGTAAAAATATCCGAAGCAAGTAAAATGGCGACATGCGGTGGAGAGCCCGCTTTTGCGGCGGTCAACGCTTTTGAAGTGGTTTCACGATAGTTACCAGTATAAACTGCTTTTACTAAATGTTGCGGATTTTTCGCTACCCAATCATCAACCAACTCATTGATTGTTTGGACCGCTGGTGCATTTACACCTACTGGAAAAAAAAATTCCAGATCAGTTGCAGATGCAGATGCAGTTGTCATGAATGTCGTCATTAAATAGGTCAATACTTGCTTACAATTGTGCACTATTCATCCTCTTTTATAATCCATTTGAATTTATTTAGTCCCTTATACTCTGATGAATCTTTTACCCGTGTTTTTCGAGAAAAAATGTAAAGCATCCTCATTGAATTCCAAATTAACTTCTGATCCTACTTTGACATTACTCAATTTTGGAACTGAGACAATGGTTCTCTTCCCATCACCTATATCAACAATGACCAATGAGTTTACCCCTTCATATTCAACACTCTTAATTAAACCCTTAATCTTACTTTGGCCTTCTTCCTTCTTTATTAGTATGTCTTCTGGTCTGATTCCAACTTGTAAATTACTCGCATATGGTTGCTTTGAACCCAAATGCACCCGGCTAATTTTGTCTGCTTCAATCAGGTTCATTGGCGGTGTACCAATAAAACTGGCTACAAAATCATTCTGAGGGGCATTATACATTTCGAATGGCGTTCCAAATTGAGATACTTCTCCCCCATCCATTAACAAAATCTTATCTGACATCGATAATGCTTCACTTTGATCGTGTGTCACGTATACCATTGTGAGGCCAAGCTCCTTATTTAACTCTAGTATTTCGCTACGAATTTCAACCCGTAATTTAGCGTCTAAGTTAGAAAGCGGCTCGTCCATCAAAACAAGTTTGCGATTTGCTACCAATACACGTGCAAGTGCAACCCGTTGTTGCTGCCCGCCTGATAACTGACTAGGCAACCTATTTAAAAGTGAGTCTAACCCCATTAATTCGCTAACACGGGCAAGATTCTTATTCTGTAACTTGGCAGGTTCCTTACGTATATTCATGCCATATAGAATATTTTTACGAACACTCATATGGGGAAAAAGAGCGTAATTTTGAAATACCATTCCAACACCGCGTTCCGATGGTTCTAAGCCTGTGACGTCTTTCCCATCAATCAGAATCTTGCCCGACGTTGGTTGATCTAACCCCGCGAGTAATCTTAAAGTGGTACTTTTTCCACAACCAGAGGGGCCAAGTAGAGTCAAGAAAGTGCCCGCTTCAATGTCAAAATTAATATCGTTCAGAACATTGAATTCTCCTTGATCTTTTTTAAGACCTGAAACTTGTAACCTCACTCCTGTACTCGACATTAAAATGCTGCTCCAATTTTATTGAGAAACTCCTCAATAATTAACCATAAAACATAAGCCACTTTTGGTCAATCACGAGCAACCACAAGTGAACACAAACAATCAACAATCAACAATCAACAATCAACAACTATTTGGACATTTTCGAATCCTATGATGTCATGAGAAAAAAGCTGGTATGCGAAAATTATGTAGCTTGTGATAAAGTTGCCACGAGATAAAGTAAACGCATAGTTGCTAGAATAGGTAATCCATTATAGTCAACCGGTGCCTCGCGGTTACACTATGAATTCGCTCCAAGAATAAACATGCCAGTTTATTAAAATAGCCATACGACGTGATGATTGACCACAGTTGATTGCATTTAAAATTAGTAATTAAACAAGCTCGTAGATGATCAGGATTGGACTTCATTTATTGGATAGTTAGAAAGGTTCTACACTTATTATGGGTATTGAAACAACCCGGATGATTGGGCCATTAAAAACGGGCAATAGCCTTGAAAGATAGCCATAGCCCGTTGTGATATTTAGAGAGGATACCTATTTGATTGAGAACTCGTCAAATAGTTTTACTTCTGAATCAAGCTCTGTGGGGTCGAGTACGTAACTTTTCACTGTACCAGTGCCTGTGTCCAGAATCGAGAACACGGATAATGTGTTACTAGTGACAAATGGCAACTTGGGATAGTCTTTGTTTTCAATACTCATCGGACTAAATTCACTTGGGAAGCTCATTACTCGCCCTTGCGGATCGCCATTTGCTGGGTAGTTTTTGGCCGACCAACGTGGACTTTCAGAATTTACATCATCCCAAAAATTAGCAGTTCTATTCCGTACATCGTCAGTGTATTCACCGCTTTCATCTACGTAATACGCACCATAAGAATTCCCTACGTTTGAACTTTCTAAATAATGCATATCATCCACTTGCGCTCTATTCCATAAGTGAGAGTGACCGATATGAACTAGATCAACATTATTTTTAAGCAACAGCGGCTCTATATCGTTCAACCAAACATCTTGATCTAGCGGGTATTGATAACGCACTTCGCTGACACTGTCTAACATTGGTTGTACGGTGTTTTTCCAAGTGTCTGGGCTTAGTGGGAAAGTAAGCTCAGTAATTTCTTCTGCACCATTTGCGCCTTTTTTCACTAGTTGCATAACTGGTTCTGATAATACAGGAACCGTGTTATCACCTAACCCAAACACACCTTGGTGTGCCATAACAACTTTGTATTTTGCCTGCTTATATTCATCGCTTTGCATTACAGATTTAAGCCACGAATATTGCTCCGAATCTTTATCAAAACGCTCAAATATGAACTCCCCAAAGCCCCACTTAGATGGGTCTTGTAAAGTACTTAAACCCTCAACGAATTTAGATTTACTTTCTCCCGAAACATCCCATGAGCGCCATATACGTGATACGTTCATTGAGATAATAAAGACGTCTCCAAATTTGGCTGAGAAGTACTCTTCACCACCTGGCCCATCATTTGGAAACGAGAAAATATCTAAAAAGCTCTGCTGGTTATTGGAATGATCAGCAATCCATTGAGATTTTATATCAGCATCATCATCTGGGTTTACGTCTGCTTTTACTTGCTCGTAAACAGTCTCTGCATACCATTCTGGCTGTGGATCCGTGAAACTACCATTCAGGCTGTATCCCTTTTCGTCAGGTAAGTATCGCCCCATTACTTCGTGGTTCCCTATGGTGCCGAATAAAGGAGCGTGTTGCAGAATTTCACCGCCGTTATATGGTGAGCCTGGTAAATATTTTTGATAGTGGCCTTGTAAAGCAGGGAAAAAACCTGGGGCATTATCTTTAGCTTGATCAAACCACTCAGATGCACGATCAGCCACGTTCACAAAATCACCTGCGAATAACACGGCATCAGGAGTACCCACAGTTTCAACGACCTTTTGGTAGTTCGCTACTACGTTCTTTTTCGATTGCAAATCGGAAGTAAGCAATATTGTTAATGCTTCACCTTTAGCTGGTGCAGGTGCCAATGTGTACGTGCCACTCGTAAATTCAAAGCCGTCGCCATCCGTACTAGAAATGGAATAATCTATGCGAGTACCTTGCGTCAGATCTACCGCTGTTGCTTCATGACGATAAACAGAGCGATAAGAAAGCTTGTCGTAGGTTTTACCAAATTGCTTTGAAGATTCGTCTTCCATCATGCGTTTAAGCTGAGTAGTGGTCACGTCAGAAGTAGATTTGTCACCATAGGTCAATATATGTTCACTACCTTTAAAATTACTAAACCATACAACATTAACAGAATTATCAGTTGGCAATTGCAAAAAAGGGTCAGTTAGAAGTGCGTGATCAGGGTTGACCTTTACAGGAACCTTAGAAGGGGTTTCAACGGCTGTACAAGCAGAAACTCCAGCAATTAAGCAAATTAGCCCCAAAGGGCGAGACATCGGACATATGATTTTCATTTTCTCTCCAGAAATTAATAGTCAATAAAATTTCGTGTGGCATAACGATTAAGTAAACTTTTAACGCTGTACACCCAAGTAGAACGTTGGGCTTGTACAAGGTTTTTCAGCACAATTAAAAATTATGTATCAGTTGATTGAACAATAAATTTTATCTTTTGTTGAGCTGTCAACTCGTAATTAACGTTAAGACATAACCAACCCAAAGTCAATCATAAGCATTCACAATCGCTCACAGTCGCTCATTAAAAGCCGAAAACAAGTGCGAATAGGAGCAAATCTAGCCGCTCGCACGGACAGAACCTTTTAAAAAATTCTACTTTTTACCGATTCCAATCCTGTCTAGAACCCACGTGTTTTACGAGACTTTATGGATTTAACGACGGTTTTACGGGCGAGATTTTACGAGGACAGGCACTTAAAAGCAGGGGGTAATGATACGCACAGTTTTACTATATCTCGAGCGGCGGGAGGGGTTGTTTACCCACTTTGGAAAGGAAGCATAACGTCAATAAAATTCAAAGAACCGAACTAGAAAGCACGCTAAGTTTTACAAGTAAATAAGCGACAAAGAGAACCTTCTTAGGCTCACTTTATACACCTTAACTTACTGACCTAAAACGAGAAAACCCCAGCATTTCTGCTAGGGTTTTTGATGTGGCGGTGAGTGAGGGAGCCTACCAAACACTATATCCATTTGAAAATTAACGAGTTATGGCAAGTCGACTTTCGGGAATATACACTTTGTCATACATGGTGTTTTTGTGAGATAGGTCAAGTTTATCTAAATGCTATTTAATAATCATATCAAACCCCAGAAAATTTAATTTAGTAAACTTAAATTTGAAGAAGATGAGAATTCAACCCATTTATCAAAGACTCTCCTCTACTACTAAGTTGCTTCACTAATTCATTTTGTAATGTAAGTTCTTTGTCTAACTGAGATAGCCATTCTTCAAGCTCTACCTGCACTTTAAGTGGCGGTAGTTTTACATCAATATTCTTAACTTTAGTAACAGTAAGGTGAGGTTGTGCCGTCCCTGATGCTAACCCCCTTAGATCTTTATTCGAAAGTAACCTTGCTAAATAAGGAGGATAAACTCGATCTAGGTCGATGCATTTAAGTACTATCGAATTATTGGTAACCCAAATATCTCCTTCAACATAATGTACATTCCCACACAACCCCCCTACACGCCCTACAATGATAAACTCACCCGAATGGATGAAATCGTCATAATAGCCGATCACGCCATTTCCGCCATAAACTTCATAGCGACCTTCATCTATGAGTTTACCTGCAGCTAGCGGCACAGTTTTAAGTGATGTAACTAACTCCCCGACCTTAACCTTGGTGTACTTATAAGTTTTGTTAGCATTAGAGATACTAAATTGAATACTTCTAATCTTATTGCTAATGGAATTTATTTTATCTGAAATTTCGCTACCAATACTATCAATACCAGATAAAGATTCAAAAAAAGAATCAAAATCATTAAAATTCGTATTCGCTGTCGCTCTTTCTAGTACATTGTAGTCAGAGCCTATTTCATCAATCGATATTAACCATGAGTTTTCTGATTCTTCTTTTACTTTCTCTTTTTTAAAAAAATCATCAAAATCACTTATTTGTAACTTTTTATTCTTAGTTAATTTTTCTGTTTTATTTAATTTATAGAGCCAAACATTCCCGTTAGATCTAGTGCGAGAGAAGAAAATTATAAATAATTTAACACCAGTGTATGGAAGCATTACCCCCGATGGCAATGATAAAATGCACTCTACATTGAATTGATTGAACAATTCTGACTTTAGATGTTTTGACTGAGCACTAGTGTCGTAAATAAATCTTTCAGGTAGTATGACTGCAGCCCTACCATCAACTCTAAGTGAATGCATTACATGCCTTAAAAATTTATAATCAACAAACTGTTCTGGTTCAAATCCATTAAAGCAATCTTTATTGTTTTTACCAAACGGTGGATTAGTCAATACAATATTATAGAATTCATTAGAATTACTGTTATATTTACTTTCTGATATTTTTAATGAGTCAGTAAGTCTAATATTAGATTTTATACCACTGTTTATTATCAGGTTAACGCTCGAAACAATAAAAGCAAAAAATGATATATCATTACCATTAAGAGTATATGAACAAGAATTGTATACATCATTTACCTTAATATATTTATTAGCTTCAACTAAGAAGCCTGACGTACCACAAGCAGGATCATAAATATCATCACTACAATTTGGTTTCAGGTAAGAGACAACTACTTCAGAAATAACTTTAGGTGTATAAAACTCTCCAGATTGAGAGGACTCTAACACCATCTTCTCAATCAATCCGCTATATACGCCCCCTAATAATTTAAGATCAAAATCATTATTAATATTATTTAAGAATTCTGAAAGTAAATAAAAAACCTGATTATTATCTACCTTTAGTATAAAGCTATCTAAAGAGTTAAGGAGTAACTCCTCAACACTAGGATTGTTTCTTAACAAATGGCAATCAAATCTACTATTACGAACTACATTGTGGCAATCTAATATAAAATCTTTTTTATTGCTAGTATAAATTTCTATATGTCTATTTTCTCGCAATACATTTACCTGAAGATAACGCAAAAAAATAAAAACCGACATAAACTCAATTGCTAGAGCTGTATTTTTTATTTCTCTTTCTCTTTTTAGGAGTAAGAACAACTTATCAAACAAACGTTTTATTTCACTCATTACAAATTGCTCACTAAAAAATTATACATATTTTCTATATCGATACTTATCTCTGTTTCCGGAATTTTGGCTACATAAGATATAAGTTTGCTTTCATCTAGACCAACCCCTGCGGTATCAATCAACCCTGAGATATATTCTTTAACGTCTAAAGCTCTAATCGCATCATTGTCTCCTGGGTTACCAGCACGTAGATGGTAATCTGCAGGAACTCTACCATTATTAACTTCACCAATGAGGCCACTATCTGAAAGTGCTGTATACGAAAGCAAGTAAGTTTTGATCTCTCTTCTTCTCCAAGCTAAAAAATGAAGCCTTAGTTGCTTATTATTACCTTTTGCTTTTTTTATTGCATCTCGACTTCTCTTTCCGACTACAGACACACCATTATCATTAAAATCAATCAGTGCTTCATCTTTGTCACAAATTAAAAATATATTTTCTGTTACTCGGTTGGATTCTGAAGCCAATAACGATTCGATCCAATCAAATTTTTTCTTACCTAGTTCTTCGTTGCCACCACCACAACTAGACTCTTGTTTTATTACATAAAAGCTAGAAAGTTGGGATATATCTAATCCTTTTCGGTCAGCCAATGCTAAAAATATTGTCCAATCATTATAATCATCCATTAAAACTATGTTCTTCAATTTACTACATATATCAAACTGAACAGATTTCATTCTAGATAAATTTGATAGCCTTTCGATTACAGCTTTGACCTTTCCTTCTTCCTTAATCAAACCTTCTTCAACTATCTTTAGATTTTCAAATCTATTCTTAGGTGAAGTGATCGAATCCAGTAGATGAGTAGTTGTAATCGCGGATCCTTCAATTGAATGCAAAGCCTCCCATAAATTTTCAATATTTTTATAGTGTAAATGAGAATCTACTTCATCTAGTAAAAACAGTGTATTCTCACTATCGAACAAGTCTATCAAGGAGTATAAGAACAGTATTTGATACTCCCCATCACTAAGATCATTCAAAGTGAGTCCATCTTTAAAGATTAGGCTCATTGATGAGCGATTGAAAAAATAGTTATTATCAGCAGCCTGAGTAAAAAATGTTACTTTTTCATCAAAAAAGGCACCGTCTTGCTCTTGAAAGGATGGAAGAAAAAAATTCTCATAATTAATAACAACCTCTTGTTCCGTTAATAGGACATCAAAGTCGTAAAGTTCATCCACGATTGTGCTGACAAAGCTTTCTAATGTCCTATGATAAGGAGATGTTCTAAAAGTACCTTCTATACCTTCTTCCTCAGCTCTTAACGCATCATTAATTCGATTGATATAAGGCTGTTCTATCTTAATAGAAGCAACCAATTTACTTGAAATATCATCTACGTCTCCATCAGATTGCTCAATATAGTCCTTGTTAGCTAAAAACCCTCTAACACGCCCATTACCACCCATTGATGCTAGAAAGATTAAAAGGCTAGACCAAGACTTATCGTAATAGCAACAGCCTAATGTTAAACCTCTATTCGCTTGTCTCTCGTTAGCTAAATGGTCTGAAAAGTGCCTGGAGAACTTCTCATTTTGTCCAGATGAAAAACAAACAACTTTCTTTCCATAAAAATCACCATTCTCCAATCGTTTGTGAAAAATAGATTGAAGGATTGAAGATTTGCCAGCACCATTCTCTCCAATTAATGCAGATACTTTCTGGAAATTTATGTGTTGTTCTCGAGTACACAGGTTATTCTCTGGTAATAGAAGGTCCATCTTTTTTATTCCTACCTAGCTTTTATTATTAGTAGTGCTCTTCAATATAACCGTACGCCTTGGCGAACAGCTCTTTGTCTTTTCCTAAACCAAACTGGGCAAGTGTCAGTAACAATGCCTTTTGAATCTCTCTTGGGCCACTGTTCGAGCTCTGCCAGCCTTTAAAGCGTTTGGCTTTTACTATCTTGTCTATCTGCTCTACAACATCACCAATAAGCTTTGGTGTGCTTTCGGGGCGTGTCTCGAGGAACAGCTTGGTCAGTGCTTGTTTGTTATCTTCTTGAGTTACAGGAGAGTCGCCCGTTTCACGCTCCGCTTGTACCGTATCTTTGGCTGTATCAAGCAGCCCTTTAAGCCAGTCGATCGCTTTGATTACACCTGCTTCATAGTCCTGACGAAGCTTCTCTAGGCGCTCCCCCAAAGCTACAAACTTAGGATTTCCACTACCACGTAAACGGCCCATTAAATCAATTTCAAGCTGACTTGCTCTCTTCTCTTGCTCTTTATCAGTCAGGGTGAAGATCGCATGTTCATCCATGATTAACTCATCGATATCATCGCGAATGCGATTAATGTCAGTATGCTCATGGATCATTTTAATTGTTTCTGGACCTAGCGCGGCCCAAACAAGAGAGCCTGTCTGACCTACTGGACGAACTGATTCATAGATTTGAACCAACCACTTATAATCAGCTCTGTAAGGCGTAAGGAAAGCATCTGGGTTAATCGCCGACCACAACTTAGCTAACACACCAAAAGAGGCAGCAAACTCATCGCGCTTTTCGTTAGTCGGTAAGCAGGCTTGTGCTGTCATGATGCCCTCAAAGCCGTCGATAGTTCTGTCGACATTAGGGAAGAAGCTTAAGCACTTATCTAACTGAGCTGGCAGTAGCTCTTTAAAGGCCTCAATGCCCTCCACCACGCCGTCGATCTCTTCAGGATCGTAAGCGAGCGCGGTGCGCAGGTTCTCAAATACGCCAAGGTAATCAATGATGAGGCCCATTTGCTTGCTAACATTGTCCGTCTCGTATAAACGGTTAGTACGACACATTGCCTGCAACAAGGTATGGTCACGTAATGGCTTATCTAAGTACATGCAATAACAGATAGGCGCATCAAATCCCGTCAACAGTTTTGCGGTCACAATCAACAATTGAAGTGGTTGTTTTGGATCTTTGTAATCCTCAATCAAGCTCTTCTGCTTTTGGTCGTTACCATCAATCTCTTGCCAGCGTTCAAAGTCTGACTCGATGATAGGTAGCTCAAGTTCTTGCTTCCACTTACGCCAGTCTTTATTGACCTTACCCTTTTTACTCTCATCGTCGTCTTTGATCGGTGCTTGGTCGACGTTCATGACTACTTCAACCGCATCAAAGCCAAGCTTCTTACCAAGTAAGTAATACATCTGAACACAAGCGTCTCGGTCATAGACCACAACCATGCCTTTCATCTGCTTTGGCTTTACATGGCTTACAAAGTGGTTGGCAATATCTTCGCTTACTGCGGCCATGCGTTTTGGCGCCTTCAACATAATCGCTAAGCGACCTGCACGTTTAGACAATGCCATTTTCTCATCATCATCCAGGTCGTTATCTTTGACCATTTGCTCAAAGGCTTCATCGATAGCGGCACGATCCACACGAAGCTCAGCCAAACGAGGCTCAAACTTCACTGCATTGGTCGCTTTATCTCGAATGGACTGCTTATAGCTGTAGCGGTTCATATAGCGCCCTTCATCCTCTTCGGCACCAAAGAGTTTGAAGGTATTGCGATCGATACCAGAGATCGGCGTACCGGTTAATCCATAGAAGTGAGCATGAGGTAGCGCCCAGCGCATTTTGTCGCCGAGAGAACCCTCTTGAGTGCGGTGCGCTTCATCCACCAGCACGATAATGTTGTCACGACTGTTTAGGCCGTTTTCATTGCTCTCATCGATTTCAACATCTTTAAACTTGAAGACCGTAGTGATCAAAATGCCGCGACTATCTTGTTCTATATGCTCACCAAGCTTTTTACAGCTTTGTACTTTGATAAGGTTTTTAACATCCGCCCCACCAAAAGTTTCATTGATTTGGCTATCGAGATCTCGGCGATCTACCACAATCAACACGGTTGGATTTTTTAACTTGTTATCAGCACGGAGCATGCGAGCTGCATAAAGCATAAGCAAAGACTTACCTGATCCTTGGAAGTGCCAGATAAGTCCTTTTTTCGGATAGCCATTTTTTACACGCTCAACAATTTGCTTTGCTGCTTCAAATTGAGGATAACGAGGCAGAATTTTAATGCGTTTAGGAGGCGTGTCTTTACCTGTCTTCACCGTTGAAAACAGCGCAAAAGACTCTAGCATTTGCAGCAAGGTTTCTGGATTCAGCAATCCTTCACAGCTATCAAGTACGGTAGCTAAGCTAGCTGGAATCTCATCTCGCTGATCGGTTTTATGCCATGGCCCCCAGTCCTTCACTCGCGCATTAATTGCACCATAAGCAAAGGTTCGACCTTCAGAAGCAAAACACAGAAGGTTTGGTACAAAGAAAGGTTCAACATTTTTCCAATAGTGCTTTTGGCCGCCCATAAAATCGGCTGCGCCATCTTGCCAGGTGACACTTGGACGAGTCGCTGATTTTACTTCCCCAACCATCAGTGGGATACCGTTCACATACAGAACGATATCGAAAAACACCTCTGTTGCGGCAATAAAGTGAACCTGCTGCGCAACAACAAAGTGGTTGTTTTCAGGCGTATCAAAATCAATCAACTTGATAGTGATATGGTCGCCGTTCTCACCAAACGGTAGGCTTTTCTCTGCCATCAACCATTCATGAAAATTCTCATTGGCTTTGACTAAACCTGTGTGCTTGGCTTCCAGCATCAAGCCACGAAGTTTGTAGATCACCTCATCAGCATAATCAGGATAGTTGCCAATATCAGGGTTTAACGAACAAAGCGCCTCTTTAAGCCAAGTATCGACAAAGATATCGTGAGTTTGCTTAGGTAAGCTTTCACCATGGCAATAATTCCACTTTACTCCGCTTAAGCCTTTTAAGCGGTCAATGATTCCATTTTCTGTGACGGTTTGTTCGTTAAACATTTTAAGCTCCTTAGATGCTACTCTTTAGCGCATCTACCATCTTCTTTCTTTTCGCAGCATTTTCTTCATTCTTAGAAGCTAATTTGACAACTTCATTAACACTATTAGCAATTGTTTCTTGCATAGCAATAGAAGGTAAGTCAATGAGCATTTCTTTCAGGGCTTTTACGTTAAAATGTTGCTGAGCTAAACCTCCAGCCCCCTCCAATATCTGGCCTTTTCCTAAAGGACTGTTTATATACGCACTTAGATATTCAGGATTTATCAAAGTTGTATTTGGTCTGATAATAAGAATGTCAACACAGTTAGCAACTTCTAAGCTTTCAGGAATAACACTTGCTGTACCTGGGTAACCTGTCCTAACAACAACCACATCACCAGGATGAACTTGTGACTTCTTGTTAGCTTCATGTCCTTCTTGAGTTATGTAAACTAGATTATCTAATGAGATGCGCCCACGCTTGACGTTCTGAGACCTCAATGCTGGAATACCATTTTCACAGTAAAGATCAGCCGGCTTATTTACGATTCCAACAGTTATTTGCTCGCAAATATTAGAAAGCTTAGTTTTTTTAATCTGTTCAGCGGGCAAAGTTCGAACTGCATCTAACAGAATTAAATCTTCTAACCTTTCTGCATTGTTAGCAACATAAGTTGAACAATCATTAGACTCTTCAATTTTATGAAAAATTGCCAATAATGAATTTTGGTCATCTAAATTTGGTAACTGAAACTCTAAGTCAATTAACGATTTAAACTTTGTTCGAGGAGAAAGCGAGCCTGCAGATGTTATTGATGCTTTAGACCACATTTTTTCACTTTGAACAAGGTGAGGCAGTAACCCTTCTACTAACTTATCGCCACTTGCTTCCATAACAATAATGTCACTGGAACAAATCCCATCAAACTCTGCAATAGCAGCTTTCTTTAAATAAGGCCGACGTTTACCAAAAAGAATATGCCCCTTTTTAAACACTCGGGTAAAGCTAGGTGAATCATCAGCAATCATCCCCCAACGTTTTATCTTTAACGAACCAGAATCTAAGTGTTCAAGGCCAATGTAACGCTCGTAACCATCACCAATCGGGTCTTTAGTCGTTAGCTTTACCTCTTTACAGATATCGCCGAATTTTACAGTTTGCTTATCAATCATCGTTCTTTACCTCGTAACCTAACTTCGCGAGGCTATTAAATAGTTTATTAGTTTGCTTCTTAAGTTGTACTCGGCTCATTTTCCATGACTCAATAGCATGTTCGATATCATGTACTTCCCCACTAACCTTCGCTTTTACATAAAGTGGAATAGATAAGTTATATTGGTTTTCACTGATAGTGTCTAAATCAACCAACGCAGTAATGTCACTTTGATTCTCTGGTTGGAAATAAGCTTCACAAAGCACATCTAAATCATCATCAGATAAGCGGCTATGGGCACGCTCGCGGGTTACATGTTCTACACCGTTGATAAAGAGAATCTTGTTTTTACGCTCAACAGGCTTATTGCAGTTAAGCACCACTACGCACGATTCCATAGGCGAGTTATAGAACAGATTTGGCCCAAGCCCTACCACCGCTTCAATGATGTCAGATTCAATCACCTGTTTACGGATCGCTTGCTCTGAGTCACGGAACAGTACGCCATGAGGCCAAAGCATGGCTGCACGACCAGTATCAGGCTTTAAGCTTTTGATGATATGGGTATAGAAGCCGTAATCCGCACAGCCTTGCGGTGGCACGCCGTACATATTCCGGCCGTAAGGGTCAGCCGCGAACTTTTCACGGTTCCACTTTTTGATGGAATACGGCGGGTTAGCAAAGATGACATCGAACTGTTTGAGCTGATCGTTCTCGATAAACTTAGGGTCGCCTAAGGTATCGCCACGCATAACATCAAACTCTTCAATGTCATGCAGGAACATGTTCATACGTGCGATTGCAGAGGTTAGCAGGTTTACTTCTTGACCGTACAAATGAACACCGCGCCACTCTTCACCTTGAGAGCGTAAATCCATCACCGCATTAAGCAGCATTCCACCTGTACCACAAGTTGGATCATACGCACTCTCGCCAGGCTTAAGCTTCATGATACGAGTCATCAAATGCACAACGGTACGGTTGGTATAAAACTCGGCAGCAGTATGCCCTGAATCATCCGCAAACTTTTTGATCAGGTACTCGTAAGCCTCACCCAAGTCATCTTGAGCAACAGACTTAATACCTAGCGGGATTTTGCTGAAATGCTGAATAAGATCTGACAGCAAATGGTCTGGTAAGCGCTCTTTGTTGGTCCACTGCGCATCACCAAATACACCATGTAGTCGTTCGTTCTTTGCTTCAATCAAACGCAAAGCATTTTGAATCGCTTCACCAATGTCTTTACTGGTATTGCGAACTTTCTCCCAGCTTGCTTCTTCTGGAATATCAAAGCGGTGGTACATCGACATCGCAGCGTATTCGGCATCACCTTCGTGTAGCTCTAGCGCTTCGTTATACTCTTCTAGATATACATCTGATAGACGCTTAAAGAACAGCAATGGGAATACGTACTGCTTGTAATCAGACGCATCAATTTGGCCACGCAGGAACTCTGCAGCGCCCCAAAGTAAGTCTTCTAGTTTGTTCTTGTTCATTGTGTGCGATATTCCAAGTATTCAAGCCCTTCAAGCCAGAAATTGATGTATTTGTCCTTGCAGAAAGGTCCAGTTTCACTAGCAATAAAAACTAGCCTTGGCTTTTTATCCAATAACCCATTTAGCTTTTTCTCTTGAAATAGTCGGTAAGATGTCTCTTCTATCAAACTATTAGGAATGAAAAATGAAGGGCGTACAACATTTTCGTCATGCTCTAGCCTATTTGCAAAAACGACTGAATAGCCAGCTTCATGCTTATTGAACCATGCTTTGCCAAAGTAGATTCTGAACTCATCAGCAAAGCTTTCTATCTTTTGCCCATCAATTTCAACGAACAACTCTTGAATTGGCATAGTACCAATTTCAGGTAATTGCACTAAGATGTTTTCATCGTTCAAAAATGAATCAACCATGGATGAAAGTACTTTCGAAGCTTGTTTTTTCCTTTTGCCCTCTTCTCCATCACTTTCACGTATCGGTCGTCCTTTAGTGACAAACTCATCTTCCGATATGCCGTCTTTTTCAACAGGTCTCTTCGTGCTGTGAGGACGCAAGTTCAACCTAACTGCATTTGAAATATATTCATCAGTATCAGAATAATCGGAATATTTAGATTTCTTTCTCTTAACCCCAGAAAGATCTTTTCCTATCAAACATCGTTCGGAATGCACCTCAACGACTTTGTAGTAAGGCTCTACTTTTCTTTTTTCTTTTGGTCTATCCAAATTGGCGCATGTTACCGCTGCATGGCAATTGTCATCAGGACATTCAAATGCGAACTTGGATGTAATTTTACCTTCACGATATTTAAGATCTGCTTCTACAGGAGAAATGTTTCGTTTCAGCTCAATTGAATAGGATTTTTCTAACTTCATATTTCAAAACCTTCCTTGATCAATAAAGCTTCAAGCTCCTGTTCAGCCGTTTCTAGGGCTACTAGCTTTTGCTGGAAGTCTTTCAACGCTTCTTCTACGGTAATGGTTTCTTCTTCTAGCGGCTTTTGTACATAACGAGCGATGTTCAAATTGAAATCGTTCTCTTCAATCTCGCTATGTGGCACCCAACGTGCGACACCCTCAATGTCGTCTGCTTTTGGCCCTTTGGTGCGCATGTTCTGATAGATGTCATAGATCTCATCAGCTTGAGGCTCTGATAAGGTGTTTTGCGCTCGGCCTTTAGTAAAGATCTCTTCCGCATTTACAATCAGCACATGGTCTTTATGCTCTACTGGTCTTGCTTTACGCAATACGAGAATACAAGCAGGAATACCCGTACCGTAAAACAGGTTTGAAGCTACACCGATTACTGCAACGATGCGGTTCTCTTTTAACAACTTGGTTCTGATTTTACCCTCTGCTCCACCACGGAAAAGTACACCATGTGGCAACACTACCGCCATGCGCCCTTTATCATTCAATGAAGCAAACATGTGTTGAACCCAAGTAAAATCCCCGTTGGTTTTTGGTGCTAGACCAAAGCTTGCTCGGCCATAAGGATCACTTGTCCAATAGTCATAACCCCACTCTTTTAAGCTAAATGGTGGGTTTGCGATTACACAGTCAAAGTTTTCTAGTTGATCATTTTTCAGAAACTTAGGATCACGAAGTGTATCACCACGAACGATTTCAAAATCTTCTTGTCCGTGTAGGAACAAGTTCATTCGAGCAATGGCTTCGGTAGTCAGGTTCTTCTCTTGTCCTTTGATGTTTAGAAGACGTGGGTCACCACCGTTTTCTTTAACATGGTGGATGGTTTCAAGCAGCATACCGCCTGTACCACAAGCTGGGTCATATACACTCTCATTGGCTTGTGGATCTAGAATATTGACCATAAGACGAACAATGGTACGTGGCGTATAGAACTCACCTGCTTTCTTGTTTGCTTTATCAGCAAAGCGCTTGATGAGGTATTCGTAAGCACGACCCATATCATCATTACGCACACTCGATACGCCAAGTTTAACCTTATTGAAATGGTTAAGTAGTGTCGATAGCAGTTCGTCTGATAGACGCTCTTTGTTGGTCCAGCTCGCATCACCAAAAATGCCATGCAGCTGTGGGTTTTCTAGCTCAATGCCACGGAATGAATCTTTTAGGGCTTGGCCGATATCCTTGGTTTCTGCAAACACATCTTTCCAATGACAATTAGCTGGAATTTGGATGCGGTGAAACATATCGCCTTTCGCAAGCTCTTCATCACCCACTTGCTCCATCGCCTCTTCGAATTCTTCATCGTAAACATCACAGATACGCTTAAAAAATAGGATTGGGAATATGTAGGTCTTGTAATCTGAAGCGTCGATTGGACCCGTGATTATATGGGCCGCATGCCAAAGGTGCGCTTCTAAGTCTTTGAGTTGTATTAATGTCATTGCTTGCTCTTATTCTCTTCTATCCACGCTTCAAGGTCTTCGCGTTTGAAGCGCCAAGAACCGCCGACTTTGAAACCAGGAAGCTTTCCTTCGCTTGCTAATCTATATGCTGTTTTTTCGGCCAACTTTAGGTAAGCGGCCACCTCTTTCAAGGTTAAAATTTGGTCTACCATTCAGAGTGTTATCTCATGTTGGTTTAATTAATCAGAATTGATAGTGAGAGAATATGGGAAAATTGGGGAATGGGCAATGTTCTGAAGTTCAATACGAGACTGAGTGCATTAAAAAAGTACAATCACCACCAGCTTTTGCTGGTGGGAATTAATTAGATAGCATTCAAAGGGGCAAGGTCGATGATCAAAGAGTCCTTCACTCGATTAAATTCTTCACTTTCTATATCGCAGCCCGTGAAACTCTCTAAAAGCTCCTGTTGCCTAGGCTGTCCAAATGCTAAGCGATAGAGCACAAGTATTTTTTTCACTTCTGCATATTTTGCAACCTCTTTACTCATTGGGTAAGTCGGTACAATTCGTTCGATTTGTGCTTTCCCGTTAGGAGTAAACCAGTACGGCTCTAAGTCACTCGCTTTGTTCATATCACCATTGGCTGCTTGTTCAAATAACTGCTCCCAAACATCCGTATTGTTTCTTATATCTGGGGTGTAGTTTTCTGCAATACGTTGGCGAACCACAAGAGATTTGTACCTATTCACACGCCCTTCTCTTTGTTCAATATCGATAGGGTTATTGGGCAAATTCCAGTGAACAACTCGACGGCAATACCAATGAAAATCAAGCCCTTCTTGGCCTATCGATGTAGAACTCAACACAAATGGTCGGAATGGAGAGTTAAATGCGTCACGTACACTCACCACTCGTTTTAACCCGCTATCATCATTAAGCTTTTGATTACCGAGCGGAACCGCAAAATGACAACGCATTGACGATGAACATTTATCTTTAGCCTTTGTCCTACTTTCCCAGAAATGAACCTGTTCAGATGAGCTTCGTATTCCCATCGCATGCTCAAGTTTACTCGTTGCTGCATGTAGATCACTGCCTGATGTAGCAAGTAAGTGACAATATTCATCGAGCATTGATTGATAGTTACCATGCGCGCAATAGACCAAGACCTTATACCAAGCAGGTGAAGCCGTCTGTCCAGATATTAGAGTGTGTTTAATGTTACGTTTCACAATGGGAATAGCGTATTCATGATTAAACAATCTGGTTGTAAGCTCCGCAAACTGAACAGAGTAACTAACCAAGTCGAGTTCAGAGATACCTTCTGACCATAGAGCTTGAATGGTCCTCATTGCGCAGGTAGCAGGATTAGCTAAGCTTGAATATGCCAGCGCTTTGGCTAAGTCATCAGGCATTTTACCTAAAGAGAATGACTCACTCCCCTCAAAGTACTGCTTAATTTTAGCAAAATGCTTAATACGGCCTTCTTTGCTCAAGCGAGACTCAATCACCTGTATCCATTGTTCGAAATGCTCAACCTCACCAGCTTGCCTATCCAGCAACATTGGAGCGAGCAAGTACCAATCACTATTCGTCCTTTCTTCACTTTCATATTGCTTTAAACAAGCCAATTTGCTCTGAATTAACATGGTTTGTTGAGCCAAAGCCTCATCAAGGCTCCCATCTAAATACGACACTTTAGCAAGAGACTTACAAGGATAAAGTAAATGCCATACGTTTAGAGTAGATTTGCCTTCAAATCGAAGTAAAGGTGATGCATTTTTACCGCTATAATATTGTGGCCTTTTCCCCTTTCCTTTTAATACTCTACGTTCTGCTTCATAAGACCAAAGACAACTCAATGCTTTAGGTACAAGGGCCCAAGATGAAAACAGCAACGTCTTAGTAAAAGACTCATTTCCTTTAAATACACCTTCAAATTGATAATAAGGTTTACACGGTGGCGACCAAAGTAAGTTCTCCGGCGATTGCTCAAAGATAACTTTACTTAATGCTTTAATCTTCGCGTTCGGGGCACTTTGTTCAACGCTCAATTTATAGTTTTGAACATTACTACGAGATAACCAAGCGTGAGAGTGCTCTCTGCTTTGGGACTTTCCAAGCAGCTTTCTTACATCAGGGTTATTAATATTTCGATGATACAGTTCTTTAAATGCATAACCATTTAGGAAAGAGATGACCCAAGGTGCTGACTTAGCAAACTCGATAAGAGATACACCCCCACGCCCTTTAGGCAGCACTTCGTTTAACGCTTCGATCGCTCGGTAACCTTGGACTTCTTCAACACTAAAGTCTGATCCACAACATAGCTCATTGGAATGAATAAGCTGCTCAAAGCCTTTGCTAATTTGGCTCCGCTCAGTTCTGGCAATATACTCTCGCAGTAACTTTTCGACTGAACTCGCATTCGTATCGCTGATGGACTCAAAATCTGCATTGCCGGACGACAGGGTTAACATATCCCCATGAAGCAGATTACGCTTCATTTCGTATTGAGAAACAAAATCCACATCATTGTGCGATAGAAAATCGAGTAATTTATGCAATTGTTCATGATGACTGCTTTCATCGTCCTCATCGTTGATTGTCGTCATCGCTTTAAAAGGCGTTGCCGACAATAAAAGTACTTTGGATTTTGCTTTTTTGGCTTTGCCCTTATCACCAAATACCTGCCTAGCAATTAATGACTCTTCGGAGTCTGAGCTTTGGTCTGTGAGCGACTGAAAACGTTGGAACTCGTCTAGGATGAACAAGTCTGCTTGCAAGCTTCCAGCGCAACAGCGCGCCACCAGTCGACGAGCTTCCACTCTAAAATGGTAAAATAGATGGCTAGTTTCATCGGTTTCGCCTGAGTCTTTGTTCCAACAATTAGCCAGGTAGAGCGCTGCATCTTGAAGCGATGAAAAGTGTTCTCTTAACACTGTCGATTCACAAGGCTTGGTCAAGCTGCTTTCAAGCTGAGATACGACTAACGGATCTGTATCAAAATACTGATCCAGATACCTCAATTCATCTTCCCATCGGCCCTCTCTGGTAATCTGGTTGGTTTTGAATAGCTCACGAATTGGTTTCACAACTTCACATAAATTAGTCGTTTGAGGCAATAGAACAGCTAAGATCGCTCTTTCCCGGCAATTACCCGCCCCAGCAGTTAATGTAAAAGAAGTCGAAGGCGTCAACGTACAAACTTCAATGACATTCTCATCGTTTATTTCAGACTTTTTCGGCTTTAGAGCTAGTTCAACCAAACGCCCAAATGTCGATGGCTTCACCCATCGCTTTGCATCTTCACCATTAAAGAGCGCCAGCTTTTGGCGATTCTCATCTGCCAATGCAAGGTTGGAGCAGATATAGATGACACGCATCGGTTTAGTCGTATTTGACTCAACGTGCCTTTTTAGCAATTGAGCTATGACACCTTTGGCGACGATAGTTTTTCCTAACCCCACCTCATCCGCAACAAGTATTCTGTGGCTATGTTCTGCTACTTGATACTTATTTATAGTTTGGTCTACGGTTGCCGTTTGGAAGTCCTTAAGACCCGCTAATACACCGTTCAGTTGCTCTAGGATCGCTTGTGTCATTACTTCGTTATCTTCTTATTTTTACGACTATTTATTAACTACTACTTGGATGGTACAAAAGACGAAAAGATGCCCCATAACGTCTTGAATTCATCTGGAATGATCTTTTCATCGACTTGCGCTTGTAAGCGATCAATTCTTTCTAGCAAATCCGGACTTAACGCAGCCGCTCGCATCAGTTTTTCGTAGATCACACTGTCTTTGGTGAAGAACACGCCACCAGCCCCCTCACCGTCTCCCTTACCAGCACCGTTCATCAAATCTTGCTTACTTGGGTCGATATGTAACAACATCGCTATATAACTCATAAAGTGTGAGCGATTCTCGAGCAACTCATTGGTTATTGCTTTTCCACGGTCCAATTTACAATTAAACATTAATTCAGCTTGAACGACTAAATTCTTAACCACTGAATCATTTTCAAATATTTCGAAGTGAATTAGCGCACTAATTTGGGAGGGTTTAAGGCCATCCCAGATAACCTCGCGAGCTAGTGCACGAGGCTGTGACGCACTCAATGTCGAAACCTTAACGTCAAAATTCGGCGGGATATCAAGCAGAGCCCCATTAAAGGTCAGCTGATATTCGTCATCACCACTTAAATCAACTTCGAGCTTCCAATCTGCATTAATTAATCTGAACTCTAATAGACGGAGTACTCGATCAGAGTCTTCACCTTCAGTTTTATCTAGCTCGTTAAACTCATGCTTTGTGAATAAACCTGTACCATGTTCATTAACCCATTGTTCGATCAATGCATGAACACCAATTTGATGTTTGGAGCCCGTTAAACGAAGCATGAATTCACTATTTCTCGGGCTAATAGATTCGTCTCCCATTGCCGCTTGAGTTATATTCGCCGAACCAAGATGCCAGCTGGAAGTGGAATCAGTTTCGTCGACAACTAATAACTTTGCATGCAAGTTGAGGTCGTTTTCTACAAATGGGGACTGGTCCATTTCCTCATTTTCTTCTGCATCGATGAGGTGTTCGTTAAGTGCATAGCAGTGCCAACCGTCCAACGCTTTCTCGCCCGCCATATCAAGCTCTTCTTTACGGCTAAACAAATAACGTTGGCCATCAGGAACGAAGGTGCTAAGCCAATCTAGAGCTCCTACCTTACCTCCACCTCTGATAAAAGGAGACACTGCGAGCATAGATTGATTACATTGCTCTAAACGGATTGGAGTCTGTCGTTTGTTACTCTCATCAAAAAGAGTAGAGATAAAGCCGAGTTTACTGATGTTATCTGGATTACCCCAAAGCACCCTAACTAGCTCTTCTGGGTCTATCACATCACCAAATGATTGCGTTGATGAACCACGATAAACCTCATCAAAAAAGTCAATCAACGGACGATTAGCAGGCTTACGCTTCCCTCTTGATTCTCCATTAATTACAGCGCTAAGATCCCAGCTGCGGTCAAACGTTAAATTACGTGACAACACTATCAAACGGTATTTCACATTTTTGTTTTCATCTGGGCTTTTGAACCGAAGCAACCACAACTTCGGGTGAAACGACGAAAACGCTGAATTTGATTCTCCTGCATTTGGAACTACTGGAATAAGACTGCTTTCCAACAAGCCAAATAAGCTGTTGTACTTATCTGGCAACTTAATATTGCCTTGTTGGTAGAAAACCGTGAGTTTATCTCCCAACATTCCTAAAGCTTCCAACAAAGCAATTCTCATATGCTCAACCGAACCTTCTAAGGTATGGCCAAAACACATGGCAATTGGCACTGTCAACAAGGTATCTAGATCCAAGCTATAAGTCGTGGCGATAGCATGAGTAAGCTCATAACCTTCGGGGGCGATAAGCTGTTCGCCATAATCTAAACGATTTTTATCCGGCACTAACATTTAGCCCCTCCTGGATATCTTGCAAAATAACTCTGGCAGAAGGCCAACGAAATTCTAGTTTGCGCATTCCAACCCACTTTTGGTTTTCACTAAGGGCTTTTTTCAGCAAACACCGTGCCCCTTTATTTGCTATCGCTTGCTGCTTCACACATACATCCAACTTATCTACAGCGACATTCTCGCGAATCAAGCTACACCAGTTTTCGATAAACTGACGTGTGCGATTATTTGCGTTTTTATGTGGACCGAAAGCAAACTCATACCAACTATCGATGCTCTGCTGTTCAAAGCTCGTATGCTGTTTATGAGCTTGGCTCAACCAAACATCAAACTCTTCATTCAACTGTTCAATCTGTTCGATATTTTTGGCACGTTGGGCTATGAGCATATTGTATCTAATATGCGCGCCTTCAAGAACAAAACTAAATTCCAGCGCGTTTTCAAAACATGTTTTCGTTTGATCGGAAATAGAAGAATCTTTTAACTTTTCATAAAGGGCTTCGGCCTGCCATCCATTATGGACAACCATATCAGCCACTTGCAAAGCTTCACCAACAAGGTTGTGCTTGAATAACTGAGCGGGGACACTATGTTCAACCTTACTCGATAGCTGTAGTTTATTTTTAAGGAATTCAGCTTCTTTACGTGTGAGCTCTATTGAAACTTGGTTTAACCAATACTCACTATAACCATCGGGTTTCGTCATCAGTTGTGCAATATCAGAATGCTGCCCATCATCATCGATATGGGTTTCGCTCTTATTGTTTGCTAGCTCTTGGTACTGGTTAACAAACTCTCTTAAAGACAGTTCCGTTTTAGCGATAGATAACTGGCGTAGTCCATTCCAATAGACTGAAGAAGGTTTACGAGCTACCCCCTTTTCTAGGCTATCTTTTCCAATGATCCCATAGGGCATTTCATGTTGATGGTTTTCGACTAAACACTTGGCCAGTTTATCTTCTTGCTGGCTAATGTATTCAGCCAGAAGAGGCCGCTCATTAGGCTCTAATTTACGGTAGTCGTGAAAGATATAGGGGATAGTGACAAAGTACTTAGCGCGGGTTTGGATAGTAGAAAAACCCGGAAAAAGCTGATCGGCAAAGGCATCCCTGATTTGTCCTATGCCCAACTCATCAAGTGTACCTTTCTCTTGTAACATGGATAACACTTGAGATACACGCTCTCGCTCTGTAGATGAAAAATCTATCCAGCCAATTAGACTTTTTTGTCGGCTCACTACTCACTCACATATTTATATTAATTTGTTCATCTAGCAACAGTCACTTAAAGTTCCTGCATACCACATTGTTTCAAGTATTCGAACGTTTCCTGGTCATCACACTTTATGACCAAACCACTACGCCCACGACTGAGCAATACTCTATAACTACCCTCTGTGTAATGCTCGTATTGGCGTCGGTCTGCAACCACCAGCGTTCCGTTGCGATAGACCATATCCTTGCCCCAGTTAAACAGAGCAAGTGATAACTCTAAGCCTTGACAGCTAAACTCCGTACAAGCCGCATCAAACTGGCAACATGAATTTTCAGAGCTTGGTGGTTCAACGTACCAAGGGCCAATATGTTTACCTGGCTTATATTTGTCTTTCTGGACTTCCTCAATAAACTTGCCACCTTGGCTAGACATCAACCAGCCTGCTCTGAAAGCATCTTGCAGCTTGTTTCCTTCGTGCATGGTTTTTTGTAACCCCAAGGCATAAGTTTCAGCGGCTTGTCTGTTTTGAGTGAGTCGCAGTGGGTAGTCAGCTTGAATTTCTAAAGCGATTTGTTGCGCTTGATCCGGATTGTTAGATAGAACTGCTTCAATCCACTTATCCAAACTTTCCGTATAGGCCTGCCTAATGGGCGTTTTAAGGTTATACACGTCTTTCTTAAGTGGCGTAATGAGCTGCATTTTACCAGCGTGAAGCGATGGCATAATTGGGATTACTTTGCCGTTTTGCGCTCTTATTGCAGCATCTAGGTCAACTAGCATTTGATCTAACTGCATCTCATTGCGATGGATCGCTTGACCATCCCCCACCAAAAGTACTAATACTCCAAACGGTTGATGAGCAAGCCAGTTACAAAACAGCATCAACTCAGATGATGATTGTGCTTCTCTTGGGCTTGCTTTATCCCACGCTCGCTGTGCCTCATCAAACACAACAAAGGATTCTTTTCGTGAATCCAAAGAACGTTTGATGTGCTTTTTGAAGGTGTATAGGTCTTGGATCATCACTCGACCATCAATGACCTTATCTACAGTCCGGCCACCTGACTGCTTACCACTGTAATCTAGCGTATGCTGTAGTACCTGAACGAGAGGTCCATTTCCAGAAAGAAAAATAGGTTCACTCTGCTTTGCGCTATCGCTGCGTGCGATTTCCGCAACAGAACTAATACCCAGTAACGTCTTACCGGCACCAGGGCGCCCATGAACGACAACAACATATCTTTGCTGCGTATCCCTAGCATGCTGATAGAGCTTTAACAGTGCCGCACGTGCCTGATCAATATTTTCACCGGCCGAGGTTTTAAGCGTAGGTATTTTAGCGTCGAAAAAGACCTGAGCAGTACCATGCAGTATGCTCGGCTGGCGATAAAACTCCCCATTAGCCCATTGGAGTACATCGTAGAAACCAGGTTTGCTTAATGACGTTATAAGCTGTGACGCTAATTGGAGGGCCAAACCATCGTTTGTGATGTCACATACAACATTAGGGTGCTGGAACTGCTTAGCGCCAGGCTTCGTAAGTACAACAAAACCATGACCGACTAGGTCAATAGATTCGCTATGATAGCGTCGCATTGTTTGCAAATCAGAGTTTGCTCGAAGGATTTCGTATTCAGAGGCTTCTTGTTTGTGTTTGAACTCGACTACAAATAACTCACCAGTAGGTGTAACCAGATTAACATCTGCTGCTCGCTTACCGCCTTCACCAATCAATTCTTGTTCAAAGGCTATCCAGCACTTTCCTGGTTCAGCTTGGGTTTCTGCAATAACGCGATTGAGGGTAGCCTTCATTACATCGTATTCTGTTTTCCATGCATAAAGCTGAGTTGGGTCCAGTTCTCCCGTCCACTTCAGACTATTGTAGAAAGCCACCAATGCTTCGATAAAGCATTCTTTGTCTGTTTCAAGGAACTGTTGCCAGGTTCCCTCCCAGCCCGCTTTTAAGTCCATCCTCGTTATCCTTTAGAACGTAGCCTGTAGCTTTTCAACAGCCGGTACATCAGCCGTGGCCCAATCTACATCCCAAAGCTGATCTTTAGCCAACCAGCGTGAGTCTATATGTTCTGTAAGCTCTAGTTCGCGTGTTAGGACTTCAATAACAAAACAGTGCATAGTGATATCAAAATCTGGATAGCTATGCTCAATCGTTAGCAAAAACTTGGGGTCATTAACGGTAATTCTTAACTCCTCGTCTAACTCTCTGGTAATAGCTGTAACAAGCGTTTCGCCTGCTTCTACTTTACCTCCTGGGAACTCCCATTTTTCGCTAACATAATCTAGCTTCGATGGCGCTCTTTGTACCGCTAGAAAATCACCTTTATTTCTCAATACAGCCGCGACGACTTCAATGTGTTTCTTACTCATTGATTCTGCTCTTCTAATAATTTATTGCTACGGAATTTTAAAGCCTCAACATCCTTTGCGTCATCTACGATATGCATTTTCTTGTGGCAATTGGGGCACAATGCGACTGTGTTTTCAGCTGTATCGTCACCATCTTTGGAAAGCCAAACGATATGATGTGTCTCGAGATAAGGCTCGCCTTTAGCATTTTTAAACGGCGCCGGCTGTAAACAGAGTTGGCATTGGCCCTTAGCTAGGCGTTTAGCCAACTCTGCTACCCAAACATTTCGTTCATAGCTGGTGGATTGCTGTTGATAGCGCGTAGCGGTTGTTCCACCTTTTCCTGCCAAAGCCTTGAGCTCTTCAAGTGTTAGCCTCTTAGCTTTACGAACTCGGACGCTCTCAACGTTGTCGCGATCTTGTTTTCTGACCTGACGTTCACCTGATGCAAGCTTTAAAGGGAAGATATATGCCTTTCTTGGATTACCTTGTTCATCATCTTGCGTTTCCGAGTACGGTTCACCGTCGAGAACGACTTCGCCAACATAGGTATATTCTTGGTCCTTAAATACCTCGAACAGGTGAACAGCGACGCCGTTAGTTCTCGATTCAGCCAGAGTTTTATTCTGCTTAAACGTTAGGCTTTGATCGCCCTTAGTTCCCATACCAGTGTAGTGAAGTACACCATCAGACCAACGATCATCATAAATCGATTTGATATGATTGGAGACTATGACAAGGGTATTGGTTTTGTGTGCGCGACGCATACCAGCTTGTGGGCTGCAACCGAAGACTTCGCATAGCTCAGTGTTGTTGAGTTTTGCTCCGGCTGTAAGAGAGGTATATTCATACATTGTCGTATCTCCGCTCTGTTGCTGAGGTATCATTGTGCAATAAATACTGCCTTAATTGACGAGCTCTATCTATAGCTTCAGGTTGATTGTAAATATAAAGTCCATCATTTAACCAGCTCCAAAAGTTCAATAATTTTTCCAACGCATCTGCATCTACTCGGCCATAAACTTTTACGAATGCTTTTTTATAATGCTCATTAATCAAGACTACTAGTCTCTCAACAAACATATTTAAAGCTTCTTCAACCCAATCTTGTTCATTAGCTTCAAGATCTGAAGGCTCTTCAATACGCAACAATAACCCTGCCCTTTCGATTGAATCTTGATAAATAGAATCAGGGTTCCAGTTTTCCATCAAAGCCTTCCAATTTGTATTCAGAAATTGTGTCTTGGTTCTGTTCTTAATCTCGTTCAGCTTCTCTTCAAACATTTTGGCTTCTGTAGGCGACTTGTAGATTAAGTATGCTGATTGCTGTTGTGACATCTCGATTGCCAGTGGACTACGAGCGTTAAACAGTTGCATACGTTTCTCAAGCGGATAGCTAAGAAGATCATTAGTGATGCTCCACAAAGCCCTCGGTCTCGGTAACTCTCCTGCCAATAAATCGGTTTGCTCACCAATTTTTGCTAAAAGCATGTTTAAATAACGATCCCAAACACGGGATGACAACTCGCTTGATATCACTTGCCAGTAATCACTCGCAACGTCAGCTAAGTGATACCTAAGGTTTGTCAATTCTTGAACTGTAATGCTCTGATTAAGTATTCTCCGAACATAGACCAGTTGATGCCTTAATCCGCGAAGCTCCTTGGCATGATCACTACGAGCAGCTTTCTTTTGTTTATCTTCCAGCCTAAGTCTTTCACGCGCGATTATTTGATGAGTAAGTTCGAGTAACGACTCTCGTTCATCATTGTCTTGTAATACATAATTAAAACAGTCGATTATCTCATCAGAAAGATGTGTAAGAGATCCTCCAGAAAGAGTACCTTGCTCACCACGCTGACGAATTTGTTCAATCACTTCTTGGATTCTTTCGAGTGCTACTTGGGACTCCCGTTGAGCCTTATCTTCAATTGCAACCGACAGTTCTTGCTTCTTTTCCAATAGAGCACTTTTAGTGTTTACAGCATAAGGAAGCCTTTCAGGTGACAATTTTAAGTCGCTTAAAGTCGCCATTTGACATCCATAGCTCATCTCTAGAAACAGCTCACTTGACTTGAAATCAAATTCTGGAAAGTGTGCTTCAAAATAGAAATCACCACTTTCTTGGCTCTTTTCCAATGCTTCTTGCGAGAAAATAAATGCATTACACTGAATATCATTCACCTTAAACTCAAATTCAGCAAAGTTTTCAGGATGGGCCTCTAGGGCTGTGCCGTACATAACGTAATAAAAAATTGAATCGCTTCGACCTTCACTGAACAACCAAATTAAATTGATTTCTTCCCCTAAAAAGAATTGCTCTCGCGCATGGATTATCTCAGGGTCTAACCAACCTTGAATCAACTCTATCGCAAATCGGTTGCCACTATGGTCTTCGAAGTAAATATCAGGTTTTCGCCATCTATTAGCGCCACTTTTTTCAGCAAAGACAAACTTCTCTACTTGGATTGATTCAGATTTAATCTTCTCAGATTCCTTCAACGTACCCGCAATGAAGTGTTTTGTCCGGAAGTGCCATTGAGTTTCATACATCTCAGCATCAGAGAGTACAAACTCACCTTTGTAATCACTGTGAAATGGACAATCTACTTCATCCAATTCAGGGATATGTTTGTGATAAAAAGCAGCTCTACCAGTCGCACTTCGTGCACGATACCTAACGGGAAGACCACAATAACCACATTGGATGAAATCCCCTCCTTTAGCGCTATGAACTACAATTTTCCTCTTAATAGATGCTGTACGAGCTTCGTCAGGTGTAGAGCCATAAAGGCCTAAGTAATCACTTGCCAATATTGGGCCTTCGATTCCTTTAATCTCGAGCTCCCATAAGCCATTTTTGTTTTCGCTGTTAATGTAATTCATAAAGGTTACCCGTCAGTGCGTTACTCGTTCTGGTTACTTTCTTGACGAAATTCAATCCCAACAATAATATGACGTCATTAGCTACAGGTAAATACTGAATACACATACATGTCGCATAACTAGGCAGGAATTAAATAATGAGTAAATGGCCAATAAGATGGGATCTACTATTCCGATACAGAATGATAGAAGTGATTGCGCTGTGGGAAGGCAGACTAACGACCAACCATTTGATTCAAAGCTTTGGTATTGGTAGGCAGCAAGCTTCTAAAGATATCAACACCTACCTAGCCGATGTAGCGCCAGGCAACCTTGTTTATGATAAGCAGTTAAAAGGCTACAAGCCCAGTGACAGCTTTGTTCCAAAGCTAACTGGTGGTCATGCGGATGAATACCTCCACATTTTAGCGCGTAGTAAAGATATGACCGTGACTTTTGATGAGCTTGATATGGGTTTTGAGAATGTTTCTATGGTTCGCCCTGTTACTCGTAATATATCACCACAAGTCTTGCGTCCGTTAGTTCAAGCTATCAGAGAGAAAAAACGTGTCGACATAAGCTACACATCGCTCAAAGACGGCATTGAAGTCGAGCGGATTATTTCACCACATACATTGGTTTGTACGCCACTTAGATGGCATGTTCGGGCCTACTGTGAGCATGCTAGTGGCTATCGTGACTTCGTTTTAAGCCGCATACGCGGTATTCCGATTCTTGAGGCTAAGAATGTCAAGGGGACAGAGCATGATGAATTGTGGAATACTCCCCTCTCTATTGAGTTAATGCCAGATCCAAGGCTGACCGAAACTCAAGCCGCTGTCGTTGCCCATGACTACGGTATGGAAGGAGGTACCCTTTCAATACAGACTAATGCAGCATTGGTTCGTTATGTTCTTGATACCTATAATATCGACATCAATGTTCTAGATTCGAACCCTAAAGGTCAGCAGATTATTGTGATGAATTTTGAGGAGATAAAACAGTACCTAATATTCTAATTAACTCTACTACTTGCCAAAATTGCATAACACATCAATTTATAAGCATCAGACTGCTTATATACTAACAGAACGATAGTAATATTGCTCTGGATGACAACATGCAAACTTACCAAGTATTAAAACAGCGTCAAAGAGTTGAACGAGATGACTACCCACAAAACCTTAGCCTCCGTGTTCACCGAGCACTAAGTTGGCTGCAGAAGTCAGAACTTTGTGACGATGATGACTCTAAGTTTATTTTCCTGTGGATCGCTTTCAACTCTGCTTATGCGCAAGAGTTTGAACAACGACAACAATTCAGCGAGCAAGGCCTTTATGGCAAGTTCTTAGAAAAACTCATCACTTGTGATCAGCGACAGCAATTACACAATTTAGTTTGGGACGAGTACTCCAACACTATACGAGTGATCTTGGATAACGAATTTATCCTCCAGACATATTGGGATTATCATGCAGGAAGAATTACTGAAGATAGCTGGAAGAGCGAACGCAGCAAGGCCAAAGTCGCCGCTAACAAGGCACTGAGTCAAAATGATACGGCGAAAGTCCTATCTATACTGTTTTCTCGCCTATACACCTTACGTAACCAGCTAATCCATGGTGGAGCTACTTACTTGAGCTCGGCAAATAGGCAGCAGCTCAAAGATTGCTGCGGTATTCTAGAAAAACTGGTTCCGAGTATTATTGAAATCATGATGGACTCAGCAGACAAGATTTGGGGAGAAGCTGTTTATCCGTTAGTAAACAGCTAATTATACTTAGATTATCTCTCCCACTTAAAAGTAAGGTGGGAAGATCGTAAGCTTACGAAATTGCTTATTACCAGCTCATTTTTTGAGAACCTTCCTTACCATCAAAGCAAATGTTTTATCATCCGTGTGCCCTTTTACTGGCCAGTTAACAAGCCAATCAGGTACTTCAAGAGCTACACCATCAAGTATTTTTTGTTCTGATGCCTTTGCTACACCACAAGCAAATTCTTTAACACTTTCCTTCAAAAGATCATCTGCGATACCATCGGTACAAATGAAAACAAAGTTATTCAAGGATAAATCATGAACTGAAACCTCCCAATCAGCAAATGAGTACTGAGAGTACAAAGCTAAAGTAAGGTTTGAAAATCCATCACTATTATCATGGTTTACTTCAACATAGGCTTCATCTGACCAACTTCCCAAGCAAATCATACCGTCACCTAATTTACCCAGAAAACAACGTTCCCCCACCTGAATAGCAAATAAGCAAGTAGCACTGCAATCTTCTGCTCTTAGCGGTAATATGCGCCTTAACCACTCAGAATGAATGCGACGAGTAAATCTTTCTTGATCAAAATCCCTATCGAAATCCCATTTTTCGGCTATCTCAACAACCGATTCACAAGCGGCCTTAGAGCCTACATCCGCATAAGGCTTGCTACCTAATCCGTCAGAAACAACTAAAACCGAGCCCCAACTGTACTCTTTTCCCAACCAATAATCTTGATTAGGGATATTCTCTCTGATGTGTAATGGACCAATCACACTTACTCCACCAGTGGCCCAGTAGCTAAGCATCATCAACAACCCCAGATATCGTAATGAGGTTTGCACCTGTTTCCCCTGTTAAATAAAGCCGGAGAGCATACAAGATATCAGGCGTGTTTTTCATGGTGTTAGGTTTATTCAGCTCAAACTTTACACGTGATTTAACAGCACGAGCCTGTGCTAACTGCTTGTTTAATTTAGCTCCGTGATTAGTATTGATCTCTTCTACTACTTTAGTCACTGCATTGATGGATTTACTTTCTAGTGAAAACATTTTACTGACCTCTGGCTCATCACTGTCTCTCAAACGTATTAGCGCAAGTAAAAGTTCTAGTTTTCTGAGAAGTGAGTTCCAGCGAAGTGGCGTAACTTTATCACTAATCTTCAAAGTATCGTTATCAAACTGCAATGCATTTACTAACGAATCCAATATGCGCTCTACCTGCTTCTGTTCAAAACCGAAGATAAACTCTGGTTCTCTCCATGCAGCGATAGATAGAATGTCTAAGGCTTTTGATGCTTTCAAACCTCTATTGCTTACCAATTTCAACAGAGTTTTCATTAGACATTTCTGCCAATCAGCGTGAACATCACCCAACGCATAAGGTAATTGGTAAGGCAAACTCCCAAGCATATCCCCTTTGTCAATTTCAGCAAGGAGCCTATTGGCCATTTCGATCGGCATATCACCATGCAGATAACACAAAAATTGCTGCAGTTCTCTTTCTATTTCGAAAGGTAAACCCTCTCTCTGCAACCGATTAAATAACAACTGTGTCGCAGCCTCAACCGCCTGCTGTGCTAGCTCCTTAAATTTCTGAGGTACTGATTCATCCGATATGTTGTTGCCATTATTCCAAACAGTCAACATTGGGAAACGATAACTATTGCTGAATACATATTTCGACTCTTTCGGCAGCAAACCTGCCTCTGTGATCGAGCGCGCTTGCCAGTTACCTTTATTACTTCGGACTATATCAAGTGATATCTCGTACCGGCATGAGTCAAAGTCTTCGTAGTTGCTTTGATGAATGAAGATTTCTCCGTACCTTGGGTGCTGAAACTTACAACAACGGCTCCCATTTCTATCTGCAAACCAATCGGAACCTCGTGTATTAATAGTTATTCTTTTCCCATTATCACCAGAAAACACAAAATCTCTAATTGCTACAATTTTTTCAAATTCACGTTCCAACCAGTCTAGTAGATCCTGAGGCTCCGTCTTCACACCATCAGAATAGTTTTTAAAGTCTTCCCATGCATATATTCGAGGGTAGGTAGGGCTAGCTACTTCGGCTTTCTTACCGGACGTGGTCCACCTAGCCTCAACTCTACGAAACTCAACGTTCTTCTGCTCATTCGGTATAAATATGAGTTTATACGGTTGATCCGCTCCATAAGTATATGAGAGTTCCAATAAACATTCTGTATTCTTGGTTAGTGGGAAAGCCTGAGATTCCAAGCGAATCGCATGTTTAGTTCTTTCTTTACTCGTACCTAAAAATAGGGGAAGTTCGTAATAGTTTTGCCCCGCAGAAAGAACAAACTTCTCATCCAGTTCAATAGAAACCTCTTCCCCTCTTACCGGTTGGATTGGTGGGACATCTTTTACAAAAAAGAAATCACGTTCAATACCATCAACAACTGTTCGAGTTGAAAGCTGTGGAAGATGGTCTCGCCAAAAGATACCATTATCAACAAAAGGTATGTTATTCCGGATAACATCTTCACAATCCACCAATGAGCCTGATTTATTCAACCACGCCTCAGATGCTAACCACCGAGGTTTCTTCACAGCCCTTGTCAAGGACAACATTCGAACACGATCAAAACTGATAGATTGCCGCCTAGACTCAGCAACGAACTCATCTTTATTCAACTGATTGCTCTTGGCTATTTCAGTCATTTTCTCCTTTAGCAACTTAGGCCATTCCAACCACTTTCCATTGCTAGAAACAATTGATAACCTAACGATTGCTTCGAAAATATCATCGAAACTCAGCAACCCGTCAATGGTTGAAAAAAGTTCGTTATTTAGACTTTCCTCAACTAGCTCAATGCTTGATGATCCGGAAATTCTGAGTGGTGGATGTCTTTCCCAAATCACGCCTTTCATCTCAGGTAGGCGTTGCTTGTAGCTATCCTGTATTTTAGCCACCACTGGAATCATGTAGAGATTATCAGCACTACTATCAACAATAATAAACAGGTCACCGTCTCTAATGTCTGCTTTCTCGAACGATTTTCCTCTTTGCCATAAGAGTAGTGATGCGATACTCATTGGTAGTGGTCTCGCATCAGAAAAAGCAAGGTTCAAGCTCCTTCGAAGTTGCTCGGTCCCGAGCTCATTCAAATAATCCGGAACAAGATAAGTAAGTGAGCGCGCACCTATCAAATCTTTTAAAGAGTGAACATAGCTATCAATTGATACATTCAGCATAGAGTCATTGTTATCGTTCCATAGCTGCTTACAGGTGATAGTATCTACATGATCGCCTAGCTGTAACGCTGAAGATAAACTGCAGTCTACTGGGTAGTTTTCATCCTGATGCTGCCAAAACTGTCTAAAGAAACGCAACGAAGCAACATGACTCTTCTTGCCTGCAGTTTTAATCCTAGTGTTAAGTGAACCTATTTCGACAGTAACCGAATCATCATCAACTAATTTATTGAAGGTACTTTGTTGCAGACTCTTTGGCTCATGCCCCATCAGTAACCGGTTTATTTCTACTACTAATCTATCTACCTTATTGAAACCTTTTATGTAACTTGCTAAGGCAGTTCCTGAATGGTCTACAACATCAATAGTCCGAGCCGCCATTTTGATCTGTAGGCGTTTTTTCCCCAGTTGAGCCCTCACTAAATTATTATCTAACCGAATAGTGAGCTTTTGCGGTGACTGATCATTTAGATATACACGGCCTTCAATCAATATAACTGTGGTAATCTCAAGTTGATCATATTGAAATAGTGTAGGCTGTTCGACTAACCTAACCTCCTTGTGTTGTGACAAATAGGCAAGTATCTTCCAGAAGATATAAGTAGATAACTGTTGATCGCTGTTTTTATGATCCAATAACAAGGTCTCATCCAGTTTCCTCAACTCTTGCCAGGAGCTCCAAACTTTTCGATAGTGCTTATCTTGCAACAAAACATTATTTGGTGAAAGCGAACGCCAATAACCAATTTCTTTTACTTCTGGTTGAACTAACCAGTACTGAATACGCGACAGCAGTTCTTCATAAAGAGGCCGCTCAGCTACCAAACTCTGAGTCTCTATTCTTGCTAAGAAAACCCTCTCTACTCTTAAGAGGAACTGTTTAAACAGCCGGTTTTCTGACGTGTCTAAAGATGTGTTTTTTACGACAGCCAGGATTTTTGAAGAAGATACCATTTTCTCCCTCATGTTTCGCCCCGGCTGACGACTCAACCACTGAATACTTTTACTGTCTACTTGCTTCACTTTAGGAACTGGCACGAGGCTATGCTCTCGTACCATCTTTCCCCTAGGGTTAAATAGAATCTCGTTAACTGCTAGGTCAACTTGTTGGATAATTTTTGAGAATCGATCGTTAAGTTGCGATAGCTCTTTCTCTTCCCCACCCTCTAATACGATGTTTTGCAACACTAAACTCAGGTTACTTGACTCTGGCAGACTCGTAAGAGGGTCAAACGTGCAAAGCCCATTAAACCAATCCCGAAGGCGCAAAATTTGTTCTGCATCTCCGCGGATATTCTGGTCATCTAAAGCGTAGTAAAGATCCTCAAACTCTCTCCAATCGAAGCAAGTTAACTCACTCATCAGCAGAGCCTTCTAACTCTTCGATTGGCAGCTCTTCCAGCTCTGAAAATGCTTCGTCATTATTCAAATAATCCGCACTATTCCACATGAACTGACCATGACCGAACTGACATGCGCATTCAAAATCTTCAACAATTGAAAAATCATTATCTAGCAGCAATTGTTTAATAGGATCTAAACAATTTATCTTTCCGTAACCTCTAGTCTCGACTCCCCTAAGTTTCGGCATTACCTTCTGTACAAGTTGATCTTCAAACGCAATCTTTAGCCACTTATTCAGCTTGCTTGTATCTTCAATCTTTGCATCAATAAGGCTTTTTACCATTGGGTAGTTTGCCATATAGAACTCAATTGATTGCCAAACACGATGGCCAAGAGCAAGACCTACAGAAGACAGGCAACTATTTATTTTCTCTACCATGAGTTTATATTTCTTGAGTTGTTTCTCAGGGATCTCTTGGCTAGAAATACTTACCCAATTACGCCACTCTCTGTAATGAAGCAATGGTTCTGGCTCTGGTAAAACATCCAAAGTCTGTCGACTATAAAGTTCTTTTGGTCTCGGGAAATGGATGGCGATTCCTCGATCAATAACCTTGTCAGATAGAGATTTAGTGGTCTCGTCCTGGTTCATTGTTCCGGCCCAGAGAACATTCCTTTCAAGTGGCAGTTGATATATTCCATCTTTCGCACCCAGCTTAATATCAAGACAAGGAGTATCTCCCCGTTTTTTGCCCCGACGCTGCTCTAACTTACTCAAGAACTCGGCAAAATATAACTCGACGTGTGCAAGGTTCATTTCATCAAGTAGGAGCAAGTTAACGCCATATTTCAAGCCTGGATACTCATTACTACATTCCTTTTGACTTTGTAGTAAAAACCTCAGTGCTGGTTCAGCGTCAAACCGATCGTCAATGGAGTTAAAGTATCCCAGCATTGATTCTTGGCTATCCCAGTTTGGCTGCACAGGTAGAGACAGAAAACTAATTCCACCAAAGTGAGAATAAAGCCTTGGGAGTTCTGACTTACCTGTACCACTAACCCCGGCAAGTACTGTTATTGGTGACCATTCAGCAACCTTTAAAGCGGTATGAAATGCAAATAAAATTCTACGATTGAACTTGATTCCGTAGTCATCACAACGCTTATAAATAACATCAAGCCAGTCCATTTCATTTCGTAGCTTCGACTTATCAAAAACAATCAGCTGCTGTTTCTGCTCCTCATTTAGGCTCACAACAGGCGTGTTAATCTGTTCGAGACGTACTTCTCGGCTCACTTCATTCACTGCTGTAGGAGCTAATCGGTCCAGTTCCTGATGGAGCTCTGAGTTTACCCTATCTAGAGCGTCTCTTCTTACTTCCAGAGATTCATATTTTCTTTGCCACATCTCTGCTTCGAAGCTACTATCTTCAAGATCTTTGATTTGTCTCTTGAGAGCGTCACGCTCGTATATCAAAGCTTCATGGCTGGACTCGAGCTGTCCCTTTTCTAACTTCGCTTGCTCAAACAACTGCTGAACCTGTTGCTCTGGTCTTCTTGTCAGCTCTTCTTTAAGGGTAATAATCTCTTCTTTATAAGCGGCCAACTCAAACAGCACTTTTTCCGGAGACTCTCCATTTAGCTTCTGTTTAAGTTCCAGATAGAGGCTAAGCTCTCTGTTAGAGCCATCAAGACTTGCGCGCAGCCTGTCGCATTCCTCTTTCATACGCTGTTCTTCTAAAGCAAACCCTGCCTGCCTTTCTTGGACTGCTTTTGCTATTTTCAGCTCAAACTGCGCATAATCTTCGTTCAGCTTTTCATTCTTCTCTTTAAATAGCTTTTGCTGAAAATCAAGTTGCTCCTCTCTTGACTGAAGATCTGCTTCTCTAGCATTATTGTTGTTCACTTTCACGTCGATAACGTTTGTTCTCTCAGCTAGATGTTTTTCTGCATCTAGACGAGTTCTTTCTAACTCTTTTAGCAATTTCTGCTTTGATACCTGCTGCTCTTTCTCTAACTCTCTAAACAGCTCTTCTTTTCTGTCTTCAGATTCTTTATCTACCTGGTTGATAGTTTTTTGGCGGAGCTCCAATAAAATGTTCTGAAGCTCTTTTCTCTCTGCTGCAAAATCAGATTGACACTTTACTTCCAGTCGTTTTAATTCCGACTCTTTGACCGCAAGTTCTAGTTTTTCTTTTTCAAACTTCTTTAATTGTTCAGAGAAACTTTCTCTTTGTTTCTCTAGCAAATTTTTTGCTGCACTCAATTCTTTATCTACAAGTCTAGGAAGGCCCGCCTCTACTTGTACTTGTCGAGAAGAAATCTCTTGCTCTTTTTCCCTCAATCGAACAGTTTCATCTGCCAGTAGTTGCTCTTTTTTCTTTAGCTCAATATCGAAAGACTCCAGATCTTTTTCATAACTGATCAGACGGTTTTCCTTAGCTTCTAGCTCAGTGTGCAACGTTTGTAGTTGCTCTTTTTCCTGTGCTGTATCACTGTTTGAGTCCTGTTTCTTTGTATTTGGTTTACTCTTAACCATGTTAAACCTATCCATATTCTTAGCTGACATTGTCTATCTCTATAAATTTTTTAATAATTTGATACATTTCTTGTCTTAGGGTAATAAGAACACCACCGTCGACATAACTTGGACTATTTCCATGGCCTCTATGTCTAATCATCTCACTGATCTTTCCAAGACATTCCGGCACCGATTTAGCCATGAAACTAAGTTGACGATGGCCATCCAACACTAACCAAGCCAGTACTTCCGCACCAATAGTAGTGTTAACCCCCCTACATGCTGCTTCAGCTCTCCTAAGGTTCACTGTTTTAATACCGTCTGGAAGTTGCCCTTTAAGTAAATGAAAGCCTGTTTTTGATGCGTTCTCTTGAGCTTTCATCTTTACTTCTCGTCCCATCAGCTCAGATGTATTCAGATCAGAAACGCGCTGGAAGATCCTTGTTTGAATAATTCCTAATATTGCTGTTGCCCATGGCTGTATATCCACCATTTCGCTTTGCTTAGATAAGTCCATAAGCTTGGCGTATATAAGTTCGCTACGGATCAACTCCGATTTAGTAGCTTCATCCATTCGCTGCATGGCTAGTAAACCGAACTCATCATCCAAACGAACAGAAATTTCAAAACGCTGTCTTTCTGCTTTGGTTAAATTATCTCTCGCTCTAATTCCCTTTGGCAATGCATGTGAAAACTCTGGAAGCAAAGCCGTAATCAATCTATATGTATCCCGCCTGGCTGCCTTTAATTCCTTCTGTCTTATCTCAAAGGATTTCCCATGCTGAAGGGGATCTCGAAGATTTTTTAACTTAGAGAGGATAAGTAGCAAATCATGATGTTCTCGCCCAAGCTTACGCAATGGATGCAAAGGATTTATATGTGCGGACAATATTGCCATCACTAGCTCAGGTTGCATCTCTGGTTCTTCAATACCGATTCGTTTTAGTTTACCAATAGAAACAAACAAAAATTTTTTCGTAAGCTTGTCAAACTGAAAGCCTAAACGTCTTACATAGTCATGAATTAGCTCTGCATTACTCCTGTCTGTTCCCTGTTGAAAATAGCTTTTCCAATCAGGAACTAGCCAGGCAGTATTTACAATAGCGAAGCTCATCTCCAAAGCAGCGTACAATTTTTTAATCAGCTTATTTTGCTTAGATTCGATCTCTTTTTGAGTGAATGTTGAACTAGGGTTAAGCATCGCTTCAGGATAACTTTCCTCCGCCGAATCTAGATATCTGCTGAGCCTTGGATACCTAGATGAAGCTGGATTCTTTTGATCAGTGCTGCCAACATCCGCACTACCTAGTTCAGTCACCTGGGCACTACTTTTCCAGCGCTTAAGCCATTTGGGATCTAAGCTAACAATAGCCTCACTAAACTGCTGACTGAATCCCAATCCAAACCCATCAGTAACCAAAAACTCATCACTTCCTTTTTGAAGAAGTAGTTGAGTATGCAAGTAAACATTTTCATATTCTGATTCAACCGAAATAGATCCCACATCGAATGAAAAATGCCTTTGATCTATGCGCTCTCCTGAAAGAAAGCGGCTAATTGACCTTTTTTTCCGGTATCGTTGGATAACGTTGCTTACCTGACTTGATGTAGGAGGACTTTGAAACATAGGTTCTTTTGCTGGTAAACGGGTAGCATGCACTTCATGCCCTTGACCAGCAGTACCAAGGTGAATTGTCCAGACATCTTTACCCTCAGAGGAAGACACCTGCTCGTATTCTCGCTTGCTTGTAACTATAGGCAAAAGAGTATTAGAAATACTATCAATATAAATGTGTGCGGCTACGGTTTGAGACTCTGAGTCAGTATCCTCTCTAACGTTATCTAGAGACTCAAGCTTCTCTATAGCTATTGCTGTTAGATTCCTTCTTTCATCAAGGAACCCAAATTGTTCAAGGCGTGAACAAATAAACTGTACCAACTCTGCATCAAAGCCACACTTCGATGAGAGTAAAGCTACATCATTGATATAATTTGCGCATAACCTAAGTATTAAAACCTCAAACGGATTCAAATCACTATCTAAGGGAGCTTGTATTGATACTGAGTACATTCTGCATGGCCAAAGCAAATTCTTTCGCCTGGCGACTCGTAGCCCACTAATTTTTTCGTTGAAACTGATAACTTTTGGGCGATTATCTCCATCTATACTCACAATATCACCCCTTGCTCTTTAACCAACTGACAATAACCATACAGAGCCGGCACCGCATGCCCGGCAATTGGATGGTCTGCAAGTTTTATATCTCCGACCACTACCAATAACCTTTTTTGTCGGGTGACACTGACACATAAACGATTTGGTGACATTAAATGACCAAGTACTCTCGATTGCTCTTTTTTATCCTCACAATTTTGTTTTAAGTAACTTGAATTTTTCCGTAGATCTTGTGTCCGAACCATAGACAAAAACACAACATCAAATTCCATCCCCTGAAACGAATCGACGGTACCTATTCTTAACCTTTCTTCACCAGAAGGAAGTGTTCGGTATTCATCATTCACTTCCCACTCTCCTCGCTCTCTTGTCGTTATGCCATATTTACTCAACGCCTTAAATACAGCATTAACCTGCGCTTTATAAAAACTGATAATTCCAAAACTCAGCCCTTCCCCTTCCTGAGAGGTTAGCCAATCATTAACCTTTTCGGCGATTGCTTCAGCTTCACATAACCTATATCTACTGCGAGAACTGTCTCGCTTCTCTTCACCGTGACTATTGGGTATATACATCCAAGCGCAAGCTTTATCTTCAACACCTTTTAACCTTTGTTCGAATAACTTGGCAGGTAATGGCGACTGATAACCTTCATTGCTTGGCTCGTAAAAGTATTTACTAGCAAATTCACCCAATAACGGATGGCTGCGGAATTGGGCATCTAATGTTACAGTTCGCTGATAGCCATCTGCACTTTCCAGCGTTTTGAGACGACCAAACAAATACTCAAACATACTTTCTTCTGTTTTTGTCTGCTCCCCTTCTTCTAGCTGACGAGCTATTTCTTCATCAATGATATGCGGTAGCTGACGGTGGTCACCAACCAAAATAATTCTTTTCTCTGCTTGCGAAAGAGGTATTAGAAGATCCCTAGGACTACAACGTGCAGCTTCATCAATTATCACTGTGTCATATGACAAGCGCTTCGTTCCTACTCCACTATCTAGCTTTACGCTTCGAATATCTCGGCCCATAGACTGCTGAACTGTAGCTCCGAAGACCGCGTTGTATTCTGCTAAACTTCTTTTTATTCCATCCTTGTTGTGGTCCAACTCATATAGGAAATCTACTAGTGCATTATCTGTACGGTCAGAAAACTGTTTGTTTTTTGACAAAGTTTCAATTGATTGTTTAGCTGCTGACAGTACATCCTCTCTAGGCTTTGATACTCGATAGGCTCGCTTACGGCTATAACGCTTAAGTAGGTCACCTCTTAATGTTCTCAGTTCGGGAAGGAACTTTAGATCCTTACTTTCATTCCAAATCGAAGCGCATCTAAGCAAGGCTAGCTCTGAACTACCGAGTATGTCCTCCATCTCTAGATATAATGCCATTGCTCTTTCGGGACCATCGTCTTTAAAAGATCGCTCATGGCACCGTAAGGCCAGCACATGTGAAATCGTTTCAGAGACAGCTCCATTCTCAGTATCACTTAGTTCTTTAACCATATAACTGATTCTTTGGTTTAAGTGATGATCTAATGAAACATCAGAAATCTCTTGAAGCTGCTTCAACAAGCTTAGAGCAATTTCATTTGTGGGAGACGCCTGGTACAACGCCAGCTTACTTCTAACCACTCTTAAGGACTCGGAGGATACTAATTGTGGATTTTGTTTCCGAAGGTTATCTGCAATATTATCGCACCAACTTTCAATCTTCTGATCCACTCTATCTGGGCTAAATTCAGTCCCCGATTTTTTTCCAAATTTCACTGAAGGAAGTGAATTAATGCTCAAACGAGCCAATAAGTTCTCAACTGCATCATGCTGAAAACCAGATACCAGTATTTGTCCTTTGTAATTTCCAGTCTTTCTATACTCTTGGTTAAGTCGTTCAATTATTGCTGCTATAACCGTAGTTTTTCCTGTTCCTGGGGGGCCTTGGACTAACGCCATATCAGGAGTATTTAATGCCACTTTTATTGCCATTTCCTGACTAGGTGTCGGAGGATGAGCAAACACTTTTTCCCGAACAAAGGCGGTCAAGGGGGCAATAGTATTATGTCGCTTAGCTGTGCTTGGCTTTCCCTCTTCCTCTATTAATAATCCAAGTTGAGGATTTGCACTATTTCCTTCCAGAATCAGTTTCCGTGCCTGCATCCGTCTTTCTACCTGAATCTTGTCGCCATTTATTGACAAAACCAGTGCATGAACACCTTGTAATGGCTTTTGCTCAAGATCTAAAGTAATCCAGCTTTCTCCCCTCCCCTTTACTTCAACAACTTGACCTATAACCTTCTGAGCTGGATCTGAGTTCTTACGAGATTGGGGTTCAGAAGACTCCAGAAGAAACTCGCTGTAAGTTTTCCAGTCCATCGCGAGGTCATCAAGATAAACTGGCATTTGATCAACAATCTCTAGTTGAGAACCTTTTACTATTCCACTAGGGAGGTTTTCATGAAAAAATATTTTCACACCTCCAGAAACCACCTCTATAGATTTTTCTGAAGGAATAGGTAAGTAACCTACAGCTCTAGCTCTTTCTAAAAGTAATTCCCCTTCAATATCACCATATTTATCCCATGTTTTTAGGTAACTAGGCTGACTTTCATTTTCCAACAAAGATTTCAACTGGTGCTTGGAGAGTTCTTGCAGTTTTTTATCTCCATTCGATAATCTGAGCTGTCCCTTTGCCAATCGAATCGCACCTGGAGCTTTCTGACTCCAACCACTTGATATTCGCGATGCAGTCAATTGCAAGCTTCCCAGCGTATCACTCTGCTTTACAGCAAGCTGCACGTCATCACCAAGTAGTGAAAAGCCATCATCAAGTAACACTTCTTGCTCTTCTTCGAAGTCATTACCTTCCCATATAGCACCAGAAGCCCCTCCTGTTAAGAGAGGAAAATAGTATTCTCCCTCTTCGTAGATACTGCCTTTGAGAGTACATTTTTCTTCTAATAAGCTTGCAAGAGCACTCAAATTCTGCGACCTAAGACCTAATTTATTCGCCCTCACAAGTAGATCACTGTCGAGGTTAATATCAACTTCATCAAAGTGAAGCAAATCACCATTAAAAAAAGCAATTTGAAGTTGAATATGCCCATTTTTAGCAACCCGGCACACTTGAGCAAGATGAGCTGTATTTCGCTTTAAGTAATGAATAATGTCCGGCATTAATGTTTGATCTTGAAGGCGCACCACGTGACGCTTCATTCGAGTTACAATACGTAAACTCTGTCCATCAGAAGTAAGAGTGAGTGTTGCAAGACCCGGCTTAATCGATACTTTTTTGTCTTCAGGAACAACCCATACATCATCAAAAAAACTCGGCATACTACTAAAATGTTCTAGTTTCATGCACGTTCCCCACGCAGTTGTAAGTGAATTAGTCTTGGGTTTGCACTCTCTATGTAAAGATACAAGCCTTCATTTCCAATCTCGGGCGTGAACATTAAATCACCGGCAAGTCTTCTAAACTCGCCCTCATTTTCAGAGCTAGTCGCCCAATGAACTGATAGTGACTCATCTAAACACTTTAAAACAAATTGTTGTTTGTGTTTTTGTATCTCTATGAAATTTTTGGCGTTATCTTTCAAAGAAAAAGGTAGACCTAGGCGCTGTGGTACCATTAATACTTTATCTTCACTAACCTCTTTAGCCCATTCCCAAACCACAGTTTGTTTTGATTGGTTTGAATATGCCGTCATTTTTACATAACTAGGCAATGTATCTTGACAATACGGGCACTCTGTTTCGTGAGCATAATAAGTCATACCACAGCTTTGGCAGGCGATTGTTACATCCTCAGCCTGTGCTAATGCAGTGCTCCATAGGTACATATGTGTTCTTTTTCTCGGTTCTGTTCTTCCCTCTCCTAACGTTTTCTGACAGCAAACTTTCAGTTGTTCAGTCAAAACTAACTGCCGAGGAAGCCCCCTATTTGGAGCCTCATTGCTGTTGTCATTTATATCGTCAACAAAAGGAAGCATACCCAACTCCTTTCTCTTATCCGCCGAGAGTTCCGAGTCACAACCACCCGAGTCACTGCCACATTCGTCTTCATCAGCCCAGTCGCCATCGTCATCATTTCTCTCCAAAGCAATGCCATCAAACGGATTGGTCATAGACAACAGAATAAATACCATGACTGCGAAGGCATAGCTGTCAGATAACTGACTTGCATTACCTATCTCCTGAACTACTTCTGGCGCTCCATATCCAGGGGTAAAATAGTTGGTGCCTTTTGTTCCTTCATAACGAAGGTTATCAGCATCGATCATCCATACCTCTGAGCGCTCAACAGTATCTGAGATGAAGACGTTTCCCGGAGATAGATCCACATAGACAAAACCGTGTGCGTGCAACCTCGCAAGTATCGACGCGCATTTTGTTAAGGCCGTTAGTCTTCTCCGTAGGCCCCCACTCTTGAGGTAATAAATGATTTCTAAACTGAAGTAATTTCCCTTTCCCTTGTTAATTTCATCTTCTTGCTCAAACAACTTAGATAACCAGTCAGGTATTTCCCGCTCTTTGTACATAGCCTTCGCTTGAGCTTTTTTTAGAAAGAACTGCTCCCCAAACTCAACCATCCCCCCGACAAGTGGCATTATGTAACCTGCAGTATCTGACAAGCTCGCTGCTGGTAACGCCAGTGGAATATCTTCTGGGATAGGCAACAAGCTCAAACCTAGGTATTTTCTTTTGTGCCTTTCTATTTCATTAGGATCCGTCAGCATCTTCCTTGTCGCAGCATCAGCCAACGGTAGCTTAACCAACAGCTCAGGGTCATTAGTTTTACACACTACACCCTGACCACCACTAGTTAATATTCCGGTAAGCTCATGACGATGGAAATGCTCATCATCCACATCGAACGGAAAGTCAGATTCCAACAACGTATCTTTTATTTTCATAGCGCTCCCAGCTACTCCCAATCATCATCGTCATTCTGCGTTTGAGGAGACAGATCTTTTTCCATCTCACAATTAGTACTAATCTTGCGCGGTAGAGAATTACCCTCTGACTTATAAAGTAAGATCTGTAAAAGGGCTGGTAGGTTTTCACTTTTCACCACATTAAAATATTCGCCTGTATACCTTTCAAGGGAAGGGCTATCCGGTCCAACAGCAACCAAATTGAAGTCAATAGCATTCTTATTTGCTGCTTCTGACACTTGATCATCCAAGCAGAAACCGTCACTAAAAAGCAGTACTTTGCTTTTACTTGGCAACACCTTCAAGAAATCAGATAGACTCTTACTTTCTGCTCCACCTTCAAAAGAAATAGAACACTGCCTACTATCGATACCGTTTTCCAACGGCTTGACCTCATCTCTAAATAGGAAAAAGTTCACTTCAATGCTCTCAGAAATTTGAGCGGCATTTTGTTCAATATACTGGAGCACAAAGCGCGCCAGATTGATCTGCAAAGGCCCCTTTCCAAACACCGACATACTTCCTGAACCATCAAGTACTACATTCAGAATCGAAACATGGTTATTGATTTGCTCTAATCTCACTTAACTTATATCCCTTAGCTAGGCTGAGTTTTTCTTGGCATCAACAAAAAACTGCTCAACTTCTTGAGCTGTCATAGATTCTCCAAGGTAGCTTTCAAGTACATCATAGATTTTTTCGTGTTCACTAAATGGAAGTTTTCCTTTATTGAAGTCTTCCAGCTTAGGAACTACTTTCTCGGACTCAAATGTGTCCAAGAGAGGCTTGAACTGTTCAGGTTGAAGATTCATATTTACACCTGATAACCAGAACGAATCCGGGATTTCGACTTGATACTTGTCACTAATACCTTTCATTGCTACAGCAGTACCAAGAGCGCCGTACTTCAACTTATCTTCATCACGAAGAGAAGGGTTTGGCTTAAGTTCGATATCATTCCGAAGATGATCAATATACTCCTTATATGAATCAAAGTTATCTGACTTAACTCCGTTCATTGAAGCTTGTTCAGCTCGCATACCCAGGTCGTACAAATCATCTTCTTTGTGATCCTCTGTAAAAATCCCCCAGGCTTTAGCCACAAGGTCTACAGCTGTAAACACTTTTTCTGCAATCGGCAAACCAACCTGAATTGCATTAATAATGACTTTTCCTGCACTCACTAAACCAGCACCTAAAGTCGAGCATACAGTGCTAACAGCAGCACAAGCTGAACCAATAAGGGATATACCCACAGACACAATTCCAAACATTACATTTTTCTCCTATCTGAACTATCTAGGCCCATACGCCCAACTTTTATATCCTCTCCACTGATCAGGCAATTTATCGCCTTGTCTACTCTTAACCGCCAATCTTTTACTGACCTATAACCAACAGGTGGGTAAACATGATAGAGAAGGTGATCAATAACTATTTCCGTGTTTATCGTAGATTCAAAAGCCTTTTTTATAGACTGAACTACTTTTTCTTTACTTGTGTCACTTTGTTCAACCAAGAATTGTTCCCAGCAGAAAAACAGATCCGTCTCCTGAGAGAATTTAAGTAAATCGCTAACCTGTTGTTTTGTACTAATCGAACTTAGCCCAGAATGGCTTAACATTGGCAGTAGCCTTCGGCTGGTAGGCAATTGGCAGAACTCGATAAACCTTTCCCTAATCACTTTTTCAACTTCATTTAGTGGAAGGTCCGCTTGAGTTACCAACGCCGGGTCTACCTTAACTTGAACCTGTACGGCCTTCTGCCACCCCTGGCTAAACACAACGCAATGCCCTACATCCAACCTTGAAAGATACGTCTTCTGATCTTTTTCAAGAGCTATTGTGTTACCAATTGCATCCTTATCGTCTTGGGCAAACAACTTATGAACTATCTTTGTATTTGTGCTCTTCAACACTTCCGGCGTTAGCTTGCTCGGTATCTGATCAACAATTATCAATCCCTCTCCGTACTTTCTGATTTCAGCCAGCATGTCAGCAAACATTTCCACTGCCTGCTTTTTATTATTGCTTTCTGAAGGATCTGGATGAGCAAGCAAGCGATGAGCTTCCTCAATAAGAGTCAAGTGCCTAAAGTCGGGGTTTACCCTATGCTCATTCTTCAAGGCTTGAACCATATTGGTCATGATAAAAGCCATAATCAGAGACTTCTCTGCTCCATTGCGGATCTCTTCAAGCTCAATAACCACTCTTCGTTTTAATAGTGCCGCAAAATCGATAGAACGCAGGGTATTGAATATTTGCTTCTTAGAGCCAACCAACAAACCCTGCAAGCGGGCTTTGATGGAGCCTATATAATCATCCCGCAATCTTGCATCAAAGCCTTGCTCTTCAACAACTTCCTTACTAGCTTCCAACAAGTCCTGCATGATTGGGAATGGATAGACATTTTCAGCAAAAGGGTCTGGGAACTCTGGATGCCGGGAAGTAGTCAAATTCCAACCCATTTTTTCGTAGCAGCGATAGATTGCAGCTTCTAGAACTTGTGGTATGGCCGCCTCCATATCGAAAGAAGCAGCAAAACTGGCCTTCAGAATATCAACTCGAGCCGAAATTGATTCACCAGGCATTAATTCAAGTGGATTCAACCTGAATGCACCAAGCTCATCTCGTCCCGGTGTAAAAATCAGAAGATCATCAAACTCATCCATCAATGTTCGGTATTCAGTCTTCGCCGGCTCTATTACTAAAAAAGGAAGCTTGGCTTCTCTGAGTAGATGATGACAAGTTGTCGTTTTACCACTTCCCGTAACACCGGCAACAAACATATGCTTGTTGAGCTCTGAAATATTTAGACTTACATCATTATTAGGAATACTTCTGCCGTCTTGAACAAGTTCCCCTAAAACTAGTTTGTTACCTTCATCAACTTGAGGTGGGTTCAAGCCGAAGTTCACTTCTTCATTTAAAGCTATACCTGCCACTTCTTTCTGAGGCAATCCAGCGATAAGGGACAGTTCACGAGGAGAACAATACGTTCCCATGATAACTTTATCTCCTTCAACCAGACGGGACTTTAGGTGATGAAAAAGATATCCATTTGGCTCCTTCTGCCGGTTATTCAGTTCAATTGTTGGTATTTGTAGGTTTCTTAGCTCATTAACAATGGAAGGGTATTCACTAACCGACATAAAGTGTAAAGGGTAACAGTTCCCAGAGTTACCTGAAAAAACTGACATAGCCGTATTACTTAGGGTTAATAGCGAATGGTGGCTGGTGGCAAACAACGAGATCCCTGAGATAAATCCACCTCGACTGCGCCCGTAGTCAATTCTTGGTAATAAGACCTCATCAATATATGTCAGCCATTGCTGCGCTTTTCGGTTGTGTATCTCCGTTGAAACTGTCTGGCTCTCACCAGAGTTAACTGATACACCTTTATTTAATCCCTTACTTTCGGATGAATTACTACCCCAGGATTCACCACTATTAGTCGACTTGGACTTACCTTCAGACCCTGTATCCGATACATCTCCAGAGCTTGTAGCCTTACTTGTACCTGACGTTTCTGAATCACTTTCACCGGTATTTTTTGAGTAGTTACGACCTTTAGACGCCGTAGTACTCTTACCAAGACTCCTACCTTCTCCACTATTTTTTCCTTGTTGATATGACATCTTAGAAAGAGGAGCAAATAGTGCATAACCTTGATGAACGATCTGTTCCAGCTCTAGCAGTTGCTCATGCGTCATCGCTGATGCAGTTATAGCAAGGCAAAATTCTTGACCGAGCATCACATCAACGAGCCTGTCCATACCTTGGAAAAAATTGTTTTCGCCCTGCTCCTGGTTACCAACGGCCCCCTGCAAAACACCAACATGCTTAAATCTTTCAAGTTTACTCAGTAACTCATGCTTCTCTTCAACTTGATGAAGTTTGCTACCTCTAAAGTTTCCTTCAAAAACCGGCTTAAGAATGGAGTCCGCTATATTTTTTACACTTAAAGCCGGAGCGTTGTGCTGGTGGCTCCGAGCGATACCAAGATAAAGATCAACGCCAGTAGAACTACCATGTAAAAGGTATACAAGGCTGGCTCCAGAAAAACGAATACTACTGTAGACATTTTCGAGGGCTTCCCTCCGAGGCTCCTCAGAAAAGTGAGTAAGGCTATCTAACTTATAAAACTGATATTCATTCTCAGCCAAGTTGCTGGATACTACTAATTTCTTAGCCACTTTCACTGGAGTAGCAACATTATCCAATGCTTTCAGTAACTCTGCAGTTTGTACTGGTGTGATCAAATCTTGGTTCATATCATTTCCTGTTAATTGTCAACAGATTTTAGAACAGCTCATCATCTTCATATTCAGGCGTCTTCTGCACAGCTTGAGCCGAAACGTTGGCGACTTTATTCGGGTTCTGTGACTTACTACGAGCTGTAACTGACATGGTGATATAGCGGAAGCTATTTCTAATATCTGAGGCATTATCCGGAGTAAATAGCGGATATTCACAACCCTCAATAAAGCGATTTAAAACAGAGCGGTCCGCCCCCTCTCCGATGGCAACCGCCATTCGATCACACTTTGACGAACGGCCATTATTGACAAATTCATTCAATGGACCCTCCCATTCATCATTTGGTCCTCCATCTGACACAAGGACAATAGTCGGGCGATACGCACGAGAAGGAGTTACGTCTTTGTCCTCAATCATAGCTTTAGCCATCTTTAGTGCAGTCCCCATAGGAGTCATCCCACTTACCGATAGGTCCTGCCACTCAATATCAGTTGCTGATGTATATTGCGTATGCAGTTTTACATCTGCACCGAATGTAATCGCAGAAAGCTGGATTTCAATTTCTGATGTTTCTGAAGAAGAAAAGCTAGAAATCATCTCTCGAACTGCCAAATTTAGTTGGTCAATGCGGTCGCCACTCATACTGCCGCTTACATCCAATAGCAATACTACTGGAATTGGCTTCGCTGTTGGTGCAACAAACTTGCTCGGGTCAAAAACCATGTTGTAACTCCTTTCTTTAATTTGTGAATCAACTAACTAATTCTTGTATGTGTTAAGAATAGCGAAATGGCTGGTTTCAGGTTAATCGTAAGCTTATGAAAAGAAACATAAACACCAATAGCGGCTGTGTATATTGTACACAGCCGCTATTGGTAAATTATTCGATAGAAAAGTCGATACTGGGATCAATAGAATAAGTACTACCACCCTTTACACCATCAGAATGTACCTTCAGCCTTTCAACTACATCACTTGGCAATTGTTTTGCCAATTGCTTGTGTAGCTGGCTAAGAACAGGTTGAATAAACTGAGTGTTCATGGGCAACAAATGAACAAAGTGTTTCTGCTCCCAGTCCACATCATCCTCAAGACCAAATGTGCTATAGACTCTGACATCACCTTTCAGCTGATGAAAATGTGTTAGGTATTCTATTGAGTAATCACTGTTTTTCAGAAATGCTGTACTTATTTTTACCTTTCTATCCGGCTGAGAAAGCATAAACAAGTACATCGCCAATAGTTTACCAGAGAGTTTAATATCAACACCTAACGTACTTAGCGTCCTGGCTTTGTATGATATTTGGACCTTTAAAGGCTGATGAGCCGCATTCATTCTAGCTACAGTTTTAGAGAATGATGCTTCTTCAAATTGGGTAAGCAACTCGTTATTGAGCTGTTTGCGCATGCGAACGAACGGAATTTCAGCTAATGTTACGATCGCATCCTTTGTATTCAGATTAGAATCAGGCTTTTTACCTTCAATCCAGTTGTCTCTTAGGGTTGGAAAATAAAAATCTTTAACGAACTCAAACTCATCATTTACAAATACATGACTAAGGGAGTCTTGCTCTCTACCGTAAAGGGACATTGCATACCCCATGTAGAAAGCCATTGTCTTACGCCCACCAGCAATAGATGCATGAATGGCGATTGCCGAGTCTGCTGTCAACTCTGCAATCTTTCGGGTTATAAAGTCAGCCATTACAGCCTGATCTTCTTCTCCTTTCGCATCATCTAACTGATTACCATTACTATCAGATATCAACCAAATGTGTTCTTCATCAAAAGTGATATCTGGTAACTGGTACTCCTCAATTAACCTTTGCCAGTGACCTTGATTAAATAGCCCATCTACTAGCGTTTGTTTGGAGTTAAGGGTAGTAATCACATACACTTTTTCGGGAAATGATTTCCCCTGGGAATGCAAAGCGTACAGTGTTTCTGTTAACACTTGCGGACTAGCCCCCGTGACTGCAACCAAGACGTTTTTCATTTTAATTAGACTTTTTATTCTATAGTTATCAGCTCAATATACGCCGATACCGATATAAAACTTGTCACTTAACGAAAAAACGTTAGCAAGCGCACTTTTTGCACGCTTCACTGACTAATACTTGAGCAACCTACAACTAAGCAGCTGATTGCAGACGTTTAATAAGCACATCCAAAGGCAGCTGCTTCTCACGAATCATTTCTACTGTAGCTTCAATTTCACGTTCCTGGTTACACTCTACAGCCTGATAAATATCGTTTATCAGCTCGTCACTCTGCTCCTTACTCAACGTTTGCAAGACTAAAATCCGATCATTTTGTTTCATACTCATCAAGTCCTTGGCAGAGTTATTACCTTGCGAACCTAATACTGCAGCGGGATTAATCAATACATCATCATTCTGAGCAAGTTCAGAAGCAGGTTCTTTCAAATTTACAACTTTTGTGTTGTTCTTAGGATTGTGATTACTTACTTTTTTCTGCTTTACCTCTAGCTCTGAAACATTTCTACTTTCCAAAAGTGTGGCGTAATAAGCTGTTGTTGGCATCATGAAATCCAAATGATTCTTAACTACTTCTTCTAGTTTTTTAAGCTCATTAGGGGTCAGATAACATCCTTGTTTACGAGACTGAAGAGCAGCCTTTATTGAGTGTTTGATGGTGTCAGTGCGAAGTGCCTTCAAACCACCAACAGTCCCAGCCTTTAGAATTTTCGCTTTTTCTTGGCTCTTAAGAACAGAAATGCGAGTGCGAAGAGATTTAACGCAACTATTTATAAGTTTGTCATGCGACTGTTTCACAACTGTAGGTAAAGTAGGTTGAATGCTCTCTTCCAGTTGAACCACTTCTGACGTTACTGAGCGAAGTTCACGTTTTACTTCAGCTATGAAATTATTCAAAGACTTGCAGTCAGAAGGAGTAGAGCCCGTAAACAGAGGCTTACCAACTCCATTAATCAACACTTTTAAATGGTTGGTTTGAGTTTTCTCGTAAGAGAAAGGTATTTCTGTGCCCAAAAGTTCATTCAGAAATTTAATGACTCGCTTTTGGTATTTGCTATAACTATTTTGCTTACACATATCACGTCTCTTCTTTATCTTGTTTGTTAAGAGATATATTAATGGGATTGTTTTTTAATGGTGGATTGTAAGGTTACGAAATAGTCTAATTCATATGCTATCTAGTATAATCATGAGGCAAAAAAGAACCCGCAAGTAAAGTAAGAATACATCTTCCACGAATTCGATTTATTGCTCATTCTAATGCCAGACTCTTATTTTCGGAGAACACCCAGTTATTTCCACGATGAATCCAGTAAATATAATCGCTTAGTTGTACGAGTGATTGCGGTGTAGAGCCAACGTAAGTAGTCTTTCGATGGTATGTTAGGCTGTGACTTGAATTTTACAAATACGTGTTCCCATTCGCTACCTTGTGCTTTATGACAAGTGATTGCGTAACCAAACTTAACCCTTAGCGCGTTAAAATACGGGTCCTCTCTTAGTGCTTCATGAAAACCGGAGCTATTGGATCGCAAATGCGCGTGTCGCTCACAAAAATCCTTATACAGAGCCCTATTCTCATCAGGAGTAAGTTGTGGCCGTTCAGAATACAGTAAGCCTTCAAGGATATTTGCGCTGAAAGAACGAGCCCTTCCATCAAAGTCCTTAAATTCTATTTCTACCCCTCGGAAACGAAGTTCAACTTCTATTTGTCGCTCTTCACTTTTTGAATAGACAGTAACGGTTCGAACTTCCGGCCCCCCCAACACCCGTGTCACTCGACCAAACTCACCATTAGAGATATAAAAACCATACCTATCACTATTGGATACTGCGATGACCCTATCACCTGCAGAGATACAACTTTTTCCTGGAAAAAAACGCTCTCTAATGTGCTTGTTATACTCCAGAGCCTCCCGATTGGAACCTGTAACTACAATGGACTTATCGTTGATGTATCCATTGCACGAAGCTAAATACTTCGGTAGAAAGTCAGTATTACAAACTTCTTCTATATCTGACGAATCTGCATCCCAATTAAACTGAAAACTTGAGTTGTTATTTAGCGCCTTACGCAACTCACTCGCGTTCTGCATAACGCTGCTATCTGCCTTTTGCCTAACAACCTCTGTTAACTCATAGCCGTCAGTTTCTAGACCATACTCAGTCAGTAAGTATTCCGGTGATAATGCAGGAGAGTAGCTCATACCAACCGGGGGCAATTGTGCGTTATCACCGATGAAAATAATTTTTTTTCGACTGTCGTCATCGCCGATGTCTACAAATTGTATAAAGTCATTGAGTAGCTTGCTGGAACCACAGCGAAAGAAACTATCATTTCCGATCGAGGCGTTAGAGATCATTGATGCTTCATCAACAATATACACAGTATCGTCGGGTAGCTTATTCTCAGCAACATTCGCAAATATCTTATAAGATTCTGACTCGTCACCATTATCTTCACTCTGGCGTTCAGATAGTTGTTTAAAGGCGTAAATTGCCTTATGGAGAGTGTAAGCTGGGTATCTAGTCTTGGTCGAAATTACCTTGGCAGCTTTTCCAGTCGGAGCCGCTAATATAAAAGTTCGTCCAGTAGATCGTAAGTAATCGGTAACGCCCTTAGTAATGAAAGTTTTACCAGTCCCTGCATAACCCTTTAGTTGAAACACTCGACTGTCATCATTCGAAAGAAACTCTTCCAGTTCCTCTACTCCTTCTTGCTGACCATCAGTCAATTCATACTCTGCGAAAGAATCAAGGAGTGACATATTGTTCAATGTTACCTGTTTCTCGAAATCGATAGATTCAGCAACCAATAATGCTCGCTCTTGAAATGACCGAATCTTCTCATGTTCCATATCTAAGTTGGCACGTGCTATCTCTAACAGCGCTTCGTTTTCTTCAAAGATGAGCTCGTCCAATTCACCTTTAAATACATCTAGCTGTTCCATCATTTCCTCGTCAGACTTAATACACGACTCGGTATATATCCGCTTTGCAGGTATCTTAAAATTTGGATATGGTGTGTTTAATCCGCCATTTTGAGATTTGTATAACCATTGACCTAGCAGGTAAGCTTCTTTGATTAACCACAAACCCATCTCGGGAGTTACTCCATCGTGATAGATAGCGACGTTACCCTTCATTCGGATTGCTTGCAGCTTTTGACTAACCTCTTGTCCTACAACCTGGATGAACAGTTCCGAACTCAATTTGTCAAATAGACTTCGTCCACGTATACAAGGCAGCTGTAGTTCTTTGTATATCTCCCCAACAAACGCCTCACAATAGCAGCTGAGTTTTAGTAGCGCTGATTGAGGGTCATCGTGAACATACTTCTCTGCTTGCTGTGCGTAATACGCCAGTTGTGGGTACTGTTGTTCAAGAAAATTAAAATTCTCAGTCATTTTAGATCCTTATAATTTTAGTTTCTCCATAGACCCACATCTCGCTATGACGTTTCCGATACGACAACGCATACCGAATCTGCAATGCATAGTTAGAGGTAAGATAAATGGCCTATGGGATATATGTAATTGATTGAATGTGTAGTCGAGATATAGGTGTCAGCGAGCTACTTAAACACCTGCAATAGAAGTTGCTGAGTCTGAAGCACGCTTTCTGGTTGTTTAGTTTGTTGACGTACAGCGAATCTTTGTTTTGACCAAGATTCAATCTCACTATCCACCCAGACCACCGCTCTTGGTCCTACCTTTATGTTTTTAGGAAACATGCCTAGACTGATGTACTCGTATATGGTTGAACGGCTTAAGCCCGTCTTCGTTTTTACTTCAGATAGCCGAATAAATCTCATGTTGTTCTCCATGTGCAGATGGGGAGTGTTATTGATGTAGTACTGCTCATGAATGGCAACCTTGTTTAGAACAGCACCATTTGTTGTATCATCGTCTGCTCCTTCTTATTTCTATACCTTCTTGAAGCCATTCGTTAATTTCGCTCTCAAGCCAACCAACTGACCGTGCGCCTAAAGGTATACTGCTCGGAAACTGTTTCTGACTGACTAGATAATAAATTGTTGAGCGGCTTAGACCTGTTTTCTCTGTTACGTCTTTTAACCTTAGTATTTTCATGCAACTCCTCTTTCGTATCTTAACTATCTTTATTTGATATCTGTCTACTTGTGCTCCTCTCGGCTATCTCTGCTTGCAACAAGAGCAACCATCCAGTCATTTATGTCACTTTCTCGCCAAGCTATAGCACCACCACCTAAGTTCATACTTGGCGGAAATAACTTAGCCTTCATATACCGGTAAATAGTGGGTCGCGATAAGCTCGTCAGGAATATCACTTCGTCCATTCTGATGAGTCTGTTTTTCATTTGAACTACCCCTTATGGTCATATCGTTCACATAAGAAGGCGCGCCGTAATTTTTTACCGATAAGATCCAGTAACGTCCTATTGAGCTAGTAATCGATCAAACCAATCGAAACTCAGTTAAAAAAAATCTAAATAGTGACTCTGTCTATCGATTCCAATTTTTTCTACATACATATCATCGAAGTGCATAACCGATACTAGAGGAAATAAAAATGCACGAAGATTACAAAAACGCATTACCAGTGTGCGCCAAGATCATTCTAGAAAAAGCTGCCGATATACTCGCGGACAAATATCTAAGAGGGGACACCTATAGCAACCCGCAAGCAGTAAAAGATTTCCTTACCTACAAGATTGGGGGTCAAGAAAGAGAAGTGTTCACTGTCATGCTGCTGGACAACCAGAACCGTCTCATTGAAGTTAAAGATCTGTTTTACGGCACTATAGACGCGGCAAGTATCTACCCAAGGGAAGTGGTCAAGCTAGCACTGGAGCGAAACGCTGCAGCAGTCATCCTCGCTCACAATCATCCATCTGGAGTATCCGAGCCTTCATCAAGTGACAAACGGATCACTGAGAGGCTCACAGAAGCCTTAGCGCTGGTGGATATTAGAGTACTGGACCATTTAGTTGTGGGTGAGACCACCGTCTCTTTTGCAGAGAGGGGGCTGATATGACCAGAAAACTTAAACGGCACCCTAGGACCACACCAAGCATAGAGTTATACCGGTGTTTAAATCAGATAGTCAGCAAACTCGATATACCCGCCAATGCTAAGCGTATTGCTATCAACTTTCGACGCTCAGAGTACTACCAAACCAAAAAAGGCTTTAGACCTGTAGAGATCCAATTGGAGAGACAGAGCAATGATTGGACTATTGTCTTTGTTGCCAGCTTTGCCTATCCCGATGAACACGCGACACAAGTTGATGTTGAACTGTATTTTAACTTCCTTCGTGGCTGGTTCTTTCAGCCGGATATACATAACCAGTGCGACCTGCACCAACCGAAAGTAACTCAACTCTGGAATTCCTGGGAAGTAGCTCTGCTCAAACAAATCAACAATAAAGCGTTTAATGAGCTCAGTGCCACCCTCGTCAGCATAAATAATCAACCCGCATAACCTAAGGAATTAACTATGACTCACAACACTATACAAGCTATGGAGAAAGCTCCGTCCATGATATTTCAACCATGTGTATTGCCCATTTCTAATAAGCTTCACAATGCGATACAGAGCCAGATAGTAAGGCATCAAGCAAACATCAACAGTTCAACCATTACCCTCAATTTCAAAGATAAAAGCTACAGTGCTGAAACGGGTGGATACCATCCCGTCGAGATATCAATAATAAAAGGTAGCAATAGCCAGTGGATTATTTTATACATCACCGATTTTGCGTACTTTGGATTGGGGTACCCAGAACTAGAACGTGATATAGACTTCGACATTGGTAACGCAATGGTATTTGCCACAGGTATGGGGTGGATGGACATTAAAAGCCCAGGTATCACAGAGCTGTTTGAGATGTGGCAAGAGAACTTTCTAGCTTACCTAGATATGGATGTATATGACGATATAGAGATAACCTTCAACTGACAGCCAAAAACTCTGCAGATATATATTATCGTTAAAAAGCCCTTAAGGGGGCTTTACCCATAGAGTATGAAAAACATAACTGGTGCTCAGTGCACCAGAGAGTTAATCGTATTCTTTTTTATCTGCATAGAGTATATGACAGTCTTGGTGACTCTTTAATTGGATTGGAAAAGAAAAAATAAGGGTGTCGTACTTCGTACTCCACTCTTTATAAAAACACCCCAGGACTTTTTTTTCTGATTTCTGACTTCCTTGACCTCAGGAAACCGAAGTTCACTGAGGCCGAAGCACTAATTCACGATTAGCGCTCTCATATATATAGGTATAATTTCTGTAAAAAAAACACGACCGTCGATGCTGACCAAATACTTAGGCTTCTATACTTAATCGATTGGATGCTTCAACATATTGTGACTAACAATTAATTCATCGTACCTAGATAGTTTCTCAACCCTAACACTATTTTCACCCCGTTGAGTTTTAGAAGCTCATTCCATCTTGCAGACTTATGCAGAAAGGACTACCAAAGATATTTCAAATGAATTTTTATTCATAATACCAAAGCCATATTTTTTGAGCTTTTAAACTACTCACATGAAGAGACTGCTCTGGTATTAATTAGTCATAATCTGTTTTTGTCTAAATAATTAGAATTTTAATTTCGATGTTTTATTTTTATGTTTCAGAAACTGCAGTAAATTAAAAAACTCAACTCATAATTTCCCCAAATTTCAGCTCCATCATTCAATTTATCGAGTTGTTATGTATTGTTTAAGTTAAGCTAAACTTCATACTTACATCACATATATACGATCAATAAATAGACTAAAACGCTTATAAAAATCATACTGAAAGTATCTTTATATACTACGTGATAATCTACATATTATGGTAAAAATATCTATTGAAAAGACATATTTTAACTCTTCAGATCCAAATGAAGTCAACTTCTATTACGACAAAATCGTTCTAGAAATTGGTTTAACTACGATTATCGAACCACCGAAGAAAATGAATGCTAAGTTATATAATTTGAATAAACATCTATCTATCGAAGTGACCAAATCAGAATATCAGAAGCTTGAGTTGGTGAAATTACTCTCTTTGGCGTACAAAAATAAAGACTATAACAAAGAGCTACTATTATGGATTAACAAAGAAGACGAAAGGTTAGTTTACTGGGTTTGGCGTTATTTACAGACGTATGAAATTGACTTTGGTAAGGAAACTAACAACCCTATTCGCAAAAGGAGCAACTCATACGTTGAACCATATTCTTATCAAAAACTTGGTTTTCCTACAGAGCTCAACTCCACTAAAGAGAGGTACGATACGATTTACCAATTTTTCAAACAATGGAATCACTATATCAGTTTAAAAATTTTCATGATCTTAGATTTGAAAAACGAATGGAGCAATCGTGTAGCACTAGAGCGTTTTAAATGGTTAGATCCCAAAAATAAAATTCAAAGCGAATGGTTTTTTGACTATATGAACGACTCTCCAGCATCTGGTTGGGGTATAAGTAAACCGGAGAATACACATGAAATGTACTTAGCTGGGCTTAGTTTGTATGACGCTTGGAAACCGGATCACCCAGATCAGAAAAAACTCATGTACCAAAACATGCGAAAAGCTTGGAGTCAAAAAAAATATCGCGACAGTATCGAAGGCAAATTGTCTTATAACATGCTAATGGACAAAGATGTTAAAGATAAGCTGAGCAATTTAGCTAAGTTAAAGGGGGTGAGCAAAAACAAGTTCATTGAATGGCTAATCATGGAGGAGGATAAAAACCGAGCATATATGCAGCCAATGCCACCAAATGTTACAAGTATAGATCGTTGGCCTAAGAAGTAGCATCGTTCATCAATGGCCACCTGTAATTACGTAAACTTTCATGGCCTAATAAACAACTAGCATCCATAGGAAGGTTACGGATCTCCGTTCGTGCCATCTTAAGTTGCGGAAACTGGCAAATTTAATCCAACTCACTCAACCACACTGGGATAGTGTTTTATAAGCATCCAGATAGCGCTGATGTAATTCCATTACTTGATCCCTTGAGAGAGGAAAGCACACGTTAATTTCATTAGTACTCGTATTAGTATGGATTTGGAAATTATTTTCCGCCTCTATGACAAGGTTTATGTTGTAGCGCGAACATACATAAGCAGCACAAGCCAAAGTCTTTGCTTGGTTTGCAATACCAAAAACAACAATGAAGCTTGGGCCAAAACTGTTATCATATTCAGCAGAATAGGCTTGAGCACCTATGGTTAAAGATGACTCTGGTTCAAACTTAATCGCTCCGTCAGTTGAGATTATCAATCCGTCATTGATGTTCTTAGCCACTGATAATTTTATCATTTTTCTTGATTCCATGCTAACCAATTGGTTAAGCAATCATAACCATATAAACCCAATATTAAAAATAGTCACTTCACAGTTTCTTCAAGGCAAAAGTCTAAAAGACTATTGAATTTCCAACCTTGCAAAACTGTGACCGTATTCGTCACTTTTGGAGGCATATACATCGGCCGTATCAGCCCGTACTATCAAAAGCCAACCTTTAGGTGTTGGTAGTAAAGTTCAGACGAAAACTGAACGAACCCAAAATTGTTTAGAACAATAATACAGCTTCGTCGAACAATAAGTATTGAATAGATCAGCTCGTATAGATTACCCCACAGCCCTCATATGAACTTTACCGGTCACCGACAATGATCCAACTGCGGCCTCACAAATATAGTTACTCCACCACTCCATCATTTTACGTCTCCGTTCCAGGTAATCTGTTCGGTTATAAGCTGCACGGATTGCATTTCGATCCTGGTGAGCCAGTGCGGCTTCAATGATATCCGGATCAAATCCTTTTTCATTGAGTGTAGTACTGGCCAGAGATCGCATCCCATGTGCTGTCGTTCTAGATCTAAAGCCAATACGGCCCAATGCCTTGTTGATAGTCTCAGCATCAATAGAACGCTTAGGAAAACGTATAGACGGGAAGATATGTACTCGGTTTTCACTAAATGGGCGTATCCGATCTAGAATTGCAATAGTTTGAGGTGTTAGCGGTATTCGATGCTCACGCTTCATCTTCATTCGTGTTTCAGGAATGATCCATAGATTATTCTCTAGATCAATTTCATCCCAGCGCGCGCCCGCAGCTTCACTTGGTCGAGTCATTGTATGTAGCTGCCATTCAATCAGACATTTCGTTGCTAATTGCATGTTGGCTGTCGCAACGGTCTGTAGCAGCTCTGTTATTTCATGAGGTTTCAAAGCTGCCATGTGTTTAACTTCTGGAGACTCAAATGTCTTACTTACACCGGCAAGCACGTTATGTTGTAACAACCCACTGTTAATCGCGTAGTTCATTACTTCATTAACCAGTTGGATTGTACGCTTAACCGTTTCCAGCTTGCCATTAACGGCAAGAGGTCGTAACGCGCTCTGAACAACCATCGGAGTTAAACTAGCGACTGGTATATCGCCAAATTTTGGAAATGCATAGAGCTCTAGCTTTCGCCAATTGTCATGAACCGTTTTTGGCTTTAGCTTATTTTTTGTTTTAATCCAACCCTCCGCCACAACCATAAATGTATTAGATAACTCTTCTTTGCGTTTAGCTTTTTTATCAATTCGATTTTGTTTAGGGTCAATTCCCTCATTAATAAGCACGCGCATATCATGAGCTTTGTCACGAGCATTTTTTAGCGTCAGAATATCTAAACTTCCTAAGCCCAGCATTGTGGTTTTTCCAGTTATTCTATTCTTGTATCGAAACTCCCAGTATTTGAGTTTGTTTGGCTTAACCTGCAGATAAAGTCCACCACCATCATTAATACGATAAGGCTTCTCTTTACCCTTAGATTCTTTAACTTCTTTGGCAGTTAGTTTGTGCAGTAAATGTGACATATTTTCACCCCGTGTAGGACAATTTAAATGGCTCAAAAAGATGCAGTTTTCTCGCTATACACTTACAATTATAACCGCATGTTTTTATTGAGTTAATTTGTTTTTAAAAGGGAAAGTATCGACAATTTCTTGATGCGCAGATATATGACGTTGCAACCCGATTTAGTGTATATCTCCCAATCCGGGTTTGATTAAATCATACACTCTGTCATACCCCAAATCACCGGATGTTATGAGACGATATGACACGAGATGAGACGCTAACTTATTGATTTAACTAAATTACAGGCATAAAAAAAGACGTCCTAGGACGTCTTGATTCATCAATGTGGCGGTGAGTGAGAGATTCGAACTCTCGATACGTTGCCGTATACACGCTTTCCAGGCGAGCTCCTTCAGCCACTCGGACAACTCACCGAATTTGTGTCGCTGCGTTAACAACGAGGCGCTAATTTAATGATTCTTAGAGGTTTGGTCAAGAGGAAAAACACTAAAAATAGCGCCTATCGCGCCAATTGCCTATAAAACAACCTTTAATTACCTCTATTTAGGCCAAACTCGGGATATTCAGCAAAATTACCGATTCATTTACTTAAATGATTCCAAGCTAACACCTCAATGACGAAATTTATGATCCTATTGCGACAAGTTCTATAATTAATCATCGACTCCATCACACCTCACGCCATCAATTTTGATCATGTTGATTGCTTTTGCGAGTATCCGCAATAATAAAAGGATGATAATTATGATATCTGTTGCCCTAGTTGATGATCATGTCATGGTGCGATCAGGCTTTACCCAGTTGTTGAGTGTCGAATCGGACATCACTGTTGTTGGCGAATATAGCTCAGCCAAAGAGGCATTTACTGCCTTACCTTTAATCGCGCATTTAGATGTTGCGGTAATTGATATCTCTATGCCTGATGAAAGTGGCTTGTCTCTGCTTGCCCGTTTAAAACACATTAACCCTGAACTCAAAGCGATTGTGCTGAGCATCTATGACTCCGCCTCGTTTGTAAGCAAAGCAATTGATGCCGGTGCATTAGGTTACCTATCTAAGCGTTGCGGACCAGGGGAACTGGTTACCGCTATCCGTACCGTCTCTAATGGCGATCGCTATCTGTGTGCTGATGCACTGTTCAACCTGAGCAACGCTGGTGCTCCATCCTCCGCACTGAATGAACTGACCAAGCGAGAAAAAGAGATCTTTGAACACCTTATACAAGGAAGAGATGTCAAAGAGGTCGCATTCGATCTTTCCCTAAGCCATAAAACGGTGCATGTTCATCGTGCGAACATTCTAAGCAAGCTCTCTCTCTCTAATAACGTTGACCTAATCCGATTTGCGATTAGAAATAAACTCTTGCCAGAATGAAGAGTTCAATAGAACACATTGGTAGCCACACATTTACCAGCATATTTACCTTCGTAATCTATAGCGTTACGTGGTTCTGCTTGTGGAGTATTAGTGGCTATCTGGTAACAGATATCCATACTGCGGGGCTTTTTCTGCCCGTTGGCTTAAGGCTGGCAGTACTGTTAATAATGCCTGTCAAGTATTGGTGGGTTATTCTATTCAGCGAGTTATGTATTACCGTTGGAATTGTTCAAGTATTAGAGCTCAATCAATCCGACTTTTTATTGCTCCTTGCGCCCTTTATAAGTGGTGCACTAATACGCCCTATTCAAGCCTGGTGGAAACGATTAGAAACCTATTGGCAGCAACTGCTTGGTTTATTAGTTGTCATCATCATCAATGCATTTTTACAGGCCTGCGCAATTCTACTGCTGAGCAAACCTCTGGGTCTCTCTCTTAACCTCATTTACAGCACCACCATTGCATCTCTAACCGGTGGTATTATTCTTGCGCCGTTCTTTTATCTGTTGCACGACTATTTAAACCGAAAAGTTTGGGTTCCGCTTTCCCCCACTCTTATCCACAAAGAAGTCACATTAAGGCCGTCGGCCTTTTTGTGGATGTCTCTGTTTTTCTGCATCGGCCTTATCGCTGAGCTCAGCTTTAAACAACAGATGGCGTCGCTGCTCTTAATCATTGTTCTACTGCCAAATATCTTTATGGCTTACCGATACGGATGGCAGGGTGGCGTGCTTGCGGCGGTGATGAACAGTATCTTGCTTACCATGGCGAAAAAAGTGATGGGATCATTTGCCACATACGAAGAGATGCAGCTTTTTTTGACCACTCAGGCACTCGTTGGCTTAGGGTTGGGTATTGCCATTAGTCGCCAATATCTTCTATCCGAGAAACTCAAAAGGGTCATCCACGAACTCGCTCATGAGTTATCAGTAAAACAAGAGCTTGCTCGCCAATTGGTGCATGTAGAAGAGGATATTCGCAAGTCGGTTGCGCGTGAGCTGCATGACGAAATAGGCCAGAACATTACTGCGATTCAAATACAAGCAACCCTTGCAAATAGAACGGCGAAAGAAGACAACACAAGACAGATTGCCACGGCGATCAACGATCTGGCTTTTAAGGTCCACAGTGCGACCCGTCATTTGCTGTCTCAATTGAGACCACACATACTCGATGAACTCGGATTAGAAAGTGCGCTGCAACAACTCGCCAATGAAATGAAGTTCTCGGAACGCAGCGTCGATTTTAGATTAAATATTGGGTTTGATACTGAACAACTGGACGAGGTCACCTCCGTGACTATCTATCGCATTGTGCAAGAGCTCATTAACAACGCAACCAAACACTCTCAAGCGACAGAAGTGAACCTCACTTTTTTACCTGGCTCTCTATTTAGCATGGAATATAGAGATAACGGCATTGGCTTACCTGCGAACTGGCGAACGAAAGGGACGGGCTTAAAAGGGCTACAAGAACGTGTCACCGCGCTTGGCGGAAGCTTAACTATCGACGGAGAACTCGGTACTCGGGTATTGGTTAATCTACCCACAAAGAAACAGAATGAACCAACATCATAAACTCATTACCCATTTCAACACTCAAGGATTCACTTCATGTTTGGCATGTTGTCTCAAAAACAACCCGCAACGCTGATAACAGATAAACGGACTATCGATTCTACTTACAAGTATTGGCGATTGCATTTGATGCTGTCCATGTATGTTGGGTACGGTGTTTTTTATTTTACGCGTAAGAGTTTGAATTTCAGCATGCCCGTAATGCTCACCGATCTAGGTTGGGAGCCTTCGGATATCGGTATGATTGCCACTGTCTATTACATCACCTACGGTACATCCAAATTCTTGTCAGGGATGATCAGTGACCAATCAAATCCTCGTTATTTTATGGGTTTCGGCTTGATAGCCTCTGGTGTGATCAATATTTTATTTGGCTTGAGTTCATCACTCACGGTAATGGTTATCTTATGGATGCTCAATGCATTTTTCCAAAGCTGGGGCTGGCCCGCATGCGCTAAGCTACTGACAACATGGTACTCCCGCTCCGAAAGGGGGTTCTGGTGGTCTCTGTGGAATACCTGCATCAACGTAAGTGGCGCATTGCTGCCAATTTTAATAGGTTTTATTGCCATCACTTGGGGCTGGCGCTATGGGTTTATTGTGCCCGGAATCATCGCCATTGTAGTGGGGTTAATCCTATCTTTTCGCATGCAAGACAAACCCACCACCCTCGGTTTGCCTACGGTCGGAGACTGGCGCGATGACCCACTAGAAAAGCAACAGGAAGAAGAAGGAAAAAATCTACCGTTTAAAACCATTATTAAAACCTACGTGTTGGGTAATAAGTACATCTGGTTGCTATGTAGCTCTTATCTATTGGTTTACATCGTCAGAATTGCGGTCAATGACTGGGGCAGTTTATATTTGGTCGAACGGCATCACGTTGATTTACTCACTGCCAATACGGCCGTTTCCATGTTTGAAGTCGGTGGTTTTTTAGGGTCATTGCTCGGTGGTTGGGGCTCCGATAAATTTTTCCACGGCAACCGTGCACCGATGAACCTCATATTCGCCTTAGGCATTTTTATCTCGGTTGCCGCGTTATGGCTAACCCCTATCAATAATATCTATGTTCTCTCTGGTTGCTTGTTCTCTATCGGGTTCTTTATCTTTGGCCCACAGATGATGATTGGTATGGCCGCCGCCGAGTGCTCTCACAAAAGCCTAGCCGGGACAGCAACGGGCTTTGTTGGTCTGTTCGGTTACCTAGGTGCCGCGCTGGCGGGGTATCCACTTTCCATCGTTATTGAACAATTTCAGTGGGAAGGGTTCTTTACGGTGGTCACATTTGCGGCCGCCGCTGTCGGTATGTTGTTGATTCCATTCTTACGGGCACAACAGAGAACCGTTGAAACCAATAGCGTTTAACTGTGAACCCCGTCTCAATACTCACATAAGCAGCCTAAAACTAGGAAAAATTCCTAGTTGGCTAAAAACCTGTCTCACTCTATTTGTTTGTTCTTTTTTTAGTATTGCAGTGTACCCAAAAAGAGTTGTGCATTTGGCAACGTATCATCGCCTAGGCACAAGTCGTACACCTACATAATATGTAGCCCCATTCATTATTTCGGGTCTCTACATAATAAAAGTTGTCACAAAGAAGTGACTGACGCTCGGTTAACAAAGCAAACGCTTTCGTTGCTGAGTGAATACAATAAAAGAGGAAACAAAGATGAAAGGTAATATTAAACGCCATCTCTTAGCCGCTTGTATCTTAGGTTCTACTGCACTTGCTGCCCCGCAAGTTATGGCTGAAGGTCGTTTGGTTATTTACTGCAGTGCGACAAACGCAATGTGTGAAGCCGAAACCAAAGCATTCTCTGAAAAGCATGATGTAAAAACGTCTTTCGTTCGAAATGGTTCGGGTAGTACCCTTGCCAAAATTCAAGCAGAACGTAAAAACCCAAGAGCAGACGTATGGTACGGCGGTACGTTGGATCCTCAATCTCAAGCAGGTGAAATGGATCTACTTACTCCGTATAAATCCGCTGAACTTGAGAACATCATTCCAGAATTTAAAGACCCAGCAAAACGCAAAGGTAACTACTCTTCTGCCGTTTATATGGGTATTTTAGGTTTCGGTGTAAACACCAAGCGTTTAGCTGAAAAAGGTTTAGAGATTCCACGCTGTTGGGAAGATTTGACTAAACCAGAATACAAAGATGAAATTCAGATTGCTGATCCACAAAGTTCTGGTACTGCTTATACTGCACTCGCCACTTTTATCCAGCTTTGGGGTGAAGATAAAGCTTTTGAATACTTCAAAAGCTTAGACAAAAACATCTCTCAATATACCAAATCTGGTGTAACACCTTCTCGTAACTCAGCTCGTGGCGAAATCGCTATTGGTATCGGCTTCCTTCACGATTACTCTCTAGAGCAATCGCAAGGCGCACCTTTAGAGCTTATCTCTCCTTGTGAGGGTACGGGTTATGAAATTGGTGGTGTGAGTATGATTAAAGGCGCTCGTAACGAAGAGAACGCCAAATTATTCATCGACTGGGTACTATCTAAAGAAGGCCAGCAACTTGCATGGCAAAAAGGTAAGTCTTTCCAAATCTTAACGAATGTTGACGCAGAACAATCTCCTTATGCGCTTGACCCTAAGAAACTGGATCTTATCAACTACGATATGAACACTTATGGCGCATCTGATACACGTAAACGCCTAATCAAGAAGTGGGTAAACGTCGTTAAAATGGGCGAATAAGCTGTCCTAGTATGAGCAGCGCATCCGCGTTGCTCAACTCTCTAAAATTTTATTTATAAGGGCTGAAAATATCAGCCCTTAGGTCTCTTATTCACTAATTTTCGGTTGGAAATATCATGTCTCAATTAGCAGCAGAGTCAGACTTGAAAAATCACTTTGAAGAGAAGCCGCACCGTGACTACATCTTCTATTGGATATTGTCTATCGTCGCCGCTTTCGTGCTTTTACCTACATTTTCGCTTGATTATGGGGTACTCGACTCTACTTCAGATGAATTTTTTGAAGCCATGGGATGGAGCAGCAGAAACATTGCATGGCTTTGGTTTAGCCTGCCCTTAGTGCTTCTAATTCGCCCTAAACACGCTTTAAATAAATACCACCTAACCCGCCATAAGTTCGATATTGGTTACTCGTTATTTTGTATCCTATTTATCATCACTTCTTCTGCGGTCACCGGACACGGTTTGGGTTACTCCACCATCTTCCTTTTTGCTGCACTAGGCAGTGTAATGACACTCGCCATGGCTCGCTTAGAGTTTATGGGGGGCGATTCTTTTGTAATCGGCTCTTTAGTCTCCATCATTGGCTTGATCTCTGCGTTTATTCTCTTCCCGAGTATCGCTATCTTTGTGCCGATGTTTCAAGACGACATGGGCAACTTTGTCGCGTGGCAATTTATTGAAATTCTGTCGCAAAAGCAGATCGTTCAAATCATTCTTAACTCCTTATTCCTAGGTTCTTCCGTTGGTATTACGGCCACCTTCTTTGGTTTGATTTTCGCTATCTACTCCACTCGTATAGCAGAAAAATCCGCCTTTATTACCCGAATATTCTCGATTCTACCGATCGTTACACCACCATTTGTTGTTGGCTTAGGGGTAACCTTAATGCTTGGCCGTTCAGGCTATGTCACCGAATTGATGGTGGACTGGTTTGGCTTCCAAAATACCAATTGGTTGTATGGTTTTACCGGTATTTGGATGGCTCAGGTTCTTGCATTCGCGCCAATGTCCTTTATGATTTTAGATGGTGCAATGAAATCGCTACATCCATCTTTAGAAGAGGCTTCATACACACTTCGTGCTAATCGCTATCAGACATTCTTCGGCATCGTTTTACCTTTGCTTAAGCCAGCTTTAGCCAACTCATTTTTGATCATCTTTGTACAGTCACTCGCTGACTTCAGTAACCCGCTTGTACTTGGCGGTAGTTTCGACGTACTCGCGACGCAGATCTATTTCTATATTGCGGGCGCTCAGTTAGATTATGCCTCGGCAAGTACCTTAGGTGCTGTTCTGCTTATCTTCTCACTGGCTATATTCGTAATTCAGTACATGTGGATCGGCAAGCGTTCTTACGTAACGATATCGGGTAAATCTTATCGCGGTGACGTTCAGCCACTACCGAACAGCCTACGTACCTTCGTCTCGGTTACGTTGTATGGTTGGATGATATTTAATGTACTGCTTTACGGAAGTATCGTATTTGGTAGCTTTACCGTTAACTGGGGAATCGATTACTCCTTAACACTAGACAACTATATCAATCTATTTGGTATGGGCTTTGGTGAAGGCGCATGGCCTTCGTTAATCAGTACCATGACATACGCTGGTATTGCGGCGCCGATTACCGCGACCTTTGGTTTGCTTATCGCTTATATCGTTGTACGTCAGGATTTCCGTGGCAAGAAGGTCATTGAATTTGCAACAATGCTCTGTTTTGCAGTTCCAGGAACGGTTGCGGGTGTTTCTTACATCCTCGCATTTAACGATGCACCAATCTACCTAACGGGAACCGCCGCTATTGTGGTCATCTCCATGGTAATGCGAAATGTGCCTGTGGGTATTCGTGCTGGTGTGGCTGGTTTGGGTCAGTTAGATAAATCGCTGGATGAGGCATCACTAAGCTTACGCGCCAACTCATTCAAAACGATCATCTATATATTGATTCCGTTGCTGCGCCCTGCAATCTTATCATCATTGATTTACAGTTTTGTAAGAGCCATGACAACCGTTAGTGCCATCATCTTCCTTGTTACACCTGAAACACGCGTTGCGACATCTTACATCTTGAACCGCGTAGAAGATGGTGAATACGGCATCGCGATTGCCTATGGTTCGCTGCTTATCTTTGTCATGTTGTCTATCATACTGACCTTTGATTATTTCGTGGGCGAAGCCCGAATTTCCCGTTCAAAAGCCAAGAACCAAGAATAAGTTTTGGAGAATTTAAAAATGAAAGAAAATAGCTTTGTAGTGCTAAAAAATGTATGTAAGCGCTTTGGAGACAATACGGTAATTGGCAACCTTGATCTAGAAATCGAAAAAGGCACTCTGGTTACTCTACTCGGCCCATCTGGTTGTGGTAAAACAACCGTATTGCGTTTAGTTGCTGGTCTAGAGAAACCAACCAGCGGTCAGATCTTTATCGATGGTGAGGACGTGACGAACACGTCTATCCAGCATCGTGATATCTGTATGGTGTTTCAATCCTATGCGTTATTTCCGCATATGTCTCTTCACGAGAACGTCGCTTATGGTTTGAAAATGATTAGGTTGCCAGCCAAGGAAATCAAACAACGTGTTGATGAAGCCTTAAAACTGGTTGGTCTAGATGACATGGGAAGCCGCTTTGTCGACCAGATCTCTGGTGGTCAGCAGCAACGTGTTGCCCTAGCTCGTGCTTTGGTATTAAAACCAAAAGTGCTTCTTTTTGATGAGCCTTTGAGTAACTTGGATGCCAACTTACGTCGCAGCATGCGTGAAACCATTCGTGAACTTCAACAGCGTTTTAACATTACGTCTTTGTATGTAACCCACGACCAGGCGGAAGCATTCGCGGTATCCGACACGGTTATCGTAATGAACGATGGTGAAATCATGCAGGAAGGTTCACCGGATCAACTGTATCGTTCACCTGCTTCTATGTTTATGGCGAACTTTATGGGCGATGCCAATATCTTTGATGGTTCTTACAACGGTGATCTTCTCAATATCAATGGCTATAAAATTGGTGCTGACAAAGACGTTATTGATGGATTTCCTGAAGGGAACTATCAAATCGGCGTTAGACCAGAGGCTATATTACTGGCTGGAGAAGGCGACGTTTGCCAACAGTGTCAGGTTAAAGGCATCGTTTATATGGGTTCCATGTACGAAGTTGCCGTTAACTGGCATGGTCAGGAGTTATTGTTGCAACTAAACTCCTCGCAATTTGACCCTGAGATTTCGGACCACGCTTACTTAACCATTAATCCAACAGGCATTTTCTTGTTACCTGCTGAAGCAAAGTAACTTAAGATAGCGACTTCCCCACTTTCGTCATCCCCACGAAAGTGGGCGGTCAATACCCTCCCGCTCGTCATCCCCATGAAAATGGGGATCTAATATCACCAAGATTCCCGTTTTCACGGGAATGACGAAGTATTTAGCATTAACCGAACAGTATTCCACGAAAATAGGGATCTAATATCTGGCTCTGAATTCATAACGAATACGCAGATTCCCGTTGTCACGGGAATGACGAAGTATTTAGCATTAACCGCACAGTATTCCACGAAAATGGGGATCTAATATCTGGCTCTGAATTCATAACGAATACGCAGATTCCCGTTGTCACGGGAACGACGGAAATTTGCCTTAGTCTCAACGAGTGTTTCCTTACTACCTTTGTCACCCCCCACTTTCGCATTCCCCCACTTTGATTCATCATCCTCACTGCTATTTATCACCCTCCCTGCTATTTATCATCCTCACTCCCGCTCGTCATCCCCATGGAAATGGGGATCTAATATCACCAAGATTCCCGTTTTCACGGGAATGACGAAGTATTTAGCATTAACCGAACAGTATTCCACGAAAATGGGGATCTAATATCTGGCTCTGAATTCATAACGAATACGCAGATTCCCGTTGTCACGGGAATGACGGAAATTTGCCTTAGTCTCAACGAGTGTTTCCTTATTACCTTTGTCACCCCCCACTTTCGCATTCCCCCACTTTGATTCATCATCCTCCCTGCCATTTATCATCCTCACTCCCATTTATCACCCTCACTCCCGCTCGTCATCCCCATGGAAATGGGGATCTAATATCACCAAGATTCCCGTTTTCACGGGAATGACGAGGTATTTAGCATTAACCGCACAGTATTCCACGAAAATGGGGATCTAATATCTGGCTCTGAATTCATAACGAATACGCAGATTCCCGTTGTCACGGGAATGACGAAGTATTTAGCATTAACCGCACAGTATTCCACGAAAATGGGGATCTAATATCTGGCTCTGAATTCATAACGAATACGCAGATTCCCGTTGTCACGGGAACGACGGAAATTTGCCTTAGTCTCAACGAGTGTTTCCTTACTACCTTTGTCACCCCCCACTTTCGCATTCCCCCACTTTGATTCATCATCCTCACTGCTATTTATCACCCTCCCTGCTATTTATCATCCTCACTCCCGCTCGTCATCCCCATGGAAATGGGGATCTAATATCACCAAGATTCCCGTTTTCACGGGAATAACGAAGTATTTAGCATTAACCGAACAGTATTCCACGAAAATGGGGATCTAATATCTGGCTCTGAATTCATAACGAATACGCAGATTCCCGTTGTCACGGGAATGACGGAAATTTGCCTTAGTCTCAACGAGTGTTTCCTTACTGCCTTTGTCACCCCCCACTTTCGCAATCCCCCACTTTGATTCATCATCCTCCCTGCCATTTATCATCCTCACTCCCGCTCGTCATCCCCATGAAAATGGGGATCTAATATCACCAAGATTCCCGTTTTCACGGGAATGACGAAGTATTTAGTATTAACCGAACAGTATTCCACGAAAATAGGGATCTAATATCTGGCTCTGAATTCATAACGAATACCAAGATTCCCGTTTTCACGGGAATGACGAAGTATTTAGCATTAACCGAACAGTATTCCACGAAAATGGGGATCTAATATCTGGCTCTGAATTCATAACGAATACGCAGATTCCCGTTTTCACGGGAACGACGAGTACTGACCGGTACATAAATTACTGGTTTTTCAGTATCCCAATAATTATTCACAAATAAAAACCTCAAAATACTTGCAATTATTTTTCGGAAGTATAGTGTTATACACATATATAGCACCAACCAAAATCATACGTAGAGGTAATGATGACCGATTGGCAAGATAATCAGCCTATTTTTCGTCAGTTAAGTGAACAGATTACCGAGCAGATTTTGCAAGGGGTCTGGCTAGAAGAGCAACCGCTGCCGTCAGTGAGGACAGTCGCTGCAGAGCTAAAGATTAACCACTTAACTGTTATGAAGGGCTATCAGCTTTTAGTTGATGACGGCTTAGTTGAGAAGAAACGAGGCCAAGGCATGTTTGTAGCAAAAGGCGCCTTGAAGATGCTACAGAATAAACAGAAATCTGATTTTATGACACGCCAAATGCCCCTAATTGCACAAACATTACAGCAGATAGACATGCCGCTCGACGAGTTTGTTCAACAGCTACAACGTATTCAAAAATTACAACAAGATACAACAGGTGAAAAATGAAACCTTTAGTCAGTGTTAAACACGTTTCTAAAAACTACCATCAGTCAAAAAGCGATGGTCAACAAGACGCATTGCACGATATCAGTTTCGAGCTTTGTGCGGGGCAAGTATTGGGGTTACTTGGTCACAATGGCGCAGGAAAATCGACGCTAATCAATGCCCTATTAGGTGCACACCGCTACAAAGGTGAGATCACTATAAACGACTGCCAACCTATCAACCAACATGCGAAGTTGATGGAACACTTGTCTTATATCTCTGATGTAAATGTACTTCCAGGCTGGATGAGTGTCGCTCAACTGCTTAAGTACACATCCGGTGTCCACCCAAGTTTTGATATTGAAAAAGCCAAACTGACGCTATCGAATACCAATATTGAGCTATCAAGCAAAATAGAAAGTCTCTCTAAAGGGATGAAGGTGCAATTGCATCTGGCGGTGGTTATTGCCACTAACACCAGCGTCCTTATCTTGGATGAACCAACATTGGGCTTGGATCTTCTTTACCGAGATACCTTCTATCGTCATCTCTTAGAATGGTTTCACGATGGTGAACGCACACTGATTATTGCCAGCCACGAGGTATCAGAAATAGAACATCTACTGACTGATGTGCTTGTCCTGAAGAAAGGCAAAAAAGTGCTCCAAGACAGTATGGATAACATCAGCGAGGCCTACTTTATTCTTGATGCAGCCAACATTCATAGCGATAAAATCTCTACCCTAAACCCTTTAAGTCACCAAATCGGATTAGGTTCAGTTAAGTGGTTGCTAAAAAGCGACCGATTACCAGAAGTCAGCGGGTTAGGTGACGTTCATCGTGCTAGCCTTGCCGACATATTTATTGCTCTACAAAGGGAGACAGCGTAATGCATTCAAGTATCTATATGCTGGAAAAAGAATTAATTGAGCATAAATTGGTGACTCGTGTCCCTTTCTTTATTTTAATTTGTACTGTATTGATTTTTGTTGGACTACTGACCAATTCTGACTTACAAGGTAATCTCTCATATCAGGTCCAATTTGGCGGACAATCAAGCAATATGCTGGTTGATTTTTCGTCTAACCTGAACCTAGGTATTGCTTCTTCGGTTTGGATTATTTCGGTACTTCTTTCAACGCTTTATCTACCAAAAACTCTGCGAAAAGAGCGTCAAGAAGGCAGCGCTATGTTTTGGCGTAGTATGCCTGTCTCTCACCTAATGACTCACGTCGTAAAACTGGGTTTTGGGTTATTAGTTATCCCGCTTATCTGCTCTGTATTGGTGCTCAATGCAAACCTGCTATTGTGGTTACTCAATATCGCCACGGATAATCAACTGGCCGTATTGGTCAGCCAAGAATCCATCTTCAATGTACTTTTTAATTGGTTAAGTTTCCTTGCTCGGATGACACTAGTCGCATTGGCACTCTTACCGCTCGCCACAATGGCGCTAATGACATCTCAGCTTGTTAGTTCACCGTTATTAGTAATGGGCTTGGTTGGTTTCGCGGTCAATTTTCTGTCCGTGTACGTTCTTGGATTTTATGGCGTCAGCTCGTTTTTCAACGCCATTCTAGCGATGCCTGGTATGATATTTACGCCTGAGCCATTGTCTGGCTTTTTGAATGCTGGCGTCGTACATCTCACGATTTATTACGTACTTGGTGCGGTGGCATTAGCCGCCAGTTTATCTTTGAGTAAAACCAATGAAGTGTCTTTAAGAGGCCTTTTTTCCCAACGATAAACGCGAGCTTATCGCCCTATTTGTGTCATCACATTTACAACTTAACCATAGTTGAACTACACTTTTAGTGACTCTCTTTGTGGAAAAGTCAAATGTGTCGTTGGGTGATTAGAGTAGCCTTGAGTTGTTTATTGGGGTTTACGTACTTGTCTTTTGCTGACACTGTTGAATCAAATGATGTGTTGGCAAAGACAATTCCTGTTATAACAATCAGTGGAGCTATCGGTCCCGCTGTAAGCGAATATGTCACAAGTGAAATTCGCCGCGCCAATCATCAATCCCAGTATCCTGCTGTCATTATTGTCATCGATACCCCCGGTGGGCTGGTATCGAGTTTAAGAGATATCAACCAACAAATCCTTTCGTCGAACATTCCTGTTTTATGTCTTGTTTATCCGTCTGGTGCTCGCGCAGCAAGTGCAGGGACCTATATCCTTTATGCCTGCCATATCGCCGCCATGTCTTCTGCAACGACACTTGGTGCCGCTACTCCGGTAATGATGGGCGGCGCGCCAACGGGAAAGAAGGAAACGGATGACAAACCGAGTGAACCAACGGCGATGGAGAAAAAAGTACTTAACGATTCAATCGCTTACATACGCTCATTAGCGCAGCTAAGAGGCCGAAACGTTGAATGGGCAGAGAAAGCCGTCAGAGAAGCCGCCACGCTTTCCTCGACAGAAGCGCTTGAACTTAATGTCATAAATCTGATTGCCGATAGCCCGGCGTCATTGATCACACGGTTAGATGGCCAAACGATAGAAGTCAATAAACAACAACAAACTATGAACTTGACCGGAGCGACTTTAGAAGAGAGAAAACCGGACTGGCGAAATCAGTTTCTTTCCACTATCACTAATCCTAACGTCGCTTATATATTAATGCTCATTGGTATTTATGGGATATTACTAGAGTTTTATAGCCCCGGATTTGGTATTGCGGGGATTACTGGTGCTATCTCATTGCTGATAGCACTGTATGCATTTCAGATGTTGCCGGTTAACTATGTTGGTATGGGCCTCATGCTGGTTGGTATCGCTCTGATGATCGCCGAATCGTTAATACCGAGCTTTGGCCTGTTAGGTTTTGGTGGGATTATTGCCTTTACTCTTGGCTCGATATTCCTTATTGATAGTGACGTTCCGCACCTTAAAATTTCATTAAAATTAATCTTCAGCATTGCATTTACTACCGCCATTCTTATCTTGTTTGTGCTGCAACGACTGTGGAAACTTAGAACTAAAAAAGTAGTGAGTGGCCTAGAATCTATGATTGGAAGCCAGGTGGAGATAGAAGATAATTTTGATGGTAACGGCTTTGTCCAATTCGGAGGCGAACGATGGGCCGCCCAATCCGACAACCCGCTACATAAAGGTGACACAGTCACGATAAATGCCGTAGATGGTCTGACTTTGTTGGTGACAAAAGATCAAAGGAGGGTGAAAAAATGATGGAATCTTTACTCAGTAGTGGATTGATAATCCCCGCAGTTATTGTTGTTTTAATTGCTTTCATTGCTTTTAACTTATTTCATGTGCTTCGGGAGTACGAAAGAGGCGTTATTTTCTTTCTGGGTCGATTTGAAAAGGTAAAAGGACCAGGGTTGATTATCGTCATCCCGATCATTCAACAAATTGTACGGGTTGATCTAAGAACCGTTGTGATGGATGTCCCTAGTCAAGATGTCATCAGCAGGGACAACGTATCTGTCCGGGTCAACGCGGTACTCTACTTTCGAGTCGTCGACCCACAAAAAGCCATTATCAACGTGGAAGATTTCTTGCAGGCGACCTCTCAACTCGCTCAAACCACCTTGAGATCGGTATTAGGTCAGCATGAACTGGATGAAATGTTGGCGAATCGAGAGATGCTCAATACCGATATCCAAGCCATACTGGATGCAAGAACAGATGGCTGGGGAATAAAAGTATCGAATGTTGAAATTAAGCATGTCGATATAAATGAAACCATGGTACGAGCTATCGCAAGACAAGCCGAAGCCGAAAGAACCCGGCGGGCAAAAGTGATTCATGCGTCTGGCGAAATGGAAGCGTCTGAAAAATTGGTCGAAGCAGCAACTAAACTCGCCGCCGAGCCCAACGCTATTTTGTTACGTTATTTACAAACGTTAACCGAGATTGCGAGTGAGAAAAACTCCACCATATTGTTCCCAATGCCAATGGACCTTATGGACAGCTTGTTTAAGAAAGGCAATTCGTCGGATAAAGATAAGAAATAACACGCGCTAAGGTTGTGCGACATTAACGATATGATTCAAGTCGTGCTCGCGATACCGCGTAAATATCTCGTGCAAATTCTCGTTATTTAACTCGATTTTCTTTTCACTTAAAAAATCCTCGTTAAATAACTTTGAATATGACCGTTCGGCAAGGTCACAGCAAAAAGTAACGATTGTCTTACCCGCTCCCATTTTAGCGGCCGCGTAGAGCGCGCCGGCGACATTGAGTGCGGAGCTACTGCCTAATAGAATTCCGTCATGTTGACTCACTAAACGAGAAATGGTGACAAGGTCTTGATCGGGTAAGGTGATAGCGTGGTTAATTTTTGCTTGTCTAAAGTTTTCTACCGTTCTCATGATCCCTATACCTTCAGTGAATGAGCTGCCCTTCGATGTATACTGGCCATCTTTCAGAAAGGAGTAGATACCGGAACCGTCTGGGTCGACTAACCATGTCTTCAAATTTGGGTTGTGTTCAGATAGGTAATGAGAATTTCCGGCTAACGTTCCACCTGTTCCAACCACAGACACTAACGCATCTATTTTCCCTGCCGTTTGACGCCATATTTCAGGCCCTGTATTTAGGTAATGCGCTCGGTAATTGCTTAGGTTCTCAAACTGATCGGCCCACCAATAATCCTCATGTTTATCGCCTAATCGCTTTGCTGTGTGATAAAAATGGTTTGGATCCGAGAATGGACAAGGATCAACCAACAACAGATCGGCACCATACAACTTAATCATCCGTTCTTTTTCTTGTGCCTGTCCTTTGGGCATCACCACCAACATAGAGTAACCAAGAGATTTAGCCACCAGTGCTAAACCAATCCCCGTATTGCCCGCCGTCCCTTCAACAATGGTCATTCCCGGTGTTAACTTCCCCGATTCAACCGCATCCTTAACCAATTGCAGCGCGGCTCTGTCTTTAATTGAACCTCCCGGGTTCTGTTGTTCGCATTTTAAAAGAATCTCACAACCTGATATATCCGAAAGGCTATTAATTCTGACAAGATCAGTATTACCAATCAGTTCGCTAACACTATTTGCTATTGAGGCAATTGACATAATGGTTCCATTTTAATTTTACTCATTATAAGCGTAGATCTACGGTTTATTTAGTCAAGGTAAATAATAATAGAACACATTCTCACTTTGGGTAATATACTTAAAGGTGATAGCTTTCAAAGGAGGGCATGACATGTTTTTGAAGGAAAGAGCCAGCGGCGATTTAATAGATATCGTCGAAACGAAAGATCTGACGAGTTTGTTTCACGAAAATGTCGTCGGTCAGTATCAAGCGGGTCAGGAAGAGCAAGACCCCGAACTTTTTAAAAAGTCTGATTTGGTATTTATGTCTGGTGAGGAACTGCCTCGCTGCTGGACTGACCCCAATTACCGAGCAACAAAATAAGCATCATACCAAGCCACTGATTCAGAGGCTTGGTATTTATTCACCGTTCCAATAGGACGCAAGTGAATTTGGCGTTTCTAGATCAAGATAGCGATACATCTTTTATCGCTTGGGCAATTAACGACACCGGGTGAATACACTCTAAGTCCGTATTTTCTTCTATCTGCCATTTGCAGGTTTCACAATCAGTGATAGCGAGATCGGCATCCGCAGTGGCTATCTGGTTAAACAGCCCACTGCCTATCTCCATAGATGCCTCGTAGTTTTCTTCTTTAAACCCATAGGTACCAGCAGAACCACAACATTCACTGTTCAATACGATCAGTTCTAAACCCGGTATCGCCCTAAGTAGTTCAATCGTGAATATTGTATTTCCACTGCGTTCGAGGTGACACGGAGTGTGATAAACCACCTTCTTATTTATAGGATTCATTTTTGGGGTATTCCCATTCATAAATTCCTTCAATAAATAGCGCGTAATAAACTGTATGCGGTCTACCACTCGTTCATTGTTTACACCCAATACATGGGGATACTCATTTTGAAGTGTAAATGCGCAGGTAGATGAAGTAGAAACAATGTCTCGTTGATACGTTTCTACTGAGTTTTCTAGCTGCTTAACGTTAAATTGGGCATTCTTCTGTGCCTTTTTATGGAAGCCATTGGCAATCAAAGGTACACCGCAACATTTTTCATCGTCGAGCAGATGAAGCCCAATATCCATCGCATTCAAAACAGTGATCAGATCTTTGCCCAACTGTGGATGATTGTAGTTGACATAACAACCATGAAAAAAGCTGACGCCACGCTTAAATGATGATTGGTCAGGGCACTGCTTTTTATACCAACGACGAAAAGTGCCATGAGAATATTTTGGAAGTGATTTGTGGTCATGTACGCCAACCGTTTTGTGCATCACTTTCTTAACGATGGGCATGCTTGTTGCGGCGTTAACAAGAGGAGCAAAAGGGGTGGCTATTGAACCAAATAGGTCGGTATGACTTAAAACAAAATCTCTCACTGTTTTAGGGCTGGCTGACAGTTTTCCATACTTCCCTCTGGCAACGGCAATGATATCGCCTATTCGCACATTTGAAGGACAGGCAGTTTCGCAACGTTTACAGTTGGTGCAATACTTAAGTACGTCATCAAAATATTGAGGATCTTTAAGTCGTAACCGTTCCCCGTCGGGCCCGGCTTGTTTGGGGCCAGGAAACAACGGGTTAGCCTTTGCTACCGGGCAGTACACCGTACAAACGGTACATTTAATACACTGATCAAAACTGGTGTCATTCGCTACTTCTAACATGTCGCTTCCTCCAGTTTAGCTTGGTTATGATTGTGGATAATTTGATTAGAGACAGCATGTGCTGAGGCAATCGCCACCCCACCACCGGATCCTTCTAATATCGGATTGTAATGTGCCAAAATTGACCCACAACAATACAAGTTCTCAACGGTACCGTTCGTCATTCTAGGTCGAAAATGGCGATCGGTTTCTACGCCAAAAGAGACGAACTCATGAGAACTTGGTGAGAAAAAGGTGTCGCTGTGCCAGTCTGCCCTTGAACCTGTGCTGCAAATTTCCAATCCAAACACTGGTTCAATTATTCGATTTCGCTGGGCTTGTAATCCATTACTGAAAAAGCTGCCACTGGCCAAAATAAATGCCTCTGCGGTTAGTGCGTAATCGCGTAAGTTTCTTGTCCACACTTTTTCTAACTGAAAACCACGGTCTGATTGTGAGAACTCGCCTCGAACAACGCTGTCTCCTTTTAATTGCACGCCACCCAGTTTGACAAAATGTCTTTCCAGTGTTTCTTCTAGTCGAATTCCCATTAATGACGGCGGCATCGTCGCTACTTCATGAAACGTAAGGCCCGTGCGCGCTTTCAATTTCTGTAATAGTTCCACGCCTTGCATTGCGCCAAATATGGACGGCATAATAACGAGATCTCGGTCGGTCGCGCCTGCCGTTATCTGATTAGCGAAATCGTTGAAGCTTGCTTCGTTGTTAAGCAGCTTGGCAAAATCTGTCGACCTATAGTTGTTTATCGACACCTCCCCTTTAAGGTGGTTCGATACATCGACGGGTAATTGAACAATAGGCGTGCGACTAAACATTGGGGTCGAAAGCAGGTTGTCTGCAACAACCTGAGTCTGAAAATCACGAAACGACTCAATCGCCACCAATACAATTCGATCGAAGCTATTTTGAGACCGATTAAAACCAATCTGTTCGACGAATTGTTGAGAAAGAAAGGTGCTTTTTAAGGTTCCCAACGTGGTAATACGTTGATGATTTTCATTGTTTTCTGTTTGGTTAAGCAATACGCCTGCACGGTTCATCATCTCGGTAAACCAATCAACGGCACCAGAGACGTGTTCTTGTCCTATTTTTGCATAAGGGTGTTCTGGGTATTCTGATGGAAAACTGGCTATTGCTGGATAAGGAAAACGTACAGGGATGCCCGATGGCGTAGCAGAGAGTAAATCCACCGAACCAGATGAAAAATGCAATGCACTTCGGCCGTTATTCACCAGCGCGGTTTTCAACCCTTGTTCTAAACAATGAATAGCCGAGGTGTACCCTGCCATTCCTCCACCGATTACGATGACATCATAATTCATTATGACTCTCCCGATTTAACTGGGTTGTGAGTAGACGTCAACTCCGATGCGCCGAGTAAACCTTCATAGATCCAGTAGCTGAATTCGGCTTCTCGCAATGCGTCCCCCCACAATATTGGTTTTGTTCCTTTCCAACGCTCTTCCATAAAATCGACCAATAGTTGACTACTATCGACGCCATTAAGACCGCCAAACTCATTAAATAGTCCAGCCGCTCGGTAGGTACATAGCTCACCTTGACATGGTCCCATACCTAAACGGGTGCGACGGCGTAGATCTTCTATATTCTTACAATCAAGCTCTTTAATTGCATATTCCACTTCGCTAACGGTGACCATTTCACATTCACAAATTACGGCTTGGCTTTTACTGTCTGGCTTTAAAAACGCGTGAGCCCTTTCACCGTGACGATAAACCGCTGACTCATAAACTGGTTTTGCAATGCTGGCACTACGCTTGATTGGTTTTGGTGTGGTATTAGAACCAGGTAGCGGGCGAGTCCCCGTAATACAGGCATTAGTATTGCCTAATTTTTTCGCCACGACATCGGTGACTTGCTCGGCCATTAAGCGATAGGTCATTAATTTGCCACCAGTGATGGTAGTAAAACCGTTTAAGCCGTCTTTTTCTGCGTGATCTAATAACACGATACCACGACTGATATTCCGTCCAGACTCGTCACCGTCTAGAGAAACCAATGGACGAACGCCAGCGTAAGCTCTTAACACACGGGTATTTTGCATGATAGGCGCAAGCTTTGTGCCTTCAACTAAAAGCCTGTCTATTTCATCTGGCCTAATTGAAAGGTTATCAATTTGGTCATAATCAATACGTTCCGACGTTGTTCCAATTAAGGAAATAGTATCTCCGGGCACCAAAATATCGGCGTCTGACGGCTTTCGACAACGGTTAATGACCAAATTGTTAATCCTGTAATCCAGGATAAGCAGCGAGCCTTTCGCCGGAAACATCTTTATCCCAAGATCAGCGTATTCGCATATGTTCTGCCCCCATATGCCAGCCGCGTTGACGACTTCGTTTGCATACACTTCATACGCAACATGTTTTTGCGAATTAAAGCAGCGTACACCGACAACTCTGTCGCCCTCAATAATCAACGATGTCACCGTGGTGTGAGTGAACAATTGAGCGCCATGTTCTTTAGCATCCAAGACATTGGAGGCACATAATCGGAAGGGGTCAAGTGTGCCGTCTGGCACTTTTACTGCGCCCAACATTTTAGGGTTGGCGTGCGGCTCCAACTGAAGCGCTTTTTTGGTGGTTAACTGCTCTGTTTCTATTCCTGCTTCACTACAAGCACGTATGAATGTTTGCTGAAAATCAATATCATCTTCTGGGAGGGTGATGAAAAGACCACTCGTATCCTCTACACAGTGTCGGGCGATTGACTTTAGGATTCGATTTTCCTGGATACACTCTTTTGCAGAATGAGGATCTGTTACCGCATATCGTGCTCCAGAATGAAGTAATCCATGGTTTCTACCTGTGGTACCGGATGCGATATCGTCTTTCTCTAATAATATGCAATTTATTCCGCGTAAAGCACAGTCCCGCATTATGCCCGTGCCTGTTGCTCCTCCGCCGATGATAACGACTTCTGTTTCAAATCGAACATATGAATTCATAACGCGCTCAAAATTAAGTTAACAATGGTTAAAACGAACATTTTTTATTTTCGTTTACATTCTAATGAAAGAGGAGTGAACATTGCAACTATTATCCTTGTAATATTTCCGTAACGATTTTAATAACTTTAATCATAGATAAACTAGTCTTTAACACTAAGAATTGAACTAGTATCTAGAGTTTTATTATTTTTAAGCGCGAATTAAATAAAGTGAATCTACCTCTCATCTTTTATTTTGTATTTGTCCATAATCTGCTCGTTCGAACATTTCACGTTCGTTTAAGTCTAATAACTCAAAATATAGGTAAATAATAATGTTTGGTATATTTAAACCTAAAACACATATAGAGCGTCTACCTGACGACCAGATAGGTGCCAGCTATAACCGATATAGATGGCAGCTGTTTATGGGTATCTTCTTTGGTTACGCTGGGTACTACCTTGTACGAAAAAACTTTAGCCTTGCAATGCCATTTTTGATCGAACAAGGGTTTACCCGTGGACAATTGGGTGTGGCATTATCTGCTGTTTCCATTGCATACGGGTTGTCCAAATTCCTAATGGGTAACGTTTCAGACCGATCCAACCCGAGGTATTTCTTGAGTTTCGGCCTGCTCATGTCCGCCGCTGTTATGTTCTGCTTTGGCTTTATGCCATGGGCAACAAGCAGTGTTACCGCAATGTTTGTTCTCCTATTCTTGAACGGTTGGTTTCAGGGTATGGGTTGGCCAGCTTGTGGCCGAACAATGGTGCATTGGTGGTCTCGCAAAGAACGTGGAAGCTTAGTTTCTGTATGGAATGTAGCCCACAATGTCGGTGGTGGTTTAATTGGTCCTTTGTTCATATTGGGCTTGTGGCTATTTAACGACGATTGGCATACCGCTTTTTATGTTCCGGCCTTCTTCGCTTCTCTTGTTGCTGTCTTTGTATGGTTTACCATGCGCGATACTCCTCAGTCTTGTGGCTTACCCCCAATTGAAGAATTTAAGGATGACTATCCAGATAGCTACGATGAATCAAACGAAAAAGAAATGACGGCAAAAGAAATTTTCTTTAAGTATGTATTAAACAACAAACTTCTTTGGTCTATTGCTATCGCGAACGCCTTTGTTTATATGATCCGTTATGGTGTTCTTGACTGGGCTCCTACCTATCTTTCAGAAGCAAAAGGATTTAGTGTCGATAAATCATCTTGGGCGTACTTCTTGTACGAGTGGGCTGGTATTCCAGGAACACTTTTGTGTGGTTGGATTTCTGACAAAATGTTTAAGGGACGTCGTGCTCCGGCAGGTATCTTATTCATGCTTCTTGTGACCATTGCAGTGTTTGTTTACTGGTTCAACCCTCCAGGTAACCCAGGCATCGACATGGCGGCTCTTGTTGCTATCGGTTTCCTAATTTATGGCCCGGTAATGTTGATCGGTTTATACGCACTTGAACTTGCGCCTAAAAAGGCGGCGGGTACTGCAGCAGGTCTCACCGGTCTATTCGGTTACCTTGGTGGTGCTGTTGCGGCAAATGCGGTTCTAGGTTATACCGTTGACCACTTTGGTTGGGATGGTGGCTTCACCTTGCTTACTGTATCTTGTGGCTTATCTATCGTTTGCTTAGCATACGCGTACTTTGGTGAGAAGAAATTCCACAAAGAAAAAGAAGAGAAAGAAAAATTGGAAGCCGCAGAAGCGTCTGCATAAGGTCTGTCCGATAACATATTAGATGTGTAATTAGGTTCCAATACAAAACATTACTTACGATCTAAAAGGGCCACAATAGTTCACTATTGTGGCCCTTCTATTTGTTTGATGGGTTGGACCCAGTCGAGGCACCGCTATAAGGTAACGACCTCTATTTGTGTTTCACTCTCGGCAAGGAGTGAAGCTAATGGTTCTGGTGGTAATTGATCAGTGACCACTAAATCTATCTCACTCAAATTACCAAGTTTTACCATGGCATTGCGTCCAAATTTGGAATGGTCAACGCCCAATAGTGTTTGACGGCTATTTTCTATTATAGCTTTCTTAACTCGAACCTCATGATAGTCAAAGTCGAGCAACGACCCATCGTTATCGATCCCACTTATACCAAGCACACCGAAATCAAGTCTGAACTGTGAAATAAAATCTAACGTCGCTTCACCTGTTACGCCACCATCGATATTCCGCACCTCACCACCGGCAAGAATCACCTTAAAATCAGGGCGTTCCATTAGTATCATCGCCACATTAATATTGTTGGTCACAATACGAAGATCGCTATGTCCTACGGTCAAAGCCCTTGCAAAGGCTTCTGGAGTCGTACCGATATCAATAAATAACGTTGATCCATTGGGGATGTGCTTTGCCATCGTTGCCGCTATCAGCTCTTTTTGTCGCGGATGCATGACTTTACGATTGCTATAGCTGGAGTTCTCAGAGCTAGAAAGGTTGGTCGCGCCACCGTGGGTCCGGCGAAGATTATTGAGTTCCGCAAGCTCATTCAGATCTCTGCGAATCGTTTGAGGGCTAACACTAAACCGTTCGACAAGTTCGTCTGTGTTGACTTCTCCATTCGATTCAACCAATCGAATAATCTCTTGGTGCCGCTGTTCTGCTTTCACGTCCGTTCCTTTTCTTAATTGAATATAACGTCCGCTAGTATAAGTAAAAATAACCAATAACCCTAGGGTCCGTTGATTTTTAGAGGCTATTTTGCAGCGAATTGTCGGGAATTCATGTAAGACACAGGCTCTAAAGGTAGCGGCTCGACCTCAAAATTGATAACGCAGAGGTAATCACCTACAAATGCTAGGAATGAAGAACCTAAGCCTGAGATACATACCCTGGCACACGGAACCACTTACGGCATATATCAAGAAAATAGCCGTAAAGAACCCCCATACCACATGATATTACGGCATTGGTGGATACCGCAGTGATAATCTGGTCTGTCGAAGCACCAACGAAAAGTAAAATGCCAACATAGACAGGAGATTGAAATGCAACAAACGCGATGAGATCAGAACTATTTTTCATAAAAGAGGACAACGATAGCCTCGCGCCTTGCTTCAACACCCAGTCACGGAAAATACCATACGGAAGCGCTATCGCGATATTCACGGGTATCGACACCAGACGCGAAGCCAGCGATGTTTCAAAAGACATTCCAGACACAAAAATTTCAATCATCATTCCTGAGACGAAACAAAACACCACCATAGCAAAGGTGTCTGCTGCTACGTTCCTAAGGCAAAAAGGACCACGTGATTTCATTTTCTTCCTCTACAAAACAATACACTGCCAAAATAATAAATAACATTAACTTAACACTGGCTTATGGCTAACAATCCAGCTTATCGTGCTATTAGAACAGATCTTAACTGAATTTATATACTGTTTTTAAAATATTGTTTTGAATATTGTACTATTTTTTTAAAAAAAATTAGCATGATCCTCTAGCGTGATACAGATCGCGCTTTTTTTAGTCAATCAAGAAAATAAGGTACAAAGAATAACCATACGCAGGTAGGGATGGTGAAGAGAGATTCGGAGCTGTGTTAGTATAGCCCATCAAATTTTTCTGAGAAAATACCGTGACACTAAAAGAATTACTTCAACAACCTGAACTTGAAGGCAAACTCCTCGGTGAAGCACAAACCTATGGTTTCATAACGGCTATGGCTGCCGCGCCCAATGTGCTTGACCCAACAGAGTGGATTCCATTCCTATGGGGCGGAGAAGAAGTCGCGCCATTTACCGATGGCGTCCAATTTGAGCAGTACGCTGATTTGCTGATCGCACTTTGGAACACAACTCGCCCTGCTCTACTCGACGGCACATGGCAATGGCCAGCGGGTTATACGCTTGACGAAAAGGAGATTATTTCTGAAGAGGCGCGCGCGTTTACAGAGGGGGCGCTTCAGGGATGGCAACTCGCCAGAGATGATTGGGAAACCTTAATGCCTGAGCATAGCGAAGACAATGCACTGCTTGGGGGGGTGCTACTCTCTTTAAGTCTTCTTTACGACCCAGAAACGGCCATTGAGACGTTAAAAGAACATGGCGTAGAGGGATTAGAGCAATTTGAAGAGATCTATAATGCCATTCCGGTCATGCTGTGTGGCTTGACTCAGCGCGGTGTGGAACTCGCAGAGTCGCAATAACCGAGACCGAGCATTATTGCCATCGCTCCTAAATTTCCGTGAAACGGACATTTTTTTTATTCAAAAGGTCGACAAAATACATCGATTCTCCACGTTCGTATAATGCTAAATACTTCGTCATTCCCGTGGAAACGGGAATCTTGGTGATATTAGATCCCCATTTTCATGGGGATGACGTTGGTTTCATGAGGATGACGATAGGTTTCATGAGGATGACGTAGGTTTTCATGGGGATGACGATAGTTTTTGCGAAAGCAATACCTACTGATCCGTATTCAACCCTAGATTAGCTTTGTAGCTGCTCGGCAAAATCCAGCATGCGATTCAAAGGTATGAGTGACTTAACACGAATCTGCTCATCTACAAAGATTTCATGCTTGTCTGACGACCCCGTTAAGGCACTTTCTATCGCGGCTAAACCATTCATGGCCATCCAAGGACAGTGAGCACAACTTCGACATGTCGCGCCTGCTCCGGCGGTTGGGGCTTCCATCAACTCCTTCTCAGGAACTAACTGCTGCATTTTAAAGAAGATACCTTTATCTGTTGCAACAATGAGTTGCTTATTCGGTAGTTCTTTTGCTGACTTAATAAGTTGACTGGTAGAACCGACTGCGTCAGCCAACTCAACAACCGATGCTGGAGATTCAGGATGCACTAAAATAGCAGCTTCTGGATAAACGGCTTTCATCTCCTTTAGAGCTTTAGCAGAAAACTCGTCATGTACAACGCATTCTCCTTGCCACAGAAGCATCTCCGCACCTGTTTTATTGGCAATATAAGATCCTAAATGACGATCAGGCCCCCAGATGATTTTTGCGTCTTCATCATCGAGATGTTCGACGATTTCTAAGGCAATACTTGAGGTAACAACCCAATCTGCGCGCGCTTTAACCGCTGCCGACGTATTGGCGTAAACCACAACCGTATGATCTGGATGAGCATCGCAAAATTCTGTGAATTTATCTGCCGGACAGCCCAAATCTAAGGAACATTCTGCTTCTAAGGTTGGCATTAAGATGGTTTTTTCTGGGGTGAGTATTTTAGCAGACTCACCCATAAAACGAACACCAGCAATAATTAACGTGCTCGCCGAGTGGCGATTACCAAATTTTGCCATCTCTAAAGAATCGCCAACAAACCCTCCGGTCTCTTCCGCGAGAGCCTGAATCTCTGGGTCAGTATAATAATGGGCAATTAATACCGCGTCTTTCTCTTTCAGCAGACGTTTTATACTTTCAAGATGCGTTTTCTTTTGCTCATCGGTCAATGGCGTTGGTTTTGGTGGAAATGGATAAACGGTGGTTTCAATTAGATCTAATATGTGGCTCATTGCTTTTGCTCTATGCAACGTCAGTGAATCCGATCATTGTACACCTGATGGGGACTCATTTTCTACCACTGTTGAACAATTGCTATTACCACTACGACTAAATGATTAGTCATATAGAGATACTCGATAGAGTAAACAGGAATACTAGTGAAAAAATACGAGGTCTAGATGAGATCTAAAAAATAGACCATCAAATGGTCTATTTTTTTATTTAAGTTTTGATTTAGCCATCTTAGCGGAGGCTGAACCTGGGTATCCATCAATCGCTTGTTGATAATATTTATTGGCTACCGCGGGTTTGCCGTTGCGGGCTGCAATATCACCAAGCTTTACAAGTGAATCCGCACGCTTGTTTGATTTTTCGTAAGAGACGACAGAAGCAAAACTTTTTGCTGCATCAACATCTTTTTTTAGAGCGTAATTCAATTGCCCAACCCAGTAATGAGAGTTGGCTGCGTAAGACGAATTAGGGAAATCTTTTTGAAACTTAGCAAATGCCGCTAGTGCACCCGTGTAATCTTTATCCACTTGGACGAGGTAAACAGCTTTTTTATAGGCGGCTTCTTCGTTCACATTGGCAGCATACACGCCACCGTTGGCTTCTGTACCGCCACTAGTCGCAGGGGTTACATTATCAACAGGTTGCTGTTTATCATTTCTCAAACGGTCCAACTCGATAAATAATTCTCGCTGACGTTCTAACATCTGCTTCATATCATAGCTATTTCGTTCGACCATCCCTCTCATTTCGCTAAGTTCCCGTGCCATATCGTCGATTTGCTGCTGCATTTGCAGTTGCACTCGAGATCGATTATTCAACAAACGTTCAAGTCGCTGAACATCGGTTTCAGGCATGGAGCTAACGGAAGAAGATGCGTTGCTTACATCAGATACTGGAGCTGGTGCAGCGAACACAAAGTTCGCTGCACTGGCCAGCAACGCAAGCGAAACAACTCGCTTAAAGTTACTGAACATGAGGTCTATCCTCGATTAGTATACGATAACCGCACGACGGTTCTTCGCATAGGCATCTTCAGATTGACCTAGAACTAGAGGTTTTTCCTCACCGTAGCTCATGATAGAGATTTGGTCAGATTGAACACCTAGAGCTTGAAGATATTTTGAAACGGCTTCTGCACGGTATTCACCAAGAGCGATGTTGTACTCCGGAGTACCACGTTCGTCAGCGTGACCTTCTACAGTTACTTTAATTGCAGGGTCTTTGCTTAAGAATGCCGCGTGTGCTGCTAGCATTTCTTCGTAATTACCAGAAACGGTTGCATTATCAAACGCAAAATAAACTGTGCTGTTTTCGCGAAGAGCTTGCTCTTTCATTTCTTGCTCTGAAAGTTGAGCATTTTGATCAACCGGAGTAGCAACAGTTGTTGTCTGCTCTTGGTTGTTCGTTTGTTGAGAAGCGGCATCAGCAGCTTCGTCGCTTGAGCTACAAGCTGTTACTGCTAGAATAGGTAGCGCAATTAAGAGCCCTTTAAAAACCTTATTAAGTTGCATCTTTTATATTCCTTTGTTTGTCAAAACTTCGTTGCTACAAAAACGGTGACCAGGCGGGAGCTCTAACACGCCCATTTGTTGCCGGTAACCTAGCTTTAAATCGACCATCTATAGAAACCATAGAGAGTACATTTTTCTTTCTATAAATAGAGCTATAAATGACCATACTACCATTTGGGGCAATACTTGGAGATTCGTCCAAGAGTGTATTAGTTAACACTTGAACGGCTCCTGTCTCCAGATCTTGTTTTGCAATATTAAAACCTGAATTGGATCGATTCACCATAATTAAGAATCTTCCATCAGGAGTAATCTGCCCACCCAAGTTCTGGCTACCCTGCCAAGTTAAACGGTTAGTCGTGCCGTTTACCAAATTTACTCGATAAATCTGAGGTTTACCACCCCGATCCGATGTAAATATTAACGATTGTCCGTCAGGATACCAAAACGGTTCCGTATTATTTGATCTACCCCGCGTTATTTGGCGTAACTTCCGTGTTGCAAGATCAAGTGTATAGACTTGAAGGCTGCCAGTTTTTGACAGCACAATCGATAACGTTTTTCCATCAGGGGAGAATTTTGGAGCGCCATTGTGGCGTGGGAATGACGTTAGTTTTTCCCTTTTGCCCGTATAGATGTCCATTAAAAATATTTCTGCTTGGTTATTTTGAAAACTAACGTAAGCAAGTTGGCGTCCATCTGGCGACCAAGATGGCGACATAAGCGGCTGCTTAGAGCGCAATACGAGTCGTTCGTTAAAGCCGTCGTAATCGGCAATTCTTAGTTGATACTGATACTGGTCTTTTTCATTGATAACAACATAAGCAATACGCGTGACAAACGCCCCTTTTTCACCGGTTAACTGCTCATAAACAAGGTCAGAAATACGGTGTGCGTATTCTCTTAGACGTTCACCCGGTACCGTTGCTCGCTTATTAAATAAAATATGGTCTTTAGAAAGTACCAGTTCGCCATCGGCACTAAGTGTTTTACTTTGCCCTTTCGTCAATTGACCTCGAATAACATCGACTAATTGATATCTCACTACATAGTCACCAGCCGCATTCTGAGTAATAGAGCCCGTTAGTAATGAATCGACACCCAAGTTTGTCCACTCTTCAAACTTGATTTCGCTGTCTTCATAGGGTGTTTGTGGCATTTTATTTACAGGCACGGGGCTAAATTTGCCACTGCGTTGTAGATCCGAAGCGATCACTTTTGATACATCATGTGGAAGCTTAGTTGTGCCTTCCCACTTAAAAGGTACGATACCAATGGGTCTAGCCGAATCGATACCTTCTGTTATTACTAATTCCAGTGCGGCGTTGGCCATAGGGCTCAAACTTGCAACTAATATTAGTAATCCTGTGATAAGTTTTTTAATCAAAACACTTCCCTTTTTCTTACTACTCTGGAGCAACGGTTAAGTTAATATCACGAAGTTTACTTGCCACATCTTTATCTGCTGGCAACGGAAACGTGCCTACTTGCGTAACGGCGCTTTTCGATGCCGCACATAAACGCGCATCACCACTGAGCACCTTTACACTACTCAAAATAGCACTATTACCTGCAGGTATTAGCTTTAAGTTAACTTTACAAGACTTTCCCCTGTAGGAGTCCTCCACGAGCAGCTTACTTTGAATAAGTTGCGTATATATTGCAGCGTATCTTTCGGTTTCTGACGCTACAAATTGTTGTTTTGCCGAGCTATTTTGAGCGGCCTCTTCTTCTAGGCCAGCAAATATGTCACCCAAAGCCGCTTCTTGTTCTTTACGTTCTCTTTCCAACTGTTTTAGTCGTTCCTGCTCTTTCTTGGCTTTCTCTTTTGCTTCTGCTGCCGCTTTCTCGCTTGCCACTCGCTGCTTTTCCGCTTTCTCTGCTAGCTCTATTTGTTTCCGAGCGTTGTCTTGGGCTTCCTTCGCGGCTTTTTCTTGGCTTAACCGTTCAACTTCCGCAGCGGCTATTGCCGTCTCTTTCGCTGCGCGTTCTTTTTCTACTTTTTTGACCTGCTCTTGTTTCTTAATACGCTCAGCTTCTGCGTTCGCCGTTAACCGTTTTTGCTCTCGAATTTTTTCTTCTTCTACTCGAACCTTTTCTTGGGCGACTTTTCTATTTTTTTCTGCTGTGCGGGTCGCTTTATCGGCTTTTGCTTTATCTTCTTTGAGTTTACGAATTCTCGCTTCTTCAACTTTACGGTTTTTTTCTAACTGTTCACTCTGCTTGCGTAGTTTATCCAGGCGTTCTTGTTCTGTGTTCGCTGCAGATTTACGTTTCTCTCTTATCTCTTTGGCCTGCTTTTGTACCATCGCAGGGTCGATAACGACCGCATGAATCAGATTCCCTGTCGGCCTTGGTTTAGACATATTAAAATCTGTCCCCCAAAGCAACGCTGCCACCAATAATAGGTGCAGGGTAATAGAGATAATGATTGCCGATGTTAGGTTCTTGTTATTTTTCATCTACAGCTAACGCTATTCCTTGATATCGGTCAAGAGCCCAACTTTGGGAACCCCTGCCTGACTTAACTCATCCAGTACTAAAACAATTTCAGCATAGGGTGTTGCTGCATCACCACCTACTGCCACTGGTGACGTAGGTGATATCGATAATTCTGCCTTTACCCGCACAATGACATCTTGTAAAGAAAGACCCCGCTGCACGTCTTCATTATTCACGCTCAGCCCTAGGTTGCCTTCGGCATCTACCTCTACAATGATAAAGCTTGCGTCAGAATCGCCAGCAATATCAGAGGCCGGTTTTGCCGTAGAAGCTTGCGGCAGTTCTACATCCACTCCTTGAGTAATAAAAGGAGAGGTCACCATAAAAATAATCAAAAGCACCAACATAACGTCAATGTATGGTACGACATTGATTTCAGCGGTTAGCTTCCTTTTTTTAGGTTGATAACCTGCCATGATTAATCCTTATCACTCATCGCTTGGCGATGGAGAATACTATGGAACTCTTCAGAAAACGTCGCGTAAGAGTGCTCTAACTTACTCACGCGATTGCTTAAACTGTTGTAAGCCATTACGGCTGGGATAGCCGCGAACAAACCCATCGCCGTCGCAACTAAAGCTTCAGCAATACCTGGGGCTACCATGGCTAGCGTCGCTTGCTTAACCTGACCTAACGCGATAAATGCATGCATAATGCCCCACACCGTACCAAATAAACCAATATACGGGCTGATAGACCCAACTGTCGCCAAAAACGGCAAGCTTGTCTCAAGCGATTCTACTTCTCGTGAAACGGTAACGCGCATTGCGCGGCCTGTTCCGTCCATCACAGATTCACTTGATGAACCGTAGGTTCTTCTTAAACGAGCAAATTCAGTAAAGCCAGAATAAAAAATCTCTCGGCTACCAGACAGATCGTCTTTATTTTCTTTTACTTCCTGATATAACTTCGATAGGTCTTGGGTAGACCAAAATTTGTCTTCAAATTCAGTGGCGTCTTTTGATGCGGTTCTCAACACTTTACTGCGTTGAATAATCATCGCCCATGAAACAACCGACATACCAAGTAATATCAGCATGACAAACTTAACGAGTAAGCTTGCCTGTAAGAATAGATCTAAGATTGAAATTTCAGCGTTCACTCTGATTCAACTCCGCAATTAATGAGCTTGGGATAGCTTGAGGTTTCATTTTTTGAATGTTCACGCATGCTACCTTAACTAGGGCTTTACACAATGTGCGGCCTTCAAGATTGACGATTTCCTGACAAAACACTATTGACGCTTTCTTCAATTCAGACACAGTAGTGACAACCGTCAATTGGTCATCTAGCCTTGCACCTTGTAAAAAGTCGATATCAATATGTCGAACAACAAAGCCTATGTTTTCTACTAATAGCACCTGTTGAGAGACCCCAATATGTCGAAGTAGTTCCGTCCTTGCTCTTTCGAAATACTTCAGGTAGTTAGAATGGTATACAACACCACCTGCGTCAGTATCTTCGTAATAGATAGTAACGGGCCATTTGAATGGAGAAGTTGTCACGTTTTGCACAACCTATTGCTAATAATAATTAAATTAATTACTAACTATACCCTATCGTTATAGCAATAGTATTGAGGAGTTGTCTTTTTTTCATAAAATTGACGAAAAAGTGACGCTATACAGAAAGAACCGCGTCATTTTGGATAAAAATCAAACGAATAGATAGGCGATTGTTAGATAAATGAGGATAGCGAAAGAAATATAGGGCGAGAAAAATGCTTTCCACACAATATGGATAGGGGTAAAGCCTACACCAAATATTACGCCTGAGCAGATAGCCCAAAGAAACAGCGGACCGATTACTGCGTTAAATCCCCCAATCGCACTACTGTATTGGTTAGGGTCCCACATTAATAACCCTGCGTGACCGATTGCCAATAGGAAAGAGAACGCTCTAAAAAGAGTTTTATTTATAGGCTCATGCATTTGATTTAAAACAACATTACATTTATTCATACCACAAGTTAACCACGCCTAAGTACTTTCCCATTATTCTACCATTTATTTTTCTGTAATTTCATGTTTTTAAAGTACTTATTGAATTTCACGCTTATTTATTGGCCATGAATTATTAAAGGATAATTTGTCACCTCTGAAGGTTCCTTTTCTATACATTCCTAGGTTAATGACTTGAATAATTGTATATTCGCCTTAGTAACCTATTGAGAAAAAAGACTTTAATTCATAGCTCAAGTGATTCATCCCTCATAACTCACGAGTAATTTCATCGAGCTGGTGGTACTAATCATAAGGAAAGGTCATACTGACCAAATAATTAATTGATGCTCGTGATACTAGGTACTTGTGTTGGTTCCTTTGTATAATGTTACACAAGCTAAAAATAGGTTTAGTAGATATGTCAAACTCCAATATTTTAATGGAATCCGGAACAAATGAACTTGAAATAGCTGAATTTCGATTAATCAGAGAATTGCCTGATGGCGGAACGAAAGTAAATAGTTATGGAATTAATGTCGCTAAAGTTCGGGAAATTATTCGATTTCCTGAAATGACCGACTATCCCAAGGGCGACAAGCACATTGTTGGCGTTTTTAAGTCAAGAGAAAAGGTGACCCCCTTAATACATTTAGCTAAATGGTTAGGAATATCCGAAAAACAACCCACTTCTGACCAGTATGTCATCGTTACCGATTTTAATGGGGTGACAAACGGTTTTTTAATTGATTCAATTAATCGTATTCATCGAGTTTCATGGTCCGATTTAGAGGCCGCAGGTGAGATCTCTTTGGCAGGAGAAGATAATTGTATTGTTGCATCCGTTAACATAGAAGACAGATTAGTCTTCATTCTAGATTTCGAACTGATCATTGCTGAAATGAACTCAGATATTAATATGAGCCAATACAATATAAACACAGATAATAATGTTGATTTATCACCTGAGAAGAAAAGACGAAGAGCACAACATACAATCCTAATTGCAGACGACTCTAAGTTTATATTGGAACAATTAAAAACGGTTGTTTCTGAGTCTGGGTATATGGTTGAAACGGCGACAGATGGCGAACAAGCCCTCAATTATTATGAAGCGAATAAGCAGAGCATTAGTGCTATTGTCTCAGATGTAGAAATGCCTAAAGTAGATGGTTTATTCTTATGCAGAACGATAACTAGTCAGCCCAATCACCCACCAGTGCTGATTTTTTCGTCTACTATGACAAAAGAAAACAAATTAAAGGCATTCGAAGTCGGCGCTACTGAAACACTCACTAAGCCTGAAATTCACAAATTGATTCCCTTGCTTGATGAACTAATATTCCCTAATGGATAGTTCTTATCCCATTCTGGATGAAGCACATAAGATGCATGTGTGACTATCCTTCATGATAGTTAGCCCAATAAAAAAGCCTTGATAAACAAGGCTTTTTTATTGGATGGCATTTCTATTTTTAGCCCTTTAAAAGGGCCTTATCTATAAGATCGAATAAATTAGCTATTTGAATAACCAATTTATTCACTGTCTTTGTCCATCATTTCTGAGTGCTCTAACCAAAGCGCATTAATAATGCCAAAAGCACAGGCAAGTAGAACGCCTAAAATCCATGCAAAATACCACATATCAATGGCTCCTTAGTAAAGTGAATTCTTGTTTTCTTCGATGAACTTATCATCAATACGACCATACATTTTGTAGTAAGACCAAGCGGTATAACTCAAAATAATCGGTATAAAGATAGCCGCGACAACGGTCATTATTTGCAGTGTCAGCTCACTCGATGTCGAATCCCACATTGTAAGGCTTTGACTTGGGTTTAAGCTTGAAGGCATAACAAACGGGAACATACTGAACCCAGCGGTTAAGATAATACCTGCCGAGGTCAAACTAGAAGCTAAAAATGCAAGCCCACCACTGTTAATGCGCGTTGCGAGAATAACCACAAGTGGCATTACCGTACCAAGTATAGGGGCAATCCACATAAGCGGATAACTGGCGTAATTCGCCATCCAAGCTCCGGCCTCACGAACCACTTCTTTGTTCAGTGGGTTTGATGCCGCAAACGTATCAACTTCGCTCTTCAACGCATAGCCGTCGATAGACTGAACCCAAAAACCAGCGGCAACAAAAAGTATGGTGATAGTTAATGCACCAGCTTGAGAAACAGCGCGCGCGCGATCTCTCACGGCAGCAGTGGTTTTCATTTGCAGCCACGTTGTCCCCATCACTAAGAACATGGTAAGACTGATTAAACCACAGAGCAGTGCAAATGGATTAAGCAGTCCAAAGAATGATCCATGATACGTTGGCATCATAAAGTCGCTTAACGTAAATGGTATGCCTTGTAATAGATTCCCGAATGCAACACCAAAAATAAGAGAAGGAACAAACCCACTAATGCTGATAGCAATGTCCCAGTTATTTCGCCATTTAGGCGACTCAATTTTAGAACGATAATCCAGACCAATTGGGCGTAGCCATAGCCCTGCTAGCGTCAAGATCATGGCAAAGTAAAAACCAGAAAATGACACAGCATATACCGTTGGCCATGCGGCGAATAGAGCACCACCAGCAGAAACTAACCAGACTTGGTTTCCGTCCCAGTGAGGCGCAATCGAGTTAATCATCACTCGACGTTCGTTGTCTGTTTTACCGATAACAGGTACAAGGGCGCAAACACCTAAATCAAACCCGTCGGCAATGGCGAAACCAATTAGTAGAACACCTACTAGTAGCCACCAAACAAATCGCAATGCTTCATAATCAAACATTATTTAATCTCCCTTACGCTTCTACTTGGCGGTTAACTTTGTCTTGTACAGAGTCACCGCTCTGTTCAAAGTGGTAGCGGCCTGTCTTCAAGCTGCTTGGCCCTTTACGTGCAAATGTCACCATAAGATAAACTTCAACTATCAGGAATACTGTATAGAGAGCCATTATTGCAAGTAGCGATGCCCATAACTGACCTTCGGTTAAGGCAGATACCGCAACATCGACAGGCAATATTTCACCCACAGCCCACGGTTGACGACCATATTCTGCAACAAACCAACCCATTTCTATTGCAAGCCACGGTAGAGGGATACTGAATAGAGCGGCTTTGAGAACCCATGATTTCTGTTCTATTTTCTGACGACACGTCTGTACAAACGCGGCACCGAACACGAACAGCATAATAAAGCCAACAGCAACCATCACTCGGAAAGACCAGAACAGAGGCCAAACTGTAGGAATTGAATCATCTGCTGCGTCTTTAATTTGTTCTTCTGTTGCGTCTACAACATCATCGGTGTATCGCTTAAGCAGCAAACCATAACCAAGGTCATGCTTTAGTTCATCAAAGGCATCCAGGTTTTCTTGAGACTTATCACCTGAACGCAGTTTTTGGAGAAGGTCATACGCTAATATGCCGCTGCGAATACGCTCTTCGTGCTCAATTTTGAGGTCGGAAATACCCGTTACTTCGGTGTCAAGAGAACGTGTGGCAATAATACCCATAAGATAAGGGATCTTAATAGCGTAATCCGTATGCTGTGTCTCTTGATTTGGGAAACCAAACAACGTGAATGCGGCGGGTGCTTCTTCCGTGTGCCATTCCGCTTCAATTGCTGCGAGCTTCACTCTTTGAACATCCCCTAATTCGTAACCAGATTCATCACCCAATATGATAACGGACAGGATTGCTGCCATACCGAATGACGCTGCAATAGCGAATGAACGACGAGCAAAAGCAACGTCTCGGCCTTTCAGCAAATAGTAAGAGCTGATACCTAGAACAAACATTGCACCGGTCGTATAACCTGATGCTACCGTATGGACAAATTTAACCTGTGCAACGGGGTTTAAGACAAGCTCCGCAAAACTCACCATTTCCATTCGCATCGATTCAAAGTTGAATTCCGACCCGACGGGGTTTTGCATCCAGCCGTTAGCGACTAAAATCCAGAGCGCAGAAAAATTTGAACCGAGAGCCACTAACCAAGTTACCGCCAAATGCTGACGCTTAGATAACCGTTCCCAACCAAAGAAAAATAGCCCCACAAACGTGGATTCTAGGAAAAATGCAACAAGAGCTTCGATGGCGAGTGGAGCACCAAATATATCGCCTACATAGTGTGAGTAGTAGGACCAGTTAGTACCGAATTGAAATTCCATGGTAAGGCCAGTTGCCACACCAAGAGCAAAGTTTATACCGAATAACTTACCCCAGAACTTTGTCATATCCTTATAGATTTGTTTATCGGTCATTACATAGAGAGACTCCATTATGGCGAGCAAGAAAGCCATACCTAAAGTCAATGGAACGAAGAGGAAGTGATACATCGCTGTGAAGGCAAATTGCAACCGCGATAGATCAACTATGTCAATCATGTTAGCTCCTTTTGTGTCGGCTGAGTGACACTGGTACTTTTTGCATCATGCATAAGCACTTTTTATATTAATTAACTTTGTCCGATTATAAAACGAACTCAGTTGTTAATAGCTTGTGCATTTTAGGTTAGATAATTGTTAAGTAAGCTCTAATATAGCTGGGGCTAATATTAACGGTTTATTGGTTTCGATACAAAATATTTTTGAAAAGCTTTAGCTTTGATTTGAATCAAATAGATCTCGTGAATATTAATATACGGCCTTTTAATTGACTTAGATCAGTTTTAGCGACCATTTAAATACTCTAGCGGAATACTACAGAAGGTTATATATAACGATTGGAAATAAGAGAGCAGGATATTAGATTTAAATTTATGTGACCAATACCACCTTATGAGTAGAGAAACGAAAATAATGGCCGCTTAATATGCTCGAATTTTAAACGGCCATCTTATTGTGTTAATTGTTAATTACTTGTTTCGAGACCGAAATGCAAATACGCTCTCTCAGTCGCAATTCGACCTCTTGGGGTTCTTTGTAAATACCCTTGTTGAATGAGAAAAGGTTCCAGAACATCTTCGATGGTTTCTTTTTCTTCACCTATCGCAGCGGCTAAGTTGTCTAAACCTACTGGACCACCAGAAAACTTTTCCATAATGGCAAGAAGGAGCTTTCTATCCATGTAATCAAAACCTTTATGATCAACATCAAGCATATCTAGTGCTTTATCCGCTATATCAGAACAGATATGGCCATTACCTTTAACTTCCGCATAATCTCTTACTCGGCGCAGCAATCTGTTAGCAATACGAGGTGTACCACGTGCTCGTCGAGCAACCTCTAACGCCCCGTCTTCTTCCATTGAAAGGTTAAGGCAGCTTGCACTACGCTGAACGATAAACTGTAAGTCAGGAACGTTGTAATACTCTAACCTTTGTACGATTCCAAATCGGTCACGCAAAGGAGATGTCAGTGACCCTGCACGAGTCGTCGCACCAATCAGAGTAAAAGGGGGAAGATCTATCTTGATAGAACGAGCCGCTGGCCCTTCACCTATCATGATGTCTAATTGATAATCCTCCATTGCCGGATAAAGTATCTCTTCAACCATTGGACTCAGTCGATGAATCTCATCGATGAAAAGAACATCGTTTTCTTCCAAGTTGGTTAACAGCGCAGCTAGATCGCCCGCCTTTTCCAACACGGGGCCAGAAGTCGTACGAATGTTTACTTCCATTTCGTTAGCAACAATGTTGGCTAATGTCGTTTTGCCTAAACCTGGTGGGCCGAAAATCAACAGATGATCCAATGGCTCATTACGCTGCTGAGCCGCTTTAATGAAGATTTCCATCTGGTTGCGCACGTGATCTTGCCCTCTATAATCGGCAAGTTTCTTCGGCCGTATAGCACGGTCAATGACTTCTTCGTCTTTAAATACCGGATTATCCGGTGCTATCAAGCGATCTGCTTCGATCATCGGTTTTTCTCTTATTCATTTTACTGTGGTTGCCGATAAATCGGCGAACACTATATTGAGCATCCAAATTTGGTATCTCAATCACACCATAGATTTCAAGGCTTCACGAATAATAGATTCGCTTATCATATCTGGTTTAGCGACTTGAGAAATCACCGTTGACGCTTGTTGCGGTTTGTAGCCAAGGGCAACTAACGCACTAACCGCTTCATCTTTTGCACTTTGTTTACCATGAGAAGCGAGTTGGTTATCACTTGGTGCCGCATCGGTGGCGGGCGTAAACAAATCGCCGGCTCCCCACCCTTTAAGACGATCTTTCATCTCAACGACTAATCGTTCTGCGGTTTTTTTACCCACACCCGGTAGCTTAACAAGCGTTGAAATATCTTCCCGTTCGACACAAGAAACAAACTGCGCTGCCGTCATACCCGACAATATTGCCAAGCCTAGTTTCGGTCCCACTCCATTCGCTTTGATAACTTCTCTAAAAAGCGCACGTTCTTTTACTGTATTGAAACCATACAGTAATTGGGCATCTTCTCGAACAACGAAATGGGTATACACGGTCGCTTCTGCGCCAATTTCAGGGAGCTCATAAAAACAGCTCATTGGCATCTGTACTTCATAACCAATACCACTCACTTCGATGAGCAGTTCAGGTGGTTGTTTTTCAATCAAAATTCCACGAAGGCGTCCAATCACAGAGAATATCCTTTGAAACGGGTAATATGTCGGATGATAATATATTACTGGATGAATAACCAGTGCCGCATTTGAAGGCGGCTTTAATCACAACTATCTATAACGCCCTTTCTTCGCACTGGTCGCTTTACCTGCTAATGCCATCAACGTTTTATTGGTGTTCGCGTGACAGATGGCAACACCCAGCGCATCCGCGGCATCGGCTTGAGGTTTCGCCGGTAACTTCAAAATGCTTTTTACCATATGTTGAACCTGTGCTTTATCGGCCGCACCGGTACCAACAACAGCTTGTTTAATAGAACGCGCGGAATACTCAAAAACCGGTAAATCAGTGTTTGCAGCAGCAACAATAGCGCTACCTCTGGCTTGCCCAAGTTTCAGCGCAGAATCCGCATTTTTTGACATGAAGACTTGTTCAATCGCAAACTCGTCAGGTTGAAACTGAATAATCAGCTCTGTTACCCCAGCGTATATTTGCTTCAATTTGCCTGCTAAATCAGACTCTGACATTCGGATACAACCACTACCTAAATAAGAGAGCTGTCGGCCTTCTTGTCGTATCACACCATAACCGGTTATCCTCGAGCCCGGATCAATGCCAAGAATTATCATTTATTACCCAAATAGTTTAATTTTCAGAGATGCTAACCGATTATAACTAATAAAAGCTAGCATCTATATTGGTATGAAGGTCATAGATGCAACACTTTGCACCACCTTATTGATGGTTCGATTGGTACTATCTGAAACCAATATGGCCATCATGTCTTGTACGAGGATCATCTGACCCAGGACCCGCTCATAGCTGTAGTTCGGCACACCGTTCGCATCGATACCGTTAGTAAGTAGCAGTAACTCACCACTGTCGTAGCGACGATTATTAAGCTGCCACGTTATTGTTTCTAGGTTTCGAGCGCTGTTATACAGTTTTTGCTGACTTATTTCGTCCAGAATGTAGAACTCTAGTTGGTTATTGTAAGATGCACTTAACATTCCGGTGATACCCGCCATCAAAGCAAAGACACGATCCCCTTCGAACTCTTTTGAGAAAGCGAGCGGAAGTGCCTCTACACCATCCATATTCCCCAACTCTTGGAAACCGTGTTTAGGTCGATCTACCGTCATTAATTGGGAAAGACGCGCATCTATTGTCATTCCTGAGTTTTTTTTCAACTCCCTCGGGTTTCTTTTATATAGCTTAATAATGAGTCGTCGAGTGAGCTTTCGTATTTGTTCGATATGAATATCGGTTACAAGATCTATATCAGATTTAGCGAGGTTTTTTATATCGAAGGGGCGATTATCTTTTCCGACGCATGCTGTGAGCGTAAATATAAGAAGCACGGTCATTATAAAACGCATTCACTTACCCTTTATTTAAAATGATTGGATTAGCTTGAACTCTGGATAAGTTACATTCTATTCAGGCATTTAATAAAACAAAAGAAGTTAAGGGGTTTTCTGTTGGTTTGGATCAAAAAAGCTAGGGGGATCCCTAGCTTTTCAATAGATTAGATTAGCCGAAACGATTAGGCTTCTTTTTCTGTCGCTTTTTTCACTACAATTGCCAGCTCTTCAAGCGATGCAGGGTTAGCCAAACTTGGTGCGTCTGTTAACAAACACGCTGCTGCCGTTGTTTTAGGGAAGGCAATGACGTCACGGATATTTTCTGTACCACATAAAAGCATTGCCAATCGATCGAGACCGAATGCCAAACCTGCATGTGGCGGCGTACCGTACTTAAGCGCTTCTAACAAAAAGCCAAACTTTAACTGCTGTTCTTTATCTTCGATACCTAATATTTCAAATACCGTTGCCTGCATTTCAGCACTGTGAATACGAACGGAACCACCACCAACTTCATAACCATTGATAACCATGTCATAAGCATTCGAATTCGCAGATGCCGGGTTTTCTTTAAGCTCTTGCGCAGTAACCCCTAATGGCGAAGTAAATGGGTGATGCATAGCATGTAAGTTACCTTCACCATCTTCTTCAAACATTGGGAAATCGATTACCCACAATGGCGTCCAAGCCGCCGTATGGGACAGCTCCAAATCCTTTCCTATTTTCAAGCGAAGTGCACCCAACGCTTCAGAAACAACATTGGCTTTATCGGCACCAAAGAGAATAATGTCGCCAGATTCAGCGCCAGTTCGATCCAGAATACCGTTAATAACCTCTTCAGAAAGGAACTTAGCAACTGGCGACTGAATACCTTCGAGTCCAGCGGCTTTATCATTCACTTTCATCCATGCAAGACCTTTCGCACCGTAGATACCAACAAATTTCCCGTATTCGTCAATTTGTTTGCGACTCAGTTTTGCACCGCCGGGTACACATAGTACGGCCACACGACCTTTCTCGTCATTTGCAGGACCAGAGAATACTTTGAATTCTACATCTTTAACGAGATCGGCAACATCAACTAATTCTAGTGGGTTACGGAGATCTGGCTTATCAGAACCAAAGCGACGAATCGCTTCTGAGAAGCTCATGACAGGAAACGCACCAAGATCAACGTCAAGCAACTCAAGCCACATCTCACGGATCATTTTTTCGGTCACTTCACGCACTTGGTCAGCGGTCATGAAGGACGTTTCAATATCTATTTGAGTAAATTCAGGTTGACGGTCGGCACGTAAATCTTCATCTCGGAAACATTTTACGATTTGATAATAGCGATCAAAACCAGACATCATCAAAAGCTGTTTAAATAACTGTGGTGACTGAGGTAGCGCATAAAAACTCCCCTTATGAACACGGCTTGGTACCAGATAATCACGCGCGCCTTCTGGGGTTGCCTTTGTTAACACAGGGGTTTCGATGTCTAGAAAATCATTGCTGTCTAAAAAGCGACGAACAAAGCTAGATGCTCTCGCACGCAGCTTTATGTTATCACTCATTTCTGTACGACGTAGATCAAGGTATCGATACTTCAGACGTTGTTCTTCTGAATTATTCTGCTTAGAATCCAATGGCAACGCTTCAGAACGATTAATGATTTCTAGCCCTGTAGCAAGGACTTCTACTTCACCCGTCGCCATATCTTTATTGATTTGGCTTTCCGGACGAGCGCGAACCTCACCAGTGAATTTAATACAAAATTCATTTCTTAGTAGGTTCGCAACTTCAAATACGTCTTTCATATCTGGGTCGACTACTACCTGAACAATACCTTCACGATCTCGCATATCAACGAAGATTAGACCGCCTAAATCGCGGCGACGGTTGACCCATCCGCAAAGTTCTACAGTTTGTCCCACAAGGGACTTGTTCAGTTGACCGCAATACTGGGTACGCATAATGAAATTCCCAAACTCTTAATTAGTTATTAATTTTTTGACAGATTATACTGTCAACTCAAACCCACATTTATACCTGCAAAGCGCTTGAAAATCGACCTTTGAAAGGACTTTTTCTCGTATTTCGCCTCGACTTAGAACCAACAGATGATAAAAACAGCAATTTTAGGCGTTTTAACCGGCCTATAGTCATATAATGAATGGTGACACCATCGGTTTTTTCTCTTAAAATACGCCACCCAATTTTGTATGTTTACTAGCAGGCAGGCATGAATAATAAAGATAATATTTTCTCATCTCCTATCGATAACATCGGTAACTTTAGTTTTGATGAAAATGTCGTAGAAGTCTTTCCAGATATGATCCAAAGGTCAGTTCCTGGGTACAGTAATATTGTGTCTGCTATTGGCATGCTCGCAGAACGCTTCGTCAAACCAAATACCGTCATCTATGACTTAGGGTGTTCTCTTGGTGCTTCTACTTTATCTATCAGAAGAAATATAGATCAAGAAGGCTGTAAGATTATCTCTGTTGACAACTCGAAGGCGATGGTTGAGCGTTGCAAATTACATGTTAATGCCTACCGTTCTGATACGCCTGTAGAGGTAATTGAAGCTGATATTCGAGATATCACGATAGAGAACGCCAGTATGGTCGTGTTAAATTTCACTTTGCAGTTCCTGTCTCCTGATGACCGTCAGAGCTTGCTCGAGAATATATATGCTGGACTGCGTCCGGATAGCATATTAATCCTGTCAGAGAAATACGTTTTTGAAGACCAAAACTCAAATAGTTTATTGATAGATTTACACCATGATTTTAAACGCGCAAATGGTTACAGCGAATTAGAGGTCAGTCAAAAACGCAGTGCTATTGAAAATGTTCTGATCCCTGACTCAATTCCAAAGCACAAAGAGAGACTACAAAAAATCGGCTTTAAGAATGTAGAAGTCTGGTTTCAATGTTTTAATTTCGGATCGATGTTTGCAATTAAATAAGTCCTGTTTGTCATAAAGCTTTTCGTTATAAAATAATAGAACCCGATATTTTCGGTCTAATTACACATTTCACTACATAAAAGATCATTCAAACCATGTTCAATTTTGCTAACTTCTACAAACTCATTGCTCAAGATACTGCATTACAGCCTTGGCTAACGATTCTTCCTCAACAGTTAACGGACTGGCAGAATGCTGAACATGGCGATTTTGAACGCTGGCTTAAAGCACTTAACAAGCTCCCCGAAGGGTCACCAGATAATATCGACCTGAAAACATCCGTTTCTCTTTCTAATAACCAACCTATATCCGATGGTGAAAAGAAAAAACTCGACAACCTATTGCGTACTTTTCATCCATGGCGAAAGGGGCCTTTTACGACTCATGACATACATATTGACACTGAATGGCGTTCAGATTGGAAGTGGGACCGGGTTCTTCCGCATATTTCCCCACTTAAGCATCGCTCTGTATTAGATGTGGGGTGCGGGAATGGTTATCACATGTGGCGCATGCTTGGAGAAGGTGCGCGTTTATGTGTAGGTATCGACCCTTCTCACCTGTTTCTCGTTCAATTTGAAGCCATACGCAAACTGATGGGGAATGACCAGCGAGTTCACCTGCTTCCTCTAGGTATCGAACAACTGCCTGAACTAAAGGCCTTTGATACCGTATTTAGTATGGGTGTTCTTTATCATCGTCGCTCCCCCCTTGACCATCTACTTCAATTAAAAAACCAACTCGTTGCTGGCGGAGAACTCGTTCTTGAAACCTTGGTTATTGATGGCGACGAAAATGCGGTTCTGGTTCCAACAGGCCGATACGCTCAAATGCGTAACGTCTATTTTTTCCCCTCTGCAAAAGCATTAAAGAAATGGCTAGAAAAGTGTGGGTTCGAAGACGTACGAATTGTGGACGAAAATATCACAACGACAGACGAGCAAAGAGCAACAGACTGGATGAAGCACAACTCTTTGCCTGATTATTTAGACCCGCAAGATCCAACCAGAACAGTGGAAGGCTATCCCGCCCCAAGACGAGCGATTTTGGTCGCGAGAAACCCGTCTTAATTGCAACGAGTACCAATTACTTTTAGGTGATCGTAAATGCTAACCAAATACTGACATAAGGGTGCTTCTCGCGCCCTTTGTTGTGGGCTAAAATCCGCGGCGTATAACTAAATTATCCTACTGAAATTAAGGTAAAAAATGCTAAAAATTGCTTTTTCTCTCATCGCAATGAGCTTGCTCGCAGGATGCGCATCAACAAGCAGCGAAAAGCAGAACCAACTCACTCTAGACGCCATTAAACAATCGGAATCAAACATTGCCAATGAAATTGAAATCTTAAAATTGGGCCTCAGTAACCAGTCTGATTACATTGCCAGTTTAGAAACAGAAGTCATTGGACTGCAAAGCAAGGTTAATGATCTACAGCATACGGAAACGAAGCGTGAAAGCACCCAAAAAACGCCATCGAACAAGCGTGCTAATGATACTCAACTGAAAACCAGCACAACCTCACCCTCTAACAATTTGGTTGTTCTTGGTGCGATTGAAAACATTCAGCTAGAAAAAATTGAACAACGCTACAGTGCGCGAATCGACACTGGGTCAACAACCTCTTCTCTCAACGCTATCAACATCAAAGAATTCGAGCGTGAAGGGAAAAAATGGGTTAGATTCAATCTGAGTGAACTGGAGACTGATATTGAAGGAAAAAACCAAATTGAGGCCCCTATTATTAGGTATGCCAATATTAGGCAACCGAACTCAGAAACAGTAGAAAAACGTGCCGTGATCGAATTATGGGTAAAAATAGGCACAATTAACGAAAAATCTGAATTTACACTGGCGAATCGCTCACAAATGAGCCACCCTGTTTTACTAGGAAGAGAGTTTATTCAAGATATTGCTTTAGTTGATGTTAGTAAAACATTTCTTCTCTCAAAACCAAGAAAAATACATAAAAATTAGGGACAATTATGACGTCAAGAATTCCTTTTTATTTCCTTATCGGGTTGCTTATTATCGGTGGCATTTGGCTAAATGTTATGCGCCATGACAACTATGGGGTACCGTGGACACCAGGTGAAAAGCGCCAAGTATGGGACATTGAAGCTCGAATTGAGTTTAGCGGTATGGGCGAACCTGCCAAGGTTTCTCTTGCTGCACCAAATACACAATCTGGCTATACGTTAATAGATGAGTCGGCCTCATCTCCAGGTTACGGAATTGCCTACATTCATTCTGATACGGGTAGACGCGCTGAATGGTCGATACGTCAAGCAGATGGCTCACAGACTATTTACTACAAAACACAATTTCTTGTCGATGACCAAGCGAAGGTTGAGCCGTTTCCACCTTCAGATGAACCTATCTTGAAGCCTACTTTCGATGGCCCGCAAGAAGCCGCGGTTAAATCGATCATAGAGCAGGCATCACAGCGTAGCGCAGATGATGTCACTTTTACCCGTGAACTCATCAAAAGACTTAACGATAGTGATAGCCAAAGTGCCGCCCTACTGCTCGACCAGTCAAGCAAAGCTCAAATCATTTCGAAGCTTTTGTCTTTTGCAGGGGTTCACAATAAGACCGTGGGCGTCGTCTATTTAGAAGATGGTCGTCGTCGTCAAAACATCAATAAGATGGTGCAAGTGTGGGATGGTCAGGACTGGATGCTGTTTGACCCAGAGTCTGGTATGCAGGGCAAAGCAGAAGATGCGCTCATCTGGGACGAATCTAATGTCTCTTTACTTGATGTCGTTGGCGGAAAAAACAGTCAAGTACACTTCTCTATGATTGCACAAGACATCTCACCTAAAGCGGCAACTGAGAGCAAAGTAAGTGCTGACAATCTATTAAACTTCTCTATCCATAGCCTTCCATTGGAAGAGCAATCCATGTTCAAAACCATAATGCTGATTCCGATTGGCGCTTTAATCGTGGTTTTTTTACGAGTCATCATCGGCCTTAAGACATCCGGCACTTTTATGCCCGTGTTGATTGCTGTCGCATTTGTTCAGACACAGCTGATAACAGGTATCGTTGGGTTTTTACTGATTGTAGGAACCGGTTTAATCATCCGCAGTTATTTATCCAAACTTAATTTACTCTTGGTCGCTCGAATATCCGCGGTAATTATCACTGTAATATTGATTATTTCAGTATTCACAGTCGTTGCTTTCCGCATCGGTTTAACCGAAGGATTAAGCATTACCTTCTTCCCTATGATCATTCTTTCGTGGACGATTGAGCGCATGTCGATTCTATGGGAAGAAGAAGGGGCGAAAGAGGTATTCTTGCAAGGTGGCGGTTCCTTGCTTACATCGGTTATCGTTTACTTAGCCATGACCAATGGTTACATCCAACACATGACCTTTAATTTCATTGGCGTACAGCTGCTGATTCTCGCGGCTATCTTGGCGTTAGGTAATTACACGGGTTACCGCCTAACGGAATTGCGTCGCTTTAAGCCATTAGCGGAGGATTAAGCCTATGTTAGGAAGCTTCACTTCCCCTTTTAAGCTAAAAGATAAAGGCATCATGGGAATGAATACAAGGAACCACAGTTATATTGGTAGATATAACGACCGTTCTAAATATCCATTGGTTGATGACAAACTGAAAACAAAGATTATCGCTGAGCAAGCCGGTGCAACTACACCGGCACTGATCGGGGTTATTAGACAACAAGCCGCGGTGAAGAAAGTCCACGCCATGGTTAAAGACTGGCCGGGGTTTGTTATCAAGCCAGCCCAAGGCAGTGGTGGTAAGGGCATACTCGTTGTCGTCTCTCACAAAGATGGCGTCTATACTAAGCCTTCCGGTGCAACGTGTAACAAACAAGATGTTGAAAGACACATAAGCAACACCTTAGCGGGCCTTTTCTCTTTAGGTGGCAAAAACGACGTGGCGGTAGTCGAGAATTTGATCAAGTTTGATGACTGCTTTGAAGGCTTTAGTTATGAAGGGGTACCCGACGTTCGCATTATTGTGTTTAAGGGCTACCCAGTAATGGCAATGATGCGTCTATCGACAAGTGCTTCTGATGGTAAGGCCAACCTTCACCAAGGTGCGGTTGGTGTGGGTGTGGATATTGCCACCGGAAAAGCGGTTCGTGCTGTGCAATACGACCAACCTGTGACACTTCATCCCGATACCGGAAAAGAACTTCTCACGTTACAGGTTCCCCATTGGGAAAAGCTACTCGTCTTGGCTTCGAGTGCATGGGAGATGACTGGGCTTGGTTACATGGGTACGGATATGGTATTGGACAAAGAAGAAGGCCCTATGGTGCTTGAACTAAACGCCCGACCTGGTTTAGCCATTCAAATTGCCAATGGAGCGGGTTTGATACCTCGGCTTCAGCATATCGAAAGCCTAGGTATGCCCGCTGAATATCCCAAACCATTAGAAAGAGTGCTCTACGCGGCTAAGCAATTTGGAGTGAAATGATTAAGTCGTACAAGATATCATTAAGTGAAAATAAGTAACGGGTTCATACTGACGTGATGAATACTCGCTTCAGCATGAACTCGTACACCATTATTTTCCTAATGCTTCTTTGTAGTGCAGTCGACACACAGAGACATATAGGTCGTTACCGCCAATAGCCACTTGATTACCTTCCGCAATTGGCTCTCCGCTTGCATCAGTACGAATAACCATATTCGCCTTACGACCGCAGTGACAGATGGTTTTTAGTTCAACCAACTTGTCTGCCCACGAAAGTAAATATTTGCTTCCTTCAAATAACTCACCTTGAAAATCCGTACGCAACCCATAACAAAGTGCAGGAATATTTAGCTTATCGACCACCTCTGTTAATTGATAAACCTGTTCTTTTGAAAGGAACTGACATTCATCTACCAAGATACAGTGCAGCTTTTGCTCGTTGTTCAGTTTCTCAATTTCTGCATACAGATCCGTGTCTTGACGAAATAGATGAGCATCTGATTGTAAACCAATCCTGGAACTGACTTTACCTACACCATATCGGTCATCAAAAGCCGCAGTGAAAATCACCGGATTCATACCACGTTCTTGATAATTGAATGAAGATTGAAGAAGTGTTGTCGACTTACCCGCATTCATTGACGAGTAATAAAAATACATCTGAGCCATTATTGATTCTCGGTTCTGATTCTCGGTTCATAAAACTGAATATCGGCGATTACTCTGTTAACGCATGAACCGAGAAAACACGTTATAAGTAACCGCCTATATTAATGGTTAAACAAGGCCTAACCTTTACGCCATGTTGTGCCTTCAGGGCCATCTTCTAAAACAATACCCATCTGTGCTAACTTATCGCGTGCAACATCTGCATTTGCCCAATCTTTAGACGCACGTGAGTCATTACGCAATTTGATAAGCGCTTCTATTTCAGCAACCTCGCTATCATTTCCAGAATCACCTTTCAAAAAAGTATCTGGGTCTTGATGAAGAATACCAATAACGTCGGCCAACTCACGCATTAGAGCCCCAAGCTTAGACGCGAGTTGAATGTCTTCACTCTTAATTCGGTTTACTTCTCGAGCCATATCAAAAAGTACTGAGTAGGCTTCAGGCGTATTGAAGTCGTCATTCATCGCGTCAGAGAAACGGCTTACATAATGGTCACCTGCTGCGGGTTCTGCATTCATGTCTAGTCCGCGCAATGACGTATATAGACGCTCTAACGCTGAGCGAGATTGGTTAAGATTATCTTCACTGTAATTTAGCTGGCTTCGATAATGACCAGACATCAAGAAGTAACGCACTGTTTCAGCATCGTAATGGCTCAATACATCACGTATCGTAAAGAAATTACCTAGTGATTTAGACATTTTTTCTTTGTCTATCATTACCATACCACTGTGCATCCACGTATTGACGTACTTTGAATCATGGGCACAGCAAGACTGGGCAATTTCATTCTCATGATGCGGAAATTGCAGATCAGAACCACCACCATGGATATCAAAATGGTTACCCAATATGGATGAATTCATTGCTGAACACTCAATATGCCAACCTGGTCTACCGTCGCCCCAAGGCGATGTCCAAGTGGGCTCACCGGGCTTCGACATTTTCCAAAGTACAAAATCTAGTGGGCTGCGTTTCGCACTATCAATATCGACACGCGCACCAGCTTGCAATTGATCTAAATCTTGTTTTGATAGCTTACCGTATTCACTAAATTTCTTAACCTCAAACATGACGTCACCGTTACTGGCAACGTAAGCGAATCCACGCTCAATCAATCGTTCTACTAGGTCGATTATCTCTTGAATATAATGTGTTGCTCTTGGCTCGACATCAGGACGCTTCATATTTAGCGCGTCAAAATCTTGATGCATGTCTTGAATCAAACGCTCTGTCAACGAGTCACAACTTTCGCCATTTTCGGCAGCGCGTTTAATGATCTTGTCATCAATATCAGTAATATTGCGTACGAAATTAAGGTCGTAACCTAAAAATCGTAGATATCGAGAGATCACATCAAATGAGACAAATGTACGACCGTGACCGATATGACAGAGATCATAAATGGTTACCCCACACACATACATGCCAATTTTTCCGGCAGTGATTGGTTTGAATTCCTCTTTTTTACGTGTGAGTGTGTTATATATTTTTAACATGATCTCTATCTGGTCTTATTGAAATTAAATAGAGCGCGAGTATATCAATTCCAGTTTGATTAGGTAACCGTTTTTGTCTTTGCTTTCAAGTCATGTGGGCGCGATTCTAATAAAATGGCGATAAACAAGATGTCATGACGATAGAAGCCGTCAAGATACGCAATGTGAAGCATATTTGCTTGTTTGCTGTGTTAAGCTAGAATCCATACTTCAAAACAATACAATAAATAAGGTAAAACTCATGATCATCCTTCACACTAATTTTGGTGACATCAAAGTACAGCTTAACGAAGAGAAAGCACCAGAAACTAGCGCGAATTTCCTACAATATTGTCGTGATGGTTTTTACGATAACACTCTTTTTCACCGCGTAATTGATGGTTTCATGGTTCAAGGCGGAGGCATGACATCTGGTTTAAAAGAAAAACCAACTCGCGCGACAATTAAAAATGAAGCGAGCAATGGCCTAACCAATAACATTGGTACATTAGCAATGGCCCGTACGATGGAACCGCATTCTGCAAGTTCTCAGTTTTTTATCAACGTTAACAACAACACGTTTTTGGATTTTAAATCAGAAAGCATGGACGGTTGGGGTTACTGCGTATTTGCTGAAGTGGTCGATGGCATGGATATCGTGAATAAAATAAAAGCGGTAAGCACTGGTACTATGGGTATGCATCAAGACGTACCGCTAGAAGAAGTACTTATCACTGGAACAACAATCGAAGAGTAAAAATGGGGAGCAACACGCCCTAAATAATTGAAGTTACCGCAAAGCAATAAAAGAGTGAACCCATCCAGTCACCTAAGTACACTAAGTGATTGGATGAATAATGATGGCTCTAAAGGCAACGGTAACTTTAAGTATGATTGGTATCACTCCCCCCTAAAATTATGACGACTTTATTTATATCTGATCTCCACCTCACCCCTTCTCGACCTGACATTACTGAAAGTTTTACGACTTTCATGACGACACAAGCCGTAAAAGCCGATGCCTTATATGTATTAGGTGACCTGTTTGAGTTTTGGATAGGTGACGATGATGATAGTGACTTTAGCCGCTCTATTAAGATGCTATTTAAAACACTAGTGAATTCTGGTGTTCCTTGCTTTTTCATTCAAGGAAATCGTGATTTTCTAATCGGTAAACGTTTTGAAAAAGAAACTGGAATGACGCTATTGGACGAGGTTTGTACCATCGACCTTTATGGCGAACGAGTGGTCATTCTTCACGGTGATACGTTGTGCACGGATGATGTTAAGTACCAAGTTTATAGAGAAAAGGTACACCAACCTTGGCTCCAGTGGGTGTATAACCGCCTTCCACTGTTTGTTAAGAAAAAGATTGTATCTAAAGTTCAATCCGACATTGGTGAAGAGAAAAAAGAGAAATCTCTGGAGATCATGGATGTAAACCAAGACGCTGTTGAAGCAGTATTAAAACAGTTTGGCACAAACCTAATGATTCACGGCCACACCCATAGACCAGACATACATAAATTTTCTGTTGAAGGGTCAAAATACACTCGAATTGTATTAGGTGACTGGTATACACAGAGCTCAATTTTGAGTTTTGAAAAAGATACCTATTCTCTGCAAAATAATTCGCATATGCAAAATTAACGTAGAAACGTATCGAATCTAAGCAATAATAATATGTTATAACGTAATATTTTTTTAAAGCTAAAGAGTAATAATGCTTTTTATGAAAAAAGGACGTAAGATTTAAAGACATAATTAAAAAGGTCAATAAGTCAAAAACCTAGATATGGAATACTCATACGTTGCTCGTCAACCAATATTAGACACTGGAAAAAACACCGTCGCTTATGAACTTCTATTTCGGGATGGCCCTAAAAACTCCTTTCCTGAAATTGAACCAGAAAAAGCGACCAACAGACTGCTTTCAGATCAGTTCTTAGGATCAGAGTATCGTGCGATTGGTGATAAGCTAGGCTTTGTTAATTTCCCATACGAAAGCTTGATTAATCAAGTACCAACTCTTTTTCCAAAAGATAAAATTGTTGTAGAAATTTTAGAAAGTTGTGAGCCAACAGATGAACTACTTACGGCTATTATTGCGCTTAAAAATAAGGGATACAAACTTGCGTTAGATGACTTTGTCCCTAGCCCAGCGTGGAAGCGTTTTCTTCCTCATATCCAGATTATAAAATTTGATATTCAGATTGTTCCTATCATTAAAGCAAAAAAATTCATTGAACGCCTTAAAGGCTCAAAGATAGAGTTTCTCGCAGAAAAGGTCGAAACATACCAGGAATATCAAGACGCAATAGCGGCCGGTTTTACCTATTTTCAGGGCTATTTCTTTAGCCGGCCAGAGATGATCCAGCAGAAATCAATCAAGCCCTCGTTTCTCACGGTAGTCCAGCTTTGCAAAGCCATTGCCACAGAAGAAGTCAACTACACTGAAATAGAGCGAATTGTGGCCGCCGATGTGACGTTATCTTACAAGCTGCTACGTTATGTTAACTCTTCCGCCCTTCTGTCTTCTCAGATTCAATCGTTTCGACAAGCACTTGCGTATCTGGGCGAAGGAAAATTAAGAAAATTTGTTTCGCTTGTTGCAATTGCTTCAACAGAAGCATCCAAACCTGAGTCGTTATATAGTTTATCTATACAGCGTGCTAGATATTGCGAACTCATCACTCTGTGTGCAGATAGAAAAGATCAATCTAGCCAAGCTTTTTTAACGGGTATATTCTCACTACTCGACTCTTTGCTCGATCAGTCTTTAGAAACGATTGTTGATTCCATACCAATTGATGATGCCATTAAAAATGCGCTGTTATCTCAAGAGGGTGAACTAGGCAATATACTGAAACTCGCGATTGCTTATGAGCACGCTGATTGGGAAACTGTAAATGAAATAAGTGATCTTTTACAGATTGATAAAGAGTGCCTTGCAGAGAGTTATGGGCAAGCAATAGAATGGACTGAAGAGCTATTTAGTAAGCCTAGTTAATTGTCACACTATTTTATTTTTTCTAAAAGCCTCTGTATTCAATTAATGCTGTTCGCTTAAGGTTGCCGACCCCTGTTTCCTTCACGAAATCTACGTCATCTCCACGAAAGTGGAGATCTAGATCCGCCCAGATTCCCGTTTTCACGGGAAAGACGAGGGATTAGAGTACTAACCGATCGACATTATTTTATATTAAAGAGGCTTTTTGTTATTTGGGAGTACACATGTCTCACTGCCCTTGTGGAAGCACCAAGCCTTATGGCGATTGCTGTAAACTGATACACGACAACCATGCTTTAGCGGTCTTACCTGAGCAACTTATGCGCGCGCGATATAGCGCCCACACGCTTAAACTAGTTGATTTTGTCGTTAAAACCTATCATTCAAGCTGCAATGCCGAAGGCGAGAAAAAAGGCATTGTGGAATCAGTGAATATGGACTGGCAAAGGTTAGAAATAATTGAAGCCCCCCTTCCAAAAGATGACACGGGGTTCGTCGAGTTTAAAGCCTATCTCTTAGAGCAAGGTACAGAACACTGTATGCACGAACGCTCTCGTTTCATAAGGGAGCAAGGCTACTGGTATTATATTGATGGTGAATTTCCGACAGAACATATTGAGAAAGTGGGCCGTAATGACCCCTGTGTCTGTGGAAGTGGTAAAAAATTCAAGAAGTGTTGTGGATAATGTGCCCGTCTAGCGAATACGAATCTTAGTCAATATCCGCTCCTGTATCCCCAGATAACGAGCTTGTCATTTAGGGATACGGGCATAAATCTCTTTTTAAAGGCGAGGTCCGTAGACGTATTGCTATTTATGTCTTTCTTTCAGCTTATTAATCACATCATTCATAGATAAACCTTGGTCTTGTAAGAGCACCAACAAATGATAGATAAGATCGGCTGATTCACAGACTAATTCTGCCTTGTCACCCGACGTTGCCGCAAGCGCGACTTCAACGCCTTCTTCGCCCACTTTCTGCGATATACGTTTGGTACCACTGGCATACAAACTGGCGGTATACGAAGAATCAGGATCGGCTTCTTTACGAGCGGCCAACAGAGATTCAAGTTGATGAAGCCACACCAACTGTGACGCCTCTTGCTGATCCGCATCAAAACATGTTGTCGTGCCCGTATGGCATGTAGGCCCAATAGGGTTCACCAACACAAGCAAGGTATCGTTATCACAGTCTAAAGAGATAGTCTTAAGCTGCAGTACGTTACCTGATGTTTCACCTTTGGTCCAAAGGCGAGATTTCGTTCTGGAAAAAAAAGTAACCTGTTCTGTTTCCAACGTTTTCTCTAGCGCTTCTGGATTCATGTAACCCATCATGAGCACTTGGCTAGATTGAAAATCTTGCACAATAGCGGGCACTAACCCTTCTACCTTTTCCCAATCAATTCGATCAACCAAGCTTTTCGGTTTGTTCTCTACTGCACTGCTCATAATCGTATCTCCACGCCTTCTTGTTTTAGATATTTTTTTAGCTCACCAATATTGATGACTTGTTTGTGGAACACGGAGGCCGCTAACGCTCCATCTACATTGGTTTTCTTATAGGCCTCGGCAAAATGCGCCATCGTACCCGCACCACCAGACGCGATAAGAGGGACATGGCAGACTTCACGGACCATATTAAGCTGATCGATATCATACCCGTTGCGAACGCCATCCTGATTCATCATATTCAATACGATTTCACCCGCACCACGTTTTTGTACTTCTTGTACCCAATCACGTGTTTCCCAATGCGTTGCTTTTGTGCGCTCTTCATCACCCGTAAACTGATAAACCTGGTACTTACCCGTTTCAGCATCGAAATAAGAGTCAATACCAACCACAATACACTGAACACCAAATTTATCTGCTAGGTTGGTGATAAGCTCCGGATTGGCTAATGCAGGCGAGTTAATAGAGACCTTGTCGGCACCGTATTCAAGTATACGAGACGCATCTTCTGCGGACTTAATACCACCAGCCACACAAAACGGAATATCGATCACTTCCGCAACCCTTGCGACCCAACTTTTGTCAACGACACGACCGTCTGATGAGGCGGTAATATCATAGAATACCAATTCATCTGCGCCTTCTTCAGCATACCGCTGAGCAAGAGGTACAATATCGCCAATAATTTCATGGTTACGGAATTGAACCCCTTTAACCACTTGACCATCCCGAACATCTAAACAAGGAATTATTCGCTTTGCCAACATTGAAACGCCTCCTCAGCAGTAAACTTACCATCTAGTAGTGCACGACCGACAATAACACCGGCGACACCGGTGCCTTTTAGTGCTTCAATATCGGCTAAACTTCCTATACCTCCTGACGATTGAAATTGAACCTGCGGATAGAGTTTGCATAGATCAACATACAGTTCAACGTTAGAACCCGCTAAGGTTCCGTCACGAGATATATCAGTACAAAGTACATGCTTCAATCCAACCGTTAGATAGTCATCGATCAGAGCTTCAATCGTGACACCTGAATCTTCCTGCCATCCGGATATAGCCACTTTACGCGTGCCTTCTTGGTCGATATTAATATCTAATGCGAGAACTATTTTCTCTGCACCATATTTCTCCATCCACCCTTTGACCATCTCTGGTTGTTTTACTGCCGTAGAACCCACAACCACACGTTGTGCGCCGGCATCCAGTAGACCGACAACATCTTTTTCCGTTCTAACGCCACCACCAATTTGTACATTGGCAGGCGTACTTGCAATCAAGGTCGCAATGAGATCGAGTTGACGTGCATTAATATCTTTGGCACCAGTAAGGTCAACAAGGTGTAACCAATTAGCCCCAGCTTGATGGTAAAGATTGAACTGTTCTGCAGGATCAACCTTATATTCAGTTACCTGATCATAGTCCCCTTGAAATAGCCGAACCACTTGGCCTTCAATTAAATCGAGTGCTGGAATAATCACAACAAAATCCTTTTCTTTTTATCTGTTTCTAACATTTAAAATCTACGCTTCTTTAAAAGATAAGTTCTAAGAAATTCTTTATTAATCGAGAACCCGCTTTACTAGAACGCTCTGGATGAAACTGCACCCCGTAATAATTGCCATTTTGTACGGCCGCGGTAAACGCGTTACCGTAATCACAACGAGCAATTGTGTCGTCACCAACAGGCATGGCGTAGCTATGTACAAAGTAGAAATATTCATCTTCTTCAATGCCATCAAACAAAGGATTACCTTTTTGGGCCGTTACGGTATTCCAACCCATATGCGGTAGCGGAAGATCACCAGTGTCCATTAGGCGGACTTCACCATCGCAAAGCGATAAGCACTCTACTATCTCGTTACCCACAGAACCCTTTTCGTAGGAGAGTTTCCCAAGCAATTGCATGCCTAGACAGATTCCAAGCAAAGGCTTCTCAACTTGTTTCACAAGGGCAATTAAATCTCGTTCGGCGAGGTTTTTCATTGCTTCGCTTGCCGTCCCTACTCCGGGTAGAAACAGCTTATCTGCCGCTAAAACGACACTAGGATCCTTTGAAATCGTCACAGGATAACCTAGGCGTTCAATCGCAAACTTAACCGATGATACGTTTGCGCATCCGGTGTCGATAATCACTACTTTCTGACTCATCAAAGCCTCCTTTTCCATCAGAGTACGCCTTTACTACTAGGAAGCTCATTACCTTCCACCTTAATAGCCTGGCGTAGAGTCCGTCCAAACGCTTTAAACAAGCTTTCTATAATGTGGTGATCATTGTCACCAGAAGACGACAGATGGAGTGTGCATGCTAGAGTGTCAGTTAATGAACGGAAGAAATGTTCGACCATTTCTGTTGAAAGGTCTCCGACCAGTTCACGACCAAATTCCGCTTCAAATTTTAGATAAGGTCTTCCTGAAAGGTCTAGCGCACATTGCGCCAAACACTCATCCATAGGCAGGCTAAATCCGAAACGACCAATTCCACGTTTTTCTCCAAGCGCCTCTTTCAATGCTTGGCCCAATGCTAACGCCGTATCTTCGACGGAATGATGGTCGTCGATATGCAAATCACCATCTACACTCACTTGCATTTGGAAGGCACCATGGGTCGCAATTTGGTCTAGCATATGGTCAAAGAACCCAAGTCCTGTCGAGATCTTATTTCCGCCTTGTACATCGAGATTAACCGCGACTGAAATATCGGTTTCTTTTGTCGTTCGAACCACTTTGGCAACACGTTCATTCACGGTTAGATCACGCAGAATGTCGAACCACCCCATCGAATTGGGGTCATATTGGATTCCGCGAATGGCCATATTTTCAGCAAGCTGAAGGTCGGTTTTACGGTCACCAATCACAGCGGATGTTTTGAAGTTCACTTTTCCCGCTTGAAGGTACTCTTTTACCATGCCCAATTTCGGTTTACGGCAGGTGCAGTTGTCTTCTTCAAAATGTGGACAGAGTAAGACATCGTCGAATTTCACGCCTTGAGATTCAAAGATCTCCATCATCATATTATGCGGTGCATCAAACTCTTCTTGAGGATAACTAACCGTCCCTAACCCATCTTGGTTGGTTACCATCACCAATCGATACCCTGCATCTTGCAGCGCCAAAAGGCTCGGGATGACATACGGTTCAAACTTTAATTTATCTAACCGATCAACCTGAAAATCAGTTGGTGGCTCAACAATTAAGGTGCCATCTCGATCAATAAATAGAATTTTTTGTTGGTTACTCACTTCGCTATCCTTATACAGTGCGTTCTTCCAGTTGTTTTTTAATGAAGTTGGCGGTTTTTTCGCACTCTTCCCTATTGCCAACACTTACTCTAATGCAGTCTTTGATTGGCGAGTTACGTAAAATTATGCCATTGTCCCATGCGCTCTTAAATAACAAGTCGCCATCTGAACATTGAACGAGTAAGTAATTTCCTAAGCCTTGGTAGACGGTCATCCCTTCTATTAGAGACAATGCTTGTTCTAAATAGGCTCGGTTGTCATTGAGTTCACCCACCTGATGTCGAGCTCTAATTAGGCCCGCCTCAGAAAGAGCCTGACACGCGATGTCAGCGACGGGGATGGGAACAGGATACGGAGCAATAACCTTCAGTAATACATCAATGAGAGGCTTATTGGCTAACGTAAAACCACACCTTAACCCTGCAAGAGCAAACGCTTTTGACAATGTTCGTAGAATGGCGAGATTTTCATACTTATCGAGTAGATCTTTGGTTGATGCCTCTGGGCAGAAATCGATATAGGCTTCGTCCATCACGACAATGGCCTTATCTTTCGTCATTTCAAGCAACGCGATAATATCTTCACGATCAATCAGGTTGCCTGTCGGATTATTGGGGCTACAAACAAAGACAAGTTTTACACCATCTAGATTTGCTTTTATACCATCCAGATCTAGCTGCCAGTTAGACTTTGATGGGACCACTTTCCGTTCAACGCCAATCGTTTCTGCACTGATCGCATACATCCCGTAAGTCGGTGGACAATACAATATTGCATCCTCTCCCGGCTCACAAAACGCCCTAACCAGAAGTTCGATGCCTTCATCAGCACCTCGTGACGTTAATACCTGTTCAGGTTGGACACCCGCATAGCTCGCATAAGCAGCAATCAATTCTTGTGGCTGACAACTGCTATAACGATTAAGCCGATCAAATGTGGTGTGGTATTGGTTATCAAACGGCGATTCGTTGGCGTTTAGCCAAACATCGCCACTCCCACCTATTTTTCTGGCTGAGAGATAAGGGGTAAGTTCTTGAACCTGCTTCCTAGCGAGCTTTTCCATCCATTACTCTCCTTTTGCTAGCGCTTCTACACGAATTGTCACTGCGCGTTTATGTGCATCTAACCCTTCAGCTTCCGCCATTGTGACAACCGTAGACGCGAGTCCCTTCAATCCATCTGCCGAAAGCTCTTGAACGGTCATTCGCTTAGAAAAATCCGCCAGTCCTAAACTGGAATACGTGCGAGTATAACCATAAGTCGGAAGAACATGGTTAGTACCAGAGGCATAATCACCCACAGACTCTGGAGACCAATCACCTAAGAAGATCGAACCAGCATTATCTAACAACGGTAAAAGCTCTCTTGGGTATCGGGTTTGAACAATAAGGTGTTCGGGGCCATAGGCATTCGAGATTGACACGCACTGCGGAATCGAATCGGCAATAACAATGACACTGGAACCGAGTGCTTTTTCCGCAATGTCGGCGCGGGAAAGTTGTTTTAGCTGAGCCTGTACAGCATCGGCCACTTTATCCGCAATAACCGGTGAAGGCGTCAATAATATAACCTGAGAATCCGGGCCATGTTCTGCTTGGCTTAGTAAATCCGCCGCGACAAACTCTGGATTAGCCGTTTCATCAGCGATAACAAGTACTTCAGAAGGTCCCGCTGGCATATCAATGGCGGCTCCGCGGAAGTCATTGCTGACTTGACGTTTTGCTTCAGTTACATAAGCATTACCGGGGCCAAAAATCTTCTCTACTTTTGAAACCGTTTCGGTTCCATAAGCCATTGCCGCAATCGCTTGACCGCCACCCACATTGTACACTTCATCTATTTTACACAACTTAGCAACGTATAAAATCTCGTCGGCAATAGGCGGTGGAGAACAGAGAACAACCTGACGACAACCCGCTATTTGTGAAGGCACGCCCAACATGAGTACCGTCGATGGTAATGGCGCGCTACCACCTGGAATATACAAACCAACCTTATTGATTGGCCTTGTTAACAACTCGCAAACGACGCCAGGTTGTGTTTCAACCTTGAGTGGTTGTGGCTTTTGTGCTTTATGGAAAACAGAAATATTTTTATACGCTTGTCCAAGCGCTTCTTTCATTTTCTCTGAAAGCCTCTCCGAGGCCGCTTCTATCTCTTCGCTAGAAACACGAATGGACGCTGGCGTCACTCCATCAAATTTTTGCGTAAGTTCGAGCAGTGCTTTATCACCCTCAGAACGGACTTTTTTGATAACGCCTTGCACTGTCGCCGTAATATTTGCGCCTTCGGCAATTGCCGGACGCTCTAAAACTGAGTCTTGCTGCGATTCACTTAAAGATTGCCAAACAACAGTCTTCATGACTTACTCCATCATTTTTTCGATTGGAAGAACAAGAATTGAACTCGCACCGAGCTCTTTAAGCTGTTCCATCGTTTCCCAAAATAGATTTTCTGTACTCACTAAGTGCACGGCTACTCGGTTTGTCTCTGCGGCAAGGGGTAATACTGTTGGGTTTTCCGCACCAGGTAAAAGCGCTTTTATAGCCTCTAACTGATCAGTAGGTGCGTGCAACATGATGTATTTGGACTCTTTTGCCTGAATAACACCTTGCATACGAGTAAGTAGCTTATTGATAAGTGCTTCCTTATCTTCATCAAACTCACCGGCACGTTGAATCAATGTCGCTTTAGAACGGAAAATAACTTCGGCTTCTTTCAGCCCATTCGCTTCTAACGTTGCACCAGTTGAAACAAGATCGGCAATCGCATCCGCCAAACCAGCACGAGGGGCCACTTCTACAGACCCTTGTAAATTACAGGTACTGAACTCAACACCTTGCTCATCCATAAAGGCTTTTAGAAGGTGTGGGTAGGTAGTAGCAATACGCTTACCGTTAAGGTCTTGCGGACCGTTGTATTGCTCATCTTGATTAATAGCAATGGATAATCGACAACCACCAAAATCTAAACGACGAAGTGCCACAAATTCACTCGGTTCACCTAAGGCCACTCTGTCTAAGCGGACCTCTTCTAGCTCATTTTCACCGATAAAACCAAGGTCAACCACACCATCCATGACCAACCCAGGGATGTCATCATCACGCACAAGTAGTAAATCGATAGGCATATTTTCTGTATGGACAACTAAACGCTCACCCATCAAATTAAACTTAGCACCACACTTTTTAAGCAGTTCTTGGCATTCTTTACTTAGGCGGCCTTTTTTCTGGATGGCAATTCTGAGTCGTTGTGTTTGCATTATTCTATTCCCTGTCTGAATATTCGTTATTTTTCTAAATTCTAATTTCGCTTTGAATTACAAATTACTGGCGCGATTTTGTACATAAATACGTTGAAACATCTAAAACCAAAAAACCCTCGGGGTTTTTATTTCCCGAGGGTTCGAATCTTTGATTTGACCTCCGGGATTTATTATCTCCCGGGTATGCGTACACCGCCCGAAAGACTACTCAGGATGATGATGGTGGTGAATGTTCATTACAAATATACGCATAATTTCTTAGTTCCTTTCGCTTATAAACACACTAACTAAGCTCGATTCAATTTTCAACCTAAAAATTCGTTTTTTTTACGCATTTTGCATCTGTAGGCTTTTTGCTTTAGATATCGTCGACAATACAAAGCAGGCAATCACGAATGCAATAAAGGCAGTAGCGAATGACGTTGCGACAGAATTCGTCAATCCAAGAACAATAAAACCGACACTAGAGACAAGCGCGACAGTAATGGCATAAGGCAACTGAGTCGCAACGTGGTCGATATGATTACAACCGGCCCCCGTAGATGACAATATAGTCGTATCTGAAATTGGTGAACAGTGGTCACCGAAGACTGAACCGGCCAAAACAGCACTCAGCATAGGCAACATCATTGTTAAGTCTGTCGCACCGGCCATATCGCCTGCTATCGGTAACATTATCCCAAACGTTCCCCATGATGTTCCTGTAGAGAATGCCATTAACCCAGACAATAAAAATAAAATGACAGGTAACCAATGGACGCTAATATTGCCTTGGATTAAAGAAGACAAATAAGCCCCTGTTTTCATGTCACCGATAACCGAGCCTATCGACCATGCAAAAATCAATATTAATATAGCGCTAAACATAGATTTAGCGCCGATCCAAACTGTATTAGCAATATCGGCTATCGGTAATTTCTGCTTGAAGACGGTAAATAATGCAATAGTTAGTCCGGCTAAGCCTCCATATACGAGCGAGCGACCAACATCGGTATTTTCAAATGCCCCTAGCACTGAAAACATTTTACCGTCAGATTCTAATGCTGTGCTTCCGGTATATATCATCGACACAACCGTTGCGATAATCAAAAATAGAATAGGAAGGACTAAATCAGACACTTTTCCATATTCACTTTCTACGATATCGAGCTCTTCATTTAATTCTAAAGCTTCAGAACTGCTTTCATCAGAAGTGGATTTATTGTTTAGGGACGCTTCATGTTCATGTTTACTCATTGCACCAATATCTAATTGAAACCATGCAACAGCAAACACCATCAATAATGCGAATACCGCATAGAAATTCATTGGTACTAAACGTAAATAGGCACCCAAAGCTGAATATTCAGTTAGCCCATGGCTGACTAGAATACCGCTAATAATAGTCATTATATACGCGCCCCAACTAGAGACAGGCATTAATACACACATAGGCGCTGCGGTTGAATCTAAAATATAGGCCAACTTTGCCCGTGACACATTGTAACGGTCGGTGACAGGGCGTGAGATCGCGCCAACAGCGAGGCTATTGAAATAATCATCGACAAATATAAATACACCTAAAAAGGCGGCGAGCAATTGTGAACCACGTTTACTTTTCACTCGTGTCTGAGCCCAAAGAGCGAACGCCCGAGTGCCTCCAGATAGAGTTAATAACGCGGTCATCATTCCAAGGATGACTAAAAAGGCAACAATACTCATATTCCAAGTATTGATACCTCCATCCTCGACAAATACACCTTTGACCGTAGTGCCTATATAGCTAAAGGAGTTTGATATGGAATAGTCCGCAAGGAGTAAGGCGCCTAATACTATACCAATACCCAAGGAAACTAATACACGGCGGGTAACGACAGCAAGGCCTAAAGCCATTAAAGGTGGTAATAACGATAAGGGTGACGAAGCAAAGTCTACTAAATTCATGATCTACAAAACCGATTGGTTAGAGATCTACTGCAGAATTAACATGTAAAATGTGGATATGTTAATGATAAGTGAAAGAAAACCAACAGTTTTCCAACCCACAGTAGCGCTCCATAGTTAATAAAAAATACACTATGGCAGTGTCGTAATTATTAAATACGACCCCAGCAAGCGGCTTGATAAACGCACTCACTTCGGCAATAACTCCTTTCTAGACTATTCATTGGCATCACCCCAATAGAATGTACTGATAGTTATTGCTCCTCTACCTCAGTAAACAGCTAGGATATAAGGAAAAATTCTTATATAAACCTAGAAACTGAATAAGGTGCGCGCAATTGTACGGATTTGACCATCTTTTGCAACATAAAAAGCCATCACAATGCATTTCGTTCGATAGATATGTCCATAGAATTCAATATGGCTGATATACACTATTTTTTAAATGGTTACGTAATAATGTCAGAGGAATGTCAAAATATCAGTTCGCAGAATTGGAAATATGAGGTCAATTTACAAAAATTTATATTATTCTGTCGCGAGAATAGTACGATATATATAATTTAATTCTAAATAATTTGGTATTATTTAATTTGGCTGTTATTATTATGATGTTTAATAATAATCAAATGGAAGTAAACATGTCAGAACTTACAAAAACGCTGCTCAATATTCGTAGTCTGCGTGCCTTTGCTCGCGAATTAACTTTTGAGCAATTAGAAGAAGCCCTAGAAAAACTTACCGTCGTTGTTGAAGAACGTCGTTCAGCAGCAGACGAAGAAAAAGCAGCATTAGCAGAAAGAGAAGCTAAGCTAGCTGAATATGCCCAGATGATTGCAAAAGATGGCATTGATGTTGAAGATTTAATTTCTGCATTATCTGGCGAAACCAAAACAAAAACTCGCAAGAAGCGCGAACCTCGCCCAGCTAAATATAAATATGTTGATACAAATGGCGAAGAAAAAACTTGGACAGGTCAAGGTAGAACACCATCTACTATCCAATCGCAGCTTGATGCTGGTAAACCTTTAGATGATTTCCTTATCTAAAGTAAATGAATTAAATTATTAAGAGCTCCCTAGGGAGCTCTTTTTTTATCATCCTATTAATACAACAACTATTATCTCTCCCAATACGCTTCCTCTAAACTATCTTCGCGCTCAGGTAATCCTCTTGATAATCGGGGGGAATGTTGTACTAATACTTCATAGCTCGCTCTGTTTGAATATTTACACACTTGAGAGAACGAGGAATACGTTAAATAAGGGTATTGATGCTTACTTGAATTTGGCACATTTTCTTTGTGATATCTATTTGCAGCCATATCATGCAACAACGCAGAAAGTGCCGCATCCCCTGCTCCATTGGTATTTTTAATTTTTTCAGGTCCTCCCATATAAGGCGCAATATGCGAATAAACCTTGATTGGTGACTCACACGCATCCTTGATGGTTGGTCGACTAAACTCGAATTCATTGAACTCCGCGATAGCGCCAGGCAACAGTGGCAACGTGGTTGGTCTTTTGGCACTCTCTTCGGTATAACCAGCCATAAACAGCCCTACAGGGCCCGCGGTACACAATACTAAGTCAACCCAATCCAACGCCTTGTCTGCTGCTAACAGAGGGTCTGCATTACCGGTGAGCGCCTCGGCTTCGTCTTCGTTCATCGCAACAACTGACACATGGTCGTTTAAAAACTGTTGCCAAAACAGTGGGTCATCTTGAATAACAAACTTTGTACCAAGCGTAAGCACCACAGGGACATGATATTTTTTGGCGTACTCTATCGCTCGCATTGTTGCATCCGGCATCGGGTCGCCTTCTTTACAACGGACCAAATACGCCGTTAACACCAAAGCAGAAGCATTTTCAAAAATCGATTCAGGGATACTATCTGGACGCAGCTGATTCATCTGTCCTTCACTTATAGCGAAGGTTCGTTCACCGTTGTCCGATATCAACGCAAAACAGCGTCCAATCGCGCCAGTGACTGATTGAAGGTAGTTAAGATCCATACGGCTAGAGGTATTACACAAATAGCGATACCCATAGCTGCCGATTTCAATGTCTTTGCTCATCACACCCAACAGGGTCGATTTGTCATCAGCAAGAACGGAATAATTATGTAGCGTATTTCCTATCGTTCCACCCGCAAACTCATTGCTTATCAGTTCATCGCGTTTTAGTTGCTGATAAAGTGCCTCCGCTGTTTCGTCATCAATAACCAGCGAATGACCTTTACTGAGACCATATTTTTCGATGAAATGATCGGGCACTCGAGCTTCGATATCCACTAATGTTTGATCAATCCCAATGATATGCGTTCTTGTCATCCTTTTATTAGTTTGTACTTGAGTCACTAAAGGATCGCGCGCATTAACGGGAAAGTAGTGTTTAGATTTGCGTTGACCGGGAAATTTCATAGAAAGGTTCTGCTGCTAGTAAGGGCGTATGTCCAATTCTAGCCTTTGTTATTTATAACAGCAATATGACGGTAAAAAGCAAACGTTTCCGTATTAGGAATAATATTCAGACAATAAAAAACCGCCAATAACAAATTATTGACGGTTTGGTATAAATGGAGGATTATTCTTGGTCAATCATCCATCTACGGAATTCTTTACGCTCGGCTTTAGAGGCTTTTAGATACCAAGCTTTTAGTTGATCGAGGTTAACACTGCTGCCAGATAAACTTCCTTTTGCAGCGCTCTCATTCCCAACAGAACTTCCTGCCGCAGCGGTTGTTGCTGCAACTGCTGCTAATTCCGCTTTCGCGGTAATTTCAGCCTCGCTACCGAAGAAGATGGCGTTGTTCTCGTTGTGCTCTACAACAAGTTCATCAACATCTTGGTACGGCATAAAGCCATCTTTGCCTTCGAGTTTCTGGTAGGTATATTCTACATCCCCATTCGAATCGACCAATCTCATTTTTGGTACGCCTTCAAAATGTCGAGTTGCCCACTCATAATTGTTCATTTGAGGTGCAATAATTTCTAAGTCTTGTCCATTGGTTTCAAACATCATTATGAATGGGGCAGAGTCAAACACTTTCTTACTTGAACCTTTTCCGAGCCGCGCAGATACTTTTACTACCACCTGAGTAAACCCATCCTTTAACTCGTAGGGGCCACTCCAAGATTCAGGTTCTTGTTCATTTATTACCAAAACCCGTATATTTTTACCTGGAATCAACTCAGCTGACGATACTGCACCTGATAGCACTAAACCAATTAGCACATAGAATATGCGTTTCATATTATTCCTTAATTTATTCAAACACTAAAATTGTCATTCCGCTTCATGATACCGATTCTAAGTAGTAGAGCCAAGCCCATAGACGGTATTTATTCACGCAATAAAAAAACCACCCTACGGGTGGTTTTTTTGGATTCTATTTGAAACTAGAGTTTCAGATTAGAATTCTACTTTAGCGCCTACAGCATAGCCAACTTCGCTATCGTCTACGTCGTTGCCGCCAATTTCAGCGTAAAGCGTTGTAGCTGGAGCAATTGCGTAACCTGCGTTAACGAAGTAGTTAGTAACGTCGTCAGAACCAGCTGCTTCAGGGTCAACTAAATCAACACCTGCAGAAAGTGTTACTTTCTCGATAGTGTAGTCACCTGTTAGTGCGATTACGCTGCCTGAATCTTCTACGTCGTAGTAGCCAAGACCGATGTTAGCAGCAGAGAATGCGTAGCTAGCTTCTAAAGCAAAAGTATCTTGTTCAGCTTTGTTTGAAGTACCGTAGTAACCCATTAGGTTAAAGCCAGCCATTGTAAGTCCAGCTTTAATGTCTGCAAGATCAGGTTTTGTGTCATCAGAACGTTGGTCATCACGGTATGCAGCTGATACGTAGAACATGTCGCTAGAGTAATCCCAACGTACAGTTTCGTCGCCACAAACGTCAGCTTGGTCAACTGTAGAAGTAACACCGAACTGGAAGTCATTACCAAGACCTAGATCATCACCGATGCTACATAGGTCACCAACTTTGAAAGAACCAGCAGATGCAGTGTAGAATGCAAAGTAAACATCACCCATAGCTGAGCTACCGCCCTGAGTAGTATTGTCAGTGTCACCTTGGAATTCCCAGTAACCACCAACAGAAAGCTCATCACTTACTGCGTAGCGAACATCAAATTTGATGTCAGCATCTTGGATTTGCTGCTCAACATGAGAACCGTCGTCAGTACCTTTAACATAAACAACTTCTAGGTCGCCGCCGATGTTAACTGTAGCGCCGTCTTTGTTGTAAACTTCGATGCTTGCGTTAGCTGCCGTTGACGCAAGAAGTACTGATAATGCTAATAGAGTCTTTTTCATAGTAAACCACTGCCTTTTCTTAAGAAAATTTAGGAAATCCTTTTTTGGTTTCCTTTTTTTTATTTTATTGGTGACAACGTTTTACCAAATTGGCTATCCGTCATCACCACTAAATTTCGAACCTAGATTGCAAAAGAAATCGCCTTATGTCAAACACCTAAAAAAATAAAAATAAAAATACATAAATTATTATAAAACAATAGGTTAGGATTAATTTCATTTGGTAAAGTAATTATTTACTCCACCATTCGCGCTAAAATCAAACCTATTCCGATAGGATGGATATGGTTAATAATATCGATTACAATTAAATAATAGGTCATTAGCAGCATTAAATGCCTATTAAATAGCAGTAAAAAGATATTTATATTACATCATGTTCTCCTAACGTAGCATCCAAGAAGGTTCAGTTTTTTTTTGTGAGCTTGATCCAGTTTTAGTTATAAAAGAACTAAATTTGTGATTCAAATCTCCTGATAAACACGATAAATAGCCAATAAAAATAAATTCTTATCTAAATGAAATGGGTAATAATAACGTCACATTAATATGCTTCGTGATAGTACTCACATATTCTCGAGCAATAGAGCGCAGGACTTTGCTGTGCTAGACTGCGCCATTCTCAAAAGTTGGCCGTGTTATGCATAATCCTAAAGTCCAAAAATCGATTCGCGATAGCTATCAAAACCTACAACACCAATTAGATGATTTCGTCCCTAGACGAGCACAAAACTATTTGGTTGCAGAAATAGCGAAAACGTTGTCAGGGGACTACCATAAAAAAAATCGTATAATAGTGGCGGAAGCGGGAACGGGAATAGGCAAGTCCCTCGCCTATTTGATGGCAGCGATCCCATGCGCAGTGTTAAACAATCGAAAGATAGTTATCTCTACTGCAACTGTGGCGCTGCAAGAACAACTTTTAGACAAAGACTTACCTCTTTTTAGACGCATTACCAATTTAGAGTTCTCATTTATCCTCGCAAAAGGCAGACAGCGTTATTGTTGTGCAGAAAAACTGGCCACAGCGTGCGGCGCAGATGGCGGACAACTGGCTATTTTTGAAATCAAACCAAAGAAAAAAGACATTGAATTGCTAGAAACCATGCATCATGCGCTGATGGAAGGTAAGTGGGACGGTGATAGAGATGCGTGGCCAAAGCCGATTAAGGATGAACTTTGGCTGACCATTGTCAGCGATAAGCATAGCTGCAATAACGGCTTACCTGTCCATAGAGGATGTCCATTTCAAAAAGCGCGCGCTGAACTTGACAAGAATGACGTTATTATCGCTAACCATAGTTTGGTCATGGCGGATATCGAGCTTGGAGGCGGCGTTATTCTTTCGGAACCTGACAATACTATTTATATCTTCGATGAAGCCCACCACCTACCGAAAGTGGCGAGAGACCATTCGTCTGCCGCCGCCAGTTTGAAAGGTGCGGCCATTTGGTTAGAAAAACTGAATCAGTCTTCGAGCAAATTTACCAGCTTGGCCGATGAAAAGCGCGTCAATCGCTTTCGTAATGAATTACAAGACTCAGTGCAAGAACTAGTGCCAGCTTTAACACAATTAAGTAAACAGTTTGATGCGACTCAATTCGAAGACAAAGCCTATCGATTTGAACACGGCGACTTACCTCAATGGTTAGAACTGCAATCCAAGGAACTGAAACTTTTGTCGGGTAAGGCCAGCCTGGCCCTTGGAAAAATAGCCGACCTTATAGCCGAAAGGCTTAAAGACGGTGAGCTTTCTAATAAAATTGCAGAACCGACACTAGCGGAAATCGGCTTTTATAGTCAACGATTAGAAAACTTGGCTAAGGTCTGGCATTTAATGGCCGAACCTAAAAAAGAAAAGGGCGCCCCATTAGTTAAATGGCTAGAGCTAAGCCCAGATAGAGAGGGAGACTTCATTGTAAACGTTTCACCGTTGGAAGTCGGCTGGCAATTAGATCAACAAATATGGAGTCGATGTGTCGGCGCAGTGCTGACTTCGGCCACAATCCGTGCGCTGAACTCTTTTGATTTTTTCTGTCGTCAAGCGGGGGTAAGCGCAAAGAAAGAAGATGGAGTGCAGTTTTTGGCTTTGGCTTCGCCGTTTAATTATCAAGATAATGCTGAGCTACTTATACCCGCGATGAAATATGAACCGCAGGCGCCAGAGTTTACCGACTACGTAGCGGAACTTCTGCCGAGCTTAATAATAGAAGACAAAGCGAACCTAATTCTATTTGCTTCGTACTGGCAGATGAAACAGGTTACCGAAATTGTTTCTGCTCAATTTAAAAAGAAGGGCTGGACGCTGCAAGTTCAGGGACAGTCATCAAGAACAGAGATTCTAAATAGGCATAAAACATTGATACAGTGCGGCAAAACAAGTGTGTTATTTGGTACAAGCAGTTTTTCAGAAGGTCTCGATTTGCCTGGTAACCTGCTTGAGAACCTTATTATTACCAAAATTCCCTTCGCGGTTCCAACCTCGCCAGTGGAGCAAGCCCATTCGGAATATATTGAAAGTCGAGGTGGTAATCCTTTTATGCAGATCTCTGTACCTGAAGCGAGCAAAAAACTCATTCAATCCGTTGGCCGTTTACTGCGTAAAGAGCAAGATTCTGGTAGAGTTATCATTCTTGATCGAAGAGTAGTGAGTAAACGATACGGAAAACTACTGCTCGACGCCTTACCCCCATTTAAACGAACTATTGAGTAAAAATTGCTTAAAGCAATTTGACTAAAGTCAGGTACCGGAATATTTATGGAAATGTTGGAACCAACCATGTTGGTTATTTTGGCTTTGGTTGCATTTGCCGCCGGATTTATTGATGCTGTAGCGGGTGGCGGTGGCATGTTAACCGTACCGGCCTTGCTTTCAATTGGGTTACCACCTCACATTGCTTTGGGGACCAATAAACTTGCGGCAACCTTTGCCTCTTCAACCGCAGCTGTCACTTTTTATCGCAAGCGACTGTTCACTCCAGAGTTATGGAAGCACGCCTTTTATTCGACCTTAATCGGCGCGACAATCGGCACGCTGGTTGTTGATGCGTTGAGCACTGAATGGTTGGAAAAAGCATTGCCCGTGATAATTTTGGCTACCGCTATCTATACTATTTGGCATAAAACGCCCGAGGCGAACGAAAACGTATTACCAAAGCCTTGTAAAAAACTAAATCGAATCCAATGGATACAAGGATTCACCTTAGGGTTTTATGACGGGGTTGCAGGACCCGGAACTGGTGCATTTTGGATAGTCAGCAGCATGGCGATCTATCGTATGAATATACTGCTCTCTTCTGGCCTTTCAAAAGCAATGAACTTTACGAGTAACTTCACATCCCTCGTCACCTTTGCTTTCTTGGGCCACATTAATTGGGTCTTAGGCCTAACCATGGGTGTCTGTCTGATGGCGGGTGCTTTTGTGGGCGCTCACTCCGCCATCCGCTTCGGTGCGAAGTTTATTCGACCCGTGTTTGTTACTGTTGTCAGTATTCTCTCCATTAAACTTGGTTATGATGCGTGGTTTGCCGACTTATAAGGTAACTGAGCACCATTTATAGGATTCGGTATAGCATTACATGAATGAATTCAATCGAATTAAAACCGTTTTAGATGATCTTGCAAACACAGCCAAGAAATTGGATTCCCAACGCGGCGTTCAACCTAGGGTGCTTTTTGACGACAAGTTGTTCCGCTGTCGGTCACGACTGCTCTCACCTTGTGTACAAGAGGCTCTAGCGACATTCAAAACAATACTGGGTAAAAATGAATCACGTGTTAATGGGGAAAAAGCACTCACCCCTAGGCAAGCTGAATACTTGACTGAACAACTGCTCGATCAGATAAGTGCAATATCTCGAGAGATCTCCACCAATCTACACCCAGAACAGCCGTCAACACAGCGTCTGTCACTCAAAGCACTTCAACAGAATCTTATACAACACCAAGAGTGGGAATATCGTCTGCAAACGTTAGTCGATGAAAAACAAAACATAGTCAACACAGCGCCAACCGAAGATAAGCATGCAGCCGAAATCATATTCAATACGGCAAGAGATCGTTTAATTCGTTGCCAACAATCTAGAAAAGAGATAGAAGATCAGATAGCTAAATTAAGGGACTTTATATGACCATTAATACCAACAACGGTATCGACACCGCTCCTGAAGAGATAAAACTGGCAGTGGATCTTATCTATTTGCTAGAAAGTAATGAGGTCAACCCTGCTGTGGCGCTACAGGCGATCAACATAGTCAAACGAGACCTAGAAAAACGCGTCGGACTCATGGGAGATTCATCGGCGTAAAGCCATCCTACGTTATTCAACACCCAAATAGCGACTTAGCTCAACGCCTGTCAGTGCACTAAAACCCCGAATCGCGGTTTCAACGAGCTCGTTAGTCATGAACTCATCAGGGATAATACCGCCTTCTATCCACAGACCATCCAAAACGGCATTACAGGCAATGCTTAACTGACGCAATTCTTTGTCTGTTGTCTCTCTAGACTCTTCAGAAAATACATCGGCTATCAGCTGTTGGATATGGTTCCGTAACAGGTGGTAGGTTTTTTTGTGGCTTTCGCGCATCGGTTGGTTATGAAACAAAAGCTGAAAAAATCCAGCCCATATCGCTATCACCTGCGCATCAATAATGGGCGGTCTAACCGAGGCTTGTACAAACATCGCCAAGCGTTTTTTCGCTGAAGAGTAATGGCCATTCGACCCACGAGCAGCAACGTCAATCAGATTGGTCATATGTTTTTCGTAAGCAGCGATGATCAGTTCATCTTTGCTTTTAAAATGATAACGAATCAGCCCTTGCGTCACTTTCGCCTCTTCTGCAATGGAGCGAACTGTTGCCGCCTTCACGCCGTCAGATGCTATTACCCTAAGGGTCGCATCAACCAGCTCTGTTTTACGGTTGATAGACATCTCTTTTCTTGGTACTCGGCGTTTCTCATTCATCGGATCAACTCGTTCAACATTTCTCGGCGTAGTATAAACAATGACACGGCTAGGTACGCTTATTTATTGCTATTTTCTACATCGTTATCAAATAAAAACACAAGAGCCATTACGAATAGCTCGGATGGCGGCGATCTAAATACCAAAAACCTAAAGTAATTATCCCAGCAATCACCAAATACAACAGAGCTAATAGAATTAAAGGCTCGTACACAATAAATGTCTCCTGTCTGATCCTTGAGAAAACCGCATAGACATCAACAAACGATATCGTCGCCACAAGAGGGGTCGCTTTGAGTTGCAAGATGACCTCACCGTTTAATGTCGGTAGCACTCTTTGTATCGCTCGCGGCAACCAGATTCGTCGAAAGACCATACAAGGGTGCATCCCCATAGCATAAGCCGCTTCCAATTCACCTTTTGGCACTTCCTTAAGCGCCCCTCTCATGACCTCCCCTTCATAGCCAGCAAAAGAGATCGTCAGTACGATAAATGCGTACGGCCATACCTCCGTTAAATACGGCCACATCCAACTCTGCCGAATTCCCGGGATATAAGGGAAGATAGATCCCAACCCATAGTACAAAAGCCATAGTTGAAGCAGTAGAGGCGTTCCACGAATAATGGTGCAAAAACCTCGAGCAAACCATGCCAATGGTTTAGGGCCGGAGACCTGAGCTAAACCTAGCAAAACGGCGAAAACAAAACCGAATATGATTGTACTCACCAACAGCATAATGGTTTTCCATAAGCCGTTGAGTATATCTGCACTATAGTTCGTCAACCAGTGCCAGTTCAGACCAAAAATAGCCGCAAAAACCAGTACTAAACTGAGCAGAATAAGGACGATACGGTGAGGGACCATTATGTTATGCATATTTCACCCCCCGATTAAGTCGCTTTTCAAGGTAGTTAAATAGAACATTAGAGAGCAAGGTAACAATGAGATACAACACGCCAGCCGCGAACAAAAATAGAAAATAACTTTTAGTGGCCCCGGCCGCCTGACGAGCCGCCAACGTCAGCTCAGTAAATCCAACCACCGCCAATAACGCCGTGTCTTTGGTCGCAATCAACCATAGATTAGACAGGCCTGGCAACGCATTCGGCAGCATTTCAGGGATCGTTATTCGATAGAAGGTAACAAAAGGATGCATGCCAAAACTTTCTGCGGCTTCAATATGCCCTGTAGGGATAGCATTCATGGCACCTCTTATTACTTCTGTCGCATAGGCACCTTGTACAATGGTAATCACCAGCACACCAGCGGAAAATTTATTGATTTCTATCTTTTCTGCGCCAAAAACGGAAAGCAGCTGATTGATGAGATCCGGTAGAGCAAAATAAACCAATAAGATTAATACAAGCTCCGGTACGGCGCGTATCACCGTGGTATAGATGGTCACCAGATCAGCCACAAGGACATTACCACGGCGTTTAGCATTGGCGGCAAACATGCCAATAATCAGTCCAAATAGATAACCAAGACTCGCAACCTGTAAAGAAACCACTAACCCATCCAACAAATACCCCCCCCAACCGGGAGGAGGTATAGCAAGCAATTCATACCAGCTCATGCTCTTATAATTTACCATCTACATCTCCAAATTAGATCGACTGGCAAACTATTCACCATAGATATTAAATTCGAAGTATTTTTGAGTGATGCTATCGTAGATGCCATTCTTTCTGATCGCTTCAATGGCAGCATTGAGTGAGGCTTTTAGATCATCGTTGCCTTTCCTAAGTCCAAAACCAATACCTTTGCCAAGCAGTGCTTCATCATGAGCAACGAGCCCGGCGGATGAACAACAAAGCGTACCTTCACTTGATTTCAAAAAGTCTTCTAATACTAAGGCGTCCGCTAAGGTGGCATCTATTCTTCCCGAGAACAGGTCTTGATTTGCTTCATCTTGAGTTTGATACTCTTTAATCGAAGCCGACTTAAAGTGCTTTAAGGCATAAGACTGATGAATTGAGCCCGATTGCACACCAATTTTATATCCCGCCAGACTCTCAGGCGTCGACTGAATTTTACTACCCGCAGCAACCGCCAAACTTGCACCCGTTTGATAATATTTATCGGAAAAATCGATAATTTTACTTCTCTCTTCTGTTATCGATAGTGAAGCGGCAACAACATCTATTTTTTCAGCGACCAGTGAAGGGATAATTCCGTCCCAAGACGTGGCGACAATCTCACACTCTAGTTCTGCCTGATCGCACACCGCGTTTGCAATATCGATTTCCCAACCCGTGTATTTCCCTTCGGCGTTCGGCACAGAAAATGGGGGATACGCCTCGGTTGCAATACCGACTTTTATTGGTGCCGCGTATGCTTGAGAGATCGTTAATCCTAATGAAACACACGATAAGAAGACTGTTTTTTTGATACTCATAATATTTCTTTCCTTGAAATGTTGTGATTGTAGAGTGATTTATTAATAAATATTCTTTATAAACTGCTGTAAACGGGGTGATTGGGGTGTTTTAAAAATCTGGTCCGGTGTGCCTTGTTCCTCAATTTTTCCTTGGTCGAGGAATATAATTCTATTCGCAACATCGGCAGCAAATTGCATTTCATGGGTGACGATGATCATAGTACGACCTTCATCCGCAAGCCCCGCCATCACAGATAAAACTTCGCCTACCAATTCAGGATCCAAAGCAGATGTCGGTTCATCGAACAGCAAAACCTCGGGATCAACAGCCAGTGCCCTAGCAATTGCGCCTCGCTGTTGTTGCCCTCCTGATAGAAATGACGGGTAGCTATTTCGTTTCTCTAATAACCCCACTCTTTCTAATAAGTCATGTGCTTTATCCCTTGCCTGAACCTTCGACTGTCCCAGCACATGTACGGGGGCTTCCATGATATTCTGTTCGAGTGTCATATGAGGCCAAAGGTTGAAGTTTTGAAAAACCATTGCAAGTTTGGTTCGTATCCAACGAAGCTGTTTTTTATCCAACACGTCTAATGATTCACCTTTGGACGGTTTGAATAGTACCTCTTCTCCAAGTAGCCTCATGGATCCAACCGATTGCGGTGTTTCAAGTAAATTTAAGCAACGCAATGTAGTCGATTTTCCTGATCCACTTCCTCCTATCAGCGCAATGACTTCGCCTTTATTCGCATGTAAATCAATGCCTTTTAGCACTTCGATACGATTAAACGATTTATGTAAATCCTTTACTTCAATAACAGGACCTTTGCGCCTGTATCCATTTATCGACATCCATATCACCTATAATACTGCGTAAAACTATACGCTTGTATAACTTTATGCATCCGTATAGACTAAATGTCAATCTGTTTTTATTAATCGTTATATTAAGGAAAGATAAATGGCTAATTATGGTTGTCAGTTAATGGCTGAAAAAATGACCCGCGTTTTAATGCGTCGTCCCGGTAAAAGCTTATTGGAGGCGGACCCTGCATTATGGCACTACAACCACTTTTTTAACGCTGAAAAAGCGATAAAAGAATACGACCAGTTTGCAACGTTAATCAAACAAACTGGTGCAGAGATCGTATGGATTGAAGATCAAGGCGATGGCCTGTCTGACGCTATGTTTACTCGTGATGCATCGATCATTACCAAGGCAGGTGCCATACCATTGAAAATGGGTAAACCACTCCGAGCTGACGAGCCACAGGTACACAAAAAAGCCTATGAGCAAGCAGGCATTACCATTCTAGGCGAACTGACTGGCGACGCGATGGTTGAAGGCGGTGACACCATTTGGCTTAATGAAAAAACGTTGATCGTCGGGCTGGGGTTTCGTTCGAATAAAGAAGGGGTAAGGCAACTCAATGTATTACTCAATCCACATGACATCACAGTACTTAGCTTTGATATGCCCTATTGGACTGGAGAAGAAGCTTGTCTCCATCTTATGTCCGTCATTTCACCACTCACTGAAACCAAATACCTTGTTCATCCACCTTTGATCCCTGCGTCATTGTGGACACTGCTAAAAGAGTCCAATATCGAGTTCGTTATCGCGCCGGCTGATGAGTTTGAAGCCTCATTTGGTCTTAACCTAAATGTACTTCCTACCTCTCCAGATCACTGCATCATGATCGATGGCTTCCCAAAAACAAAGAAGGTCATGGAAGAGAGTGGAGTGAACGTCACTGTATTTGAAGGTGACGCCCTTTGCATGGCATGTGAAGGCGGACCGACCTGTTTAACGAACCCTATTCTTCGAGGATAATTCGGCCAGATTCGGCGATATTATAGTGCTTAAGGCATCACCCCGACTAGGGTGTGCTCATCTTTTGAGGCTATTTTACGGCGAATTGTTGGCCATTTATGCAGGCAGACGTTTTAAAGGTAGTGATACTACCTTTAAAAATGATAATGCCGTAGAAATCACTGACTATTTTTCTTGTTGTCCTCTGTCGTGAAATAAGATTTCAAAGATACCCTGTCAATGTGGCAATTATTACATTAGAGTTATCTTAATCGTATCTGCATAAGGCTTGCTGGCATGAATTTTGGGTTCAATGTAAGAAACGGCACACTTGCTGCCACAGTAGCCATTGCGATTTTGTTGGCTTTTTTTCCAATATCAGGTCAGCCAGCGGGATTTTCACATAGTGCGGCGGTTGTGTTGATCACACTCGTTTTCTGGACTACTGGCATTGTACCGCCATTTCTTGTCGGGCTTATTTTCTTTGCTCTAGCCACTATTTTTAAACTGATAGAACCCACTCTACTTTTTTCTGGTTTCGGTTCCACCGCTGTCTGGCTAATCATCTCAGGGTTTGTCATTGGGGCTTCGATCTCCTCAACCGGGCTAGGGAAGAGACTCGCATCAACAATCGCACCCTATTTAACCGGCAGCTATACTAGGCTGATTGGTGGACTAGTGATGAGTGCAGTACTGCTTGGGTTTATAATGCCTTCATCCGTGGGACGGGCGGTCGTGTTGGTTCCGATTGGCATGGCGCTTGCTGATCAAGTTGGCTTAGAGAAAGGAAGCAATGGACGAATTGGTATCGCCGTCGCTTTGGCTCTCGCCTGTAATATGCCAAGCTTTGCCGTTTTGCCTGCCAATATACCAAATATGATACTCGCAGGCGCTAGTGAAACTCTTTATGACATTCAGTTTAGTTATACCGAATATTTATTGCTCCACTTTCCTGTATTAGGAGTTCTAAAGTCTCTGCTCATCGTCACTATGGTCTTAAAAATATTTCCTGATAAAATTTCATCCAACCCCACGCCAGCATGCCAAAGTGTAGAAGATAACTTTGATATTAAGGCGCAGAAAAAAGTCGGCTTATTACTCGGTATCACGCTTCTATTTTGGGTGACAGACTCAATACATGGCGTGAATCCAGCGTGGGTTGGTCTGGCGACAGCGATTATTCTTCTGCTGCCAAAAGTAGGCGTAATCCCCCCCAAATCTTTCAATAGTTCCGTCGACTTTGGTACCGTAGTTTTTGTCTCTGCTGCCCTTGGATTAGGCATGCTAGTCAACGAATCAGGGATAGGTAATTACATGGGAGAGGCGTTTAGTCAGCTTTTGCCTTCGTCGTCGTCTGGTTCGTTCCTTGGGTTTATGTCGCTCTCTTTAACCTCTGTTGTTACGGGTTTGGTTACCACTATTCCAGGTGTACCAGCCGTCCTATCCCCTCTCGCCGCTGACTTCTCGCAAGCGACTGGATTTTCAACTACAGCGGTACTGATGACACAAGTATTAGGCTTTTCTACCGTGATATTCCCATATCAGGTCGCCCCCTTGATAGTTGCAATGCAACTCTCCCAAGAACCCTTAAGTAAGCTAGTTAAAGTGACGTTACCCCTTACTGCAGTAACAATCATTTTTCTATTTCCGCTTGATTATGTGTGGTGGTGGCTGCTGGGTTGGGCTTGAGTAAGGCTATTTAGCAACGGTTCAATACCGTTGAGTACGTTTGAATCACACAGCCGCTATCAGCCACTAGGCTGTTTCTTCCAAATAGCGAGAAAATCTTCCTCTTTTAAAGGTTTAGATAATAAAAAACCTTGTACTTCTTGGCATCCTTTCGAGCGTACATAGTCTAGTTGTGTCGTCGTTTCAACCCCTTCTGCAACAACGTTAAGGTTATAGATCTTGGCCATTTCAATAATGACATCAAATAACTGTCTATCGGTCGATTCGATATCAATCGCGTTGATAAACATTCTGTCAATTTTAAGTGTGTCTATTGGGTAGTTAATAAGTTGACTAAATGCTGTAAAACCAGTACCAAAATCGTCAAGTGAAATCCTAACCCCTAATTTTTTAAGAGACTTTAGCATCTCTATGTTCTGATCATCACCCGGTATAAAACATGTCTCGGTAATTTCCATTTCTATTCTATTTGGTGGGATCTGGTACTTAGCAATTAGAGAAGCAAGATCATCTACAAAATCTATATTGGTCAGTTGCCAAGAAGAAAAATTGATGGCAAGGACGCCGTCAAAACTCAATTCTTTGATCCAAATTGATAATCGGTATAGCGCATTCTCAAAAACCCAATAGTCGATATCTTTGATTAAGCCAGATGATTCCGCTACTGGAATAAACTCTGCTGGACCATAAGATGATAAATCCTTATGTGTCGTTCTTAAGAGGACTTCTGCCCCTCTTATCTTGCCATTTTTTGTGCCATAAATTGGCATGTAGGTTAGATAAAAACGGTTCGAACTGATTGAGTCCTTTATGTACTCATTTATTTTTTCGTGGCGTTTTATTTCACTGTTCAATTCATCTGAGTAAAATTTGTAATTGTTTCTTCCGAATTCTTTTTTTGAAGAGTACATTGCAGAATCAGCGTGGTTGATTAATTCCATGACCGTCTTCGCATCATTTGGGTATATTGAAAGGCCAATACTCACACCGATATCGAAAAGAGTATCACCGATAGCGAAACCTCCATCGAATAAGGAAAGAATTCGATGGGTAAACAAGGTGAGAATATCCAGGTCATCTATACCCCCAACAATGATGGCAAACTCATCACCTGACAACCTTGCAAATTCGAATTCAGAAACAGACAAATTATCCCAATCAAAATCGACAAAACTTTCGACAAAACGTTCAGAGAAAACAGATAGCAGGTTGTCGCCTATATGATGTCCGTACTTATCATTAACATGTTTGAAGTTATCGAGGTCGAAATAAATAACAGCGCATTTCTTGCCTGTTTTTTCACACCGATCTATGATTCGAACAATATCCAAGTTGAATTTCTTACGGTTTGGCAGCCCCGTTAAACTGTCTCGTTTTGCCAAATCATCGAGCTCGGAGATGAGGTTGATGTATTTGTTTGTGAGAATTGAAACCTCATCATCACTTTTAGACTTTTCTATATAGATTAGATTGTCAGAATCCACCTGTTCAATTTGCTTAGTCAGCTTCTCGACTGGTTTTATTATCTGTTTAACAATAAGCCATTTGAGTAACACAAAAGTGACTAGCGTGACGGACAAAACAATAGTGACAAACATTATTTGAAACGGTTTGTAAATTTTAGACAAGGTTTCGCCCATTAAGGCTATTTTTATGGTCCATAAATCGTGCTTGAGTTCATAACCGAGCTCATCACCTGACATTGTCATGTGGTCGATTTTTACTGCACTTTCAATGGCATTGGATGCGGCATTGGGCGTGATAGAGAGCCTCACATCTGGATCTATTTTCGTTTTTATCTTCTCGTAAAAATCAGCATTATGGGTGACTTTTGAGCGGATTACCGCAGTATACAGTTTATGGCCTCTAGAAAATGTTGGGACCGTTAAACTCTGTTCTGGAGTAAATGTTTTCAATATTAGAAATTCTGGTTCATCACCTTTATTAATAAACTTATAAGTTGAGGCATTGATCAATGCGACACCATGTACTTCTAACTCATTGTTTATTTGAGATATGTGATTTTCAATGACTTCGTTCGTTTCAAATTTGGAAAAAGGATTGGAGGTATTGAAGTAAATAATTTCCTGACCTTTATTATCTAACAGGGCGAAACTTTCAAAACTCCCATGATTGATTTCAAGTTGATTAATATAATTGACAAGCTCTTTCTCTAAGTAGTATTTATCCGTGTCATTTTTCAGTCCATCAAAGTGTTGTTGAATATAATGACTTTCTAAACTCATTCTAGCGATAGTATCAAGTTCTTGAAGATCCTTATTTAGATCATAAGAAATATATTCAAGCTCATTTTGTAGTTTGTCGGACATTGCCAATGTAAGTTGTAATTTTTGGCTGCTGTATGAAAACAAGGCCGCAGTCGAAAAAATAATCAACATGACGGGCAGTAGTATGTAATTAATTTTCGCTGACAGTTTCATTCGTCAATTATCTTCTATTTACTGTTCTGGAGTACGGTTAATATTTGGCTCCGGAAATTTTCAGCTTCTGTACTAAGCCTCTTGTAAGAGAATGCAGTGTCGCTATCTAAATTCTCAGGGAACAGTTCTTCATCGTGAAGGTATTCTTCACTGGCCGAATCTAATACATATTGATTCGAGCTTGTAAACCACATCTCTTCCGCATTTTTTACAGCGTTATCTGGTTTGTTGATAAAATTTAGAAATTCTATCGAAGCTTTGCTGATAGGTTTTTGAATATGGGCACTCAGACACTCATGCCATAACAGCGTTCCTTCAATTGGAATCGTGTACACCCAATCTTCTTGGCTAGTTGTGGATGATACTTGCTCTTTTTCACCGGAATACAATATGGCCATTTCCATTTTAGAATCCGTTTTTTTATCTAAAACGTAACCGATACTCGTTCTAAAGGCGAGTAGGTCTTTACGCGTTTTCATGAGCAGGCTATAGGCTTGTTCTAACTCATTTTTATCTTCAGTCATTGGGTTAAACCCTAGTGCGAGCAACGCAATAGCCGTTGTATCTATATCATCATTTGGGATCACGACGGTTTGAGGATTCTCGCTTGCATAGTCAAAAATATCCATCCACGAACGAATCTCTCGGTCTACTTTTGAAGTTCTATACCCTATTCCCATGGTTCCCTGTGAGTAAGGTATTCCATAAGGTCCACACACTTGATTAGATGCCTTGGTAAAATTCGAGTTTTCTTGATCTAACACGCCTGATAGCTTAGCAAGGTGTCCAGACTCTCCCAATTCTCTAATTGTTAATCCATCTATAATGAATAAGTCATAGGCTAAAGCTTTTCCTGAATACACGACAACATCACGCAGCATTTCATTTTCAAAGTATATTTGAGACACCGTGTAGCCGTATGTATCTTCAAATTCTTTAATGAGGGTATCTGAAATATAGTCTTCCCATGTGAAAATTTTGAGTTTGTCGGCTAAGCAATTCGTACTAAAAAAAAGTGAACATAAGGATAGAAGAGTAGTGAGTGTGCGCATTAGGACCCTTTTTATTAACCAAATAGAAAAAATGTAGCCAAGATACTGAACGTCATTAAATTTATTATTATTTGTAAACTCTAGTCTCTATTTCATTTAGTAGCCACGTTTTATAGTTCACCTCGTTATTTACACGCATTTGCCAGCGAGATCTACCGCCGCTAACCTGCGCAATATATACACCATCACTATGGTTATCCATAATTGATGACTACCATTATCATGTTGCTGTTATTCATTTCTTGTCCAATGACAATTTATACCTTATCTGTATGCCTATTTTTTATAAAAAGCGTTGTCGATCAAATCTATTCAAAAAACTCTTTCTTCGACGTTTATCCGACATCTGGTCATATCATGCGAGACAATTTATTATTCGAATTTTGATTTGTCTTCTTTAACGGCTTTTACTATCCAATCAACGAATATATGCACATCCGAGCGCACCATCGCTTCTTTTGTAACAACATCATATCCGATATCAGGGCCAACCAATTCTTCCAAACAAACCATTGTCTACTAGATTCTGCTGCTTCGAGTTGAGTGGTATCCCAATGAATTAGAGAAAAGGTGAAGAGATCTGATAGCGCTTTGGTTGATGAAAGAGCGTTTGCTACCGCAGGGCTACATGCTGGCATAATTTGGTCGATCATCAATCTATGATGTACCAACTTATCGTACTTTCGAACACCATACCGAATAGCGATATCAACATTGCTCCGTTCCAGATCACTTATCTGTGGAGATGAATCTATCAGCTCTGCTGATATCTGGGTAGGCCATCTTAAATATTGGCGATATCTTTGCTTTCTTTTCTGGGATATTTTGGGCCATCGGTGCGTGCCTGATTGAAGCTCTAATTAGTTTCCAATTAAAACCTGAGTTAACTTTGATTCAAAACCGCTCTATTGATGATTCATGCTTACATCGCATTACGATATCGGAATGTTTAAGAACTCCCTAAATCACTGTAACCCTATAACGTTAATGTATCAGAGAGATAGTCGATAAAAACTCTGACTTTGACTGGCATATAAGCTCGTTCAGGAAAAACCGCCCAGATACTTTTTTCCGGCATTTTGTATTCTGGTAACAATTGGATAAGCTCGCCACTATCTATATAAGGTTTTGCGATGAAATCAGGCAACCGTCCAACCCCTAAGCCTCGTAAGCATCCTGCTAATATTGCTTCGCTGTTATTTACTCTATAATTTCCACGTACACTGACTCTTTCAATGTGATCATTGTATTCGAAAATCCATTCGATCGTTTGTGCCGAGTAGCTATAAATCAACGCATTGTGTTCAGTTAGATCGATGGGCGTTTTGGGCAAAAACCTTCCATCTAAATATGTTTCTGACGCACAAATTAAACTACGACTATGCATAAGCTTTCTTGCGATTAGGGAAGAATCGGCAAGATTGCCACCACGAATAGCGACATCGAATCCAACGTCAACAATATCCGAGTAACGGTCGTCCATAACCATATCGATTTCAACTTGCGGGTACTTCTTCAAAAAACCTGGGATTAAAGGAGCAATTTTCAATCGCCCAAAAGACATTGGAACACAAATCTTGAGCTTGCCTATTGGTGAATGTTGTCGGCTGGTTACGGAATCTTCAGCCTGCTGCATCCAATAGTACGCATTTTGTGCGTTAGAGAAATAATGACCACCAGCCTCTGTGAGACTAACCTTTCGAGTCGTTCGATGCAGTAGGCGAACTCCCAACGCCGCTTCCAATTGATTCACGCGTTTACTTACTGCTGAGCGCGAAACGTTAAGGTGACGGGCTGCCTCTGCAAAACTTTTATGCTCCGCAACAGCGAGAAAATAAGGAATAGCGTCTAAGTGTTCCATCGTGTTTGTAGCCTAACTGGAAACAATGTGATGAGTGTAGGGCATATTATCATTCTAGTCGAACCAATATATGCTTTCTCTACTGAACTCAGGTCTAACAAAGTTAAGGCAATATTATGTCCAACCAATCAGTGTTATCGAATAAAGCAAGTGACGAAATTAAGTTTGAGACATTATCCTTTAAAAGTACGCGAATTTTATACATTCTTAGCATTGGTATTTCCGTTGCGGTTAGCTTCGCATTAGCGAAGTACAGCGTCATGAACGGCTTTACACCTCTTGAGGTGCTAGTACTACCGTTAATGGGCTCAGCCTTCATTCTATTAACATTGTTGGTATTAAAAGGTGAATTAAAAACGCTATCGGTAAAACACTTACGCTACTACATTTTTGCTGGTCTGCTTGGTGTTAGTCTACCTAATTTAGCATCAAATTTTGCACTTCAGAATTTGTCGGCCAGTACATTCAGCGTCTTGATTACCTTGTCACCCCTGTTCACTCTCCTACTTTCCATACCATTTCAGAAAGCCGGGTTAGACTTCAAAAGAGTCATGGGAATAGGGTTTGGATTTTTAGCGGTTTTGCTAGTAACCATATCACCTGGCTTCACGTTAAAAGATGACGGTACTACGTTACTTCTCGCGACTTTGGTGCCCTTGTTCCTTGCGATGGGGAATATATATCGAAGTAAAGCCTATCCTGTTGACGCCAACCCAATCGCCCTCGCTACAGGAGTATTGTGTATACAAAGTTTAATTTGGCTACCAATCAGTCTAACCGTTGGCAGCAGCTCTATCGATGGCGCGCAACAATCAAGTTCACTCATATTGGTGCTGATGGCGATAATCTCCGCATTCAGTTATCTACTCACCTTTCGTTTACAAAAAATGACCGATGGATTGGGTTTTAGTCAGGTGGGAAATGTAGTGACAATAACAGGTGTCACGATCGGAATTTTCTTCTTTGCCGATGCTTTCCACTACCGGTTGATCATCGCTTTAATTCTGTTATTCATTGGTCTATCGATGACAAACCAATCGTCAAAACAAGCAGTAAAATTCAACAATAAATTATAATATAAGCAGCCAAAGGAAATGAAAATGAATAATCCAATTGAGTTCACAAAAAAACTTTACAACATTGTGGACAGTCGTAACGCTTCTGAATTATCTCAGATGCTTCATCAAGACGTTACATTCAGGTTTTCCAACGCTGAACCAGTAAAGGGTAAATCAAATGTTGTGGAAATGAATCGTCAGTTTTTCAGTTCTATTGCAGGTATGTCTCATACCTTTGATAATATCTGGAATCAAAATGATGTGATTATCTGTAACGGTCAGGTAAGTTACGTTAGAAAAGATGGTAGTAAACATTCGGCAAAATTCGCGACATTTTTAACTATGAAAGAGGGTTTAATCAGTAATTATGAAATCTATGCTGATGTCTCTCAACTATAACAATTGACGTATCACGTCACTCATCATTGGTTTGAGTATTTAGGTTTATTCGTCTTCGATTACACAATTAGCTTACGGCTTTGAGCGGTTTTTGGGACGTTTATTATTGGCATAGCCTAAGTACTCAACCGTCTCTTTGCCATTCATCGGTTTAGAAAAATAGAAGCCCTGCATACAATGGACCTTTTTCTGTCGATAACACGCATTCATATCGGCATTTTCAATGCCTTCCACTAGGAACTCAACGTCATTTCGTCGGCACATATCGATAAGAAAGCAAACATAGTTCATCGCTTCTTCGTTTTGCATCGCTTTATTTACCGTTTCCTTGTCGAGTTTGATTTGGTTGATTGGTAAGGAAAATAAATTATTTAAGGTGCTGTAACCAGAACCGAAATCATCGAGAGAAAGCTTGAATCCAAGCTGCGATAGCGCAAGCAGCTGTGCACCAGCCATTGAGCTCGTATCTAAGAATAGCGATTCAGTTATTTCCATAACAATTCGCGATGGTGATATTTGATGTTCCATTGCGATACTTAACGCTTGTGTAGCAAAACTTATGCTCTGTAGTTGAAGAACCGAGACATTCACATTCACACTCAATGTAGAATCATTCGGTAAACCGCTCAAAAACTGACATGCTTGATTAAACACTTGCCAGCCAAGCTGTACAATCAAATTTTGGGATTCAGCCACAGGAATAAACTCGTCAGGATATATTTCTCCAAGCGCACTATTTTCCCATCGGGATAATAATTCTACGCTACAAGGTTTATTGGTTTTTGCATTGATAATGGGTTGAAATTTAACGGTTAATTCATTATTTCTTATTGCGCCACGCAATTCTTTTTCAACATAAAAATGCCGAGCCAGTTTTGAATGCTTATTTTCATCATGAATGGCCCATTTACACTCATTTCCTTTCAAGGCGTACTCACTCGTTCTTGCAAGATGTCTTAAAATATCTCTAGGCGACTCAGATTGACGCGGCGGAAGCGTCATTATACCGACACGCATATCACACAGATCAATCATTGGGTTTAGATTCGCAAGATCTTTAGAGTGAGAGAATATCCTGTCACAGATTTCTTCTAATTCATTGCTATTGAAAGAATGACCAACAATAGAAACAAAATTGCCTAGAATGGATTGATATCGACATATAGGGTATATCGATAAATCGTTAAGAGCGTTATAAATACAGCTATAAATCCTATCTAAAACATCGTAACCGTACTGACTCACCAATGTTTTGAGTTTGTTGATATTAAAATAAAATAAAGTACAGGGTGTTTGGTTGTCACCAAGCCTATTCATGTCATCCAGCAATTTTTTATAATGAAAAAAGTGATAACGTGAGGCCACCCAATGCTGGTGACAAATATGCTTATCCTGATCAAATTTTGCGTAGTATATTTCTTGTACCCCCTCAATACGATACTTTCCTTGATGCACGACGATTTTACATTGACAGGTTAGCTCTAGGTACGCCCCATCGATGCCTTGCCGACGAAACGTTATCGCTACTGAAGGGATTTCAAATGTAAATAATTGGAAGATGGCATTTTCAACATGCTCTACATCGTCATGGTGAATCTGGGCTAACCACTCTTTATAATGCAGGGTGTATCTATAGCTAGAGAGATTTTCGCCAAAATAGATATACCCATCGATATCGATACAAAAAAACACTGAGTCTAGCGAATTCCCTGCGATATTCTCCATAGACTTAATCAATCTCTCATTTTGAAAATAAACCACATCACGACAAACTTTTCTGAACGAAGAGCTCACATTAAACATATAGAGTTATAATTCATCATGCAATTAATAATAACTAAAGTGTATGTCACATTTTTAAAATATAGATATTTGTCATATAAATCACATCAGTAGATGTATCAAACCTAAGCGTTGACCGTCTCCATAAAAATTTCTTGTTAAGCTCATAATGAAAAATTTCTCAAGATTATTTTTATAAGAAAATTTATTTTATTTCTATTGCTGACGAGATATTCATTATTGTTTATTTTTATATTGAGAGCTCAATTCATACTGAAAATCGACTTTTTGCATCCAAGTTTATTGGCTATATAAATCGGTAATGTTCGATTTTACAAATAGTTAGCGCATTTTTTATTATCTGCGCGTATGATTATTAACTATTGGTATAGTGATCGAAATCGAGTTCATGACTTCTCACTATTTTCTAATCGTTTTCAGATTACTTATTGTTAAAAATAAGTGACTAATGTTAATTGTTTGCTACTAAAATTGAGTGTGAATTTTCAGACATGAATAAAATAAGAAAAACATTACAGCTGATTGGATTTAAAAGTATTCAGTCACAGCTCTTATTGCTAATTACCGTATTAGTTTTCTCCGGTTTTATCGCGATGGCTATCATCTATTATGGAATGCAAGCTGATGCATCGACCATAAATGTGGCAGGCAGGCAGCGAATGCTCTCTCAAAGAGTGGCAAAGGAAGCACTACTCATTCAATCTGACTTAGGCGATATCAATGCCGTAAAAAAAACCATCAAGCAATTTGATACATCGATGCAGTGGTTAATGAGTGGGAACAAAGAGCTGGATATTTCTGTTCCTGCAACGAAAGATATTGAACATCAGCTAAATAAAGTCGACCAATTATGGCAGGTCTACCAACAAGACATCAAAATTTTGATCGATCGTTCTTCTTCACTGTCTAAAGAGAATAAAGCGGAAATAATTAATCATATTTTTCAACGCTCTCCAGTTATTCTCAAAGAGATGAATAGAGCCGTACAAATGATGGAAGTCGCCAGCAACGTTAATGTACGAAATAACATGCAGATATCAATGGCACTTATTTTTTCATTACTTTTATTATCTGGCTGTTTCTATCTGTACGTAAATCGATTCCTAATGAAGCCTTTACTGCCTTTGAGAGAAGCATTAAAAATGCTTTCTAAGGGTAACTTAACGGTTTATTTACCGGCTGATGATAGCCAAGATGAAATAGGCATGCTTTACAGAGACTATAACGATGTTCTCAAAGACTTCTCGGCCATTCTAGGTAGCGTAGTCCATTCTAGTGAACAGCTTAGTGTGTCCAGTTTACAGCTCAATAAAGCCGCAACGGAAAACGCCATCGGCATGGATAAGCAGTATCAAGAAATAGAACTGATTTCCACTGCCATGAATGAAATCACTGCGACCATACAAGAAGTGGCAGTAAGCAGTGCAAACGCCTCCGATTATACTAACAACGCTGAACTGGAAGCCAATAAAGGCAGGGTTACGGTCAAAGAAGCCGCCTCCACTATTGATGAGCTTAATCAACAGGTTCAATCTGTAGGAGATGTCGTTAATACCCTTAACATGAACAGTTTACAGATCAGTAAGGTTCTTGATGTCATCAATGAAATTGCAGAACAAACCAATTTACTGGCACTGAATGCAGCGATAGAAGCCGCACGTGCCGGAGAATCTGGGAGAGGATTTGCTGTCGTTGCCGACGAAGTTCGAGGGTTGGCTGCCAGAACCGCGAATTCGACCAGCGAAATCAAAACGATGGTAGAGAACCTACAGAGCCAAGCAAAACAATCGGTTAAAGCCATTAACATTAGCCAAGAGAAAGCAACCGCTGGTGTTAAACATATGAATGAAGCAGACGTTGCGTTAAAAAGAATTGTTGAAGCAGTTGTCGCGATCAATGAGATGAACACTCATATTGCAACCGCAACAAAAGAAGAAAGTGACGTCGCTAACGACATGAACGAGCGAATCGTACATGTCGCGGATACGTCGAGTAAAACTCGAAATAATGCACTAAATAATCAGGAGCTTGCAGAACACTTGTCGCAAGTCGGCCAAGTTTTACGCGATGATACAATACGTTTTACGATCTAGTATTGAATAACCAACGCTCTTCGATAATCAGAATATACTGATAACCCGTCATTCACTAAGGCTAACATTTTTCACTTCAATGTTAGTCTTAGACTCTTTATTTCTTTAAGATTTCAAAACATGGCACGCACTAGAAAAAGAGCTGGGAGAAGGCTTCAGGATATGTAATTATTATTAGTATCACAATAGTAATAGATATCAGCAAAATTATGGCCAGTGAGAACATCATCGATTTTTGGCATTCTAAAGTAACCAAACATAAGAGTGTCTATGTGGTACCCGATGGCTGTCAGGATGTGATTTTTAGCTTACAAAAAAACCGCTCTCCTCAGGTTTACCTCTCTCCACTTTATCTACAAACTATCAACGTAGAAATGGAACCAGAGACAGAAATGATGGGGTTTCGTCTTAGGCCTGGTTGTGAAGTTAAACAATTGGACAAATCGGGCTTGCTGTCATCTCTTCATTCCACAAGTAAACTAACCGACCAAATAGAAAGTGCAACACATACCAATGAGAATATATCTGAGGTATTACATTGTATTAAGCAACATGGCACCAGTATTCAACACTGTGCCAATCAATTGGGCGTTAGCTCCAGAACCTTACAACGAGTGATCTCACGCAACACCCCGCGTAGTCCGTCATTTTGGCTACGCCTAGCAAGAGCCAGACAGAGCGCAAAAACGCTGGTTGACGGTGGTATATTTACAGAAGTAGCTTATCAATACCAATATACCGATCAGTCACATATGTGCAGAGAGATCAAACATTGGTTTGGTGTCACTCCCTCAGAGTTACTCAAACGGCACGACCTGATCTCTCAACTGTTCTGGCAAGCGTATTAGTTACGAATTGGGCTGCATATCTCAACTAAAAAACCATTGATATCATTTACATATGCAGTAGTTTGTCCCCATGGCATTTCTTCAACTTTCTGGACCAATCGAGCACCAGCACTGATTGCTATCTCCAACACGTTGGCTACATTTTCTGTTTCAAAAGCTATTTCAAAACTCGGTGTCAAAGTATTGGGAGCAACAGCCCCTTTGCCCAGTTGGTTCATTAGTTTCAGAGAGGAGAATGATAACGTCGTACCTCCTGTATCTAATTCTCCATAGTCACCGCCTTCATGGAGGAATGAACACTTAAAACCGAATGCTTTCTCATAGAACTCGAGCGTTTTCGTAACATCTTCAACATAAAGTATGGCGTACTTAAATCTCATTTTATTTCCCTCTAACCTACGAATGAATAGCGAGAATAGAATGGGCAAGTGTGGTTGTATTGGATATAAGCGACAGAGATCAATTTTGACTTGAACTTTATTGCAACTGTTTCTATGTCACTTTCACTTATCGTAACCGATCTGATTCCTTATTCTCTTCCGAGAATTCAGATGGTGTTGTGTCTTTAGAAAGCCAGTTGCCGTTTACAATGCAAAATGATGCTGTCACCGTCTATGGCCTCAATGAGAGTCATACTAGCATCTTAAAAAGCGCTATGATGGCAAAGCAATTAAACGACGCGCTTAACGCGCCTACGAACTAAACAAGGTTTTAGGGGGATGTCCTACTATCTCCGATCCGTACCGTCTTCCCTCAACTGTCTCATAAACGATAAATTACTAGGTTTGCCGAATTTGCATAGTGAGCAATTTATATGTTGGTAATATGTTAATAAGTGGTGACAGTAATTTCAACCATCTATCAACGCCTCTTTACTATCACTACCATCAATTAAAAGTATGCGGGAAATTAATAGACCTATTTTACATACCAGTTCGGTCTGCCTGAAGTAGGGCCTTAACAACCAGAAAACATGCTTAGTGAAAAATGTTTGTTTTACCATCACGATACGTTTTTAGAACAAGGAGAGGGACGTGAATAAAATAGTAATGTCTGGCGTAATAGCCGTACTAGGCAGTTCATCGCTTCAATTACATGCGGCAGATATGACAAACGACACCGATAGGCCAAACGTGTTGGTTATTATTGCGGATGATATGGGCTTTAGTGATATAGGCGCATATGGCAGTGAAATAGAAACACCCAATATTAACCAGCTTGCGAAAGAAGGGGTCAGCTTTACTAACTTCCATGTTGGGGCAACGTGTTCTCCTACTCGTACCATGCTGATCAGCGGCGTCGATAACCACTTAGCAGGCCTCGGTAACATGCATGAAATTATGGCCGACAATCAGTTCGGAAAACCGGGCTATGAAGGCCATCTAAATAATAGTGTTGTTACTATTGCAACCGTATTGAAAGATGCTGGTTACCATACCTACATGGCGGGTAAATGGCATCTCGGCAGCAATAAAGATTCCATCCCCTATTCTCGAGGGTTTGAACAATCATTTGCTCTTGCAGAAAGTGGAGCAGACAACTGGGTTGAAATGCCTTATGCACCAATGTATGACAGGGTGCATTACTTTGAGAACGAAAACGAAGTCAAACTACCGACTGAAGACTACTACTCTTCCAATTTCTATACACAACGAATCATCGATAATATCGAGAGCAATCGTGAAGATGGTAAGCCATTTTTAGCATGGATTGGTTACCAGGCCGTTCACTACCCTCATCAAGCACCTAAAGAGTTTATCGACAAATATGACGGTGTTTATGATTCCGGTTGGGAAGCGCTTCGTAGCCGTCGACTCAAGAATCAAAACGAGCAGAAGTTATTCCCTAACGCGGTATCCGTTGATGACAAATTTGGAAAAACATCGTTTGATGATTGGAAATTACCTGAATGGGATGCACTTTCTGAAGAAGAAAAGAAATTTAATGCTCGCCGCATGCAAACCTACGCGGGCATGGTCGACAATATGGATCACAACATAGGCAAAATATTTGCCTATTTGGAAGATATCAAAGAGTTAGATAATACATTGATTATATTTATGTCTGACAATGGTACCGATCCTAACCTACTATCAAACAACGAAGCATATCGTCCATGGTATGAAAAAAACTATGAATTCACCTATATGGACGACTACAAAGGTGACTATTCTGAAATGGGGCAAAAAGGGTCCTACGCCGATTATGGTCCAGGTTGGGCTGCCGCTGCCAATACACCAAATAGCTACTTTAAAACCTTCTCTACTGAGGGGGGGTTAAGGGTTCCATTTATTGCTCGATTCCCGTCCGCTATTCCTAGCGACAGTAAGGTTAATACATTTGCTTTTGTAAAAGACATCTACCCTACTATTCTAGAAGTCACCAATATTGACAGGCATACTGGTACCTATAACGGCAAAAAATACCATGCACCAGATGGCACCAGTGCTTGGAGTGTAATGACTGGCAAACAAAAAGCCGTGCACCCTGATTCGGAAGCCATTGGCTATGAACTGGCGGGTAGTAGTGCCGTATTTAAAGGCAGATATAAACTCGCCATCAACCCACCACCCAAAGGAAATGGCGAGTGGGAATTGTATGACATCACTATTGACCCTTCAGAGCTAAATAACCTAGCCAAGGACAAACCAGAAATGGTCGCTCAAATGAGAAAAGAATATAAGGCGTATGAAAAAAAGAACTCACTTGTTCCTGTACCTGAAGGTTATAACCCGATAGATCAAGTTATAAAAAACAGCAAACTATAAGGAATGACAGCACCCGTGTTTGTCGTAAAAAACAGTGTGTTTGTGATAGCTCTCGTGCTCATTGACGCTATCACGTCATTCGCTTATGGTGAATCAAGATTAGACAATGTATTTGTCGGCAGTCAAAGCTGTGAGTCATGCCATGAGCAAGAAACGAAGGCATGGCAAGGCTCGCATCATGATAAAGCAATGCAGCACGCTAATGATGAGTCCGTTCTGGGCGACTTTGATAATGCAGAGTTACACTACCAAAATGAAGTAAACCGGTTTTTCAAAAAAGACGATGAATATTGGGTCAATATTCAGGATGAGAACGGCATTTTTCATGACTATAAAATCAGCTTCACCTTCGGTTTTGATCCACTTCAGCAGTACATGGTTAAATTCCCTGACGGAAGAATTCAATTAATCCCTTTTGCCTGGGATTCGAGAGCTGAAGCGGAAAATGGTCAAAAATGGTTTTATTTGTACCCAAGCATGAATCCGACCAGCTCATTTTTTTGGACCAATTCCGGACAGAATTGGAATTACACATGTGCCGATTGTCACTCCACAAATCTAAAGAAAAATTACGATACAAAGTCAGACCAATACGCGACAACATGGAGTGAAATTGATGTCAATTGCGAAGCGTGCCATGGTCCGGCCTCGCAACATGTTCTATGGGCGAATAAAGAGGTCAAGCCTGAAGACAAACATTTTGGCTTTCAACGAAATCTATCTAAATCGGTAAAGCAGTGGCAATTTATTGAAGGCCAATCAACGCTTCAACCAACGAGTATAGAATCCACTGATTTAGTCTCCACTTGCGCTCAATGTCATAGCAGACGCGTTCAGCTCAATGATTCCGTTAACCACACACAAGGCGAGTTTGGCGACAAATACGAGCTAAATTTGATATCTCCTGACATTTATTATTCTGATGGACAGATTTTCGATGAGGATTATGTCTATGGGTCATTTCTTCAATCTAAAATGGCAGCGAAAGGTGTTGTCTGCACAGATTGTCACGACCCTCATACCGCAAAGCTCGTTATTCCAGAAGAGGCGGTATGTTTACAGTGCCATTTATCCAATAAATATTCATCGATAGAACATAGCCATCATGATCCAGGCTCAGAAGGTGATCGGTGTGTTAACTGCCACATGCCAGCAACAAACTACATGCAGATCGACCCAAGAAGGGATCACGCATGGCATATACCAAACCCAATGAGAAGCAATCAGATGAATACACCGGATGTCTGTACAGATTGCCATAGTGACAAAAACCCGCAGTGGGCGGCCTCTTATATAGACCAATGGTTTCCAGACTCAACCCGAAATAAAGAAAAACATTTCTCCCTCGCCTATTTTGCGGGAGAAATTGGTCATTCTGCTGCTGAGCAAGCATTGGGCTATATCGCTTTAGATAAAAATCAAGCGGATATTATCAGAGCGTCAGCATTGAGCCGTCTTAGTAATATTGACGGGAAATTCGCAACAATTGCAGCGATGAGAGGAAGTAAAGATACCAGTCCACTGGTGCGATTTGCGGCGGTTTCAGCGACATCCAGTTATAACAATGAAGATCGGTGGGCACTGTTGTCTCCCCTACTCGATGACCCAATACTAATGGTAAGAACCGCGGCGGCAGGTGCGCTTATAGAAGGCTGGTCGTCCTTAAGTTCTGCCCAACAAACACAACTAAGCCCAGCTTTAAATGAGTATATAGATATTCAAAGGTACAACTCTGACCGAGCATTTGCTCGCACCAATCTAGGTAATGTTTATCGAGCACAAGGTGCATTTGAATCAGCGCTCACAAGCTACCAAGGCGCGATAGAAATAGAGCCGTACTTTGAGACGAGTTATGTCAATTTAGCTGATCTATACAGAGAACAGAACCGAGATGACTTAGCAAAAGCAACCCTCGAGAAAGGCGCAAAAAATGCGCCAAATTCGGCAGCGATTCAATTCAGCCTTGGTCTTCTTCATCTTCGACAAGATAACTCGACCCTCGCCTTAGCGCACTTAATACGTTCTGTAGAACTCGAACCTAAAAATAGCTATTACCAAAGCATCACTGAACTCGCAAAAAGCCAACTTAATACCCCGTCTCCAACAACATTACCCGAATAATTAATTAGAAGAAGAAAAAACCACCGATATATTATTAAGAACTATACTAAAAAATTCTATAAACAAA